>CAWCSN010000001.1:7500-1062370 GCA_963798235.1 uncultured Alphaproteobacteria bacterium | reverse complement strand
GCCAAGCTGCGCCCACTCGATCGCTTCCAGCACGTAGGGCGCGTAGAGGAAATCGCGGATTTCGGCGATCCGGTCACCGCGCCATTCGATCAGGACGAAATGCGCCGGCTTCGGGGTCGCGACCTCGCTGTCGAACACCAGCATGGCGGGGCGGCCCTCGACGGCGCCAAGCGCGAAGCGCCATTTCGTCACCTCCGCGTAGCGGGTGAAGTAGACGCTGATCTTCTCGCGTCCATCCAGCCTGAGCCGGTTCACCAGGTCGAGCCTGACCTCGTCGGCCAGCATGGCGCGGATCGCGTCGAAGTCGCCGGAACGGAACAGACCGACGTAGGCGGCCATCTTCTGCCGGTCGGCCTCCGCGCATCAGAGGCAGCCTCGTATCTTCCGGCATCTCGGCCAGCCTGCGCAGGGCTTCCCGGCCGCGTTGAAGCGCCGACTTGGCGGCGGCCGGGGTGCAGTCCGCGATCTGCGCGACCTCGTCCACCGAATGACCGAGCACGTCCTTGAGGATCACCGCGCAGCGCTGGAGTTCCGGCAATTGCAGGAAGGTATGGAAGCCGACCGCCAGAGCGTCCGTTTGCGGAGCCGCTGCGATTTCGGGAGCTTCGGCCAACGAAACCACGACGTGCCGCGCCCTGCGGCGCAGAAGATCGAGGCTGGTGTTGTGCGCGATGCGAAGGAGCCAGCCTTCGGGATTTGCGATCTCGGCTCCGTCCGCCTGCGCGCGCAGCGCCTTCACCAGCGTATCCTGCACGACATCCTCGCCATCCACCGCCGACCCCGTCATGCGGGCACAATAGCGGTGCAGGCGCGGGCGCAACTCCGTCAGGATGTTCTGGAATTCCTCGCCCGTCATGGCCGGCCGGTGTTTCTCGAGATGGCCTTCCGGCGAGATTGATCCTTTCATCGTGCCCATGGCGCGACCCTCACCCGTGCGCACGCAGGACGGATCGTCCCGGGATCGACTCGACACTCGCCAGTTCGCTGAACTTCGGGAAGTAGGCCATCATGCCCGGATCGCTGCGCATCGCCTCGACCGCGGCCGGCGTTTCCCACTCGGAATAGATCACCACGCTGGACCCGTCGGCGGCGGCGATCAGCTGGCTGGACCGCCAGCCCTGCAGACTGCTGACCACGGTGTCGATGTTCTGTCGCAGGAGCACGATCAGTGCTTCCTGATTCTCGGGCTCCACCTTGAGCACGTTGATCAGGACAACCGGTTCGTCGGACATGGCGCGTTTCCCCTTTCATGCGGATATACCAAGGACGACCGGGGACGGCGAAACGGATCGGCGTGTCTGAAAATTCGGGCGATCCGCGAAGATGCCGGGGCGTTGCGCTTGCGCGCGGCTACCTCGGCACCAGGCTCTCCAGATCCGGCCGCAGCACGACGCTCTCCTGCTCGTTCGGATCGGTCCGCGCGATCGCCGCGACGCAGGGCGCGTCCGAGACGTTCGCCGGCAGGTGCGGCACGCCCGCGGGGATGTAGACCATGTCGCCCGCCTTCGCGAGAACCCGGTTCTCCAGCCGCTCGCCGTACCACATCACCGACTCGCCGCTGATGATGTAGATCGCCGTCTCGTGGCTCTCGTGCAGGTGCGCCTTCG
Source organism: uncultured Alphaproteobacteria bacterium (assembly GCA_963798235.1). GTDB lineage: Bacteria > Pseudomonadota > Alphaproteobacteria > Rhodobacterales > Rhodobacteraceae > Amaricoccus. Next base: position 1,060,763 of record CAWCSN010000001.1, on the reverse strand, counting down.
CGCGGTCGCCGGGCTGGATCGTCAGCAGCATCAGGCAGATGCCCTCGGCCCCGACCGTTTCCGCCGAGATGCCGGCGCGGTAGCTGAAGCCCTGCTTGCCCTCGTAGGTGCCGCCGGTCCGGACGACCCGGCAGGTCGGCTTCTCGTCGTGGTCGTGCATCGCGAACCTCCGGTTGCCCGCCTTCCGGGCAACCGGAGCGCAGCCCGTCAGACGAAGCGGTTGACCCAGTTCTCGAGTCGCTCCTGCCGCCCCGAGCGCGGCTGCGGGTCGAGACCCTCCTTGTCCACCTTTGCCGCGATCGTCTCAAGGTCGCTGGTCAGCAGCGCCTGCGCCTCGGGGGTCTCCCAGCCGGCATAGCGCTCCTTCAACGCCGCGGCGAGTCCGCCGTCCTCGATCATCGCCGCCGCCGCCAGCAGGCCGCGGGCAATGGTGTCCATGCCGCCGACGTGCCCGGCGATCAGGTCGACCGGATCGAGCGACTGGCGCCGCAGCTTCGAGTCGAAGTTGAAGCCGCCGGTGTTCAGCCCGCCGCCCTGAAGGACGTAGTAGAGCGCCAGCGCCGTCTCCGGCACGTTGTTCGGGAACTGGTCCGTGTCCCAGCCAGACTGATAGTCGTTGCGGTTGGCGTCGAGCGAACCAAGCATGCCGAGCGCCACCGCCGTGACGATTTCGTGCTCGAACGAATGGCCGGCGAGGACGGCGTGGCCGGTCTCGATGTTGAGCTTGACCTCCTTCTCCAGCCCGAAGCGCTGGAGGAAGCCGAACACCGTCGCCACGTCGTAGTCGTACTGGTGCTTGGTCGGCTCCTGCGGCTTCGGCTCGATCAGGATCGTCCCTTCGAAGCCGATCTTGTGCTTGTAGTCGACGACCATGGAGAGGAACCGCCCCATGTGGTCGAGCTCCTGCTTCATGTCGGTGTTGAGCAGGGTCTCGTAGCCCTCGCGCCCGCCCCAGAGCACGTAGTTGGCGCCCTTGAGGTCGTGGGTCACGTCGAGGCAGCTCTTCACCTGCGCCGCGGCGTAGGCAAAGACCTCCGGGTCGGGGTTGGTCGCGGCGCCGCCCATGAAGCGGCGGTTGGAGAAGAGGTTGGCGGTGCCCCAGAGGAGCTTCACGCCGGTCTCCTCCATCTTGCGGGCGAAGATGTCGGCAATGGCGCGGACGTTGCGGTCGCTTTCGGCAAGCGAGCGTCCCTCGGGCGCGATGTCGCGGTCGTGGAAGGTGAAGAAGTCGGCGCCGAGGATCTGGAACATCTCGAAGGCGACCTCGGCCTTCAGCTCCGCCGCGGAGAGGCCCTCGCTGAACCACGGCCGCTCGAAGGTCTGGCCGCCGAACGGGTCGGAGCCCGGCCAGGCGAAGGAGTGCCAGTAGGCGACCGCCATCCGCAAATGATCGCGCATCGGCTTGCCGAGGACGATCCGGTCCGGCTCGTAGAAGCGGAAGGCCAGCGGATCGTCGCTGTCCGGGCCTTTGAAGGGAACCGGGTCGATGCCCTTGAAGAAGTCGCTCATCGGATGTCTCCTCCCGTATCTCTGTTTTTTGGGTTTACCTGGGCTGCGCGGCGACCGTGCGTGCCGGGATCTTCCGCTTCCTCAAGCGTCGGCCCTGACCGCCTTCAACGCCGGATAGAGCGCCCGGTAGCGCGCGTAGCCTTCGGCATAACGCGGCACCAGCGCCGGATCGGGCTCGACGGTGCGCAGGATCTCGGGCGCCGCGCACACCTCGGCCGGGTCGGCGCCCTCCGCCGCGCAGATCGCGAGGCGGGCGGCACCGAGGGCCGCGCCGACGTCGCTGTCGGCGGCGATCTCCAGCGGCCGGTCGAGGACGCTGGCGATGATGCGGAGCCAGGTCTCCGACCGCGCGCCGCCCCCGACGGCGAGCGCCGAGGCAAAGTCGGTGCCCGCGTCGCGCAGCACCCGCTGGCAGTCGGCAAAGGCATAGGCGACGCCCTCGAGCACCGCCTGGGTCAGGTCGGCGAGGTCGTCGGTCTGGGCGAGGCCGACGAAGGCGCCGCGCGCGGCGGCGTCGTTGTGCGGCGTCCGCTCGCCCGACAGGTAGGGCAGGAAGGTCACGTCCGACGGCCCCTCGACCGTCACGGCCGCGGCGAGGTCGGCGGGCTTGCGGCCGGCTATGCGGGAGAGCCATTCGAGGCTGTCCGAGGCCGAGAGGATCACCCCCATCTGGTGCCAGGTATCGGGGATGGCATGGCAGAAGGCGTGGACCGCCCCTTCGGTATTGGGCGAGAAGCGCGCGTTCGAGACGAAGAGCACCCCCGAGGTGCCGATCGAGACGAAGGCCGTCCCCGGTCGCACCACCCCGACCCCGCAGGCGGCGGCGGCATTGTCGCCGGCCCCTCCCGCGACCACGACGGGGCCCTTCACGCCCCAGCGCTCCGGCCAGCGCCGGCAGCAGGTCGCCCGACGGCGCGCTGCCCTCGACGAGGCGCGGCATCTGCGCCCGGGTGAGGCCGGTCGCCTCGAGCAGGTCGTCGGACCAGTCGCGGTTGGCGACGTCGAGCCACAGCGTCCCGGCCGCGTCCGACATCTCCGAGACATGGTGGCCGGTCAGCCGGAAGCGGACGTAGTCCTTGGGCAGGAGCACCATGGAGATCCTGTCGAAGGTCTCCGGCTCGTGCTTGCGCAGCCAGGCGATCTTCGGCGCGGTGAAGCCCGGCATCGCGATGTTGCCCGCCACGGCGCGGGCGCGCGGGAAGGCCGCCTCGATCTCGGCGCACTCGGCCTGGCTGCGGCCGTCGTTCCACAGGATCGCCGGCCGGAGGACCGCCTCGTCGGCGTCGAGGCAGACCGCGCCGTGCATCTGGCCGGAGAGCCCGATGCCGCGGAGCCCGGCGAGGGAGTGGCTGGCCGCCAGCGCGTCGATCGTCCGCTCGACCGCGGTCCACCAGGCGGCAGGGTCCTGTTCGGACCAGCCGGGATGGGGGCGCTGGACGGTCAGCGGCTCGCTCGCCTGTCCGATCAGCCGCTGGTCGCGGTCGAAAAGGACGGTCTTCACCGACGACGTGCCGATATCGATGCCGAGATACATTGCGTTCTCCCCGTCGACGGCCGGTCGTGACGCCCGCCGTTTCCCGTCAGCGGCATGGGTCGCAGAGCGCCGCCGCCGCGTCAATGGCGCCGCGGCCTCCGCCCGCTGCCGGCACCGCTCCGCCCGCGGCGCGCTGCACCCGACCTCACCGTCTCATCGTCGTCGATACCGGTCTCAGCCAGGGCCGCGCCGGTCAGACGGACTGGCCGGCTACTTGATCCAGCCGCGCTCGCGGTAGTAGCGCGCCGCGCCGGGGTGGAGGGGGGCGGTCAGGCCCTCGTGCACCATCGCTTCGGGATCGAGTTCGGCGAGCACCGGATCGAGCCCGCGCAGCATGTCGATGTCGGCGAAGATCGACCGGACGACGGTGTAGATCGCGTCCTCGGGCTCGCTCTCGAGCGTGACCAGCGTCGCGCTCACGCCGAAGGTCGCGACGTCGGCGCTGGTCCCGCGGTAGAGCCCGCCGGGGATCGTCGCCGTCACCAGCGCCGGGTCGGCGGCGACCAGCGTATCGACCGCGCCGCCGGCGATCGGCACCAGACGGGTGTCGCAGCCGGTCGTCGCCTCCTGGATCACGGACGCCGGGTGGCCGACGACGTAGAAGAAGGCGTCGATCTCGCCGGCGCAGAGGGCGCGCGGCAGGTCGTCGGCGCGGATGTCCGGCGCCGGCAGCAGGCTCGCGTCGGTCCAGCCGAGGGCGGCGATCAGGCGGGCGTCGAGCGACCGGGTGCCCGAGTCCTCGGGGCCGAGCCAGACGCGCTTGCCGGCCAGATCCTCGACGCCGGCGATGCCGGCGTCGGCGCGGGCGACGAGGGTCAGCGGCTCGGGGTAGAGGCCCATCACCGCGGCAAGCCCGGTGAAGGGACCGGCGCTGGCGAAGGGGCCGGTCCCGTCGAGCGCCTCGGCCTGGGTGTCGGACTGCACGATCGCGAGGGCGGCGCTGTCGTCGCGCAGGGCAGCGATGTTGGCGAGCGAGCCGTCCGACAGGATCGCGGAACAGCGCATATTGGTCTCACGCCGGTGCTGGTTGACGACCCGGCAGAGCGCCACGCCGACGGGAAAGTAGACGCCGGTGATCGCGCCGGTCTCGAGCGGCAGGACCAGCGTCGGCGGGGTCGGCGCCGCGTCCGGTGCGGGTGTGGTCGCGGCGTCCTGGGCGGCGGCTGCGCCGGCGAGCGCCATGGCGGCGAGGGCGCCGATCATCGTCCAGAGCTTCATTGCAGTCCTCCCGCGCCGGCCGGTCGGGCCGTCCCTGTGACAAAGCGTAGCGTGGCCAGCGCACGCCGGCAAACCTCCGGCAGTGCCCTGTTGCGTGGTCGCCCCGCGCCGGTGCACGATGGACGCATATTTCAGGACGAATGCCAGACCATGACCGGACAGAACGCCGGAACGCAGGCCGCGTTCCTGCCGAAACTCGTGACCACGCTCGGCGAGGGCTACGGTCCGCGCCAGTTCCGCGCCGATCTGCTGGCCGGGCTGACCGTGGCCATCGTCGCGCTGCCGCTGTCGATGGCGATCGCCATCGCTTCCGGTGTCCCGCCCGAGCGCGGGCTCTACACCGCGATCGTCGGCGGCTTCTGCGTCTCGGCCTTCGGTGGCAGCCGGTTCCAGATCGGCGGGCCGGCCGGGGCCTTCATCGTCCTCGTCGCGGCGACCGTCCAGGCCCACGGGATCGACGGGCTGATCCTCGCCACCATCCTGTCGGGCTTCCTGCTCGCGCTCGCCGGCCTCCTCCGCCTCGGCACCTTCGTGAAGTTCATCCCCTATCCGGTGACCGTCGGCTTCACCGCCGGCATCGCCGCGATCATCTTCGCGAGCCAGCTCGTCCCGCTTCTCGGCCTCACCCTCGACGGCCCCGAGCCCGGGCCGCTGCTCAAGAAGCTCCCTGCCGTCTGGGCAGCCCTGCCGACGATGACGCCGGAGACCGTGGCGCTGTCCGCCGCCTCGATCCTCGCCCTCGTCGCGCTCAAGCGCTGGCGCCCGCATTGGCCGCGGATGCTGGTCGTCGTCGCCGGGGGCTCGCTCGTCGCCTGGGGGCTCGGCCTCGACGTCGCGACCATCGGGACCGCGTTCGGCGGCATCCCCTCGGGCTTTCCGGCCCCGTCCCTGCCCGACGTCGGCTGGCCGGAAGTCCGCGCGGTCCTGCCGAACGCCTTCGCCTTCGCGCTCCTCGGCTCGATCGAGTCGCTGCTTTCGGCTGTCGTCGCCGACGGTATGACCGGGCGCCGCCACCGCTCGAACGTCGAACTGGTCGCGCAGGGCGCCGCGAACATCGCCTCCGGTCTCTTCGGCGGCTTCTGCGTCACCGGTACGATCGCGCGCACCGCGACCAACGTCCGCGCCGGCGCGCACGGGCCGGTCTCCGGCATGGTGCACGCGCTGTTCCTGCTGCTCTTCGTGCTTTTCGCGGCGGGGCTCGCGGCCTACATCCCGCTCGCCGCCCTCGCGGCGGTGCTGGCGCTGGTCGCCTGGGACATGGTCGAGAAGCCCGCCATCGCCACGCTGCTCCGCGCCTCGCGGGGCGATGCGACGGTGCTGCTCGTCACCCTCGGGCTCACGCTTTTCCGCGATCTCACCGAGGCGATCGTCGTCGGCTTTGCCCTCGGCGCGGTGCTCTTCATCCACCGGATGGCGCAGGCGGTGACGGTCGAGGCCGGGCCGCGCACGCCCTACCGCGAGGAGGGCGCCGATCCGCGGGTCGTGGTCTTCCGGGTCAGCGGCGCGATGTTCTTCGGTGCGGTCTCGGCGGTCGGCGCAGCGCTCGACCGGATCGGGGACGCGCATCGACTGCTGGTCATCGACCTCTCGGCCGTCACCCTCGTCGACTCCTCCGCGGCGAACATGGTCGAGACCCTCGCCCACAAGGCCCGGCGGCAGGGAGTCGAGCTGGTCGTCACCGGGGCCGCCCCGGCGCTCCGTCGCGATCTTCTCGCCCACGGCGCCCGGCCGCCGCTCGTCCGCTACGCGCAGTCGGTGGAGGCGGCCCTCGCCGCGGCCCGCCGCCGCGGGGTGCTGGAGGATGCGGAGGGATAGAGCGGGCGGGGGGCTGGCCCGCCGGACGCACGGCTGCGCACGCGTGCGCAAGCAGTCAAACCTCTGATATTTCAGCATACTTGTCTGCGCGCTAACTTTCCGTTCATGGAGGTTAACGGGCGAAAGCACGGGGTGTGGGCGGGTCGGCAGGGGTCGCTCAGACGGCCTTCAACCGTGTCAGGCAGGCAAGGGCGTCCTGCGCCCGCTCGGCCGGCACGAAGACGTGGTCGTGGTGGAAGGCGGCCACGACGTTGGCGCTGATCCCGATCGCGGTCAGGGTCGAGGCGACGGCGGCGGTCAGGCCCACCGCCTCGAGGCTCGAGTTCACGCCGAGGGTGATGCGCTGGAAGACCGGGCCGCCGGGCAAGCCGAGGCGCCGGGCCTCGTCGGGATGGACGATCATCGTCATCCCCTCATCCTCGCGGAAGGTCATCAGCGCGTGAACGTCGGCCGGCACCTTGGGCAGGGTGATGAACACCCAAGCCGCCGGGTCGAGCCGCGGCGATAGCGCCGCGATCAGGCGGCCGAGGTCGCGTTCTGGCATTGGACCTCGCCGGCCGCAGGAACGGCGCGCCCGGAGACCCGGCCGCCGAAGATTCGGTTGCCGTGGTCGGCGAGATAGATGCGGAGCCACGGCGTGAAGGCCGCGGGATTGTCCGCGACCTCGCGTCGCAGGGCGTCGAGGGAGAGCCAGCGCACCTCCATCACTTCGGCGGGATCGGGAGAAAGCGGCGCCCGCTCGTCGGCACCGGCGGTGAAAAGCTCGACGCACTCGTGCTCGATCATCCCCTCGCCGACCTCGGCGCGGTACTCGATCCGGTCGCGCCAGCGCAGGTCGTGGCCACGGACCCCGAGCTCCTCGCGCAGCCGGCGAAGGGCGCAGGCCGCCGGCTCCTCGCTCCATGCCGGATGGGTGCAGCAGGCGTTGGCCCAGAGACCGGGCGTGTGGTATTTTCCGAGCGCCCGCCGCTGGATAAGCGTCCTGTCGCCATCCAGCAGGAAGACCGAGACCGCCGGGTGGCGCAGGCCGAGACGATGGACCTCAAGCTTGTCGACAGGAGCGAGACGGCCATCAACCCAGGCAGGTATCGTGTCGCGCATATTCAACCAGAAGCCTCCCGTGGATCCGCGCTCTTTTCGGGCAAGCCCGGCAAAGGCGCAAGCTCTATTGGCCGCGCAGCGACCCGGCGACGTCGCCGGGTCACAAACAGCAAAACGCCTCGACCGGGGGCAAGTTCCTGAGCGGCTGGCCGGATCGTGTGGCGCCAGGCGAAGGTGCTTCCCCGCCACCGGACTTGCCCGGACGACCCGGGCCGTGCGATAACGGCAGGAAGTTGAGGAGCGTGCGGCCCTCGGGTGGGCTCGTTAGACGAAGGTTGTGTTGACTTCCGGGTGTCCTTGGCGGAACGGCTTGTACTCGCCGGGCCGCCGGGAGGCGGCACCCGAACATTGAACTGGCGGGTTCGGCCTGCCCCCAATCCGCCGGGTGCGCCCAAGAACGGGCCGTGCACGGACGGGACCGCGAGGGAAACGTCTGATGGACTACGACGCCCTGTTTCGCCAGCAGCTCGATACGCTGCGCCAGGAGGGCAACTATCGCGTGTTTGCCGAGCTTGCGCGCAAGAGCGGTGCGTTTCCCCGGGCCGAGCGATTCGTCGATGGCGAGAGCCAGGACGTCACCGTCTGGTGCTCCAACGACTACCTCGGCATGGGCCAGCATCCGAAGGTGACCGCGGCGATGCATGCGGCCGTCGATGCCTGCGGCGCCGGCGCGGGCGGCACCCGCAACATTTCCGGCAACACCCACGAGCACATCCTGCTGGAGGCCGAACTCGCCGACCTCCACCGCAAGGAAGCGGCGCTGCTGTTCACCTCGGGCTATGTCTCGAACTGGGCCTCGCTCGGCACCCTCGGCGCGCGCCTGCCCGGGGCGGTGATCCTCTCCGACGCGTCGAACCACGCCTCGATGATCGAGGGCATCCGCCATTCCGGTGCCGAGAAGCGCATCTGGAAGCACAACGACCCGCGCGACCTCGACCGCCAGCTTGCCGGGATCGCGCCCGGCCGGCCGAAGATCGTCGCCTTCGAGAGCGTCTATTCGATGGACGGCGACATCGCCCCCATCGCCGAGATCGTCGCGGTCGCCGAGAAGCACGGCGCGATGACCTATCTCGACGAGGTCCACGCCGTCGGCCTCTATGGCCCGCGCGGCGGCGGCGTCGCCGAGGAGCGCGGTCTGATGGACCGCATCACCCTGATCGAGGGCACGCTCGGCAAGGCCTACGGCGTCGTCGGCGGCTACATCGCCGGCTCGGCGGCGCTGGTCGACTTCGTGCGCAGTTTCGCCTCGGGCTTCATCTTCACCACCGCCCTGCCGCCGGCCATCGCCGCCGGTGCGCGCGCCAGCGTCAGCCACCTCAAGGAGTTCGAGCGTCGAGCGCCTGCGCCAGCGCGAGATGGTGCGGAAGCTTCGTGCCCGCCTCGACGGCCTCGGCATCCCGCATCTGCCGAACCCGAGCCACATCGTCCCGGTGATGGTGAAGGACCCGGTCAAGTGCAAGATGATCTCCGACATCCTGCTCGACGACTACGGGGTCTACGTCCAGCCGATCAACTATCCGACCGTCCCGAAGGGCACCGAGCGCCTGCGCTTCACCCCCGGGCCGCAGCACACCGACGCGGACCTCGACCACCTGATGCTCGCGCTCTCCGCCCTCTGGTCGCACTGCGCGCTGTCGCGGGCGGTGGCCTGACGCCGGCGGGGGCCTGACCCGCGCAGGCGGGCGGGACGGCCCGATCACATCTTTAACGCGGCGGCTTGCATTACCTGACAACATCGGTCAGGTATTAAGGTGGAAAGCCGCCCTGCGAGTCACGATGCGCCCGAATCGGTTCCACTGCTGCGCTGCCTGCCCCGGAAGGAGCCTGACGAAATGATCGTCTGTTCCTGCGCACGCGTCTCCGATACCGACATTCACCAGGCGATCGCGTGGATGCGGCAGGCAGACCCCTACACGCTCATCACGCCCGGCAAGATCTACCGCGCGCTCGGCAAGACGCCCGACTGCGGCGCCTGCATCCGGCTCTTCGTCGAGAAGATGCGCGCCGACGACAATCTCGCCGTCCCGGTCGAACTCCGCAACCTGAGGCCGGGGCCGCGGAGGGCCACGATCGAAGAAGTCTGACAGCCGAAGTCTGACGGGCGGTACGTTTTAGAACGATTCCATATTGCGGCCCGGGAAGGGGTCGCCTAATTTCGGCTGGCCAGCGGACAGGACGCCGCACCACACGAAGGAAGGCGAAACGATGAAGGGCGATGCAGGGGTTATCGAGTACCTCAACAAGGCGCTGCGCAGCGAGCTGACCGCGATCAGCCAGTACTGGCTGCACTATCGCCTTCAGGACGACTGGGGCTATGGCCGCCTCGCCGAGAAGTCGCGCAAGGAAAGCGTCGAAGAGATGCACCACGCCGACAAGTTGATGGACCGCATCATCTTCCTCGAGGGTCATCCCAACCTTCAGACTCTCGACCCGCTCCGTATCGGCGAGAACCCGCGCGAGACCCTCGACTGCGACCTCGCCGGCGAATACGACGCGCGCAACCTCTACAAGGAAGCCCGCGACTACTGCGAGAAGGTCGGCGACTACGTGTCGAAGAACCTCTTCGAGGAGCTGATGGGCGACGAGGAGGGTCACATCGACTTCCTCGAGACCCAGATCGATCTCTACAACCGCATCGGCGAGCACAACTGGGGCCAGCTCAACGCCAAGCCGACCGACGCCATCGAGTAAGGCCTGGTCGGGCGCGAGCCCGCCACGGTTAAGTATCCGTGAAGATCGCGTGGCCGTCCGCTGGAGCGGGCGGCCACTTCGCGTTAGGGTGCCCGCGATGCTGCCACGCGCCCTCCTCCTCTTCGCCGCCCTCCTGGTCGCGGCCCTGCCGACGGCGCGCCCTGCCGCAGCCTTCGACGATCCGCGCGTGTCCGAACTGGCCTTCGCGGTGCCGCTGCCCGAGCCGTTCCGGCCGCTGGCCCGGCCTTCCGACGCGCGCTGCACCGCCGACGGCACCGCCTGCGTCGCGCTTGCGACCTATGTGGCCGACGTCTGTCGGCTGATCGAGGCCGCGGCCCGCGCCAACGCCCTCGACGAGAACTTCTTCGCCCGGCTCCTGTGGAAGGAGAGCCTGTTCGACGCCGCCGCGGTCAGCCCGGCCGGGGCGCAGGGCATCGCCCAGTTCATGCCCGGCACCGCCAAGATGCGCGGCCTGACCGACGCCTTCAATCCGGCCGAGGCGCTCTATGCCTCCGCCGCCTACCTCTCCGACCTCACCCGCGCCTACGGCAACCTCGGCCTCGCCGCCGCCGCCTACAACGCGGGGGAGGCGGGCCTCGAGCGCTTCCTCGCGGCCAAGTCCGGGCTGCCCGCCGAAACCCGCGCCTACGTGGCGGCGATCACCGGCTACACGGTCGAATCGTGGCGCGATTCGCCGCCAGAGAAGCTCGACCTCGCTCTCGCCAGGGACACCACCGGCCCTGACGCCGACAACGGCGCCTTTCAGGCGGCCTGCGTCGCCAAGGCCGAGAAGCGCGACCTCCGCGAGTTCCGCAACACGCCGAAGCTGTCGCCGTGGGGGGTCGTGCTCGCCTCCAACCGCGAGAGCGACGGCGCCGAGCGCCAGGTCGCCCGCCTGCAGAACCGCTTCGCCACGGTGCTCTCCGGCGAGAACGTCGCCTACAGTCGCGGCCGGAGCCCGGGGCTGCGCACGCGCATGGTCTTTGCCCAGGTCGGCCGCGATACCCGCGCCGAGGCCAACGCCTTCTGCGCGCGCCTGCGTTCCGCCGGCGGCGACTGCATGGTGCTCCGCAACTAGCCTTCCGACCCGCGTGGCGCTAAGCGTGGCCCCGCCGCAAGCAGGGGAGAGGCGCGATGAAGGCCAGGGTGGATTGGGTCGAGGGCCGGACCTTCGTCGGCGAGACCGAGAGCGGGCACAGGGTGACCTTCGGCACCGCCCACGGCGACGGCCTCAAGCCCGGACCGAGCCCGATGGAACTCGTCCTGATCGGCACCGGAGGCTGCTCCGCGTGGGACGTGGTCAACATCCTCGCCAAGGGCCGCGAGCCCGTCGACGACGTCGCCGTCACCCTCGAGTCCGAGCGCGCCGAGACCGAGCCCCGGGTCTTCACGCGGGTCCACCTGCACTTCACCGTCACCGGCCGCGGCGTGAACCGGGACAAGGTCGCCCGCGCCATCGACCTGTCGATGGACAAGTACTGCTCCGCCTCGGCGATGCTGGCGAAGACCGCCGCGATCACGCACGACTTCGAGGTGATCGACACCACCGCCGACGCCTGACGCCTCAGCCGAAGAACCCCGGCCCCGCCTTGCCGCGCAGCTCGGCCGCCGCGGCCTCCCCGAGCGCCGGGCCGTCGGCGACCGTGCCCTCGAATTCGCAGGCGATCAGCTCCGAGCCGTCCGGCCGGATGATCTCGCCGCGGAACCGCAGCCGCCCGTCCGCGACCTCGGCGAGCCCGGCGATCGGGGTCTGGCACGAACCGTCGAGCCCGGCGAGGAAGGCACGCTCCGCCGCCAGCCGCTCTCCGGTCTCGCGGTTGTGGATCGGCGCGAGCAGCGCCGCGGCCCGCTCGTCGTCGAGGCGCAGCTCGATGCCGATCGCGCCCTGCGCGACCGCCGGCAGCATCTCCTCGACCGACACCGGCGTCGCCGGCGCCTCGATCCCGAGCCGGCGCAGCCCGGCCATGGCGAGGAAGGTCGCCGCCGCCACCCCCTCGCGCAGCTTGCGCAGCCGCGTCTCGACGCTGCCGCGGAACTCGACCACCACCAGATCCGGCCGCCGGTGGAGCAGCTGCGCCCGCCGGCGCAGGCTCGACGTCCCGACCACCGCCCCCGCCGGCAGGGCCGCGATCCCGCCCTCGCCCGTGCAGACGAAGGCGTCGCGCACGTCCTCCCGTGGCAGCAGGCAACCGACGGAGAGGCCGCCGGGCTGCAGCGTCGGCATGTCCTTCATCGAGTGGACGGCGATGTCGATGGTGCCGCCGAGCAGCTCCGCCTCGATCTCGCGGGTGAACAGCCCCTTGCCGCCCAGCTCCGACAGCGGGCGGTCCTGCACCCGGTCGCCGGTGGTGCGGATCACCACAACCGCGAAAGCCGCCTCCGGGAGCCCGTGCGCCGCCATCAGCCGGTCGCGGGTCTCATGCGCCTGCGCCAGCGCCAGCGGACTGCCGCGGGTGCCGATGCGCAGCGGACGGTCGGGCGAGGGCAGGTCGGACGGGAGCAGGGCCATGGCGGAGCGGGCTTTCCTTTCGGGAGTCGATCTATAAGGTCGCTCGAGTTGGAAGGCGAGGGGGCGGAATGACCGGCGACGGACGGATGATGCGGGCGCTCGCCGGCGAGGCCCAGCCGGTGCCGCCGGTCTGGCTGATGCGCCAGGCTGGTCGCTACCTGCCCGAGTACCGCGCGACCCGCGCGAAGGCCGGAAGCTTCCTCGAGCTCTGCTATACCCCCGAGCTCGCCGCCGAGGTTACCCTCCAGCCGATTCGCCGCTTCGGCTTCGACGCGGCGATCCTCTTCGCCGACATTCTGCTGGTGCCGCAGGCGCTCGGCGCCGACCTTACCTTCGTCGAGGGCGAGGGTCCGCGCCTGTCGCGCATCGAGACCGCCGCCGACCTCGCCGCCCTGAAGCCGCTCGACGCCATCGACGAGACCCTGGCCCCTGTCTACGAAACCGTCCGCCTCGTCCGGGCCGCCCTGCCGGCCGAGGTGCCGCTGATCGGCTTCGCCGGGGCGCCGTGGACGGTCGCCACCTACATGGTCGCCGGCCGCGGCACCCCCGACCAGGCCCCGGCCCGCGGCCTCGCCTACCGCGACCCCGCGACCTTCGACGCGCTGATCGACCGCATCACCGAGGCGACGATCGCCTACCTTCTCGCGCAGGTCGCCGCGGGCGCCGGCATCGTCAAGCTCTTCGACTTCGTGGGCCGGCGCGATCCCCGGGCCGCTCTTTGCCCGCTACGCGATCGAGCCCGCCCGCCGCATCGTCGCCGCGCTTCGCGCCGAGCACCCCGGCCTGCCGATCATCGGCTTTCCCCGAGGTGCGGGCGCCGGCTATTCGGCCTACGCCGCCGCGACCGGCGTCTCCGCGGTCGCCCTCGACACCGGCGTCGACCCCGCCTGGGCCGCTGCCACGCTCCAGCCCGGCCGCTGCGTGCAGGGGAACCTCGACCCCCTGCTCCTCGTCACCGGCGGCCCGGCCCTCGCCGACGCCGCCCGGCGCACCGTCGAGGCCTTCGCCGGTGGCGGCCACGTCTTCAACCTCGGCCACGGCATCACCCCCGACGCGGACCCGCGCAACGTCGAGCTCATGCTCCGCGCCATCCGCGGATAGCGCCGCCCGAACGGCTGGAACCGGGGGAACGCCACAAAACAAGGGGGGACCATGACCGCGACCTTCGACTTCACCGGCCACGCCGTCTTCGTCGCCGGGGGGACAAGCGGCATCAACCTCGGGATCGCCCAAGCCTTCGCCGCGGCCGGCGCCCGCCTCGGCGTCGGCAGCCGCAGCCCCGAGAAGGTCGCCGCCGCCACCGCCCTGCTCGGGCCGGACGCCCTCGGCTATACCTTCGACGTCCGCGACCACGCTGCCGTCGCCGCCGCCCTCGACGCCTTCGCGGCCGCGGCCGGCCCGATCGACACCCTCGTCTCCGGGGCCGCCGGCAACTTCCCGGCGCTGGCCAAGGACCTCTCGCCCAACGGCTTCAAGGCGGTGATCGACATCGACCTGATCGGCACCTTCCACGTGATGAAGGCCGCCTATCCGCACATGCGCCGGCCCGGCGGCAGCCTGATCAACATCTCCGCGCCGCAGGCCGCCCAGGCGATGGCCTTCCAGTCCCACGTCTGCGCCGCCAAGGCCGGCGTCGACATGATCACCCGCTGCCTCGCGATCGAGTGGGGCCCCGAGGGCCTCCGCGTCAACGGCGTGATCCCCGGCCCGATCGACGGCACCGAGGGCATGGCCCGCCTCGCGCCCTCCGAGGCCGCCCGCGCCGCCATCGCCCGCGGCGTTCCGCTCCGCCGCCTCGGCACCCCCGACGACGTCGCCCGCGCCTGCCTCTACCTCGCCTCCGACGCCGCCGCCTACGTCTCGGGCGCGATCCTCCCCGCGGACGGCGGCTGGCTGCAGGCCGGAATCAGGCTCGGCGGCGCCTGAGACAGGCGCCGCCGCACAGGTCACGTCCGCCGGGTCAGGCCCGCTCGGGCTCCGGCTCGAACAGCGCATGCCTCGCTCGGATCCTCGCCCCGTCCGTCGAGCACCGCGTGGGCCCGCGCCCGGTCGATGTCGCCCTCCCAGGCGGCGATGACCACGGTGGCGACGCAGTTGCCGATCAGGTTGCCGAGCGCGCGGGCCATGCCCATGAACCAGTCGACCGACAGCACCAGCACCAGCCCGATCGCCGGGATCACCGGCACTGCCGACAAGGTCGCCGCCAGCACGACGATCGCCGACCCCGGGATGCCATGCGCCCCCTTCGAGGTCAGCAGCGCGACGCCGAGGATCAGGATCAGGTCGCCGAAGGCGAGCGGCGTGTTGGTCGCCTGCGCGATGAACACCGTCGCCAGGGTCAGGTAGATCGAGAAGGCGTCGAGGTTGAAGGAATAGCCCGTCGGGACCACGAGGCCGACGGTCGAGTCCTTGATCCCCATGTGCTCGAGCTTGCGCATGATCTGCGGCAGCACGCTGTCCGACGAGGCGGTGCCGAGCACGATCATCAGCTCCTCGCGCAGGTAGCGCAGGAACTTGAAGATCGAGAAGCCGGCCAGCCGCAGGATCGTCCCGAGGACGACGATCACGAAGAAGGCGACCGTCAGGTAGTAGAGGACGACGAGCATCCCGAGCTGCTGCAGCGAGCTGACGCCGTACTTGCCGACGGTGTAGGCGATGGCACCGAAGACGCCGAGCGGGGCCAGGCGGACGATGAAGCCGATGATCCTGAACAGCACCTCGGTGGTCAGCTCGATCAGGTGCGTGACCGGCTGCGCCCGCTCGCCGACCAGCGACAGCGCCGAGCCGAAGAGCACGGCGAGGACCAGCACCTGGAGGATGTCGCCATTGGCGAAGGCGCCGACGAAGGTCGAGGGAATGATGTTCATCAGGAAGTCGACCGGACCGTGGATGTCCTTCATGCGGTCGGTGTAGGTACCGAGTGCGCTGGCATCGAGGCTGGCGGTGTTGACGTTCATGCCGTGGCCCGGCCCGAAGGCGTAGGCGACGACGACGCCGAGGATCGAGGGCGATCGTCGTCACGACCTCGAAGTAGACGATCGACTTGACCCCGACCCGGCCGACCTTCTTGAGGTCGCCCGCCGAGGCGATGCCGTGGACGACGACGCCGAAGACCAGCGGCGCGATCACCATCTTGATGAGCTTGATGAAGCCGTCGCCGAGCGGCTTCATCTGGGCCGCGAAGTCCGGCCAGAACGACGCCGACGACGATGCCGAGGACGAGGGCGACCATCACCTGGCCGAAGAGCGATTTCATGAAGGGGGGCATCGGGGGAGTGATCCTTTCGCGAACGTTGAAGGGGGGATGACGCTTTCTCTTTGCCGACCGTTCGGTCTCGGCCTGGTCGCGGCGGGCGGCACCGGGGCGCCGCCCTCAGGCTGCCTCAGGTGCGGTTGGCCCGCTTCATCATCGTGGTGTAGGCGACGGCGCCGGACACCGCTCCGATGACCCAGCCGAGGTTGTTCTCGGGCAGGACGTGGAAGAGCTGCGTGCAGAGTTCCCAGCCGATGGCGATGAAGCCGGAGACGGCGAGGGCCTTGAGGCCGACGTGGTTCCAGCCGCCGTCGTAGTGGTACCGGCCCGAGGCGGCCATGGTGTAGAGCTCGGGGGTCGCGATCTTCTCGCGCTTCACCAGGTAGTAGTCGGCGACCATCACCCCGTAGAGCGGCGCGAGGATGGCACCGAAGACCGACACGAAGATCGTGATCGCGTGCGGGCTGTCGACGAAGATCCACGGGCAGACGAGGATGGCGAGGATCGAGGTGATCAGGCCGCCGCGCTTGAAGTCGATGTGCTTGGGAAAGAGGTTGGCGAAGTCGTAGGCCGGCGAGACGAAGTTGGCGACGATGTTGATGCCCATGGTCGCGATGATGAAGGTCACCGAGCCGATGAAGACCGCGACCTTGTTGTCGATGCGCGAGACGATCTCGACCGGGTCCATCAGCATCTCGCCGAAGACCTTCACCGAACCCGCCGTCACGACGACGACGATGATGGCGAAGAGCAGGAAGTTGACCGGCAGGCCGAGGAAGTTGCCGACCTTCATCTGCCTCTCCGACTTGCCGAAGCGGGCGAAGTCACCGAAGTTCAGCAGCAGGGCCGCGAAGTAGGCGACGACCAGCAGCATGGCGTTGATCATGTGCCCGACGGTCTGGCCGCCGGTGAGCTGCACGTCGCCCAGCGTCAGGTTCAGCGAGTCGAAGCCGGCGTGGTAGAGGATCCAGCCCATCAGCGCGAACATGACGAGGTAGACGGCCGGGCCGCAGAAGTCGATGAACTTGCGGATCGCCTCCATGCCGCGCTGGAAGATCAGCAGCTGGCCCAGCCACATCAGGAGGAAGCTGATCCAGCCGAGGGTATCGAGCCCGGCGAAGCCGCTGTTGGTGAGGGCGACGGCGGACGGGGCGAAGAGCAGGATGATCGTCGCCACGGCCTTTGAGGCGAAGTAGGTCTGGACGCCGTACCAGACGACGCCGACCACGCCGCGGATGAGCGCCGCGAGGTTGGCACCCATCACCCCGAGCGAGACGCGGGCCATGACCGGGTAGGGTATGCCCTCGCGGAGCGACGGGCGGCCGATCAGGTTCATCAGGAAATAGACGATCAGGATGCCGATCGTCATCGAGAGCAGCACCTGCCAGCCGGTCAGGCCGAACAGGAACAGCGAGGCGGCAAAGGTGTAGCCGCCGACCGAGTGGACGTCCGACATCCACATGGCGAAGATCGAGTAGCCCGTCCAGGTGCGCTTCTCCATGGGCACCGGGGCGAGATCTTCGTTGTAGAGGTTGGGATCGGCCGCAACGCCGCCGAGCATGTGGACCTCCCCGGCAGATGGTGATCCGAAAGTTGATGTGTGAGCCAAGCGCGCCTCCTGTTTCCGATCGTCACCGTGGTAGCCGCCGTGGACGTTCTGTCCCCGCCACATCCCTTGTATCGGGCATTGTGGAATTCTATCTGGAATGTTAGATGGAATTCGACGCTGCCGACAACCTGAATTAATGCGAAACATTTTCAGGATCGGTTTGATAGATAGCTGGGAGGTTCGATTGACCGGAATTGCCACCGTCGGCGCGCTGATGGCCGAACAGGCTTATGACCGGCTGGTCGGCGTGCTGCGCGACGGCCGGCTTGCCTCCGGCCAGTTCGTGTCGATGCCCGGCCTCGTCGACCTCCTCGAGCTGCCGATCGCAGCGACGCGCGAGGCGGTGAAGCGGGCCGGCGTCAACGGCCTCGTCGAGGTGCTGCCACAGCGCGGCGTGCGGGTGATGGAGGCCTCGCCCGCCCTGACCCGCGACTGCATGGACCTGCGCGCCATCCTCGACCAGGAAGGCGCCCGCCGCCTCGTCACCGCGGGCGGCGAGCTGCCGCTCGCCGCCCTCCGCGCCAGCCACGAGGCGCTGATCGCGGACGCCGAGCGCGCGATGACCCCGGACATGCCGGCGCGGGCGGTCCTGACCGACCTCTCGCTCCACGACGCCCTCGCCGCCGGCCTTGCCAACGACTTCGCCGCCGAGGCCTACCGGGTGAACCGCGACCGGATCGCGGTGATCCAGAACACCCGCCCCTTTCTCGCCGACCGCATCGTCCCGGCGATGCGCGAGCACCTCGCCATCATCGACGCCCTCGAGCGCCGCGACGCCGACGCCGCGATCGAGGCCATCGCCGTCCACTACCGCCTGACCCTGCGCTGGTGGGGCATCCTCGTCTGAGGCGTCTCTGCAAAGCCGCACCCGCGCCGTGCTCTACCGTGAGCGGCCGGTCACGGACATGAACAGCCGGTTAATTCGCCGAGAATAATCCAGCGATATCAATCGACTGACCTTTGTCGCACGCGTGCAACTCCCGGCGTCGTCATAGCCCGCCGCGCGCCTTTTGCAGGACTGTCTCCGACCCCGACCGCCGGCAGGCGCGTGCAACCGGCGCCGTCCCTCAATGGCGAAAGTGGCGCATTCCGGTGAAGAGCATCGCAATTCCCGCCTCATCCGCGGCGGCGATGACTTCCTCGTCGCGCACCGAGCCGCCGGGCTGGATCACCGCGGTCGCCCCCGCCTCGGCCGCGGCGAGCAGCCCGTCGGCGAAGGGGAAGAAGGCGTCGGACGCCACCACCGCGCCCACCGTCGGCGGGGTCGGCAGACCGAGCGCCTCCGCCATGTCGCGGGCCTTGCGCGCGGCGATGCGGGTCGAGTCGACCCGGCTCATCTGTCCCGCCCCGACGCCGACGGTGGCGCCGTCCTTCACGTAGACGATGGCGTTCGACTTGACGTGCTTGGCCACCGTCCAGGCGAAGCGCAGGTCGGCGACCTCGGCGGCGGTCGGCGCGCGCCGCGTCACCACGCGGAGGTCCTCCGCCGCGAGGCGCCCGTTGTCGCGCCCCTGCACGAGAAAGCCGCCCGCCACCTGCCGCCACGCCAGCGCCGGCGCCGCCGGATCGGGCAGACCGCCGGTGACCAGCAGCCGCAGGTTCTTCTTCGCGGCGAAGACCCGCGCCGCGCCCTCCGTCGCCTCGGGCGCGATCACCACCTCGGTGAAGATCTCGGCGATCGCCGCCGCGGTCTCCTCGTCGAGGGGGCCGTTCAGCGCGACGATCCCGCCGAAGGCCGAGGTCCGGTCGCAGTCGTAGGCGGCGCGGTAGGCTTCGACCAGCGACGGCCCCCGCGCCACCCCGCAGGGGTTCGCGTGCTTGATGATCGCGACCGCCGGGCCGTCCGCCGCGGCGAATTCCGCCACCAGCTCGAAGGCGGCGTCGGTGTCGTTGATGTTGTTGTAGGACAGCGCCTTGCCCTGCAGTTGCTGCGCCGTCGCCACCCCGGGCCGCCCCGAGCCGTCGCGGTAGAAGGCCGCCGCCTGATGCGGGTTCTCGCCGTAGCGGAGCGGTTGCGCCAGCGTCCCGGCAAAGGCCCGGCGCCGCGGCGTCGCCTCGCCGAGCGCCCCGGCCAGCCACGTCGAGACCGCCGCGTCGTAGGCGGCCGTGCGCGAATAGGTGGTCAGCGCCTGCCGCTGGCGGAAGGCGAGGGTCGTCGCGCCGTCGTTGGCATCGAGTTCGTCGAGCAGCGCCGCATAGTCCTCGACGTCGGTGACGGTGGTCACGTAGGCGTGGTTCTTCGCCGCCGCCCGCAGCATCGCCGGGCCGCCGATGTCGATGTTCTCGACGCAGGCCGCATAGTCGCCGCCGGCCGCGACCGTCGCCTCGAAGGGATAGAGGTTGACCACCAGCAGGTCGATCGTCGCGATCCCGTACTCCGCCAGCGCCGCCGCGTGCTCGGGCTCGTCGCGGACCGCGAGCAGGCCGGCGTGGACCATCGGGTGCAGGGTCTTGACCCGGCCGTCCAGCATCTCGGGGAAGTCGGTCAGCGCCGAGACGTCACGGACCGGCAGACCGGCGTCGCGCAGCGCCCTGGCGGTGCCGCCGGTCGAGATGAGCTCGACGCCGCGGGCGACGAGGGCAAGGGCGAGGTCGGCGAGGCCGGACTTGTCGGAAACGGAAAGCAGGGCTCGCCGGACGGGCACGAGATCGGGCGACATGGGATTTCCCTCGGGGGCTTAAGCTGCGGCCGGCGCCTCGGCGATCCGGGCGATGGACCAGGTGACCTGGCCCAGATACTCGACCACTTCCGCGCGGACAACCACCTGTCGCGTCGGCCGCGGCATCGGCGCCGCCGGGTCGAAATAGATCGAATCCTCGATCCCGACGGTGCCGCCGCCCGAGCGAAACATCCACTCCTCCCCGGTCGGCAGGGTCAGCACGACGAGCTGGCGCCCCTCGTCGAGCTCGGTCGCGATGTCGGGGTGGAGGTGGAAGCGCGCCGCGAAGGGCAGGCGGCCGTCGATTGCGCAGCGCTCGAACTGGCCGCGGGCGCGGGCGTCGGCGACGGTGAGGATTTCCTCGCCGCGCACCTCCTGCCCGCGGGCATCGACGTAGAGCCGCCGCTCCTGGAGCAGCCCGTGGCTCGCGACGTAGCCGTCCTGCGTCGCCAGCAGCCACTGGCCATGGGGGTCCTGCGCCTGCCGCACCGAGACATGCGCCGGCCCGTCGACCAGCCGCGGCCCGAAGGTCCGCGCCGCGAGCCCGGTCGCCTCGAAGCGCGCCGACGAGCGGCCGTCGACCTCGACCGTCGAATGCGCGGCGGTCTGCCGCGCGAGCAGCGCCCAGTCGCCGCCGAAGATCCGCCCCGGCCCGGCGTTGACGACGAGCGGCTGGCGCCCGACGCTCATCTCGAAGGCGAGCGTGCCGGCGTGGGCCTGCGTCGCCATCGTCCCGCCCGGCGGTGTGGCGCCGTCGAGCACCACCACCACCCGACTGCCGCCGAGCCGCGCGAAGCCGAGCGGCAGCCGCGGCTTCGGCTGCGTCGTCAGGCGAAGCTCGGCCAGCGCCTGGTCGAGCCGGCCCGGGTCGCCCGCCCCGCCGCCGTTGAAGCGCGCCATCCCGCCGCCGCCGAGGCGGAGCGGCCGCACCGCCGGCACCGCGTGGACGATCGCCTGGAGATGCGGGCCCATCGCGTGCTGGTCGGCATCCTCGAGCAGCCGCGCGGTCCAGATCAGCAGGATCAGCGTCTCGGCGAGATCCTCCGGGGCCCGCGACGGCGTGTTGCCCTCGGGATCGACCAGTTCCTCGGCCAGCGCCGCCATCTCGGCGAGCGCCTCGGCGTGGCCGGCGTGGGGCAGCACCACCCCGGTCCACACCAGCCCCGACACCGCCCGGAGCCGGGGCAGCCCCGGCCCCGCCAGCGGCCATGCCTTCGCGAGATAGCGCTGGTGCGCGGCCAGCGCCCGCCAGAACCTGTCGGCGGCGACGCGGTCGAGCCCTTCGACCAGCATCGCCGAATGCACCGCCCAGCGCTTCGCCCGGCGCCCGGCGACCTCCGCCTCCCAGCCCGGCCCGCCGCCGGTGCCGTAGCGGCGCACCCAGTCGAGCACCCAGGCCTGCGCCAGCCCACGCGCCGCGCGGTTGCCGAGGGCGGCGAGATCGTCGAGCCAGAGACAAGCCTGGCGCTGGTCCTCGAGTCGCGGATCGGGCAGCCGCGTCGCCCAGATCGACCCGCTCCCGACCGCCATCTCGTGTCCGAGCGCGGCCCAGCGCCCGGCGAGCAGCGCCTGCCCGCGCACCGAATCACCGAGAAAGACCGGCTCCGGCAGCCGCGCGGCGACCCGCGGCGGCCCGCCGAGCCGGGCGCGATGCGCCCACAACCGGTTGCGCCACGCGCGCGGCCCCCGGGCGATCCGCTCGCGCAGAGCCTTCAGCGTCAGGGCGGAGTGTGACATCGGCCGGGAGAGGCACCACAAAATTGTTCCTGCGCGGCACCTTAGCGCCCGCAAGGCCCCCCTGTCACGCGATGCCGTCGATTGGTAAACGCCGCCCGCACGGGACGGGCGCCGCAGCCTACTGCAAGGGCACCCGCACGTCAGGATAGCGGACGGTCGGCTGGCCGCTCTGGACGCCGCCTCCGCCGCCGTACCAGCCGACGCCCACCCCGACCCCGCTCGAATTACCGGTGCCGACCGAGATCCCGACCGCGGGCCAGCCGCCGAGGCCGTTCGACCACACCGCCTCCGGGGCGGAGACCGCGGTCCCCGACAGGGAACCCGCGGTGCAGGTGACGCTGACCGTCGGCGCCTGCGCGCCGTAGTCGGGGAAGAGGATCACCGCCGGGCTGGCGAATTGTGTGGTGAAATAGCGCGATTCTGCCCGGCACGTCGCCCCGGCGATCTCCTGGTTCGGATTGCCGGCCGGCACCGCCCGCACCACCAGCCGCGCCTCGCCGCGCGCCAGCGGGAGGTCGGCCCCGGTCCGGGGCTCGGCGCGCACGGTGGTGAATCCGGCAGGCACCGGACCGGGCGACGCGCACCCGGCCACGGCCAACAGTACAGCACAAGCCAAACCGCGCATTGCGTTTCCCCGAACCTGCGGCCTTCGCACCGCGTTTACCCCACGGCTCAACGGCCGAAGGGCACAGTCGATCCCTCGGCGGCCCTCAGACCGCCCGCCGCACCCGCCAGGCAAGCAGGCCCTGCGCCCCGCCGATGGCGATGAGCTCGATCCCGAGCAGCACCCCGAGCAGCCAGGTCGCCGCCTCCGGCAGGCTGGCAAAGAGGATGGCGGCGCAGAGAATCGCGACGAACCCGCTCGCCAGCACCCAGATCCAGTCCTGCATCGGCCGGATCATCAGCGCGAAGACGACGCGGGCGATGCCGCTGATCAGGAAGAGCACCAGCATCAGGAAGGTGACGGCGACCAGCCCCGCCTCGGGCCGGGTGATCAGCAGGTAGCCGACGAGGATCTCGAGGGTCAGCGTCACCAGTTGCAGCCAGAAGTAGGGCACCTGCGTCGCGCCCCACAGCGAGATCACCTGGACGAGGCCGCTGATCACCAGCAGCCAGCCGAGCAGCGCGAGCAGCCCGGCACTGGCGAAGGCCGGGAACAGCAGCGCCAGCACGCCGGCCGCCACCATCACCGCGCTCTGGGCGAGAAACAGCAGCGCGCGCTGGCGGATGGTGTCGCGCACCGCCGCCCGCAGTACGGCCGAAGCCTCGTTGACCGATATCGCCATCCCTGACCTCCGTGGGGCGTCCGCGGGCGTGGCCCGATCGCGCGGGGATGGTCGCGCGAAACCCCGGAGGTGTCCAGCGGACGCGGAATTCGCGCCCACCGTTATCCCCTCGGGGGACCGGCCAGGCGCATGACGAGCGCCGGGCCGACCCCCCAAGGGAGCACGACGTCAGAGGATGAAGTCGCTCGCCGTCAGCGCGTGGTGGTTGGCGATCTCGATGTGGAAATCGGCCACCTTGTCGCCGTTGACGGCTTCAGCGCATCTCGACGAGGAGGTCGGGGTAGTCCGAGACCGGGTAGCCGCCATACCCCGGCCAGCCGCCCCAGCCCCCGTAGCCCGGCCCCCAGCCGGGTCCCCAGATTGGCCCCATGCCGCGGGCCCCAAAGGCCCGGATAGGGGGGCGGCCCGTCCCAGCGGGTGACGATCCGCGCCGTGCCCGCGCCCGACAGCGCACCCGCCTTGCAGCTGACCGTGATCTGCGGCGACTGCGGCCCGAAGTTCGGGACGACGACGCGGGCGGGGGTGACGAGCTCGGCCTGATAGAGGCTCGACAGAACGGTGCAGCGCGCGCCCACCACCTCGCGGCGCGCGCCGTTTTCATCGACGGGGAGCACCGTGCGGACGATGAAGGCTGCCTCGCCCTGGACGTTGGTGAAGCGGTCGCCGGCGACGACGACCTGACGCTCGACCGGAACCCCGGTGGCGCAGCCGGCGAGGACGGAGCCGGAGACCGCAAGCGCGGCGAGGCTTTTGCGCGACAGCGAGCGCCCTCTTGTCGCCACGACCGCCTTGCCCGCCTGCCCCGTCATGTCAGCCCCCGCAAGCAATGACCCGCCACCGCTCGGCCCGGACCGTCACCGCGGGCAGGAGCGCAGACCATCAACGCATGATCGACCGAAACGGCACGCCGACAAAGGAAATTGCGCGTTACAGCCGCCTTGGTCCCGACCCTTCGCCTTTGACACGGAAGGGTCGCAATCTTCGGGCCATTCGCCTGGGTCACGCCGCGAAGGCGGAAGTTGCGAGAATTATATGGTAAGTGTCCCGCGGATGCCTAAATAGGGCGCGCGCCGCAAGGGGGATGACGCTCGAGCCGATGGACTGGGACAAGCTGCGAATTTTCCATGCCGTGGCCGACGCCGGCAGCCTCACGCATGCCGGCGACACGCTGCACCTGAGCCAGTCGGCGGTGAGCCGCCAGATCCGTGCGCTCGAGGAAAGCCTCAACACCACTCTCTTCCGCCGCCACGCCCGTGGCCTGCTCCTCACCGAGCAGGGCGAGATGCTGTTCGAGGCGACGCGGAGCATGACCAAGCGCCTCGACGCCACAGCCGCCCGTATCCGCGACTCCGAGGAGGAGGTCTTCGGCGAGCTGCGCGTCACCACCACCACCGGCTTCGGCACGCTCTGGCTCGCCCCGCGCCTGCCGCGGCTGTTCGAGCGCTACCCCAACCTGCGCATCGACCTGATGCTCGAGGAACGCATCCTCGATCTTGCGATGCGCGAGGCCGATGTCGCGATCCGCCTCAAGGAGCCGAGCCAGGCCGAGCTGATCCGCCGCCGCATCCTCGACGTCCACATCCGCCTCTACGCCAGCCGCGGCTACGTCGAGAAGCACGGCGAACCGACGAGCATCGAGGCGCTCTCCGCCCATCGCCTGATCTCGCAGAGCCCGGCCTCGCCCCAGGTCCGCGCCGGTGCCGACTTCGTCCAGCCGCTGCTCGGCTCGGCGCAATCCTCGTCGCTGACCGTCAACAACTACTTCGGCATCCTGCAGGGCGTGATCCATGGCCTCGGCATCGGATCGCTCCCCGACTATCTGACGGTGGACCACCCCGACCTCGTCCACATCCTTCCGGGCGAGCAGAGTGCGCCGATCCCGACCTACCTCGCCTACGTCGAAGAACTGCGCCACTCGAAGCGAGTCGGCGCCTTCCGCGATTTCATCATCGAGGAAATCAGCGCGTTCAAGCGACAGGGTGAGACCCTCGTCGCCAGTGCCCCCTGAGCCATGCTTCGCCGATATAGCGGCTATGCCCAACAATTGGGCATGGGCACTTGATGATTGGCGGAATTCACGCTATGTTGCAACTCGAAGTTGGGCTCGTGCCTACCGGCCCTGCCCAGCTTCAACCTCCCTGTTGGACTTGGGCCGAGCTAACGCTCGGCCTCTTTTTTTGTCCGAAACGATTTTGGCGGGTGCCGATGGCAGTCTCAACCTGTCCTTTTGGGCAGATGCCATCCGGATAAGCCATGCGCGGCCCCGGTCTCCACGCTCGCGCGACGCGCGAATCCCCCGCCGGCCGAGGGCGGCGCCGCGTCTTCCCGCCCTTTCGCTTCTCCGCCCGGACCCGTACATAGCGAGCGCCAGAGCCGAGCGGAGCCCCCATGCCTGACGCCCTCCAGACCCGCGAGCCCGAGATCACCGACGCGCTGATCGCCGCGCACGGGCTGAAGCCGGACGAGTACCAGCGCATCCTCGACCTCATCGGCCGCACGCCGACGCTGACCGAACTCGGCATCTTCTCGGCGATGTGGAACGAGCACTGCTCCTACAAGAGCTCGAAGCGCTGGCTGCGCACCCTCCCCACCACTGGCCCCCAGGTGATCTGCGGCCCCGGCGAGAACGCGGGCGTCGTCGACATCGGCGAAGGCCCGGACGGCCGCAAGATGGCCCTCGTCTTCAAGATGGAGAGCCACAACCACCCGTCCTACATCGAGCCCTATCAAGGCGCCGCAACCGGCGTCGGCGGCATCCTCCGCGACGTCTTCACCATGGGCGCCCGCCCGATCGCCGCGATGAATGCGCTGTCGTTCGGCGAGCCGTCCCACCCGAAGACCCGCAGCCTCGTCCACGGCGTCGTCGCCGGCGTCGGCGGCTACGGCAATGCCTTCGGCGTGCCGACCGTTGGCGGAGAGCTGCGCTTCCATGCCGCCTATAACGGCAACTGCCTCGTCAACGCCTTCGCCGCCGGCCTCGCCGACGCCGACGCGATCTTCTACTCGGCCGCCTCCGGCGTCGGGATGCCTGTCGTCTACCTCGGCGCCAAGACTGGCCGCGACGGCGTCGGCGGTGCCACCATGGCCTCCGCCGAGTTCGACGACACCATCGAGGCCAAGCGTCCGACCGTGCAGGTCGGCGACCCCTTCACCGAAAAGCGCCTGATGGAAGCCTGCCTCGAGCTGATGGCCACCGGCGCCGTGATCTCGATCCAGGACATGGGCGCCGCCGGCCTCACCTGCTCGGCCGTCGAGATGGGCGACAAGGGCGGCCTCGGCATCCGCCTCGACCTCGACAAGGTCCCGGTGCGCGAAACCCACATGACCGCCTACGAGATGATGCTCTCCGAGAGCCAGGAGCGCATGCTGATGGTGCTCCGTCCCGAGAAGGAGGCCGAGGCGCGGGGCGTCTTCGACAAGTGGGACCTCGACTTCGCCATCGTCGGCGAGACCATCGCCGAGGACCGCTTCCTCGTGCTCCTCGATGGCGCGGTGAAGGCCGACCTGCCCCTCAAGGCGCTGTCCGGCACAGCGCCCGAATACGACCGCCCCTGGGTGCCGACCGCCGCCCGCGGCCCCCGTCGCCGGCATCCCCGAGATCGACCCGGCCGACGCCCTCCTCCGCCTGGTCGCGAGCCCGAACTACGCCAGCCGCGCCTGGGTCTGGCGGCAGTACGACCAGCAGGTGATGGGCGACACCGCCGTCGTCCCCGGCTCCGACGCCGGCGTCGTCCGCATCCACGGCACGTCCAAGGCCATCGCCTTCACCGCCGACGTGACGCCCCGCTACTGCCGCGCCAACCCCGAGCGCGGCGGCATGCAGGCGGTGGCGGAGGCTTATCGCAACCTCTGCGCCACCGGCGCGCTGCCGCTTGCCACCACGGACAACCTCAACTTCGGCAACCCGGAAAAGCCCGAGATCATGGGCCAGCTCGTCGGCTGCATCCGCGGCATCGGCGCGGCCTGCATCGCCCTCGACATGCCGATCGTCTCCGGCAACGTCAGCCTCTACAACGAGACCGACGGCAGCGCGATCCTGCCGACCCCGACCATCGGCGCCGTCGGCCTGCTCGCCTCGCTCGACGATCTGATCGGCATCGCGCCCCGTGCCGGGGACGTCCTCCTCCTTCTCGGCGACACGGCCGGCCACCTCGGCCAGTCCGCGCTCCTCGCCGAGCTCTACGGCCGCGAGGAAGGCGACGCCCCGCCGGTCGACCTCGCCGCAGAGCGCGCCGCCGGCGAGTTCGTCCGCGCCGCCAAGGCCGCCGGCCTCGTCTCCGCCGCCCACGACCTCGCCGACGGCGGCCTCGCCCTCGCCGCGGCCGAAATGGCGCTCGCCGGCGCTGTCGGCGTCGAGATCTTCGCCGGGATCGGGACCGGCCCCGCCGAGTGGTTCTTCGGCGAGGATCAGGCCCGCTACCTCCTCGCCTGCCCCGCCGAAGACAGCGACCGCCTCCTCGTCCTCGCCCTCGAAACCGGCGTCCCCCTCCGCGTCGTCGGCGAAGCCGGCGGCGACGCCGTCACGCTCGGCACCGCGACGATCCCGCTGGCAACGCTGCGGGAAGCCCACACCAACGCCCTCCCGCAGTTGCTTGACTGATCCGCTTTCACCGCCGGCCGGGGTCGCCGCCCCACAGGGAGACCCGGATGCCCCAAATCCGGTGCATGGTTTGTGCATGCAATGTGCATGGGTTGTGCAAGCCGGATCAGGCCCCCGGCGGCCTTTGCCGGCGCCTGATGGACTCCCTGCCCGCAGACCGCTAACACTCCCGGTCGAACCGCCGGCGGCGGGCTTCGCGCCCGTCCCGACCTGCACGGACCAGACAATGCCGAGCCTCAACGACATCCGCTCCACTTTTCTCGACTACTACGCGGCGAACGATCACCGCGTCGTCGCGAGCTCGCCGCTCGTGCCGCGCAACGATCCGACGCTGATGTTCACGAACTCCGGCATGGTCCAGTTCAAGAACGTCTTCACCGGTCTGGAGCATCGCGACTACGTGCGGGCGACCACCAGCCAGAAGTGCGTTCGAGCCGGCGGCAAGCACAACGACCTCGACAACGTCGGCTATACGGCGCGGCATCACACCTTCTTCGAGATGCTCGGCAACTTCTCCTTCGGCGATTACTTCAAGGAACAGGCGATCCCCTTCGCGTGGGAGCTGCTGACCCGCGAGTTCGGCCTGGCCAAGGACAAGCTCCTCGTCACCGTCTACCACGACGACGACGCCGCCGCCGACCTGTGGAAGAAGGTCGCCGGCCTCCCCGACGAGCGCATCATCCGCATCGCCACCAACGACAACTTCTGGATGATGGGCCCCACCGGTCCCTGCGGCCCCTGCTCCGAAATCTTCTACGACCACGGCCCCGACATCCCCGGCGGCCCTCCGGGCAGCCCTGATGAAGACGGCGACCGTTTCATCGAGATCTGGAACCTCGTCTTCATGCAGTACGAACAGCATGACGACGGGACGCGCGATTCTCTGCCCCGTCCGTCGATCGATACCGGCATGGGCCTCGAGCGTATTGGCGCGGTTCTTCAGGGCGTCCACGACAACTACGACACCGACCTGATGCGCGCCCTGATCGAGGCGTCCGCCAATGCCACGGACGGCGACCCCGACGGTCCGGGCAAGGTCCACCACCGCGTCATCGCCGACCACCTGCGCTCGACGTCCTTCCTCATCGCCGACGGCGTCCTGCCCTCCAACGAGGGCCGCGGCTACGTCCTCCGCCGGATCATGCGCCGCGCCATGCGCCACGCCCACCTGCTCGGCGCGCAGGACCCGGTGATGTTCCGCCTCGTCCCCGCCCTCGTCGGCCAGATGGGCGCCGCCTTCCCCGAGCTCACCCGCGCCAAGGCGCTGATCGAGGAAACGCTCAAGTCCGAGGAGACCCGCTTCAAGGCGACCCTCGAACGCGGCCTCCGCATCCTCGACGACGAGGTCGCCCGCCTGCCCGACGGCGCGGCGCTGGCCGGCGACACCGCCTTCCGTCTCTACGACACCTATGGTTTCCCGCTCGACCTGACCCAAGATGCGCTCCGCGAGCAGAGCCGCACGGTCGATGTGTCCGGCTTCGACCGTGCGATGGGCGAGCAGAAGGCCAAGGCCCGCGCCGCCTGGGCCGGCTCCGGCGAGGCCGCCGACGAGGCGGTCTGGCTCGACATCGCCGACCGCCTCGGCCCGACCGAGTTCCTCGGCTACGATACCGAGACCGCCGAGGGCCAGATCGCCGCCCTCGTCGTCGGCGGCCACGCCGTCGAGACTGCGGAGATCGGGACCGACGTCCAGATCATCCTGAACCAGACACCGTTCTACGCCGAATCCGGCGGCCAGGTCGGCGACACCGGCACGCTCCGCACCGACAAGGGCCGCGTCGAGATCACCGACGTCCGCAAGAAGGCCGGCCTCTTCGTCCACTTCGGCCGCATCGTCGAAGGCAGCCTCGCCACCGGGGCCGCCGCCGAGCTGACGGTCGACCACGACCGCCGCAGCGCGATCCGCGCCAATCACTCGGCCACCCACCTGCTCCACGAGGCGCTGCGTCGCGCCCTCGGCGATCACGTCGCCCAGCGCGGCAGCCTCGTCGCCCCCGACCGCCTGCGCTTCGACTTCGCCCACGCCAAGGCGATGACGCCGGAGGAGCTGGCGCAGGTCGAGACGGAGGTGAATGCTTACGTTCGCCAGAACACCCCCGTCGAGACGCGGATCATGACCCCCGACGCCGCCCAGGGCCTCGGGGCGCGGGCGCTCTTCGGCGAGAAATACGGCGACGAGGTCCGCGTCGTGTCGATGGGCAGCCTTCCGGGCAGCAAGGTCGGCGCCAACGGCGACACCTATTCGCTCGAACTCTGCGGCGGCATCCACGTTGGCCGCACCGGCGACATCGGCGGCTTCCGCATCGTCTCCGAAGGCGCCTCGGCCAGCAACGTCCGCCGCGTCGAGGCCCTGACCGGCGCCGGCGCCCTCGCCCACGCCGCCGCCGAAGGCGCGGCCCTCGCCGAGGCCGCCGGCCTGCTCCGGGCGCGCACCGACGAGATCCCCGACCGCATCCGGGCCCTGCTCGACGAGCGCAAGGCCCAGGCCAACGAGATCGCCGAGCTTCGCCGCCGCCTCGCCATGGCCGGCGGCCCGGCCGAGGCCAAGGGGCCGGAGACCGTCGCCGGCGTGCCCTTCCTCGCCCAGACCCTGACCGGCGTCTCCGGCAAGGACCTCCGCGGCCTGATCGACGCGCACAAGGCCCGGCTTGGCTCCGGCATCGTGCTGCTGGTCGCCGACACCGGCGACAAGGCCGCCGTCGCCGCCGGCGTCACCGACGACCTGACCGCGCGGTTCTCGGCCGTCGACCTCGTCCGCGTCGCCGCCGAGGCGCTCGGCGGCAAGGGCGGCGGCGGGCGCCCCGATATGGCCCAGGCCGGCGGCAACGATCCGGCGAAGGCGCCGGAGGCCATTGCCGCGGCCCGCGCGCTGCTCGAAGCCTGAGATCAAGACCGAAGGGAGAAACGAATGGCCTGTTACTGGATCGCCCACGTCGAGGTGACCGACGCCGACCGCTACGGCGAGTACGCCAAGCTTGCCGGCCCGGCGATCGCCTCGTTCGGCGGCAAGTTCCTTGCCCGCGGCGGCAAGCACCTCCAGCTCGAGGGCAACGACCGGGCCCGCAACGTCCTGATCGAGTTCCCCGACATCGCCACCGCCGAGGCCTGCTACAACTCGCCCGGCTACCAGGAGGCCCTGACCTTCGCCAAGGGCTCCTCGGTGCGCGACGTCGTTCTCGTCGAGAGCGCCTAGCTCTTCGAGAGCGCTTGGCCTTCCCGCGAGCGCTGACCGCCGCCGGCGCGCCTCAGAGCGCCACGTACCAGTCCCGGCGGTGGTTGATGGCCACGACGAGGTTCATCACCACCGCCCCTGCCAGCGAGTAGAGCACGCTCGGCAGGGGCAGGGTGAAGGCGGCGAGGGTGAAGACCACGGCGTCGACGATCAGCTGCGTCCAGCCGGCGCGAAAGCCGAAGCGGTCCTGCAGGTAGAAGGCCACCACCCCGATCCCCCCGAGGCTCGCCCCGTGGCGAAAGACCGCGAGCACGCCGAGCCCGGTGGTCATGCCGGCGAGCACCGCGCCGGTCAGCGGCTCGACATGGCCGAAGGTGAGGAGCTGCGGCCGGATCGTGGTCAGCCCGGCCAGCAAGGCGACGGCGATGAAGGTCTTGATGGTGAACCGCCAGCCGATGCCGCCGCACCGCCAGCCAGTAGAACGGCAGGTTGAGGACGAAGAACACCGTCCCGAAAGAGAACCCCGTCCACACCGAGACGAGAAGGGCCAGCCCGGCGATCTGCCCGGTGACCAGCCCGAGGTGCTGGAGGATGGCGAGCCCGAGGGCAACCATCGAGCTGCCGAGCACCAGGCCCTGCGCGTCGTCGAGCGCGCTGTGCCGCCGGGGCTTCTCTTCCCTCATCGCCATCCCCGCATCGCTGCCGCCTCCCTCTCTACGGCAAGGCCAGGGGACGGACGAAGGGTCGCAGCCCTCCGACGCCGGCCGCCCGGCGGTTCTGCCGCGAAAAGCGCCAGAACCGGGCCGGGCGGCTCATCGCGTCGTCAGCGGAGGGTCGTCAGGCGAGGGCCGCCTGCAGGTTCTGGTCGATCTTCTCGAGGTAGCCGACCGTGGTCAGCCACTTCTGGTCGGGCCCGACCAGCAGCGCCAGATCCTTGGTCATGAAGCCCGATTCGACCGTATCGACGGTGACTTTCTCCAGCGTCTCGGCGAAATGCAGCAGCGCCGCGTTGTCGTCGAGCTTCGCCCGGTGCTTCAGCCCGCCCGTCCACGCGTAGATCGAGGCCACCGAGTTGGTCGAGGTCTGCTCGCCCTTCTGGTGCTGGCGATAATGCCGCGTCACCGTACCGTGCGCCGCTTCCGCCTCGACGGTCTTGCCGTCCGGCGTCATCAGCACGCTCGTCATCAGCCCGAGCGACCCGAAGCCCTGCGCGACCGTGTCCGACTGCACGTCGCCGTCGTAGTTCTTGCAGGCCCAGACATAGCCGCCCGACCACTTCAGCGCCGAGGCGACCATGTCGTCGATCAGCCGGTGCTCGTAGGTGATCTTCTTGTCCCTGAAGGCGTCCTCGAACTCGGCCTCGAAGACCTCCTGGAACAGGTCCTTGAACCGCCCGTCATAGGCCTTGAGGATGGTGTTCTTGGTCGACAGGTAGACCGGCCAGCCGAGGTTCAGCCCGTAGTTCAGCGACGCCCGCGCGAAATCGCGGATCGAGTTGTCGAGGTTGTACATCGCCATGGTGACACCGGCCGAGGGCGCGTCATAGACGTCCTTCTCGATCCTGGTGCCGTCCTCGCCGACGAAGGTCAGCGTCAGCTTGCCCTTGCCGGGAAAGCGGAAGTCCGTCGCGCGGTACTGGTCGCCGAAGGCATGGCGGCCGACGACGATCGGCTTGGTCCAGCCCGGCACGAGGCGGGGCACGTTCTTGCAGATGATCGGCTGGCGGAAGATCGTGCCGCCGAGGATGTTGCGGATCGTGCCGTTCGGCGACTTCCACATCTGCTTGAGCTTGAATTCCTCGACCCGCTGCTCGTCCGGCGTGATCGTGGCGCACTTCACGCCGACGCCGTACTTCAGGATGGCGTTGGCCGAGTCGATGGTGATCTGGTCGTCGGTCCGGTCGCGCTCCTCGACCGAGAGGTCGTAGTAGTGCAGGTCGATGTCGAGATAGGGCAGGATCAGCTTCTGCTTGATGAAATCCCAGATGATCCGTGTCATCTCGTCGCCATCCAGTTCGACGACCGGATTGGCAACCTTGATCTTCGCCATGAATGAGCCCCTCGCAGCTTGCTTCAGCCGCAATAGGCGACGTGTGCGGGGACGACAAGCGCCGATGCGGAAAGGCCCCTCGTGACCATGGCCGGGCGGCCTTTCAGTGCCTGCATTTTCCGCGATTTTCCGCCCTTGTCCCCACCGGGGGGCTTTGCTAGAAGCCCCGCCAGTGCGGTCGTGGCGGAATTGGTAGACGCGCAGCGTTGAGGTCGCTGTGGGGTAACTCCCGTGGAAGTTCGAGTCTTCTCGACCGCACCATTCTCTTTTCAGGCGGGCCTCGCCGCCCCTCGGGGGCCGGCTCGCCGCCTCGGTTGACCGCTCCCGCACAAATTATCCGGCTTCGGTTGCGCGCCCCGGAATCGCCGCTATGAACGAGCCCCAGGGGTGGCTTGGTGGCGGGGAGGGGTTGATGGCTGGTCTGCGGGACTTCTTCCGGTCCGACGCCTTCGTCCCGACGTCGGCGGTCTTTCCGCCCATCGACGCCGACCGCCTCGCCGCCGACCTCGCCCTCGTCCGGGAAGGCGGCGCCCGCGGCGCGCGCAACCAGCCGCGGACCGACGAAGAAGGGCTCGACGCGGTCGAGTCCCGCATCGTCGAGCGCGTCGGCGACCTTCGCCGCAAGGGGCTCGACACCTACGCGGAGAACATCAAGGTCTACAACGCCCGCCTCGCCCGCGCCGCCGACGCCCGCGAGGAGGTCGAGCTGGCCGCCGCCCGCGCCCGCGGCGATTTCCAGGCGGCCGTGGCGATCTGGCAGGCGCGGATGGCCGCGCCGAGCGCCCGGGTCAGCGACGCCATCGCCGCCCTCCGCCACTTTCGCGAGGTCCATGGCGTCGCCCACGTCCCCCGCGAGGTCAACCTGCTGTCGTGGCTCTTCGTCGCCCTGCTGGTGCTGGTGATCGAGAGCCTCGCCAACGCCTTCCTCTTCTCCCGCGCCATGAGCCAGGGCTTTGTCGGCGGGGTGGCGATCGCCGCGGCGATCTCGGCGGTCAACATCGCCATCGCCAGCCTCGCGACCTACTTCGGTCGCAACCTCAATCACCGCCGCCTCTA
The DNA here is from genome assembly GCA_963798235.1 of uncultured Alphaproteobacteria bacterium. GTDB lineage: Bacteria > Pseudomonadota > Alphaproteobacteria > Rhodobacterales > Rhodobacteraceae > Amaricoccus. Next base: position 1,026,964 of record CAWCSN010000001.1, on the reverse strand, counting down.
CTGGAAGTTCTTCGGCCTCGTCGCGGCGCTGATCGGCATCGTCCTCTGCCTCGCCTTCAACCTCGGCGTCGCCCACCTCCGCGACGCGCTCGAGGAAGGGCTCGGCCTCGAGGAGGCGCTCGCTCGCTCGTGGACGACGGCGTGGACGACGCCCTTCGTGCTGCACAGCTTCCTTTCCGGCGTGCTGATGCTGCTTGGCATCATCGCCGCGATCTTCGTCGGGCTGAAGACCTACCACAGCATCGACGCCTACCCCGGTCACACCGATACCTACGCGACGGTGAACTTCGCCCGCGACGACTATGCGCGCCATCTCAAGGACGCCGTCGACACGCTGGAGGAGAGCCGCGACACCGGCATCGACGGGCTTCGCGACGCCAACCTGCAGATGCGCACCTGGATTCGCGAGGCGGTCGATGCGCTCTATGGGCAGACCTCGCTGCGCGGCGAGCTCGACCGCTTCGTCGAGCACTGCGACACCAAGGCGGGCGCCCTCCTTGCCGTATACCGCGACGCCAACCGCGCCGCCCGCCCGCGCGGCGGCCCCGACGGCGACGTTCCGGCGCCGCCGCACTTCAACCAACCGTTCGCCTTCCCCGAGATCCTGATGCCGCGCCCGGCCGAGGAGACCCGCGACGAGGCCGCCGCCGAGCAGCGCCGCGTCGCCGATCTCGTCTCCGCCGCCATCGCCGGCATCGAGCGCGCCTACAGCGACTCGATCGCCGCCTATCCGACCATCGCCGAGCTCGAAGCCACCATCGCCGGCGGCACGAGCCCGCGGCGCGTCGAGCCCGTGGTCGAGCCCGCGTTCGCACCGGGCGCCCCCGCGCCCTCCGGGTCCGGCCAGGCATGAGCGCCGCTGCGTGATGGCCCGCGCCGCCAAGCGCCGGGACCGCTACCGCTCGCGCCGGCACGGGATGCCGGCGTGGGTCGCCGTGATCGGCATCGCCGCCCTGATCGCCGGCGCGGGGGCGCTCGGCTGGTTCGCCTTCCAGCAGGTCCAGGCCGACCGTATCGACGAGGCGACCCTCTGCCCGCTCGACGGCGCCACCGGCGCGCTCGCCATCCTGCTCGACATGACCGACCCCCTCGGCGCCACCCAGTCGATCAACCTGCAATCGAAGCTCGGCGCCCTCGTGCTCGACAGCCCGCGCGGCACCCTCGTCGGCCTCGGGCGGGTCAGCGACACGCCCGGTGACCTCGGCGCCGCCTTCGCGGTCTGCCGGCCGATGACCGGCGCCGAGGGCGGCGACGTCACCCGCAACTCCGCGATGCTCGACGCCCAGTTCCAGGAACGTTTCCTCAAGCCCTTCCGTCACGACCTCGCCGGCCTTCTCGACGCCAAGGAGGCGGCCCACTCGCCGATCATGGAGGCGCTGCAGGCGCTCCTCGCCGGCATGGGAACGGCGCGGCTCCAGCCCGGCGCCGCCCGCCGCGTGGTGATCGTCTCGGACCTGCTCCAGCACAGCGACGCGATGAGCTTCTACCGCGGCGAGGACTGGGGCAGCTTCAAGGCGTCGCCGGCCTACGCCCGCCTCGCCCACAGCCTCGACGGCACCGCCGTCACCCTGATCCGCGTGCCGCGCCCCGGCGCCCGCGTCGACAAGGCAGCGGTCGACGACTTCTGGGTCCGCTACCTCGAGGCGCAGGGTGCTGCGGCCGTCGACGTCGAAACCCTCGGCGACCTCTAGGGAGCGCGCATGGCCCGTCACCGCCTCGCCGCCTCCGACCATCTCGACAAGGTCGCGCTCGTCGTCGCCTTCGTCGCCGGTGCCGTCGGCGCGTGGCTGATCAAGGACCTCGGCTACGGCCCGTTCTGGGCCGCCGGCTGGACCGTCGCCGCGATGCTCTCCTACGTCCTCGCCGTGACGCTGCTCGGCCGGCTCGAGATCGAGCCCGAGGCGATCGGCGACAACTGCTACTACCTCGGCTTCCTGCTGACCCTCGCCTCCCTCGCGACCACCCTCTACCAGCTCGCCCAGGGCGACGATCAGGTCGCGCTGATGCGCTCGATCGTCTCGGGCTTCGGCATCGCCCTCGTCTCGACGATCCTCGGCATCCTGCTCCGGGTGATCTTCATCCAGCTCCGCCCCGACATCGTCGCCCGCGACCGCCAGACCCGCATCGAGCTTCAGCAGGCGGCCCGCAACCTCCGCCTCGAACTCGCGTCGAGCGTCGCGACGATCAAGGAATTCTCCACCGAGGCGATCCAGGTCGCCTCGGAACAGGCCGCCCGGATCACCGAGGCCACCAACCTCGCCGTCGAGGTCCAGCGCGGCCGGATGGCATCGGACGCCGAGGTCTATTCGGACACCCTCCGCACCACCCTCGCCGCCGTCGGCGAGCAGTCCGCCCGCTCGATCGCGGACTCGGTGACCGCCGCCAGCCGCGGCGCCAGCGAGGCGATCCGCGACTTGCTCGGCGAGATGAGCCGCGCCGTCTCCGCCTTCGCCGACGCCGAGACCGCCGCCCTCGCCGCGCGCGAGGCCCACGATTCCCGCGCCGGGGCCGCGGCGCTGGCGCAGGCATCCGACCTCTCCGACCGGATCGAGGCCCTGTCGGCCCGCCTCGCCGCCTCGCTCGCCGCGATCTCCGACGACCTCGCCCGCGGCGTCGCCTCGGTCGAGGCCGCCCGTCAGGTCCACGACGCCCACGCCGCGGAGGCCGCCGCCTCGGCCAGCGCCGCCGTCGCCTCGGCCGCCACCGCCGCCGAAGCCGCCGCCCGGGCCGAGACCGCCCAGCCAAAGGCCGCCGGCGGCTTCTTCGGCTGGCGGAGCTGATCGGCCATGGAGCACCCGCCCGACCCCGGCCAGTCGAGTCGCCAGTACCGCCGCGGCGCGGTCATGGGCCTGACCGTCGCCGAAGCCTTCATGCTCCTCGCCTTCGTCCTCCTGATGCTGATGCTGCTCTGGCGCTTCGAGGACCGGGCCGAACTCGACGCCGCCAAGGATTTCGTCGCGCTGCCCCCCGCCGAGAAGGCCGCCGTCCTCCAGACCGCCGGCCTCCTCCGTGACGAGGGCGTCGACGCCACCGACCCCATCGTCCGCAAAAAGCTCGCCGACCTCCTCGCCCTCGGCAGCGCCGACCCGCCGCGCGACGTCCTCGCCAGCCTCGCGCAGTCCTCCGAAAGCGAGCGCCGCAAGCTCGAGGATTTGATCCGCGGCGGCAGCTGGCGCGAGAACCCGAAGGAGGAGACCACCACCGCGCGCATCGCCGACCAGCTTCGCGCCGCGGCCGAAGGACGCGAGGCGGTCACCGACGCCCTCCGCCGCGACCTCGGCCCCCTCGTCGCCGGCCACGGCGGCACCATCGAGGCCGACGGCTCCCTCGTCTTCCCCGACCGGATCCTCTTCGACGTCGGCAAGGCCGAGATCACCCCCGCGCTCCGCAGCTTCCTCGGCGAGATCTGCCTGCCGTGGATCGAGACCGTCGAGAAATCCGGTGCCGCCGTCTCCGACCTCCGCATCGAGGGCCACGCCTCCTCGGAATGGACCCGCGACGCCACGCCCGAGCAGGCCTACCTCAACAACCTCGCGCTCTCCCAGCAGCGCGCCCACGCCGTCCTCTCGACCTGCCTCGGGATGATCCCCGGCGCCGAGGGCGCCTGGGCCCGCCAGCGCGCCACCGCCGTCGGCTATTCCTCGTCGCACCCGGTCCTCACCAACGGCGCCGAGGATCCCGCCCGCTCCCGCCGCGTCGTCTTCCGCGTCGACTTCGACAGCGAGGGCGTCCTCGCCGGCATTCAGGACGTCGTCGACCAGGACGCATCCGGGCAGGACGCCTCCGGGCAGGACGGCCAGACCGACCCCAAGCGCGCCATCTTCACCCGGGAGTCCGCCCCGCCGCCGCCCAGCCAGTGAGGCCGGACCCGACGGACTCCGCCCCGCCGGCCTTGCCGCTGGCGGCGAAGGCCGATATTCCGGGGCTGCGCGGCGTCAAGCCGCCAAAGGGGGCACCGATGAACGCGAGCGACCCGCAGCTCCTCGTCTCGACCGCATGGCTGGCCGATCACCTCGGTGCGCCCGACCTGCGCATCCTCGACGCGAGCTGGTACCTGCCCGCCGACAACCGGGACGCGCGCGCCGAATACGCCGCCGCCCACATCCCCGGCGCCCGCTTCTTCGACGTCGACGAGATCTCCGACGACCAGTCCGACCTGCCCCACATGGCGCCGCCGGTCGAGAAGTTCGTCGCACGGATGCGGGCGATGGGCATCGGCGACGGCCACCGCGTCATCGTCTACGACGGCGCCGGCCTGTTCAGCGCCGCCCGCGTCTGGTGGCTCTTCCGCCTCTTCGGCAAGACCGACGTCGCCGTCCTCGACGGCGGCTTCCCGAAGTGGAAGGCCGAGGGCCGCCCGGTCGAGGACACGAGCCCTCTCCTCCGCGACCGCCACTTCACCGCCAGCCGCGATGCCAGCCTCGTCCGCGACGTCACCCAGGTCGCCGCCACGGTAAAGCTCGGCGACGCCCAGATCGTCGACGCCCGTGGCGCGCCGCGCTTCCGCGGCGACGAGCCCGAGCCGCGGCCGGGCCTCCGCTCCGGCCATATCCCCGGCGCGAAGAACGTCCCCTACAAGACCCTGCTCAACCCCGACGGCACGATGAAGGACGCGGCCGGCCTCCGCGCCGCCTTCGAGGCGGCCGGGGTCGATCCGATGAAGCCTGTCATCACCTCCTGCGGCTCCGGCGTCACCGCGGCGATCCTCAGCCTCGGCCTCGAGCGCCTCGGCAGCCGCAACCACGCGCTCTACGACGGATCGTGGGCAGAATGGGGCGCCTACCCCGACCTCAAGGTCGAAAAGGGATGACCGGGCCGACGATGCACCGGGCCGGGGAGCGGGTCGAGGTGGTGATCAACTACCTCGAGATGGAGGCACGCCCCGTCTATCCGCGCCCGCACATCCACACCGGACCGGTCGCGGCCCTGATCGCCGCCGAACGGCCGCCGGTCTGGTATTTCCTCGACCTCTACCGCCGCGTCGGCGCCGACTACGACTGGACCGACCAGATCGACACGCCCGCCGACGAAGTCGCGGCCTTTCTCCATGACCCGGCGGTCGCCCTCTACACCTTCGTCCGCGCCGGCTGGCCCCACGGCTTCTTCCTGCTCGACGCCCGCACGCCCGAGGTCTGCAACCTCGCCTACTTCGGCCTCGTGCCCGAGGCGATCGGGCGCGGGCTCGGCACCTACCTGCTCCACACAGCCGTGCACATGGCCTGGGACCGCCCGGGCACCGAGCGCGTCACCGTGGACACCAACAGCCTCGATCACCCCCGCGCGCTGCCGCTCTACCAGAAGGCGGGCTTCGCGCCGGTGCGCCGCGAGACCCGGGTGCGCGTGCTTTCCAAAGACCGCAACATCATCGACGCCTGAAGGAATCCTCCCATGTTCGAGACCCTGAAGCCGACGCCCCCCGACAAGATCATCGCGCTGATGGACCTCTACAAGGCCGACCCGCGCACCGAAAAGCTCGACCTCGGCGTCGGCGTCTACAAGGACGCCCAGGGACGGACTCCGGTGATGCGTGCCGTCAAGGCCGCCGAGAAGCGCCTCCTCGCCGAGCAGGAGACCAAGGCCTACGTCGGCATTCTCGGCGACCTCTCCTTCATCGACGCGATGGCGGACCTCGCCTTCGGCGACTCGGTGCCGCGCGACCGCCTCTCCGGCGCCCAGACCCCGGGCGGCACCGGCGCGATCCGCCAGCTCTGCGAGCTGATCAAGCGCTCGAACCCCGGCGCCACCGTCTGGCACTCCGACCCGACGTGGCCGAACCACCCGGCGATCCTCGGCTACCTCGCCATCCCCGCCCGCACCTACCGCTACTTCGACGCGGAGACCAAGGGAGTCGACTTCGCGGGCATGATGGCCGACCTGGCCCAGCTGAAGGCCGGCGACATCCTCCTCCTCCACGGCTGCTGCCACAACCCGACCGGCGCCAACCTCACCGTCGCGCAGTGGCACGAGGTCACCGACTTCGTCCTCGGGGCCGGGGTGATCCCCTTCATCGACCTGGCCTACCAGGGCTTCGGCGACGGTCTCGCCGAGGACGTCGCCGGTCTCCGCCACATGGCCGCCGCCGTCCCCGAGATGATGATCGCGACGAGCTGCTCGAAGAACTTCGGCCTCTACCGCGACCGCGTCGGCGCCGCCTTCGTCATCGCCGCCGATCCCGCGACCTCGGGCCTCGCCCGCCAGAACCTCGCCTCGCTCAACCGCCTGAACTTCTCCTTCCCGCCCGACCACGGGGCGAAGGTCGTGTCGATGATCCTCAGCGACCCGGAGCTCAAGGCCGACTGGATGGCGGAGCTCGAGGCGATGCGCACCAGCATGCTCACCCTGCGCACCGGCCTGACCGAGGCGCTGCGCCGGGCGACCAACTCCGACGCCTTCGACTTCGTCGCCGAGCACCGCGGCATGTTCTCGCGCCTCGGCGCCGGCCCCGAGCAGGTGGCGGCGCTCCGCGACCAGTTCGGCATCTACATGATCGGCGACAGCCGCATCAACATCGCCGGCCTGCCCAAGGACGGCCTCGACGCGCTCGCCGCGGCGATCGCCTCCACGGCGCCGCGCGCCTGATGGCCGCCGACGTCGCCGCACTGCGCGCCCGCTTCACGCACGTCGTCGAAGGCGAGGAGGCGTTGCGGGCCGCAACCGGCGAGGCCCACCAGCGCGCCCTCGACAAGGTCGTGGACGTCATCGACGACCACGCCCGCCGCTTCATCGCCGCGGCCCCCTTCGTCTTCATCGGCTCGGCCGCCGAAGATGGCAGCATCGACGTCTCGCCGAAGGGTGACCCCGCCGGCTTCGTCCGGGTCCTCGACGAGCGCACCCTCGCGATCCCCGACCGCCCCGGCAACCGCCGCTACGACACCTGGCGCAACCTCTTCGCCAATCCCTCGGTCGGGCTGATCTTCATCGTCCCCGGCATCGAGTGGACGCTCCGCGTCAGCGGCCAGGCCCTGCTCGTCCGCGACCCCGCCCTCCGCGACGCCCTAACCGAGCGCGGCAAGCGCCCGGACCAGGTCCTCGTCGTCGCCGTCGAGCGCGTCCTCGCCCACTGCCCGAAGTGCATGATCCGCTCCGGCCTGTGGAAGCCCCCCGCCTGGCCCGATACGACCACGGTCCCGACCCTCGCCGAAACCCTCGTCGCCCACGCCCGCATCGCCGAGCCCGTCGAAGCCGTCGAAGCCTCGCTCGAAGAGGGCAACCGCGACCGGCTCTACTGAGCCGGACGCTCGCCGGCTGCGTCCGCCTCGGCGCGCTGCCGCCGCAGTTCGTCCGCGATGATCAACCGCGACAACGCGTGATAGAGCGGCTCCCGCGCGACCAGCCGCGCCGTCCCGTAGCCGAGCACCGACGCCGCCATCAGCGGAATGACGTTGTCATGGTTGCCGGTCATTTCGAGGATGATGACGAAGGCCGTCATCGGCGCCTGCACCACCCCGGAGAAATACCCGGCCATCCCCAGCACCGCCGCCAGCCCGACGTTGGACCCCAGCAGCAGCGCGAGGCTGCTCCCGAGCCCGGCGCCCACCGCCAGCGACGGCGCGAACAGCCCACCCGGAATCCCCGAGACCGTCGAGGCGAGCGTCGCCACCAGCTTGAGCAGAAAGTACACCGGCGCCGGCGCCGTTCCCTCGATCGCCCCGCGCGCCGCCTCGTAGCCCGTCCCGAAGGTAGTCCCCCCACTCGCGACTCCGACGCCCGCGGCAACCAGCCCCGCCACGCCGGCGACAGCCAGAACCGTCCACCGCGCCCGTCGGTGCTCCGCCTGCCAGCGGCGGATGCGCCGGGTCAGCCGGATCACCGCCTGCGAGAACAGCGCCCCGAGCGCCCCGCCCCCCACGCCGCAGGCGAGGACGAGAAACCAGTCGCCAAGCCCGGCCGTGGCGTCGCTGACCCCGAAATAGGTGTAGTTGCCGAGGATCCCGAGCGAGGCGAGCCCGGCGATGATCACCGCCGACAGCACCAGCCCGTTGGTGCGCGCGTCATACCCCCGCCCCATCTCCTCGATGGCAAAGACGATCCCGGCCAGCGGCGCATTGAAGGCCGCCGCGATCCCCGCCGCCGAGCCGGCGAGGATCAGCCCCCGCGACCGTGCCATGCCGCCGATCCGCGCCGACTCGAGCATCAGCGACGCCCCGACCTGCACCGTCGGCCCCTCGCGCCCGATCGAGGCGCCGCAGGCCAGCCCGATCACGGTCAGCCCGATCTTGCCCACCACCATGCGCAGCGACAGCAACCGGCCGCGCTCCGCGTGCGAGCGCAGGTGCCGTGCCGCCATCGCCTGCGGAATGCCGCTGCCTTGCGCGTTCGGAAAGAACCGCGCCGCGAGCCAGGCGCAGAGCACGAAGCCCGCCGGCGTCAGCACCAGCGGCAGCCACGGTCGCCCACCCGGCCCCTCGGTCAGCGTGCGGAAGAGCGCGTGCGCGGCGTCCGCCATCCACGCGAAGGCGACGCTGATCAACCCGATGGCGAGCGCGCCCGCCCAGAACACCAGCCGCGGGCGCCACAACCGCGGCGAGGTCATCAGCACCCGCGAACGCCGCACCATCGGATGATTGACACCCCGCCGTGCGCGTCCCGCCATCCCGAGCCTCCCGACCGTCGTCCCTCACGCCGGCCATCGTCATCCGCCGCCGCGCCGGCCGCAACCCGCACTTACCCCCGCGGGATGATCGCCCCCGGATGCCCGATGACCTCCGCCGCCATCGCGTGCCCGGCGGCCAGCCGCCCGGCCTCGTCGGCGCCCTGCAGCAGCGCCGCGAGATAGGCGCCGTTGAAGCTGTCCCCCGCCGCCGTCGTATCGACCACGGTCGCCGCCCCGGGAAAGGCCGGCAGCGCCGCGCACGGCCCGATCGGCAGCGGCCCTTCCGCCCCGCGCTTCAGCGCCCCCTCCTGCACGCCGTAGCCGGCGAAACGCTGCAGCACCGCCGCACGCATCCTTGTCGCCCCACAGCGCCATCTCGTCGTCGATCGACGGCAACCCGATGTCGGTCACCCGCCAGAAGGCCGCCAGTTCGCGCTGCGCCACCTCCGGTCCCGACCACAACCGCGGCCGATAGTTCGAATCGAAGGCGACCCGCCCGCCGCCGGCGCGGTAGCCCGGCAGGAAGTCGAGCAGCGCCGCCCGCCCCTCCGGCGCCATCACCGCCACGGTGATCCCCGACAGATAGAGCAGGTCGAACCCGGCCAGCCGCTCCGGCGTCACCGTCGCCGGCGGCAGGAACAGCGTCCGCGCCGCCGAACTGTCACGCCAGTAGGTGAAGCTGCGCTCGCCCTGCGCATCGACGCTGATCGCGTAGAGCCCCGGCGCCCGGTCCGCCCGGCGCTCGACCAGCCCGGTATCGAGCCCCTCGGCGACGAAGGCCGCGACCATCCCCTCCGACAGCGCGTCGGTCCCCACCGCCGTCACATAGGCGACCGCGATCTTCGGCGCGCAGCGCTTGAGGTAGACCGCCGCGTTGAAGGTGTCCCCGGCAAAGCCGACCCGCGTCGCCCCCGCCGGCTCGCGCGGCAGCGTCAACTCGACCATGCACTCGCCGATGCAGGCGACCTTCATCCTGTTTCCCTCAGAAGCTGACCGCGAGCCCGAGGCCGTAGCCCTCGAGATGCTGGCCTTGCGTAGTGCGGACCATGACCCGGCCCGTGCTGACCAGCGGCACCGGGCACAGTCAGGGCACCGGCCGCCGCCGCGGCGATAACAGTGATCCTGGCCCCGGCCATTGCGCTCCCTCGCTCGCCCATGCCTAGGGCGCAGGCGCCCCCTTGTCCACGCTCCAAAGCGCCGCGTCAGCCGCCCGCACGCCTAACCGTCCCGCCCGCGGCGCGCTGCATCGGTGCGGTGGGCCGCACCGTCTCTTCTTCTTCGGCGACACGCTTTTCCGCCGGGGTGCCGCCGAAGAAGAGAGGTGCCCGGCTGCCCCGCCTCTCTTCGGATTTCATACTGGCATGAAGCCTATCGGGCAGGACGAGGGGCCCCGCCAACAGGCGGGGAGAAAAAACAACTCAGCCGGCGAATGCCGGCTTCCTTCGAAGGGAGGCCGCAAAGGCGGCCGACCGACAAGCGTCGGCCGAGTGGGGGGCGCGCTCTTCGCGCGCCTCCCCGAGGTCGGCGCTCCCCCCGGCCCGGGGCGCGTGCCACGCACGCCGTCCGCGCGGCCGAGACGACGACGGCCTTGCGGTCCGCCCCCCGGAAAAGCAAAGCCCGGCAGCCCGCGTGGGCAACCGGGCTCGATCGGGGCCTGTCACAGGGCACTCCTGAGACGGGATCAGCGCGCGAGCGCGATCGACCCCGCCGAACTGCGTCCGTCGCGGCCCGATTCGAGCTCGTAGGTCACCTTCTGCCCGTCGGCGATGGCGTTCAGCCCGGCACGCTCGAGCGCCGAGACGTGCAGGAAGATATCGTTGCCTCCGGCGTCCGGCTGGATGAAGCCGTAGCCCTTGGTCGCGTTGAACCACTTGACGGTTCCGGTCGCCATTCGGCAGTCTCCTTGGCAGTCCCGCCCGCAGCATGCGGCGGCTCGGGCAGGGCCAGACCGGGATCGGCAGGCCGACCAGCCGGAAGGCGAGGAGAAGGTCCCGTCGGGCAACTACCGTCGGCCCGAATACGAGAAATCGGCCGCAAAAACAAGCGTCTCGGCTGGGCCGCACGCTGCACGGACCAAGCCTTGCACGCCCTCGCGCTCCGGCGCTCACCGCCACGCGCGCTCTTGCGCCCCCTGTCCGCCACCGCCTTCCTCGCGGCGCTCTCGGTCCCCGGTTGCCAGAGCGCGATCGAGCCGGTCGACGAGAGGCAAGAGCGCGGCTGCGTCGCCGGGATGATCACCGGAATCGTCCTCGGCGGCCTCGTCGGCAGCGCGGTCGGGATCGTCGAGGGCATCTCCCCGAGCGGCGACCCCTCGCACCGGGCCAAGCCGGCCTCCACCCCGCCGGTCGAGACTGCCGGCTGATCGCGCCCGCCCGCCTGCGACCGCCGGCCGGACAGCAACGACCCCTCTAGTCGATCGTCTCGTCCGTCCCGACGCCCCACAGCGCCGTCCGCGGCAGCCAGCCGGCGACGCCGCTCACCGCGATCTCGCACCAGTCGCCCTCGCAGGCTTCCAGCCGCCCGATCACCCCGGGCTGCGCCATCGCCCGGACCGCGGTCGCCTCGCTCGGCCCGGCATGGAGCGGCACCTCGCCATCGCTGCGCACCAGCGCGGTGCGCAGCCCCGAGAGCAGCGTGTGGTGGACCCATCCGCCATAGCCGTCCGCATCGCGCACCCGCCGCCACTGGCCGTACTCGCCGGTCACCTCCAGCGGCAGCCCGCGATGGACGAACTCCCAGTCGACGCGCTGGTCGAAGCTCGGGCCGCGGCGGGCGTTGGCCTGGTCCGACCGCATCGAGACGAAGCGCGGGATCGGCAGGTTGGTCACCGACCCGAGCGTCACCGCCGCCGCCGGCACCGGCCCTGCCGCCGCGCTCGCCGCGGACGCGCCATCGGCCCCGGCTGTCACGAGCACCGCCGACGCCAGCGCCGCCGACACGACCGCCGCCGCCAGCGCGGGGCGCCACAGAATCCGCCATCGTCATCCCAAGGTCCTGCTCTCGTGCCTGATGCCGGGCGCTTCCGGATCCCCGGTCCGCCCGTGCGTTTCTGGCCGGAAGCATACCCCCACTCCGCCCCCCGACAAACAGAAAAGCCGAGCCAGGCCCCGGCCGCCTTTCGACAGCGTGCGTCAGGGTTGCCCCCACCGGTCCATGCAACTATCGTCCGACCCACAAAAGTCAGTCGAGCGCACAGACAGGAACACCGCATGCCGTCAGCCCGCACGCGCGTCGTGGTGACACGTCGCCTGCCCGCCCCGGTCGAAGACCGGATGCAGGAGCTCTTCGACGTGCGCCTCAACGCCGACGATCATGCGATGAGCCCGGAGGAGATCGCCGCGGCGATGGCCGAGGCCGATGTCCTCGTCCCGACGATCACCGACCGCATCGACCAGCGCCTGCTCGCCCAGGCCGGCCCCGACCTCCGCCTGATCGCCAACTACGGCGCCGGTTTCGACCACATCGACGTCGCGACGGCGCTCCAGCGCGGCATCATGGTCTCGAACACCCCCGGCGTCCTCGCCGAGGACACCGCCGACATGGCGATGGCGCTGATCCTCTCGGTCCCCCGCCGCCTGCCCGAAGGCGCGGTCCTGATGCAGCGCGGCGAGTGGGCCGGCTGGAGCCCGACCGCGCTGATGGGCCACCGCATCGCCGGCAAGAGCCTCGGCATCCTCGGCCTCGGCCGCATCGGCCGCGCCATCGCCCGCCGGGCGAAGACCTTCGGCCTCGTCATCCACTACAACAACCGCCGCCGCCTGCACCCCGACATCGAGGCCGAACTCGGCGCCGTCTGGTGGGAGAGCCTCGACCAGATGCTGGCGCGCGTCGACATCCTGTCGATCAACGTGCCGCACACGCCCTCGACCTTCCACCTGATGAACGCCCGGCGGCTGAAGCTGATGAAGCCGTCCGCCTACATCATCAACACCGCCCGCGGCGAGGTCATCGACGAGAACGCCCTGACCCGGATGCTGCGCTCGGGCGAGCTCGGCGGCGCCGGCCTCGACGTCTACGAGCACGGCCACGACGTCAACCCGCGCCTCCGCGACCTGCCGAACGTGCTCCTGCTCCCCCACATGGGCTCGGCCACCTTCGAGGGCCGCCTCGAGATGGGCGAGAAGGTCATCATCAACATCAAGACCTTCGCCGACGGCCACCGCCCCCCCGACCAGGTCGTTCCCGCAATGCTCTGACCCCGGCGCGCCATCGCCGCTGCACCGGGCCGAAGCACGGCAGGGCGACAGGCATCTCGGCCGCACTCGCAAAAAAGCGCGCAATTGCGCGGAGTTGGCGCCAGAGACCCGACGCGTTTACGAATTGTCAACGCTTCGGTTCGGCCGCGCCCCGCCCCATGCTAGTCTCACCCGAGGGTAAGGGGTGTGATGATGGTGCGGGTACTGCTCGTGTGTCTGGCGATGCTCTGCGCGTGGCAGCCGGTCGGCGGTGCGACCGCCACCGGCGCCCGGATCTTCGAACCCTTCGACCCGACGCCGCTCGCCCCCGCCGAGGTCCGTTTCCTCCAGGCCGCCCTCGCCGCCACCGGCACCTACGCCGGCCCGCTCGACGGCCTCTGGGGCACCGACAGCGCCGCCGCACTGGCCCGCTTCGCCGGCCACGGCACGCTCGGCCCTGACGCCCCCGGCCACGCCCCGGCCGGCGTCGGCCCGGACGGCCCGCTCGCCTTCGACGCCGCGGCCCTCGTCCTCGCCTTCCTCGACACCGTCCGCACCCGCGGCTGGGACCTTCGCCCCCTCCCGGGCCTCGGCGTCTCGATCGCCCTCCCCTTCGCCGACCTCAAGGCCCCCGAGGACGAGGAGGGCGACCGCCGCCGCTGGACCCGCGACGGCCGCTTCACCATCCTCACCCGCAGCGGCGACCGCTACGCCGCCGATGCCTGGCACGCGGCCGCGATCGCCGCGAACGCCGCCGACGGCACCCTCGTCACGGTGCGCGAGCCCGACCGCCTCGTCACCGCCGGCACCCTCGCCGACGGGCGCGGCTACTACACCCGCTCCGACCGAACCGACGACGGCTGGACCACGATCTACCTCGCCGCCGACCCCGACGACGCCGGCACCCTCGCCCTCGCCGCCGCCAGCATCCGCCCGGGCCGCCCGCTGCCCTGGACCCTGCCGGACGACGGAGCCCTCGCCGCCCTCGTCGCCGACACGCGCGCCTTCTTCGCCCTCGACGCCGACAGCGCGGACGGGACGAGCACCGCCGACCCCGGCCTCCTGCCCGAAACGTCGATGGCCGCGGCCCTGCCCCAGCCCGACGAGGCGACCACCACCGGCACCGCCTTCTACCTCGGCGCCCGCACACTGGTGACCGCCGGCCACGTCGTCGCCGCCTGCCACCGGATCAGCCTCGCCGACGGCACCCCGCTCGAGGTTCTCGCCACCGACCCCGACCTCGACGTCGCCGCCCTCGCGGCGCCGCGGCCGGCGCCGCGCTGGCTCAGCCTCGCGGCCGACGCCCCCGCGCGCCTCGGCCAGCGCGTCCACGCCGCCGGCTTCCCCTATTACGCCATCGCCGGCACTTCCCTGCACCTGACCGGCGGCAACGTCAGCGCCCTCGCCGGCATCGACGACGACTCCCGCTTCTTCAGCTTCACCGCCCCGGTCCAGCCCGGCAACTCCGGCGGCCCGCTGATCGACGCCGACGGCGGCGTCCTCGGCCTCGTGGTCGCCCGTCTCTCCGAGGACTTCATCGTCGAGGAAACCGGCAGCTTCCCCCAGAACGTCAACTACGCCCTCTCCGAGCACCAGCTCGCCACCTTCCTCGCCGCCGCCGGCGTCGCCCCGGGCACCGGCGGCCTTGGCCGCTTCGACATGGACGAGGGCGTCCCCGACGGGTTCTCCACCGCCGTCGTCCCCATCGTCTGCCGCTGACGCGAGCCGACGGATTCCGCGTGAACCGGTGCGACCTCCCTCCGCTCCGCACGAGGTTGCCCGCCCGAACCGGCACTTGGCGAGGCACTGCCTCGCGCCGTGTTCGTCAGCCGGAGGCGCAAGTGCGGAGCGAGTGAATGCCGTCAGGTCTCGCCAGCGTCAGGTGTGATAAGCCGAGAGCGGGTCCAGAAGCTGCCGGCCGCCATCCACGCCGAGGACCTGACCGGTGACGAAGCTCGCTCCGGGAGAGGCGAGGAACAGCACCGCCTCGGCCGAATCCTGCGGCTCCCCGATGCGCCCGAGCGGCGTCACCTCGGCGATCGCCTCGGCAAGCTCCTCGATCCCCGGCAACGCCTCGGCCAGCGATCGCCCGGGCAGGCCGCCGACGGCGATCGCATTGACGCGGATGCCATGCGGCGCCAGCGCCAGCGCCAGCGTCCGGGTCAGCTGGTCGATCGCCGCACAGCTGATCGAATAGGCGAGCAGCCCCGGCGCCGTGCGCGTGGCCTGGACCGAACTCAGGTTCACGATCGCCCGATCCGCCGGCCGCGGCGCCTCGGTGCCGGCGATCTCGATCATCCGCCGCGCGACGATCTGGCTGAGGCGCAGCGTCGCGGTGACGTTCTGCGCCAGCGTCGCCTCCAGCCGATCGCCCTCCGGGTTGAGCGGATCGGAGCCGACCACGACCCGGCTGGCGTTGACCAGCACGTCGATGCCGTCGTTCGCCTCAAGCGTCGCGGCCACGAGGTTGGTCATCGTCAGCTTCTCGCGCAGGTCCCCGGCAAAAGCCTGCGCCCGCCCGTCGTATCCCATCTCGCCGATCGCCGCGAGTTCGAGGTCGAGCCGCACCTCGTCGATGTCGGCGCAGACCACCGAGGCCCCGGCCCGGACGAAACGTCGCGTCACGGCCAGCCCGACGCCGCGCGCGGCCCCGGTCACGATCACCGATTTACCCGAGAAATCACCCATTACCCATCCCGCCGCCGCCCGCCGCGACCTTACCCGAGCCCTCCGAGGGCGGCGAGCGGATTCCGCCCGCGGGCACTCCGGGCCCGGACTGCGCGCAGCCCGGGCCCCTTGAGCCCGCCGCCCACCCGGCCCTAGATGGTCCGATGGGAGAGACCTTCGACCACATCGTCGTCGGCGCCGGCACCGCCGGCTGCCTCCTCGCCAACCGGCTCAGCGCCGATCCCGGGGTGCGCGTGCTGCTGCTCGAGGCCGGCGGCACCGATGCCTACCACTGGGTGCGCATCCCCGTCGGCTACCTCTACTGCATCGGCAACCCGCGTACCGACTGGATGTACCGCACCGAACCCGATCCCGGCCTCAACGGCCGCAGCCTGCGCTACCCCCGCGGCAAGCTCCTCGGCGGCTGCTCGTCGATCAACGGCATGATCTACATGCGCGGCCAGGCGCGCGACTACGACTCCTGGGCCGAGCTGACCGGCGAGGACGACTGGTCGTGGGAGAACGTCCTGCCCGACTTCATCGCCCACGAAAGCCACTGGCGCCTTGACTCAGGCACACCCCCCGACCCCGCGTCCGCCCGCTTCCACGGCAGCGGCGGCGAGTGGCGGGTCGAGCGCCAGCGCCTGCGCTGGGACATCCTCGACGCCTTCGTCGCCGCCTGCGAGCAGGCCGGCATCCCCCGCCGCGCCGACTTCAACGACGGCGACAACGAGGGCGTCGGCTTCTTCGAGGTCAACCAGCGCGACGGCTGGCGCTGGAACGCCGCCCGCGCCTTCCTCCGCCCGGCCGCCCGCCGGCCCAACCTCCAGATCCGCACCGGCGCCGAGGTCGACCGCCTGCTCGTCGAGCCCGGCCCCGATGGCCTCGCCTGCCGCGGCGTGGTCCTGCGCGGCGCCGGCCCGGTCACCGCCCGCTCGGTCGTGCTCGCCGCCGGGGCGATCAACTCCCCGAAACTTCTCCAGCTCTCCGGCATCGGCCCGGCCGCGCTTCTTGCCCGCCACGGCATCGCGGTGATGGCCGACCTGCCCGGTGTCGGCGCCAACCTCCAGGACCACCTCCAGATCCGCAGCGTCTACAAGGTCTCGGCGGCGCGCACCCTCAACGACCTCTCCGCCGGCCTGCGCGGCAAGGCCCGGATCGCGCTCGAATACGCCCTCCGCCGCAGCGGGCCGATGAGCATGGCCCCGAGCCAGCTCGGCGCCTTCACCCGCTCCGATCCCGGCCGCAACCATGCCAACATCGAGTTCCACGTCCAGCCGCTCAGCCTCGACGCCTTCGGCGAGCCGCTGCACGCCTTCCCGGCGATCACCGCCAGCGTCTGCAACCTCAACCCGACCAGCCGCGGCACCGTCGAGATCGCCAGCCCGCTTGCCGACGACGCTCCGCTGATCCGCCCGAACTACCTCGCCACCGAGGACGACCGCCAGGTCGCGGCCGAGAGCCTGCGGGTGACCCGCCGCATCTGCGCCCAGCCCGCCCTCGCCCGCCATACCCCGGTCGAGTGGAAGCCCGGCGTCGAATACCAGACCGACGCCGAGCTGGCGCGTCTCGCCGGCGACATCGCCACGACGATCTTCCACCCGGTCGGCACCACCGCGATGGGCCGCGACGGCGACCCCGCCGCGGTCCTCGACCCGCGGCTCCGGGTGCGCGACGGCCGCGGCGGCCGCATCGCCGGTCTGCGGGTGGTCGACGCCGGGGCAATGCCGGTCATCCCCAGCGGCAACACCAACGCCCCTGTGCTGATGATGGCCGAGAAGGCGGCCCGCTGGATCCGCGCGGAAAACTGACCGCCCCCCGCGCGCGCGCCCCAGACGCTTCCGATCCATAAAATGCGAAAGGCGCCCGCAAGGGGCGCCTTCCAGACCGTCCACCGGCTCGCGGATTACTCCGCAGTCAGCAGCGGCGGCTTCTTCGCGGTGATGCGCGGCGTCGCCGGCTCGATCTTCAGCGCGATCTCGTCGTTCTGCACCGTCACCTGGACGATGCCGCCCTTGGCGAGCTTGCCGAAGAGCAGCTCCTCCGCCAGCGGCTTCTTGATGTGCTCCTGGATCACCCGGCCGAGCGGCCGCGCGCCCATCTTGTCGTCGTAGCCCTTGTCCGCCAGCCACTCGGCCGCCTCCGGCGACAGCTCGATCTGGACGTTGCGGTCCATCAGCTGCGCCTCGAGCTGGAGCACGAACTTCTCGACCACCTGCATGATCACTTCCCGCGGAAGCGGCGCGAAGCTGATCACCGCATCGAGACGGTTGCGGAACTCCGGCGTGAACATCCGCTCGACCGCGGCGGTATCCTCGCCCTCGCGCCGCGCCCGGCCGAAGCCCAGCGCCTCCTTGGCCTGCTCGCTGGCGCCCGCGTTGGACGTCATGATCAGGATGACATTGCGGAAATCGACAGTCCGGCCGTTGTGGTCGGTCAGTTTCCCGTTATCCATCACCTGCAGCAGGATGTTGTAGACGTCCGGATGGGCCTTCTCCATCTCGTCCATCAGCAGCACGCAGTGCGGATGCTGGTCGATGCCATCGGTCAGCAGCCCGCCCTGATCGAAGCCGACGTAGCCCGGCGGAGCACCGATCAGACGCGAAACCGTATGCTTCTCCATGTACTCCGACATGTCGAAGCGCAGCAGTTCCACGCCCAGCAACTGCGCCAGCCGCTTCGCCACCTCGGTCTTGCCGACGCCGGTCGGGCCGGTGAACAGGTAGTTGCCGATCGGCTTCTCCGGTTCCCGCAGCCCGGCCCGCGACAGCTTGATCGCGCTCGCCAGCGCCGAGATCGCCGCATCCTGCCCGAACACCACCCGCTTCAGCGCGTTGTCGAGGTCCTTGAGCACCTCGGCATCGTCCTTGGACACACTCTTCGGCGGAATGCGCGCGATCTTCGCCACCACCGCCTCGATCTCCTTCGAGGTGATGGTCTTGCGCCGCCGGCTCTCCGGCAGCAGATGCTGCGCCGCGCCCGCCTCGTCGATCACGTCGATCGCCTTGTCGGGCAGCTTGCGGTCGTGGATGTACCGCGCCGACAGATCCACCGCCGACCGGATCGCCTCCAGCGTATAGCGGATGTCGTGGTGATCCTCGAAGTAGGGCTTCAGACCCTTGAGGATCTTGAAGGCATCCTCCACCGAAGGCTCGTTGACGTCGATCTTCTGGAACCGCCGCGCCAGCGCCCGGTCCTTCTCGAAGTGCTGGCGATATTCCTTGTAGGTCGTCGACCCCATGCAGCGCAGCGCGCCCGACTGCAGCGCCGGCTTCAGCAGATTCGAGGCGTCCATCGCCCCGCCGCTCGTCGCGCCGGCACCGATGACGGTATGGATCTCGTCGATGAACAGGATGGCGTTCGGGTGCTGTTCCAGCTCCTTCATCACCGCCTTCAGCCGCTCCTCGAAGTCGCCGCGGTAGCGCGTACCGGCCAGCAGCGCCCCCATGTCGAGCGAGAAGATCGTGGTCTCCGCCAGAACCGCCGGGGTCTCCCCGTCGACGATCTTGCGCGCCAGCCCTTCGGCGATGGCGGTCTTGCCGACGCCGGGGTCACCGACCAGCAGCGGATTGTTCTTCCGCCGCCGGCAAAGGACCTGGATGCACCGTTCGACCTCAAGATCACGGCCGATCAGTGGATCCACGTCCCCCCGGCGTGCCTTCTCATTCAAGTCGACGCAGTACTTCTGCAATGCGGTCTCCTCGGCTTCCTTGCTGCTCTGTCCCCCCTGGGCCTTCGTCTCGGGCGCTGCCTCCGCACCCTTTACCGGCCGCGCCTCGCCATAGGTCGGATCCTTGGCAACGCCGTGGCTGATGTAGTTGACCGCGTCGTAACGGGTCATGTCCTGTTCCTGGAGGAAGTAGGCCGCATGGCTCTCGCGCTCCGCGAAGATCGCGACCAGCACGTTGGCGCCGGTGACCTCGGAGCGTCCCGAGCTCTGGACGTGGATCGCCGCCCGCTGGATCACCCGCTGGAAGCCGGTGGTCGGCGCCGCCTCGGATCCTTCGATGTCGGAGATCAGCGCGTCGAGTTCCTCGTCGAGGAAGGCGACGATGGTCTTGCGCAGCTTGTCGAGGTCGACACCGCAGGCTTTCATCACCCGGGCGGCATCGGGCTCGTCGACGAGCGCGAGGAGAAGATGCTCGAGCGTGGCAAGCTCGTGCTTACGCTGGTTGGCCTGCCCGAGAGCGTTGTGGATTGCGGCTTCCAGGGTACTCGAAAAAGATGGCATTGTCCGCGTCCTTCCGGTAGAACCCGCCGGCAGTTCAGCCAGCGTAGGCAGGGGTCTTCACAGGTACCGATCACCTATTAAACTTCGGTTCGAACCACATCGCTTCAAGGGCGATTATGCGCCGGGCCGGTCGAAAGCGCAAAAAAATTGCAGTGATGACACAGGTGGTCGGTGGTGACTTCGGGCCGCTGCTCAGAAAGAGTCCTTGCGACGGCGCATCTCGGCGAAAACTTGGGCATCAGGCAAGTCCTCCAGGCCCAGCCGGGCCTTGAACGTCCTGTCGCTTGCGCGCAGGAACGGGTTTGTGGCGCGTTCGAGATCGAGCCGGGCCGGAACCGTCGCCCCGACCATCTGCCGCATCGCGGCGATATCCTTGGCACGCTGACGCAACGTCTCGTTCTCCCCGTCGACCGACACCGCGAAGCGGGTGTTGCTCTCGGCATATTCATGCCCCGAGTAGACCAGCGTCTCGTCCGGCAGCGCCGCCATCTTCGACAGGCTCTCCCACATCTGGTCGGGCGTCCCCTCGAACAGCCGCCCGCATCCCATCACCATCAGACTGTCCGCCGAGAACAGCGCCCCGGCCTCGGCAAAGTAGTAGGCGATATGCCCGACGGTATGACCGGGTACGTCGAGCACCACGCCGACGCTCTCGCCGACCGCGATCGTATCTCCGTCGGCCAGCTCGATATCGAGTGGCGGCAACCGCCGGCGATCCGCCGCCGCGCCCGCCACCTTCGCCCCGTAAATCTTTCTCAAGCCCTCCACCCCGTCGATATGGTCGCCGTGGTGGTGGGTTATGAGGATGAGGTCGAGCCGCCAGCCCTTCCCCTTCAGCGCCGCCTCGACCGCCGCGGCCTCGGGAGCATCCACGAGGCCGACCACCCCGGTCGCTGCGTCGTGGACCAGATAGGCATAGTTGTCCTTGAGACAAGGCACGGTGACGATCTCGAGCGGCATGGCCTTCCCCCGGGTGTGACGGCTTTCCCGCTACCATAGCGCGCGGCGCCGGGTACTCCACCCGTCCCGAACCTCAGCCACCCGCTTATCCGCGGCCCGTGCCCTTCAGCCGCCGCGCCTGCAGGGCCGGATCATCCGCGCCTGGATGACCTTCGTGAAGGGGCGCGCGCCCGCGGCCCGCGCCACCATCCGCCGCGATTCCGCCCTGCACCGAACAGCAAGATTGGCACCGCGCCCTCCGATCCGCTACCCTCCCGCCCATGCACCTCGACGTGCTCGACCTTCGCGCCTTCTATTACCGGACGCATCTCGGCCGGCTGGCGCAGCGCGCCCTGCAGGAAGCGCTCCGCCGCCTGTGGCCCGAGACCCGCGGCATGACCGTCGTCGGCTACGGCTTCGCCGCGCCGATGCTGCGCCCGTTCCTCTCCGACGCCCGCCGCGTCGTCGCCCTGATGCCCGCCCCGCAGGGCGTCATGCCCTGGCCGCCGGCCGGGCCGAACGTCGCCGCCCTCGTCGAAGAGACGCGCTGGCCAATCGAGGCCGGCTCCGTCGATCGTCTGATCGTCGCCCACGGCTTCGAGACCTGCGAGCGCCCCGACGCCCTCCTCGGCGAGATCTGGCGCGTCCTCGCCCCCGGGGGCCGCGCCGTCTTCATCGTGCCGAACCGCTCTGGCCTCTGGGCCCGCCGCGACGCCACACCCTTCGGCTACGGCCGTCCCTACAGCCTCGGCCAGCTCGAAGCCTTCCTCCGCCTGCACCGCCTCGCCCCCGAGCGCCACGCCGGCGCGCTCTACGCGCCCCCGACCCACCGCCGGTTCTGGGTCCAGTGGTGCTATCTCTGGGAGCAGCTCGGGCGGCGTTTCGACCCGCGCCCTGTCGCCGGCGCCCTGCTCGTCGAGGCGTCCAAGCAGGTCTACGCCCGCACGCCCCGCGGCTCCGGGGTGACGATCCCCGGCCCCCTCGAGGTGCTGGAGGGCCTCGCCGGTCCCAAGCCCGAGCCCGTCGCCGGCTCCACCTCGCGCGCCGGCCCGCCGGCCGACAGCGACTGAGCCGCAAGACCGGGCCGCAAGCGGCCTAAAGCCTTTCGCAACTGCACTCTTTCGGGGCATCAACGTCTTGCCCACCCCCAACCCACATGCTATCACCGCCGCGATTTCGCCGGGTTGCGGGGGGCTTTGCCGCACCACGAATACGCTGTCCGCCCGCGGGGATGGGGCCAGAGCAACGGAAGGGTGTCGGTGGCAAGCGCAATGACTTCGGGTGTGGCGGGCCGCTACGCCACTGCCCTGTTCGAGATCGCCAGGGACGGCCAGCTGCTCGACGAAGTCGAGCGCGACCTCCGGGAGATCGAGACCGTCCACGCCCACAGCGCGGACTTCCGCGAGATCCTGGCCAACCCGGTCTACTCGCGCAACGAGCAGGGCAAGGCGATCGCCGCGATCGCCGCCGCCATGGGTCTCGGCGCAACGACTGCCAGCACCCTCGGCCTGATGGCCCGGAACCGCCGGCTCTTCGTCCTCCCCGACCTCCTCGCACAGGTCAAGGGACTGATTGCCGCACACCGGGGCGAGGTCACCGCCGAAGTCACCTCGGCGAAGAAGCTCACCAAGGCCCAGACCGAAGCCCTCGCCGCCACGCTCAAGCAGAGCGTCGGCAAGGACGTGAAACTCGACGTCACCGTCGACGAGAGCCTGATCGGCGGCCTCGTCGTGAAGGTCGGCTCGCGGATGATCAACTCGTCGATCCGCTCGAAGTTGGCCGCACTCCAGAATGTCATGAAAGAGGTAGGCTGATGGCGATCCAGGCCGCTGAAATCTCCGCGATCCTCAAGGAGCAGATCAAGTCCTTCGGCCAGCAGGCGGAAGTCGCGGAAGTGGGCCGGGTGCTCTCCGTCGGCGACGGTATCGCCCGCGTCCACGGCCTCGACAACGTCCAGGCCGGCGAGATGGTCGAGTTCCCGGGCGGCATCCGCGGCATGACCCTCAACCTCGAGATGGACAACGTCGGCGTCGTGATCTTCGGGTCCGACCGCGAGATCGGCGAAGGTGACGTCGTCAAGCGCACCAAGTCGATCGTCGACGTTCCCGTCGGCAAGGGCCTCCTCGGCCGCGTCGTCGACGCCCTCGGCGACCCGATCGACGGCAAGGGCCCGATCGAGTCCAGCGAGCGCCGCGTCGCCGACGTCAAGGCCCCCGGCATCATCCCGCGCAAGTCGGTCCACGAGCCGATGGCCACCGGCCTCAAGGCCATCGACGCGCTGATCCCGGTCGGCCGCGGCCAGCGCGAGCTGATCATCGGCGACCGCCAGACCGGCAAGACCGCCGTCGCCCTCGACGCCATCCTCAACCAGAAGTTCTACAACGAGGCCGCCGGCTCCGACGAGGGCAAGAAGCTCTACTGCGTCTACGTCGCCATCGGCCAGAAGCGCTCGACCGTCGCCCAGCTCGTCAAGAAGCTCGAGGAAACCGGCGCGATGGAATACTCCATCGTCGTCGCCGCCACCGCCTCCGAGCCGGCGCCGATGCAGTACCTCGCGCCCTACTCCGCCTGCGCTATGGCCGAGTACTTCCGCGACAACGGCATGCACGCGCTCATCATCTACGACGACCTCTCGAAGCAGGCCGTCTCCTACCGCCAGATGTCGCTCCTCCTCCGCCGCCCGCCGGGCCGCGAGGCCTACCCGGGCGACGTGTTCTTCCTCCACTCGCGCCTGCTCGAGCGTGCCGCCAAGCTCAACGCCGACTTCGGCTCGGGCTCGCTGACCGCGCTCCCGATCATCGAGACCCAGGCCGGCGACGTCTCGGCCTACATCCCGACCAACGTCATCTCGATCACCGACGGGCAAATCTTCCTCGAGTCCGAGCTCTTCTACCAGGGCGTCCGCCCCGCGGTGAACGTCGGCCTCTCGGTCTCCCGCGTCGGCTCGTCCGCCCAGACCAAGGCGATGAAGTCGGTGGCCGGCTCGATCAAGCTCGAGCTCGCCCAGTACCGCGAGATGGCCGCCTTCGCCCAGTTCGGCTCCGACCTCGACGCGGCGACCCAGCGCCTCCTCAACCGCGGCGCCCGCCTGACCGAGCTCCTCAAGCAGCCGCAGTATTCGCCGCTCACCAACGCCGAGCAGGTGATCGTCATCTACGCCGGCACCCACGGCTACCTCGACAAGCTTCCGGTCAAGGACGTCGGCCGCTTCGAAAAGGGCCTGCTCGCGCACTTCCGCAATTCGGACAGCGGCCTCCTCGACAAGATCCGCGACCACGACCAGAAGATCGCCGGCGACATCGAGAAGGAAATCGTCACGGCGATCGACAGCTTCGCCAAGACTTTCGCCTGACGCGGGGGTAGGCATGATCGTCGAGTACATCCGCTACGTGCTCGACGCTCACTCCGGCGACGACCTGATCGCCGCCTACCACCGCGCCCAGGACCAGCTCCGCGCCTCGCCGAACGCCAGGGGCTGGGAGCTGACACGATGCACCGACGATCCGGCGAGCTTCATTCTCCGGATCGAATGGGACAGCGCCGAGGGCCACATGCAGGGCTTCCGGCGCAGCCCCGAGTTTCCGCCGTTTCTCGCGGAGATACGGCCCTTCATCGGCGAAATCGCCGAGATGCGGCACTACGAACTGACATCCGTCCGCTCGGACGGGGCAACGGACTGAACGAGGGACCCGGGGGACAATGCCTAGCCTGAAGGACCTGAAGATCCGGATCACCAGCGTGAAGTCCACGCGGAAGATCACCAAGGCCATGCAGATGGTCGCCGCCGCCAAGCTGCGCCGCGCGCAGGAGGGTGCCGAAGCCGCGCGCCCCTATGCCGAGCGCATGGAGGCCGTCCTCGCCAACCTCGCCTCCGGCGTCGCATCGAGCCCGTCGGCGCCGCGCCTGCTCGGCGGCACCGGCAAGAGCGACACCCATCTCCTCGTCGTCGCGACCGCCGAGCGCGGCCTGTGCGGCGGCTTCAACTCGACCATCGTCCGCCTCGCCCGCGTCCACATCCAGCGGCTGCTGGCCGAGGGAAAGACGGTGAAGATCCTCACCGTCGGCAAGAAGGGCCGCGAGCAGCTCCGCCGCGACTACAGCCGCCTCTTCGTCGGCCACGTCGACTTCTCGGACGTCAAGCGCCTCGCCTATGCAAACGCTCTCACCGTCGCCAACGACGTCCTCCGCCGGTACGACGCAGGCGAGTTCGACGTCTGCACGATCTTCTACAACCGCTTCCAGTCGGTGATCAGCCAGATCCCCACCGCCCGCCAGCTCATCCCCGCCGTCTTCGAAGGCGAGCGCCGGCGCCTCGACGCTCTACGAATACGAGCCCGAGGAGGAGGCGATCCTCGCCGAACTGCTGCCACGTGGCGTCGCCACCCAGATTTTCACCGCCCTCCTCGAGAACGCCGCGTCCGAACAGGGCGCGCGGATGAGCGCGATGGACAACGCCACGCGCAACGCCGGCGACATGATCGACCGGCTCACCATCCAGTTCAACCGGTCGCGCCAGGCGGCGATCACCACCGAGCTCATCGAGATCATCGCGGGCGCGGAAGCGCTCTAAGGACCAGGAAAACCGCACATGGCTGAGAAGAAAGTCGGAAAGATCACGCAGGTCATCGGCGCGGTCGTCGACGTCCAGTTCGAGGGCCACCTGCCCCAGATTCTCAACGCGCTCGATACCGAGAACAACGGCAAGCGCCTCGTCCTCGAGGTCGCCCAGCACCTCGGCGAGTCGACCGTCCGCACCATCGCCATGGACGCCACCGACGGCCTCGTCCGTGGCGCCGTCGTCACCGACACCGGCCTGCCGATCTCCGTCCCGGTCGGCGACGGCACGCTCGGCCGCATCCTCAACGTCATCGGCGAGCCGGTGGACGAAAAGGGCCCGGTCGACGCGACCGAGACCCGTCCCATCCACAGCCCGGCCCCGGCCTTCGACGAGCAGTCGACCGAAACCGAGGTCCTCGTCACCGGCATCAAGGTCGTCGACCTCCTCGCCCCCTACGCCAAGGGCGGCAAGATCGGCCTCTTCGGCGGCGCCGGCGTCGGCAAGACGGTTCTGATCCAGGAGCTGATCAACAACATCGCCAAGGTGCACTCCGGCTACTCGGTCTTCGCCGGCGTCGGCGAGCGCACCCGCGAGGGCAACGACCTCTACCACGAGTTCATCGAATCCGGCGTCATCGACGAGAAGGACCTGACCAAGTCCAAGGTCGCCCTCGTGTTCGGCCAGATGAACGAGCCGCCGGGTGCCCGCGCCCGCGTCGCCCTGACCGGCCTCACCATCGCCGAGCAGTTCCGTGACGCCACCGGCACCGACGTCCTCTTCTTCGTCGACAACATCTTCCGCTTCACCCAGGCGGGTTCCGAGGTGTCGGCCCTTCTCGGCCGCATCCCCTCCGCCG
Organism: uncultured Alphaproteobacteria bacterium; assembly: GCA_963798235.1. Lineage (GTDB taxonomy): Bacteria > Pseudomonadota > Alphaproteobacteria > Rhodobacterales > Rhodobacteraceae > Amaricoccus. The sequence goes on along the minus strand of CAWCSN010000001.1, from coordinate 1,000,945 downwards.
TGGGCTACCAGCCGACCCTCGCCACCGACATGGGCCAGCTTCAGGAGCGGATCACCTCGACCCGCAACGGCTCGATCACGTCCGTGCAGGCGATCTACGTCCCCGCCGACGACCTCACCGACCCGGCGCCGGCGACCTCCTTCGCCCACCTCGACGCGACGACGGTGCTCTCCCGCGCCATCTCCGAGCTCGGCATCTACCCGGCCGTGGACCCGCTCGACTCGACCTCGCGCCTCCTCGACCCGATGGTCATCGGCGAGGAGCATTACCAGGTCGCCCGCGACGTGCAGGGCATCCTGCAGCGCTACAAGTCGCTCCAGGACATCATCGCCATCCTCGGCATGGACGAGCTGTCGGAGGAGGACAAGATCACGGTCGCCCGCGCCCGCAAGATCCAGCGCTTCCTCTCCCAGCCCTTCGACGTCGCCGCGGTCTTCACCGGCTCGCCCGGCGTCCAGGTCCCGCTCGAAGTCACCGTCGACAGCTTCAAGCGCGTCGTCGCCGGCGAGTTCGACCACCTTCCCGAGGCGGCCTTCTACATGGTCGGCGGCATCGAGGACGTGGTGAAGAAGGCCGAGAAGATGGCGGCAGAGGCCGCCTGATCCGATGGCAGACACCCTCCAGTTCGACCTCGTCAGCCCCGAGCGCAAGCTCGCCTCGGTGGCTGCGACGAGCGTCCAGATCCCCGGCATCGGCGGCGACTTCACCGCCATGCCGATGCACGCCCCCTTCCTGACCACGCTCCGCCCGGGCGTGGTCAAGGTGGTGACGCCCGGCGAAACCATCGAGTACGTCGTGACCGGCGGCTTCGCCGAGGTCTCCCCGACCGCGACATCGATCCTCGCCGAGCAGGCCGTCCCTCGTCCCGAGGCCGACGCCGCGCTGGTGCAAGACCTCCTCACCGCCGCCGAGAAGGACTTGGCCGACGCTCCCGAAGACCGCCGCATGGCCGCCGGCCAGCGCCTCCGCGACGTCATGGCCCTGCGCTCCCAACTGTCGCTCTGAGCCAGCCGTAACGCTGGGCGAATGCCCCACCCTATCTGGTCGGAAGCGTCCAAATTCACCGAAGAGCCCCGGTTAGTCGCCGGGGCTTTTCCTTGAACCGACCCGTCGCTCCTTCGTTGTCAGGCCGCCAGCCGGGCCGCCTCCACGGGCCGCACTTGCGCGGCCAGCGCTGCCTCGCGCGCCTCGAGTCGCTCCTGGATCGTCCAGGCGACGAGGGCGCTCGGCGTCCACTCGACCAGAAGCAGGGTTCCTTCGGGACCATCCGCCCGCGCGAGGATGTCACCGTCCCAGCCAGCCTGCCGGATCACGCGGGCAACCGGCGGAAAGACCACGCCGTAGATCGATCCGATTCCGGACACTTGGCAGTGTCGGCAGAGCCCCAGCAAGAGTTCGGAGACGACCGTCGCCCGAACCCCGCCCTCCAGCGAGGTCGAGGCGCAGAACCGGGTGATCTCCACCCGGTCCCGCAGGCTCTCCCTCCAGAGATTCGGAAAGTGATGCTCTACCATAGAGCCCCCCCTCGATGGCCGCAGGCGAACCGAAGCCCGATGCAGCCGCTCGCCGGCGATCACGCAGTAGGTCGCCGACTCGTCGTCATACTCGTCGATCTCCAGTCCCTCTTCATCCCGACGAAGCTGCCAGCCATGGCGCTCGACGAATTGCCTGGCCCGATCCATGAACATCGAACGACGAAGGGAGGGCATCACGGTGAGGCTGGCAGGGTCGAGGGTGAGGAACATTCGGTTCTCCTTGGTCTTCGCCGCTTTCTAAAGCACCAAGGTTAATTGTTCTCTGTTCGTTCGACAGATGCTGAGCCCACTGTTCATCTTCCATTCACTCTGTAGGCGGAAATTCTCCGGAGTGATTTTGTAAATGCTTGAGTAACGAGGAACAGGAATGGACGGTTGGGCAAGGGCCTCGATGCTCGAGGCAATCGAATTGCTTGCGCGTTCCGGAAGAAACGATCTCGCCACCGACCTGAACAGGATCGTCGCCAAGATCGACTTCGACCTCCTCGAAGTCCTCCGCTGTCCGGGCACCGAGCGGATCGCGGATGCAATTCTTGAGGCGGACGGTTTTTCGACGCTCGTCGACCTGCTCGGGCGCTTGGCCGGAGCGCTGGGGGTCTCGCACTGCACCATTCACGTGGTGAGCGAGGGGCCGACGACAAACTTCTCGACGAAGGTGCTGACGACCTATGCCGAGGAGTGGATCTCGCGCTACGTCGACCGGCGCTATTCCTTCATGGACCCGGTCGGGCCGGCCTGCTCCGCCACGGACAGAGCCTTCTATTGGGACAGCCTGCCGGCGGTCGGCCCCCAGCTCGCGGATTCTGGCAGGATTCGGCGGCACACGGCGTCGGGCCGTCGGGCTACACCCAGCCGATCACCACCGAGAGGGGCGACAAGCTCGGCATCTCCGTCTGCGCGACCGTCGATCCCGAGACATTCAGGACCCGCTTCGAGCGCTACGAGAGCGACCTTTTCAGCCTCAGCATCTTCCTCGCCGACGCCTTCTGCCGCCTCGCCACCGAAGACAGGCCGAGTACGTTCAATCCGACTGACGACCAACTCCACATCCTGCGCGCTGTCGCGATGGGGGCGTCTGAGGAAGACCTGCGCGAGCGCAGGTATCAGTACGGTTCCTATGTGACGCTCGAGCGCTCCATCTGCGCCCTATTTTGCACGCGCACCGTCGCTCAGGCAGCGGTGCTCGCAGCCCGGATCGGCCTGCTCGCGGAGGCGCCCCTGACCAAGGCCGACATCCTCACCAAGTCCGAGAAGGCCGCCACCGGCCAGATCGTGGCGACAGCTCCCAGCGGAGCCTCGCTCCGCCGTCTCGCGCGCATCCGCACTCCCGTCGCCGAACCAGACACTCATGCGGAAGGCGCCAGCATCTTCCAGCTCCGGGCCCGGAAAGTATGACCCCTACGGTTTCCGGTGCGATCCCGGCCGGCGCGAAGCCGCGCCGGATCCAAACCCGCGCTCAACCCTCGCCCGCTTCCTTCACCCGCCCTTCACGAACGGCCCCGAAATCCAAAATTCCGGTGCATGGAATGTGCATGCGATGTGCATGGATTGTGCAAGCCGGAATTCCCTTAACCCCCTTGGAATCCGAAGCCTTTTCTCAACCCTCTGCCCCACGGTCGATCAGCGCCTTCCGATACGCCCCGCGTATCTCCTCGGTCGCCGCTTCCGCCTTTCCGGCTGCCTCGCGCGCCGTCCCGACCTCGGCCTGAAGCTCCGCGATCCGCCGCGTCGCCTCCTCCTCGGCCTCGATCGCCCGCCACTCCGCCCGCTGCTTGGCCTCCTCGGCCGCGTGCAGTTGCGCCGCCATGTCCGCCGTCCGCGCCACGCTCCGCGGCCCGGAGGCGTTGATCCGCCCGAAGAACCACCGCAGGATCCACCCGAGCAGGAAGGCCACGACCAGGGCCCCCGCGATCGCGAGGGTCAACTCATTCCGATCCATCGCCGTCTCCGCCCTCGTCCCCGCCCGACGCCGCCTTGAAGGCGATCCGCCGGTTCTGCGCCCGCCCCGCGGCGCTGCCGTTGTCGGCGATCGGATCGGCCTCGCCGTATCCCTTGGCGGTAAGCCCCGGCAGCGGCAGATCGATCCGCCGCACCGCCGCCATCACCGCCTCCGCCCGTCCCTGGCTCAACGTCAGGTTCCCCGAGTCCGACCCCGACGAATCCGTATGCCCCCCGACCTCCAGCACCGCCTCCGGGCACCCGCGCAGCACCCCGGCGAGGGCATTGACGACCGGCGCGCTCTCGGCGGTGATTTCGGCCGATCCGGCAGCAAATTCAATGCTGTTCTCTGACAGGATCGCGTCCAGCCGGGCAAGGCACACCGCCGTCGGCCCGCCCGTCTCCCCCGGCGCCGCGAGGCTGTCAGTCCCGGCGTCCGCCGCCATCTCGTCCCCGCTCCCCGCCGCGCCGCCGGCCGCTTCCAGCCCCGGCAGGGTAAAGGCGATGCGCCGGTTCTGCGCCCGTCCTTCGTCGGTGGCATCGTCCGCGACCGGCTCGCTGTCGCCATAGCCCCGCGCCGTCATGGCCGCCAGCGGCAGCGCGTCCGTCCGCAACGCCGCCAGCACCGCCTGCGCCCGCGCCTCGCTCAGCCGCTGGTTTCCGGCCGTCGACCCGCTCGAATCGGTATGCCCGCCCACTTCGAAAGCCGCGTCGGGACAGGCACCCAGCGCCTCGGACAGCTTGGCGATCGTCGGCTGGCTCTCTGCCGCGATCGTCGCCGATCCGGCCGCGAACTGGATCGGCTCCGCCCCGAGGATGTCGGCGATCTCCGCCCCGCACTGCGTCGTTGCCGGATCGAGCGCCACCGTCGGCTCGACGTCCGGCGCGGTCTCCTCCTCGGTGAACCCGCCCGGCGGCGCCAGCACGAACTCGATCCGCCGGTTCTGCGCCCGCCCGGCATCGGTGGCGTTGTCGCCGATCGGCTGCGCCGCGCCGTAGCCGTGGGCATGAAGCCGGACCATCGGCAGGTCCGAGGCTTCCAGCGCCGCAACCACCGCCGTCGCCCGCGCCTCGCTCAGCGCCTGGTTGGCCACCGCATCGCCCTGCGAGTCGGTATGCCCGGCGATCTCGAACTCCGCACCCGGACAGCCGCGCAGCACGTCGGCAATCGCCGCGATCACCCCGGCACTCTCCGGCACGATGTCGGCGGAGCCCTTCCCGAACCGAATCGAGCCGGCGTCGAGGATGGCCGAAATCTGGTCGGCGCAAATCTCCGGCCGCGGCCGCGCTGCCAGCGCCGCCGCCTCCGCCGCCCGCGAATTGAAGGCGACATCGACCGTCGCCCCCGCAGCGCCCACCCGGGTCCCGAGCACGCTCCGCACCCGCGCCCCGACGTCCGCCTCGATCCCCCAGCCGGTCACCGACACCACCGCCGGCGTCACCGTCATCTTGCCCTGCTTGAGCACCGCGAGCGCATCGATGCCCGCCAGCACGCGCCCCGGCCAGCCGTCCGGCAGCTCCGGGTCGACGCCGGTCTCGTCGATCACCCGTTCATGCCCGAAGACCGACGCCGCATAGCTCGCGATCGCCGTGCGCGAGGCGGCGTCCTTGACCGGCCCGGTCAGCCGGACGGTACCGTCCTCGCCGAGGCTGGCAACGAACTCCGGCGCGTAGACCCGCGCCCCGTCGGCCGTGGTCTCCATCCGCGGCGGCACGATGGTCGCGAGCTGGAAGACGTCAGGCAGCGCGTGGTCGAGGCCGTCGGACACCGCCGTCAGCCGCTCGGGTGCACTATCCTCCGGCGCCGTCAGCTCGGCCGAGAGGTCGCGAAGCGCAAATCGCCCGCCGCCGAGCTCGGTCAGCGCCGCCAGCCCCCGCTCCACCGCCGCCGCCCAGTCCGGCGACGGCGCGCCGAGGCCAACCGCGCAGGCGGCATCCCCGTCGAGGCCCGCCGCCCGCGCCGCAGCCGCGATCCCCGCCGCGCTCTCCGCGCTGTCGGCACTGCACGCCGCTAGGGTCAGCTTGCCACCGGCGAGCGTCGCGTCGAAGGCAAAGGGCGAAATCACCGGCCGCGGCGCCGAAATGTCGAGGGCGAGCGCCACGCCCTTCGGCGCGGCACGCTCCAGCCGGGTGACGAGCGCGCTCCGCTCCGGGTCGCTGTCGGCGACGGCGATCACCTCGACCCGCGCCGGCGTCACGCTGACCTTGGCCCGCGGCAGCTCCGCGAGCACCGACAGCCCGAAGCCCAGCGCGTCCCGCCACCCGTCCGGCGCCGGATCGGAAGCCGCCTCCAGCATGTCGGTCACGTGCCCGTCGAGCCCGCCGGCCCCGAGCGCCGCACGGATCACGTCGCGCCCGCCCTCCTCCGGCACGAGGCCGATCAGCGAAACGTCGTCCTCGTTGCGCAGCAGCTCCAGCGCAAAGGCCGGCGGCGCCAGCGGCACCGACGCGGCGACGGTCATCGCGTCGGTGATCCGCGCCTCGGTCACGATCTGGCGGACGATCTCGTGGGCACGGAACCGCCCGGTCTCGTCCGGCGCGGCGCCGGTGAGCGTGACCGACAGGCCATCGACGCCGACGCTCGCCCAATCCATGCCCGCCGTATCGAGCGCGGTGTCGAGCTCCGCCGCCGTCGCCGCCTCGAACCACGCGGTCGCGCGCCCGGCGACCTCCCAGGCGGCCGCGACCACCCCGGCGAAGACGAGCATGGCGAAGAGGATGGCGCGCAAGCGCATGACGTCTCCCGACCCCGGTCCGCGACGGTCTTTAGGCCGAGCCCGCGCCCGGATCAAGCCGAGGGCATTCACGACAACCGGCACCGGAACCTGCACGGCACCCGCCGGCTTCCGCGGCCGGCGCCCTCGTCCTCGGCGGAGACGGCGTTGACAGCGCCGGTGGGGGCCGTATATGTGCGCGCATTCGACACCTGCCCGGGTGGCGGAATGGTAGACGCGCTGGCTTCAGGTGCCAGTGACTTAACGGTCGTGGAAGTTCGAGTCTTCTCCCGGGCACCATACTCCCCGCGCAAGCGCCTGAAGCCCAACGGCTTTCAGGCCGGCGTGGCGAGGGTACCCCAAAGACTCAGCGCCGCTCCTGCGCCCCGGCCGAGTAGGGCTCCGCCCGCACCGCGTCGTTGCGCCAGGCGAACATCCTGTAGACCGAGCCCGGCGTCTGCTTGCCGCGGCCTGCAGCGGAGCTAGGATCCGGCGGCGCACCGCTGCGGGCGGGACGATCGGGAGAGACGGACGTGAAGAGCATCGGATTCCTGTCGTTCGGCCATTGGGCGCCCTCCCAGGGCTCGGGCACCCGCTCGGCCGCGGACGCGCTGATCCAGTCGATCGAGCTCGCCGAGGCGGCGGAAGCGCTCGGCGCCGACGGCGCCTACTTCCGCGTCCACCACTTTGCCCGCCAGCTCGCCTCGCCCTTCCCGCTGCTCGCCGCCGTCGGCGCCCGCACCAGCCGCATCGAGATCGGCACCGCCGTCATCGACATGCGCTACGAGAACCCCTTCTACATGGCCGAGGACGCCGGCTCGGCCGACCTCATCGCCGGCGGTCGCCTCCAGCTCGGCCTGAGCCGCGGCTCGCCCGAGCAGGTCATCGACGGCTGGCGCCACTTCGGCTTTGTCCCCGCCGAGGGCGAGAGCGACGCCGACATGGCCCGCCGCCACGCCGAGGTCTTCCTGACGCTGCTGGATGGCGACGGCTTCGCCCGCCCCAACCCGCGGCCGATGTTCCCGAACCCGCCCGGCCTGCTCCGGCTCGAACCGCATTCGGAGGGGCTGCGCGACCGCATCTGGTGGGGCGCCGCCACCGACGCCACAGCGGTCTGGGCCGCCGAGCGCGGCATGAACCTGCAAAGCTCGACCCTCAAGTTCGACGAGGGCGGCGAGCCCCTCCACGTCCAGCAGGCCCGCCAGATCCGCGCCTACCGCGCCGCCTGGAAGGCCGCCGGCCACCCGCGCGAACCCCGCGTCTCGATCAGCCGCAGCATCTTCGCGCTGACCAACGCCCAGGACCGGGCCTACTTCGGCCGCTCCGGCGAAAGCGCCGATTCGATCGGCTACATCGACGCAAACACCCGCGCGGTCTTCGGCCGCTCCTACGCGGACGAGCCCGACCGCCTGGTGGCGGAACTGGCCAAGGACGAGGCCATCGCCGAGGCCGACACCCTGCTCCTGACCGTGCCGAACCAGCTCGGGGTCGCCTACAACGCCCACGTCATCGAGGCGATCCTGACCCACGTCGCCCCCCCTCTCGGGTGGCGCTGATCCCACCGAGAGACCACCGCCCACACCCCGTGCCGTCGCACGTTAACGGAGATGAACGGGAGGTAAATTCTCGAACGAATATTGTTTAATTTCAAGTGATTAGGTACTTGCGCACGCGTGCGCAAGGCACGGCTTCCCCCACATAAACCGAGCGGATCGGACCTCAAGGCCGGCAGATACTTCGGCAGCGCCCGAACCGCATCCGGCCCCGGATCGCCACCCGACCGTCCGCGAGACCCTGGCGTTTTCGCGGTTGCGGTGCGGCACCGGCACGCTAGAGAGACCGGCGATGACCGTCCGCATCGCCACCTGGAACATCAACTCCCTGCGCTTCCGCGCCGGCCTCGTCGAGCGTTTCCTCCGCGCCGAGGAGCCCGACGTCCTCTGCCTCCAGGAGACCAAGTCCCCGGTCGACCTCCTCCCCCTCGATGCCTTCCACGCCCTCGGCTACCGCCACACCGTCGCCCGCGGCGACAAGGGCTACAACGGCGTCGCCATCCTCTCGCGCCTGCCGCTCGAAGCCGTCCCCCACCGCGACGTCGCCACCCGCGGCGACGCCCGCCACGTCGCGGCGCGGCTGCCCTCGGGGACCGTTGTCCACAACCTCTATGTTCCCGCGGGCGGCGACCTCCCCGACCCGGCGCTGAACCCGAAGTTTGCCCACAAGCTCGCCTTCCTCGACGACCTCCGGGGCTGGTTCGCGTCCACCCCGCCCGAGCGGACCATCCTCGTCGGCGACCTCAACATCGCCCCGCGCGAGGACGACGTCTGGGACCACCGCAAGCTCCTGAAGATCGTCTCCCACACCCCCGGCGAGGTCGCCGCCCTCGCCGGGGTGCAGGGCGCCGGCGGCTTCGTCGACGTGACCCGGGCCCACCTGCCCGAGGGCCGGCTCTACTCCTGGTGGTCCTACCGCGCCCCGGACTGGCAGGCGGCCGACAAGGGCCGGCGCCTCGACCACATCTGGGCGACGCCCGACCTCGCCGCTCGATCGGGTGCGAGCCGGATCGTGCGCGAGGTCCGCGGCTGGGACAGCCCGAGCGACCACGTGCCGGTGATGGCGGAATTCGAGGCGTGACCGGAGGAGCGGCATGATCGACGCGCGACTGGACGGAACGATCGGGCGGATCGTGCTCGACCGGCCCGAAGCTCACAACGCCCTCGACCGGGCGGCGATGGAAGCCTTCATCACCCGCCTCGACGGCTGGGCGGCGGAGGGACGAGCTCCGCGGCCTCGTCATCACCGGCCGCGGTCGCAGTTTCTGCGCCGGGGCGGCCCTCGGAGACGTCGGTGGGGGTGGGTGGAGCGACAACCCGCTGACCCGGCTTTGCGACACCCTCGAAGCCTTCCCGGTGCCGACGGTCGCGGCGCTGAACGGCGGGGTCTACGGGGGCGGCGTCGAGATCGCGCTCGCCTGCGATTTTCGGGTCGGGGTGACGGGGATGCGGGCCTTCGCGCCGCCGGCCCGCCTCGGCATCCACTACGAGCCGGCCGGGATAGGGCGGGCGATCGACCGACTGGGGTCGCAGGCGGCGCGGCGGCTGTTCCTGCTTGCCGAGACCTTCGATGCCGAGGCGCTGCGGGCGCTGGGGTTCCTCGACCACCTCGTCGCGCCCGAGGCGCTGGAGGCGAAGGTCGCCGAGATTACCGCGACCCTCGACGGCCTGGCGCCGCTGGCGGTCCGCGGAATGAAGCGGACCATCGTCGAACTGACCCAGGGTCGACTCGATCCCGTGGCGGCCCGGGTCCGGATCGACGAATGCTTCGCCTCCGCCGACCACGCCGAGGGTCTGGCCGCCCAGAGGGAGCGCCGGCCGCCCGTGTTCACGGGCCGCTAGCGCGGGGGGCCTTACCCTTCGAGACCGTGCTGCGCACGGGTCTGCGCACGCGTGCGCAGCAGGTCATTCTATTGATATAGAAGCATATTGTCTGTCGGGTTAACCCCTCGTTCACGGACGTTAACTGAGGCGACGGGCACGGTGCTGGCCTGGGGGATCGCTCCGCTCTCCGTGAAACGGCGCCGCCCGTCTCCGTCTGGCTCGACACTTGGCGGCGAGTCAGTGCACCAGGGCCTCGGCGCCGTGGAAGACCACCATCCCGAGGCCGATCGTGACGCCGATGGCGACGAGCCCGAGGGCGCAGCCGGCGAGGATGGCGACGCCGTCGCGCTCGATCAGGCCGATGCCGACGAGGGCGATGGCGGCGGCGGGGAGATAGCCGGTGAGCGGGATCGGGGCGAAGAGGGCCAGGCCGACGATGAAGAGGAAGGCGCCGAGCAGACGCTCGGCGTCGCGGGCGAACAGCCGCGCGAGGCGGGGCCGGAGGATGCGCTCGATCGGGCGGAGTACCGGTCCGAGGCGGAGGACGAGCTTCTGGAAGCCCTTCCGGCTGATCCGCCGGCGCGCGATGAAGCCGGGCAAGCGCAGCTCTTCATAGCCGAGGGCGATCTGGACGGTGACGACCAGCACCGGGATCGCGGTGATCATGTCGGTGCCGAAGGGCAGCGGCAGCATGTTGATCAGCGCGAAGACCAGCAGCGACCAGCCGAAGGACCGCTCCCCGAGCGAGGCTACGAGATCGGCGAGCGTCATCTCGGCGCTGCGGTCCGGGTCGTGCGCAGCCCGGACGAGGCGGTTCGACAGATACCGCCGGAAGGGGAGCACGGGCCTTATCGGAAATGGCATCGCCGCAATGGTGGTCCCACCCCTTGCCCGCGATCTTTCACCGCGCGCTTTCCCGAGAATTGAGGCATGGCGGCGTCGCGCGCAAGGCCGCTACGCGCCGGTTGGTTGACTGAGCGGCCGATTCGGTCCGTGACCGCGGCTTTCGCGCCGCAACGGTCGGGAGGCCGCGCGGCCGGGGCGCCTTGCCGAGGCTTCGCGCGCGGGCTACGGGGGATGGCCGGGGTAACGCCCGCCTCCCCAGACACGGTTTCCGCCATGCCCTCCGTTTCGATCCCGATTCCGGTCCTGACCGTTGGCCTGCTCATCCTGTCGAACGTCTTCATGACCTTCGCCTGGTACGGCCATCTCAAGTTCAAGGCGCTGCCGATGGCCGCCGCCATCCTGATCAGCTGGGGCATCGCCCTCGGCGAATACATGCTGCAGGTTCCGGCGAACCGCATCGGCTATGGCTATTTCAACGCCGCACAGCTCAAGACCATCCAGGAGGTCATCACCCTCTCGGTCTTCATCGTCTTCTCGGTGACGTGGCTCGGCGAGCCGATCCGGTGGAACCAGGGCGTCGGCTTCGGCTTCATCCTGCTGGGAGCCTGGTTCGTCTTCCAGAAATTCTGATCCCCGCATTCCGATCCCGGCTTAGGAGACCTGAAATGAAGGCGCTGCTGGACAACGCATGGCGTGGATCTACTTCGCGCTCGCCATCGTCTTCCTGATGATCCTCTCGCTGGTCCTGCTCGGCTGGGCGGCGCTGGAAATCGTCATCGCCATCCGGCATGGCGAGGTGATCGGCGTCCTCGACAGCGCCGGCCTCGTCATCATCGGCTTCGCGATCATCGAGACCGCCCGCTTCATCGCCGAGGAGGAGTTGCTTCGCCGCCGCGAGCTGCGCTCCGCGGTCGAGGCCCGGCGCTCGCTGACCAAGTTCATCACCATCATCGTCATCGCCGCCTCGCTCGAGGCGCTGGTGATGATCTTCGAGGCGAGCCGCACCAACGTCGCCGATTCGGTCTATCCCGCCCTCCTGCTCACCGCCGCGATGTTCGCGCTGATCGCCCTCGGCGTCTTCCAGTGGCTGTCGAGCCGCATCGCCGCGCCGCCCGACGAGGAGGATCTCGAGGAGGACGCCGAGATCGACCACCACGCCCCGGATGTGGAGGCAGACTGAGCCAGCCGGCCAGCGTCGTCGGCCGGCGTCAGTCGGCTGGCGGCAGTTCGAGCGGTCCGCGGCTGCGGCAGGCGTCGCCGAGCACTTCGGCGCCGCACGGACGCGGTGCGAACTCCCGCGTCAGGCAGAGCCGCAGCTCCGACACCCGGCCGCCCCCGCAGGTGACGATCACCGAGTCCGGGGTGAAGGCGGGATTGACTGCGAGAAATGCCGCCTCGAGCGCCGCTGCGGTGGCCCGGCCGTCGTTCGGGGCCGGCAGGTTCAGCGCCCCGTAGAGCCGCCTTGCGGTGGCGAAATAGGCGTCGGCCGGGAGTCCCGTGCAGCGCCCGTGCTTCTTCCACTCGTACCAGGCGAGGCTGTCCGACCCCATGATGTCCGCCATCGCGCCCGTCTGCCGCCGCGACGGGTCGCGGACGTCGCTGTCGCAATACTCGGGCCAGCCCGCCTCGTTCTGCGGCCAGAGCCCGTGGAGGGTGAAGCCGAGCCCGCGCTGGCACTGGCGCTGGTCCCACGCCCCTTCCGCCGCGCACCAGCTCGGCGTCCAGGTCAGCGCCAGCAGGTAATAGTCGAAGTCCCCCGCCCGGTCCTGCGCCATGGCAGAGAAGCCGCAGGCCAAAGAGGTGGCGAAAGCGGCGGCGAAGGCGGCGAAACCCGCCGAAAGGGCCTTTATCATCGGTCGCATTCAGCCTATATACCCGGCCTAATTCCCCGCGAAAACCGATCTTCGCGCCTCTGGCGCACCCGAGTTTTCGGCTCGGGGACGGCTTGTTCGACGAGAGGATCCGTCATGGCGCTCCCACTGATGCAAAAGGCCACCGCCGTCTGGCTGGTCGAGAACACCACCCTCACCTTCCGCCAGATCGCCGAGTTCTGCGGCCTGCACGAGCTGGAGGTGAACGGCATCGCCGACGGCGAGGTTGCGCAGGGTATCAAGGGCTTCGACCCGATCGCCAACCGCCAGCTGACCGGCGAGGAGATCCGCCGCGCCGAGGCCGATGCCAGCCACCGCCTGCGCCTCTACCACAACCCCGCCGCCGACGGCGAGGAGAAGCGCAAGGGCCCGCGCTACACCCCGCTCTCCAAGCGTCAGGACCGCCCGGCCGCCATCGCCTGGCTGGTGAAGTTCCACCCCGAGCTCACCGACGGCCAGATCGCCAAGCTGGTCGGCACCACCAAGCCGACGATCGAGTCGATCCGCACCCGCAGCCACTGGAACATCGCCAACATCGCTCCGGTCGATCCGGTCGCCCTTGGCCTCTGCAAGCAGGGCGAACTCGACAGTGCGGTTGCGAAGGCGGTGAAGAAGTCCGGTGTCGGCGACGTGATGAGTGATGCCGAGCGCATGAAGCTCGTCTCCACGGAGCAGTCCCTGACGATGGAGACGCGCTCCTCCGGCATCGTCGCCGGGTTCGAGAACTTCACCCTTGGCGGCGGGAAGGAAGAGCGGCCGGCGCGCGAGGCCAAGGTCGATGCCGACAGCCTGTTCAACCTGCCCGCCGGCGGCGGTGACGACGACGAGGACTGAGGCTGAGCGAAGTCTTCGCCGCGGACGGGCGGGCGCGCCCGTGCCTAACACCGTGACGCTGTCGGACAGCCCCCGTGGCGTGCGCGCTGCGGTCGGGCTGCTGGCGGCGGGCGAGCTGGTCGCCTTCCCGACCGAGACGGTCTACGGCCTCGGTGCCGACGCGCGCAATGCCCGGGCGGTGGCGTCGGTCTATGCGGCGAAGGGGCGGCCGGCGTTCAATCCGCTGATCGTCCATGTCGCCGACCGTGCCGCGGCGGAGGCGGTCGCGCTGTTTCCGGATGCCGCGGGGCTCCTCGCCGACCGCTTCTGGCCGGGGCCGCTGACGCTGGTCCTGCCGCGCCGCGCGGCGGCCGGCCTTGCCGAGGCGGCGACCGCTGGCCTCGCGACCGTTGCGGTGCGGGTGCCGGCCCATCCGCTGGCGCGGGCGCTGCTCGCGGCCTTCGCCGGGCCGCTGGTCGGGCCTTCGGCGAACCCGTCGGGGCGGGTCAGTCCGACGACGCGCGCGCATGTGCTGGACGGGCTCGACGGGCGCATCGCCGCGGTGCTCGACGGGGGCGCCTGTTCGGTCGGGGTGGAGTCGACGATCGTCGGTTTCGACGAGGGCCGGGCGGTGCTGCTGCGGCCGGGGGGGCTGCCGCGCGAGGCGATCGAGGCGGCGCTCGGTGGGGCGCTCGGCCTGGCCGGCGGCGGGGCGATCACGGCGCCGGGGCAGCTTGCGTCGCATTATGCGCCGGTGGTGGGGGTGCGGCTGGAGGCCGAGGCTCCGGCGGACGACGAGATTTGGGTCGGGTTCGGCCCGGACGCTGGCGCGCGTGGGGGGCTGAACCTGTCGCCGGCGGGCGATCTGGCGGAGGCGGCGGCCAATCTTTTCGCCCACCTCCGGGCCGCTGACGCGCTGGCCGCCGCGGCCGGGGCGCGTGGGATCGCGGTGGCGCCGGTGCCGCGCGTGGGGCTCGGTCTGGCGATCAACGACCGGCTTGGGCGGGCGGCGGCTCCGCGGTAGGCGGGGGTCAGTCCAGGGAGCCGCTGAGGCGCAGCAGCAGCATGAAGGCGCGGCCGGAGCGTGTTCCGGCCAGCTCCTCGATCTGGGCGTCGGTGGCGTCGCGCCCGAACTCGGCGAGGACGCGGTCGAAGCGCCGCTGGAAGAACAGGGCCGAGTCGCGGAAGATCGAGTCGGACCGCATCAGGTTGCGGGCGACGTCGAGGGCGCGTTCGTCGGTGATGCCGCCGATCCCGGCGATCTCCGGGCCGCGGACGCCGTCGACGAAGCGCCGCCAGGCGGCGACGTCGACGGGCTCCATCGCGAGGTCGTCGACGAAGACGCCGTCCTGGGAGAGGAGGTTGAGCACGTCCTCGGCCGATTGCAGCACCTGGGCGAGGCCGTGGTGGCGCAGCGCGGTCTTGAGGGCGCGGAAGCCGTCGCGGTCCTCGGCGTCGCGGGGAAAGTCGAGGGCGCGGACCAGCGTTGCCCAGTCGGGGCGGGCGGATTCCTCCTCGACGAGCGGCAGGGACGCCTGTTCGTCGGGGGGCTGCGGCTGTGGCTCAGGGGTCGGCTCAGGGGCGACCGCGGGCTCCAGCGCCAGTTCGGGCACGGCGGCCGGCGCCTTTTCGCGGCTGCGCTTCGGCTGCGGCGCGGCGAGGCGGTCCAGCGTCATCTGCAGCCGCGACTGGCCGGTGGCGAGGCGGTCGAGCGGCCCGGTCAGCTCGTGCGGGCGCAGCAGCCCGGCGACGGCGCTCTCGACGGCGGCGCGCACCGCCTCGGGGGCGGTCGGCGCCTGACGGCCGAGGGCGTCGCGGGTGGCGACGAGCTCTTCGAGCAGCGGGCCGGCGACTCCCGCGAGTGCCGCGGTGAGTTCGCGCTGGCGGGCGAGTTCGGCGGCGAGCCATGCGGCGAGCCAGACGAGGATCAGGGGCACGACGAGGGTCAGCAGGAAGAACATCGCGTCGAGGAACAGCGTCCCGCGACCCTGCCCGCTGGCGGCGACGCTCCAGAAGCCGATGGCATAGGCGAGGACGACGACCGCCCACAGCAGGCTGCCACCGACCGCCCAGGCCTGGATGCCGGGCAGGCCGGTCAGGCGGCCGCGCAGGCCACCGAGGACCGATCCCCTGCGCGCATCGCTCACGCCGGAGCCCGGGGGGTCACTGGAAGATCACCGTGCGAATCTCGTAGGAGCGGACGCCGCCCGGGGTACGGACCTCGACGCTGTCGCCGGGCTCCTTGCCGATCAGGGCGCGGGCGAGGGGGGACTTCATGTTGAGCAGCCCTTCCTCGATTATGGCCTCGGGTTCGCCGACGATCTGGTAGGTCTTTTCCTCGTCGTTGTCCTCGTCAACGAGAACGACGGTCGCGCCGAACTTGATCGGGCCGGAGAGGCGGCTAGCGTCGATGATCTCGGCCCGGCCGAGGACGCCCTCCAGCTCGCGAATCCGGCCCTCGACGAAGCTCTGGCGCTCGCGGGCGGCATGGTACTCCGCATTTTCGCTGAGATCGCCATGCTCGCGCGCTTCTGCGATCGCCGCGATGATCTGCGGGCGCTCGACAGACCTGAGCTTCTTGAGCTCGGAATCGAGCCGCGCGAAACCCCGTGCCGTCAGCGGAACCTTCTCCATTCCACCCTCCGTGGACCTGCCCCTGGCCGGACCCCAAATATGCAATCAGGCCGGAGCGCCGAGGCTCCGGCCTGTTTCACGGTGCGTCGGACCGCTGACGCGCAACATAAGTGCGGGCGACTCGCTCCGCAAGCAGCAGAATCGCCGCGGAACCGCCGATTCGCCCCCGAGTCAGCGCCTGAAGGGGCCTTTCGGATCGGGACGCGATCAGCGGTCGATCACCATCGGGATGATCTGGTCCTGATAGAAGCGCACCAGCGTGTGGCCTGAGAAGCTCATGGTGATCCAGAAGACGGCAAGGATGGCGCCAAGCTTCGGGACGAAGGTCAGCGTCATTTCCTGCACCGAGGTCAGTGCCTGGAACAGGCCGATGGCGAGGCCGACGACGAGCGCGACGGCTAGGATCGGCGTCGAGACGATCAGCGCGGTCCACAGCCCCTGCCGCAGGATGTCGAGGACCACGGCCTCGTTCATCGCGCGCCCTCCGCTTCGAGGCGCGGCCTCACACCGGCATGCGCAGGATTTCCTGATAGGCCTCGACCACCTTGTCGCGGACGGCGACCGCCGTCTGCACGGCGAGCTCGGTGGCGGCGAGGGCCTCTACCACCGCCTGCGGGTCGGCGCGCCCGGCGAGGCCGGCCTTTACCGTCTCCTCGCCCTGGCGCAGCGTCTGCAGGAAGTCGGTGGCCCCGACCTGGAAGGCCTCGCCCGCGGTGCGCGGGGCTTCGGCCGGAGGCTCGGGACGCACCGCCGCCCGAACCTGGTCGTAGATCTGGGAGGCGAGGGTTGCCTTGATGTCCATGGGGCGGGTGTTCCTTAGCGGCGGAGTAGGTCGATGAGGGAACCCGCCATCTGGCGGGCCTGGTCGAAGAGCCGGAGGTTGGCCTCGTAGGAGCGGTTGGCCTCGCGGGCGTCGGCGATCTCGACGATCATGTTGACGTTCGAACCCTGGTACGATCCGTCCTCGCCCGCGAGCGGGTTGGTCGGGTCGTAGACCCGCACCAGCTCCGCCCGGTCGAGCCTGACCGGGCCGGTCCGCACGGCGCGGGTATCGCCGCCGGCGGCCATCGCCGTCTCGAAGGACACCGTCTTGCGGTGGTAGCCGGGGGTGTCGGCGTTGGCGATGTTCTCGGAGCTCAGGCGGAGCCGCGCCGCCTGCGCCGCCATGCCGCTGGCCGAGGCCGCCATCGTTCGGGTCAGTTCGTCCATCTGGTGCCTCCTCAGCGTTTCGCGATCGCGGTGCGCAGGATCTCGAGCGACTTGGCGTAGACGCCGAGGGCGAGGTCGTGCTCCTGCCGTACCGAGGCGGCGCGCATCATCTGGTCCTCGAGCGAGACCGAGTTGCCGTTCGGCGTCTCCGCCCCCATCATCGCCTGTTCGCGCGGCTCGAACCCGTGGGGATCGGCGCCGAAGGCGATGTGGCCGGGGCGCGTGGCCCGCGCGGCGAAGGCTGGCTGGCTGTCGAGGGTCGCCGCGAAGTCGGCGATGTCGCGGGCGCGGAAGCCGGGGGTGTCGGCGTTGGCGACATTCTCGGAGATCAGCCGCTGCCGCGCCGAGGCGTGGGCGGCGAGGGCGCTCGCGAGCGAGAGGATATTCAGGGTCATCGGCGGATTCTCCGCGAGGGGGCGTCAACCGCGGCTTAACCCCTCGATGGTTTACAAAGGGTAATTTTCCGCAGCGCGAGGTTACCGGTTGCTTACGGACTTTCAGGCCCTTGGCGCCGAACTCGCGCGGATTACGAACACGCGCCGGGTCGGACGGGTAACGGCGGTGGGCACCGCGGCGCTGGAAATCGCCGGGCTCTCGAACCACGCCCGGATCGGCGACCAGGTGGCGATCGGCCTCGGCGGCGGCACCGCCCTCGGCGGCGAAGTGGTCGGTATCTCGGAATTGCTGGCGCGCGCGATGACCTACGCGCCGCTGGACGGTGCGGCGGTCGGCGATGCGGCGACGTTGCTCGGCCCGGCGGGCGTGCACCCGGCGGAGGCCTGGGTCGGCCGCATCGTCGACGCCTTCGGCCAGCCGCTCGACGGGCGGCCGCTGACGCCGGGTGCGGCGAGCGCGACGCTGCGCCGGGCGCCGCCGCCACCGGCGGCGCGCAAGGGGCTCGGGGGCCGGGTGGCGACCGGGCTCGCGACCTTCGACACGGTGTTGCCGCTGGCGCGCGGCCAGCGGGTCGGGGTCTTCGCGGGGTCGGGGGTGGGCAAGTCGTCGCTCCTCGCCGACCTTGCCCGCGGGATCGAGGCGGAGATCGTGGTCTATGCGCTGATCGGGGAGCGTGGGCGGGAGCTGCGCGACTTCGTCGACAACGTGCTCGGGCCGAAAGGCATGGAGCGGGCCGTGGTCATTGCGGCAACCTCGGACCAGGCGCCGCTGATCAAGCGGCGGGCGGCGTGGATGGCGATGGCGGTGGCCGAGGTGTTTCGGGACCACGGGCGGCACGTGCTGCTGCTCATCGACTCGCTGACCCGCTTTGCGGAGGCGCACCGGGAGATCGCCCTGACGGCGGGCGAGGCGCCGAGCCTGCGCGGCTTTCCGCCCTCGACGGCGAACCTGATCGCGGCGCTCTGCGAGCGGGCGGGGCCGGGGCCGTTCGGCAAGGGGGATATCACGGCGATCTTCAGCGTGCTGGTCGCCGCGTCGGACATGGACGAACCGATCGCGGACATCACGCGGGGCGTGCTCGACGGGCATGTCGTGCTCGACCGCGGCATCGCCGAGCGCGGGCGGTATCCGGCGATCGACGTGCGGCGGAGCGTGTCGCGAAGCCTGCCTGCGATCGCGACGGAGGCCGAGAACGCGATGCTGGCGCGGGTGCGCCGGGTGCTGACGACCTACGAGAACGCGGCGCTGATGATCCAGACCGGGCTCTATGCGCCCGGGAGCGATCCGGCGATCGACGAGGCGATCAAGGTGTGGCCGAGGCTGGACGCGTTCTTCACCGAACGCTCGCCGGGGGTAGCGGAGAGCTTCGCGCGCCTCGCCGGGGTGCTCGGTTAGGCGGGATCAGTCGAGCTGCCCGGCGGCGCCGGGTCGGGCGTGGATCAACCGGCTCTGCCAGAGGCCGACGGCGAGCAGGATCGCCGTGGTGAGCCAGCCGGCGGTCAGCAGGTCGACGCGCAGCGTGACGGGGAAGAGCGCGGCAAGGGCGAGGGCGCCGGCGGCGTGGGACAGGGGCAGGACGCCGTAGACCACCCGCTTGTAGATGGCGCTGCCGAGCAGGTAGATCATCGGACCTGCGGAGAGGACGAGCGCGACCGGAACCGTCGCGTGTCCGTGCGGGTGGCCCATCACGAGGTCGTTCCCGATTGCCGTCGCGATGATGCCGGCGACGAGGATGGCGTGGACGTAGTGGTAGAAGGCGCCGACGCGGCCGGGATCGGACGAGCGGGTGATCCGGGCGGTCGCATCCTCGCTGGCGGTGCCGAAGTAGAGCCACCACATGGCGAGGGTGCCGGCGAAGGTCGCGACCATCGCCGAAATCTCCGATGCGTCCCAGGCCTCGGCGGCGGCGAGCATGGCGCCGGTGGCGAGGAGGGTCTCGCCGAGGGCGACGATGACGAAGAGCTGGCAGCGCTCGGCGAGGTGACCGCCCTCGATCGTCCATTCGCTGGTCTGTGACCGGCCGAGGCCGGGCAGCGCGAAGCCGAGCATCGGGGAAACGTACTCGCAGAGGACGGCGATCATCCAGAGTGCGGCGCGGAGCCAGGGGTCGGCGAAGGCGCCGGCGATCCAGAAGCAGGCGGAGATCAGCATCCAGCCGAGGATGCGCCGGTAGTTGGGCAGTAGGTCGTGGCCGGGGCCGAGCGCGAACAGGATGTAGATCGTGCGGCCGACCTGGATCGCGACGTAGGCGAGGGCGAAGTAGAGACCGCGCTCCCCGAAGGCTTCGTCGATCGACGACGCCATGATCAGGGCGAGGAACATGGTGGCGAAGAGGACCACGCGGTTTCGCGGGTACCGGGGGTCGAACCAGTTGGTGAACCAGCAGGTGTACTGCCAGCCGAGCCAGACGGCGAACCACAGGATCAGCGTCTGGACCACGCCTGCCGGGTCGAGGTGGTGGAGGAGGAAGTGGCTGAGCTGGGTGACGGCGAAGACGTAGACGAGGTCGAAGAAGAGCTCCTCGTAGGTGACGCGGGCATGGTGGCCATCGCGTCGGCGCAGGGGGCCGTTCGTCATCGTCACTCCGGCTCTCCTCCGATGGATCGTCGGGGCGATCGTACCGGATCCGGGCGCGGCGCCAAGCCTTTCGGTGGGGATTTGGTGGTGCCCTTCTTGCCCAGTACCTGAACGGCCCGTGCCCGACCGTGCTCAGCGAATTGCCCGTTAGTCGCCACTGAACGGTCACTCGGTACGCACTCCGCGGCGCGGCTTCCTCGGGCGGGCGCAGGGGGCCTTCAGCCCCCTTCTTGGCCTTTGGCCAATTCACCCCCGAGGATACTTGAGGACCGAAGATTGGGGGGCGTGCCTTGGCGAGGGCGCGGGACGGTGGACGGATCCGCTCCTGCTGACCTTGGCCAGCCCGAACCCTGGATCAGAGGCCGAGGCCGTGGCGGGCGAAGAGGGTGAACGCCTCGACGATGCCCCACATGAAGCCGGAGACGATGGCGAGGCCGATGACGCCGACGAGGGCGCCGCCGAGGACGGCGAGGCCGTCGCGGCCGAGGAGGCCGACGGCCATCAGGACGAGGGAGAGGCCGGGGATGGCGTTGCCGAGGGGGACGGGGAGGCAGATGATCGTCGCGAGGACGAGGCCGCCGGCGCCGATCAGGCGGCGGGCGACGGGGCCGGACGCCATCAGGAAGCGCGGGCGAATCCAGGTCTCGATGCGGCGGAGGCGGGGAACGACCTTGCCGACGAAACGCTCGAAGTCGCGGCGCGAGAGCGAGCGGCGGCGGACGAAGCCCGGGAGCCACGGGCGGCGGCGGCCGAGCATGAGCTGGGCGGTCAGGAGGATCAGCGGGACGCCGAGGATCGCGGAGATGCCGGGGAGGGCTACCGGCAGGATGTTGGGCGCGGCGAAGAGCACGATCAGCGGGCCGTAGGCGCGGCCGTCGAAGGCGTCGACGAGGTCGCCGAAGGAGATGCGGTCACCGGCGACGATGCCGGGCAGCGCGTCGAGGATCGAGGAAATCCGACGGCCCCCGAGGAGGCGCCTGCCCGTGCGCGGGACCCGCGGCGTTCCCTCGGGCAGTTTGGAGTCGTGCATCGGGCTTCCCTGATCCGGATGCGGTCACTTAGTGATCGCGGGCCGGCATGACAACTGCGGCGACGCGCCCGCCTTTCTGGCGGGCGGTCAGGAGCGCGGCTCTTCGCTCCTCTCCCAGTCCCGGTTCTTGCCGACGTCGGACTCGTAGACGAAGTGGTCGGTGACGCCGGGCTGGGTCGCGAAGTAGGCGCGGAGCGCCTCCGGGTAGACGCTCGACGGCGCGTCGGCGAACCGGGGGACCGGGTGGAGGACCTCGGCCATCGAGAGGGCGCAGGTCATCTTCATCGACTTGCCGTGGGCCTGGGCGTCGGCGAGGATCTGGTCGGCCTCGGCGCGGGTCACCGGGACGGTCTGGGCTTCGACGAAGTAGTCGAAGCGGGCATGGTAGCGCTCGTAATAGTCGACGAAGCGCGGGGTCATTCCGTAGTGGATGTCGCCGGAGCGCGGCAGGTCGGGATGGGTGAATGTGCCGGCCGGGTCGAAGAGCACCTGCTGGGAGCCGTTGATCAACAAGCCGGTGTGGGCGGACTTGCCGGAGCGGGCGTTGACCATCGACATGAGCGTGATCGACGGGGGATCGCTGCTGACGTAGCGGGCACGGGCAATCTGGTCGGGCGCCGCGGGCGTGTAGAATTCGCAGCCGGACAGGGCGAGGACGGCCAGGAGGGCGAGCAGGGCGGAGCGCATCGGTTACCGTCCTGCGGCAGTCTCAGGTGTTGAAGATCGCGAGGAAGATCAGCACCGCGATCGCGAAGCCGAAGATGTAAATCCAGAGGCGGATAAAGCCCTCGAACGTCCGCTGGTGCTCGGCGACATTCGCCGCGCGGTCGTGCTGAACGGGGTCGGCCATCCACTTCTCCTCGCGTCTGTCTCCCGGGGGTGCCCGGGTTTCGAGAGGGTTCTAACCCGAAGACGCGGCGCTGTCAGGGTCAAAAACGTCGCGCTGCCAGAGCCAGACGCCGTCGTCGGCGCGGTGGCGGGTGGCGCGGCCGGTGGCGTGGAGGTGGTTGAGGTGGCCGAGCGCCTCGGCGAGGGCGAGGCCGTAGATCGCCTCCGGGATGCGGCGGCCGTAGAGGACCTCGAAGCAGTCGGTGGCGCGGCGCGGCGTGGCGAGGAAGGCGGCGAGGGTGTCGAGGCTCGCCTCCTGGTGCGCGGCGAGCTCGGCGAGGCGGATGTCGAGGCCGAAGAAGGGCTGGCGGTGGCCGGGGAGGGCGAAGTGGCCGGCGTGGGCGAGGGGCATGAGGCGGCGGCACGAGGCGAGCCAGTCGCCGACCGGGTCGTAGTCGGGCTCGGTGGCGTGGACGCCGAGATTCGGGGTGATGCCGGGGAGCACCTGGTCGCCGGTGAGGACGAGGTCGTGGCCGACGCCCCAGAGCGTGGCCTGTTCCGGGGCGTGGCCGTGGCCGATCTCGACGCGCCAGCGCCGGCCGCCGGCGGTGATCTCCTCGCCCTGGACGATGCGGCGGTAGCCGAGCGGGAGCGGGGCCACCATGTCGGCGAAGTTGAACGGCCGGGTTTCGGCCCGCGCGGCCAGCATCTCGGCGGGCATGCCGGCGCCGCGCCAGAAGGCGAGGGTCTCGGGCGTCGGGCGGTCCTGCACGTCGAGGGTCAGCATCCGGGCGAGGAGCCAGGCGGTGCGGGTGGTCCAGAGCTCGGCGCCGCGGGACTGGAACCAGCCGGCGAGACCGATGTGGTCGGGGTGGTGGTGGGTGACGACGACGCGGCGGACCGGGCGGCCGGAGAGCGGACCGGCGAGGGCGCGCTCCCAGGCGGCCCGGACGGCGGGGGTGTCGAGGCCGGTGTCGACGAGGGTCCAGCCGTCGCCGTCGTCGAGGGCGTAGGCGTTGACGTGATCGGGGCGGAAGGCGAGGGGCAGGCGCATCCAGAGGACGCCCTCGGCGACCGCCAGCGCCTCGCCGGGACCGGGCGGCTCGGCGAAGGGGAAGCGGAGGGCGGGTCGGTTCACGCCACCGGCTCGACGGCGTAGACCGCGGCGGCGCCGTCGCAGGCGGCGTCGCAGAGGCCGCCGACCTCGGGAAGCAGGCGGCGGAGGTGGAAGGCCGCGAGGGCGGCGCGCTGTTCGGCGGGGTCGGCGGCGGCGGCGCGGAGCAGGTAGTGGCCGCCGAGGGCGAGGGCGAAGGCGCGCAGGTAAGGAACGGCGCCGGCGAAGCGGTCGTTGGCGGCGGCGTCGAGCATCCAGTCGGTGGCGGCTGCGAGGCGGGTGGCGGCGGTGGCGAGGGCAATGCCGCGGTTTCCGGCGGCGGCGGCGGTTGCCGCGATTTCGGCGATCAGGGCGCGGGCGGCGGTGCCGCCGTCGGCGAGCTTGCGGCCGACCATGTCCATCGCCTGGATGCCGTTGGTGCCCTCGTAGATCGCGGTGACGCGGACGTCGCGGTAGAACTGGGCGACGCCGGTTTCCTCGATGTAGCCCATGCCGCCGAAGACCTGCATGGCGAGGGCGCTGACGTCGCAGCCGGTGTCGGTGCCGAAGGCCTTGGCGATCGGGGTCAGGAAGGCGGCGCGGGCCGCCCAGTGGGCTTCGCCGGTGGCGGCGGCCATGTCGGTCGAGAAGGCGCAGTCGAGGCAAATCGCCCGGGCGGTCGCGGTCAACGCCGCCATCGTCGCCAGCATCCGGCGGACGTCGGCGTGGCCGGAGATCGTGGTGACGCCGTCGAGGGGGGTGCGGCCCTGGCGGCGGTCGGCGGCGAAGGCGGTGGCGGCCTGGAGCGCGGCTTCGGCCTGGCTCAGGCCCTGGACGCCGACGCCGAGGCGGGCGTTGTTCATCATGGTGAACATCGCCGCCATGCCCTGATTGGGAGCGCCGATCAGCCAGCCGGTGGCGCCTTCGAACGCCATCACGCAGGTCGGGCTGCCGTGCAGGCCCATCTTGTGCTCGAGCGAGAGCGCGCGGACGGCGTTGCGGACGCCGGGGGCGCCCCTGGCGTCGGGGATGTACTTCGGGACGAGGAAAAGCGAGATACCGCGGGTGCCCGGCGCGGCGTCGGGGAGGCGGGCGAGCACGAGGTGGCAGACGTTCTCGGCGAGGTCGTGGTCGCCCCAGGAAATGAAGATCTTCTGGCCGCTGATGGCGTAGCTGCCGTCGGCGGCGGGCTCGGCTTTCGCCCGCACGGCGCCGACGTCGGAGCCGGCCTGCGGCTCGGTCAGGTTCATCGTGCCGGTCCAGTTGCCGGTTGTGAGGTTCGGCAGGTAGAGCGCCTTGATCGCGTCTGAGGCGTGGTGATCGAGCGCCTCGATCTGGCCCTGGGTCAGCAGCGGGCAGAGCGAGAGGGCGAGGTTGGCCGAGCCGAACATCTCGTTGAGGCAGGAGAGCAGGGTCATCGGCAAGCCCATGCCGCCGTGCTCGACGGGGGCGGCGATGCCGACCCAGCCGCCGTCCGAGAGGACGCGGTAGGCGTCGGCAAAGCCGGGGGTGGTGCGGACAACGCCGTTCTCGAGGCTGGCGGGCTCGAGGTCGCCGGCGCGGCGCAGGGGGGCGAGCACGTCCTCGGCGATGCGGGCGGCCTCGGTCAGCACGGCCTCGACGGTCTCGGCCGTCGCCTCGGCGTAGCGCTCGGTCGCGGCGAGGCGGTCGGCGCCGATCACCGCGTCGAGCACGAAGCGCATCTCCTCGATCGGGGCGCGGTACGGCATGGCCTCTCTCCTCGGCTCGGGCGGCCGGATGGTAGGGGCGCGACCCGGGGGCGGCAAGGTTGCCGCGACGTCGCCGGTGGGTGATCGCTTGGAGGCGAGAGGGATTCCGGCACGGCCCCCCGGTCGCCGTTTCTTCTTCGGCGACACGCTTTTCCGCCGGGGTGCCGGCGAAGAAAAGAGCGTGCCCGGCTGCCCCGCCTTTCTTCGGACTTCATACTGGCATGAAGCCTATCGAGCAGGACGCGGGGCCCCGCCAACAGGCGGGGAGAAAAAACAACTCAGCCGGCGAATGCCGGCTTCCTTCGAAGGGAGGCCGCAAAGGCGGCCGACCGACCAGCGGCGGCCGAGTGGGGGGCGCGCTCTTCGCGCGCGCCTCCCCGAGGTCGGCGCTTCCCCCCGGTGTGTCCTGGTCGTCGGCGGTTGACGCGAGAGCCGCATTGACGCGACCTTGGCCTGCCCCTACCTCGCGGGGGCCAGTTTAAGGATGCCGCCGCATGCCCGAGGTCGAGCGCGAGTCGATGGAGTATGACGTGGTCGTGGTCGGAGCCGGCCCGGCCGGGCTTTCCGCTGCGATCCGCCTGAAGCAGCTCGACCCGGACCTCGCCGTGGTGGTGATCGAGAAGGGGTCCGAGGTCGGTGCCCATATCTTCTCGGGGGCGGTGCTCGATCCCTGCGGCCTCGACGCGCTGATCCCCGACTGGCGGGAGAAGGGCGCGCCGCTGAACACGCCGGTTACGGACGACCGCTTCTTCCTGCTCGGGGCTTCGGGGCAGGTGCGTATTCCGAACTGGCCGATGCCGAAGCTCATGTCCAACCACGGCAACTACGTCGTCTCGATGGGCAACGTCTGCCGGTGGATGGCCGAGCAGGCCGAGGCGCTCGGGGTCGAGGTCTTTCCGGGCATGGCCGCCTCGGCGCTGGTCCGTGACGGAAGCCGCGTCGTCGGCGTCGTTGCCGGCGAGTTCGGGCTGGAGGCTGACGGCACCCCCGGGCCGGGCTACGAGCCCGGGATGGAGTTGCGCGGCAAGTACGTGCTGCTCGGCGAGGGGGTGCGCGGGTCGCTGTCGAAGCAGCTCATCGCCGAGTTCGGCCTCGGAGACGGGCGCGAGCCGCAGAAGTACGGGCTCGGGATGAAGGAGCTCTGGGAGGTGCGCCCGGAGAACCACCGTCCGGGGCAGGTCACCCATACGATGGGCTGGCCGCTCGGCGGCAATGCCGGCGGCGGGTCGTTCATCTATCATCTCGAGAACAATCAGGTCTACGTCGGCTTCGTCGTCCACCTGAACTACGAGAACCCCTATCTCTACCCCTACATGGAGTTCCAGCGCTTCAAGCATCATCCGCTGGTCGCCGATCTGCTCAAGGGCGGCAAGCGCATCGCCTACGGGGCGCGGGCGATCTCCGAGGGCGGCTGGCAGTCGGTGCCGAAGCTGACCTTCCCGGGCGGGGCGCTGATCGGCGACAGCGCCGGCTTCGTCAACGTGCCGCGGATCAAGGGCAATCACAACGCCATGCTTTCGGGCATCGCCGCCGCCGAGGCCGCCCATGCCGCGATCGGGGCGGGGCGCGAGGGCGACGAGCTGACCGCCTATGCGGAGGCCGTGGCCAGCGGGCCGATCGCGGCGGACCTCAAGCCGGTGCGCAACGTCAAGCCGATGTGGTCGAAGTGGGGGCTGTTCCCGTCGCTCGCCTTCGGTGGCCTCGACATGTGGGTGTCGAGCCTCACCGGCTGGTCGCCGTTCGGGACGATGAAGCACGGCAAGACCGACGCCGCCGCCACGCGCCGGGCCGAGTATTTCGCCCCGATCGACTATCCGAAGCCCGACGGCGTGCTGAGCTTCGATCGGCTGACCAACGTCGCCTTCTCCTTTACCAACCATGCCGAGGACCAGCCCTGCCACCTGCGGCTGAAGCAGCCGGACATACCCATAGCGATCAACCTGCCGCGCTTCGCCGAGCCGGCGCAGCGCTACTGCCCGGCCGGGGTCTACGAGGTGCTGCGCGACGCCGACGGCTCCAATCCGCGGTTCCAGATCAACTTCCAGAACTGCGTCCACTGCAAGACGTGCGACATCAAGGATCCGCTGCAGAACATCGACTGGACGACGCCGCAGGGCGGCGACGGGCCGAACTACCCCAACATGTGACCGGCGCCCCCGTGCCCGGGGCGATTCGCCCGATTGAATTGGGGAGTCCCGCGGCTTAGGGTCGGGCGTCGCATTCCCCGGGAGATCCCTACCGTGCTGAGCGTCCTCACCCTGGCCCGCCGGGCCGCCTTCGCCGCCTTGCTGGCGGGCGCGGCCCTTCCTGCCGGGGCGTCGAGCCTGTCGGGATCCTATCTCGCGGCGATGCAGGCCGACTACCGCAATGATTATGCCGGCGCCGCCAGCTACTTCGACCGGGCGCTGGTCCTCGATCCCACCAACGTCGGGCTGCTCAACAACGCCACGGTGACGAGCGTCGCCCTCGGCGATGTCGCGGCGGCGCGGCCGCTCGCCGACCGGCTGCAGGCGGCGGACCCGAACAACGCGGTGGCGGCGCTGGTCATTCTCGCCGACAGCCTCGCCAACAGCGACTTCGACGCGGCTGCCACGGCGCTGGCCGCGCAGGGCGATCAGGTGAACCCGCTGCTCGGCGGTCTGGTCTCCGGCTGGATCGAGGTCGGCCGGCAGGATTTCCCCGCCGCCCAGGCGAAATTCGACGCGATGACCGGCAACGAGGCGCTCGTCGCCTATGGCCAGTATCACAAGGCCCTCGCCCTCGCCTACGCCGGCGACTTCGTCTCAGCGGAGAAGATCCTCGCGGGCGGGCCCGACGGGCCGCTGCACCTCAACCGGTCGGGGATCGTCGCGCACGCCGAGATCCTCGCGCAGATGGGGCGCAGCGCCGACGCCATCGCGCTGATCGACGACGCGCTGAACGGCGGCGTTCCCGATGCGCCGCTCGTCGACCTGCGCCAGCGTCTGGCCTCCGGCGAGGAGGTGCCCTTCGACATCATCACCAAGCCCAAGGACGGCGCCGCCGAGGCCTTCCTGACCCTCGCCGACGCACTCAACAACGACGAGACGGCGCGGGTCTCGCTCATCCACGCCCGCCTGGCCAGCCACATCCGGCCGGACCTCGTCGAGGCGCAGCTTCTCGTTGCCGACGTCCTGGAGAACGAGGAGCAGTTCGCCCTCGCCACCGACGCGCTCGCCGGCGTGTCGCAGGACTCGCCCTGGTACGTGACCACCGAGATCCGCCGCGCCAATACCCAGCGCGCCGCCGGCGACCCCGCCGCGGGCATCGCCACGCTGACCGCGCTCGCCGCGACCGACAAGGACGCGATCGAGATCGACTCCGCCCTCGGCGACGCCCTGCGGATGGCCGAACGCTTCCCGGAGGCGGTCACCGCCTATACGCGCGCCATCGACCGCGTGCCCGAGCCGAAGGAACCGCACTGGATCCTCTTCTACACCCGCGGCATCTCGAACGAGCGCGCCGGGGACTGGCCGGCGGCCGAGGCCGACTTCCGCGAGGCGCTGACGCTCGAGCCCGACCAGCCGCTGGTGCTGAACTACCTCGGGTATTCGATGGTCGAGAAGCGCGAGGACCTCGACGAGGCGCTCGGCATGATCCAGAGGGCGGCGAAGGGCCAGCCCGACGACGGCTACATCACCGACTCGCTCGGCTGGGTCTACTACCGTCTCGGCCGCTATCAGGACGCAGTGGCGCCGATGCTGCGCGCCGTCGAGCTGACGCCGGACGATCCGGTGATCAACGATCACCTCGGCGACGTGCTGTGGATGGTCGGGCGCAAGCGCGAGGCCGAGTTCCAGTGGCGCCGGGCCCTGTCCTTCGGGCCGGCGGAAGACCTCGACATGGACCGCATCCGCAAGAAGCTCGACGTCGGGCTCGACGCGGTGCTCGAGACCGAGCCGAAGGATTCTGTGACGGCGCCCGACGGCGAGGGCGGCCGCGCGGAGCTGGCGCCCGCGAAGGTCAATCTCGCGCTTCATGTCACCGGCCGCCGCGCCGACGGCTATCACCTGCTCGACAGCCTCGTCGTCTTTCCGCGGGTCGGAGACCTTCTGGAGGTGGAGCCGGCGGCGGGGCTGTCGCTGACCATCGACGGTCCGTTCGCCCGTGACCTCGGGGCCGGTGCCGACAATCTCGTGCTGCGCGCGGCGCTTCTGCTTCGCGGGGAGGGGGGGGCCGGTGCGGCGCTCCGGTTGGTGAAATCGCTGCCGGTTGCCAGCGGCATCGGCGGCGGGTCGGCCGATGCCGCCGCGGCGCTCCGGCTCCTCGGTGGTCTCTGGGGCCTGGATTTGCCGCCGCGCTCCGTCCTCGCCGGCCTTGGGGCCGACGTTCCGGTCTGCGTCGCCGGGAAATCCTGCCGGATGCAGGGGATCGGCGAGGTGATCGAGCCGGTTGCCCTGCCGCCGTTCTGGCTGGTGCTGGTCAATCCCGGCGTGCCGGTTTCGACGCCGGCGGTCTTCGCCGGGCTCGCGCGGCGCGACAATCCGCCGCTGCCGGAACCGCCGGTGTTTCCCGACGGCGCGGCGCTGGCCGTCTGGCTGGCCGGTCAGCGCAACGACCTCGCCGAGCCGGCCGTCGCGCTCGCCCCGGAGGTCCGCACGGTGCTCGATGCCCTCGCCGCGGCGCCGGGATGCCGCCTTGCGCGCATGTCGGGGTCTGGTGCGACCTGCTTCGGGTTCTTCACCGCGGCGGAGCCGGCGCTGGCGGCGGCCGAGGCGCTGCGCCACGATCATCCGGCGTGGTGGGTCGCCGCCGCGCCGGTCGAGCCTAACGCGCCCAGCGGCTGAGGGCGGCCTCGTCGCTTTCGCGGGCGTCGACCCAGGCGCTGCCGGCGGCGCCGGTCTCCTTCTTCCAGAAGGGGGCGCGGGACTTGAGGTAGTCCATCAGGAATTCCGCCGCGGCGAAGGCCGCGTGGCGGTGTGCGGCGGCGGTGGCGACCATCATGATGCGCTCGCCCGGCGCCAGCGGCCCGACGCGGTGGACGATCAGGCAGGCTTGCAGCTGCCAGCGGTCCTGCGCCTCGGCCTCGATCGCGGCCAGCGCCTTTTCGGTCATGCCGGGATAGTGCTCGAGCTCCATCGTCGCGAGCGTGCCGTCGGTGTCGCGGACGAGGCCGGTGAAGCTGACCACGGCGCCGATGTCGGTGCGGCCGGCGGTCAGCGCCGCCAGTTCCGCGCCGACGTCGAAATCGTCGCGCTGGACGCGGACGGCCATCAGCCGCCGGTCATCGGCGGGAAGAAGGCGACCTCGCGCACCCCGGCGAGGGGTGCGGCGAAGTCGGCGAGTTCCTGGTCGACGGCGACCCGCACGGCGCGCATGTCGGCGAAGGCGAGGGCGTAGCGCTCCTCGCGGCTGCGCAGCTCGTCGACGAGGTCGCCGACGGTCGTCGCGCCGGTCTCCACCGTCTCCGAGGGCTCGCCGACGCGCTCGCGGAGCCAGGCGAAATAGCGCAGCGTCACCGTCACGGCTTGCGGTCCTTGAGGAAGGGCAGCGCCTTCATCAGGTAGTCGTAGCCGGTCATCAGCGTCAGGATGCCGGCGACCCAGATCAGGATGATCCCGCCGTTGGACAGGATGAATTCCATCCAGTTGTGGAACCAGTCGCTGACCCAGGGGGTGTTGTGGCGGCGGTCGTATTCGAAGACGCCGGCGAGGAGCAGCACCGGGATCGCCACCATCTGCGCCGTGGTCTTCCATTTGGCGAGATGGGTGACCTTGAGCTGGCCGGCCTTGGCCCCGAGGAACTCGCGGAGGCCGGAGACGAAGATCTCGCGCAGCAGGATGAAGGCGACCGGCACCAGCAGCAGCGCCTTCATGCCCCAGAGCCCGACGATCACCGCGAGGGCGATCACCACCATCGCCTTGTCGGCGATCGGGTCGAGCATCCGGCCGAAGTTCGATTCCTGCTTCCAGGCGCGGGCGAGCTTGCCGTCGATCCAGTCGGTCAGGGCCGCGACGATGAAGAGGCCGAAGGCGACCCAGTCGGCGTAGGGCCGGTCGAAGATCACGAACGCGAAGGCGACTCCGGGCGCAGCCAGGAGGCGCAAGACGGTCAGGATGTTCGGTATCGTCCAGCGCATCGGCGCTCAGCTCCTCGGGCGGGCCAGCCCCTCAGAGAGGATATAGCGCGTCACCCCTCTCCATGGAAGAAGCCGTAGATCGCCTCGGCGAGAGCATCGGAGATTCCCGGCGCCGCACGAAGGTCGGCGAGCCCCGCCCGGGACACCGCCTTGGCCGAGCCGAAGTGCGCGAGCAGCGCCCGCTTGCGCGATGAACCGACGCCCGGCACCTCGTCGAGCGGCGTCGCCCGGGTCTGCGCGGCGCGCTTGGTGCGGTGGGCGCCGATCGCGAAGCGGTGGGCCTCGTCGCGCAGCCGCTGGACGAAGTAGAGCACCGGGTCGCGGTGGCCGAGCGCCATCGGCGGCTGGCCGGGGCGGTGAAACTCCTCCTTGCCGGCGTCGCGGTCGACGCCCTTGGCGACGCCGATCACCGCCACGTCCTCGATCCCGAGCTCCTCCAGTGCCGCGCAGGCCGCCGTCACCTGACCGGGGCCGCCGTCGATCAGCACGAGGTCGGGCCAGGCGTCGGTCTGCCGGTCGGGGTCTTCCTTCGCCAGCCGTCCGAAGCGCCGGGTCAGCATCTCGCGCATCATCCCGAAGTCGTCGCCGGGCGCGATGTCGCTCTTGATGTTGAACTTGCGGTACTGCGACTTCACGAAGCCCTCCGCCCCGGCGACGATCATCGCGCCGACCGCGTTGGTGCCCATGATGTGGCTGTTGTCGTAGACCTCGATCCGCCCGGGCGCCCCGTCGAGCCCGAAAGCCTCGGCCAGCCCTTCGAGCAGCGCCGCCTGGCTGGCGCTCTCCGCCATGCGCCGGGCCAGCGATTCGCGGGCATTGCGCGCCGCCTGTTCGATCAGTCCGGCCTTTTCGCCGCGCTGGGGCTGCTGGATCGTCACCTTGCGGCCGAGCTGGGTGCCCAGCGCCTCGGTGAGCAGGTCGGCGTTGTCGGGGACGTGGCTGACGAGGATGGTCCGCGGCGGAGTCTTGTTGCCATAGAACTGGCCGAGGAAGGCTTCGAGGATCTCCCCCGGCGGCGCCCCGGAGCCGGTGCGCGGGAAGTAGGCGCGGTTGCCCCAGTTCTGGTGGGCGCGGATGAAGAAGACCTGCACGCAGGCGTGGCCGCCCTCCTGGTGGAGCGCCACCACGTCGGCCTCCTCGACGCCCTCGGGATTGATGCCCTGGTTGGCCTGGACGGTGGTCAGCGCCCGGATGCGGTCGCGGATCGCCGCCGCGCGCTCGAAGGCCATCTCGGCACTCGCCGCCTGCATCGCCTCGGCGAGCTGCTCCTGGACCTTGGTCGACTTGCCCGAGAGGAACATCACCGCGTCCTCGACCAGAGCCGCATAGTCGGCGCTGTCGATCAGCCCGACGCAGGGCGCGCTGCAGCGCTTGATCTGGAAGAGCAGGCAGGGCCGCGTCCGGCTCTCGAAGCTCGCGTCGGTGCAGGAGCGCAGCAGGAAAGCCTTTTGCAGCTGGTTGAGCGTCCGGGTCACGCTGCCCGCGGAGGCGAAGGGGCCGAAGTAGCGCCCCGGCTCCTTGCGGAGGCCGCGGTGCTTCTTGACCTGGGGGAAGGGGTGGTCGGCGGTGACGAGGACGTTGGGGAAGCTCTTGTCGTCGCGAAGGAGGACGTTGTACCGCGGCTTGAGCTGCTTGATGAGATTCTGCTCGAGCAGCAGCGCCTCGGTCTCGGTCTCCGTCGTCAGGAACATCATCGACGCCGTGGCGGCGATCATTCGCCCTATACGTGAATCGTGGCCGGTCGGTTTCGCATAGCTCGCCACCCGTTTCTTCAGGCTGCGAGCCTTGCCGACGTAGAGGACGTCGCCCTTGCCGTCGAGCATCCGGTACACGCCGGGGCGGTCGTCGAGGCGCTTGAGATAGTCCCGGATGACGAGATGGCCGGTGCGCGCCGTGGCACCGGCGGCGCCTTCTTCGTCGAATCCGCGCGGTGTGTCGGCCGTCTCGTCCATCGCCCCGTCACCCTCCGTCATCGCCCGATTCTCCCGTGTCGCTGCCTTTAACCGCAACCGGTTTCAAGATCAAAGCTGTCCACGGATCCTGTGGACAAGTCTGTGGGGAACTCAACGCGGCCAAGGCTATTCCCAGCAAAACAAGCCTCTTCCTCACTTTGCTTGAATTTTAGGCAAACTTGCAAGGCACTGTTTTTAAACATTAATTTGCCGGCCTCTTGGTAAATTTATGTAATCATTGACAGAATCGAAACGGAATTGTGACGGGCTGATCGGGGGTGGAGAAGTCAACCACCCATCCCTGATCGGGGTGCTCCAACCCCTATTCGCGCCCGAGAACGTCCGGAGTCTCCCAGCCGAGATGCTGGCCGCCGTCGAGGACGAGGACTTGTCCGGTCAGGCTCGGCGAGTCGAGAATGAAGCCCAGGGCCGCGGCAATTTCGCGCGGCTCCGCGCCGCGTCCGAGGAGCGTGGCGGCCCGCTGCCCGGCGAAATGGGCCTCCGTCTGCCGCGCCCCGCGCAGCGTCGGGCCGGGGCCGATGCCGTTGACGCGGATGTCCGGCGCCAGCCCTTGCGCCGCGGTGCGGGTCAGCGTCCACAGCCCCATCTTGGCTATCGTGTAAGTTGCAAAGAGCGGGGTGAGCTTGCGTACGCGCTGGTCGAGCATATTGACGACGACGGCCTGCGCTACGGGCTGGCCATCGGCGTCGGCGACGGCCTTGGGTGCCTGGGCGGCGAAAGCCTGGATCAGTTCGAAGGGCGCGCGGAGGTTCGAGCCGATGTGGCGGTCCCAGCTCTCCCAGGTCGCGGTGGCGATGGTGTCGTACTCGAAGATCGAGGCATTGTTGACCAGCACCGTCAGCGGCCGCCCCAGCGCCGTCGCCGCAGCGGGCACCAGCGCCGCCGTCGCATCGCGGTCGAGGAGGTCGGCCGTTACCACCGCCGCCGAGCCGCCGTCGGCGCGCAGGGCCTCTGCGAGGGCGTCGGCGGCGGTGCGGCTCTCGTGGCAATGGATCGCGACGGCGAAGCCGCGCGCGGCGAGGGCGCGCACCATCGCCTCTCCGAGCCGCTGGGCCCCGCCGGTGACGAGCGCCGCGCCATTCCGCATCATCGGTCCCGCATCATCCCGGCCTCAGCTCCCGTGGCCGCAGGCGCAGGGCTGGCCGTCGATGACGTAGGCGCCGCAGGCCGGGCACTTGCGTGCCGACTTCACCCGCTGCGTCGGCTTGTCCGCGGCCACGCCCTTGCGGAACGAGCGCTTGAGCATCGCGACGAGCAGCGCCACGGCGATCAGGATCAGCGCGGCCCGCCCGATCATGGCGCTGCCAGCCCGAAGCGCGCCCAAAGCGAGCGCGCCTCGATCGAGTCCAGCGCCGCATCCATCGCCTCGGACACCCCGGGGATCCCGAGCCGCCGGAACAGCGGCCGCCGCGGCGCGATCACGGTGAAGCGGAGGTCGTCGCCGTAGAGCCGGCGCATCGTCGGGAGCAGGTGGCCGATCTCGTCGGCGAGCCCGACGTCGATGCCGGCCTGGCCGATCCAGATCTCGCCGGTGAAGAGGTCGTCGCCGGTCAGCCGCTCGCCGCGCCGCGCCTTGACCTGGGCGATGAAGTTGTCGTGGATCTGCGCCTGGAAGCGCTTGAGCCGGGCAACGTCCTCGGGCCGCTCGGGGCGGAAGGGGTCGAGCATGCTCTTGTCCTCGCCGGCGGTGTGGATCCGGCGCTCGATGCCGTGGCGGGCGATGAGGTCCTGGAAGCCGAAAGAGGCGGAGATGACGCCGACCGAGCCGACGATCGAATTCGGATCGACGTGGATGCGGTCGGCCGCGGTCGCCAGCCAGTAGCCGCCCGAGGCGGCGACGTCCTCGACGAAGGCGTGGACCGGGATGCCGAGTTCGTCGGCCAGCCGGCGGATGCGGGCGGCGATCAGGCTCGACTGCGCCGGGCTGCCGCCGGGCGAGTTGATCGCGAGGGCGACGGCCTTCGGGCGTCCGCGCCGGAAGGCGGCCTCGACCAGCGGCGCCAGCCGCGCGTCGGTGAGGGCGGGGGGGCCGAAGCGGCCGCCGCTGCTGCCGATGACGCCCTCGAGCCGCAGGACCGTCACCCGGTCGCGCCGCCGGAAAAGCGAGAGGGGGTTCTTCATACGCCCGATGTAGGCCGCCACCCCACGCCCCGCAAGACCGCCGAAACGCCCCCCGACCGCGCGGGGGCCCGGCCCGAGGCCCCTTGGGCCTGCAGGGGCGTGCTCACGGTGGTGGAGTGCCGCGAGCGTATCCGCTATGTCGGGAGTGGGCTGGTGCCGCTTCTCCATCGCGAGGCCCCGCTGAATTCGCTCCGGGAGGGCTCGAGAAACGTGATCTGCCTCGACGTACCGCGCACCCGCGCCTTCGCCCTGGCCGTCCTTGGGCTCGTTGCCGTCGCCGCCTGCAGCTACGTCCCGAAGGTGGCGATGCCCGGCTCGGGCAGCGACATGACGCGCGACCTCGTCGTCGACCGCGTGTGGCTCGACACTGGCGACGATGCGCCGGCGGGGGCGCTGCGCGCCTTTCTCTCCGATGGGACGCTGGTGATGACGAGCTGCGTCGAGGTCTACCGGCTGGCGCCGTGGCGCTGGATCGACGGCTCGCGGCTGGTCTGGGAGGAAGACGGCCGCTCGATCCGCGGCGAGGTCGTCCTTGCCGGCCGCGACGAACTGGTCCTCGCCATCGAACTCGAGAGCGGCACCGACACGAGGCGGTTCACCGCCGCGGAGGCGCCGGTGGTCTGCCCCTCGTTGCGGTAGTCGCTGCGGTAGCGGCTCGCCTCCACCGGGATCGCCAGCGGTTCGTGGGCCGCGACCTTGCGCGACCAGGCGGCGTGGAAGCGATCGTAGCGGGTGCGCTGGAGGCGGAAGATGCCGACCCAGACCGCGGCGAGGATCGCGGCAACCTGCCAGACCGCGAGCGGCACCGGGTTGGCGGGATGGAGTGCCGCGACGATCGGCAGCGAGGCGGCGAGCACCGCCAGCATCGAGGCGGTCTCCGGCGGCATCGGCTGCGGCCCGAGTTCGTCGACGGTCTCGCCGCGCAGGCGCTCGACGGCATCGCGGTAGTCGGCGAGGCAGTTGGGGTCCGCCGGGGCTGTGTCGCCGGGCAGGGGGAGAGACGTCACGCGGTCCACCATCGGTCGGCGAGTCCTCTTGCTCTCTGGCTTCGCTAGGGATCGCCCATGGGGACGAGTTCGGGCGTCTTGCACCTTTCTGCCCGAGAATCATCTGGATTTCAACCTTAGCGTGTGTTAACGTCCCCGGCTCGCCCTTAACGACTGGGCAAGATCTGGCGGGGACCGCCGCTCCCGCGTTGCCTGACCGGGCGGATCGGTATAGTCAACCGCTGGAAAGCCCGGTCGGGCGCCGGCTTAGCTCAGCGGTAGAGCAACCGCCTTGTAAGCGGTAGGTCGTCAGTTCAATCCTGACAGCCGGCACCAGACCGAACGCGAGCGCCTCATGATCGTCGTCTACCGTCTCATCGCCCTCGTTGCCTTCGTCCTGCTGTGGTGGCTCGCCGCGGCTCTTGCCGGAACGACGCTGATCCCGACACCAGCCGCGACCCTTGCCGCAGCGCGGACGATGGCCAGCGAAGGGCGCCTGTGGAGCGCGCTCGGCGAGAGCCTGTCGGTCTACAGCTGCGGCTACCTGCTGGCCATCGCCGTCGGGGTGCCCTTCGGGTTGGTGATGGGCGGCTTTCGCCCGCTCGGGCGCACGCTCGACGTCTATGTCAACGCGCTGACCGCGACGCCGCGCGTCGCCTTCATCCCGCTGATCATCGTCATCCTCGGCCTCGGGGTCGAGGCCAAGGTCGCCATCGTCTTTCTCGGGGCGGTGATGCCGGTGATCATCAACACCTACGCCGGGGTGCTCAACGCCGATGGTGAACTCGTCGAGATGGCCCGCGCGTCCGGTGCCACGCGCGCCCAGGTCTTCCGCCGAATCCTGCTGCCCGGGGCGCTGCCGTTCATCGTCGTCGGGCTGCGGCTCGGGGCGACGATCGGGCTGATCAATACCGTCGTCGCCGAGCTTTACACCGCCGTCCGCGGTCTCGGCGGGCTGCTGGCGCTCTACGGCAATACCTTCCAGATGGCGCCCTATTTCGTCGTCGTCCTCGTCCTTGCCGCCATCGGCACGCTCGTCACCAGTGCGCTCCGGCTGCTGGAGGTGCGGACCGAGCGCTGGCGCTACGACGGCAACGGGTGACGGGAGCGGCGGGCGCCTAGCGCCCGCGATCCTTCTCGTAGCGCGCCCGCGTCTCGGCGTTCATCGGGTAGAGCCCGGGGAGGGCGGCGCCGTGCTCGACCTCGCCCATGATCCAGGCCTCCATCCGCTCCTGCTCCTCGGCCTCGACGACGACTTCGGCGAGCAGGGCTTGCGGGATCACCACCGCGCCGTCGCGGTCGGCGACGATGACGTCGTCCGGGAAGACGGCGACCCCGCCGCAGCCGATCGGCTCCTGCCAGGCGACGAAGGTGAGGCCGGCGACCGAAGGAGGAGCGGCGGCGCCGCGGCACCAGACCGGCAGGCCGCTCTTCAGCACGCCCTCGATGTCGCGGACCGCGCCGTCGGTGACGAGGGCGGCGACGCCGCGCTGGGCCATCCGCGCGCAGAGGATATCGCCGAAGATGCCTGCGTCGGGCACGCCCGCCGCATCGACGACGGCGATGCACCCGGCCGGCATCGCCTCGATCGCCGCCCGGGTCGAGATCGGCGACGCCCAGGAGGCCGGCGTCGCCAGGTCCTCGCGCGCCGGAACGAAGCGCAGGGTGAAGGCGCGGCCGACCAGCCGGGTGCCCTCGGCGATCGGCTGGGCGTTGCGCATCCAGACGTTGCGGAGGCCCTTCTTGAGCAGGACCGTGGTCAGGGTCGCGGTCGAGACCCCGCCGAGGACCTCCGCCGCCTTGTCGAACTCGTCCATCGTCGGCTCCTCTCGCCTTGTCGGCCTCGCGTGTGCCCGTGCTCGCTTGTGTCGGCCTGCCCACTTCTGGCCGCGGGCCGCGCCCGGCGTGCCCCGCCCACCCACCCGCACGCCGGGCGCGGCCCTTGTGCTGGGTGGTGGCCGTCGTGACAGGATGCCGAGCCTCAGCCGTTGAACAGGAAGTGCAGGACGTCGCCGTCCTTTACCTTGTAGCTCTTGCCCTCGGCGCGCAGCTTGCCGGCGTCGCGGGCGCCGGACTCGCCGCCGAGGGTCACGTAGTCGTCGAAGCCGATGGTCTCGGCGCGGATGAAGCCGCGCTCGAAGTCGCCGTGGATGACGCCCGCCGCCTCGGGGGCGCTGGCGCCGGACGGGATCGTCCAGGCGCGGGCCTCCTTGGGGCCGGCGGTGAAGTAGGTGGAGAGGCCGAGCAGGCGGTAGCCCTCGTGGATCATCCGGTCGAGACCCGCTTCGTGGAGGCCCATCGACTCGAGGTATTCGGCGCGCTCCTCGTCGGCGAGCTGCGCCAGCTCCTCCTCGATCGCCGCCGAGATGACGACGCAGCCCGCGCCCTCGGCCGCGGCCATCGCCGCCACCCGCTCGGACTGGGCGTTGCCGGTGCCGGCCGCCGCTTCCTCGACGTTGCAGACGTAGAGCACCGGCTTGGCGGTCAGGAGTTGCAGCATCCGCCACGCCTTGGCGTCCTCGTCGGCGACCTCGACGGTGCGGGCCGGGCGGCCGGCCTCGAGCGCCGTCTTTGCCGCCTCGAGGAGCTGCGCCTGCACCGCCGCCTCCTTGTCGCCGCCCTTGAGCTTGCGCTGGAGACCGGCGACGCGCTTCTCGACGCTTTCGAGGTCGGCGAGCATCAGCTCGGTCTCGACGGTCTCGGCGTCGGCCACCGGATCGACGCGGCCCTCGACGTGGGTGATGTCGTCATCCTCGAAGCAGCGCAGGACGTGGGCGACGGCGTCGCACTCGCGGATGTTGGCGAGGAACTGGTTGCCGAGGCCCTCGCCCTTGCTGGCGCCGCGGACGAGCCCGGCGATGTCGACGAAGGTGATCCGCGCCGGGATGATCTTCTGGCTCTTGGCGATCGTCGCCAGCCGGTCGAGGCGGCCGTCGGGGACGTTCACCTCGCCGACGTTCGGCTCGATGGTGCAGAAGGGAAAGTTCGCCGCCTGCGCCGCCGCCGTCCGCGTCAGCGCATTGAAGAGCGTCGACTTGCCGACGTTCGGCAGTCCGACGATCCCGATCTTCAAGGCCATCCGACCCTCCCCGCCTGTACGGCGCCCCTTATGGCGCCCGCGGCGGCGGGGTCAAGCGGACGGCCTTGATTCCCGCCCCCGCCTGCCCCAGAGAAGGCGAAACCATCGGGACGGGCGGGCCATGACACGCATCGAGAAGAGGTTCGCGGCGCTGGCCGAGGACGGGCGCAAGGCTTTCGTCGCCTTCGTGATGGCGGGGGATCCCGACGCCGAGACTTCGCTCGCGGTGATCCGCGGCCTGCCGGCGGCGGGCGTCGACGTGATCGAGATGGGGATGCCCTTCACCGATCCGATGGCCGACGGGCCGGCGATCCAGAGGGCCGGCCAGCGGGCGCTCGAGCACGGGCATACCATGGACCGGACCCTGGCGATGGTGAGCGCCTTCCGCGAGGAGGACGACGACACGCCGATCGTGCTGATGGGCTACTACAACCCGATCTATTCGCGCGGCGTCGCCCGCTTCGTTGCCGAGGCGAAGGCGGCCGGGGTCGACGGGCTGATCGTCGTCGACCTGCCGCCGGAGGAGGACGACGAGCTGTGCCTGCCGGCGCAGGCGGCGGGGCTGAACTTCATCCGCCTCGCGACGCCGACGACCGACGACCGCCGGCTGCCGCGGGTGCTGACCAATACCTCGGGCTTCGTCTACTACGTCTCGATCACCGGGATCACCGGCGCCGCGGCGGCCCTCGCCGCGGACGTGGCGCCCGAGGTCGCCCGCATCAAGGCGAAGACCGACCTGCCGGTCTGCGTCGGCTTCGGCATCCGCACGCCCGAGGCCGCCGCCGAGATCGCGGCGGTCGCCGACGGGGCGGTGGTCGGCAGCGCCATCGTCGAGAAGATTGCCGCGGGCGAGCCTCCCGCCGCCGTCCTCGCCTTCGTGCGCAGCCTCGCGGAGGCCGCGCACGGGGCGTAACGCGGGCTGTCGCACGCGTGCGACTCTGATCAAGTCACTGATATTACGGCGTATTCAGGGGCGCTTTAACCAAGCGTTCATGTCCGTTAACTTGCGCGCGGTCGAGGAGGCGAAGGGGCGTGCCCCCCTCCGCGGCCGGCTTTTGCCGATGGCCAGAATCCGGCGGTTGCGCCGCTTCGGCCGATGATCTGGCCGGGGTGAGAGCGGAACTCAGGCCGCAGGCTCGATCGGTTTCAGGGCCTGGAGCGGGCGCGTCGAGGCCATTACCACCGTGCGCCGGTAGAGGTGCCAGGTCGCGTGGCCGAGGATCGGCATGACGACGATCAGGCCGAGGAAGAAGGGGATCGACCCGAGCACCAGACCGGCGGCGACGATCATTCCCCAGACGGCGATCGGCACCGGGTTGGCGGCGGCCACGCGCATCGAGGTGATGACCGCCACCGGCAGGCCGACGTCGCGGTCGAGAAGCAGCGGGAAGGAAACGACGCTCGTCGCCAGCACCAGCGCCGCGAAGAGCGCCCCGGCCCCGCAGCCGATGATGATCATCGCCCAGCCGGCACCGGTGGTGAAGGTCTCGCGCACGAAGGCGCCGACCGAGGTGGGCAGGTCGGGTCCGAGGGTGGCGTAGAAGATGCCGTGGGCGGTCAGGACCCAGACGAGGAAGAGCGCGAAGAGCATCAGGCCGAGCAGGAGGATCGCGCCGAAGGAGGGCGATTTCGCCACGGCGAAGGCGTCGGACCAGCTGGGCTCCTCGCCGGCCTCGCGCTGGCGGCTCATCTCGTAGAGACCGACAGCGGCGACCGGACCGATCAGCGCGAAGCCCGACATCACCGGGAACATCAGCGGCAGCAGGCTGCGGTCCATCGCCATCCACACCAGCAGGATGCCGATCACCGGGTAGAGCACCGCGAGGAAGGCGACGTCGGTGCGGCAGGCGACGAAGTCGGCGACGCCGGCGCGCAGGCACTCGCGGAGGTCGCGGACGGAAAGATGGCGGACCCGCGGCATCTCCACCTCGCCCGCGTCACCGTGGCCGACCCTGCCGGCGACCGAGCCGAGGTGCCGGCTGGCCGCCCCGATCTCCTTCGCGCTCCACGAGAGCGGGTTTCCGATGGTGTCCGTCATGTGCCAATCCTCCGCGTCCGTGTCACTGCACGCGCGTCCCGGCCGGGTCGAGCAAGGCGCGGTCGGTGCGCGGGCCTTGTCGCGGCAGCATAGCACGCGAATCGCCCGGCGTCCTTCACGAGTCCGGCTGGACGCGCGGCGGCGGCCGGCGGATACCGGGGCGGAGGAGGAGCGATTGATGACCGAGCCGATATCCCCCGCCGACCGCGACGCCTACCTCGGCTTCCTTCGGGCCGCCGGGGCGCTGAAGGACACGCTGCGCAGCGGCTTCACCGCCGGCGGGCGGCCGGAGAGCACGGCCGAGCATACGTGGCGGCTCTGCCTGATGGCGGTCGTCCTCGAACCGGAGCTCGGCGTCGATCTGCGCCGGCTGCTCGAACTGCTGATCGTCCATGACCTCGGCGAGGCCGTGCTCGGGGACGTTCCGGCGCCGCTCCAGACCACCGACAAGACCGATGCGGAGCGTGCCGCCCTCGCCGGGCTGCTCGCCCGGCTGCCGGAGGCGGCGGCGGCGCGGCTGATGGCGCGATGGGAGGAATATAACGCCGTCGCAACGCCGGAGGCCCGGCTCGCCAAGGGGCTGGACCGGCTGGAGACGGTGATGACCCACGTCGAGGGCGCCAATCCGCCGGACTTCGACTATGCCTTCAACCTCGGCTACGGGCGCGAGCATACCGACCGCGAGCCGTTGGTCGCCGCCCTGCGCGCGCCGGTGGATGCGGAGACGGCGCGGCTGGCGGCGGCCCGGCCGCCGCGGCGGGCTTGAGGGCGATGGCCGAGGGGCTGGAGCGTTTCGTGTCCGCACAGGCGGCGGTCTGGCCGCAGGTGGTGGCGGAGTTGTCCGCGGGGCGGAAGCGGAGCCACTGGATGTGGTTCGTCTTTCCCCAGATCGCCGGCCTCGGGCAGAGCGCGATGTCCGTGCGCTATGCCCTCGCGTCGGTCGGGGAGGCGGCGGCCTATCTCGGGCATCCGGTGCTCGGGGAGCGGCTGCGGGGCGCGACCGACCTGATGCTCGGCCATGCCGGGCAGGACGCGGACGTGATTCTCGGGGGGATCGACGCGGTGAAGTTCCGCTCGTCGATGACGCTGTTTCAGGCCGCGGCGCCCGGGGAGGAACGCTTCAGGCAGGCTCTCGGCGTCTTTTTTGCGGGAGCCGAAGATCCCGCCACGCGGGCGATCCTCGCCGCGCAGGCGCGGTAGGCGCAACGAAAAGGGGGCAGCGCGGACGCTGCCCCCTTCGAATTTCCGGCGGGCCGGGATGTCAGGCGAGCTGGCGCTCGACGGTCTCGGTCTCGAAGATTTCGATGACGTCGCCTTCGCGGATGTCCTCGTAGTTCTCGAAGGCCATGCCGCACTCCTGGCCGATCTGGACCTCGCGGACCTCGTCCTTGAAGCGCTTCAGCGTCTTCAGCTTGCCCTCGTGGATCACCACGTTGTCGCGCAGCAGGCGGACGCCGGCCGAGCGGCGGGCGACGCCTTCGGTGACCTGGCAGCCGGCGACCTTGCCGGAGCCGGTGATCTTGAAGACCTGGAGGATCTTGGCGTAGCCGATGAACTTCTCGCGGATCTCCGGGGAGAGCAGGCCCGATGCCGCCGCCTTCACGTCATCCACGAGGTTGTAGATGATCGAGTAGTAGCGGAGTTCGACGCCCTTCTGGTTCGCCGACTCGCGCGCCGAGGCGTTGGCCCGGACGTTGAAGCCGATGATCGGCGCGTTGGACGCGGCCGCCAGCGTGACGTCGGTCTCGGTGATCGCGCCGACGCCCGCGTGCAGGATGCGGATGCGGACCTCGTCGGTCGAGATCTTCTCCAGCGCCTGGACGATCGCCTCGGCGGAGCCCTGGACGTCGGACTTCACCAGGATCGGCAGTTCCTTGACGTCCTTGTCGGCCTTGGCCTTGGCGAGGAGCTGGTCGAGGGTCGTCGCCGAGCCCTGGGCAGCGCGCTTGTCGCGGGACAGGCGCTCGCGGTAGTCGGCGATCTCGCGGGCCTTGGCCTCGTCGTCGACGACGTTCAGCGTGTCGCCGGCCTCGGGCGTGCCGCTGAGGCCGAGAACCTCGACGGGAACCGACGGACCGGCCTCGTCGATGCGCTCGCCCTTGTCGTTGATCAGCGCCCGCACCCGGCCCCACTGCGAGCCGACGACGAAGATGTCGCCGCGCTTCAGCGTGCCCTTCTGGACGAGGACGGTGGCGACCGGGCCGCGGCCGACGTCGAGCTTGGCCTCGATCACCGCACCCTCGGCCTGACGGTCGGGGTTGGCGTGGAGGGCGAGGAGCTCGGCCTGGAGGGCGATGTTCTCGAGCAGGGTGTCGATGCCCTTGCCGCTCAGTGCCGAGACCTCGACGTCGAGCACGTCACCGCTCATCTCCTCGACCACGACCTCGTGGTTGAGGAGCTGGGTGCGGACGCGGTTCGGGTCGGCGCCGTTCTTGTCGATCTTGTTGATCGCGACGATCATCGGCACGCCGGCCGCCTTGGCGTGGTGGATCGCCTCGATGGTCTGCGGCATCACGCTGTCGTCGGCGGCGACCACCAGCACCACGATGTCGGTCACCTGCGCGCCACGGGCGCGCATCGAGGTGAAGGCGGCGTGGCCGGGGGTGTCGAGGAAGGTGACGAGCGCGCCGTTCGGCGTCTTCACCTGATAGGCGCCGATGTGCTGGGTGATGCCGCCGGCTTCGCCGGAGACGACGTTGGTCTTGCGGATCGCGTCGAGCAGCGAGGTCTTGCCGTGGTCGACGTGGCCCATGATGGTCACGACCGGCGGACGCGGCTTCTGGTTCGCGTCGTCCTCGCCCGAGGCGCGGGCGATGACGTGCTCGACGTCGGACTCGGAGACGCGCACGACCTTGTGGCCGAACTCCTCGACGATGATGGTCGCGGTCTCGGGATCGATGGTCTGGTTCTGGGTCGCCATGATGCCGTTCTGCATCAGGACCTTGACCACCGCGGCGACGCGCTCGGCCATGCGGTTGGCGAGCTCCTGCACGGTGATCGAGTCGGGAACGTGCACGTCGCGGACGACCTTCTCGCGCTCGCCGGAGTTGCTCGACATCCGGCG
The DNA here is from genome assembly GCA_963798235.1 of uncultured Alphaproteobacteria bacterium. Taxonomy (GTDB): domain Bacteria; phylum Pseudomonadota; class Alphaproteobacteria; order Rhodobacterales; family Rhodobacteraceae; genus Amaricoccus. The sequence goes on along the minus strand of CAWCSN010000001.1, from coordinate 956,996 downwards.
CTTGTCGCGCTCCTGGCGGCGCTTCATCGCGGCCATGGACCGCTGGCGGCCGTCTTCGCCGGTGGCGTTGGTGATGGTCAGCTTGCCCGAGCGGCGGCGGTCGTCTTCGCCCTTGCCGCGGGCGCGCTTCTCCTCGACGGCGGGAGCCTTGTCGCCGATCTTCTTCGGGCCGGTCGGACGGCCGGCCTCGGCGCGGGCGGCGATGACCTGCGCGGCGGCCGGGTCGGCCGGCGCGGACTGGGCCTCGCGGCCCGACTTCGGCGAGTCGGTCTTCTTCTGGGCGGCGCGGGCGGTCTCGGCCTCGGCCTCGGCGGCGGCCGCGGCGGCGCGCTGCTCGGCGATTTCCTGCTCGCGGACGGCGCGCTCGGCGGCCTCCTTGTCGGCGCGGAGACGGGACAGCTCGGCCGCGCGGGCCTCGGTCGCCTCGATCTCCTTCTGGCGGCGATCGGCTTCCTGCGACTTGGCCGCCTCGACGGCCTTCAGGCGCCGCTCGAACTCGGCTTCCGAGAGGTTGGGCGTCGTGCCGCCGGGGCGACCGGGCTGCTGGCCCGCCGGTTCGCCGGGCTTGGGGACGAGGATTCGCTTGCGCTTGTGCTCGACGGTCACGGACTTGGTCCGCCCGTGGCTGAAGCTCTGGCGCACGTGGCTCGTCTCGGTCCCGCCGCTGCGGAGGCCGAGGGTCTTGCCCTTGCGATCGCCGTCCTTGGTATCCATCATTCCGTCTCTAGCCTTTCACGCGGGGGCCTTCCCCCGCCAGTCCCGAAAGCTGCGGCGTCCGGAGACGCCGGCTGTTCCACATCCCTGATGCCCGACAGCCGCTGGGCCTCGTCACGCACCCGGTCACCGAGTCCACCCGCCAGCACGGCGGCATGTATCACACGATCGCGGGCGAATGCAAAACCCAATTCGTGACCCAAAAGGCACGAAACAAGGCTGTTTTCACCCTCCGGCGGCCGAAGCCGGGCGCGTTCGCGCTCCGACCCGTCCGCCGCCTGCAGCAGCAGCGCCGCCTTCCCCGAGACGAGCGCATCCTTGGTCTTCTCGAACCCGGCCACCGCCTGCCCGGCCTTGCGGGCGAGGGCGAGGAGGTCGAGTACCCGGGTCGTCATCAGCGTCGCGACCCGCTCGACGAGGTCCGGGGGAACCCGGACCTGGGCCTTGGCGGCACGGGCGAAGTGGCCCTTCTGTGCCGCCAGTGCAAGGACCTTGCGGTCCGCCGAGACCCAGAGGCCCCGTCCCGGCAGCCGGCCCGCGAGATCGGGGACGATCTCGCCGTCCGGCGCCACGACGAAGCGGATCAGGCCGGTCTTCGGCCCGGTCTCGCGGGTGACGATGCAGCGGCGCTCCGGTTCTTCCCGCGCCTTGTCCCGCCCCCCGCGCGTCACGCTCAGTCCTGCTCTTCCTCCGCGGCCGCGGCATCCGCGTCGGTCTCCTCGGCGTCGTCCTCGGCCTTGACCGGGATGTCCGCCTCGTCGATCAGGCCGACCTGGACGCGGGCGCGCATCACCAGCGCTTCCGCCTCGTCGTTGGACATGTCGAACTTCTCGAGCAGTCCCTCGTCCTTCACCCGCTTGCCGTCGACGGTGGTGTAGCCCCCCGCCAGTTCCCAGGCCGCGAGCGTCGCGAAATCCTCGAGCGTCTTGACGCCGTCGACCGCCAGCGCCTCGAACATCTGGGGCGTCAGGCCCTCGAAGTCGAAGAGACTCTGATCGACACCGAGTTCCTTGGCGTGCTCGAGCGCCTTCGCGTTCATCTCATCGAGACTTTCGCGGGCGCGGGCCTGCAGTTCCTCGGCAGTGGTCTGGTCGAAGCCGTCAATCGACGCCAGTTCGTCGGCGTCCACATAGGCAACCTCTTCCAGAGTTGCAAACCCCTCGGCGACAAGAAGCTGCGCGACCATCTCGTCGACGTTGAGCGCGTCCATGAACAGCTGCGTCCGCAGGGCGAATTCCGCCTGCCGCCGCTCGCTCTCCTGCGCCTCGGTCATGATGTCGATGTCGAAGCCGGTCAGCTGGCTCGCCAGCCGGACGTTCTGGCCGCGGCGACCGATGGCGAGCGACAGCTGCTCGTCGGGGACGACGACCTGGATGCGCTCGCTCTCGTCGTCGAAGACCACCTTCGAGACCTCGGCCGGCTGCAGCGCGTTGACGAGGAAGGTCGCCGGGTCCTGGTTCCACGGGATGATGTCGATCTTCTCGCCACCAAGCTCGTTGACGACGGCCTGCACGCGCGAGCCGCGCATGCCGACGCAGGCGCCGACCGGGTCGATCGAGCTGTCGTAGGAGATGACGCCCATCTTGGCCCGGCTGCCGGGGTCACGGGCGACGGCCTTGATCTCGATGATGTTGTCGTAGATCTCGGGCACTTCCATCTTGAAGAGCTCGGCGAGGAATTCCGGTGCGGTGCGCGACAGGAAGATCTGCGGCCCGCGGGTCTCGTGGCGGACGTCGCGGATCAGCGCGCGCACCCGGTCGCCGTTGCGGAAGGCTTCGCGCTGGATCAGCTGGTCGCGGCGGAGAATCGCCTCGCCGCGGCCGACGTCGACGATGACGTTGCCGTATTCGGTGCGCTTGACGACGCCGTTGATGATCTCGCCCTGGCGGTCCTTGAATTCCTCGTACTGGCGCAGGCGCTCCGCCTCGCGGACCTTCTGCATGATGACCTGCTTCGCCGACTGGGCGGCGATGCGGCCGAAGTCCATCGGCGGCAGCGGATCGATGATCTCGCCGCCGAGGTCGATGCCCGGCTGGATCGCGCGGGCCTCGGAGACGGTCATCTCGGTGAACAGGTTCTCGGGCTCCTCGACCACCTGGCGGTGGCGGGTGATCGCGAGGTCGCCGGACTTGCGGTCGATCTTGGCCCGGATGTCGTACTCGGCGCCGTAGCGCGAGCGGGCGGCCTTGCCGAGCGAATCCTCCATCGCCTCGATGACGAGGGCCGGGTCGATCATTTTTTCCCGGGCGACGGCATCCGCGATCTGCAGAAGCTCGAGCCGGTTGGCGGAGGTCACGCTCATTTCACTTCCTCGTCTTCCTCTTCTTCCCCGTCGGCGGGGTCGTCAGCATCGGTGTCTGTATCTGGCTCGTCCGTATCGGGCTCGACCGCGTCGAAGCCCTCGGGGACCTCGCCCGGATCGAAGCCCTGCGCCTTGCGGCCGGCGAGGCTCTCGGCGATCAGCTCGTCGGTGAGCACCAGCTTGGCGTCGGCGACCATGTCGAAGGCGAGGCCGATCACGGTGCCGGGCTCGATCTCGACCAGCACCTCGCCGTCCTCGACGCCCTGGAGCAGGCCCTTGAAGCGCTTGCGCCCGTCGATCAGCTCGGTGGCGTCGATCCGCGCCTCGTAGCCGGCATAACGCTCGAAGTCCTTGGGGCGGGTCAACGGGCGGTCGATGCCCGGGCTGGACACCTCGAGCGTGTACTCGGCCGAGATCGGGTCCTCGACGTCGAGCACCGCCGAGACGGCGCGGCTGATCCGCGCGCAGTCGTCGACCTCGATGCCGCCGTCGGGCCGGTCGGCCATGATCTGGAGCAGGGGACGCCTGCCGCCCATCAGGCGCAGGCGCACGAGCTCGAAGCCGAGGCCCTCGATCGTCGGGGTGACGATCGCGGCGAGGCGTCGGTCGATGGCGGCCTTGGCGATGAGATCGGACAAGAGGGGCTCCAGAAACGAGAAACGGGCCAGCGGCCCGTTCAAGGTTCCGGTGGAGGATCATGCGATCCACCGCTGTTGTTATGCAGGTCATATAGGTCCGCGGATGGCGGGACGCAAGCGGCAATTTTCCTCGCCCGGGAGCGGAATTGCTGCTACGCAGCAGGGTGTAATGTCCGCATAACGAGTAGGGAATTCTGGCATGTCCCGTAGTTCGATTTCCCATGATGCCCGCGACAGTCAGTATCGACCCGATATCGACGGACTCCGCTGCATCGCGGTCACAACCGTCGTGCTGGCACACGCCGAATTTCCCTTCGCCGCTGGTGGCTTTGTCGGTGTCGACGTTTTTTTCGTGATATCCGGCTATCTGATCACCAGCATCATCTCGCGTGAACTCTCGGCCGGGACCTATTCCGTCCTTAAATTTTACGAGCGGCGCGCGCGCCGCATCCTGCCAGCTCTACTCGTCATGATTGCAGCGGACTTCGCAGTTGCAACATTCGTCCTGAGCCCCGCGCATTTCGAATCCATGGCGCGGTCGGCGGCGGCGACGGTGCTGTTCGGATCGAATATCTGGTTCTTCCAGTCAACCGACGGCTACTTCAACGCCGAAACGGCTCATGCGCAAAATACATTGTGCACATGTCAAATGGGCGCGAGTTAGTGCACGTCATCATGTAGTCTAGATGACGACCCCGGGGGCTCAATGAAAACGTCGGCCACTCGGTCAGACCGTCGATTCGATGACGACTCTTTGGCCTTGTAGGGAACAGGAACGGCGAATAGCGGTGGCTTGAGGGCATCCTCCATTTTCACTGAGGCGATCTGTGTTCCGCTCAACTATCAGTATCGATTCAAAGTCCCCTTTCTCGCGTTTGAGAACCGCCGTTAGTTGGTTCCAGGGAGTGAATGTTGGCAGCCCCAACCGAAGGATCGCCGCGGGCGCAGTGCTCGGCGTTCTCTGGGAGAGCGAGACGACGTACGCTTGGGGTATGTTAATGGGCGCCAGTGACGTTTCCAAGCGGACGGTAGGCAGTTGCGTTGTCGGATCGACCGCGATGGCGCCGCACGGCTTCTGCCGGGATACCTGCGACGTCGTCGATGCGCAGGGCAAGCCGCTCTACTGGGACGGCAACCACCTGTCGCGGACCGGGTCGCTGGAGAGGATCACGCCGATCGTCTCGAACGGCCTCTGGCCGGTGCGGGACGTGAACCCGGCCGCGGCGGCGGCGCTGACCCAGCCCTGACGCCTGGCGGGTCAGCCGGCGTAGGGCCGGACGATGTCCCGGTCGCCGAGGCGCTGGAAGAAGACGACGCTGCCGAGGCTGTGGCGCGGGTCGTAGACGAAGCCCTGCCCTGCCATCGTCGCGAAAAGGCGGCGGATGCCGGAGAGGCCGGTGACGTGATCGTGGGTCTCGAGGTAGACGCGGTCGACGCCGGAGAGGTCGGCCCCGTCGAAGAGGCCGTCCTCGGCGCCCTCGACGTCGCAGACCACGAGGTTGATCGCCTCGTCGCGAAGGAGGCGGTCGAGGCCGAGGGTCGGGACTTCGACGGTGGCGAGGTAGGGGTTGGGCGTGGGGGCGAGCGAACCCATCCAGAAGTCGCGGCGGAGGTAGAAGGTCGCGGAGGAGACCGGCGCGTTGGTGAGCACCGCGTTGATCCGCCGCACCTTGCGGACGCGATTCTGTCCGTGGAGGCGGGCCATGTAGGCGAGCAGGTGGGGGTTGGCCTCGACGGCGATGACGCGGGAGACCCGGCGCTCGCGGGCGAGAAGCGTCGAGATGAAGCCGATGCCCGCGCCGATCTCCAGCACCCGGTCGCCGGGGCGGACGATGGCGGGGATCTGGCTCGCCTCCTCCGCCTCGAAACGGCCGTCCACCATCGCCTGCCGGATGGTCGGGGTGATGATCGCGGGATCGTCGGGAATCACCACCCCGTTCACGGTGAGGCAAGGCTCGGAGGCGACAGGGGCACGCGCATGTTCAACCATGGGTTGATCATGGAGCCGATCTGCTCGCCTGTCCAGAGAAAATCCCGCCAAGACGACAGCGGCCCGGGTGGTCCCGGGCCGCCTGATTCGCGTGTCGGTGATCCGTTCAGCCGTGCATCTTGATCGCGATCCCGGCGAGGCGCTTGCCCTGGAAGCGGGCGCCGGCGAGGTCGTCCTCGTCGGGCCAGCGCGAGCCGTCGCTGCCGGTGAGCAGCGTCATGCCGTAGGGCGAGCCGCCGCGGGGCTTGTCGGTGCCCGTCTGGCCCTGATAGCCGTAGCCGAGCGGCACGATCAGCATCCCGTGGTGCTGGAGCATGGTCTGGGTCGAGAGGATCGTCGCCTCCTGCCCGCCGTGCTGGGTGGCGGTCGAGGCCATCACCGTCGCGACCTTGTCGATCAGCGCGCCCGTGGCCCACAGGCCGCCGGTCTGGTCCCAGAAATTCTTCATCTGCGAGGCCATGACGCCGTAGCGGGTCGGCACGCCGATGATGAAGCCGTCGTAGTCGGCGAGCTCGCCCGGCTCGGCGATCGGCGCCTTCTGGTCGAGCTTGTAGTGGGACGCCTTGGCCACATCGTCCGGCACCAGCTCGGGGACGCGCTTGACGGTCACCTCGGCCCCGGCCTCGCGCGCGCCCTCGGCCGCCTCGTTGACCATCGCCTCCATGTGGCCCCAGCTCGAATAGTAGAGCGCCAGAATCTTCGCCATCGTCGGTCCGTCCCCTGCTGTTGCGATGGAGAATACCTAATCGTTTACCGCAGGGAGTAAACCGGGCGTCAGGAAACGGATTGTTGCCGATCCTATCCCAATCGCCCGTCCATCGCCCGCTGATAGAGGTCGAGGGCGTCGGCGACGCTGAGCGGTCGGGGGTTGCCGCCGGCGGTCGGGTCGACGACGGCCATCTCGGCCATCTCGGCGAAGCGGCTTTCGTCGACGCCGATCTTGTCCAGCGTGTGCGGGATGCCGAGGTCGCGGCGGAGGCGGAGGACGAAGTCGAGGATGCCGGAGAAGCCGCCCTCGATGCCGAGCCAGCCGGCAAGGCGGTCGCACTTGTCCCAGAGCGCCTCGCGGTTGAAGTCGAGGACGTAGGGCATGAAGACCGCGTTGGTCAGCCCGTGGTGGGTGTTGTAGAGCGCTCCGACCGGGTGCGAGAGGGCATGGATCGCGCCGAGGCCCTTCTGGAAGGCGGTGGCCCCGGCGGCGGCGGCGACGAGCATGTTGCCGCGGGCGTCGAGGTTGCCGGGGTCGCGGTAGGCGCGGAGCAGGTTCTCCTTGACCAGCCGCATGCCCTCGACGGCGATGCCCTCGGCCATCGGGTGGTAGGAGGGGCTGGCGTAGGCTTCGAGGCAGTGGGCCAGCGCGTCCATGCCGGTGCCGGCGGTGAGGGCCGGCGGCAGCGGGACGGTCAGCTCGGGGTCGAGGATGACGACGGCGGGCATCATCTTCGGGTGGAAGATCACCTTCTTGGTGTGGGTCGCGAGGTTGGTGATGACCCCGGCGCGGCCGACCTCGGAGCCGGTGCCGGCGGTGGTCGGAACGGCGACGATCGGGGCGATGCCGGCGGGGTCGGCGCGGGTCCACCAGTCGCCGACGTCCTCGAAATCCCACATCGGCCGGGTCTGGCCGCGCATGAAGGCGATGACCTTGCCGCAGTCGAGCGCCGAGCCACCGCCGAAGGCGACGACGCCGTCGTGGCCGCCGTCGCGGAGGACCGCAAGGCCGGCGGCGACGTTGTCCTCGGTCGGGTTTGGCCGGACGTCGGAGAAGACGGCGGCGTCGATCCCGGCGGCGGCAAGGACGCCGAGGGCGCGGGTGGTGATCGGCAGGCGGACGAGGCCGGGGTCGGTTACGAAGAGCGGGCGGGTGATGCCGGCGACGGCGCAAGCGTCGGCCAGCTCGTCGATGCGGCCGGCGCCGAAGCGGACGGCGGTCGGGTAGTTCCAGTTGGCCGGGGGCGGCATGGTCAGAGCTTCCTGAGATGGTCGGATTTCGGCCGGGTCGGCGCGAGATCATCGAGAGGCGAGAGGCCGGTGCCGCCGGTCCAGCACGGGGCCGGGGGGTGATCGTCGGCGCGTTTCTTGAAGGCTGTGCCGCTCATGGGTCTTGCTCCTCCAGGGCGCCGGTCAGGCGCGTTCGAAGCCGCGCGCGAGCTCCCAGTCGGTGACGCGGCGGTCGTATTCGGACTGCTCCCAGCGGGCGGCGTGGACGTAGTGATCGACGACGGCGTCGCCGAGGGCGGCGCGCAGCATCGCCGAGGCGTCGAGGGCCTCGGTCGCGGCGCGCAGCGTCGTCGGGATCTCGGGCAGGCGGGCGCCGGTGTAGGCGTCGCCGGTGAATTCGGGGCCGAGGTCGAGGCCCTGCTCGATGCCGGCGAGGCCGGCGGCGATCTGGGCGGCGAAGGCGAGGTAGGGGTTGAGGTCGGCGCCGCCGATCCGGCACTCGACGCGGACCGACTTCGAGTCGGCGCCGCAGAGGCGGAAGCCGGCGGTGCGGTTGTCGGTGGACCATACGGTGCGGGTCGGGGCGAAGGTGCCGGCGACGAAGCGTTTGTAGCTGTTGATGTTGGGCGCGAGGAACAGCGTGGTCTCGGCGGCGTGGGCGAGGAGGCCGGCGAGGTAGCTGCGCATCGTCGCCGACATGCCGTGCTCCCCGGCGGGGTCGTGGAAGGCGGCGCTGCCGTCCGCGCGGCGGAGCGACTGGTGGATGTGGCTGGAGGAGCCGGCGGCCGCGTCGGCGTATTTCGCCATGAAGGTGACGGACTTCCCCCTGGCCCAGGCGATCTCCTTGACGGCGTTCTTGGTGACGACGTGGGCGTCGGCGGCGGAGAGGGCGTCGGCGTAGCGGACGTTGATCTCCTCCTGCCCGGCGCTGGCCTCGCCCTTGGAGGATTCGACCGGGATGCCGGCGCCGTTGAGGCCGGTGCGGATCGCGCGCATCACGTCCTCTTCCTTGGTGGTCTGGAAGACGTGGTAGTCCTCGTTGTAGGGGCTGACCGGGTTCATGCCGCGGTAGCCGGCGGCGTGCAGCTCGGCGAAGCTGTTGGTGAAGAGGAAGAACTCGAGCTCGGAGGCCATCATCGGCGCGAAGCCGGCGGCGGCGAGGCGGGCGATCTGGCGCTTGAGCACCGTCCGCGGCGCGTGGGCGACCTCGGCGTGGCCGTGGTGGTCGAGGACGTCGCAGAGGACGAGGGCGGTGCCGTCGAGCCAGGGGGTGACGCGGAGGGTGTCGAGGTCCGGGCGCATGACGTAGTCGCCGTAGCCGGCGGCCCAGCTGGTCGCCGCGAAGCCGGGGACGGGCTCCATCTCGTAGTCGGTGGCGATCAGGTAGTTGCAGCCGTGGGTCTCGCGGTGGCCGCTTTCGAGGAAGAACTCCGCCTGGAAGCGCTTGCCCATCAGGCGGCCCTGCAGGTCGGTCTGGGCGACGACGACGGTGTCGATCGAGCCTTCGGCGACCGCCTGCTCCAGCCCGGGCAGCGTGAGCCTGCCTCGCATGTCGTTACCCCTGTCCCTGCTGCCGAAGACGCTAGCCAGCGCCCGGGGGGCTTTCAAGGGGCGTGGGGCGGCGGGGAAGCGGCGGTCCGGGCGGCCGGGAGTGGGAAAAATCGCCCTGCGCGCCATTTCCCCGCATGGCGAGGCGGGGCCGCTCCATGGTCTGCCTCGGGCAAGCCGAAGGCGGGCAAGCCGAAGGCTCGACAAGGAGAGAGACGATGCCGACCCCCCTCGACAAGGTCATGTATACCGCCGAAGCCCACGTGGTCGGCGGCCGCTCCGGCGGCGAGGCCCGGACCAGCGACGGGGCGCTGGCGGTCAAGCTCAACCGTCCGGGGTCCGGCGAGCCGGGGACCAATCCCGAGCAGCTGTTCGCGATCGGCTACGCCGCCTGCTTCTATGGGGCGATGCAGAGGGCTGCCGGCAAGATCGGCGTGACGGTGCCCAAGGACACCAGCATCGACGCGAGCGTTTCGCTCGGGGAGACGGACGGAGGCAAGGCCTACGGGCTCGCGGTCAAGCTGGCGGTGACGCTGCCGGGGCGTGTCGGAGGAGGACAAGCGGAGCATCGTCGAGGCGGCGCACGCTGATCTGCCCCTATTCCAACGCGACCCGGAACAATATCGAGGTCGAGCTGGAGGTGCTCTGAGGGGCCCCGCGGTCCCCGATGGACCCGGAGGCGAGGTCTGCGCACGCTCTGCGCACGCGTGCGCAGAGCATCAAGTCCTTTGATATTGTCGGCATATCCCTTGTCGCGCTAACGAAGCGTTCATGGACGTTAACGTGCGATCGAGCGGAGGCTTTAGCCGAGGTCTAGGAGCGCCGGGCCTGCCGCGACGACTCGCCGCCGGCGGTCTTCCGGCGCCGCCAGGTACCCGGGGGGCGTGTGCGCGGTCAGGATCAGAGGCAGACGCCGTCGATGATCACGCCGCCGTCGCCGCCGTCGTCGCAGGACAGCTGGTAGATCGTCCCTGTCGGGGTCTCGGTCTTCGTCTTCTTCGCGCAGCCCACGGCGAGGGCGGCGAGAAGCAGGAGGAGGACGAGGCGGCCCGGCATGAGGCTTCTCCCACAGGTTGCAGGGCCGCTACCTTCCGGCGCGCCGCGCCGGGAATCAAGTCCCGTTCGGCGCCCGGTTTGCTCCGGCACCGCGGCAGCCCGGCACGGTGCGGGCCAACGTCGGCGCCAGCCCGCGCCGCGGATGGGGAAGCCCCGCGCAGGACACGAAAGAGCCGCCGGGGCTGGGCTCCGGCGGCTCTGTAAGCCGGTTGAAGGATGCGGCCGCTGGTATCAGACGGTCTCGTCGATCCAGCCCTTCAGCGACGCCTTGGGCGCTGCGCCGGTGCGGTTCGAGACCACTTCACCGCCCTTGAACATGAAGAGCGCCGGGATGCCGCGCACGCCGTACTGGGCGGGCAGGCCCGGGTTCTCGTCGACGTTGACCTTGGCGACCTTGATCTTGCCTTCGTACTCGGAGGCGAGCTCTTCGAGGGCGGGGCCGATCATCTTGCAGGGGCCGCACCATTCCGCCCAGAAATCGACGAGCACGGGCACGTCGGAGCCGAGCACCTCGTCGGAGAAAGTCTTGTCCGTCACTGCAACAGTCGTCATGCCGACCTCCAAATTTCAGGTTGCCCTGAAGGTATGGAACACCCCCCCTTGGGTCAAGGTTGCGGCACCGGTAAGTCCAGTAATCTCCCCTTTGTGTCCAAGGCGGAACTTTGTGCCGATTTGCGGCGCTTCGGCGTTACAGGGCGCGCGCGAAGGCGGCGTCTGCGAGGACGGCCGGGACGGCCATCAGCCGCGCGGTGCGGGTCCAGAGGACGGCAACGGCGATCGGGCGCCCCGGCCAGACCGGCGCGAGGGCGGCCCGGTAGGCGCCAAGCTGGCGGAGGATGCCTTCGGGCACGTCCTCGGCCCGGCCCGGGACGGCGCGATTGCTCTTGAAGTCGACGGCCAGGATGCCGTCGTCCGCGACGACGAGCCGGTCGATCCGGCCGAGGATGCGCCCGCCCGTCACCGGGGCGGCGATGTCCACCTCGGCGAGGGAGTCGGCGCCGAAGAGGAAGCCGAGGTCGGGCGCGTCGAGGACGGCCGCGGCTTCGGCCAGAAGGTCGGCAAGGTCGGGCACGCCCGGGAGCAGGCGGGCGGCGCGGGCGGGGCGCTGGTCGGGCGCGGTGCCGTGCAGGTGCTCGAGCAGGGCGTGGATGCGGGTGCCGCGCGTTCGGGCGGCGTCCGGGTCATCCGCGGGCGCGCCGGGGGCCGCGTCGGAAGCTCCGAGCAGGACGGACGCGCGCCCGGGCAGACCCTCGGCGCCGAGAAGGGAGGGGGAGATCGTGCGCTCGGGCGCCGGCGGCCGGCCGGCGGCGCCGGTCGTCCAGGCGGGGAGCGCGGTCGGGGCGTGGCTCGCGGGGGCAGCGGGGGCGCTCGCCTCGCTCCAGTTGTGGGAGAGGGCGAGGGCCTCGCCGTCGGGGGTTTCCTCGACGGTGACGCCGTCCATTCCGCGCAACGCCCCCTCGACGAGGCCGTGCCAGCTCTCGCCATTTCTGACGGGGCCGGCGCCGCAGACGACGAGCCAGCTTCGGGCGCGGGTGAGGGCGACGTAGAGCAGGCGGCGGTTCTCCTCGCGCAGCAGGAGGAGGCGCGCGGCGTCGGCTGCGGCGACGGCGGGCGCCGATTCCTCCTTGCGGCCGCGCCAGGCGGGCAGGCCCTCGGGGAGGCGGATCATCAACGGGTAGGTGCCGCCCTCGCGGACGGCGGTGTCGGGGAGAAAGACGATCGGCGCCTCCAGCCCCTTGGCGCCGTGGACGGTCATCACCCGGACCTGGTCGATGCCAGCGTCGCTGCGGCGCTTCACCGCGACCTCGTCGCGGTCGATCCAGTCGAGAAAGCCGGTCAGCGACGGCGCCTCGACGCTCTCGTAGGCGAGGGCCTGGTCGAGAAGGGCGTCGATGCCGTCCTCGGCTTCGAGGCCGAGGCGGGCGACGAGGCGGCGGCGGCCGCCGTGGCGGATCAGCATCCGCTCGATCAGCTCGAAGGGACGGAGATAGTCGGCCTGGGCGCGGATGTCGTCGAGCAGCGCCCGGGCCTCGGGCCAGCGGTCGGCGGGCTCGGCGCGGAGCGCATGCCAGAGCGTCCCGCGGCGGTCGTGGGCGAGATCGTAGAGCGCGCGCTCGCCGACCCCGCCCATCGGGCTGCGCAGGAAGGCGGCGAGGGAGAGGTCGTCGCGCGGGGTGGCGGCGAAGCGCAGGGCGGCGAGGAGGTCGCGGACGGCGAGATCGCCGCCGATGCGCAGGACGTCGGCGCCGGCGATCGGGACGCGGGCGCGCTTGAGGGCGCGGATCACCGCGTCGAAGATCGGCCCGCGGCGCTGGACGAGGACGAGCACGTCGCCGGCGCGGATCGGGCGGCCTTCGGGGGAGCCGGGGAGGGCGCGGCCGCTGGCGAGCCAGCCGGCGACCGTGTCGGCGATCCGCTCGGCGAGGCGGGAGACGGGATCGTCGGGGACGGTGGTGTCGGGGAAGGCGTGCCACGGCGGCTCGTCGGCGCGGTCGGGCCGGGGCAGGAAGGGCCAGAGCTCGACGCGCCCGGGCATCGCCGGGTCGATCGGGTGGTGGGTGGTGCCGCCGCCGAAGAGGCCCTCGCCGGCCGGGCCGCCGAAGACCGCGTCGACGAGGCCGAGGACGGGGCGCGCCGAGCGGAAGGAATAGAGCAGGTCGCAGTGTTCGAGCGTCTGGCCGATGTCGGAGAGCACCCGGGCGTAGTAGGCGTTCTTCTCGCCGAACTCGGCGGGGTCGGCGCCCTGGAAGCTGTAGATCGACTGTTTCTCGTCGCCGACGACGAAGAGGGTGCGGTTGGGCGTGCGCGCGCCGTCGCCGACGAAGAACTCGGCGGCGAGGGCCTGGATCACCCGCCACTGGGCCGGGCTGGTGTCCTGGGCCTCGTCGACGAGGATGTGGTCGAGGCCGCCGTCGAGCTTCCACAGCACCCAGGCGGCGATGCCGGCGCGGCCGAGCAGCGCCTGCGCCCGGTCGATCATGTCGTCGAAGTCGAGCACCCCGAGGTGGCGCTTGCGCCCGCCCCAGGCGGCGAGCCAGCGGCGGCCGAAGCGGTTGAGGTCGGTGGAGCGGACGAGGGCGCTGTGGGCGAGCCGGCGCGGGCGGGCGTCGGCGACGCGGGCGGCGAGGCGGGCGACTTCGTCGGCGAGCGGCCGATTGGCGGCGGCGACGGCCTTGGTGGGGAAGCGTTTCTTCGGGGTGAAGGGGGCGTCGCCGGTCGAGGTCAGGAGGGCGCCTTCGAGGCGGTGGAGGCGCTCGTCGGGTTCGCTGGTGGCGAGCGCGGCGGCGAGGGCCTCGCCGGTCGACACGTCGGTCTTGCTGCCGGCGGCGAGGGCCGGGAGGAGGCGGCGGAGGGCGGCTTCGGACTCCGGGGGCAGGACGGCGGCGGCGAGGGCCTCGGCGGAGAGGTCGGGGTCGGCGCCGAGGGCGCGGGCGAGGGCGGCGGGGTCGAAGGGCTCGGCGAAGGTGGCGCGGTGCTGGGCGATTTCGAGGAGGAGGGGGTCGGGATCGTCGCCGGTGACCGAGCGGGCGATGGCGGCGAAGCCGTGCGGGTCTTCGGTGGCGAAGCGGTCGAGGACGTCGGCGCGGAGGGCGCGGGCCTCGCGGTCGTCGAGGACGCGGAACTGGGGGGAGACCCCGGCTTCGAGCGGGAAGCGGCGGAGGAGGGCCTCGCAGAAGGCGTGGATCGTCTGGATCTTGAGGCCGCCGGGGGTTTCGAGGGCGCGGGCGAAGAGGGTGCGGGCGCGGGCGAGCTGGTCGGGCGGGATGGTGGCGCCGGGTTCGAGGACGCGCAGGGCGGCGATGAGGGCGTCGTCGTCGAGCATCGCCCAGGCGCCGAGGGTGGCGAAGAGGCGGGTCTGCATCTCGGCCGCCGCGGCCTTGGTGTAGGTGAGGCAGAGGATGCGCGCGGGGTCGGTGCCGGCGAGGAGCAGGCGGGCGACGCGGTCGGTGAGGACGCGGGTCTTGCCCGAGCCGGCGTTGGCCGAGACCCAGCTCGACTCGGTCGGGCGGGCGGCGCGGACCTGGGCGTCGACGGCTTCGCTCACCAGTCGGCGCCTTGGTCGGGGGCGTCGCCGTCGGACCATTCGCCGTGGCGGGCGAGGTGGTCGTAGTGGCCGGGGTAGGTGAGGTGGCCGGGGCGGAGGCGGGCGACGTAGGGGGTGGCGGGGTCCTGATACGCGGCGACGAAGGCGCGGAAGTTGTCCCAGAAGGCGGCGAGGAAGGCGGGCGAGCCGTCGAGGGCCGCGACCTTGCGGGCGTTGATGCCGAGGACTTCGAGGTGGGCGGTCGGGCCGGCGGGGAGGCCGTCGAAGCCGCCGGCCGCGGCGATGGCGGCCTCGAGGTGGAGCTGGAGGTAGAACTCGGCCTTGCGGCCGGTGGGGGCGCCGCCGGACTTGTAGTCGTAGAGGGCGAAGGCGCCGTCGGCGGCCGTGTCGAGGCGGTCGGCCTTGGCGGTGACGGCGAAGGGGTGGGCGAGGCCCTCGACGGCGCGCCGGCCGCAGACCTCGCGGGCGGCGGGGGTGGCGCGGTCGCGGCGCTCGGCCTCGGTGTCGAGGAACCAGCGCGCCGAGCGTTCGAGGCGGCCGGCCCAGATCGCGTTGACGGCGGGCCACGGGGCGGCCTCGTCGAGGGCGGCGTGGACGGCGGTGCGGAAGACGGCCTCGGCGTCGGGGGGGAGGCCGTCGAGGGTGGCGGTGACGAAGCGGTCGAGGGCTTCGTGGATGGCGGTGCCGCGGCTGAGCGCGTCGGCCTTGCGGCCCGGCGGGTCGAGGTGCTTCAGGCGGAGGATCGAGCGAGCGTAGATTTCGTAGGGATCGCGGACCAGCGCCTCGATGCGGGTGACGGAGAGCTCCGTGGGCCGGGCTTCGGCCGGGGGGCGGGGCGCGGGGCGGGGCTCCGGGGGCAGGCGCTCGTCGGGGAGGTCGAGGCGGCGGGCGAGGTCGATCCACCGGCGGCCCCGGGCCCGGGCTTCGGCGAGGGCGGTGCGGCCCTCGTCGCCGAGGCCGTCGAGCAGGTTGGCGAGGCGGAGCAGCCAGCGCGAGGCGACGGTCGGCGCTTCGGCATCGCGGAGGGCGCGGGTGACGGTGACGGCCGGGGCGCCCATCGCCTGCTGGAAGTCGTGGGCGGAGAGGCCGATCAGGCGGTCGGGGTCGGGCAGGCCGGCGGCGCGGCGCATGCCGCGGCCGAGCCACGGGTCGGCGCTGGGCAGGCGCGGCCAGACGCCTTCGTTGAGGCCGCCGAGGACGATGCGGTCGGCGGCCTGGACGCGGGCTTCGAGCGTGCCCCAGATCGCGATGCCGGGGTGGGTGACGGCGGCGTCGCGGGGGACGTCGCGGGCGGCGACGAGCGACTGGAAGAGGGCGCGGTACTCGGCGGCGTCGAGGCGGCCGCCGCGGTCCTCGGCGGCCTCGGTGGCGAGGGCGTCGAAGAGGGCGCGGGCCTGCCGGCCGGCTTCTTCCTCCCAGAGGGCGTGGGGGGTGGCCTCCGGGCCGGAGGCGAGCGCCTCGGCGGCGGCGCGGTGGCGGGCGACGTGCTCGGCGAGCGGGCGCGCGGTGGGGTCGGCCATCGGTTCGAGCGTGGCGCGGAGCCAGGCGATCCAGGCGGGGGCGTCGAGTTCGGGGTCGCGGGAAGCGGCGGCGGCCGTCGAGGGCCTGAGCGGCGGGCTGCCTCGCCGCCCACTCTTCGAGGGTGGCGGCGACGGGCTCGGGGGCGGTTGCGGCCTGCTCAGTGGTCTCGGCCGCGGCCGTGGCCGCGCGGGCCGCCCGGTCGGCGGCCCAGGTGGCGAGGGTGTCCCAGACGATCCACGGGGCGCCGCCGCGCAGGCGACGCAGTTCGACGGCGGCGGCGAGCCGGAGGTGAGCGCGGCGGGCGCCCGGGGCGCTCTGGACGAGGGGGTGCTTGAGGAGCGCGAGCAGGGTCGCGGGGGTCAGCGGCGCGCCGGACAGGCCGGCGAGGAGGCGAAGGAGGACGCCCGGAGGGGTCAGCGCGAGGGGGCGTCCGGCGCTGTCGTCGGGGATCAGGCCCCAGCGGTCGAGCTCGGCGGTGACGCGGCGGGCGAGGGTGCGGTCGGGGGTGACGAGGGCGGCGCGCTCGCCGTGGGCGGCGGCACGGCGGAGGACGAGGGCGATGGCGAGGGCCTCGGCGCGGGCGTCGGGGGCCTCGATCCAGTCGAGCGTGGCGCAGGCCGGGGCGAGGCGGCCGGCGAGGGCGGCGCCCTCGCAGCGCCACTGGTCGGTGACCGGGGCGGGGCGCAGCGCGAGCGAGACGAGGGCGTTGCGGTCGGGGGCGGCCGGCGGCGCCGGGTGCCACGGGGGCACGGTGGCGGGATCGAAGCCGAGGGCGTCGGCGAGGCGGCGGAAGCCGTGCTGCGGGTGGTCGGCGGCGCCCGCTTCGTCGGTGCCGAGGCGCTGCCAGACGTCCGCGGGCAGATCGCGGTCGTAGCCGGGCAGGACGACGGCTCCCTGCGGCAGGCGGGCGACGGCGGCCATGAAGACCCGCGTCGCGCCGCGCGAGCCGGTCGAGCCGGCGACGAGGACCGGGTGCGCCGGTGGCGCCTCCGCCCAGCGGGCGGCGAGGGCCTCGGCGGCGGCGCGCAGGCGGCCCTGCCCGCCCCCGCCGCCGGCCGCGCGGGCGTAGTCGCCGATCAGGTCGAGGAAGCGCAGGCTGCGCTGCCAGTGCTCGGCGTGCTCGGCGGGATCGATGCGGGCGAAGGTCTCGGGGCCGTGGCCCTCGCCCTCGAGTTCGTCGAGGAGGTCGCCGAGGCTGTCGGCGAGGTCGAAGGCCGCGGTCGGGCTGGCGAGCTCGGGCTCGGCGGCGATCAGCCGGCGGACGAGGCGGGCGAGGTCGAGCTTGCGGCGCAGCGCCGAGGCCGCGGCGGGCAGGGCCAGCGGCAGGCGCGGCTCGTCGGGAAGCTCGGTGACGACGCGGATGCGGGGCAGCAGTCGCGCGGGACCGGCGGCGAAGGCGGCGGCGAGGGCGCGCTGGGCGCGGCGGGTGTTCACCCAGATCTCGACGCGGGCCACCGCCTCGGGCGGCTGGCCGGCGAGGCGGGCGTCGAGGCCGGCGGCGAGGGTGCGGGTGAAATCGACGCCGGGAGGGAGCGCGAAGACCCGCGGCCCGGCTTGGGGCGGGAAGAGGGTCATCGCGCCAGTTCCGCCTCGGCGAGGGCGATGCCTTCGGGGCGGCCGACGTCGACCCAGCCGCCGCGGTGGACGACACCGTAGAGGCGGCCCTCGGCGATGAGCCGGTCCCAGACCGGATTGAGCGAGAAGGCGGCGTCCTCGAAGCCGGCGAGGGCGGCGGTGTCGATGATCTCGGCGCCGGCATAGACGTAGGGCGCGGTCTCGGCGGTGCCGCGGCGGGTGAGGCGGCCGTCGGTGTCGAGGAAGAAGTCGCCGGGGCCGGTGTGGCCGGTGGCGGCCGCGCGCGGGACGAGACAGAGGAGCGCGCCCATGCGCGGGGCCCAGGCCGGCGGCGAGGGTCGCGAGGGGGTTCGGCCCGGTCCAGACCATGTCGGCGTTGAGCGTGAAGACCGGCCCCGCCCCGAGGAGCGGCAGCGCGCGCCGCAGCCCGCCGCCGGTCTCCAGCCGGTCGGGCTCGTGGGAGATGCATAGCGTCGGGCGCGATGCGGGCGAGGTGGTCGGCAACCTGCGCCGCATGGGCGTGGGTGTTGACGACCACGCGGCCGACCCCGGCATCCCGGACCAGCGCGAGGGCATGGTCGAGGAGCGGACGGCCGGCGATCGGGATCATCGGCTTCGCCAGGTAGCGGTGAGCACGCCCATGCGGGTGCCGAGGCCGGCGGCGAAGATCATCGCGGCGGTGGGCGCGTCGCTGGCGCGAACTTCGGAGTCGGGGGCGGTCATTGTGCCCCCGCGATGCGCGCGAGCAGGGCGGGCTCCGGGGCCGGGACGTGGCGGGCGACGAAGGCGGCGAGCGGGGCGAGGCCCGGATGGGCGAGGTCGCGGACGAGGTGGGACCAGACGCGCGGCAGGTAGGCGAGGTAGCGCGGCTTGCCGTCGCGGCGGCAGAGGCGGGTGAAGAGGCCGAGGATCTTGAGGTTGCGCTGGGCCGAGAGCGTCGCGGCGGCGAGGAGGAAGGGCGCGCGGTCGGCGCCGGTGCGGGCGAGGTAACGCTCGGTCATCGCGCTGCGCAGGGCGTCGGGGACGTCGCGGCGGGCGTCCTCGAGCAGCGACACGAGGTCGTAGGCCGGGTGGCCGTGGAGCATGTCCTGGAAGTCGAGCAGGCCGACCCGGGCCGGGCCGGCGCGCCCGGGGAGCCAGAGCAGGTTCTCGGCGTGGTAGTCGCGCAGGACGGGCGCGGCGCGGACCCCGGCGACCGGGGCGAGGGCCGCGGCGCAGAGGGCGTCGTACTCGGCGACCAGCGCGCGCGCGGGCGCGCGGCCGGTGGCGGCGGGGAGGTACCACTCGGGGACGAGGCCGACCTCGCGCATCAGGAAGTGCGCGTCGTAGGGCGGTGGCGCCCAGGCGCCGGCGGGCGGCGGGCGGCGCTGGATGTCGGCGAGGACGTCGACCGCAGCGGCGTAGAGGTCGGGCTCGCTGCCGGGATCGGTGTCGCAGAGGCGGGCGAAGAGGCCGTCGCCGAGATCCTCGAGCAGGGCGAGGCCGGTGTCGGGGTCGGCGGCGAGGACTTCGGGGGCGCTGAAGCCGCCGTCCCGGAGCCAGGCGTCGACGGCGAGGAAGGGCTCGATGCGCAGGCCCGAGTCCGGCGGCACGTCCATGAGGATCGCCGGGCGGCCGGCGCGGTCGAGGCGCTCGTAGCGGCGGGCGGAGGCGTCTCCGGCGAGCGGAACGCGCGTTGCACCGCCCCAGCCGGCGGCGGCGAGGAAGGCGGCGATGGCGGCGTCCCGGCTCATGCGGCGCGCTCCACGACGGCGCCGAGCCAGTCCCAGCCCGGCCCGCGGGCGGCGAGGGTGGCGGTGCGCGCGGCGTCGTCCCCGTCGGCGGGGAAGGCGAGGGTCAGGTCGAGGCGGCGGCCGGGGACGGCGTCGCCGAGGCGCTCGGCCCATTCGACGAGGCAGATCGCCGTGGCGAAGGCTTCGTCGAGGCCGAGCTCGGCGATCTCGTCGGCGCTGCCGAGGCGGTAGAGGTCGACGTGCCAGAGGTCGAGCGGGGCCGCGGCGGTGCCGAGGTCGTAGACCTGCACCAGCGTGAAGCTCGGGCTCGGGATGTCCTCGACTCGGCCGAGGGCGGCGAGGCGCGCGGCGATCAGGGCGCGGGCGAAGTGGCTCTTGCCGGCGCCGAGCGGCCCGTGCAGGCCGACGAAATCGCCGGTCGCGAGGTGCGGGGCCATGGCCTCGGCGAGCGCGGCCGTGGCCTCCGGCCGGGCCAGCGTCAGGGCCAGCGTCACGGTCGTCTGCACGATGGGGCGTATCCGCGGCACATGATTCGTTCTTCTACAGTGCCTGCGCTCGCCTGCAAGGTGCAGGGGCGTCCGACGACTGTCTAATCCCGACCGGGGTCCGGTCGGCTTCAGGCCGTGTGGCGGGCCGGCGGGCGGTCGGGGAGGAAGGCGGTCAGCGTGGCGACCCCGTCGGCGACCGCGAGGTCGAGCCCGCCACCGCCGGCGTTGAGGACGCGCCCGGCGAGGGCGAGGCCGAGGCCGTCGGAGCGCGGCCCCTCGCCCGCTGCGGGGACCGAGACGCGGAGGCGGCGGCCGCCCGGCGCGACCTCCACCGTCACCGCGACCCGGGCGCCGGCGGGGGCACCATCGGCGGCGGCGAGGCCGAGGGCGATCGCCGCCCGGCGCAGCGGCGCGTCCCAGGCGCTGGCCTCGTCCGGGGCGTCGAGGGCGAGACCCCGGGCGCCGAGGGCGGCGGCGAGCTGGGGCAGCGGCGTTCCCGGAGCGGCGGGGGCGACGGCGAGGCTGGTAAGCTCGCGCGAGCGGGCGAGCCCGTCCCTCAGCCCCTGCACGGCCGCGCCGAGCGACTGGAAAGCTTCGGGCGTCGGCGCCGCCGGCAGGGCGGCGAGCAGGTTCGGCAACGCCGCCTCGGCGGGAAGGCGCACCTGCTCCAGCGCGATCTCGCCGAGCACCGCGTCCCCGCCCTCGGCGGCCGCGCGCTCCTCGCCGGTGGGATCGCCGAAGACGACGAGGGCGGAGGCATCGGGCAGCGGCGCCACCAGCATCCGCAGCCGGTGCCCGGCGCGGGTCTCGACGGTCTCGGTCCAGCTGGTTCGCGCCTCGGCGGCGGTGGCGAATTCGGCGAGCCTTGCCCAGACCGGCGTCGCGGTGCAGCGCTCCTCCCAGAAGGCGGTCATCTCGGCGACGCCGGGACCGTCGAGGCTGGACATCGGGTCGAGACCCCACAGGCTCTCGAAGGCGGCGTTGACGAAGACGAGCGTCCCCGAGGCGTCGAAGACGGCGACGGCCTCGGACACCCGGTCGAGCGTCGCCTGGCCGATCTCCAGCTCGGAGCGGTAGCGGCGCTCGAGCATGATGGCGGTCGAGATGTCCTCGAAGAGGAAGGCGAGCGCCCCCTGCGGATGGGGCCGGCCGGTGACGCGGAAGATCTTGCCCGATGGCAGCTGCCAGTTCTCCTCGTAGGTACCGGAGCGGGCGCCTTCCTCGAGCTCGGTCAGCTTGCGGCGCCAGGCGGTGAAGTCCTTCTGCTCGGGCATCTGCCGGGTCTCGCGCAGGCGCTCGAGGAAGTCGCGCAAGGACGGGCGGCCGGCGAGCCAGACGGCGTCGATCTTCACGAGGTCGGTCAGCGCCGGGTTGAAGAGGCCGAGCCGCCGGTTCTTGTCGAAGACGGCGAGACCGATCGGCAGGTGGGCGAAGGTCTCGGTCAGCGTCTCGACGAAGCGCCGCAGGCTCGCCTCGGCGGCGACGAGGTCGTCGACGGCGGTGGCGTAGCCGAGCGTCTCGCCGGCGGCGGCGGGGGTCTGGCAGATCTCGAACCAGTGCGGCTCGGCGTCGTCGCGGCCGGGCACCGCGACGCGGCGGCGGGTCTCGCCCCCGCGCGCGGTCAGCGGCACCTCCTCGACGACATGGCCGAAGCCGTCGCTGATCCGGTGGTCGGGCAGGTCGCCGGCCGGGCCGTCGAAGCGATCGCGATAGGCGGCGTTCGCCCAGGCGATCTGGCCGTCCGGCCCCCGGCTCCAGGCGAGGAGCGGGGCGCGGTCGACGACGTCGCGGAGGAAGGCGAGGTCGTCGGCGGTGCGCGCCAGCGCCGCCTGGGCCTCGCGCAGGGCACGCGCCTCCTCGCTCGCCGGGCGGATCGAGACCAGCGCCGCAGCGTCGCGCGGCTCGCCGACGATCATCAACGCCTCGCCGTCGTCGTGGACGAGGTGGTGGCGGAAGGGCGTGCCGTAGAGCACCAGCGCCTCGAGCGCGCCCTGCGCCTCGGGCCAGTCGCCGCCAAGATGCGCCGCGAGCGCCGCCAGCCGCCCGCCGGGCCGGGGAAGCCCCGCGAGCAGGGTCCGGGCGGCATCGGTCAACGGCCGGACGCTGGTGCCCTCGATCAGGAAGTCGCAGGCGCCATCGGCCGACGGCCCGACTGCACCCCGCCCGCGGCCGGCGAGCCGGGGAGCGAAGCCGGTGACGAGGACGAGGGTCGCGACGGCGCTGACCACCGCTGCGACGAGCGCCTCGGGCACGGCTCCGGGGATCGCGAAGGCGGAGAGGTCGGGTAGGGACAGGCGGGGAAAGGTCATCGGGCCGCGATCCTCGGAGGGCGCGGCGATTGAGCGGCGACAAGCCTTAACGATCGCTTAACCCTGCGCGCCACCCCACCCTTGCGCTCAGCTTGCCTTGCGCTCGGCCCCGGACCCGCCCGGCCGCGGCGCCTCGCGTCCGCCGCCCTGCCCCGGCCCGCCGCCCTGCCCCGGCCCGGCATCGCGCTCGGGCGCCACCCGCGCCCGGGGCCAGACCACCGTCACCACCGCCCCGGTCGGCAGGGCGAAATCGGGCGGGCTCCCCGCCGGCTCCTCCCCGGCGTTGTCGAAGTGGAGACGGGCACCGCTGCGCTCGAGCAGCGTCTTGGCGATGAACAGGCCGAGCCCCATGCCCTCGTAGCCCGGCCGCTCCTCGGGCGCGGGCCCGCGGCCCCGGACGAAGGGGTCGCCGATCCGCCCGATCAGGTCCGGGGGATAGCCGGGTCCGTCGTCGCCGATGACGGCGCGGACGTCGCTCGCCGTCCAGTCGAGGTCGACCCAGACGGTGGTTCGGGCGAAGTCGACGGCGTTCTGGACGAGGTTGCGCAGCCCCTGGACGATCTCCGGGCTGCGGGCGACCAGCGGCTGCGGCTCGTCCGCCGCGTCCTCGATCGAGGCCCCTTCGACGCGGACGATGACGCGGATGCCGCGCTCGGCGTGGGGGGCGGCGGCCTCCTCGACCACGCTCGCGAACGGGGCGAAGCGGACGAGGGTGTCGTCGCTGGCGCGCGGGCCCATCGACCGGAGGATCTCGGTGCAGCGGTCGGCCTGGGCGCGGACGAGGCGGGCGTCCTCCTGAAGCTCGGGCTGGCCTTCGAGCTCTTCGACGAGCTCGGTCGAGACCAGCTTGATCGTCGCGAGCGGCGTGCCGAGCTCGTGGGCGGCGGCGGCGACCACCCCGCCGAGCGCCGAGAGCTGCTGCTCGCGGGCGAGCGCCATCTGGGTGGCGGCCAGCGCCTGCGACATCGAGAAGGTCTCGTCGGTCACCCGCCGCACGAAGATCGCGAGGAAGGCCGTGCCGATCAGCAACGCCGTCCAGCTGCCGGCGGCGAGAACCGCGGGGACCTCGAGCACCTCGCCGGTGGAGAGCGTCAGGGGCACGTAGAAGCGGGCGAGGAGCGTGGTGACGACGGCGGCGGCGGCGGCGAGGAGGATCGTCGCCCGCCGGGTCAGTGCCGCGGCGCTGATCGTCACCGGCGCCATGATGAGCAGCGCGAAGGGATTGCCGAGGCCGCCGGTGACGTAGAGCAGCGCTCCGAGCTGACAGATGTCGAAGAGCAGCATCAGCACCGCCTCGCGCTCCGACAGCCGCCGGTTCTCCGCGGCCAGGGTCATCGCGACGAAGTTGACCGCCGCCGCGGCACCGATCACCAGCGCACAGGGCGCGTGCGGCACCCGAATGCCGAGCACCGCGTCGGCGAAGACCACGGTCGTCGACTGGCCGAGGACGGCGAGCCAGCGCAGCAGGATCAGGGTCCGGAGCCGGATCCAGGCGCTGCGGGCGTCCACCGCCAGAGGCGACGCGAGGGGAGGCAGGCTCGTCTCGGCCATGCGGCGGGATAGCAGGCAGCCCGCCCCCGCTCAAAGGGAATTGAACGGCGGGGGCCCCGCGACAGGGGGGGCGCGGCCTTGTGCAGCAGGGGAGCCCATGCCACAACCGCCCGCCCGAAGGGTTCCGGAGACTTGCCGACCCATGTCGACCCGCACCTATGCCCTCGCCGCGGCCGCCGTTGCCATCGTCGGCCTTGCCGCCACCGGCTACGCGGTGATGCGGCCCTCGGACGGCGACCCCTTCGCCGACTGCCGCCGCGGCACCGTCGCCGGCGGCGCCGCCTCGATCGGCGGCCCCTTTACCCTCACCGCAGCCGACGGCACCCGCGTCACCGACGCCGAGGCGATCACCCGGCCGACGCTCGTCTACTTCGGCTACAGCTTCTGCCCGGACATCTGCCCGACCGACCTGTCGCGCAACGCGCTGGCGGCGGAGGCGCTGAAGGCGCGCGGCATCGACGTCGGCCAGGTCTTCGTCTCGATCGACCCGGCGCGCGACACGCCCGCGGTGGTCGGCGACTTCACTGCGGCGATCGACCCGGGCATTCTCGGCCTGACCGGCAGCGACGCCGACGTCGCGGCGGCGGCCAAGGCCTACAAGGTCTTCTATCGCAAGGCCGGCGACGATGCGTCATTCTACCTCATGGACCACTCGACTTTCACCTATCTGATGGCCCCCGGCACCGGCTTCCTCGAATTCTTCGCCTCGGACGTCACCCCGGAGGCCCTTGCCGACTCCGTCGCCTGCTTCGCGGAAAAGCTCTGACGTGCACGCAACCACACCACATCCGGGGGACACCGTGAGCCTGACCGCCACCAGCGAAGAAGACCTCGGCCCCGACCGGTCGCTCCTCATTCTCGACGACGACGAGCCCTTCCTCCGCCGCCTGAGCAAGGCGATGGAGAAGCGCGGCTTCGAGGTGACGGCCGTCGACTCGGTCGCTTCGGGCAGCGAGGCGGTGCGCGTGCACCCGCCCGCCTACGCCGTCGTCGACCTGCGTCTGCTCGACGGCAACGGCCTGACCATCGTCGAGCAGATCCGCGAAAAGCGCCCCGACGCGCGCATCGTGGTGCTGACCGGCTACGGCGCCATCGCCTCGGCGGTCGCCGCGGTGAAGATGGGCGCCACCGACTATCTCTCGAAGCCCGCCGACGCCAACGACATCACCGGTGCCCTGCTCGCCCGCGGCGACGACCGGCCGGAACCGCCCGAGAACCCGATGTCGGCCGACCGGGTGCGCTGGGAGCACATCCAGCGCATCTACGAGCTTTGCGACCGCAACGTCTCGGAGACCGCGCGGCGCCTCAACATGCACCGCCGCACCCTCCAGCGCATCCTCGCCAAGCGCAGCCCGAAGTAGGGGGCGGCTCGCCTAGTCAGCCTCGGCGACCGACCGCAGCTTGGCCTCCGCACTGGCGCTGTCCTCGCGATAGGCGATCACCCGGTCGAAGCGCCCGTTGCGGTCGAACAGCATCACGTAGGGCGTGTGGTCCATCGTGTAGCTGCCGTCCGAAAGCGGCACCTTGCTGGCGTAGACCTTGAAGGCGGCGATCGCCTTGTCGATCTCTGGCCGCGATCCGGCGACGCCGACGACGCCCGGAGTCCACGACAGGTACTCGCGGAGCAGGTCGAGGGTGTCGCGCTCCGGATCGACGGTCACGAAGTAGAAGCGCAGGTCCTTCGCCACGTCGCCGAGCGCCTCCTGCCAGACGCCGATCTCGCCGAGGGTGGTCGGGCAGACGTCGGGGCAGTGGGTGAAGCCGAAGAAGACCGCCGACGGTTGCCCGGCGAGGGTCGCCTCGCTGAAGGTGCCGCCGTCGGTCATCTCGAGCCGGTAGTCGCCCCGGCCCATTGAATCGCGCCCGCCATCGAGCGTGCCGGGCTCCCGGAGGAACAGGAGCCAGACCCCGGCGAGGATCGCCGCGAACGCGACGATCCAGAAGGCCGCGAGGAAAATCCGCGTCGGCGCCATGGCTCAGCTCCCGTGGCCGTCGAAGCCCTCGGCGTCGGGGGCGAGGATGGCGAGCGGCACTGTCACGGTCCCCGCTTTCTCGAAGGTCAGCGTCACGTCGATGGCCTTGCCCTCGACGAGCGGCTCCTTCAGGTCCAAGAACATGACGTGGTAGCCGCCGGGCTTCAGCATCACCGTCCCGCCGGCCGGGATCGCCAGCCCGTCGGCAAGCTCGCGCATCTTCATGACGCCGTCGGCCATGGTCATCTCGTGGACCTGCATCACCCCGGCGACGGCCGAGGAGGCGGCGACGAGCCGGTCGTCGGTGGTGCTCGTGTTGGTGATGGTCATGAACCCGCCCGCGACGGGGGCGCCCGGGCGGGTGGCGCGGGTGAAGCCCTGCGCGATGACGAGCGAGCCCGCCTTCACGTCGGCGGCCGCGGCCCGGTGGTCCTCGGCGCCCTGCGCGAGCACGGGAACGGGAACGGCGAGGGGCAGGAGCCCCGCGCAGAGCAGCACGCGAAAAAGCCTGGACATCTATTTCTCCAATCGTTGGATCGTCACCGCCGCGGGCGCGGCGGTGTCTGGTCGGCGTGCTTCAGGAGACGAGCCGCTTGGCGGCGGGCAGCCGCGACAGCACCAGCAGATCGACGAGCAGCGCGAGGAGCAGGGCGACCCCCGCCATCGGGAAGGCGATCGCGAGCACGAGCCCGACGACGACCGCGCCCTTCCACAGCCCCATGTCGCGCGGCGCCGGTGGTGCGGCGAGGCGAAAGGCGCCGGACGGCCGCCGCTTCCACCACATGACGACGCCTGAGACCGCGAGGAAGATCACCCCGAGGCAGAAGACGGTGTTCACCACGACGTTGGCGACGCCGATGTCGCCTTCGTGCAGCGCGATCCCGACCGCCATCGCCTTGCCGTAGATCGAGTAGTCGGCGAAGGACACGTCGGCGAGCACGTGGCCAGTGTATCGGTCGATGTGAACGGTGCGGTCGGAGGTCGGGTTCGGACTGTCGTTGCTCATCGAGTCGCGCGATATCGTCCAGACCCCGTCCTCGCCGGCCGGCGCCGCGAGCTGGAAGCGACCCGCGAAGCCGAGGTCGCGCGCCTGCGCCACGACGCTGCTCGAGCGTGACCGGCGCCCCAGCGGTCATGCCGGGCATCGCCATCCCCGCGTCGGAGCCCGAGGCCGGCATCGGCGTCTGCTCGAGCGCCCAGGGGACCTCCTTGGCGTCGCCGTGGTTCATGCTGGCGTGGGTCTTGTCGGAAAGCGGCACGCTGTCGAACTTCGCCGCCGGGAACGTGCTCCACGCCTGTACGTACTTCTCGCCCCAGACCCCGGCCCAGGACAGGCCCGAGATCAGGAAGACGAGGAGCAGCGCCGACCACCAGATCCCGACGGTCGCGTGCATCGACTTCCAGAGCGACCGTCCCCGCGCCGCGGAAGTTCGGGACGAGCGCGGCGCCGAGCCCGCCCGTGCGGGGCCACCAGAGGTAGAGACCGGTCGCGATCAGCACGATGCCGAGCGAGGCCGCGGTCTCGATCAGCCGGTCGCCGACCGTGCCGATCAGCAGCGTGCCGTGGATGGTGTTCAGGGTGTCGTACCAGCCGGCCCGGAAGGGATGCTGGCCGATAACGGCGCCGGTGAACGGATCGATGGCGACGAGGGTCAACGCGTCCTCGCCGGAGCCGACCTTGAAGAGCGCCGCGCGGTCGGGTGCCGCCGGCGCGATGTAGCCGGCGAGGGTGCCGCCGGGGACCGCGGCGACGGCGGCCTCGGCCTGCGCCTCGATCGGGACGGCGGTCGCTTGCGGCACCACGGCGATGGCCTCGCCGTCGCGGCCGGAAAGTACGCTGATCCAGAGCATGAGGAGCCCGGTGGTGGCGAGCATGACGAGGAAGGGGATGACGAAGAGTCCGGCGTAGAAATGCCAGCGCCAGGCGGCGAAGTAGAACTTGTCGGCACGGGGCGCCCTTTCGGGTACGCCTGCCGCTGCGGTAGGTGCGACCATGATGTCTCTCGCTGAAAGCCTGAGAAGGCCCGCGCGGCAGGCGCGAGCGCGGTTTAGCCGTCCGCGCCGCAGGGCGGCGGGCGGCAGATGACCTCTCAGGCGGCGGGAGGGGCGCGCGGCGGCGGGCGGGCGGCGCGATAGCCCTCGGCGCGGATCAGGTGCCCCGCGGGCCGAGCCACGGTGTCCACCAACGGCGCAAGGAGCGGCTGAACCACCGTGCGGGTGGCGGTGTCAGTGGCGTGCGCGAGCACGCAATGGTCGGGATGATCCGCGATCGGCACCGGATTGCCGCTCTCGTCGATCCGCAGGGTCATCATTCCCTGTCCGGTGCAGATCACCACGGTCGTTCCGCCCGGCAGGACGGACGCGGCCAGCCCCGACACCCTCGGCAACAGAAGGCCGAGGATAGTGAGGAACAGGACCAGGGAGCGCGCCAGCGGGTTCGACATGCCGGACATATGAGCCGGGCGCCGGTGCAATGGTCAATTCGAAATCCTAGCGGACCTCGGAGGCAAACTGGCCGAAGCAGGGAAGGGCTAGCCCGCGCCCGACTCTCCACGCGCTCACGGAGGTTTGACATAAAGTTGCGCGCTTCCTACAAGCGGCGAACCGAACAGGGTTAACGGCGCGCGGGTAAGCCTGGCGGAGCCACGCGGGGGAGGGTACGGCCGATGAAGATCGGGGCTCCGAGGGAGGTCTTCGAGGGCGAGAAGCGCGTGGCGATGACTCCGCAGTCCGCCGCCGCGCTCCAGAAGCTCGGCTACGAGTGCATCATCGAGACCGGCGCCGGCGTTGCCGCCCGCTTCTCGGATGCGACCTACGCCGAGGCCGGCGTCCGCGTCGTCCAGTCCGCCGCCGACCTCTGGGCCGAGGCCGATGTCGTCGCAAAGGTGCGCCCGCCGACGCAGGACGAGGTCGCCCTCACCCATAGCGACCAGATCGTCATCAGCTTCATCTACCCCGCCCAGAGCAACGACCTGCTCGAGGCGCTGAAGGCCAAGGGCCTGACCACCCTCGCGATGGACATGGTGCCGCGCATCAGCCGCGCCCAGAAGATGGACGCCCTGTCGTCGATGGCCAACATCGCCGGCTACCGCGCGGTGATCGAGGCCAGCAACAACTTTGGCCGCTTCTTCACCGGCCAGGTGACGGCCGCCGGCAAGGTCCCGCCCGCCAAGGTCCTGATCGTCGGCGCCGGCGTCGCCGGCCTCGCGGCCATCGGTACGGCGGTGTCCCTCGGCGCCATCGTCTACGCCTTCGACGTCCGCCCCGAGGTCGCCGAGCAGATCGAATCGATGGGCGCCGAGTTCGTCTTCCTCGAGTTCGAGCAGACCCAGGACTCGGCTGCGACCGGCGGCTACGCCGCGCCGTCGTCCCCGGAGTTCCGCGAGGTCCAGCTCGCCAAGTTCCGCGAACTCGCCCCGCAGATCGACATCGTCATCACCACGGCGCTGATCCCCGGCCGCCCGGCTCCGAAGCTCTGGACCGAGGACATGGTCGAGCTGATGAAGCCCGGCTCGGTCATCGTCGACCTCGCCGCCGAGCGGGGCGGCAACTGCGACCTGACCGTCCCAGACCAGTCGATCGAGACCCAGAACGGCGTCCGCATCATCGGCTACACCGACTTCCCATCCCGGATGGCAACGCAGGCCTCGACGCTCTACGCCAACAACATCCGTCACATGATGGACGACCTGACGCCCGGCAAGGACGGCACGCCGGTCGTCAACATGGACGACGACGTCATCCGCGGCGCCACCGTCACCCACTCCGGCGCCATCACCTTCCCGCCGCCGCCGCCCAAGATCCAGGCCATCGCCGCGGCGAAGCCGAAGCCGAAGGTCGTCGAGGAAACGGCGGTCCAGAAGGCGGCGCGCGAGGCGGCCGAACTCCGCAAGACGACGAACCGCACCACGGCGATGCTGGTGGTCGGCACCTTCCTGCTGCTCCTCGTCGGCTCGGTGGCGCCGGTGAGCTTCATGCAGCACTTCATCGTCTTCGCGCTGGCCTGCTTCGTCGGCTTCTACGTCATCTGGGGTGTCAGCCATGCGCTGCACACGCCGTTGATGGCGATCACCAACGGCATCTCGTCGATCATCATCCTCGGCGCGCTGCTGCAGATCGGGTCAGGCAGCTTCTTCGTGGCGCTGCTTGCGGCGCTGGCGACGCTGATGGCCTCGGTGAACATCTTCGGCGGCTTCCTGGTGACGCGCCGGATGCTCGCCATGTTCCAGAAGAGCTGAGGAAACCCGCATCATGAGCCTCGGTCTCGTCACCGCCTTCTATATCGCTGCGGCGATCCTCTTCATCCTCGCCCTCGGCGGCCTTTCCAATCAGGAGAAGGCCAAGCAGGCGATATGGTACGCCATGGCCGGCATGGCGCTCGCCATTATCGCCACGATCTTCGGCGGCTCCGGCCACTTCTGGCTGCTGGCGCCGATGGTGATCATCGGCGGTGTCGTCGGCGCCTTCGTCGCGTCGCGCGTCCAGATGACCCAGATGCCGGAGCTGGTCGCCGGCTTTCACAGCCTCGTCGGCCTCGCCGCCGTCTTCATCGGCCTCAACGCCGACGTGGAAGCCGCGCGGGTTGCCGCCCACCTCGCCAGCGGTTCCACCGAGCCGCTCTTCGGCTTCGCCGCCACCCTCGCCCACAAGACCCCGGTCGAGCTCTCGATCATGCGGGTCGAGATCTTCCTCGGCGTCCTGATCGGCGCGATCACCTTCACCGGCTCGATCGTCGCCTACCTGAAGTTGTCCGGCAAGGTCGGCTCCAAGCCGCTGGTCCTGCCCTTCCGCCACGGCATCAACCTCGGCGCCGGCCTGCTCTGCCTGATCCTCGGCATCGCCTACTTCATGGGCGCCGGCATCTGGACGATGGTCGCGGTCACGCTGATCGCCGCCTTCATCGGCTGGCACCTGATCATGGCGATCGGCGGCGCCGACATGCCCGTCGTCATCTCGATGCTGAACAGCTACTCGGGCTGGGCCGCGGCCGCGATCGGCTTCACCCTCTCGAACGATCTCCTGATCGTCACCGGCGCGCTCGTCGGCTCCTCGGGCGCGATCCTCTCCTACATCATGTGCAAGGCGATGAACCGGAACTTCGTCTCGGTCATCCTCGGCGGCTTCGGCGGCGCCACCGGCCCGGCGATGGAGATCGAGGGCGAGATGGTGGCGATCGACTCGGATGGCGTCGCCGCGATGCTCGACGACGCCGACTCCGTGATCATCGTCCCCGGCTACGGCATGGCCGTGGCACAGGCGCAGCAGCCGGTGGCCGAACTTGTCCGCCGCCTGCGCTCCAAGGGCAAGACCGTGCGCTTCGGCATCCACCCGGTTGCCGGCCGGCTGCCGGGCCACATGAACGTGCTCCTCGCCGAGGCCAAGGTCCCCTACGACATCGTCCTCGAGATGGACGAGATCAACGAGGACTTCCCGACCACCGACGTCGCCATCGTCATCGGCTCGAACGACATCGTGAACCCGGCGGCGCAGGAAGACCCCAACTCCCCGATCGCCGGGATGCCGGTGCTCGAGGTGTGGAAGGCCAAGAACGTCATCGTCATGAAGCGCGGCCAGGGCACCGGCTACTCGGGCATCGAGAACCCGCTGTTCTACAAGGACAACGCGCGGATGTTCTACGGCGACGCCAAGAAGTCACTCGACGAGCTCCTGCCGAAGCTCAACTGACCGACGCCGGGCCGCCCCGGGGTCACTTGCCCCGGGGATCGGCCAGCGTCACCGCCGCGGGCGGACGAGGTAGCCGTTGGTTGCGAGGCCGTCCCATCCCTGGATGAGCGAGGCGGCGTTGTCGCCAAGGCCCATGTCGGCACGGAGCCGCGGCCCGAGGTTCGCGGCACGGGCAAGGGCCGCGTGATCGGCCCGGCGCTGGAGGAAGGCGCGCCAACCGGCGCGAAGGCGATCGAGAGCCTCCCGGACGGAACCGACAGGGTACAGGGTATCGGTGAGAGTCGTCATAGCCATGACCAACCCCTTTTCTGGATTATCGCTAGGTTTAACCGGTTCATTCGAGTCTTGAACCGGTTCAAACAATAGCCCCGCTTCGCACGTCGTCAAGGGTTTATTGAACCGGTTCAAGAAGTGCCCTAACTTTAAGGGCTTGAGGGCTGCACGGGAGGGGCGGGTGGGCCGAATCACCGAACAGGGCAAGGGTGCGCGGCTCGTCGACGTGGCCGAGCGGGCGGAGGTATCGAAGGCGACGGCCTCGAACGTCTTCAACCGCCCCGAACTCGTGCGCGCCGAGGTCCGCGAGCGCGTGCTCGCTGCGGCCCGGGAGATCGGCTACGCCGGGCCCGACCCGCGTGGCCGGATGCTCAGCGCCGGCAAGGTCAACGCCATCGGTGTCGCTACGGCCGAACCGCTCTCGTCCTTCTTCACCGACCCCTTCGCGCGCTCGATGATGATCGGCATCACCGAGGCCTGCGACGAGGCCGGCATCGGCCTTTCCCTCATCTCCGCGGCAAGCGAGGACGCTCTCGCCTGGACGATCAAGAGCGCAGTGGTCGACGGCCTCGTCCTCTACTGCCTCGAAGACGCGGGCCGCCTCGTCGCGGAGGCCCGCGACCGCCGCCTGCCCTTCGTCACCCTCGCCTTCGGCGACACCGACGACAGCGTGCCGGTTGTCGGCGTCGACGACGTCGCCGGGGCGCGGCTGGCCGCCGAACATCTCGCCGGGCTCGGTCACCAACGCTTCGCCATCCTCGCGATGGAGTTCGGCGAGGGCAACGCCGGGCGCGTCGGCATGGACCGGGTCAGGGAGGCGCACTACGCCACCTCGCGCCAGCGCGTCGAGGGCGCCTTCGCCGGCCTCGCGGCCCTCGGGATCGACACCGCGACCGTGCCGATCTACGAGACGCAGGCGGACCCCAGGACGATCGACGCGGCCTTGGCGGACCTCTTCGCCGCGCCCGAACCGCCCACCGCCCTCATCGCCCAGTCAGACCGGATTGCCATGCGCGCGCTCGACTGGCTTGCCGCCAACGGTATCTCCGTGCCCGAGATGGTCTCCGTCGTCGGCTACGACGGGGTGCCGGAAGCCGCCGTCGCCAACCCGCCGCTGACCACCATCAGCCAGCCGATCCGCGCGCTCGGTCGCCGCGCCGTCGAGATCATCGCCGAGCGCGGCGCCGAGGTTCGCCGGGAGGTGCTTCCGGTCGAGCTTGTGGTGCGCGCCTCCACCGCGCCGCCGCCCGGCGGACGCCCCTGACGGCCCAGCGCGATGGCCGGTCGGCGGCCGAAGGCGCTTGACGCTATCCCGTGCGGGACGGCTTCATGGCCCGCCGGGGAGGAGGCGCGAATGTTCTGGAAGCTGCCGGGCCTCGGCAAGATCAGCAAGATCGGCATCGTCCCCCCGAAACCCGAGCCGGGCCGCGAGGGCGTCGCGATCACGCTGATTGTCCGCAACGAGGCGCGGCACATCCGCGAATGGGCGGCGTTCCACCGGCGGGCCGGAGTGAAACGCTTCCTGATTTACGACAACGGCAGCAGCGACGGGACGATCGACATCCTTCGCGACACCCTGCCCGAGGAGGCCCGCACCATCGTCCCGT
Source organism: uncultured Alphaproteobacteria bacterium (assembly GCA_963798235.1). Taxonomy (GTDB): domain Bacteria; phylum Pseudomonadota; class Alphaproteobacteria; order Rhodobacterales; family Rhodobacteraceae; genus Amaricoccus. The sequence goes on along the minus strand of CAWCSN010000001.1, from coordinate 924,050 downwards.
GGCGGCAGGTCTTTTCCGACGCCTGGATGGGGCGCGAGATCCACAACCAGGTGCTCGCCTATGCCCATGCCGCGTCGAACTTCGGCGGCGCCTTCCGCTGGATGGCCTTCATCGACGCCGACGAGTTCCTGATCCCGAAGGCGGGCGCCTCGATCCCGGAGGCGCTGGCGCATCTCGGGGACGCGCCCAACGTCTCGCTCCCGTGGCACATGTTCGGGCGCTCCGGGCACGCCGAGCCGCCGGAAGGGGGCGTGCTCAAGAACTATCTCCGCCGCGCCCGCGATCCGATGAGCGACGTGCGCGGCGTCCGCGCCTTCAAGGTGATCGTCGATCCTTGCCGGATGACCGCCGCGCGCGTGCATTCGATGGAGACCGACGGCTCCTTCCGCACCGCTAACGACGGCGGCGTCACCGTCGAGGAGAAGGAGCGGACGAAGCCCGGCTTCTATTCGGCCGCCCATCTCCAGTTGAACCACTACTACACCCGGTCCGAGGCGGAGCTGGCCGCCAAGATCGGTCGCGGGCCGAACCTGACCGCGAAAGCGCCGGAGTATGCCCGCAAGGTCCGCCGTACCGTCGCCAACATCGAGGCCGACGAGGTTGAAGACCGCGCGGCGCTCGACTATCTCGCCCGGATCGGGTGGGACCCATGCGCACCGAACTGATCGTCGCGACCTACAACAGCCCCCGGGCGCTGACGCTCTGCCTGACGTCGGTGGCGCGGCAGACGGTGCTGCCTGATTCGATCTGCATCGCCGACGACGGCTCGGGGCCCGAGACCCGCGCCGCCATCGACGCCTTTGCCGCCGCCCACCCGGAGTTGCCCGTCCGCCACGTCTGGCACGAGGACAAGGGTTTCGAGAAGGCCGCGATCCTCAACAAGGCGATCGCCACCTCCGACGCCACGTTCCTCTACTTCATCGACGGCGACGTTCTGATCCACCCCACCTTCCTCGCCCGGCACCTTGCCCTCGCGGCACCCGGGCGCTTCTCGACCGGCAGCCTGATCCGCCTCGACGAGGCGGCAACGACGTCGGTCACCCCGGAGATGGTCGCCGACGGGACCGTCTTCGACCGGGGCTGGCTGCGCGCCAACCGCGCGATCGACCGCTTCGGCACCTGGCTCAAGACGATGCCGCTGCCGCTGCCGGTGCTGGCCTTCCTCGACCGGGCGACCCCGGTGCAGCGCGCCCTCTGCGGGGCGAACGCCTCGCTGTTCCGGGCCGACGCGCTGAAGGTCAACGGCTTCGACGAGACGATCAAGTATGGCGGTGGCGACAAGGAATTCGGTATCCGCCTCGAGAACGCCGGCGTCCGCGGGCAGCATCTGCGCTACACCGCCCCGCTCGTCCATCTCGACCATCCGCGCGGCTACAAGGACCCCGACCTCATTCGCAAGCACAAGGCCCGCATCCGCGCCGTCCGCGACAACCGCGTCGTCTGGACCGAAGCCGGCATCGTCCCCGGTGCCGCGCCGGAACCGCGATGACCCCGCGCGCCACGGTCATCGTTCCGACCTACGGTGACTGGGACGCGCTCGCCGGTTGCCTCGCCTGCCTTTCCGCGCAGACCGTGCCTGCCGCCGAGGTCGAGATTCTCGTCGCCAACAACAACCCGGGCTCGGACCCCCCGGCCGGCCTGGCGCTCCCTGCCAACGCCCGCCTCGTCCACGAGCCGGCTCCCGGGTCCTACGCGGCCCGCAACGCGGCGGCTGCGGTGGCGACGGGCGATACCCTCTTCTTCACCGACGCCGATTGCCGGCCCGAGCCTGACTGGATCGCCGCCGGCCTCGCCGCCTTCGCCGCCGACCCGGCGCTCGGCCGCGCGGCCGGGCCGATCGAGCTGACCGCCGCGGGGCCGGCGTGGACCGCGCCGGAAATCTATGATCGCCTGTTCAACCTCCGCCAGGCGCGCTATGTCGCCCGCGGCTATGCGGCCACCGCCAACCTCGCCGTGCCGCGGGCCGTCTTCGAGCGTGTCGGCCCCTTTGATGCCACCCTGCGCTCGAGCGGCGACAAGCAGTGGAACGGCCGGGCCACCGCCCTCGGCGTGCCGATCGCCTACGTCGCGGCGATGCGCGTCCGCCATCCTGCCCGGGCCAGCGCGGAGGCGCTCGCCGGCAAGCGCGCCCGCGTCGCTGGCGGCAAGGCGGCGCTGCACCGCAAGTCCGGATTTCGAGCCCGCTTGTCGCTGCTGCGCTTCGCGCTGCCCTCGACCGCGGCCGTCCGCCGTATTCTCGCCGAGCCCGGCCTTTCCCCGGCCATGCGGCTCGACCTCCTTCGCCTCGACTGGCAGCTGCAGCGGGCCGAGGGCGCCGCCCGCCGCGCCCTTCGGGCCGGCGGGGAAGCGCCGCGGACCTGATCCGGCCCGCGCCCGCAGGGTTGCGGCCGCCGCAAGGACGGGGCAGGCAAGGGCGCGGGCAGCGAGGGATGGACCATGGCGGCAGGGCTCGGACGCGGCGACATCCGCACCATCGCCGTCTCGCTGGCCCTCGTCGTGCTGGCCGGCGTCCTTCATTTCGCCGGCACCCCGGCGCTTGTCAGCTTCATCGTCTCCGGGATCGCCCTTGCCGGCATCGCCTACCTGATCGGCGAGTCGACCGACCAGCTCGGCAACCATCTCGGCCCGGCGGCGACCGGCATCGTCCAGTCGGCGGTCGGCAACCTGCCCGAGCTTTTCGTCTGCATCTTCGCGCTGCGCGCCGGCCTGATCGCCGTGGTCCAGGCCTCGGTGATCGGCTCGATCCTCTCGAACGCGCTGCTCGTGCTCGGCCTCGCCTTCCTTGCCGGGGGCTGGAAGCACGGCACCCTGCGCTTCGGTGGCGAGGTGCCGCGGATGATCGCCTCGCTGCTCATGCTCGCCGTCGCCGCCCTCGTCCTGCCGACCTTCGCCCATGAGTTGCACCTGCCGGCGGGCGAGCACGAGCAGGCCCTGGCCGTGGTCTGCGCCATCGTGCTGCTGATCGTCTACGCGATCTCGATCCGGGCGATGCTCTCGCAGGGCGAGCGCACCATTCCCGCCGAGGCCCGCACCCGCGACACGGCCTGGCCCCTCGCCACCGCGATCGTCGTGCTCTGCGGCGCCGGGATCGCGGCGGCGCTGGTGTCGGAATGGTTCGTCGATGCGCTGGAGCCCGCGATCGAGGTCCTCGGCATCAGCCAGACCTTCGCCGGTCTCGTCATCGTCGCCATCGCCGGCAACGCCGTCGAGCATTTCGTCGGCGTCCAGCTCGCTGCCCGCGGCAAGGCCGAGCTGGCGGTCAGCGTCATCCTCAACAGCGCGCTTCAGGTCGCGGTGGCGCTGATCCCGATCCTGATCCTCGTCAGCGTCTTCCTCGGCGGCACGCCGTTCACGCTGGCGATCCCGCCGCTGCTCGCGCTGTCGGTTGGCCTCGCGGTGCTGGTGGTGACCATCGTCACCGTCGATGGCGAGGCCGACATGGTCGACGGCGCCGCCCTCGTCGGCCTCTACGTCATCATCGCCGCGCTGTTCTGGTGGGGCTAATCGCCCGCTCATCGCCGCCGAGGAGGTCCGCTTGTGGCCCATTCCGGACTTCAAGGCGATCGAGCGCCGTCCCGGTAGCGGCCATTCGCCCGCTGGACTTGCTCAGCGACAGGCATTCTTAAGAGGCTCGTTCGCCCTTCCCCCCTTTCGGAGTAGACGAAACCGGGCCGCCGGTCTCCCGGCGGCGCTGCTCGGCCGGCATTCGCCGCCGCCCGCTCGCTGATCTGGGATGCGTAATCCATAACGTGGAACGTGTAGTTTTCCTCCACCGTGCCGCTGGAAGAGATGCGACCACGGGCCAATCGCGTAGATCCCCAGATCCTCGCCGCCATGCGTCTCGCTCGGCATGTAGAGCAGCGACCGCTGGACGAAGTCGGGGTCGGTCGCCTCCTCCATCGTCAGCGTCGGCGGCTTGACCATCTCCTGCAGCCCGCCCGGTCCGTTGGCGAAGCCGATCGTGGTGTAGACCTGCCCGTCGTCGCTCATCAGCGGCTCGTCGTCGACGCCGACCGAGATCCCCAGGATTGGATTGCCGCGCTTGGCGTATCCGGCGATGGTCAGCGTGTGGCTGTGATCGCCCGTCACCACGATCAGCGTCTCGTTCAGATCGACCTTGCGCAGCACCGCCTTGACCGCGTCGTTCAGCGCCACCCCGTCCGACAGGGTGCGGTAGGCGTTGCTCTCATGGCTCGCATGATCGATCCGTCCGGCCTCGACAAGCATCAGATAGCCCTCGGGGTTCTGCGACAGGATGTCGATGCCCTTTACCGCCATCTCGGCCAGTGACGGCTCGCCGGCGGTGTCGGCCGGACGGTCGTGCTCGTATTCCATGTGTGAGATTTCGAAGAGCCCGAGCAGATGGCTGGTGTTCGCCGGATCCACCGCGTCGAACTGCTCCTGGTTCCAGACGAACGCGCCCGAGTTGCCGTAGCGCTCAAGCCAGGCGGCGGTGAGGTCCTTGCCATCGGTGCGCCTGCCGGTCTTGCCTTCGTCCTCGGGGTCGGCCGTCTCGGCCGGCAGGAATCGATCGCGCCCACCGCCCATCGCGACCTCGACGCCGTCGCCGTAGGGCATTTCGACGAGTTGCCGGGCGATGTCCGCGCAGCCCGCAGCCACCGCCTCGGGCGGCATGTCTGCGTCGGATTCCCAGTCCCGGTCGGCGATGTGCGAATAGGTCGCGCCCGGCGTCGCGTGGGTCAGCCGCGCCGTCGTGATCACGCCGGTAGAGAGGCCGGCCGTCTCGGCCAGTTCCCACAGCGTCGTCACCGCCTTGGCCTGCTGATCGTCGCAGCTGTCGAGCGTCGCCGTGTGGTCCAGCCCCATGATGTCGTTCTTGGTCTTCACGCCCGCGGTCATCGCGACCGCGCTCGGTGCGGAATCGGTGATCTGCGCGTCCGAGGAATAGGTCTTGGACGCCGCCAGATGCGGAAACGCCTCCCAGGCCAGGATGTTGACTCGCCATCGATCCCGCGCTGCTGGCCTTCGAAAATCCGCGTCGCCGTGACGGTCGAGAAGCCCATGCCGTCGCCGACGAACAGGATGACGTTCTTCGCCCGGTTGGTGTTGTTCTGCAGTGTCAGATTGGCCTGGAGCTGCTCCTGTGCCTGCTTGAAATAAGGGTCGTCCGTCTGAACCAGATTAGCCTCGGCTGCGCGCAGGTGCGTTGCGCTTCCCAGCGCCAACAGGCACGTTCCCGTAAGCTTCGCGGCGCCGGCGACAAAAGTGCTGGATTTCATGGCAGTTCTCCCTTGTAAGTTTTTGTCGAGTACCGAGAAGGCACAGGCGGTACTCTTCTTCGCGCCTTGGACGGGCGCGACACGGTGCGGGCAGCACCTCGCAGCAACTCCGATGCGAAGGAGCCGCGCTTACCACGCCCTTAACGATGCTGGCCGAAAAAGCAGCTCCGGTCAATCAGAGCGGGAGCGTGACGAAATCAGCTTCTGCGACGGGCTCAACCGTGGCGAGCGAAGGTATGAAGGGCCACTTTCCGGGTTGTACGACACGCGCAAGCTCCGCGTCCGCTCTTCGCGCAAAGCCGACCCCCTTGAGCAAGCGCCCTACAGCCGCGCCAGCAGGGCCCCGACTTCGGCGCGGAGGCCGTAGGTTTCCGCGGCGGCCGTCGAGCGCTCCGACAGTTCCGGGGCGGTTCGCCCGTCGAGCATCGCCTTGCTGAAGCCGTTGCGGTTGCCGATCTGCGTCGCGAGGAGCAGCGCCCGCGACGGTCCGAGTTCCGCCAGCACCTCGTCGAGCGCGCCGAGCCGTGGCGGCATCCGGTTGAGGAGGATGCGCAGGGGTCGCTTGAGTTTGGCTGCGGTCTCGATCACCGGCCCGAGCGCCCAGACGTCCATCACCGACGGCTGGCAGGGTGCGAGCACGAGGTCGCTTTCGCGCATGGCGTTTTCGAGCAGGCTGGACGCCGCACCCGGGCAGTCGATCAGGACGAAGTCGTGGACCTTCTTCGCCGACTTGATGTCGCCGCCGGCGCGGTAGTCCTTGGACTCGATCACGGTGATCGCCGGATCCTTGCGGATCGTGGCCCAGCGGGTCAGCGAGCGCTGCGGGTCGAGGTCGATGATCGCCACGTTGCGGCCCGCCGCGGCCCAGGCGGCCGCGAGGTGGGCGAGCACGGTGGTCTTGCCGGCGCCGCCCTTCTGCTGCGCGAAGGTGATGGCGTAGCCCATGCGCTCGGCTCTCCCGACGGTTGCTCCCGCACACTCTATTGCTTTCCGCGACGTTGGAAAGCCAATATGTTGCGTCCCGGACGCGCGTTTGGCTGTTCAGCACCCCGGCGGGACCGGATCTTCCATGCCGACCGGGGCGAAGGGACCGACGCGCGAGGCGGCGGGGAAGGTCAGCGGCCGGAACAGCGTGGCACCATAGCCGCCCATGTTCTCGCATCGGCCGTTCTCGGCGGTCTCGATGCGGAAACCCCCGGAAACCGGCGTGAGCCGCACGGCGCAGTGTTCCGCCGGGTCCGCGGCCCCCATGCCGCTGGTGTAGACCCAAGCCCCGCCCGATGGCGCGGCGTCCCCCCGGATGCCGAGGAACTGACCGCTCGGCGTGAACATCGAGAAGTCGAAGTGCAACGCCGCTCCGGTCGCCCCGTGCACCGCAAGCGCCTGGTCCTCCTGACAATAGAGGCTGTCGACGGATTGCGCCGCGCCGGGACTGGTGGCGGCGGCGAGCCCTGCGGCCAGAACGAAAGGCGCAATCATCGCACGCATGGTCATCCTCCCCACTGGTGGGGAGGATAGCACGGCGCTGCCGTCGCTACATCACGGCGCCGACCTGCCAGGGGACGAACTCGTTGTCGCCGAGGCCGAGGCTCTCGCTCTTGGTCTTCTCGCCGGAGGCGACGGCGATGATCTTGTCGAGCATCTCGGCGCCCTTCTGCTGGATGCTGACGCCCTTGGAGACGATGTCGCCGCAGTTGATGTCCATGTCGTCGGGCATCTGGGCGTAGAGGCGGTCGTTGGTCGCGACCTTGATCGTCGGCGCGGGCTTGGAGCCGAAGGCGGAGCCGCGGCCGGTGGTGAAGACCACCACCTGCGCGCCGCCGGCGATCTGGCCGGTGGTTGCGACCGGGTCGTAGCCGGGGGTGTCCATGAACACGAACCCCGGGGTCGTCACCTGCTCGGCGTACTGGAAGACGTCGGTGAGCGGCGTCGAGCCGGCCTTGGCGGCGGCGCCGAGCGACTTTTCGAGGATGGTGGTCAGGCCGCCGGCCTTGTTGCCGGGCGAGGGATTGTTGTCCATCGTGCCGCCGTTGATCGCGGTGTAGTTCTCCCACCAGCGGATGCGCTCGATCAGCTTCGCGGCGACTTCCTCGCTGACCGCGCGGCGGAGGAGAAGCTGTTCGGCGCCGTAGATCTCGGAGGTCTCGGCGAGGATGGCGGTGCCGCCGAGGCCGACGAGCATGTCGGAGGCGACGCCGAGAGCGGGGTTGGCGGTGATCCCGGAGAAGCCGTCCGAGCCCCCGCATTCGAGGGCGACCTTGAGGGCGGAGGCGGGGATCGTCTCGCGACGCGCCGTGTCGACCTCGGGGAGGAGGGCGTGGATCTGCTCGACGATCTTGGCGATGGTCTTGGTGGTGCCGCCGGTGTCCTGGATGGTCAGGCCGTGGAACCGCTCCGTCCCCGACGAGCCGAAGGACGACTTCATCCGCGCGACCTGCATCACCTCGCAGCCGAGCCCGACAAAGACCGCGGCGCCGACGTTGGCGTGGGTGGCGTGGCCCCAGAGGACGCGCTGCAGGTTGTCGAAGCCCGGCCCACTCGCCGCCATGCCGCAGCCGGTGCCGTGGGCGAAGGCGACAACGCCGTCGATGTTGGGATAGTCGGCGAGGATGCCGCTCGACATCACCTGTTCGGCGGCGCGGCGGATGACCGTTGCCGAGCAGTTCACCGTGGCGCAGACGGCGATGTAGTTGCGCGTCCCGACCTGGCCGTTGGGCCGGCGATAGCCCTGGAAGGTGCGTGGCGCCATGACCGGGATCGCCGCCTGGGCCGCCGCGAGGTCGACGCCGACGTGGTATTCCTGGTCGTGGGCGCCGAAGGCGCAGTTGTGGGTGTGGACGTGGTCGCCGGCGTGGATCGTTTCGGTCGCGTAGCCGATGATCTGGCCGAACTTGACGATGGCGCCGCCCTCGGGAATGTCCTCCCGCGCGATCTTGTGGCCCGGCATCACCGGGGCGGCGAGTTCCCTGCCGAGGCCGAGCGGGCGCGAGCCCTGCGGGGCGCGGGCCGTGAGGATCGCGACGTTGTCGGTGGGGCTGAGGATCAGGGGCGTGGCTGCATCGAGCATGGCTTCGGGCCTTCGGGACAGGGGTTGACCATCATATCGTGCAGCGGAGGCGGTTTGTCACCCGGCAACCTGCGCCACCGCTCCGCGGGCGCCGGTGTCGAGCAGCAGGCGGTAGGCTTCGGTGACCGCCGTGGCGAAGCCGGTGTCGCCGGCCAGCGCCGCCGGGAAGATCTCGCGCACGCCGAGCAGGGCCGCGACCTTCGCCTCCGGCGTCGTCGCCGCGTCGGACAGGGATTTCAGCCGTGCGGCGAGGGGGTCGCGGACGTCGATGGCGGCGCCGGTCTCGTCGATGCCTCCGACGTAGCGCATCCATGCGGCGACCGCGAGCGCGAGGCCGGGGGTCTGGCGGCCGGCGGCGCGGGCGTCGGCGATGGTGCCGAGGAGGCGCTGGGGGAGTTTTTGGGAGCCGTCCATGGCGATCTGCCAGGTGCGGTGGCGGATCGCGGGGTTGGCGTAGCGGGCGAAGAGCGCGTCGGCGTAGGCGCCGAGGTCGACGCCGGGCGGTGTCGGCACGGTCGGGATGATCTCGTCGCGCCAGAGGTGGCGGACGAAGGCGGCGAAGGCCGGGTCGGCGACGGTGTCGCTGATGGTCTCGTGGCCGGCGAGGTAGCCGAGGTAGGCGAGCGACGAGTGGGTGCCGTTGAGGCAGCGGAGCTTCATCATCTCGAAGGGGGTGACGTCGGCGACGAGCTGGACGCCGACTGCGCCGAGGTCGGGGCGGTCGTTGTTGACGAAGGCGTCCTCGACGACCCACTGGCGGAAGGGCTCGTGCATGACCGGGGACAGGTCGAGGACGCCGGTGAGGGCGGCGAGGCGGGCGATGTCCTCGTCCTTGGTGGCGGGGACGATGCGGTCGACCATGGTCGAGGGAAAGGCGCCTTCGGCCGCGATCCAGTCGGCGAGGGCGGGATCGCGGAGGCGGGCGAGCTCGATCACCGCGGCGCGGACGACCTTGCCGTTCTCGGGGAGGTTGTCGCAGGTCATGACGGTGAAGGGCGCGGTGCCGGCCGCGTGGCGCCGGGCGAGGGCGGCGACGAGCACGCCGGGGGCCGAGCGCGGGGCGTCGGGGTTGGCGAGGTCGTGGACGATGTCGGGGTGGCCGGCGTTCAGCCGGCCGGTGGAGGGTTCGTGGCAGTAGCCCTTTTCGGTGACGGTCAGGGTGACGATGCGGACGGCGGGATCGGCCATCGCCGTGATCGACGGCGGCGATGTCGTCGCGGGCGACGAGCACGTTCTGGACGACGTCGATCACCTGCGGCTTCTCGTAGCCCGGCCCGAGTTCGAGCGCGGTGTAGGCGAAGTCCTGCGGGGCGAGGCGGTCGCGCTGGGTCGGGCTGACGAGGCTGACGCCGAGGATGCCCCAGTCGCCACCGGAGCGGGCCATCGCCTCGGCGACGTAGATGGCGCCGTGGGCCCGGTAGAAGGCGCCGAGACCGAGGTGGACGATGCCGACTCCGGGGCGCGGCCCGGCCGGGCGCTTCAGCCGCGGCTGCTCCGCCGTTCCGGTGCTGTCGCTGCGTTCGGCCGCATTGGTGGTCATCGCCGTGCTCCTCTTTTCCTCTGGCGTGCGATGCCACGCTTCCCGAGTCAACGCCCCCCGGTGCCTCGCCGGCGCGATCATCGCGTCGAACCAGCCGTTTGCGCTACCCCTCGGGGCATTGATCCATCCGCGCTTGACCGGCGATCGTGCCGTGCCCTTGCCGGGAGGCGGGTGCGTGTCTAGGTTTGGGTGGAGAGACCCTGCGGAGAGCGACCGCGATGGCGATTGAAGCCGCCGACATCGAGCGACTGATCAAGGCAGCCTTCCCGGCGGCGCGGGTCGAGATCACCGATCTCGCCGGCGACGGCAACCATTATGCCGCAACGGTGACGGCCGAGGAATTCCGCGGCATGAACCGTGTCAGGCAGCACCAGATGGTCTATGCTGCGCTCAAGGGAAAGATGGAAGGGTCGCATGGCGAGCTTCACGCGCTCGCGCTGACGACCAAGGCACCGGAGTAAGAGAAGATGACCGATACCGCTACCACCTCGGCGCACGAGGCGATCAAGGCCGCGATCGACGCCAACGACGTCGTGCTGTTCATGAAGGGCACGGCCAGCATGCCGCAGTGCGGCTTCTCCAGCCGCGTCGCGGGCGTGCTCAACTACCTCGCGATCGAGTACAAGGACGTCAACGTCCTCGCCGACGAGGGTGTCCGCAACGGCATCAAGAGCTTTTCGGACTGGCCGACGATCCCGCAGCTCTACGTGAAGGGCGAGTTCGTGGGCGGCTGCGACATCGTCACCGAGATGGCGCTCTCGGGCGAGCTCGACACGCTTTTCGCCGAGAAGGGCATCGCCTTCGACAAGGCTGCGGCCGACAAGATCCGCGAAGCCAACGCCTGACCGACCCCGACGGGGCCTGCCGCGCTCCGTCGGATCAGCCGTTCTCCTGAAGAACGCGGCCCGCAAGGTAGAGCGAGCCGCAGATGAGGACGCGGGCCCCCGGTTCGGAGGCGGCCTCTGCGACGGCTTGTGCGATGCTCTCCGCCGGCCATGCCGGGATGCCCACCGCGCGCGCGGCTTCGACGGTCTCCTCGGCTGTCAGGGTCGCGGTCTCGCCCGGAATCGTGACGCCGTGCAGCGACAGGGCCAGCGGCGCCAACGGAGCCAGGTATCCCGCGATATCCTTCGTCCGCAGCATTCCCGTGACGAGATGCAGCGGCCGGGGGGCCAGCCGCGTCAGCGCCTCGGCAAGCGCCACCCCCGCCGCCGGATTGTGTCCGCCGTCGAGCCAGACCTCCGCCGTCCCCGCCGCGTCCATCAGCGGTCCCCGCCGCAGACGTTGCATCCGCGCCGGCCACTCGGCGTTGGTCAGCGCCGCCGCGCAGGCCGCATCGTCCACGCCCAGCATGCGCAGCGCAGCCAGCGCGATCCCGGCATTCTGAACCTGATGCCCGCCGATCAGCACCGGCGGTGGCAGATCGAGCAGCCCGCTCTCGTCGAGAAAGGCGAGGCGGCCGTGCTCCTCCCAGACCTGCCAGTCGCGGTTGGCGACCGAGAGCGGCGCCCCGACCGCCTCGGCCCGCGCCTCGATCACCGCGAGGCCCTCAGCCGCCTGCACCCCGATCACAGCGGGCACACCGCGCTTCAGGATCCCCGCCTTCTCGCCGGCGATCTCCGCCAGCGTCTCGCCAAGGTACTGCTGGTGGTCGATCGACACCGGCGTGATCACCGTCAGTCGCGGCCGCGGCACGACGTTGGTGGCGTCGAGCCGCCCGCCCAGTCCGACTTCGAGCAGGGTATAGTCGGCCGGCGTCTCCGCCATCGCGAGGAAGGCCGCCGCCGTGGTGACCTCGAAGAAGGTGATCGCCTCGGCCCCGTTCGCCGCCTCGCAGCGCTCGAGTTCAGCGATCAGCCGGTCCTCGTCGATCAGCGCCCCCGCGAGGCGGATGCGCTCGTGGAAGCGCGCAAGGTGCGGCGAGGTGTAGACATGCACCCGCGCGCCCGTCGCCTCCAGCCCGGCGCGGAGCATCGCCACCACCGAGCCCTTGCCGTTGGTCCCGGCGACGTGGATCACGGGGGGCAGCCGCAGCTCGGGATGGCCGAGTGCCGCGAGCAGACGCTCGATGCGGCCGAGGGTGAGGTCGATGACCTTCGGGTGCAGCCGGGTCAGCCGGTCGAGAACCCGGTCGCTCCCCACCGCGCCCACGCTCAACCCGCCGCCGTCTGGTCCTCCAGCACCGGCACTTCGGACGGCGCCGGCAGGTCGCCGCGGACGTAGGGCGACTGGTTGGTCAGCATCCGGAGCATTGTCGCCAGCTCGTCGCGCATGTCCTTGCGCGGCACCACCCGGTCGAGCATCCCGTGGTCGAGCAGGTATTCGGCGCGCTGGAAGCCCTCGGGCAGGGTCTCGCGGATGGTCTGCTCGATCACCCGCGGACCGGCGAAGCAGATCAGCGCCCCGGGCTCGGCGATGTGGATGTCGCCGAGCATGGCGTAGCTGGCGGTCACCCCGCCCGTCGTCGGGTTGGTCAGTACCACGACGTAAGGCAGTCCCGCCTCCTTCAGCATCTCGACGGCGACCGTCGAGCGCGGCATCTGCATCAGCGAGAGGATGCCCTCCTGCATCCGCGCCCCGCCGGCGGCAGAGAACAGCACCAGCGGCGCCTTGCGCTTCACCGCGCGCTCGGCGGCGGCGACGATGGCGTTGCCGACGTGCATCCCCATCGATCCGCCCATGAAGGCGAAGTCCTGGGCGGCGCAGATCACCTTGAGCTTGCCGATCTCGCCTTCGGCGACGAGCATCGCTTCTTCCTCGCCGGTCTTCTTGCGGGCCTCGCGCAGCCGGTCGGGGTATTTCTTCTGGTCCTTGAAGCCGAGCGGGTCGGTCAGCGGCTTCTGCACCGGCACCTCGACGAAGACCCCGCCGTCGAAAAGCGCCTGAAAGCGCTCGCGCGGGCTGATCGCGAGGTGGTGGCCGCAGTTGGTGCAGACGTTGAGGTTGTCGGCCAGCTCGCGGTGGAAGAGCATCGTCCCGCAGTTGTCGCACTTCACCCACAGGTTCTCGGGCACCTCGCGCCGCGTGAAGAGCGAGTTGATCTTCGGGCGGACGTAGTTCGAGATCCAGTTCATCGGGCCTCCAGGCGCCGGCAGGGCAGGTTGGGCAGGCGTCTAGATAGAACCGTGGTCCCGCGAATGCAATCGCCCGGCCCTCGCCCGATACGCGAGCGCCAGCCGCCACGCACCCCATGCGGCAAGCGTCGTGGCGATGTCGGCGAGAAGCCACGCGCGCAGCGGATGGGCGGCGTCCACCGGCGCCTCGAACAGCGCCAGCGCCGCGGTCGGCCCCGGCATGGCGATGACGAGGAGCGCCACGACGTTATTGGCGAAATGCAGGCCGATCGCCGTCGAGAGATTGCCGGTGCGTGCCGTCACGTCGGAGAAGGCGAGGCCGACGGCGGTGGCGGCGGCGACCGCGAGCCAGGCATCGCGGCCGTAGCCGGCTCCGTCCCAGTGCAGGAGCCCGAAGCCGAGCGCTGGCAGCACCGCCCAAAAGAAGGGCGAACGGAAGCGCGCGGCGAGCGCCTGCGTCAGGTAGCCGCGAAAGAGGAGCTCCTCCGCCGCGGTCTGCACCAGCACCAGCACCAGCGCCAGCGGCAGCATCCGCGTCCAGGCGCCGAAGCCCGCGATGCGGACTGGCGGGGCGAGCAGGACGGTCGCCGCGGTCGAGACGAGCGCGATCGCAGCGACCGCGGCCACGCCCACCGCGAAGGCCCGCGGCCGGAAACCGCCGGGGCCGAGCAGGCTCCGCGCCGGACGGCGGTGGAAGAGGCGGACGGCGAGCCCGGTGCCGAGGACCAGCCCGGCGAAGCTCGCGAGATAGAGCAGGAGACCGCCGCCCGGCCCGACCCCGAGGCGCGGGCCGGCGAGGAGCAGCGGCACGGCGACTGCGATCCACAGGGCGATGGCGAGAATGGCGCCGCAGAGCAGGCGCCACAGCGCCGGGCGGGACCGCGCGGGCGCGACGTAAGCCTCGAACCGGGGCGATCGGGCGAAGATCATCCACCGAGCCTAGGGCCGCGACGGGCGCGGGTTCAACCCGCGCCCGTCGCCACCCCCGGGCCGTTGGGACGGCCGGGGTGCGTCCGCCTCATTGGGGGCGAGGCGGACGCGGGGGGCGGACAGGCGTCAGAGGATGAAGTCTGCGGCTGTGTAAGCGCTCGCCAGGGTCGCGCCGTCCTCGATGTTGAGGCGGAACTCGGCGGCTGCGTCCCCGTCGACATTGGCCAGGACGACGGTCGTGGTGCCGGAGTTGACGCACCAGATGTGGCCTTTGCCGGTGCCCCCGAAGATGAAGGTCTGGTTGTTGGCGAGGGTGGTGTCCGCGTCGATGGTAGAGACGTCGATGCGGTCGCCGTTGCCGGCCCCGGGGGCGTCGAAGGCCGCGGCGCCGCCGCCGGCCTGAAGCACGTCGCAGAGGGTGCCGGCGGAATTCCACGGCGAGTCGGAGATCGCGTTGAAGTCGAAGGTGTCCCCGAGGATCCCCCCGCGGACGCCGGGTTGTTGCCGCCGCCGATCAGGATGTCCCGCCCGGCACCGCCGGTGAGGAAGTCGCGCAGGGTGGAGCCGTCGAGCCTGTCGTTCCCGTCGTTGCCGAAGAGCGAGTCGACGCCGTCGTTGCCGTAGACGGTGTCGTTGCCGGTGCCCCCGGTGACGGTGTCGTTGCCTCCGCCGCCATAGGCGGTGTCGTTGCCGGTGCCGCCATCGACGCTGTCGTTGCCCTCGCCGCCGCGGACGACGTCGTTGCCGGCATCGCCGAAGTTCCGGTCGTTGCCGTCGTTGCCCTCGACCGAGTCGTTGCCGTTGCCGCCATAGACGGTGTCGTCCCCGGTATCGCCGAACAGGCTGTCGTTGCCGTCGTTGCCGAGGATCGAGTCGTTGCCGGCGAGCCCGTTGACGTAGTTGCCGACGGCGTTGCCGATGATCGACTCGCCGCCCTGCGAGCCACGGACGTTCTCGAAGTTGAGGATCGTCTCGGTATTGCCGCCGCTGACGACCGCCTGCCCGGTCGCGAGATTGATCGTGACGCAGGCTGGCGCCGGCGAAGCTCACGGCGGAGTAGTCGATCCAGTCGGTGCCGGCGCCGCCGTCGTAGTAGTCGAAGTTGACGGCATCGGCATCGTAGGCGGTGTCGTTGCCGTCGCCACCATAGACGCAGTCGATGCCGTTCCCGCCGTAGAGCAAGTCGGCGTCGGCCTCGCCGGCGAGGTAGTCGTTGCCGTCGTCGCCGGAGAGCAGATCCGCGCCGGAGTAGCCGTAGAGGGTGTCGTTGCCGACCCCGCCGTACATCGTGTCATTGCCGCCGCCGGGAAGGTCGTCGATGTAGTCGTTGCCGGCGCCGCCGCTGGCGTAGTCGTTGCCGAGTCCGGTCCGGATGCTGTCGTCGCCATCCTCGCCGTAGACGTAGTCGTTGCCGTCGTCGCCGGAGAGATAGTCGTTGCCGGTCCAGCCATAGATCGTGTCGTTGCCGACCCCGCCGTAGAAGCTGTCGTTGCCGGTGTGCCCGAAGTCGTCGATGTAGTCGTTGCCGGCGTTGCCGTAGACGATGTTGCTGGCGTTGTTGCCGTAGATCGAGTCACTGCCGGAGCCGCCCATCGCATTCTCGATGATCGTTCCGCGGGCGATGCCCATATTGCCGATCTCGCCGCCGATGTTGGAGTAGGTCTCGGCGTTCAGGTTGATCAGCTGGTTGTTGGCGTAGCCGGACCAGTCGACCGTGTCCGTGCCGCCGCTGTCATAGATGGTGAAGGCGGTGTGGTTGGCGAGGGTGGCGAGGCTCGCATAGCTCGTCGAGCCGATGTTGGTGTTGAAGCCCCAGGTCGTGTTGCCCGAGAAGCCCGGCCAGAGGCCGTACTTGTTGCCGAGAGCGATCATGTCGACGATCATCGGCGAGATCAGCGTCGCGTAGGTGGCGTTGACGTAGGTATTCTCGTCCTGGTCGAAGTACGACATCATCGTCGCTTGCCAGCTGTCATTCTGATAGTGGTTGGTGCCGGGACCGGAGAAGGCGGAGTTGGTCACGTAGGTGGCGCTGCCGTTGTAGTTTCCGGCATGGCCGAGGCCGAGGGCGTGACCGATCTCGTGCAGGTAGGTCTGGAACGAGTAGCTGTCGAGCGTCGTGCCGTACGTGGCGAGCCAGGCGGTCGAGACGTTGATCGTGGCACTGGTGATCGACGAGCCGCTGTACGAGAAATTCGTGAAGGCGCCGGCCTGATTGTCGTCGAAGGTGATGTTAGCCGCGCCGGTCGTCTTGACGAAGGCCGGCGTCAGGAACTGGTTGTAGAGAGCGAAGGCCTGATCGGCGAGGGCGGCGCCGGCGGCCGTCAGGTTGCTGGTGTTGTAGGTGATCGTTCCGGACGTCCATTTATAGTCGCCCCCGAAGTAGCCGCTCTGGATGTACGAGGCGATGCTGTCATTGCTGTAGACCGGAAGCGGCGCCGCAACCGTGATGCTGGTGGACTCTCTGGTCAGAGACGCCGAAGCCGCATCGAAATCGATGGAGGCCGCGGCGACCGTCGGCGATGCGATGTCGTCCGACGAAGCGCTGGCAGGATTCAGGCCAAACGGGTTCAAACTCCCGAAAGGAGTCTTGGGCAGGGACATGATGTGCTCCGTGCTAAGATCGTATTATTGGTGCTGAAAAATCCCGAAAATCGGGACGGAAGCGTGTTCTAATGTTAGTCAGGCTAACACGAGGCCGCCGCGCCTCCTAGCGATTCTCGGCGCTCGTGGTGGTGTCGATCAAAGCCAGCCCCGACGGGACCGCCGCAGGCGCCGGAGGACCGCGTCGAGGCGACCGTCTCCAGCCTCGCCCGCCAGCCTTGAGATCTCCGCTCCGGGCGCCTATGCCCGTCTGGTCGAAAAGAACGGGACCCGCAGGGAGCGCGTCCACGAACGCGCCGAGGACGCGCCCGCCGCGTCGATCCGGCCCGTCTCGGGGCGGCGACCCATCCGGGCGCAAGGGAAGGAAGCCATCGCCATGCGGATCTCTGAGCGGCTACGCCCCGCCGTGGCGCGGGCGGCGGCCCTCGCCGGCCTCGGTCTCGCGGTTGCGGCCTGCGATCCGGCGACGATGGCGGCGATGTCGGGCCAGGCGGGGTCCTCGCCCTCGCGCGCCAAGGTGACGGTCGCCGGTCAGGCGGTGGTCATCGCCGCACCGCCCGGCTACTGCGTCGACGCCCCGAGCACCCGGGTGACGACGGAAGGCGCCTTCGTCCTGATGAGCGACTGCACGCTCCTCGGTCTCGCCAAGGGCAGCAAGGCGCCGGTCGGCGCAGCGCTGACCGCGAGCGTTTCCGCCGGCGGCCTCGGCGGCGAGGGCGACGACGAGGCGGCAACCCTCGACGACCTCCAGCACTATCTCGACACCGCCGACGGCCGCGCCCTCGTCGGCCGCAGCGGCCGCAGCGACAACGTCCGCATCCTCTCGAAGCAGCTGAAGGGTGGCGTACTCTACGTCCTCGTCGAGGATCGCAGCCGGCAGCAGCCGATCGCCGGCATCGACCCGCGTTTCTGGCGGGCCTTCCTCGAGGTCAAAGGCCGGATGACGGTCCTGACGATGATCGGCTTCGAGGGCACCGGACCCGGCCTGCAGGCCGGTCTCGACGAACTGGTCACCGCAGCCGCCGCGATCCGCGCCGCCAACCCGGCCTGAACTCAGCCTCAAGCCCGGGCTTCAGTGCTGCCGGGCGTGGCCTGCCGTGACCGCCGCCCCGAAGGCCTGGAACAGCGGCCGAGACACCGGATCGTTGGCGGCGTTCCACTCGGGATGCCATTGCACCGCCATGGCGAAGGCCCGCGCCTGCTGCACGACGATCGCCTCGGGCGTCTCGTCGGGCGCCCAGCCCTCGATGACGATGCGCGTGCCCTGATCGAGGATGCCCTGCCCGTGCAGCGAGTTGACCATCACCTCGCGCGCCCCGAGCAGGTGGTGGAACTGCCCGCCTTCGGTCAGCCGCACGGCATGGCGATGCTCGAACTTCTCCTCGATCGTCCCGTCCGGCGGCATCCGGTGGTTCATGCGCCCGGGTATCTCGCGGATCTCGGGGTGCAGCGTGCCGCCGAAGGCGACGTTGAACTCCTGGAAGCCGCGGCAGATTCCGAAGACCGGCACGCCCTCGGCGACGCAGGCGCGGATCAGCGGCAGTGTCACCGCATCCCGGTCGGGATCGAAGGCGCCATGCTTCTCGGTCGGCTCATGGCCGTAGAGGCTTGGATGGATGTTTGGCCGCGCCCCGGTGAAGACGAAGCCGTCGCAGGCCTGAAGCAGGTCGGCGATCGCCCCGACCCGCGGCATCGCCGGCACGATCAGCGGAATCGCCCCGGTCAGGTCGGCGACCGCCTCGATGTTGGAGTTGCCGACCGCCTGCACCTGATACTGGTCGTTGATCGTGTGCGCGTTGCCGATGATCCCGATGATTGGCTTTGCCATGTCCGAACGCTGCTGCCCCTCGCTCGTCAACAAGGATAGTCCGCGACAGCCCTCCCGTCGAGAGCAGGCCCCGGCCGGTGCGCGCCCCGTCGAGCGGATTTGCACGCGCGATGACCGCCGCGCGTGCCGTTCGGTGAAGAATGCGCCAGCGCGTTACCGCCGCGCGCTCGCTCAGGCGGGCTCGGCGAAGAGTGCCTGGGTCGGCGGCAACACGATCTCGCGGCCTTCGAGGGTGCCGGTGAACTCGGTTCCGCCGATCACCTGCCAGTCGCCAGCCGGCAAGGGCAGCCGCGCCGGCTCGCTCCCGAAGTTGAAAGCGCAGAGGACGGCGGTGTTGCCGTGCCGGCGGACGTAGGCGATCAGGCTCTCCGAGGTCGCGACGATCTCGAAGCTGCCCTTGCCCAGCGCCGGCCGCTCCTTCCGCCACGCCAGCATCCGGCGATAGTAGGCGAGCATCGACTCCGGGTCGCCTTCCTGCACCCCGACCGCCAGCCGGAGGTGCTCCAGCGCCACCGGCAGCCACGGCTTCACGTCGGAGAAGCCGCCGTTGGGCTCGTCCGACCAGACCATCGGCGTCCGGCAACCGTCACGCCCGCGAAACTTCGGCCAGAAGCGTTTGCCGTAGGGGTCCTGCAGGTCGTCGTAGGGCACATAGGCTTCGGTCAGCCCGAGTTCCTCGCCCTGATAGAGACAGACCGACCCGCGCAGCGTCAGCAGGAGAGCGAGGAACACCCGCGCCTGCTCGCGATCCAGCCCCCATCGGCTGATGTGCCGCTTGACGTCGTGGTTGGAGAAGGCCCAGCACGCCCAACCGTCGCTGGCCACGGTCGCGAACTTGCGCAGCACGTCGCCGACCCGCTTGCCGCTCGGCGCCTCGGTCGACAGGAAATCGAAGGCGTAGCACATCTGCATGAGATCGTCGCCGTGGGTGTATTCCCCCATGATCTCCATGCCGCGCTGCGCGTCGCCGACCTCGCCGACCGACGCAGTATCGCCGAACTCGTCCATCACCGCCCGGAAGCGGCGCAGAAAGGGGATCATCTCCGGCCGGCTCTTGTCGTAGAGGTGCTCCTGCCAGTTGTAGGGATTGACCTCTGGCGCCGTCGAATAGTCGCGACGCTCCGGTGCCAGCGCCGGATTGTCGCGAAGCGCGCTGTCGCAGAAGTAGAAGTTGATGGTGTCGAGCCGGAATCCGTCGACCCCGCGCTCGAGCCAGAACCGCTCGATGGCGAGCACCGCGTCCTGCACCTCGGGCTCGTGGAAGTTGAGATCGGGCTGCGCGGTCAGGAAGTTGTGCTGGTAGTACTGCATCCGCTCCCCGTCCCACTCCCAGGCCGGGCCTCCAAAGATCGACAGCCAGTTGTTCGGCGGCGACCCGTCGGGCTTGGCGTCGGCCCAGACGTACCAGTTCGCCTTGGGGTTCTCGCGGCTCGCCCGGCTCTCGCGAAACCAGCGGTGCTGGTCGGAGGTATGCGACAGCACGAGGTCGATCATCACCCGGAGCCCGAGCGAATGCGCCCGCTCGATCAGCGCGTCGAAGTCGGCGAGGGTGCCGAACATCGGATCGACGTCGCGGTAGTTCATCACGTCGTAGCCGAAATCCAGCATCGGCGAGGGGAAGAACGGCGAGATCCAGATCGCGTCGACCCCGAGGCTCGCGACATAGGGCAGCCGCTGGATGATGCCCGACAGGTCGCCGACGCCATCGCCGTTCGAATCCTGGAACGAGCGCGGATAGATCTGGTAGATCACCGCCCCCCGCCACCAGTCCTTGTCTGCCGGCAACCGCTTGTTCTCGTGCGTCACGAGGTTCTGGACCACCACCCGAGGCTTCCCCTGATTGCGCGGCCCGTGGACCGCCGCGCCCTGTTCGCTGACTTTATAGCCCCCGCGTCCGCGCCTCCAAGCGGCCGCTTCAGCCCCTCCCGGCGCAGGATGCCACGACACTGGTGCGGACGGTGGGACTCGAACCCACACTCCCGAGGGATGCGGATTTTAAGTCCGCTGCGTCTACCGTTCCGCCACGTCCGCCCGTCGCCGTTGGTAGGACGCCGGCGCCGGAGCGGCAAGCGCCTCGGTCAGCCCGGCGTCGCGAGATCCTGCGCCAGCGTCTCGATCGCCAGCCGCGCCGCGGCCAGCGCGTCGGGATCGTCGCTGCGGGCGACGATGTTGGTGCCGAAGCCGCCCTCGGGGGTGACGAAGGGATAGCTGCCGATCGAGACCGCGGGGTGCGCCTCGGCAATCGTCCGGAGCGGCCCGGCGATGATCCCCTCCGGCCGGTCGAAGCGCACCGTCTCCGAGACGAGCGGCCGACCGCCATTCAGGCCCGCGAGCAGCCCGGCCACCATCGCGTGGAACACCGACGGCACCCCGGCCATGACGTGGACGTTGCCGAGCGAGAACCCCGGCGCCCGCGACACCGGATTGTCGATCAGCACCGCCCCCTCCGGGATCCGCGCCATCCGCAGCCGCGCCTCGTTCAGGTCGACCTCCGGGTTGCGGTAGTGCGCCGCCAGAATCGCCCGCGCATCCTCGCGCACGCCGATCGTCACCCCGAAGGCTGCCGCGACCGCATCCGCGGTGATGTCGTCATGGGTCGGCCCGATCCCGCCCGAGGTGAAGACGTGGTCATACCGTCCCCGCAGCGCGTTGATCGCCGCGACGATCTCGGCCTCGACGTCGGGCACCACCCGGGTCTCGCGGAGCGCGATCCCCTTGGCGGTCAACGCCTGCGCGAGGTGGTTCATGTTGCTGTCGAGCGTCCGCCCTGACAGGATCTCGTCGCCGATGGTCAGCATCGCCGCGGTAGGGTTCGCCATCTTGTTCTCCTGCGGTCCCCGGTCCAGAAGGCGGCGATGCGCTTCGCCCGCCCCCTCCTCCGCGGAACCCTCGTCCAGAGGTATAAACGCTTCCTCGCCGACGTCATGCTCGAAGACGGCCGCACGATCACCGCCCACTGCGCCAACCCCGGCGCGATGCTCGGCCTCAATGCCCCCGGTACGACGGTCTGGGTCGAGCCGACCGATACGCCGGGCCGCAAGCTCGCCTTCTCCTGGCGGCTGGTCGCGCTGCCGCTCGGCGGTTTCGCCGGCATCGACGCGAGCCTCCCCAACAGGCTCGTCGCCGAGGCCCTCGCCGCCGGTTGCATCCCCGCCCTTGCCGGCTATGCGACCATCCGCCCCGAGGTGCGCTACGGGACCCGGAGCCGCGTCGACTTCCTGCTGACCGGTCCCGACCGACCCGACGCCTACGTCGAGGTCAAGAACGTCCACCTCAGCCGCACGCCCGGCCTTGCCGAGTTCCCCGACAGCGTGACCGAGCGCGGCGCCCGCCACCTCGCCGAGCTTGCGATCGTCGCCGCCACGGGCAAGCGGGCGGTGATGCTCTACGTCGTCCAGCGCACCGACTGCAGCCGCTTCCGCGTCGCGGCGGACTACGATCCAGCCTACGCCCTCGCCTTCGCGTTGGCCCGTCAGGGCGGCGTCGAGGCCATCGCCCATGCGACCCGGATCACCACGGAGGGCGTCTGGATCGCGGAAGCGCTGCCGATCGACGAGAGGGCCGCGGCAGACGATCCGCGCCCGTGAAGCCCGGACCGCGGGAATCCCCTTCGATTCAGTAGCTGTATTCGCCGTAGATGCGGCTCAAGTCGCCGCCCCAGGCGCCGTGATAGCGGGCGAGCATCTCGTCCGAGGCGGTCTCTCCGCGGGCGACGCTCTCGTCGAGGACATCGAGGAAAGGGGTCTCGTCCGCGAAACCCCCGCCCGCCCGCGCCCGCGCCGCGAGGCCGGCCCGGGCGATGGCGAGGACGTCGCGGGCCACATCGCCGAGCGGGCGGCCGGCGATCTCGGCGCGGAGGCCGAACTTGCCGGCGTCGTGGCGGAGCTGCTCGCGCTCACCGGCCGTCCAGCCCTTGCAGAGATCCCAGGCGGCATCGAGGGCAGCGCCGTCGTAGAGCAGCCCGACCCAGAAGGCCGGCAATGCGCAGAGGCGCGGCGTCGGGCCGCCGTCGGCGCCGCGCATCTCGAGGAACTTCTTGAGGCGCACCTCGGGGAAGATCGTCGTCAGGTGGTCCGCCCAGTCGGAGACGGTCGGCTTCTCGCCGGGCAGCGCCTTCAGGCGGCCGTCGATGAAATCGCGGAAGGAGAGGCCGAGGGCGTCGATGTAGACGCCGTCGCGATAGACGAAGTACATCGGCACATCGAGCGCGTAGTCGACATAGCGCTCGAAGCTCATGCCGTCCTCGAAGACGAACGGCAGCATGCCCGTCCGTGCCGGATCGGTGTCGCGCCAGAATCCGCGCGCGCCACGACTGCCAGCCGTTCGGCTTGCCGTCGAGGAAAGGCGAGTTGGCGAAGAGCGCCGTGGCGATCGGCTGGAGCGCCAGCGACACCCGGAACTTCTTCACCATGTCGGCTTCGGACCCGAAGTCGAGGTTCACCTGCACCGTGCAGGTGCGGTACATCATCTGCGTGCCGTGGCTGCCGACCGCCTTCATGTGGCGGGTCATCAGCGCATAGCGGCCCTTGGGCATCACCGGCATCTGGTCCTGGCGCCAGATCGGCGCGGCGCCCAGGCCGATGAAGCCGGCGCCCATCTCGTCGGCAAGGCTCGCCACTTCGCGCAGGTGCCCGTGCCAGCTCGTCGCTGGTCTGGTGGACCGTCTCGACCGGCGCGCCGGAAAGTTCGAGCTGGCCGCCGGGTTCGAGGCTGACGTTGGCGCCGTCCCGGGTCAGGCCGATGAGATTGCCCGCCTCCTCGACCGGCTCCCAGCCGAAGCGCTCGCCGATGCCGGACAGCATGGCGTGGATCGAGCAGTCGCCCTCATAGGGAAGCGGCAGGAGGTCGTCCTTGCGGTAGCCGAACTTCTCGTGCTCGGTGCCGATGCGCCAGTCTTCGACGGGCTTGCTGCCGCTCTCGAGATAGGCCGCAAGTTGGTCGCGGCTCTCGACGAGACCGCCGCCGGACTGGGGAATCGACATGGAGCCTCACTGTTCCGACGCGTCTCAGGGCGGCTAGCCTTAGAGAGCAGGCGTTGCCAAGGCAAGCGGGCCGAAAGGTAAGGTAAAACCGGTGGCGGTTTCACGATGCCTTCAGCCAGACCGTCGCCCGGCCGGGGCGGCGGGCGGCGACAGCCGCGGCGCCTGCATCGAAGTCGATACCGGGGAGCGGGCTCAGGGCGTCGAACAGGCGGTCCGCCCCCTCGGCACCGAGCGGGATGACGAGGCGGGTGCCGTCTTCGGCGGTCAGTATCCAGGCGTGGGACGAATCGGGAGGCACGTAGGGCCGGGTGACGATCTCGACGCCGACGATCGACGGCACGTCGACGAAGCCGCCGCCGCGGGGGCCGAAATAGGCGATGCGCGCCTCGTCGATGACCACGACTCCCTCGCCGAGTTCCGAATGAAGCCGCACGCGCCGGATGGCTGGCCGAAGCAGGCTCGCGCCGGTGGCTGTCGCAGCGAGCCCGGCGACGAAGGTGACGAGCGCCAGCCCGGCATAGCCCCGCCAGATCATCCACACGCCGAGGACGAGGAGCGCGCCCCAGAGCATCGGCTCCCGCCAGAGCCTGATCCGCGCCGCAAGCTCTGGCCGCACGAAGCTCATTGCCGCCTCCCGTCGCGCGGACCCTCATGATGGCAGGGCCTCGACCAGCCGGTCGGCCCCCTGCCGGAAGGGATCGACGGTCGGCAGCCCCAGCCGCTCCTCGGTCTCGGCGAGGAGGTCGAGCGCCGCGCCCTCGTCGAGCCCGGCGGTGTTGATCGAGACGCCGGTGACGATGACGTCCGGGTTGACGATCCGCGCCATGGTCAGCGCGAGGTCGCGCAGCGCCTCGAGGCTTGGCAGGCCGTAGCCGGGGAGGCCGCGCATGTGCGTCCGCGTCGGCTCGTGACAGAGCACCAGCGAGTCGGGCTGGCCGCCGTGGATGAGGGCGAGGGTCACGCCCGAGTAGGAGGGGTGGAACAGACTGCCCTGCCCCTCGATCAGGTCCCAGTGGTCGGCGTCGTTGTCGGGGGTCAGCCACTCGACCGCGCCGGCCATGAAGTCCGCGACCACGGCGTCGAGCGGGACGCCGTCGCCGGTGACGAGAATCCCGGTCTGGCCGGTGGCGCGGAAGGTCGCCTTGCGTCCCTGCGCCCGCATCACCTTCTCCATGGCGAGCGCCGTGTACATCTTGCCGACCGAACAGTCGGTGCCGACCGCAAGGCAGCGCCGCCCGCTCCGCGGCTTGCCGTTGGCGATCGGATAGGGCCGCGGCGGGACCCGAACGTCATGCAGGTGCCGGCCGTGGGCCATTGCCGTCGCGACCAGCGTCGGTTCGTCGCGGAGCAGGTTGTGCAGCCCCGACGCGATGTCCATCCCGGCGAGGAGCGCCGCCTCGAGGACGCTCACCCAGGCTGGCGAGATCATGCCGCCGCGGTTGGCGACCCCGACGATCAGCGTTTTCGCCCCGGCGGCGGCCGCCTCGGCGATGGACATGTCTGGCAGGCCCATGTCGGCCTTGCAGCCCTCCATCCTCAGCTGGCCGATCGCCGCGTCGGGCCGCCAGTCGCGGACGCCCTGCGCGACCTTGGCGGCGAGCGCGTCCGGCGCGTCGCCGAGGAACAGGAGGTAAGGCGTCTCGATCATCGTGCTCCCCCGAGCGGCCCAGACGCGCCGTCCGAGCGACAGCGTAGCTCAAACGCCCTGCGCTTCCACCCGAATCGCGGGCGCGGCCGGTGGTTAGTGGTGCGGCTCAGTCGTGCGGTTCAGCCCGCGAAATCGGCTGGCGGCGCGGTGCGCGGCACGGTCCGGCGCTTGAAGGTACAGCGCAGGAAGGGCCCCTCCGGCGCGGCGAGGACGATCAGGCAGGTTGCGACGTGGATCTCGCCGTCGAAGATGTCGGCGAAGCCGCGGAGTCGCGCCCCATCAGGCGCCTCGATCAGGCAGCCGTCCGGGCCGAGCGAAAGAATCGGAAAGCGCCGGTTGCCGCTTTCCAGTCGCATCGCGCGGGCTTTGCCCCTCACGATCGCACCGGTCGGGATCGCCCGCTCTTCCATGCTCCTCTCCACGCCTGCCAAGGCCGGAGGATGCTCCGCGCGTTGCGTAAATCAAGGATGAAGCCCCGGTTTCGTAAACGGAAACACAGCGGTGTGGCCGCGGCGCTTTACCGCCCCCCGCCGCGCCCCATACTTGCCGCAATCAGGGGAGGATGCGATGGGCGAACTGCGTGACGGACGCTGGGAGGTGGGCACCCTCACCCCGAATAGCACGGACGGCAGCTTTCAGCGCCGGGACAGCACTTTCCGCAACTGGATCACCCCCGACGGCGCCCCCGGTCCCAGCGGGCAAGGCGGTTTCGCCGCCGAGAGCGGCCGCTACCACCTCTACGTCTCCTACGCCTGCCCCTGGGCGCACCGCGCGCTGATCCTGCGCGCGCTGAAGGGGCTGGCGCCGCACATCACCGTCGACGTCGTCCACCCCCTCCTCGGCGACGATGGCTGGACCTTCGACACCGACTTCCCCGGCGCCACCGGCGACCGCGTCCTCGGATTGAGGTTCCTGCGCGAGGTCTACCTCGCCTCCGACCCCGCAGCCTCGACCAAGGTGACGGTGCCCGTTCTCTGGGACCGCGAGACCGGCTCCATCGTCTCGAACGAATCGGCGGACATCATCCGCATGTTCAACACCGCCTTCGACGGCATCACCGGCGACCGCACCGACTACCGGCCCGAGGCGCTGGTGGCCGAAATCGACGCCCTAAATGCCCGGGTCTACCCAGGGGTCAACAACGGCGTCTACCGCGCCGGCTTCGCCACCAGCCAGGCCGCCTACGACGCGGCGGCAACCGAGGTTTTCGCCACCCTCGACTGGCTCGAGGAAATCCTCGCCGACAACCGCTACCTTGCCGGCGACCGCCTGACCGAGGCCGACTGGCGCCTCGCCACCACGCTCTTCCGCTTCGATCCGGTCTATAACGGCCACTTCAAATGCAACCGCCGCCGGATTGTCGACTACCCCAACCTCTGGGACTACACGCGCGCGCTC
The DNA here is from genome assembly GCA_963798235.1 of uncultured Alphaproteobacteria bacterium. Taxonomy (GTDB): domain Bacteria; phylum Pseudomonadota; class Alphaproteobacteria; order Rhodobacterales; family Rhodobacteraceae; genus Amaricoccus. Next base: position 897,742 of record CAWCSN010000001.1, on the reverse strand, counting down.
TACCAGCATCCAGGTGTCGCGGAGACCGTCCACTTCGACCACATCGTCACGCACTACTACCGCAGCCACCGCGCCCTGAACCCGACCGGCATCGTGCCGATCGGCCCGGTGATCGACTGGGAAGCGCCCTCCCGCCGCGGCCCCTGACCTTCGGCGGGATTGTGGCGGGCGCCTGCCAGGACCACTCTCCGTCCGCACAAGGGGGAAATGTCCATGACCGACATCGTGATTCTCGACGGCGCCCGCACGGCGATCGGCACCTTCGGCGGCAGTCTCGCGGCGATCCCGCCGATCGCCCTCGCCACGACCGCCGCGCGCGAGGCCCTTGCCCGCTCCGGCGTCGAGGGCGGGCAGATCGGCCAGGTGGTCTTCGGCCACGTCCTCAACACCGAGCCGCGCGACATGTACCTGTCCCGCGCCGCTGCCATCGAGGCGGGCATCCCTGACTCCACCCCGGCGATGAACGTCAACCGGCTCTGCGGCTCCGGCGCCCAGGCGATCGTCTCCTGCATCCAGGCGCTCTCCCTCGGCGATGCCGACTTCGCCCTAGCCGGCGGCGCCGAGAGCATGTCGCGCGCGCCCTACATGCTGGCCGGCGCGCGCTGGGGCCAGAAGATGGGCGACACGACCGCCGTCGACATGATGGTCGGCGCCCTCACCTGTCCCTTCGGCACAGGCCACATGGGCGTCACCGCCGAGAACGTCGCTGCCGAGAACCAGATCACCCGCGAGGCCCAGGACGCCTTCGCCCTCGAGAGCCAGAACCGTGCCGCCGCCGCGATCCGCGCCGGCCGCTTCGCCGAGCAGATCGTCCCGGTGGAGGTGACCGTGAAGCGCGAGAAGGTCGGCTTCGCCATCGACGAACACCCGAAGGCGACCACCGCCGAGGCCCTCGCCAAGCTCAGGCCGGCGTTTCGCAAGGAAGGCACCGTCACCGCCGGCAACGCCTCCGGCCTCAACGACGGCGCCGCGGCCATCGTCCTCGCCACCGCCGACGCTGCCGACAAGGCCGGGCTGAAGCCCAAGGCCCGCGTCCTCGGCTACGCCGTCGCCGGCGTCCGCCCCGAGGTCATGGGCATCGGCCCGATTCCGGCGGTGGAGAAGCTGCTCGCCCGGACCGGCCTCACCGCCGGCGACTTCGACGTGATCGAGTCGAACGAGGCCTTCGCGGCGCAGGCGCTCGCGGTCAATCAGGGGCTCGGCCTCGATCCGGCGAAGGTCAACCCGAACGGCGGCGCCATCGCCCTCGGCCACCCGATCGGCGCGACCGGCGCCATCCTGACCATCAAGGCGCTCCACGAACTCGCCCGCACCGGCGGCCGGCGCGCCCTCGTCACCATGTGCATCGGCGGCGGCCAGGGCATCGCCCTCGCCTTCGAGCGCCTCGACGGCTGATCCCCAAAACGCAAAGGGCGCCCGAAAGGGCGCCCGGTCGTTGCGTGACCTTCAGTCGGTCAGGGTGTCAGAGCAGACCTTCGCGCTGCATCTTCTTGCGCGCCAGCTTGCGCGCGCGGCGGATGGCCTCGGCCCGCTCCCGGGCCTTCTTGACGGACGGCTTCTCGAAATGCTGCCGGAGCTTCATTTCGCGGAATACGCCTTCGCGCTGCAACTTCTTCTTGAGCGCGCGTAACGCCTGATCGACGTTGTTGTCACGAACCATTACCTGCACTGTGTCTTCACCACCTTCCCGGGTTGATACGTTTCGATAATCGGCAGGAGGGCGCTATATAACGACTGACGGCCGACGAGTCCACACGGGACTCGATGGGCCAGCAGGAGAAATTCGCGGGGAGTTCCAGAGCGATGACCGAAGCCGAAGCATCCGGCGCAACGCCGTCCGAGGACGACCACCTCGCCGCGACCCGCACCGCCGTCGTCGCCGCAGCCCTGCCCCACGTCGTCTTCGACGGCTGGACAGATCGCACGCTGGCGGCCGCGGTCGAGGACGCGCGTGTCGATCCGGGCCTCGCCCGGCTCGCCTTTCCGCGCGGCGGCGTTGACCTGGCGCTGGCCTTCCACGACGGCAAGGACGCGGCTCTCGCGGTCGACCTGGAGCGCGCCGACCTCCTTGGCCTGCGTTTCCGCGACCGCATCGGCTACGCGGTGATGCGCCGTCTCGAGCTTGTCGCCGGCGACCGCGAGGCGGTGCGTCGCGGCGTCGCACTCTTCGCCCTGCCGACCCATGCCGCCGACGGCGCCCGGGCGATCTGGCGCACCGCCGACACGATCTGGCGGACGCTCGGTGACGACAGCCGCGACTTCGCCTGGTATTCGAAGCGCGCGACGCTTTCCGCGGTCTATTCCTCGGCACTCCTCTACTGGCTCGGCGACGACACGCCCGGCGCCTCGGCGACGCGCGAGTTCGTCGCGCGCCGCATCGACAACGTCATGCAGGTCGAAGGCGTGAAGGCCAAGATCCGCGCCAATCCCGTCGCCGCGGCGGTCCTCAAGGGCCCGCAAGCCCTCCTTGACCGGGTCCGGGCACCCGGGGATACTCCGCGCGCCGACATGCCGGGGTTCCTTCGTCAGCGACGCTGAACCGCCCGCCAATCCGCAGAAGGGGTTTCTCATGGCGTTCGGGACGCGCATCGTCACCTGGTTCGACGGCCGCTGGCACGACGGCAACCCCGCAGTAATGCGCGCCGCCGACCACGGGACGTGGCAGGGGACGCTGGTCTTCGACGGTGCCCGCGCCTTCGACGGGGTGACGCCCGACCTCGACCTGCACTGCGCCCGCCTGGTTCGCTCGGCAGAGACCATGGGTCTCGCCACGCCGGTCGGCGCCGCGGAGATCGAGGCGCTGATCCGCGAGGGCATAAGCCGCCACGGCAGCGACCGGCCGCTGTACCTCCGCCCGATGCTGTGGTCGACCGAGGCCAGCCCGGCTCTGATCGACGCGGTGCCCGAATCGACGGTGCTCGCCATCTGCATCGAGGACCTGCCTTTCCGCGAACCCGCACCGATGGCGCTGACCGTCTCGCCCTTCCGCCGGCCCTCACCCGACTCGGCACTCTGCGAGGCAAAGGCCGCCTGCCACTATCCGAACAACGCCCGCATCATCCGCGAGGCGCGGGCGCGCGGCTTCCACAACGCGCTGTCGCTCGACCAGCAGGGCCACGTCGCCGAAACTGCCTCGACCAACGTATTCCTCGTCCGCGACGGCGCGGTGCTGACGCCGGTCGCCAACGGCACCTTCCTCAACGGCATCACCCGGCAACGCGTCATCCGCCTGCTCCGCGACGACGGCCTCGACGTGCGCGAGGCGACCCTGGACGTCGCCGACTTCGCCGTGGCCGACGAGATCTTCCTGACCGGGAACGCCAACAAGGTCGTGCCCGTCACCCGCTTCGAGGACCGCGAGATCGGTGCCGGTCCGGTCGCCGCCCGCGCGATGGCACTCTACCGCGCGTTCGCCCACCAGCGGCGCGAGGCGGCCTGATCGTGGCGCTGCCGTCCGAGATGCATGTCGTCGAGATCGCCGAGCCCGGCGGTCCGCAGGTGCTGCGCCCCGCCGTGCGCCCGGTGCCGCAGCCGGCGGCAGGCGAAATCCTCATCCGCGTCCATGCCGCCGGGGTCAACCGCCCCGACGCGCTCCAGCGTGCCGGTTCCTACGCCCCGCCGCCCGGCGCTTCCGACCTGCCCGGCCTCGAAGCCGCGGGCGAGGTTGCCGCCGTCGGTCCCGGCGGCTCGCGCTGGCAGGTCGGCGACCGCGTCTGCGCGCTCCTTCCCGGCGGGGGCTATGCCGAGTACGTCCTGACCCACCAGGACCACGCCCTGCCGATCCCCACCGGCCTCGACATGGTCGCGGCCGCCGGGCTCTGCGAGACGCTCTTCACCGTGTGGAGCAATGTCTTCACCCGCGGCCGCCTCGTTGCGGGCGAGAGCTTTCTCGTCCACGGCGGATCGTCGGGCATCGGCACCACCGCGATCCAGCTCGCCGCCGCCCGCGGCGCCCGCGTCTTCGCGACCGCGGGCTCCGAGGCCAAGTGTCAGGCCTGCCTCGACCTTGGCGCGGAACTCGCGGTCAACTACCGCGCCGCCGACTTCGTGGCCGCGGTCCGCGACGCAACCGGCGGTCGCGGTGTCGACCTCATCCTCGACATGGTCGGCGGTGACTACCTGCCCCGCGACGTCCGCGCCCTCGCCCCCGACGGCCGGCTGGTCATGATTGCCCACCTCCAGGGCGCCACCGTCGAGCTCAACTTCGCGCAAGTCATGGTAAAGCGGCTCACGATCACGGGCTCTACCCTCCGCCCCCAGTCGGTGGAGGCGAAGGCCCGCATCGCGGCCGACCTCCGTCGCGAGGTCTGGCCGCTGCTCGACGCCGGCCGTATCGCCCCGGTTCTCGACCGCACCTTCCCCCTCGCCGAGGCCGCCGCCGCCCACGCCCGGCTCGAAAGCTCGGCCCACATCGGCAAGATCATCCTGACCGCAGTCTGATTGTGATGCGGGCCCTTGGTGTATGCGTCGCAGGCCACCTGCATGGATTGGGCGAGCCGTAGTCGCCGGTCTGGCGGCTATTCCCGCCAGGCCTCTGCCACCCAGGGCGCCGGCCGCAGGTAGTGGCGGAGATAGCGCAACGGCGGGTCCGGCCGGTCGGCGGCAAAGAGCCCCCGCAGGTGGGCGGACGGCGATTCGGGCCGATACCGCCCCCCCCACTGGCCGGCGATCGCATGCGGTGGCAGCAGCCCGCCGGGAAAGATCACCACCTTCGCCCCCGCCGGTAGCCGCGGCGGCAGGAAGAAGTTGAGCGGCAAGGGCCGGGCGCAGTGAAAGCGGAAATGCCGGACCCAGGGCTCCGGCCAGAAGGAGACGCCCCCCGGCGCGGTGCGCGTGACGAAGCGCTGCTCGAACTTGTAGGTGTCTGCGACACCTTGAGGATCGGCGACGAAGGCCTCCTGCAACGGTACCAGCTTGCCGACCGGGAAGCGAAAGAACGAGGTCTGCCCGAGCCGCTCCAGCGGCGTGTTCGGGTTGCGCGCGAGGATCACCTCATCCGAGTCGCCATAGGCGAAGAAGTCATCGAGCGACCCGACGATGACGAGGTCGAGGTCCATGAACAGCACCGGCCCGGTGAGGTCGGCGAGAGTCGGGCTCCACAGCCGCGCCTTGGGCCAGATCCCCTTGGTGCCCGTCGGCATCGCCACGTCGAGCGGCGGCAAGGGTTCCGCCCGCACCTCGGGACGAAAACCCGTCGCATCGTCGGTGAAGCAGGTAAAGCTGAACGGCGGCGTTATGTTCCGCGCCACGCCGGCATAAAGCCGGTTGACGTAGGGAGCGCCGTACTTCGCCCCCCAGCTGATGCAGATGACCTGCTTCACCTCCGCGCGCCCGGGCGGAGGCGTCAGAAATCCACGGCGATGCCGCGGCGTTCCCAGTCGCCGAACCGCACCGGCTCGGGCCCGTCTCGGCCACCGATCTCCGGTGGCAGGTCTAGCTGCGTGGTGCTGGTGCGGCGGGCCTCGGCCTCGGCGAGCGCACGGTCGGCGGCGGCCGTGCGGCGCGCCTCTTTTTCGGTCGCATCCTGTGACATATATTCCTCCGGGCTCGCGAGAGCGATCATAGGGCGGCGGCACGGGGCCGCAAGGGCCGGGGAGGAAGCATGAACTTCGCCAGGACGATGATGCTGCTGGCGGCGCTGACGGCGCTGTTCATGGGCGTGGGCTACCTGATCGGCGGCACCGGCGGCATGATGATCGCGTTGCTCTTCGCGATCGGCACCAACGCCTTCGCCTACTGGAACTCCGACAAGGTTGCGCTCCGCATGCACGGGGCCGAGCCGGTCACCCGCGCCAGCGCGCCCGAGCTCTACGAGATGGTCGGGCGCCTCTCCGCCAATGCCGGCATCCCGACGCCGCGGGTGTTCCTCGTGCGCAGCGACCAGCCGAACGCCTTCGCGACTGGCCGCAACCCCGAGAACGCCGCCGTCGCCGCGACGACCGGCATCCTGCGCGCCCTGGACCGCGACGAGCTCGAGGGGGTGATCGCCCACGAGCTCGCCCACATCAAGAATCGCGACACCCTGACGATGACCGTCGCCGCCACCGTCGCCGGCGCGATCTCGATGCTGGCGCAGTTCGGCTTCCTCTTCGGCGGGGGTGGCGGCGACCGTGAGCGCAACCCGCTCGGACCGCTCGGGGTCCTCGCCGCGGTGATCTTCGCGCCGATGGCGGCGATGCTCATCCAGATGACGATCAGCCGGACGCGGGAGTATTCGGCCGACCGCGACGGGGCGCTGATCTCTGGCAACCCGCTCGGCCTCGCCAGCGCGCTCCGCAAGATCGCCGCCCATGCGCATGAGATCACCATGCCGAGCGCCGAGCGCAATCCGACCTCGGCGCCGCTCTTCATCATCAACCCCCTGCACGGCGGCCGCATGGACAGCCTGTTCTCGACCCACCCGGCCACCGAAAACCGCATCCGCGCGCTCGAGGCAATGGCCGCCGACATGCCGGTCCGTCCGGGAGTCGGCGCGGCGGTGCGCCAGACCTCGATCCCCCGCGCCGGGCGCACCTTCCAGTGAGTCAACGATGACGGTCCCGGGCCTCGCCGCACGCCAGGCGGCGGCAACCCTCTTGCGCGGCGTGCTCGACGACGGCCGCACGCTCGCCGAGCAGACGGGCGAGCGCGGCCCCCTCGCTCGCCTCGTCCCCGGCGAGCGGGCTCGTGCCCAGGCGCTGGCGAGCGGGACGCTCCGGCATCTCGGCCGGGTGGACGCACTGCTCGATCGCTTCCTCGACCGCCGCCCGCCCGCGCCGGCGCTGGCGGCCCTGCGCCTTGCCGTCGCCGAGGTCCACCTCGACGGCATCCCAGCCCACGCCGCCGTCGACGGGGCCGTCCGGCTCGTGCGCGGGGCGAAGGGCGGCGACCGCCTCGCCGGCCTTGTCAACGCCGTCGCGCGCCGCGCGGCCAGCGCCGGCGCCGCCGCCTGGGAGGCGGCCCCCGAGGCGCCGCTGCCGGAATGGATCGCCGCTCCGCTCGCCGCCGCCTGGGGCGCGGACGCCGCCGCTGCCATCGCGGAGGCGCAGCGCCATCCGGCGCCGCTCGACCTGACGCTTCGCCGCCCGGAGGAAGCCGTCGCCTGGGCCGAAAGGCTCGAAGCCGAACTCCTCCCGACCGGCAGCCTGCGGGTTCCCGGCCGGCCGAGGGTCTCGACGCTCCCGGGTTTCGATACCGGCGACTGGTGGGTCCAGGACGCCGCGGCGGCCGTGCCGGTGCGCCTCCTCGGCGACGTCCGCGGCCGGAGTGCCCTCGACCTCTGCGCCGCACCGGGCGGCAAGACCCTCCAGCTTGCCGCGCTGGCGGCGCCTCGGTGACCGCGCTCGACAGTGCCGAGCCGCGTCTCGTGCGCCTCCGCGAGAACCTCGCCCGAACCGGACTTTCCGCCGAAGTCGTGACCGCGGACGCCCTGGTGTGGGAGCCCGGACGGCGCTTCGACGCCATCCTCGTCGACGCCCCGTGCAGCGCCACCGGCACCATCCGACGCCACCCCGACCTGCCGTGGCTTCCCGGTGGCCGCGATCTAGCGGCGCTTGGTGTCCTCCAGACCGCCTTGCTCACCCGCGCCTGGGACTGGCTCGCCCCCGGCGGCCGCCTCGTCTACTGCGTCTGCTCGCTCCTCCCTGCCGAGGGCGAGGACCAGGCCGCCCGCTTTCGCGCGGCGACCCCCGACGCGCGCCCCGTCTCGCCCGACGCGGCCGCCCTCGGCGTCGACCCGGCCTGGCTCGCCCCCGACGGCGGCCTTCGCCTGCGCCCGGACTACTGGCCCGACCGCGGCGGCATGGACGGCTTTTACGCGGTGTGCTTCGAACGGGTGTGACCGCCGGCCGCGGTCTCGGGCGATCGCATCGGCAGGCCCGCCCGAGACGGTTCCGATGGCGCGCAGGCTTCAGCGTGGACGCTCGCCGAGCCTAGCCCCCGGCGCTGCACGGATAGAAGCGGGTGACGCGGTTGCGCACGCAGCGCCCGGCGAGGTCGTACTCTCGGCAGGCGTCCTGCCAGCCGGCGTAGGACGCGGCACCCTCGTAGCCCCAGGCGCGGCAGCGATGGTCGGCGGCCTCCTGCGCCACACGCCAGTCGGGGTCGACCGGGTTCCAGAGCGTCCCGCTCGACGCCATCGTCACGATCCCGTCCGCCCGGCTGTCGCCCGCCGCGACCGGGCGCACGCCCTCGGGCCGGGCGGTGCAGGCGGCGAGGGCGAGCAGGAACAGCAGGGCGGCGCGCATCGGGGTTGACCTTCCATTGTCCCTTGCGAGGGTCTCAGCGGCCGCCCCTCCGGTCAACGACGGCCTTAACAGGGGGTTAACGTGCATCACTCCGCCACAAAGGCGCGCCATCCGCCTGTCGGCACTTGCGTCGTGGCGCGCCGCGGGGCTTGATCGCGGGCGAACGAGGACGGAGGTTCGTCGATGCGTGGGATCGGGATCGCGCTTCTTGCCCTGGCACTGGCGGGATGCGGCGGCGCCTATGACTGGCGCACGGTCGCCGGCGGCGGGGCCGGGCTGCCGCAGGTCGCGATGGGACCGACCGGCGAGGCGGTGGTACCGCCGGGACGGGGCGCCTGGCGGAGCTTGGCGGTGCGGACCTTCGAGTCGACACCCGCGGGCTGGAGCGAGGTCACCGGCGCACGCTGCGTCGTCACCGGCGATCCGTTCTTCCGTGCAAACGTGACCACGCCAACGCGGCTCGTCCTCCCCGACCTCGGGCCTGACGCCCCAGCCCTTCGCGCCGAGTGCGAGACGCCGACCGCCAGCGGTGCCGACGTCGTCGGGCCGGTGTTCAGCTGGCCCACCGACGGGCGACCGCAACCGGCGACGCGGATGTGGTGGGGCGGCGGCTGGTGGTGGGGGTTCCAGAAGACGGGACCGCTCCACTACCCTGACATCGCGGTCGGGCTGGTGCCGCGCCGGGAGGTCGTCCGGTGAAGAACCCGTGGATGAGCCTGTGGCTGAGCGCCGCCAATCGGACGGCAAATACCATCCGCGGCCAGTCGATGGCGGAGGCGAAGCGCCAGCAGAAGGCCCTTCTCCAGGCGTCGACGAAGGCGATGACCGACGCGATGACGGCGGGCGCTGAAGCCGGCGCCGCGGCGGAAGTCGCGCAAGACCGGGAGTTGAGGCGGCGCTACCCGCGGAGTTGACAGCGACTCGGCGGCTGCGCGAAAAGGGGGTCCGACGAACCCGCGGAGCCCCTCGATGCCCGTTCGCCCCCTCGCCGTTCTCCTCGCCCTGGCGCTCGCCGGCTGCGCCGGGGGGAAGCCAGAGTCCGCCGTGGTCAGCACCCGCTCGACGGCGACGCTCTACCCGAACGAGACGCCCGAGCTGCGGGGTCTGATCCGCAACTACGCGACGGTCTACGGGGTGCCCGAGGATCTCGTGCAGCGGGTGGTCATCCGCGAGAGCCGGCACGTGCCTTCGGCGCGGAACGGGCCCTACTACGGGCTGATGCAGATCCTGCCGGCGACGGCCCGGACGATGGGGTATGGCGGACGACCGGAGGGGCTGCTCGATGCCGAGACCAACCTCAAGTACGGGGTGAAATACTTGCGCGGCGCCTGGCTGGTGGCCGGCGGCGACAAGGACGAGGCGGTGGGCTGGTACGCGCGGGGCTACTACTACGAGGCCAAGCGCAAGGGGCTGCTCGAGGAGACCGGGCTCCGGTGACGACGCGGCGGCTCGCCCGGGCGCTGATGGCGCTGAGCCTGGTGGCAGGGCCGGCCATGGCCGATCCAGCTCTGGAATGCGGGCTTTCGGAGCAGACGCAGGTGGCAATCGGCGATTGCGTCGCGGCCGTCGAGGCGAAGGTCGACGGGGCACTCGCCAGTTGCGCTCGGCTTTGCGATGGATGCGGCGAAGGCACTCGATGCGGAGACTGGACGACCGGGCACGGTTGCCGCCCTCGAGGCCGGGCAGAAGGCCTGGGCCGCGTATCGGGACGACCACTGCGCCTATGTCGGGGCGACGTTCGGGGGTGGTTCGGGTACCGGGATTGCCATCCGGTCGTGCCGGATCGACCTGGGGCGAGCCCGCACGGATCAACTCATGCGCTTCGCGGGATAAGTCGGTGGCGGAGGGATCGTCGGTGCTGAAGCGTTGGAAGTCCCCGGCTGTCTCGACGATCGGGCACTTTGACCGGATCGGATAACGCTTGGGGTGTGGCTGCAGGCTGCGGTGGTCGAATGGCACGGCCCCGCTGCGGGACCGTGCCTGAGATCAGTCTCGCTCAGTCGGCGAGGGTGAGGTTCGACGCCGACTTACGACCGTCACGGCCGCGCTCGAGATCGAAGTTCACCTTCTGGCCGTCATCGAGGCGGCTGATGCCGGCACGCTCGAGAGCGGAAGCGTGGACGAACACGTCCTTGGAGCCGCCGTCGGGCTGGATGAAGCCGAAGCCCTTAGTGGCGTTGAACCATTTCACGGTGCCCTTAGCCATCGTGATGTCTCCTATCAGTGTTGCCGCCCGCGGAGTGCGACGGCTCGGCTCAGTCAGCGGATGGTCGAAGCTGAGGCCGGTTAGGGAGACAGCGGGTCGAACGTCATAACGTGGCGCCATGGAACATGGTCTCTTTTGCGTGATTCTGCAAGAACAACCCTTCGTCAGCCGGCTCGTCCGGACCGATCGGATAGGGAAAACGCTACCGAATACTCTCGCAGCGGCCCCCACCGGCGAATCCTCACCCTGTGGTTGCGTCTGTACAGTGGAGGGGCGAAACCTCGGGTAAGTGAGGTCTCGGCGAAGGGCCGACGAGCCGGCGGGGAGAGGCGATGGACGGGATACTGAACCAGGTCGCGGCCACGCCCGGGGTGCTGCAGGGCGAGCTGTCGCGGGTGGCGCACGGGCTGGAATGGGTGATCTCGGGGATCGACCTCGCCTCGATCGCCATCATGCTGATCGGCTCGCTGCGCTTCATCGTCGGCTTCGTGCAGGCGGAGGCGAGCGGGGATGCCGAGCTGCGGGTCAGGCGCATCGATCGGGAGCGGATGGCGCTCGGCCGTTATATCCTGTCGGCGCTGGAGCTGCTGATCGTCTCGGACATCATTCACACGGCGCTGAGCCTGGCGCTCGCCGACCTGCTGATCCTCGGGCTGCTGGTGCTGATCCGCTCGGCGATCAGCTTCTTCCTCGACCGGGAGATACGGGAGATCAGGGACGAGATGGGGCGGTGAGCAGCCCCGCCGGGGCGTGCGCGACGCACGCTTGCGCACGCGTGCGCAGAGGGTCAAGGCATTGATAGGACAGGAAATCCCTTTCCGCGTTAACGGACTGGAAAGGCGAGGTTTGGCGGGAACGCAGCTATGGCGTGCACCCGAGGGCCGGTGAAGTTGCCGCGGAAAGCCGTGCGGCCTTTCCCTTCGTCCGCCGCACGAGGAAGAGGTCTGGTGAGGGTGGGTGCGAGCACCCACCCGGTGTCGGCAGGATCAGGCGGGTGCCTTGTATTTGGCGGCCATGCTGCCGGCCTTTTTCTGGATCGCCGTGAACTCGGCGGCGGTATAGGCCCGCTGGGTCCGGACGTCGGAGATCGCGCCCGCCCCGGCCGCGACCATCAGGCCGGCGAGAAGGTCGGCGGCGTCGTCCATGACGGCCGTGAAGGTGAAGTCGCTCGCGCCGGTCGTCATGTGGTAGGTTTCGAGCTTGCCGCCGGCCGCTTCGACGAGCCCGCGGGCGGCGGCCTCGCGGTCGCTCGGGTTCTCAATCATGCCCTTCAACGCAGCTCCGGTGTAGCAGCCCGTCACGATAAATCGTGGCATCTGGGTCTCCTCCGGGATGGGACCCCCGCAGACGCCCGGCCGCTTGCTTGCGACGCCGATCCGGCTGCGCCCACCCCGGCGGGACTGTAGCACGAAGTGCGGGTGAGATGGCGGGATCGTCTGGAGTCGAACGCGGCGCGTCGAGGCGAAGCGGCCCTTGATGGGATGGCCGCAACTGATACGATGCGCCATTGAGCGACAGGAGTGCGACCGATGCCAAACGTGCATTTGACGCCGCAGATGCAGGACTTCGCCGAGCGGGAGATCGCGACCGGGGCCTTCGCTAACCTGAGCGAGGTGGTGCGGGCTGGGATGCGCAAGCTGATGGAGGAGCGCGGGGCGGCGGCGTTCCATGCGCTCAAAGCCGACCTGAACGCGGCGGCGGACGAGTTGGAGCGGGGCGGCGGGATGGCCTTTGATCCGCGCGCCTGGGAGCCGGAGGCGTTCGAGTAGGCGCGGTGCCGTTCCGGCTCTCGACGGCGGCGGCGGAAGATCTCGAAGAGATCCGGGCCTATACGCTTGAGCGGTGGGGGCGGGCGCAGTGGCTCGCTTACTACGGCGAACTGGCGCGGACGTTCGAGCGGATCGCGGCTGATCCGGGGACCGGGCGGCGGCGGGATGGGTTTCGGCCGGGGATGCGGTCCGTGCGGTGCCGAGCGCATGTGGTGTTTTATCTGGAGTTTGGCGATGGAATGATTGGCATCGTTCGTGTGCTGCACGCGCGGCGGAATGCGGCGGCTTTGAGGTGGGAGGAGGGACCAGAGGGGCAGGGGTAGGTGGATCGGTGTTGGGACGAGTTGTCTTAGTTCAGTTTCTCGCCGAAATGGCCCGACACATCTTGAGGAACTGGGCCTCGGTCATCCGGCTCTTTGCTCGGTTCACCATCCAGAGCACCCAGCGCACGTTCCCGGGCACATAGCCACGAGACGGAACGATGCGATCCGGGCTTGGCGCGAAGTGGCTGCCGCCTGCACCCTCGCCAACCTCATCGAGGTCGAACGGGATGCCGGTCGCGGCACAGCAGAAATCCTGCTGCTTTATGTCATCGACGGCGGAAGCGACGAAGGCCTCGTCGAACGGAACACGCTCCAAATTAGCTCGCCCGCGGCAAGCACGAGCGCGTTCCAAAGCGCGCGCCGAGACGCGGTGTTCATGGGTTGGAACGGCGCTGAGCGCCGTCGCAAGTCTTCGCATGGGCGGTTCGGGTAGAGAGGCCCGCGAGTCTGGACAAAAGGCTTTCCGACTGATGGAGAAAGGACTCTGGTCGTGACGAGGTCTGACATTGCCCACGCTATCGCGTTGCGTCGGACCGTGCATCCGCTCTTCTGGATACGGTTGAGTTCTTCAGGCCAGGGGCGATCACCGATGAAAAGATGTTCGACCGTTGCGAGCATCTGCTGCTTGTCCATCTGACCGCGCGCCTCAAGGAGTAGGGCAGGGATAGTGTCCCGGGCGAAGTCGCGTAGCTCTGCAAACGCAGTCACGGTGAGTAGCGCCTATTGCTGTATAAGCCTAACCAGATGCTACCCTGCGCGGTTCGGACAATCTACGGCAATATTGAACTTGGTAAAGGGCGTCAGTCGTCCATCTTCAGCGCGTTGATGAACGCCTCCTGCGGGATCTCCACCCGCCCGAACTGGCGCATCTTCTTCTTGCCGGCCTTCTGCTTGTCGAGGAGCTTGCGCTTGCGGCTGATGTCGCCGCCGTAGCACTTGGCGGTGACGTCCTTGCGCAGCGCCGAGATGGTCTCGCGGGCGATGATGCGGCCGCCGATGGCGGCCTGGATCGGGATCTTGAAGAGGTGCTGGGGGATCAGCTCCTTGAGCTTCTCGACCATGGCGCGGCCGCGGGCGTCGGCGCGGGCGCGGTGGACCATGGTCGAGAGGGCGTCGACCGGCTCGTCGTTGACGAGGATTTGCATCTTGACGAGGTCGTCCTCCTGGTAGCCGAGCAGGCTGTAGTCGAAGGAGGCGTAGCCCTTGGTCACCGATTTCAGGCGGTCGTAGAAGTCGAAGACCACCTCGGCGAGGGGGAGGTCGTAGACCACCATGGCGCGGGAGCCGGCGTAGGTGAGGTCGAGCTGGACGCCGCGGCGGTCCTGGCAGAGCTTGAGGACGTCGCCGAGGTAGTCGTCGGGGACGAGGATGGTGGCGCGGATGCGCGGCTCCTCGATGTGGTCGATGCGCACCGGGTCGGGCATGTCGGCGGGGTTGTGCATCTCGAGGAGCGTGCCGTCGGTGCGGTGGACGCGGTAGATCACCGAGGGGGCGGTGGTGATGAGGTCGAGGTCGAACTCGCGTTCGAGGCGCTCGCGGATGACCTCGAGGTGGAGGAGGCCGAGGAAGCCGCAGCGGAAGCCGAAGCCGAGGGCGGCGGAGGTCTCCATCTCGGAGGAGAAGCTGGCGTCGTTGAGCTGGAGCTTCTCGATGGCGTCGCGGAGGGTCTCGAAGTCGGCGGCGTCGACGGGGAAGAGGCCGCAGAAGACCACGGGGATCGAGGGCTTGAAGCCGGGGAGCGCCTCGGTGGCGCCCTTGCGCTCGTGGGTGATGGTGTCGCCGACGCGGGTGTCGCGGACCTGCTTGATCGAGGCGGTGAGGAAGCCGATCTCGCCGGGGCCGAGGGCGTCGGCGGGGAGCATGCCGGGGCGGAAGGTGCCGATGCGGTCGACGGGGTAGAGGGCGCCGGTCTGCATCATGCGGATGCGGTCGCCCTTGCGGAGGGTGCCGTCGAAGATGCGGACGAGGACGACGACGCCGAGGTAGGCGTCGTACCAGCTGTCGACGAGCATCGCCTTGAGGGGGGCGGCGGGGTCGCCCTTCGGGGCGGGGAGGCGGGTGACGATGGCCTCGAGCACGTCGGGGATGCCGAGGCCGGTCTTGGCGGAGATCTCGATGGCGTCGGAGGCGTCGATGCCGATGACGTCCTCGATCTGGGTCTTGACGCGCTCGGGCTCGGCGGCGGGGAGGTCGATCTTGTTGAGGACGGGGACGATCTCGTGGCCGGCGTCGATGGCCTGGTAGACGTTGGCGAGGGTCTGGGCCTCGACGCCCTGGGAGGCGTCGACGACGAGGAGCGAGCCTTCGACGGCGCGCATCGAGCGGGAGACCTCGTAGGCGAAGTCGACGTGGCCGGGGGTGTCGATGAGGTTGAGGACGTAGGTCTGGCCGTCCTTGGCCTTGTAGTCGAGGCGGACGGTCTGGGCCTTGATGGTGATGCCGCGCTCGCGCTCGATGTCCATCGAGTCGAGGATCTGGGCCTTCATGTCGCGGTCGGAGACGGTGCCGGTGGCCTGGATCAGGCGGTCGGCGAGCGTCGACTTTCCGTGGTCGATGTGGGCGACGATGGAGAAGTTGCGGATGTGGGCGGCGTCGGTCATGGGCGCAGGCTATGGGGCCGAAGCGGCGGGGGCGTCAAGACGGGCGTGGGGATGTCGTGTCGCGAAAGGGGGCGGAGGATTGCCGCGTGGGGGCGGTGGACTTCGGGGGCGAGGGCGGGACGCCGGCTGTCAGCGACGGCGGTGGGCCTGTGGCCGGCCCGGGTCGGTGGAGCTTGGAGTCTGGCGCACAGGGCGCCGGACGCTGGCCGGGCTACTCGCCGGGCGCGGTGCCCATGAGGCGTTCGTAGGCACGCTGGACGATGATGCGGGCCACGGCCTGGGCCTGGTCCTCGTTCTGGGGATCCGCGGGCGCGGCGGGATCGGGACGTGCCGGTGCGGGGCTCGTGGCGGACGGGGAGGGGTCGAAGACCATGCCGGCGGTGGGGAGAGGGGTCGGCTCCGGGTCGGGAGGGGTGGCTGTGGCGGACCTGGTGGCCGGGGCGGTCCGGGTGCCGGTGCCCTTGGTGACGGGTGCGGGGCGCGGGCGGAGGGCAGCGGTCGCGGTGCCGGCGAGCCAGACCTCGACGGTGCCGGCGGCGGCCGGCGTGCGGTAGTCGGTGAAGTCGCGGGTGAGCGGCGGCTCGCCGTCGGTCGCGAGGAGGCCGGCGACGGTGTCGGCCGCGCCGCCGTCGCCGGCGTGGTAGAAGCGGACGTTGGTGCGGCTGATGTCGAAGCGCACCGGGATGGTGGCGACGGTGGCGAGGCCAGCGGCGCGGAGGGCGGCGGCGGCATTCTCGGCGGCGGTCGCTGCGGAGGGCGGGTAGTGGATGGTCACGCGGGCCGGAAGCGGCACGGCCGCCGGGGGGGCGGCGGGTGCCTCGGGTTCCGGGGCGGCGGGGGAAAGGTGGGCGGTTTCGAGCACGGGCGGCGGAACCGCTGCCGGGTCGGCGGTCGGGGCGGCAAGACCGGAGGGGAGGGCTTCATCGAGCGGCGTCGCCATGGTCGGCGCCGGGTCGGGGGGCGGCGGGACCGTTGCGGCTGCGGCCGGTGCGTCGGGCACGGGGTCGATCGCGGGAGCCGGGTCCGCCGGTGGCTCCGCGGTGGCGGCGGCGGTCACGATCTCCGTGGGCGGGGCGGTGGAGGCCTGGTCGTCAGGCTGGCGGAAGCTGGGGGCAATGGCGAGGAGCGCAACGACGGCGCCGCCGAGCGCGAGGCCGGTGACGAAGATCGCCCAGACCGGGACGCGGACGAAGCGCTGGAGCGGGGCGGCGGTGGCCTCCGGCAATCGGAGTGGCACTGCACCGGACGTGGCGAGGGTGGCGGGTGGGAGCGGCCCCACGGGAGCCTGGCCCGTCGCGACCCCGGCCGTGCGGTCCACCTGGACGGCCGGGACATCGTCGGGCGAGGATTTGAGCGACGGTTGCGCCACGGCGACGGCCGATGGCAGGGGGCGAGCGAAGGCGGGACGCTGCGGTGGCAGGGGGGCAGGCGTGCGGTTCGAGAGCGCGGCGGCGCGGCGCGCGCGGGCCTCCCGCAGTCGCTCTTCGAGAGCGACCGGGTCGAGAAGATCAGCGACGCCAACCTCCGGCACCGCCAACGGTACCCCATCCTTGATGGGGCGACCCTCGTTTCCCATACGCCCTCTCTCCTGCCACCGGTTTTGAGTTTGCTCGTTATTCCGGTATCCGCCGGGCGGCGAAGGGTGCCGACGGACGGCCGTATCGTACCGGATGACTGCGTCCCCTGCCAGCGCACCAGCGGAAGTAGGGCCAGAATGGCATCATTTCCGGCGTATTTCCGCCGGTTATCCGACTGTTTGCGAGTATCGGCGGCAGTTCCTGCAACCAGTGCGAGCAGATTCGGTCGACGATTCGCCGTCCGTCCGGTATTTCGACCGGGGCTGGCCGCTCCTTCAGATGTCGGAGGGACTGCGAGGAGTGATGATGGCGGGGCCAGCGGGCGATCGGGGGATGACGAAGGCCACGACGGCGCAGGCGACGATCACGACCTATCCCGACCCGCCCGACGGCGCGGGCGAGGAGACCGAGGGCTACCTCGACCGGCTCGGCGAAGCCGGGCTGGATTACGGACTGGAGACCGCCGCTGGATCGCCGATGGCCGATGGCGTCCGGCGGTGGTGCGCACTTCCGTGCAGTGACGCCGGAGGATACTGGCCGGGTACCGGAAAGGCGCATCGCGGCGCCGGCCCGGCGCCGCTGGAAGGTCGCACGCGCCGGCGCGGGCCGGCGCGTGATCTTCAGTCGTCGAGGACTTCGGCGGATTCCTCGTGGGACATGCCGAAGTCGAGGCCGTGGGCGGCGCGGATCTTGTCCTCGATCGCATGGGCGATGTCGGGATTGTCCTTGAGATAGGTCTTGGCGTTCTCGCGGCCCTGACCGATGCGCTCGTCCTGGAAGGAGTACCACGAGCCGGACTTCTCCACGACGCCAGCCTTGACGCCGAGGTCGATGAGTTCGCCGCGCTTGGAGATGCCCTCGCCGTACATGATGTCGAACTCGACCTGCTTGAACGGCGGGGCGACCTTGTTCTTCACCACCTTGACGCGGGTCGAGTTGCCGACGACCTCGTCGCGGTCCTTGATCGCGCCGATGCGGCGGATGTCGAGGCGAACCGAGGCGTAGAACTTGAGCGCGTTGCCGCCGGAGGTGGTTTCGGGCGAGCCGAACATCACGCCGATCTTCATGCGGATCTGGTTGATGAAGATCACCATGCAGTTCGACCGGCTGATCGCGGCGGTGAGCTTGCGCATCGCCTGGGACATCAGCCGGGCCTGGGCGCCGACCTGGGCGTCGCCCATCTCGCCTTCGAGCTCGGACTTCGGCGTCAGGGCGGCGACGCTGTCGACGACGACGACGGAGACGGCGCCGGAGCGGACGAGGGTCTCGGTGATCTCGAGGGCCTGCTCGCCGGTGTCGGGCTGGGAAATCAGCAACTCGTCGATGTTGACGCCGACCTTCTTGGCATAGGCCGGGTCGAGGGCGTGTTCGGCATCGACGAAGGCGCAGACGCCGCCCTTGCGCTGCTCCTCGGCGATGACGTGGAGGGCGAGGGTGGTCTTGCCCGAGCTTTCCGGCCCATAGATCTCGATGATGCGGCCCTTGGGCAGGCCGCCGATGCCGAGGGCGATGTCGAGGCCGATCGAGCCGGTGGAGATTGCCTCGATGTCGAGGGCCGGCGTCGAGCCGAGGCGCATGATCGAGCCCTTGCCGAAGTTGCGCTCGATCTGCGCAAGCGCGGATTCGAGCGCCTTCTGCTTGTCCATGCCGCGTCTTTCGGAAAAGTCCACTACGGGAGCAGTCATCTCGGGCCTCTTATTCCACAGTTGTCGGATCGCGGCAATCGGAGCATCCGTTCACGCCTTGTTCACCTCGCCACCATGGGGGTAAAACCGGAACATTGCAAATCGAAACTGCATGACCCTGAAGGGTTTCCCGGAAGTTCCTAAGGGATGGTAAACGGCCTCGGCGGATGCCTTGGCATTCTCCGCGCTTGAGGGCTAAACCCGAGGCGCCGCAGGGAGGGAGCGTCCGGGTGAGCGAGACCGTCACGCCGATGATGGCGCAGTATCTGGAGATCAAGGGGGAGAACCCCGAGGCGCTGCTGTTCTACCGGATGGGCGACTTCTACGAGATGTTCTTCGCGGACGCCGAGGCGGCGAGCGCGGCGCTCGACATTGCGCTGACCAAGCGCGGGCAGCATCTCGGCCTGGATATTCCGATGTGCGGGGTGCCGGTGCATGCGGCCGAGGGGTATCTGCTGACGCTGATCCGCAAGGGGTTTCGCGTCGCGGTCTGCGAGCAGATGGAGGACCCGGCCGAGGCGCGCAAGCGCGGGGCGAAGTCGGTGGTGCGACGCGCGGTGGTGCGGCTGGTCACGCCGGGGACGCTGACCGAAGAGTCGCTGCTCGAGGCGCGGCGGCATAACTACCTCGCCGCCTGGGCGGAGGTCCGGGGCGAGGGCGGCTTTGCCTGGGTCGACGTGTCGACGGGCGACCTGACGGTCACGCAGTGCCCTCGGGTCGGGCTGGGACCGATGCTGGCGCGACTGGCGCCGCGCGAGGTGCTGGTCTCGGAGGCCGAGGCGAGCGAGTTGCGGGAGGTGCTGGGCGAGGCCGGCGCGGTGGCGACGCCGCTGGCCCGGGCGAGCTTTGACTCCGGGCTCGGCGAGGGGCGGCTCGCGCAGGTCTACAAGGTGCAGGGGCTGGAGGGGTTCGGGGCCTTCGGGCGGGCCGAGATCGCGGCGCTGGGGGCAATCGTCGACTATCTGGAGATGACCCAGAAGGGGCGCTTGCCGCTGCTGCGGCCGCCGGTGCGGGAGAGCGCCGGCGGGCTGATGCAGATCGATGGGGCGACGCGGCGGAACCTCGAGCTGACGCGGGCGCTTTCGGGCGGGCGCGAGGGGTCGCTGCTGGCGGCGGTGGACCGGACGGTTACGGGCGGCGGGGCGCGGCTGCTGGAGACGCGGCTGAACGGGCCGTCGACGGACGTGCGGCTGATCGCGGCGCGGCAGGAGGCGGTGGGGCATTTCCACGGGGCTCCGGAGGCCGGGCGGGAGGCGCGCGGGCTGCTGCGGCGGGTGCCGGATCTGGAGCGGGCGCTGTCGCGGCTGGCGCTCGATCGGGGCGGTCCGCGCGATCTGGCGGCGGTGCGGGAGGGGCTGGTGCAGGCGGCGGGGCTGCACGCGGCGCTCGGGGACGGACTGCCGGCGGTGCTGGCGGCGGCGCGGGGGGCGCTGGCGGGGCATGAGGAGCTGGTGGGGCTGCTGGCGCAGGCGCTGGTGGCGGAGCCGCCGCTGCTGACGCGGGACGGGGGGTTCGTCGCGGCGGGGTACGACGCGGAGCTGGACGAGACGCGGCGGCTGCGGGACGAGGGACGCGGGGTGATCGCGGAGCTGCAGGGCGAGTACGTGCGGCGGACCGGTATCGGTGCGCTGAAGATCAAGCACAACAACGTGCTGGGATATTTCATCGAGACGCCGGCAGGGCATGCCGAGAAGATGATGGCGGCGCCGCTGGCGGAGCTGTTCGTGCACCGGCAGACGACGGCGGGGCAGGTGCGGTTCACCACGCTGGCGCTGGCGGAGATCGAGAAGAAGATCCTGAACGCCGGGGGGTTCGCGCTCGAGATCGAGAAGCGGGTGTTCGAGGAGTTGCGGGCGGCGGTGCTGGCGGCGGCGGGGCCGGTCGGGGCGGCGGCGCGGGCGCTGGCCGAGGTGGACGTGGCGAGCGCGCTGGCCGATCTGGCGCGGGCGGAGGACTGGGTGCGGCCGGTGGTCGGTGACGGGCGCGGGTTCCGTATCGAGGGCGGGCGGCATCCGGTGGTCGAGCAGGCGCTGCGGCGGAGCGGGGGGGCGTTCGTCGCCAACGACTGCACGCTCGGGGCGGACGGCGCGGGAGCGCGGCCGCTGTGGTTGATCACCGGGCCGAACATGGCGGGCAAGTCGACCTTCCTGCGGCAGAACGCGCTGATCGCGGTGCTGGCGCAGATGGGGTCGTTCGTGCCGGCGACGGCGGCGGAGATCGGGGCGGTGGACCAGCTGTTCAGCCGGGTGGGGGCGGCGGACGATCTGGCGCGGGGGCGGTCGACCTTCATGGTCGAGATGGTCGAGACGGCGGCGATCCTGAATCAGGCGGGCGAGCGGGCGCTGGTCATTCTCGACGAGATCGGGCGGGGGACGGCGACCTATGACGGGCTGTCGATCGCCTGGGCGGTGCTGGAGCATCTGCATGACGTCAACCGGTGCCGGGCGCTGTTCGCAACGCACTACCACGAGCTGACGGCCCTGGCGGCGAAGCTGCCGGGGCTGCGGAACGCGACGGTGGCGGTGCGGGAGTGGCAGGGGGAGGTGGTGTTCCTGCACGAGGTGCGCGACGGGGCGGCGGACCGGTCCTATGGCGTGCAGGTGGCGCGGCTGGCGGGGCTGCCGGCGGCGGTGGTCGAGCGGGCGAAGGTGGTGCTGGAGGCGCTGGAGCGCGGGGAACGCGAGAGCGGCAAGGCGCGGGCGCTGGTCGACGACCTGCCGCTCTTCGCGATGGCGGCGCGGCCGGCGGCGGTGGCGGTGGCGGCGCCCGCGGTCTCGGCGGCGGAGGAGCGGCTGCGGGGGGCGATGCCGGACGAGTTGAGCCCGCGGGAGGCGCTGGCGCTGGTTTATGAGTTGAAGGGGTTGCTGCCGCCGGCTTGAGGGCCAGGGCGGCTGACGGCGGTGCCGGGTCCGTGGTAGGGCGGACGTATGAGATGGCCGAGGCGCGTGGAGGGCGAGTTTGGGCGGTTTGGAACACGCGGTCGAGGGGTTCATCGACACCTATGGGGCGATCGCGCTGTTCTTCTGCGTGGCGCTCGAGAGCCTCGGGGCGCCGCTGCCGGGTGAATCGGCGGTGATTTTCGCTTCGGCGGCGGCGGCGGCGGGGAAGCTGAAGATCGGGGCGGTGGTGATCGCGGCTTTTGCGGGCGCGGTGCTCGGGGACAATATCGGCTACCTGATCGGGCGCAGGCTGGGGCGGCCGGTGATCTTGCGCTTCGGGAAGTACGTCGGGTTCGGCGAGGCGCAGATCGAGCGGGCCGAGGGGGTGGCGCGCAGGCGGGGGCCGGTGATGGTGGTGTTTGCCCGTTTCGTCGTGCTGCTCCGGCAGCTCAACGGGATCGTCGCGGGGACGACGGGGATGCACTGGGCGACCTTCGGGATCGCCAACGCGATCGGGGCGGCGTTGTGGGTCGGGGTCTGGACGACGCTGGCCTATCGCTTCGGGCACTCGGCGAAGGATCTGCTGCCTTTTCTCTGGCATCACCTCGGCGTCGTGGCGGCCGTCCTTGTTCCGGCGGTGATCCTGGGGCTCGTCGTGCTCCGCCTCCGGATGCGAGCGAAGCCGGTGTCGCCCGACGTCTGAAGGCGCTGCAAGGGTCTTCGATGCGCCCGGAGACCGTGCCCTCGCACGGTCGTCGCACGCGTGCGACACTAATCAAGGTATTGATATCTATCCACATTCCTTCACGAATTAACCTGTCGTTCATATCCCCTAATGTGGCGACGGAAGGGGGTGCGAGCGGTTCTGGAGACGCCTCTCCGATGCGCGAGGAAATGCGGCTGTCGATGGCGACTCCGGCCCGCGGGGTAGCCGCCGCGGTGGCCGAGGCCCCTGCCCCGGCGCCGGTTGCTGCGCCTGTGTCGTGGCCCCGGCGGCGGTTGCCGCCGGGAGCTGAGGTCTACATCACCGAGGGATCGCTCGGCGGGCGCATGGCGGGGCCGCCGGACGAGACGCCGACCTGGGCCGGGCGGAGCAGGCGGTCGCCGATCATGAAGCCGGCGCCCATCACCTGGATGATGTCTCCGGCCTTGGTGCCGGGGACCGGGGCCTCGAACATCGCCTGGTGAAGCTTCGGGTCGAAGCGTTCGCCGGCGCGCGGCTCGATCTGGATGATCTTGTGCTTCTCGAAGGCGCTGAGCAGCTCGCGACGGGTGAGCTCGATGCCCTCGATCAGGCCGGGGGCAGCGGTGCGCACCTCGTCGGTGACGGCATCGAGCGCCCGGTCGAAGTTGTCGTGGACCGAGAGCATGTCGCGGGCGAAGCGGGTCGCGCCGTAGGTCTCGGCATCGCGGCGGTCGCGGTCGGCGCGCTTGCGGATGTTCTCGACGTCGGCGAGGGCCCGGAGCAGGCGGTCCTTGAGGTCGGCGACCTCCGCACGGAGTGCAGAGGCCTCGTCGCGCTCGACGGCCTCGTCGGTGGGCTCGTCGTCGCCCTCCTCGGCCTCCGGGTCGTCGAGGAAGCGGTCTTCCTCCCCTTCCATGAGGTCGTGGCGGTTCTTCTTGTTCGCCATTTTTGGTCCTTGTCGCTAGCCGCGGCTGGAGACCAGCCGTCCTACGAGCTGGGCGGTATAGTCCACGATCGGCACGATCCGCCCGTAGTTGAGCCGGGTCGGTCCGATCACGCCAACCGCGCCGATGATCCTGCGGTCGGCATTCATATAGGGAGAGACCACCAAAGAGGAACCGGAAAGTGAGAAAAGCTTGTTCTCCGATCCGATGAAGACGCGGACCCCTGCCCCGCCCTCGGTGAGATCGAGGAGCTGGACGAGGTCGCGCTTGCGCTCGAGGTCGTCGAAGAGCTCGCGGATGCGCTCGAGCTGGACGGCATCGGCGACGTTGTCGATGAGGTTGGACTGGCCGCGGACGATCAGGCGGTCGCGGGAGCCGTCGCCGGCGGCATCCTCGGCCCAGGTGGCGACGCCGGTCTCGATGAGGACACGCGAGAGCTCGTCGAGTTCGGCGCGGCGGCGGAGGATCTCGGCGGCGACGACGCCGCGCATGTCGCCGAGGGTGTGGCCCTGGAGGATGGCGTTGAGGAAGTTCGCGGCCTCGCGCATCGCCGAGGGGGTGAGGCCGGCGGGCGGGGTGAGCAGGCGGTTCTCGACCTGGCCGTCGGCGGTGACGAGGACGACGAGGGCGCGGTCGGGGCCGAGGGAGACGAACTCGATGTGACGGATCGGCGCCTCGG
Organism: uncultured Alphaproteobacteria bacterium; assembly: GCA_963798235.1. Lineage (GTDB taxonomy): Bacteria > Pseudomonadota > Alphaproteobacteria > Rhodobacterales > Rhodobacteraceae > Amaricoccus. The sequence continues at coordinate 874,170 of CAWCSN010000001.1, read as the reverse complement.
TCTTCGGGGCGAGGACGAGGCTGGCGCCGTGGGTGAGGCCGGAGAGCATGGCGCCGGCGCGGTCGAGGACCGCGGTGATGTCGCGCTCGTTGCCGCCGAGGGAGCGCTCGATCTCGGCGCGCTCGTTGGTCGAGACGTCGCCGACCTCGAGGATGCCGTCGACGAAGAGGCGAAGGCCGAGCTGGGTCGGGATGCGGCCGGAGGAGGTGTGGGGGCTGTCGAGCAGGCCGAGGTGCTCGAGGTCCTGCATGACGTTGCGGATCGTCGCGGCGGAGACGCCCTCGGGAAGGGTGCGGGCGAGGGTGCGCGAGCCGACAGGTTCGCCGGTGTCGAGGTAGGTCTCGACCAGCCGGCGGAAGACCTCGCGGCTGCGGTCGTTCATGGCGCCGAGAGACGAGCTGGGGGTGGGCATGGACCGGCCCTTCGGTTGGCTGACTGCGAGTTAGACCACAAAGGCGGCGCGGTGGGAAGCCCGCGGGTCGGGAGTCGTGCGGGAGTCGTGCTGGACGCGGGCGGGTGCGGCGGCTAAGACGCGGCCTTCAGACGAAGGAGACCGAGCCATGCGCCCATCCGGCCGCGCTACCGATGCGCTGCGCAGTGTCAGCATCGAGACCGGCGTGACCATGCACGCCGAGGGGTCGTGCCTGATCCGCATGGGCAACACGCACGTTCTGTGCACGGCGAGCCTCGAGGAGTCGGTGCCGCCGTTCCTGCGCAAGTCCGGGCTCGGGTGGGTGACGGCGGAATACGGGATGCTGCCGCGCTCGACGACGACGCGGTCGCGGCGCGAGGCGAGTGCCGGCAAGCAGTCGGGGCGGACGCAGGAGATCCAGCGGCTGATCGGGCGGAGCCTGCGGGCCTGCGTCGACCGGGTGGCGCTCGGGGAACGGCAGATCACCGTCGACTGCGACGTGATCCAGGCGGACGGCGGGACGCGGTGCGCGTCCGTTACCGGGGGCTGGGTCGCGCTGCGACTGGCGGTCAACAAGTTGCTGAAGGCGGGCACGATCAAGAGCGATCCGCTGACCGGTCACGTCGCGGCGGTCAGCTGCGGCATCTATGGCGGGCAGCCGGTGCTCGACCTCGACTATGCCGAGGACAGCAACGCCGGGACCGACGCGAACTTCGTGATGACCGACGCTCTCGGCCTGATCGAGGTGCAGGGCAGCGCCGAGGGGGCGACCTTCACCCGGGCGCAGCTCGGGACGCTGATGGACCTCGCCGAGAAGGGCGTGGCGGAGCTGGTCGCGGCGCAGCGCGCGGCGATCGGGTGAACGGGCCGGTGAACCGGCGCTTCACGGGCGGGCGGCTGGTCGCGGCGACGCACAACGCCGGCAAGCTCGAGGAGATCCGCGACCTGCTGGCGCCCTACCCCGTCGAGGTGGTTTCGGCGAAGGCGCTGGGTTTGCCCGAGCCGGAGGAGACCGAGGAGACTTTCGTCGGCAACGCCCGGATCAAGGCGCACGCCGCCGCCGGCGCCAGCGGGCTGCCGGCGCTGGCGGACGACTCGGGGATCGAGGTCGACGGCCTGGGGGGCGCACCGGGGGTGCATACCGCGGACTGGGCGACGGTCGCCGGCGGGCGGGATTTTCTGCATGCGATGGCGCGGACCTGGGAGGCGCTTGAGGCGGCGCATGCGCCGGAGCCGCGGACGGCGCGATTTCGATGCACGCTGGTGCTGGCCTGGCCCGACGGGGAGGACGTGGTCTTCGAGGGCGCCGTCGAGGGGCGCTGCGTCTGGCCGATGCGCGGGCGGCAGGGGCATGGCTATGACCCGATGTTCCAGCCGGATGGGCAACTGCTGACCTTCGCGGAGATGGACCCGGCGGAAAAGAACCGGATCAGCCACCGGGCGCGGGCCTTCGCCCGGCTGGTGGAGGGGTGCTTTGTCTGACGCGGCGCTCGCCCTCTCGCCCGTAGGCGAGGACTGGCGGGCGGGCGGATTCGGCGTCTACGTCCACTGGCCGTTCTGCGCGGCGAAGTGCCCGTATTGCGATTTCAACAGCCACGTGCGGGCCGGCCGTCGATCCGGCACGCTGGGGCCGGGCGCTGGCGGCGGAAGTCGCGGCGACGGCGCGGCTGGTGCCGGGGCGGCGGGTCGACACGATCTTCTTCGGAGGCGGGACGCCGAGCCTGATGCCGCCGGAGACCGTCGCGGCGGTGATCGCGGCGATCCGCGCGGGCTGGACCGTCGCCGACGATGCCGAGGTGACGCTGGAGGCCAATCCGACGTCGGTCGAGGCCGGGCGGTTCCGCGGGTATCGCGACGCGGGGGTCAACCGGCTGTCGATGGGGGTGCAGGCGCTCAATGACCGCGACCTGCGGGCGCTCGGGCGGATGCATGACGTTGCCGAGGCGCGGCGGGCCTTCGAGGTCGCCCGCGCGATCTTTCCGCGGGTGAGCTTCGACCTGATCTATGCGCGCCAGGGGCAGACGACCGAGGCGTGGAAGGCGGAGCTCGCCGAGGCGCTGGCGATGGCGGTCGATCACCTGTCGCTCTACCAGCTGACGATCGAGGCGGGGACACGCTTCGGGGATCTCGCGGCACGCGGACGGCTGAGGGGACTGCCCGAGGCGGACGCGGCGGGTGAGATGTACGAGGTGACGCAAGGGTTGTGCGCGGCCGCAGGGATGCCGGCCTATGAGGTTTCGAACCACGCGCGTCCCGGCGCGGAGAGCCGGCACAACCTCGTCTACTGGCGGTACGGCGACTATGCCGGCATCGGCGCCGGTGCGCATGGGCGGCTGACCGTCGATGGCGTGCGCTGGGCCACCGAGGCGCTGCGGTCGCCGGAGGACTGGCTCGCGGCGGTGGAAGGCGAGGGGTCCGGGATCGCCGAGCGGACGGCCGTCACGACGGACGAACAGGCGGTCGAGATGGCGATGATGGGGCTGCGGCTTGGCGAGGGGATCGACGCCCGGCGCTATGCCGCGTTGGCCGGTGCGCCGATGGCCGCAGACGCAATCGCCGAACTCGAGGGGCTCGGGCTGATCGCGCAGGCGGAGGGCCGTTTGCGGGCCACCGATGGCGGACGGGCGGTGCTCAATGCGCTGCTTCGGCGACTGCTTCCCTGACGGGAGGCCAACGCCGGGCGGTGCGGGCCACGGCCTCTTCCTCCTGGCGGAGCAGGGCGGCGATTTCCGCGTAGCCCGCGTCGGACTCGGGGTGGGCGGCGAGAAGGCAAGTTCGCGGCGGCGGCAATATCGAGCCCCCGGCGGCGGGCGGCGGCGTCGTCGACGAGATTAACTGCCTCGATGACGAGCGGTAGGGAGATGGACATCCAGCGTCCTCCTTGTCTCTGGTCACCCTGAGACATGCTTGGGACGGGTGAGTTGTTCCAGAGAAGAATCACGGCGGCGACAATTCGCGCAGGGGGCGCTGTCGGGAGGGCGACCGATTCGGGCGGCCGTCGGCCGGGGCGAGCGGCCGCCCCGCGGTCAGTGCGAGAGGAGCTGGCAGAGGCCGTCGAGTTCCTCGAGCGTACCGTAGCGAATGCGGATCTCCCCGGACTGCTGGCCCGGGCGATGGTCGATCGTGACCTTCAGGCGCAGATGAAGCGGTCAGGTCTTCCTCGAGCGCCCGGGTGTCGGCGTCCTTGGCGGGCGCCCGCGCGGCCGTCGGGGCGCGCGGCGGCGTGGTGGCGGCGGCGCGGGCGAGCTGCTCGGTCTGGCGGACGCTGAGGTCACGCTCGACCACCTGACGCGCGAGCGACTCCGGGTTCGTTGCCGTGACGAGGGCCCGGGCGTGACCGGCGGTCAGCTTGCCGCTGCGCAGGAGGTCGAGGACGGGTTCCGGGAGGGTGAGCAGACGGAGGAGGTTGGCGATATGACTGCGGCTCTTGCCGAGAGCCTCGCCGAGGCGCTCCTGGGTGTGGCCGAAACGGTCCATCAGCTGGCGGTAACCGTGGGCTTCCTCCAGGGCGTTGAGGTCGGCGCGCTGGATGTTCTCGATGATCGCGATCTCGAGCATCTCGGAGTTGGAGATGTCGCGGACGACGGCGGGCAGGTCGTGGAGGCCGGCGCGCTGCGCTGCCCGCCAGCGGCGCTCGCCGGCGACGATCTCGTAACCGCCGCTGGCGACGGGGCGGAGGATCAGCGGCTGGATGACGCCCTTCTCGCGGATCGACGCGGCGAGGTCTTCGAGGTCTTTCTCGTCGAAGTCGCGGCGCGGCTGGTCGGGGTTGGGGCGGATACGGTCGATCGGGATGCGGTCGGTCGGCCGCGGCGCCGCGGCCGCGTCGGTCGGCGACGCCGGCGCAGCGGCGGGCGTCTCGTCGAGGTTGACGTCGGCGAGAAGGGCGGAGAGACCGCGCCCGAGACCCTTGCGTTCCATGCCGTATCCTCCGCTCATGCCGGTTCCACCAGGTCGCGGGACGGGTTCATCCGCGCGAGTAACTCGCCGGCGAGGCGCTGGTAGGCGATGCTGCCGCTGCTTGTCCGGTCGTAGATCAGCGCGGGGATGGCGTGCGACGGCGCCTCGCTGAGACGAACGTTGCGCGGGATCACCGTGTCATAGACGAGCGTGCCCAAGTTCTCCCTCACGTCGGCTGCGACCTGCCCGGACAAGTTATTGCGGCGGTCGTACATGGTCAACACTATCCCTTGTATCCGAAGCTGGGGATTGGAGCTGGCCCGGACCGTCTGGACCGTGCGCATCAGCTGGGTGAGGCCCTCCAGCGCGAAGAACTCGCACTGCAGGGGGACGAGAACGGAATCGGCGGCGACGAGGGCGTTGATGGTCAGGAGGTTCAGCGACGGCGGGCAATCGATCAGGATGTAGTCCTGCTCGGTGACTGATGGGCCGCCGGCGGCGAGGGCCTGCTGCATCTTGTGTAGACGGCGATTGTCAGACACCATATCGACGTCGGCCGAGCTTAGGTCCGGGGTCGCGGGGATGACGCGGAGCCCGGGGACGACGGTCTCGTAGGTCCGCAGGGGCTCGGGCGGATCGGCGAAGAGCAGGTCGTAGGCGGTGTAGGCGCGGTCGGCGACGGGGATGCCGAGGCCGGTCGAGGCGTTGCCCTGGGGGTCCAGATCGATCACCACGACCTTCGAACCGAGGGCGGCGAGGGCGGTGCCGAGGTTGATGGCGGTCGTGGTCTTGCCGACGCCACCCTTCTGGTTGGTGATGGCCAGGATGTGGGGGCCGGACGGAAAATCACGCACGCTGCACTGCTCCGATCTCGACTATCGCCGCCCGCGGATCGGTCAGGCTGGGGTGAATCCGCGGATCGAACCGCCAGGTGCGTCGCGCATCGGCTACCTCTTTATGCACCGTTTCGCCCTTGGGGAACAAGCAAATACCCTCTGGGCGGCGGTGCTTTTCCGCCCAGCCGAGGAGCTTTTCGAGGGGGGCGAGGGCACGGGCGGAGAGGATATCGGCGTGTTGCGGGGGGAGCGACTCGATGCGGGCGTCGGTGACGGTTACGGAGAGGCCGGCCTCGCGGGCGACGGTTCGGAGGAAGGTCGCCTTGCGCTGGTCGCTTTCGACGAGGTGAAAGTGGAGGGCGGGGGCGGTGTCGGCGGCGATGGCTGCGAGGACGAGGCCCGGGAAGCCGGCGCCTGAGCCGAGATCGAGCCATGATGTGGCGGTGGGTCGGGCGATAGCGCCAGAGTTGGGCGGAGTCGGCGAAGTGGCGGCGCCAGGCGTCAGGCAGGCTGGCTCGGGAGACGAGGTTGATCTTGGGGTTCCACTGCTCAAGCAGCCGGAGGTGGATCTCGAGGCGTTCGAGTGTTTCACGTGAAACATCGCAGACGGCTTCGACTTCCCTGGCACTCACGTCGCACGTCGCGCAGCGGACAAGACGACGGCGAGACCTGCGGGGGTCATGCCCTCGATCCGGGAAGCCTGCCCCAGGGTCTGGGGGCGTATCATTGCCAGCTTCTGCCGGAGCTCGCCAGAAAGTCCTGGGAGCGCATCGTAGGCAAGGGTTGACGGAAGCGAGACCGTTTCATCCCGCTTCAAGCGTTGCCACGTCGTCTGATTGACGCCGCAGGTATGGCTCGTAGAGGGCATCTCTGCCGACCTGCTCCCAAATCGCCTCTTCAGCGGTCACAAGTTCCGGAAACGCCGCCCGAAGTTCCGCGGTGCCAATGTCGGGATGTGAAAGCAATTCGTAGCAGGACCGCAAGACGCCATCCCTGTTGATCGAAAGCCCGCGCTCTGACGCTTCCGTGGGCGAAACCGACAGACCCTTTGCCGAAGTGCAGACCATGGCAAGGGCCTCCGCCTTCCTCTCGAACTCGACGCGACGGCGTGGACCGACGCACCCAATTGCGATTCCGAGTGGCGTTAGTCGCTGATCGGCATTGTCTGCCCTGATCTGAAGTCGATACTCCGCCCGCGACGTGAACATTCGATACGGCTCCGTCACGCCCTTCGTGACGAGATCATCGATCATTACCCCGATCATCGACTGATGGCGTTCGAGAACAAGGGGTTGCGCTCCGAGGGCCAACGCCGCGGCATTGATACCGGCAACAACGCCTTGTCCTGCCGCCTCCTCGTAGCCGGTCGTCCCGTTGATCTGACCGGCGAGGAAGAGGCCCGGTGCGGATCTCACCATCAGGGTGCGGTCCAAGGCGCGCGGGTCGACGTAGTCGTACTCAATCGCGTATCCGGGCCGGATTATCCTCGCGTACTCAAGCCCCTCGATGCTGTTGACGACACCTTCCTGCACGGATGCGGGCAAGGACGTCGATATTCCGTTGGGGTAGACGCTGACCGCATCAAGGCCCTCGGGCTCCAGAAAGACCTGATGCGTAGGTCTGTCGGCGAAGCGCACCACCTTGTCTTCGATCGACGGGCAGTAGCGCGGCCCCACTCCGTCGATACGACCGCCGTAGAGCGCCGACTCGAGGATGTTCTCGCGAATGATCGCATGCGTGCGCTCATTCGTGTGCGTGATACCGCAGCGTACCTGCGGAGTCTCGGTCGCCGTCGTCCGAAAGGACAGGAACACCGGGTCGCTATCGCCGGGCTGCGAAGCCACCCGTGTCCAGTCGATCGTCGTCCCGTCGAGCCGCGGTGGTGTTCCGGTCTTGAGACGCCCGAGCGGGAGTTCAAGCTCCGCCAGGCGATCTGCGAGAGCGTTCGAAGCCGCGTCTCCGTCTCTGCCCGCCGCCCGCGTCTCCCTTCCGCAGTGAATGACGCCCTTGAGAAAGGTTCCCGTTGTCAGCACAACCGTGCGGGTCTGAAGGTAAGTGCCATCGGCCAAGGCTACGCCGCTCACGCCGCCCGGGCCGATATCGAGGTCGACGACCTCGGACTCCACCACGACGAGCCCGTCCATCCCTTTGATCGCCTTCTGGACCGCCCCGCGGTACAGCACTCGATCCATCTGGGCTCGGGGGCCTTGCGCAGCCGGACCGCGGCTGCGATTGAGCAAGCGAAACTGAATGCCGGCCGCGTCGGCGGCGACGCCCATCACCCCGTCCAAGGCATCGATCTCGCGAACGATGTGGCCCTTGCCGAGACCCCCAATCGCCGGATTGCAGGACAGTTCACCGAGACGATCGAAGCGGTGCGTGATCAGGGCCGTCCGGGCGCCGAGGCGCCAAGCTGCCGCCGCCGCTTCCGTTCCGGCGTGGCCGCCTCCGACGACGATGACGTCCCAGCAATGTTTCACGTGAAACAGTCCTATTTCCCGAGACAGAACGACGCAAAGATCACGTCCAGAACCGCCTCTACATCGACCCGGCCCACGAGGAAATCAAGCGCCCGCATAGCCGTCCGCACATCTTCCGCGACGAGTTCGACCCGGGCATCCGTGCGCGCAAGTTCAGCAAGCGCCGACTGCAATGCGAGCGACGCTCGCTCCACCGCCTGGCGCTGACGCGCGTGCGCCAGACTGCTGGCACCCGCCGTTCGCTTTTCAAGCACATCCGACAACGAAGAAAGCAGCTCCTCAACGCCGGTCCCCGTCAGACCCGATACCCCGTCCCCGTCTGGCCGAAGGTCGGCCTTGGCCATGACCACGAGATCGTCGGCGTGACGAGACACGCCCAAGGCCGGAAGATCGCCAGAGTTCGCTCACGAGAAAAACGCGAACGTCAGCCGCCTCGGCGCGCACGCGTGCCCGCGCAATCCCGAGCCCCTCGACAACGTTCTCCGTCTCGCGCAGACCCGCCATGTCGAGAACCGTGACAGGCAGACCACCGAGATCCAGCCGCACCTCGATCACGTCGCGCGTGGTACCGGCTACCTCCGACGTCAACGCCGCGTCGCGCCCGGCCAGCCTGTTCAGCAGCGTCGACTTCCCGGAATTCGGCGGGCCGACCAAGGCCACGACGAACCCGTCCCTCAGTCGCTCCGCAACCTGCGAGCCTGCGATCTCCTGCCGCATCGACGCGAGCACACCGTCGACGGCGCCGATGACCGGCGCGAGGACATCAGCGGGAAGGTCCTCGTCGGCGAAGTCGATGCTCGCCTCGACCAGCGCAAGCGCCCGGAGCAGCACTGCCCGCCACTCGCCCGCAAGTTGACCGACGCGCCCCTGCATCGCCGCAATGGCCTGACGCTGCTGCGCGGCGGTCTCTGCGACCACGAGATCGCCGAGGCCTTCGATCTGCGCGAGATCGAGGCGCCCGTTCTCGAAGGCACGCCGGGTAAATTCCCCAGGCTCCGCCTGCCGCACGCCCGGGAGCCGATCCAGCGCCGCGGACACGCTCCGCACCACGGCAACGCTGCCATGGACGTGCAATTCGACGCAGTCCTCGCCGGTGAAGCTGCCCGGTCCGGGAAAGGTGACTACCAGGCCCGAATCAAGCGTCTCGCCACTTCGCGGATCGCGCAGCCGCCGGACCGCCGCTCGGCGCGCTTCGGGCAGCGTTCCCGCCAGCTGTCGAGCGGCCTCTAGAGCGCCAATCCCAGAAATACGGATAACAGCGACACCAGCGCGACCCCCGCCGGACGCCAGCGCAAATATAGTCTCCATGCCCGTCAAGTAACGCCTAAGTCAACGGCGCGCTATCAACTGTTCATCGATTCGAAGAACTCGGAGTTCGTCTTGGTCTGCTTGAGTTTCCCGAGCAGGAACTCGATCGCATCGGTCGTCCCCATCGGATTTAGGATACGCCGCAGGACGAACATCTTCGTGAGATCGGTCTTGTCGACGAGCAGCTCTTCCTTGCGGGTGCCCGACTTGAGAATGTCGATCGACGGGAAGACACGCTTGTCGGCGATCTTGCGGTCGAGCACGATCTCGGAATTGCCGGTGCCCTTGAACTCCTCGAAGATCACCTCGTCCATGCGGCTGCCGGTGTCGATCAGCGCGGTGGCGATGATGGTCAGCGAACCGCCCTCCTCGATATTGCGCGCCGCACCGAAGAACCGCTTCGGCCGCTGCAGGGCGTTGGCGTCGACACCACCGGTCAGCACCTTGCCGGAGCTCGGCACCACCGTGTTGTAGGCGCGGCCGAGTCGGGTGATCGAGTCGAGCAGGATCACGACGTCGCGCTTGTGCTCGACCAGCCGCTTGGCCTTCTCGATGACCATCTCGGCGACCGCGACGTGCCGCGTGGCGGGCTCGTCGAAGGTCGAGGCGATGACCTCGCCCTTCACCGAGCGCTGCATGTCGGTGACCTCTTCCGGCCGCTCGTCGACGAGCAGCACGATGAGGAAGCACTCGGGGTGGTTCTTGGCGATCGCGCCCGCGATGTTCTGCAGGATCACCGTCTTGCCCGTACGCGGCGGCGCGACGATCAGGCCGCGCTGGCCCTTGCCGATCGGCGAGACGAGGTCGATGACCCGCGCCGTCTTGTCCTTGATCGTCGGGTCCTCGATCTCGAGGGTCAGGCGCTCGTCGGGATAGAGCGGCGTCAGGTTGTCGAAGTGGACCTTGTGGCGGGCCTTCTCCGGGTCCTCGAAATTGATCTTGCTGACCTTGACCAGGCCGAAGTAGCGCTCGCCTTCCTTGGGAGCGCGGATGACGCCCTCGACGGTGTCGCCGGTCCGCAGCGAGAATTTCCGGATCTGGTTGGGGCTGACGTAGATGTCGTCCGGGCCGGCGAGATAGTTGGCCTCGGGCGAGCGCAGGAAGCCGAAGCCGTCCAGCAGAACCTCGAGGACGCCGTCGCCGGAGATCTCGACGCCTTCCTCGGCCATGTCCTTGAGAATGGCGAACATCATGTCGCCCTTGCGCATCGACGACGCGTTCTCGATTTCCAGCTCTTCGGCGAGCTGCAGGAGGTCGGCCGGGGTCTTGGCCTTCAGGTCGGCGAGCGAAAGTTGCTCGAAATCAGTCGATAAATCCATCGCGGTACTTCTAGTGTCCTCGGGAAGGGGAAATGGCGGGATTGTGGGTGCCGGATGCTGGAGCGATCCGCGGGACTTGTTCCCCCTGTGTCACAAGTGACCCTTCATGTCAAATCCCGCCGGCAGCCGGTTCAGAACGGTTTCGCGACGACCATCGTCACGATCACCAGCAGGGCGACCAGGGGCAGTTCGTTCATCAGGCGGTAGGTTCGCCCGGAAAGGCGGTTCTCGTCGCGCAGGAAGTCCTTCCGTCGGCGGCCGAGCCAGTGGTGGAAGACGGTGAGCAGGGCCACGGCCACGAGCTTGACCCAAATCCAGCCCGAGCTCCAGGCGACGAGACCCGGCGTCAGGGCGAGCAGGGCCCCGAAGGTCCAGGTCGCGATCATCGCCGGGTTCATGATCTGGCGGTAGAGCTTGCGCTCCATCACCTTGAAGGTTTCCGAGGTCGCGGAGCCGGTCGGGGCGGTCTCCGCGTGGTAGACGAAGATCCGCGGCAGGTAGAACAGCCCCGCCATCCACGCCACCATCGACACGATATGGAGGACCTTGGTCCAAGGATAGGCGGCTGCGAGGATGTCGGACAATCTTACCGTGCTCCGGGCATGATTGTGGCCTGTAGCCACCCCCGGAGCGCCGCGCAAGTGCCCGGCTTCCTTCTCTGAAACACATGAGATTCCTTTATGGAGTATGAAGAGGAAGGTCTGTGGAAAGCTGGGGATTAACTTTCAGAATGCGTTTCCCACAAAGTTTTCCACAGCTCGGCGAAAAGGCGGTGATTCCGGCGCTACAACCAGTGGTTGATCACAGCGAAAAAAAATCATTCCCTTTCAGTAGCGTTACGAATGGCGCCTTAGTCTATCCACAGGATGACGTTCCCATCTTGACGTCCTTTTTTTCACCGCGAATCCGAGTTATCCCGAGCCTGCCAAAAGTGAACGCCGGCGCTTCGCGGGCTGTGGGTCGAAGGACTCGCATCGGGTGCGAAGGCGCCGCCCCCCGGTCGTCCCGGAGCCCGTCCCGGGGTTCCCGGGCAGTTGTCCACACACCTGTCCCGAGGAATCTTCGCCCTTGTGCCGCGGCGGCGGTGCTTGCGCGCCCCGGAGGCGCGGGGCAAAAGGGCCGGGTTCGCTGTCGAGACCCCCAAAGGCGCACCTTGCCGGAACCGCTGATTCTTGCTTCGCAATCCGCTGCCCGTGCGGCGCTGCTCCACCGGGCGCGGGTGCCGTTCGAGGCGATGGCCGCCCCGATCGACGAAGCGGCCGTCAAGGCGGGGCTGCTTGCCGAAGGCGCGCCGCCCCGGGACATCGCCGACGCGCTCGCCGAGCTGAAGGCTTACCGTGTGGCGAGCCGCCGGCCGGATCGCCTTGTCCTCGGAGCCGATCAGGTCCTGGTCTGCGATGGCAGACTCTTCGACAAGCCGACAGACCGGGCGGCCGCACGGAGCCAGCTCGAAGCGCTGCGCGGGCGAAGCCATGAGCTTCTGTCGGCAGCAGTGGTCTTCGAGGGGGGTGCTCCGGTCTGGCGGCACATCGGACGGGCGCAGCTGACGATGCGGCCGTTCAGCGACGCGTTTCTCGATCGCTATCTCGCCGACGAGGGCGATGGCATTCTCGAAAGCGTCGGTGCCTACCGGCTCGAAGATGGGGGCGCCCAGCTCTTCGCGCAAGTGCACGGCGATCTCTTCACCATCATGGGCCTGCCGCTGCTCGAGCTGCTGGCCTTTCTCAGGACCAGGGAGATCGTGGTCGAATGACCGCCGCCCCACCGCTCGCGGGTGTCATCGGCTGGCCGATCGCGCATTCGCTCTCGCCGCGCCTGCATGGACACTGGCTGGCCCGCTACGGGATCGCCGGCTACTACGTGCCGATCGCGCTGTCGCCGGAGGATTTCGAGGCAGGGCTGCTTTCGCTGCCCCGGCTCGGCTTTCGCGGCGTCAACGTAACCATCCCGCACAAGGAGGCCGCCTTCGCGCTGGCCGGCGAGACCAGCGAGCGGGCGCGGCGGATCGGTGCGGCGAATACCCTGACCTTCCGGCCCGACGGCTCGATCCACGCGGACAATACCGACGGCTACGGGTTCATCGAGAACCTGCGGCAGGCGGCCCCGGGGTGGAGCGCGGCGGCCGGCCCGGCGCTGGTCCTCGGCTCGGGCGGATCGGCGCGGGCGGTGATCGCCGCCCTTCTCGCCGAAGGGGCCGCGGAAGTGCGGATCGCCAATCGCAACGCCAGCCGGGCGGAGGGGCTTCGCGCGCATTTCGGCGACCGTCTCGTGGTGGTGGACTGGGAGGCGGCATCGGCCAGTACCGCCGGCGTCGCGACGATCGTCAACACCACCCCCGTCGGCATGGCGAGCGACGACGTGCCGATCGACCTGAGGCAGGCCGATGCCGGGGCGCTGGTCGCCGACGTGGTCTACGGGACGACGGCGACGCCGTTCGTCGCCGCGGCGCGGGCCCTGGGGCTCAAGGCGGTCGACGGGCTGGGGATGCTGCTGCATCAGGGCGTCCCGGGCTTCGAGGCGTGGTTCGGGCGGCGTCCCGAGGTCGATGACGCGCTGCGCGCGGCCGTGGTCGGGAGATGAGGCCGTATCGGCTGGGGCTGACCGGGTCGGTCGGGATGGGCAAGTCGACGACCGCGGCTTTCTTCACCGAGGCCGGCGTGCCGGTCTGGGATGCCGACGCGGCGGTTCACCGGCTTTACGCGAAGGGCGGCGGCGGGGCGGACGCCCTCGCCGCTCTCGTCCCGGCGGCGGTGGTGGACGACGCGGTGGACCGCGACCGCCTTCGCGCGGCCCTTGCCGACGATCCGGGGTTGCTCGCGCGCATCGAGGCGGTGGTGCATCCGCTGGTCGGCGAGGATCGCGCCCGATTTGTCGCGGCGCATCCGGCGGCCAACCTTCTCGTCTTCGACATTCCGCTGCTTTATGAGACCGGGGCCGACGCCTGGCTCGACGGTGTGCTGGTGGTCACCGCTCCCGCGGCGGTGCAGAGGGCGCGGGTCCTGGCGCGGCCGGGGATGACCGAGGCGATGCTCGACCGTATCCTCGCGCGGCAGATGCCCGATGCGGACAAGCGGTCACGGGCCGACTTCGTGATCGAGACCGACAAGGGCGTCGATGCAGCGCGCAGCGCGGTGCTGGCCTTGCTGGCGCGACTGAAGGAGAGTGCCGTCCGTGCGTGAGATCGTCCTCGACACCGAGACCACCGGGCTCGACCCCGACACCGGCGACCGTATCGTCGAGATCGGGGCCGTCGAGCTTCTCAACCACATGCCGACGGGGCGGACCTTCCACGTCTACATCAACCCGCAGCGCGACGTTCCGCAGGACGCCGTCGCGGTCCACGGCCTGACGGGGCAGTTTCTCTCGGACAAGCCGCTCTTCGGCGCGATTGCCGCCGATTTTGCGGCCTTCATCGGCGATGCGCGGCTGGTGATCCACAACGCCGCCTTCGACATGAAATTCCTCAACGCCGAGCTCGGCTGGGCCAAGCAGCAGGTCCTGCCGTGGGCGCGGGCCGTCGACACGCTCGAACTGGCGCGGCGGCGCTTTCCCGGCGCGCAGAATACCCTCGACGCGCTGTGCCGGCGCTTCGGCGTCGACAACGCGGCGCGCGAGAAGCATGGGGCGCTGCTCGACTCCGAGCTGCTTGCGGAGGTCTATCTCGAACTGATGGGCGGGCGGCAGCCCGACCTCAGCCTGACGGTGGTCGCCAGTGGCAAGGCCGCCGGCGCCGCCTGGGTGGTGCCGGCGCGGCCGAGGCCGCTGGCGCCGCGGCTGACGCTCGCCGAGACCGAGGCGCACGCCCGTTTCGTCGCGACCCTCGGCGAGGGCACGCTCTGGCTGCAGGCGTAACGGCTCCCGGCTGGCCCCGGAGCGCGCCGGATCAGGCCTGGGTCGGCTCGGCCGTCTCCAGCTGCCGGCGGACGACTTCCTGCCGGTAGAGGGCGAGAAAATCGATCTGGTCGAGGTTCAGCGGCGGGTAACCCCCGTCGCGGGTGATGTCGCCGACGACGCGGCGGACGTAGGGGAAGACCAGCCGCGGGCATTCGATCATCAGGAGCGGGTGCAGCTGATCCTGCGGCACGTTCTGGATGAAGAAGAGGCCGGCGTAGTCGAGCTCGAGGATGAAGACCTGCGAGTCGCCGACCTTGGAGTCGACGTTGACCTTGAGCGCGACCTCGTAGCGGTCGCCGGCGCGCTGCTGGACGTCGAGGTTGATCTGGACCTTCACGTCGGGCTTGCCGTCGGCGTTGGTCAGCCCCTTCTGGACCGCGATGTTCTCGAAGGAGAGATCGCGGATATACTGGGTCAGCATCTGCAGCCGGGGCTGCGCTGCGGCCGCGCTGGCGGCTCCGTTTGCGTCGGCCGCGCTCGCGGCACCGTTTGCTTCGTCGGCCATCGTCTTCGCTCCCCGTCGGCTCGGTTGCGGCGGGGTCTAACACGGAGGCCGGGCGCCTACAACGCGGCCGGCACCGCCGTCTAGGACGGCTTGTTCGTCAGGATTGCGGCCGGGTCCACCCGGAATTGCCGTGGCGCTGCGGCCCGTCGTCCACCACCTCGTAGTCGGCTTCGATGGTGTCCGGCTGCGGCTGCGGCTGCCTGCCGCGCCGGGCGAAGCCGGAGACGTGGACCGTCGTCCGCGCCGCGCCGCGCCGGATGAGCGCGGCCCGGACCGGCGGGAGGAGGAGCAGGAGGCCGATGGCGTCGGTGAAGAAGCCGGGAATGAACAGCAGCATCCCGCCAATGGCGATGAGGGCGCCATGGGCGAGCGGCCCGCTCGGATCGCCCCCGGCCTCCATGCTCTGCCGCAGGCGTTCGAGGGTCTGGAGGCCTTGCCGGCGCACGACGGCGATCCCGGCAACGGCCGAGAGCACCACCAGAGCGATCGTCGGCAGGATGCCGATCGCGCCGCCGACCTGGATGAAGAGCACGATCTCGACGATCGGGATCGCCGCGAAGAGGAGAAGCAGCCAGAAAGCCACGGTCGTTAGCCTCGCTTTGGGGGCCGTCCAATGGACTCACCGACCCCGAGACCCTACATAGGTGTCTTAACCATCGGGCGCCACTTGCCTGGTTCGGAAAAGTGAAGGGTTGGCCGATGGGCTCGCAAATGATCCAGATCGTAATACTCGCCGCCATAGCACTGTTCCTGATCCTGCGCCTGCGCAGCGTCCTCGGCACCCGGGAGGGCTTCGAGAAGCCGACGGAGGTGGCCGCGCCGGCCTCGAAGCCGCGGCGCGAGCGTCCGTTCGAGGTCATCGAGGGCGGCGTCGCCGACCCGGACGTCGCCGACTTTGCCGACCCGGAGAGTCCGACCGGACAGGCGCTGGCGGCGATGAAACGCACCGATCGCAACTTCACGGTGGCGGAATTCTCCCATGGCGCGCGTGCGGCCTATGAAATGATCGTGATGGCCTACGAGAACGGCGATCTCGAAACCCTGCAGAAGTTCCTCGCCCCCGAGGTCTACGAGCCCTTCGCCGCGGCGATCGCCGCCCGCAAGGAAAAGGGGCTGACCGTCGAGGCGTCCTTCGCGGGCATGCGCGAGGTCAAGCTGATCGACGCGCGCTTCGATTCGGCGACGAACGAGGCGGACGTGACCATGCGTTTCGTCGGCGAGCTGACTTCGGTCGTGCGCAACCCGGAGGGGCGGATCGTCGAGGGCGCGCCGCACGAGCTCAAGCAGCAGAAGGACGTGTGGACCTTCACCCGCGACATGTCCTCGGACAATCCCAACTGGCTGCTCACCGGCACGGGCGGCTGACCGGGAAGCGATGGCCTTGAAGCGATGGCGCGTCGGCGTGGCCTGACCGCAGAGGAACGGACCCTCTGGAACCAGGTTGCCGCGACCGCCGTCGCGCTGCGACCGCAGGAGGCGCCTGTTCCTTTGCCCGTCCCGGTGCCGGCGGCTCCGGTCAACGTGGTGGCCGTTGCGCCCGCGCCGACGCCGGAGCCGGTCCGGCGCACGGCCTTGCCGAGTTTCGACCCGGAGGCGGCGCTGGACCGGGCTCATCCGCACATGGACCGGCGGCGGTTCGACAAGCTTCGGCGCGGGCGGATCGACCCCGAGGCGCGGCTCGACCTCCACGGCATGACCTCCGAGCGCGCCCATGGCGCCCTGACCGGGTTCATTCTGTCGGCTGCGTCCCGCGACCTGCGGCTGGTCCTCGTCATCACCGGCAAGGGCAAGGCCGACGACAGCCCGCACCAGCCGCGGCGCCACGGCATCCTCCGCCACAGCCTGCCGCACTGGCTGGCGGCGCCGCCGCTGACCGGGCTCATTCTTCAGGTGACGCCCGCTCACCAGCGACACGGCGGGGCGGGGGCGTTCTACGTCTATCTTCGGCGACGGCGCTGAACGGCGGTAACGGCGAGGCAGGGCGAGATCCGGGAGCGGGCGCGGTTCGGGAGGATGCGGTGGTCCGCCTGGTGCGCCGAGGCCGGAACTGCGCTGCGGCAATCGGGCGGCAAGCGCCCGCTTGTCCTGCGGTTTCAATCGCCTTATGCCGGATGGTGCAATGCGACAGGAGACCAGCCCATGCCCGTCCCCATCGTAACCGTCTTTGGCGGCTCCGGCTTTGTCGGGCGCTATGTGACCCAGCGTCTGGCGCGCGCCGGCTGGCGCGTCCGCGTGGCGGTGCGGCGGCCGGACGAGGCGGGCTTCGTGCGGCCCTATGGCAGCGTCGGTCAGGTGGTGCCGATCCAGGCGAACATCCGCGACGAGGACTCGACCCGGCGGGCGATCCGCGGCGTCGATGCGGTGATCAACTGCGTCGGCATCCTGAACGAGACCGGCAAGCAGACCTTTTCGGCGGTGGTGGAAGAGGGCGCGGTGCGCATCGCCCGCATCGCCGCGGAGGAGGGCATCCCGCGGCTGGTCCACATCTCGGCGATCGGCGCCGACGCCGCGAGCGACAGCGACTACGCCGGTGCGAAGGGCATGGCGGAGCGCCGGATCGCGGAAGCCTTCCCCGACGTGGTCATCCTCCGGCCGTCGATCATCTTCGGTGAGGGCGACGGCTTCTTCAACCGCTTCGCCTCGATGGCGCGGCTGACGCCGGTCCTGCCGATCATCGGGGCGGAGACGCGGTTCCAGCCGGTCTACGTCGATGACGTGGCCGCGGCAGCGGCTGGCGCTGTCATCGACGGAGCGGCGCCCGGCATCTACGAGCTCGGCGGACCCGACGTCGCGACCTTCCAGTCGCTGATCGAGCGGATGCTCGGCATCATCCGCCGCCGCCGGATGATCGTCGCGCTGCCTTGGGGCCTCGCGCGCTTTCAGGCGGGGATTCTGGACGGCGTCCAGAAGCTCACCGGCGGCCTCTACACGAACGGACTCATCACGCGTGATCAGGTGCAGATGCTTAAAAGTGACAACGTGGTCTCGCCGGGTGCGAAGACCTTTGCCGACCTTGGAATAACGCCGATCGCGATGGAGGCGGTGCTGGAAACCTATCTCTATTCGTACCGCCCGAGCGGGCAGTACGACGAGATCAAGGAATCCGCCGTGCGACTGCGGTCCTGAACCGTGGCAGACCAGTCGCTTGTCGTAGCGGCCTTCCTGGGGGTTCTGGAAGGTCTGACCGAGTTCATCCCCGTCTCCTCCACCGGCCACATCCTGCTCGCCGGCCATTTCCTCGGCTTCCACTCGACCGGCAAGGCGTTCGAGGTGCTGATCCAGCTCGGCGCCATCCTCGCCATCCTCTCGGTCTACGCCGCGCGGCTGATCGAGCTGGCGCGCGCCGTGCCGACCGATCCGAAATCCCGACGTTTCGTGGCGGCGATCCTGATCGCCTTCTTCCCGGCGGTGGTCTTCGGGGTGCTGACGCACGACATCATCAAGAACGTCCTCTTCGAGACGCCGATCCTGATCGCGGTGATGCTGATCCTCGGCGGCTTCGTGCTGCTCTGGGTCGACCGGCGGCCCGAGACGCCGAAGTATCACGACGTGATGGACTTCACCCTGCCGATGGCGCTGAAGATCGGGCTCTTCCAGTGCCTGGCGCTGGTGCCGGGGGTGTCGCGCTCGGGGTCGACGATCGTCGGCGCGCTGCTCCTCGGAGCGGACAAGCGCTCGGCGGCGGAGTTCTCCTTCTTCCTCTCGATGCCGACCATGGCCGGGGCCTTCGCCTTCGACCTCTACAAGAATCGCGACGTCCTGAGCATGGACGACTTCACGGTGATCGCCGTCGGATTCGTCTGCGCCTTCATTGCCGCGGTCCTGGTGGTGCGCAGCCTGCTCGGCTTCGTGTCGCGCAACGGCTACGCGCTCTTCGGCTGGTGGCGGATCGTGGTCGGTTCCGCGGCGCTGATCGCGCTTCTGGCGGGGTTCTGACCAGTTGGGGGTCGCCTCGACCAAGGTTTGCCTGATTTTTGATCGGCTTTTGGCCTTTGGCCCTTTAAGGCGAAACTAGGTCAGCATAACTTACTTTTCTTCAAATTCGCCTTCCGCTAAGGGTCGGAGGGCGGCTGGCGTGGGGCGTTGGCGCGGGATAGTTGCGCTATGACGGGAGAGAGATCATGGCAGCGAACGTGATGCTGAAGTTCGTCACCGTGAAGCGCGACATGCCGAGCAAGCGGTCAGCGGTGGAGCGCAGGGAAGACTTCGACGAGATCTACCGCGAGTACGCGGCGGAGAAGGCGGCGGAGCAGGCGGGCCGGTGCTCGCAGTGCGGCGTGCCCTACTGCCAGACCCATTGCCCGCTTCACAACAACATCCCCGACTGGCTGAAGCTGACCGCCGAGGGGCGGCTGCGCGAAGCCTACGACCTCAGCCAGGCGACCAACACCTTCCCCGAGATTTGCGGACGGATCTGCCCGCAGGACCGGCTTTGCGAGGGCAACTGCGTCATCGAGCAGTCCGGGCACGGCACGGTGACGATCGGCTCGGTCGAGAAGTACATCACCGACACCGCCTGGGAGCAGGGCTGGGTCCAGCCGATCCGGCCGTCGATCGAGCGGCCCGAGAGCATCGGCGTGATCGGCGCCGGCCCGGGCGGCCTCGCCGCGGCGGACATGCTGCGGCGGCAGGGGTATCAGGTCACGGTCTACGACCGCTATGACCGGGCCGGCGGCCTGCTGGTCTACGGCATCCCGGGCTTCAAGCTCGAGAAGGACATCGTCGTCCGGCGCAACGACCAGCTCGCCGCGGGCGGGGTGACCTTCCGCATGAACTGCAACGTCGGCGAGGAGATCTCCTTCGACGAGATCCGCGCCGCCCATGACGCGGTGCTCATTGCCACCGGCGTCTACAAGACCCGCGATCTCGGCGGGCCGGGCAGCGGCCTTTCGGGGATCGTGCGGGCGATCGACTATCTGACCGCTTCCAACCGCAAGGGTTTCGGCGACGAGGTGGCGGCCTACGATTCGGGCGAGTTGAACGCCGAGGGCAAGCGCGTCGTCGTGGTTGGCGGCGGCGATACCGCGATGGACTGCGTGCGGACCGCGATCCGCCAGGGTGCGGCCAAGGTCACCTGCCTCTACCGGCGTGACCGGGCCAACATGCCGGGGTCGCAGCGCGAGGTGGCGAATGCCGAGGAAGAGGGCGTCGAGTTCGCCTGGCTGACCGCGCCGAAGGGCTTCACCGGCGAAGACAGCGTCACCGGCGTGCGCGTCGGGCGGATGCGGCTCGGCGTGCCGGATGCCACCGGGCGGCAGTCGCCGGAGGAGATCCCGGACGCGGACTATACCGAGCAGGCGGAGCTGGTGATCAAGGCGCTCGGCTTCGAGCCGGAGGCGCTGCCGACGCTCTGGGGTGTGCCGGGGCTCGAGGTGACGCGCTGGGGGACGGTCAAGGCCGACTTCCTGACCAAGCAGACCAGCCTCGAGGGCGTCTATGCGGCGGGCGATATCGTCCGCGGCGCGAGCCTCGTCGTCTGGGCGATTCGCGACGGACGCGAGGCGGCCGAGAGCATCATGACCTGGCTCGACACCCGCTCGGCGGCTGTCGCGGCGGAGTGAAATCGGCATGCACAGGGCATGCACAGTCCACCCACGGTCCATGCACCGGGTTTCCCGGTGCGGGGATGGCCGCGCACAACGCGCGTCAGCGGGGCTGACCCGAATCTCCGGCGCGCGTTCGGCTTTCGCTGACCGGGGTCAGAGACCCGCGGCCTTGCGGAGCGCCGCGTTCATCCGCGTCTGCCAACCCTTGCCGCCCGCCTTGAAGTGCTCGATCACGTCGGGGTCGAGCATGATCGAGAACCCCTTCCTTCAAGCACGCGGGCTGACCGCGCCAGCCAGGAGTGACGCCCATGACCACCTACGATGCAGCCTGGGTCGAGCGGATGGAGGCGGAGTTCGCGCGGCTGGAGGCCGAGGGGCTCTACCATCCCGAACAGGAACATGCCTCCTGCGGCGTCGGCCTCGTCGTCGCCATCGACGGCAAGCCGCGACGCCAGGTCGTCGAGAACGGCATCAAGGCGCTGAGCTCGATCTGGCACCGCGGTGCGGTCGATGCCGACGGCAAGACCGGCGACGGCGCGGGCATCCACATCCAGATCCCGGTCGCCTTCTTCGAGGATCAGGTCCGGCGCACCGGCCATGTCCCGCGCGGCGAGCGGCTGGCGGTCGGGCAGGTCTTCCTGCCGCGCAACGACTTCGGCGGACAGGAAGCGGCGCGGACGGTCGTCGAGACCGAAGTCCTGCGCATGGGCTACTATATCTATGGCTGGCGCCACGTGCCGGTCGACATCTCCGTGCTCGGGCAGAAGGCCAACGCGACGCGGCCGGAGATCGAGCAGATCCTGATCTCCAACACCAAGGGCGTCGACGAGGAGACCTTCGAGCGCGAGCTCTACGTGATCCGCCGGCGGATCGAGAAGGCGGCGAGCCACATCCGCGACTTCTACATCTGCTCGATGTCGTGCCGCTCGATCATCTACAAGGGGATGATGCTGGCCGAGGCGGTCAGCGTCTTCTATCCCGACCTGCAGGACCCGCGCTTCGTCAGCGCCTTCGCGATCTATCACCAGCGCTATTCGACCAACACCTTCCCGCGCTGGTGGCTGGCGCAGCCCTTCCGGATGCTCGCCCACAACGGCGAGATCAACACCCTGAAGGGCAACCTCAACTGGCTGAAGAGCCACGAGATCCGCATGTCGTCGGACTATTTCGGCGAGCTGGCCGAGGACATCAAGCCGATCGTCCTGCCGGGGTCGTCGGACTCCGCCGCGCTCGACAATGTCTTCGAAGTGCTGGTTCGCGCCGGGCGCATCGCGCCGATGGCGAAGTCGATGCTGGTGCCGGAGGCGTGGTCGAACCTCGCGACCAAGATGCCGCAGGCGTGGCAGGACATGTACGCCTATTCCAACGCGGTGATGGAGCCGTGGGACGGACCGGCGGCCCTCGCCATGACCGACGGTCGCTGGGTGTGCGGCGGTCTCGATCGCAACGGGCTCCGGCCGATGCGCTATGTGGTGACCGGCGACGGCCTGGTGATCGCCGGGTCCGAGGCGGGCATGGTGCCGACCGACGACCTGACAGCGGTCGAGAAGGGCGCGCTCGGGCCGGGGCAGTTGCTCGCCGTCGATATGGGCGAGGGCAAGCTCTACCACGATGCCGAGATCAAGGACGTGATGGCGGCGAGCCAGCCGTTCGGCGACTGGGTCGGTTCGATCACCGACCTCGACGTGGTGACCGACACCGAGGAGCGGGCGCTCTTCGATGGCGGCGAGCTGCGCCGGCGCCAGATCGCGGCGGGCTTCTCGGTCGAGGAGCTCGAAGTCGTGCTCCACGCCATGGCCGAAGACGGCAAGGAAGCGATCGGCTCGATGGGTGACGATACGCCGCCCGCGGTGCTGTCGACGCGCTACCGGCCGCTCAGCCACTACTTCCGCCAGAACTTCAGCCAGGTGACCAACCCGCCGATCGACTCGCTGCGCGAGCATCGGGTGATGTCGCTGAAGACCCGCTTCGGCAACCTCAAGAACGTCCTCGACGAGGACAACTCGCAGACCGAAATCCTCCAGCTCGAGAGCCCGTTCGTCTCGAACGCGCGGTTCGAGGCGATGGTCCGGCACTTCGGCGATGCGGCGGTCGAGCTCGACTGCACCTTCGAGCCGGGCGGCGACGCGCTGCAGGACGGGCTGGCGCGCATCCGCGCCGAGGCCGAGGAGGCGGTGCGCGCCGGGGCCAACCACATCGTGCTGACCGACATGGCGCAGTCGCCGAGCCGGGCGCCGATGCCGATGATCCTCGCGACCAGCGCGGTGCATTCGTGGCTGACCCGCAAGGGCCTGCGCACCTTCACCTCGCTCAACGTGCGCTCGTGCGAGTGCATCGACCCGCACTATTTCGCCGTGCTGATCGGCTCGGGCGCGACGACGGTGAACGCCTACCTCGCGCAGGACTCGATCGCCGACCGCATCGCCCGCGGCCTGATCCCGGGCACGCTCGGCGACGCGATGGCGCGGTTCCGCAGCGCCGTCGACCAGGGTCTGCTCAAGATCATGTCCAAGATGGGCATCAGCGTGATCTCGAGCTACCGCGGCGGCCTCAACTTCGAGGCGGTCGGGCTGTCCCGCGCCATGGTGGCCGAATACTTCCCCGGCATGCTGTCGCGGATCTCGGGCATCGGCATCATCGGCGTGCAGCGGCAGGTCGAGGGGATGCACCGGCTCGGCTGGCTCGGCGGCGACGCCGTGCTGCCGATCGGCGGCTTCTACAAGGCGCGGCGCTCGGGCGAGAGTCATGCCTGGGAGGCGCGGACGATGCATATCCTGCAGTCCGCCTGTGACCGCGGGTCGTACGATATCTGGAAGCAGTATTCCAAGGCGATGCAGGCCCGGCCGCCGATCCACCTGCGCGACCTGCTCGGCTTCAAGCCGGTCACCGCTCCGGTGGCGCTCGACGAGGTCGAGTCGATCACCGCGATCCGCAAGCGCTTCGTGACGCCGGGGATGAGCCTCGGCGCGCTCGGGCCGGAGGCGCACAAGACGCTCAACGTCGCGATGAACCGCATCGGGGCGAAAAGCGACTCGGGCGAGGGCGGCGAGGACCCGGCGCACTACACGCCGGAGCCGAACGGCGACAATCCGAGCGCGAAGATCAAGCAGGTCGCGTCGGGGCGGTTCGGCGTGACGGCCGACTACCTCAACCACTGCGAGGAGCTGGAGATCAAGATCGCCCAGGGTGCCAAGCCCGGCGAGGGCGGGCAGCTGCCCGGGATCAAGGTGACCGAGCTGATCGCCAAGCTCCGGCATGCGACGCAGGGGGTGACCCTGATCTCGCCGCCGCCGCACCACGACATCTACTCGATCGAGGATCTGGCGCAGCTGATCTACGACCTCAAGCAGATCAATCCGCGGGCGAAGGTCTGCGTGAAGCTGGTCTCGCAGTCGGGCGTCGGGACGATCGCGGCGGGCGTGGCCAAGGCCAAGGCGGACGTGATCCTGATCTCGGGGCACAACGGCGGGACCGGCGCTTCTCCGGTGACGTCGATCAAGTTCGCCGGCCTGCCGTGGGAGATGGGCCTTTCCGAGGCGCATCAGGTGCTGACGGTGAACAACCTGCGCGAACGGGTGATCCTGCGGACCGACGGCGGGCTCAGGACCGGCAAGGACATCGTCATCGCGGCGATGCTCGGAGCGCAGGAGTTCGGGATCGGGACGGCGTCGCTGGTCGCGATGGGCTGCATCATGGTGCGCCAGTGCCAGAGCAACACCTGTCCGGTTGGCGTCTGCACCCAGGACCCGGCGCTCCGGGAGAAGTTCACGGGGACGGCGGACAAGGTCGTCAACCTGATGAGCTTCTACGCGCAGGAGGTGCGCGAGGTGCTGGCGAGCGTCGGGGCCAAGTCGATCGACGAGGTGATCGGCCGGGCGGACCTGCTGACCCAGGTCAGCCGCGGCGCGGAGCATCTCGACGATCTCGACCTCAACCCGCTGCTGATCAAGGTCGAGCAGTCCGAGCCGATCAACTATGACCGCAAGAAGCCGCGGAACCCGGTGCCGGACACGCTCGACGCGCAGGTGGTCACCGACGCCGAGCCGTTCTTCAAGGACGGCGAGAAGATGCAGGTGAGCTATGCGGTGCAGAACACCCTGCGTTCGATCGGAACGCGGGTGTCGAGCCACATCGTCCAGCGTTTCGGGATGAAGAACGCGCTGCAGCCAGACCACCTGACGATCAAGCTGACGGGCTCGGCCGGGCAGTCGCTCGGGGCCTTCGCCGCTCCCGGCCTCAAGATCGAGGTGCGGGGCGAGGCCAACGACTACGTCGGCAAGGGCCTGTCGGGGGGGATGATCGTCGTCCGCCCGCCGCTCGGCTCGCCGCTGGTGCCGCATGACAACGCGATCATCGGCAACACCGTGCTCTACGGCGCGACGGCGGGGTCGCTCTACGCCAACGGGCGCGCGGGCGAACGGTTCTGCGTGCGGAACTCGGGCGCCGACGTGGTGGTCGAGGGCTGCGGGTCGAACGGCTGCGAGTACATGACCGGCGGGACGGCGGTGATCCTCGGGCGCTTCGGCGACAACTTCGGCGCCGGGATGACCGGGGGCATGGCCTTCCTCTACGACGCGGACGGCGAGATCGACCTGCGCCTGAACCCGGAGACGGTGATCGCGGTGCCGATCGAGTCCGCGGCCTGGGCGGGCATCCTCAAGCGGACGATCGAGCGGCACCTCCGCGAGACCGGCAGTCCGCGGGCGGACGACATCCTGCGGAACTGGGCCGAGGCGCTGCCGCGCTTCCGCCAGATCGTGCCGAAGGAGATGCTGTCCCGCCTCGCCCATCCGCTGAGCGACCGCACCGAGGCGGCGACCGCCTGAGTGAAGGCGCCGCCCCAACCCGCGCGACGCGGGCTGGGGCGGTGGGCCGCGACGGGCTGGACCGGGGCGGCGCTTTCGGCGACGATCGCGGCTCTGGAGCGCCCGAGCGCATGGGGAGAAGCGAATGACACCCGAGGAGCTGCGCGAGATGACCGGCGAGACGCCGCCGGCGGGGCTGGCGCCGCCGTTTGCGGCGCTGTGGTGGCTCGACAAGGGCGGGCTCGAGATGGGGCCGGAGTGGGAAAAAGCCCACGCGATCGCCCAGAGCAAGGAGGGCGACCGCTCCCACGACCTGATCCACGGGCTGATCCACTGGATCGAGGGCGACCACTCCAATTCCGATTACTGGTACCGCCGGGCGGGAGCCATTGACGCGCGTGCGGCCGACAAGCAGGCCGAGTGGCTGCGAATCCTCGCCATGATGGAACACTGAACCAGCAGTCGCTCGGACCCCCGGCAGACGCTTGCGCGGGGCCGGTTTTGCCCGTCAGGGTGCGTCATGGTGATGAGGACGACGCGGCGGCTGGCAGGGCGGATCGTGCGGGCAGTGCTGCGGCTCGCGCTGCTTTTTCTCGTTGCCGCGATCGCGCTGGTGCTGGTCTTTCGCTGGGTGCCGCCCCCGCCGGGGATGACGATGATCGGCGAGCGGGCGCGGCTCGGGGCGATCGAGCGCGACTGGGTGCCGCTCTCGTCGATGGCCGGCTACCTGCCGCTGTCGGCGGCGGCGGCCGAGGACGCCAACTTCTGCCTGCACCACGGCTTCGACTTCGACGGCATCCGCGCGGCGCTCGGCGACGACAGCCGGTTGCGGGGGGCGAGCACGATCAGCCAGCAGGTGGCGAAGAACGTCTTTCTCTGGCAGGGGCGGACCTGGGTGCGCAAGGGGCTGGAGACCGGGTTCACCGTGCTGATCGAGGTCGCTGTGGCCCAAGCGGCGGATCATGGAGGTCTACCTCAACGTCGCCGAGATGGGCGAGGGCGTCTTCGGCGCGCAGGCCGCGGCGGAGCACTTCTGGAAGGTCGACGCGAGCGATCTCGGGCCGCAGCGTTCGGCGCGGCTGATGGCGGTGCTGCCCGATCCGAAGCGCCGCTCGCCAATTTCGGGGACCGCCTTCATCGCCCGGCGCGGTGCGGCGATCGAGCACGGTGCAGCGACGATCCGGGCGGACGGGCGGGGCGACTGCTTTCTCTGATGCACGGCCGGGTCAGAATTTCCTGACGAAATGCCCGCTCGCGCGACCGTCGTTCGAGCATCTGCCCCCGTTTCCACCGTCGCGCCGGCCCCCCGCTCAGAGATACATCAGCCCGAGGCCGATCACGATGCCGGTGACCACCAGATTTACCAGGCAGAAGCCCATGATATCCTTGGCGGCGAGGCCGGCGATGCCCAGCACCGGGAGCGCCCAGAAGGGCTGGATCAGGTTGGTCCAGGCGTCGCCCCAGGCGACCGCCATCGCGGCGCGGGCGGGATCGACGCCGAGGGCCGCGGCGGCCGGGACGACGACGGGGGCCTGTACGGCCCACTGGCCGCCGCCGGAGGGGACGAAGATGTTGACGATGCCGGCGCTCAGGAAGGTCCAGAGCGGAAAGGTCGTCACCGTCGCGAAGGACACCATCCATTCCGAGATCGAGGTGGCGAGGCCGGAGCCGATCATGACCGCCATGATCCCGGAGTAGAAGGGAAACTGGATGACGATGCCGGCGCCGCCCTTGATTGCGTCGTCGAGGGAGCGCAGCAGCCGGCGCGGCGTGCCGTGCAGCGCAATCGCCAGGAAGAGGAAGAGGAAGTTGACGACGTTGAGGGTCAGGCCGCCGCCGCCGGAAAGGTAGAGGATAAGCCAGAGGATGCCGGCGGCGCCGACGATCCAGGAGAGGCCGCGGCTGGTCTCGAGCCAGTCGGCGGGCCGTTCGTTGCGGTCGAGGCCGGCGGAGTCCTCGCCACTGCCGAGCTTGGCCGGGTCGATATAGACGCTGTCTTCGGGTGTCGGCAGCATCATCCGGTTGACCAACGGGACGAGGATGAAGAGCGCCACGACGATTCCGAGGTTGAAGAAGGAGAAGATCGTCTGGCTGGTGGGAATGATGCCCATATCGGCCTCGAACGGGTGACCGGGGGTGGCGATGGCCAGCGGGATCGAGCCGGCGAGACCGCCATGCCAGACGACGAAGCCGGAATAGGCGCTGGCGATCAGCAGGCGATAATCGACGCGGACCTGGCGGGCGAGTTCCTTGGCGAAGAGGGCGCCAACGACGAGGCCAAAGCCCCAGTTGATCCAGCTGGCGGTGAGCGAGACGAGGGAGACCATCAGGATCGCCGAGCCGGGTCCGGTTGCGCGCCTCGCGAGTGCGGCGAGCAGGCGGTGGATCGGAGGGCTGGAGGCCAGCATATAGCCGGAGACGAGCACCAGCAGCATCTGCATCGAGAAGGACAGCAGCTCCCAGAAGCCGTTACCCCACATGCGCACCACGTCGACCGGGCTTTGGTGTTCGATGCCCATCGCGGCGGCGAAGACCACCAGCGTCAGGACAAGAACGAAGATGAAGGGATCGGGCAGGTAGCGGTCGACCATCCGGACGAGGGGGCGGGCGGCGGCGGCAAGCATGGCAAGCTCCTCCTGTTCGTTTTGCGTGCACAGTAAGCGCTTGGCCGAAGGGCACAAGCGTGACGCCAGGTGATTCGCGAACGGGTTGAATCGCGGCCGGTTTGAAGGGATAGTCTGCGCATCGAGCAAGAAAAAAAGGGCCGCCGAAATGCGCCGTCTCTATCATCAGCCGCTATCGCCGTTCTGTCGCAAGATCCGCCTGGTGCTCGCCGAGAAGAAGATCGAGGTCGAACTGGTCGAGGAGCCGACCTGGGAGCGGCGGATGGACTTCCTGCGGATGAACCCCGCGGGCAAGGTGCCGGCCCTGCGCGTCGACGATCTCGTCCTCGCCGACTCGGCTGCGATCTTCGAATACCTGGAGGAGGTCTATCCCGAGCCGGCGCTGTTGCCGCGCGACCCGGCGCTGCGCGCCGAGGCCCGGCGGCTGGTCGGCTGGTTCGACGACAAGTTCCACCACGAGGTCACGGCCAACCTGCTCTACGAGCGGGTGAACAAGAAGCTCGCCAAGTCGGGCTATCCCGAGAGCGAGAAGATCAAGGCGGGGTTGCGCAACATCCGCTACCACCTCGACTACATCGGCTGGCTGATCGACCACCGGCGCTGGCTGGCCGGGGACATGCTGACCATCGCCGACTTCGCGGCGGCGGCGCATCTCTCCTGCCTCGACTATGTCGGCGACGTCGACTGGGCGCGCAACGCCGGGCTGCACGAGTGGTATTCCAAGATCAAGTCGCGACCGGCCTTCCGCTCGCTGCTCGCCGATCTGGTCCCGGGCTTT
Source organism: uncultured Alphaproteobacteria bacterium (assembly GCA_963798235.1). Lineage (GTDB taxonomy): Bacteria > Pseudomonadota > Alphaproteobacteria > Rhodobacterales > Rhodobacteraceae > Amaricoccus. The sequence goes on along the minus strand of CAWCSN010000001.1, from coordinate 845,763 downwards.
CCCCCGCCCCAGCACTACGCCGATCTCGATTTCTGAGCGCCCGACAGGTCACTCGACCAGGTCACTCGACGCGCTGGAGGTTGGCGCGGGCGGGTTCTGCGAGCGCGCTGTCGGGGTGGTCGCGGATCAGGCGGAGCCAGAGGTCGGCGGCGGCGCGGGTATCGCCGGTCTCGGCGAGGGCGGCGGCGGTCTCGAACTGGGCTTCGGGCAGGTCGGGCGCCAGGGCGAGGGCGTTCTTGGCTTCGATGAGCGCGCCAGCGGGGTCGTCGAGATGGCGGAGCGCCGCGGCGAGGAGCGCGCGGGCGAGGGCGTTGCCGGGTTCGCGGGCGACGACGGTCTCGAGCAGGCGGCGGGTGGTCGTCCAGTCCTCGTTGGCGGCGGCGATCCGGGCGGCAAGGAGCAGCCGGGCGGGGTCGGGCGGGGCGAGCCGGTCGGCGCTGGCCAGGGCGGCGGCGGCGAGGTCGGCGCGGTCGGCGGCGAGCCACTGGCCGGCGGCGTCGGTGAGGATCACGGCGCGGGCGTCGCCGGGGATGGCCCGGTTGGGGTTCTCGGCGAGGTTGGTGAGGAGCGCCGCGGCGGTGCCATGGGCGCCGGTGGCGGCGAGGGCGTCGGCCTCGCAGAGGCTGGCCGGGACGCCGCCGCCGAGGCGCTGCCACAGCGCGGCATCCTCGCGGGCCTGGGCGGGATCGGCGGCGATGGCGGCGGTGCAGTCGTCGACGGAACGGATTTCGGCCGCGGCGGGTGTCGCGGCGAGGACGACGAGGGTGAGGAGCCAGCGCATGAGGGAGAGCGATGCCTGATCCGGTGCTTCTGACGCTCGGCCATGGCTACTCCGCAGGCCGGCTGGCCGCAACCCTGCCGGGGTGGCGGCGGCTCGGGACGGTGCGGAGCCCCGAGCGGGCGGCGGCGCTGGCGGCCGAGGGGGTCGAGCCGGTGGCGTGGGACGACGCGGCGGCGCTGGAGGCGGCCGTGGCGGCGGCGAGCCATGTGCTGGTTTCCGTACCGCCGGATGAGGCGGGCGATCCGGTACTGCGGCGGCTCGGAGACGCGCTTGGTGGCCGCGGGGCCGCGGTGGGTCGGGTATCTCTCGACGACGGGCGTCTACGGCGACCGCGGCGGCGCCTGGGTCGACGAGGCGGACGCCCTGGCGCCGGTGAACGAGCGGAGCCGGTGGCGGGTCGCGGCGGAGGCGGCCTGGGCGGCGACAGGGCTGCCGGTGATGACCTTCCGGCTGGCGGGGATCTACGGGCCGGGCCGGAGCGCGCTCGACCGGCTGCGCGAGGGCCGGGCGCAGCGGGTGGTCAAGGCGGGGCAGGTCTTCAGCCGTATCCACGTCGACGACGTCGCGACGGTGCTGCGCACCTCGATGGAGCGGCCGGCGCCCGGTCGGGCCTACAACGTCGCCGACGACGAGCCGGCGCCGCCGCAGGACGTGATCGCCTATGCCGCCGAGCTGCTCGGGCTGCCGCCGCCCCCGGAAGTGGCCTTCGAGGCGGCGGGGCTCTCGGCGATGGCGCGGAGCTTCTATGGCGAGTCAAAGCGGGTGTCGAACCGGCGGATGCGGGAGGAGCTCGGCGTGGCGCCGGCCTTCCCGGACTACCGGGCGGGCCTGCGGGCGATTCTGGCGGGCGGCGGCTGAAGGGCAACAGGTGGCGCAAAAGCGGGCGGCGGCGGCTTTCGAGGCTGGCAATCGCTGGCGCCATCGGCCAAGGATCAGGCAAATTCGCCCGAAGATGGCCCGAGGGACGTGAGGTAGGTGGGGATGCCGGACAAGCGCCTGCGCGCAGGAATTGCCTTGCTCGCGATGGCGGCTGCGCTCGCGCCGGGCACCATTGCCCCGGCGCAGGTCGCGGCGGTACGGCCCAGTCTCAACCTCTACGGCGTCACCGGCCTCATCGACATGCCGAGCGCAGAGAGCCAGCCCGACGCGCAGGTCTCGGCGAGCTACTCGCGGTTCGGCAACACGCAGCGGCGCAACTTCACCTTCCAGGCCCTGCCGCGTCTGTCGGTGACGCTGCGCTATTCGACGATCACCAACTTCGGCAGGGGCGACGATCCGGACTACGACCTCTTCGACCGCAGCATCGACCTGCAGTTCCAGATCCTGAAGGAAAAGGACTGGATCCCGGCGGTCGGGCTCGGCCTGCGCGACGTGCTCGGCACCGGCATCTATTCCGGCGAATACCTGGTGGCGACGAAGACGGTGGCAGAGGACTTCACCCTGACCGGCGGCCTCGGCTGGGGACGTCTCGCCAGCGTAGGCGGGGTGACCAACCCGTTCTGCTCGGTCGCCGACGACTTCTGCACCCGCGAGAACGACTTCGGCAAAGGCGGCAAGCCGACGTTCGGCGCGATGTTCCATGGCGAGGACATGGGCTTCTTCGGCGGCGTCGAGTGGCGGACGCCGATCGACAAGCTGACGCTGAAGGCCGAAGTCTCGTCGGACGCCTATACCCGCGAGCAGGCCGGCCCGGACGCCAATTTCGAGCGCAAGTCGCCGATCAACGTCGGCGCCGAATACCGCCTCCGCGAGGGGATCACCCTCGGCGGCTACTACATGTACGGCACGACGGTCGGCTTCAACATCGTCGTCTCGGGCAATCCCTACAAGCCGCTCACCCCGCAGAACCTCGGCAGCGGACCGATGCCGGTGAACGCGCGGCCGGCCAACGCCAACCGCAGCACCGACTGGGTCAACGATCCGAAGGCGCTGAAGACGCTGAGCGACGCGCTGGCGCAGGCGATGGACCAGGACGGCATCACGCTGCAGGCGATCAGCTTCACCGGGACGTCGGTCGATGTGCGCATCGTCAACCGCCAGATCAGCCAGATGCCGAAGGCGATCGGCCGCACCGCGCGGATCATGGCGGCCGGCCTTCCCTATTCGGTCGAGCATTTCCACATCACGCCGGTGGAGAGCGGGCTGCCGACCACCACGGTCGAAGTAGACCGCACCGCGATCGAACAGCAGGTGGATCGCCCGAACGCCGGCGAGGAGAGCTGGCAGACCACCGCGATCAAGGGCGGGCTGCCGGTGCTGGCGTCGGGGTCGATCATCCGGCGCGACGTCTATCCGTTCCTCGACTGGGCGGTGATCCCGGTGCCGACCGTGCAGATCTTCGGCGGCAACGACGGCTTCAAGCCGCAGCTCACCGCGCAGTTCCGCGGCAGCGTCAAGGTGGCGCCGGGCCTGTCGTTCTCGACCCTGATCCGCCAGCCGCTTCTCGGTGTCTTCGCCGATCCGGGGTCGAACCCGAGCGGCTCGCTGCCGCCGGTGCGCAGCGACTCGGCCCGCTACTACGCCGGGTGGGACCCGAAGCTGATTCGCCTCAGCGGCGACTATCTCTTCAAGCTCAACCGCGACACCTACGCCCGCGCCTCGGCCGGTATTCTCGAGCGGTCGTTCGCCGGCGTCAGCGGCGAGGTGCTGTGGAAGCCCGTCGAGCAGAACTGGGGCCTCGGGGCCGAGGTCAACTGGGTGGCGCAGCGCGACTTCTACAGTCCGTTCGGCTTCGGCTACTACGACTATAACGTCGTCACCGGCCACGCGACGGCCTACTGGGACACCGGCTGGATGGGCCTCGAGACCTCGCTGTCGGCCGGGCGATACCTGGCCGGCGACTGGGGCGCTACCTTCGCGGTGCAGCGGCGCTTCGCCAACGGCTGGGCGATCGGGGCCTACGCCACCAAGACCGACGTGACCGCGGACGAGTTCGGCGAGGGCAGTTTCAACAAGGGCGTGACCATCTCGATCCCGCTGCGCTGGACCACCCCGTTCGAGACGCGGCAGACCGTCAACGGCGACCTGACCTCGCTCAGCAGCAACGGCGGCGCCTTCCTGAACATCGAGAACCGGCTCTACCCGATGGTTCAGGACCTCGATCGGACAGGGCTGGAGCGCAATTGGGGGGCCTTCTGGCAATGAGGAGGGTCTTGGCCGGAGTGACCTTGCTGGCGCTCGCCGCGTGCGGAAGCGGCGGGAACGATCCGATCGTGCAGGCAGCGCTCAGCGAGGCGGGCGGGCTCTGGGCCAAGAGCAAGCCCGCGCAGGAGATAGCGCAGCCGCCACGGGTGGTGACCCGCGCCGACATCGTTCGGGCCAACACCGCCGCGATCCAGGCGCGGCTCGCCTCCGACGCTTCGCCGACGCTGCTCTACGCGGCCTCGGCGAACGGCGGCTACATCACCTACGTGTCGCCGCTGCGCCAGACGATAACGCTGCACGGCGCTGCCGAGATCACCGGCACCCGCGGGCTCGGCACCGACCTCATGTCGGCCTGGAGCAGTGCGCCCGACCCGCTGGCGACGCCGATCCCGCCCGGCCGCTGGCCGTCGCGTGTCAAGCGGTCGTACGAGCTGCCCGGCGAGGGTCCGCAGGGCCAGATCGTGACGTTCGACTGCACGTTCGAGCCCGGGGTGGCGGCCGAGATGACCATCATGCAGATCCGATACCAGGGTGTGCAGATCAGCGAGACCTGCACCGGCCCGACCGGGCAATTCGAGAACCTGCATTTCGTCGATGCGTCAGGCACCGTCTGGCGCAGCCTTCAGTGGGTGGGGCCGAAGATGGACCTGCTCGACCTGCAAATTCTCGAACCCTACACCCCCTGATCCCGGGCCGGCCCTTGCGCCGGCGCCCTCGCCAGACCAATCGGCAAACGAAAGGGGCAGCGCCGTTCGGCGATGCCCCTTAAGTCTATTCTGGTTGGTGCCGCAGCGTGCTGCGGCTCCAGGAAGGTCTCAGTTCGAATTGTCGTTGTTGTCGTCGTTCGAGATCGCGTAGGCGATCGCGGCGAGACCGATCACCGGGATGATCCAGGCAGCATTCGAACCGCCCATCGGGGCCGGCTCAGCGACAACGACCGGCTCCGCCGGAGCTTCGAACACCAGGTTGCCCGCGAAGGCCTGGCCAGCCAGCACGAGAGCCACCGCAGTGCTAACGATAAGTTTCATTGTTATCCTCCTCAGAGAGTGCGGGTCTGCGATACTGCTAGCTCGCCCGGACCTGCGAGCGGACAAGCTAATGCCTAGACACTAACCAACTTTCCCTCGTGGATTCAATCAGCGAAAGCGGCGCATTCCAGTAAATCACAGGTGTTGTCAAATTGGCAACACCGCTGACGGGACCGGCGTCGATGACGAGGATGCCTGCTTTTCGCACGAATCACGTGAAAGCCGGCGCAATCGTTTAACCCCAGGGGCGAGCGTCGGCCGGAGAGGCCGCGCGACACGACTCCGTTGAGTCCCGCGCTTTTCCGGCTCCGAGCTGTGCTGCAGGTGCGAAGGGCCGCGAGGTTCGACGTCAAGTGGAAAAATTGGGCAGGAGGCCCGGTGAGGCGGCCTCCTGCTCCGGGATCAGACGAGGAGGACCGGCGTCCCGATCTGGGCGCGGTTGTAGACCTCGATGATATGCTCGTTGAACAGCCCGACGCAGCCCGACGACGACTGGCGTCCGATCTTGCGGATGTCGTTGGTGCCGTGGATGCGGTAGGCCGGCCAGCCGAGGTTGAGCGCCCGCACGCCGAGGGGGTTGTCCGGCCCCGGCGGCTCGTAGGTCGGCAGGTCGGGCCGTCGCTTCAGCATCGCTTCGGTCGGCCGCCAGTCGGGATCGGGCCGCTTGAGGGTGATCGTCGTGCGTCCGCGCCGGGTCATCTCGTCGGTCAGCGGCACCGAGGTCGGATAGATCCGGTAGAAGCCGTCCGAGCCCCAGTAGTGCAGCACCCGGTCGTCGATGTTGACGTAGATCGCGTCCTGGCTGATCGAGCTGAAGTGGTCCTGCCAGCGCTGCGTGTGCAGCCCCGAGATCCGGCGCGTCAACTGCATCGAATCCTGGGAGTCCGTCACGTAGTCGTGGAGGGCATCCTCCTCGGTCGCCGCCATTGCGGCACCGGCGACCGAAGCCGCCGCTGCACCGGCGAGACCGCCGAGGGCAAGGCGCCCGAACGAGCGACGGTCGAGAAGGCGGTCGGGTGTCCCGTCGCCGCGGTTCATTTCTGCCTCCATGGAAGGGCTTGATTGACTGCGCGCAATATGACGTCGCCGTGATTGATCTGCAACTCACAGCTTCGCGCGATACTCGGGCCGCGAATCGCGGTCAATTCTGGGCGGTTAGCGTTCGACAAGCGAGAACTGTGACATCGTTGCATCGCATCAAGACAAAAGTGGCAGCGAGGACACAGGCATCTTGCCGCAAGGCCGGCCGGCTCGCACCATCTGCATCAGGATACTGACGAAGGCTTGTGTCATGAGTATGTCGGTCCTCGAAAGAATGTTTACCAACGCCTTCAGTCTCGCGGAGCAACATCTGCGCGCGGAAGGCAGCCTCGCCCCGATGCTCTACTTCTCCGGGCCGGGCGGCGAGGCGGTCTTGCGCCTCGACCTGTCCGAAAACGAGGGGCAGGCGGCGCTGCTCGCCAAGGCGCAACTGATGGCGACCGCACTCGGCGCCGAGGCCTGCACCTGGATCTTCGAGAGCGTGCTGGTCGTCGGGCCGGGACGGCGGCTCCGTCCGGTGGTGGTCGTCGTCGGCGAAGATCGCAGCGCCCGGGGCTCCGCCCTCGCCGAAGTCGACGCCGAGTCGGTCGAGCTGCGGCTCGGGCGGTTCGAAAGCCCGATGGCCGCCGCCGGCTTCGCCGACGGGGTGACGCCGCTGGCCCGGTTCATCCACCGCTCGGAGGGCGAGAACGCCGCCGCCGAGGCGTGGCGCGAACTCGAGGCGATGGGCGTCAACCGCAGCGACGGCCGCCGCCCCCTGCACTGAGGCGCCCGCTGCACTGAGGCAACCGGCGCCGCGCGCCGGCTTCGCCCACCCCTTTCGCTACGACCGCCCGGTCATCCCGGCATCTCCGGCACCTCGTCCGGCACGATCAGCGTCGCCGAGGTGGCGGCGAGAACCTGCGCGACGCTGACGCCGGGGCCGCGCTCGCGCAGGACGAGGCCGGCGTCGGTCGGCTCGATCACCGCAAGCTCGGTGACGAGCAGGCTGACCCGGCGGACGGCGGTCAGGGGCAGGGTGCAGACCGGGACGATCTTCGGCTCGCCCTTCGCGGTATGGACCATGGCGACGATCACCCGCCGGGCGCCGGCGACGAGGTCCATGGCGCCCCCCATGCCGGGGACCATCTGGCCCGGCACCATCCAGTTGGCGAGATAGCCGCGCTCGTCGACCTGCAGCCCGCCGAGCACGGTCATGTCGAGGTGCCCGCCGCGGATGATCCCGAAGCTCATCGCGCTGTCGATCGAGGCGGCGCCGGGGACGGCGGTGACGAAACCGCCGCCGGCGTCGGTCAGGTTCGGGTCCTCCATGCCCTCGGGCGGCCGGGCGCCGAGGCCGATGACGCCGTTCTCCGCCTGGAAGAACACGCCCGAGTCGCGGGGCAGGAAGTTGGCGACGAGGCTCGGCAGGCCGATGCCGAGGTTGACCAGCATTCCGGGCGCGATCTCGCGGGCGACGCGGCGGGCGATGACTTCCTTCGCGTCCATCAGGCGGCGCGCTCCAGCAGGTGGTCGACGAGGATACCCGGCGTCTTGACCGAGTTCGGGCGGGATCACCCCGACCGGCACGATCAGGTCGGGCTCGGCGATGACGACGTCGGCGGCGAGCGCCATGATCGGGTTGAAGTTGTGCGCGGTCAGCGAATACTGGAGGTTGCCGAGGTAGTCGGCCTGCCGCGCGGCGATCAGCGCGAATTCCCCGCGGATCGGCTTCTCCAGCAGGAAACGCTTGCCGTCGATCTCGATGACCTGCTTGCCCTCCTCGACCGTGGTGCCGAGGCCGGTGGCGGTCAGCACCCCGCCGAGCCCGACACCCGCCCGCCCGGATGCACTCGACCAGCGTGCCCTGCGGCACCAGCGTTACCTCGATCTCGCCGGCGATCATCTTGGCCTGCGTCTCCGGGTTCAGCCCGATGTGCGAGGCGACGAGGCGGGCGACCGCGCCGGCCCGGATCAGCTTGCCGATGCCGCGGCCCGGCATCGCGGTGTCGTTGGCGATGACGGTGAGGCCGCGGACGCCCCGGGCGACCATCGCGTCGATCAGGCGGTTCGGGGTCCCGACCCCCATGAAGCCGCCGATGAGGACCGTCGCACCGTCGGGGATCATCGCCGCGGCCACCTCCGCCCGGATCGCCGTCTTCATGCCCGCCCCCTGTTTCGCACCGCATCATTTTATGACGCGCCGCGAAAAGGTCACGCGGTTTTAAGCGGCCTGGAGTCTGGCAGGCCGGGAGGTGAACGCGCCTACCGGGCGAACCGCAGCCGGGAGCGTTCGCGGGCCTTGTCGGCCTCGATCTCGCGGTCGCGCGGCTCGGCCGCTGTGACCATCGAGGCGAGCATCACGCGGGCGGTGTGCGCCACGTCGTCGACGGCGCGGTCGAAGGCGGCGGCGTTGGCGGCGGAAGGCTTCTGGAAGCCCGAGATCTTGCGGACGAACTGGAGGGCGGCGGCACGGATCTCGTCGTCGGTCGCCGGCGGCTCGAAGTTGAAGAGCGGGCGGATGTTGCGGCACATGGGAGCGCCTCCTTCCTGTCGGACAAAGCTTGCGCCCGCGGGCGGGGATTTCAATAGCTGCGACGCTGGGCTAGGACGGCGCCGAGGGAGACACCCCATGTTCAACAGCTTCGGACACCTTTTCCGCGTCACCACCTGGGGCGAGAGCCACGGGCCGGCGCTCGGCTGCGTCGTCGACGGCTGCCCGCCCGGCATCCCGCTGACCGAGGCCGACATCCAGCCCTGGCTCGACGCCCGGCGGCCGGGGCAGAACCGCTTCACCACCCAGCGGCAGGAGGCCGACGCGGTCGAGATCCTCTCCGGGACGTTCGAGGGGCAGCACCACCGGCACGCCGATCTCGCTGATGATCCGCAACACCGACCAGCGGTCGAAGGACTATGGCGAGATCGCGCAGAAGTTCCGGCCGGGCCACGCCGACCTGACCTACCACCTGAAATACGGCATCCGCGACTACCGCGGCGGCGGGCGGTCGTCGGCGCGCGAGACCGCCGCGCGGGTGGCGGCCGGTGGCGTGGCGCGGGCGGCGCTGGCGGTGCTGGTGCCCAAGGCGCGGGTCCGGGGTGCGCTGGTCCAGATGGGCGCCCATGGCATCGACCGGGGCGCGTGGGACTGGGACGAGGTGCCGCGCAATCCCTTCTGGTGCCCCGATGCGGCCACGGCGACCGCCTGGGGCCACGAACTCGACGCGCTGCGCAAGGCGGGGAATTCGGTCGGAGCGGTGGTCGAAGTCGTGGCCGACGGCGTGCCCGCCGGCCTCGGGTCGCCGGTCTACACCAAGCTCGACAGCGACCTCGCCGGGGCGATGATGACGATCAACGCCGTCAAGGGCGTCGAGATCGGCGATGGCTTCGCGGCCGCGGCGCTGAGCGGCAAGGAGAACGCCGACGAGATCTTCATGGGCAACGATGGCCCGCGCTTCGGCTCGAACCATGCGGGCGGCATCCTCGGCGGGATTTCCTCGGGGCAGGACGTCGTCGTGCGCTTCGCGGTGAAGCCGACCAGCTCGATCCTGACACCGCGGCGGACGATCACCGCGACCGGCGAGGAGACCGAGATCATCACCAAGGGGCGCCACGACCCTTGCGTCGGCATCCGCGCGGTGCCGGTGGGCGAGGCGATGATGGCCTGCGTGCTGCTCGACCATGTCCTGCTGCAGCGCGGACAGGTCGGTGACCACGGGCGGCCGAATCGGCCCGACCCCGTAGTTTTCCCGTGGCGCCCGGTCGCGTAGATCGTGCACACTGGCCCGACACCGACACGGAGAACCCCATGACACGGATACGCCTGGCCGCCATTCTCGCAGCCCTCGCCGTCGCGCCGGCGGCCCATGCGCAGTCCGATGACTCGGCCGAGCTTGCCAAGCAGCTCGCGAACCCGGTCGCCAGCCTGATCAGCGTGCCCTTCCAGCTCAACTACAACGACGGGATGGGCGTGGACGGGGATGGGCATCAGACCTACCTCAACATCCAGCCGGTCATCCCGATCTCGATCAGCCCGGAGTGGAACCTGATCTCGCGGACGATCCTGCCGATCGTGAGCCAGGACGGGATCATCCCCGGCGAGGGCTCGCAGTTCGGGCTCGGAGCGACGACGCAGAGCCTCTTCTTCTCGCCGAAGAAGCCGACCGCCAGCGGGCTGATCTGGGGCGTCGGCCCGGTCTTCCTGCTGCCAACCGCGACCGACGGGATCTCGACGCATCAGTGGGGCGCCGGCCTCACCGGCGTCGCGCTCAAGCAGACCGGCCACGTGACCTACGGTGCGCTGGTCAACCACATCTGGTCGCTGACCGGGAACAGCAACGACGGCGATATCAACCAGACCTTCCTGCAGCCCTTCGTCAGCTACACGACGCCGAAGGCGACCTCCTTCACGCTCAACTCCGAATCGACCTACGACTGGGACGCCGAGCAGTGGTCGATCCCGATCAACGCCATGGTCGCGCAGGTGGTGAAGATCGGCGAGCAGCGCGTGCAGTTCGGCGCCGGCGTCCGCTACTGGGCCGACGCCCCCGACTACGGCCCCGAAGGCTGGGGCTTCCGGCTGATGGCGACGCTCCTCTTCCCCAAGAAGTAACGGCGCCACCGCCCTGCGGGCGCCGGTCCACGGTGCCCGCAAGGCAAGGCGTCCCATCCCTCCGGCCAGCTTCCAAGCAAGCCCCGACCTTGACTTTAAGGTCGATTTGAGCCTATTCTTGCGTGCGCTTCGACGGGTCAAAGTTTTTCATTGATCGGATGCCGCGTGAACGCCCACCGGGATGCTGACCAAGCGGCAATTCTTCGCGTCATCGAAGCCGAGACGGCGGCCTATTTCGACAAGGACCACGCCAGCTGGTCCGAATGTTGGGTCCACGCCCCCTACATCCGCCGCATCGCCTGGTTCGCCCGCTGCGGCGTGCTCGCCAATTCCGGCTGGGAGCGCGAAGCCGCCGCGATGAAGGCGAGCATGGCCGAATTCCCGATGCCCAACCGCTCGGCCGGGCAGGTCCGCCGCGAGAACCTGAACGTCCGCGTCGACCACGACATGGCATGGGTCACCTTCGAGCAAGTCGCCCCCACGACCGGCGACCCGTTCGACGTGCCCGGGCGGCAGCAGGAAGTGCGGATCATGGAACGGCACGACGGCCGGTGGCGGATCGCCGCCAGCTTCATGATCGGCTCGCCGGTGGAGTACGCCGACCATCCGCTGCTCCGGGTCGACGAAGCCTCGACCGTCGTCTGGATGAACGGCGCGGCGGCGGAGGAGCTCAAGCATCACCCGGCGCTGCTCGTGAGCGGCGGCCGGCTGCGGGCGCGGGACCGGGCCAGCGACAAGCAGCTCCAGGCGTCGATCCAGTGGGCCGCGGGGCTCAGGCGCTACGCCCGGCGGCAGGTCGGACAGGCGGTCGCGCCGGCTAGATACGGCGCCCTGCCGCTCATTCTCGGGGACCCCAACGACGCCCGCCACGAAATCTGCTGGGTCATCGCCGAGGGCGGTCAGGTCCTCGTCTCCTTCAACGACCAGCAGGCGACCCAGCAGCGCCTCGCCGCCGCCGCGCTCCTCTACCGCATCACGCCCGCACAGATGCGGCTGGCGGGGCTGATCGTCGGCGGAGACAGCCTCGTCGACGCCGCGCGCGGGCTCGGGATCAGCATCAACACGGCACGGACCCAGCTGCGCCGCATGTTCGAGAAGACCGGCGCGAGCAGCCAGACGACGCTGGTCTGCGCCCTGCTCAGCGTCGCCTTGCCGCTGGCCTGATTTCCACTCGTTTGTTCGGGCTTCTTTCGCGCCTGTCACCGGAACGGATGACAAGGGCCACCGGCGCTTTCCGCTATCCTCGCAAGGCTCAAGGCATTCGCACCCCTTATTCGTCTGGGAGAGTTGAGATGGCCGCTTGCAAACTTCCCCCCTCTGGCCTCGTCGCGTCGGGACTGCTCGGACTGGCGCTCGCGCTGGCGGCCTCCGGGACCGCCGCCCAGGACCAGCCCAAGTTCGTCGTCGAGCCGGTGGCCGAAAAACCGCTGGCGGCGCTGCCCGACGGCGACCTCTTCTGGCACGTGGAGACCTTCGCCACGATCGAGCAAGCCAAGGCAGCGGCGACCGAAACCGGCGTTCCGGCCGAAGCGGGCGGAAAGGTGTGGCTGCTGACCCTCGGACCCAAGGACATGGGCCCGCAAGGCGGCGAACCCGTGGGAACCTTCGGCCCGATCCAACGCTTCGATGCGCCCAAATACCTGCTCCGGATCAACGTCACGAGGGAGGACGGTCGCCGGCGTCGGGGAGTCGCTTCACCGTCTGGGCGGATCTCGATTCCTGGATCACGCCCAACGAGAAATTCTTCACGGTCGCGCATTTCAATCGGCCGACCATCGACGCCAGCACCTGGAAGCTGACCATCGACGGCCTGGTCGGCAAGCCGCTGGTCCTGACCCTCGCCGACATCAAGGCGATGCCGCGGCAGGAGGTCACCTTCACCGTCGAATGCTCGGGCAACCACGGCCTGCCGTTCTTCCACGGCGGCATCGGCAACGCCCGCTGGGCCGGGACGCCGCTTGCTCCGATCCTCAAGGAGGCGGGCGTGCTGGATGGCGGCATCGAGGTGGTCTTCATGGGCACCGATGCCGGCGAGATCGAGCTTCATCGACGATATCCGCGACGTCAAGTTCACCCAGAACTTCCAGCGGGGCATGTCGCTCGAAGACGCGATGGCACCCGAACAACATCCTGGCCTACGAGATGAACGGCGTTCCGTTGCCGGCAGGCGAACGGCTTCCCGCTCCGACTGATCGCTCCGGGCTGGTACGGCATCGCCAATGCGAAATGGCTGAAGCGCATCGAGGTCCGCGACCGTCGGCTGGAAAGCCTGCTGATGGGGCGCAACTACGTGACCATCCGCGAAGAGGAGCATGACGGCGAGACCGAGTGGGTCGAAACCTCGGTCGGACGGGCGCGGCTCAAGTCGGCACCGGCCAAGGTCACCCATGTCGGCGATGCCTATCAGATCATCGGTGCCGCCTGGGGGGCGCCGATCGACCGGGTCGAGGTGAAGATCGATGACGGGCCGTGGCAGCCGGCGACCATCGACCGCACCGACGAGGCCGAGTTCGCCTGGAAGATCTGGTCGCTCGACTGGCCGGCGCCGACGCCCGGCGAGCATACCGTCACCTCGCGGGCGATCGACACCAGCGGCAATATCCAGCCGGCGATGGACGACCCATGGATCGCCGGCAAGCACACCTATTGGGAGAGCAACGGCCAGCTGACGCGCCACGTTCGCGTCGGCTGACGGTCGGGGCCCGAGGCCCGCTGCGTGCGGGTCGATCTCGCCTCAGCGGCGGAACAGCGCCACGAGTTCGACGTGGCCGGACCAGCGGAACTGGTCGACGGGCTGGACCCAGTCGAGGCGGTAGCCGCCGGCAACGAGGATCGCCGCGTCGCGGGCGAAGGTCGCCGGGTCGCAGGAGACCGCGGCGATCCGCGGGACGGCCGAGGCGGCGAGCGCCCGGCTCTGGGCCTCGGCGCCGGCGCGCGGCGGGTCGATGACCACGGCGTCGAGCCCGGCGAGTTCCTGCGCCAGCAGCGGGCGGCGGAAGAGGTCGCGGGTCGCCGTCACGACGCGGCGGAGACCGGGAGTCGCGCGGGCGGCGGCGCCGAGCGTGGCGGTCATCGCGGCGTCGCCCTCGACGGCGAGGACGTCGGCGCGGGCGGCGAGGGGCAGGGTGAAGGTGCCGCAGCCGGAGAAGAGGTCGGCGACGCGGCGCGCCCCAGCTGTCGCCTCGTCGACGGCGGCGATCAGCGCCGCCTCGGCTTCGGCGGTCGCCTGCAGGAAGGCGGTGGGGGGCGGGACCACGTGGGCGGTGCCCATCGGCTGGAAGGGCGGGCGGGCGATGGCGACGGGCTCGCCGTCCCACGACAGGCGGGCGAGATCCCCCGCTGCCGCGATGGCGGCAGCCTCGGCGCGGAGCGGCCCATCGAGGGGCCGGCCGCCGCCGACGTCGATGTCGAGACCGCTCGGACCGGACGTGACCGTCAGTCGCAGCGAGGAACTCCGGCTCGCCCCGGCGGCGACCAGGGCCGCCAGCGTCGGGCCTGCCGCGAGGATCTCCGGGCGGAGGACGAGACAGCCCGCGATGTCGACGACGGCCTCCGAGCGCCGGGCATGAAAGCCGACCAGGGTGCCCTTGCGGGTGCGCCGGCCGGCAAGCACTGCGCGGCGGCGCGAGCCGGCAGGGGACGTCAGCGTCGCGCGGACCTCGGCGGCCAGGCCACGGGCGGCGAGGGCACGGACGATGGTCTCGCGCTTCCACGCCGCAACGAAGCCGTCGCTGGCGTGCTGCAGCGCGCAGCCGCCGCAGACCCCGAAGTGCGGGCAGGGCGGAACGACGCGGTCGGGCGAGTCGCTCAGACGCACCGGCGGCTCGGCACCGACGTCCCAGACCTCGCCGGGCAGCGCGAACGGGATGGCGTGGCCGCCGACCAGCCCGTCGCCGTCGCGGCCGAGGCGCTCGATGGTCACGGGCGCGGTCATCGCCTGCCCTGCGGCGCTCGGCGCGGTGCGCCGACCGAAACCGGTCGTTTCCAAGATGCGTGATTATCCGGCGTCATCGCTTGGACTATCTTGGCCTTGTCAACAACCAAGGAGGCCACCATGGCCACTCCCGTCGCGGCCGGCGCGCGTATCGGCCATGTCCATCTCAAGGTCGCCAACCTCGACCGCGCGATCGCCTTCTACTCCGGCGTGCTCGGCTTCGAGCTCCAGCAGAAGTTCGGCGACCAGGCTGCCTTCCTGTCGGCCGGCGGCTACCATCATCACATCGGCCTCAATACCTGGGAGAGCCTCGGGGGCACGCCGCCGCCGGCGGGTCACACCGGCCTCTATCACACGGCGATCCTCTATCCCACCCGCGCCGACCTCGCCGACGCCCTCCGCCGCCTGATCGCCGCCGGGATCGACCTCGACGGCGCCTCGGACCACGGGGTTTCGGAGGCGCTCTACCTGCGCGATCCCGACGGCAACGGCGTCGAGCTCTACTGGGACCGCGAGCCCGCGCAATGGCCGCGCGACGCCGAGGGCACCCTTGCGATGGTGACGCGGCGCCTCGACCTGAACAACCTGCTCGCCGAAGCGGCGGTCTGACCGACCGCCGCCGAACCTACCACACCCGGTCCTTTGGCCGTTAACCTGAATGAAGCGGAGGTTAACGCGCCGACGAATATGGCGTAATATCAAGGATATGATCCTCTGCGCACGCGTGCGCAAGCGTGCAAACCGTGCGACGGCACGGCCTCCGGACGCTATCGGAGCCCGTCGCCGCGGCGAAGACCGCAGCGTCGAGCATTTGCGCCCGTGGCAGAGACTTCCTATGTTCCGAAGCGTGGTGCCGAGCCTGCCTGCCCGGCCCGTACCGCGACTGCCCGGAGGAAGGCCCTTGCCCGTTTTCGCCCTCACCCCCCTCGCCTGGACGGCGCTGCGCATCGGCGCGGTCGCGGCGGTGGCGCTCTACGCGTCGCGCCGCACCTCGGACCCCAAGGACCTCGCGCAGGAGCGCGTCCTCGACGACCTCCCCCGCGGCGTGAGCGGCCACAGCCACAGCGCCGAGGCCGAGCGCGCCGTCCACGGCGCCGCCCGCTTCCGCCGGGTGTTCCGCCTGCCCAAGGGCGCGCTCGAGGTCGATGCCTCCGGCCTCGGCCGCGTCCGCCTGCGGCGCGTCGCGTGATGCGGCTCTTCACCTCGCCGACCTCGCCCTTCGCGCGCAAGGTTTCGGTGATCCTGCACGAGACCGGGCTGCTGCCCGGCGTCGAGCTGGTCGCCGCCTCCGGGACGCCGGTCGCCCCCGGGACGATGCCGGTCTCCCACAATCCGCTCGGCAAGCTGCCGGTGCTGGAACGCGAGGACGGACCGGCCCTCTACGACAGCCGCGTCATCTGCCGCTATCTCGACCAGGTCGCCGATGCCGGGCTCTATCCCGAGGCGCCGCGCCTCTGGGAGACGCTGACCCTCGAGGCAACCGGCGACGGCATGATGGATGCCGCGCTGCTCATGGTCTACGAGGAGCGCGTCCGGCCGGAAGACCTGCGCTTCCCGGACTGGGTCGAAGGCCAGTGGGGCAAGCTCGTGCGGGCGCTCGACGCGCTCGAGGACCGCTGGATCGCCCACCTCGCCGGGCCGCTCGATGCCGGACAGATCGCCGTCGGCTGCGCGCTCGGCTACCTCGACTTCCGCCTCGCCGCCCGCGACTGGCGCGCCGGGCGTCCGGCGCTGGCGGCCTGGGAGGCGCGTTTCGCCGCCCGTCCCGCGATGGCCGCGACCCGGCCGGCGGCCTGACCCGGGTGGCCGACCGCGAGGGTCTCTTCGCCGGGGACGACCCCTTCGCCATCGCGCAGGGCTGGCTCGCCGAGGCGGTAAAGACCGAGCCCAACGACCCGAACGCCATGGCGCTCGCCACCGTCGACCAGAGCGGTATGCCAAACGCCCGGATGGTTCTCCTGAAGGAGATCGAGGCCGACGCCTTCGTCTTCTACACCAACTACGAGAGCGCCAAGGCCGGCGAGATCGAGGCGGCCGGCAAGGCGGCCTTCGTCCTGCACTGGAAGAGCCTGCGCCGGCAGATCCGCGCCCGCGGCACCGTCACGCGCGAGGAGGGGCCGCAGGCCGACGCCTACTACCGCTCGCGGAGCCTGCCGAGCCGCCTCGGGGCCTGGGCCTCGGCGCAGTCGCGGCCGCTCGCCAGCCGCGGCACGCTGATGGCCGAGGTCGCGAAGGTGACGCTCACCAAGGGGCTCGACCCCGACCGCCCGCCGTTCTGGGGCGGCTACCGCATCGCGCCGGTCGAGATCGAGTTCTGGGCCGACGGCGCCCACCGGCTGCACGACCGCTTCCGCTGGACAAGGGCGCACCCCGGCGCCCCGTGGTCGGTGGTGCGCCTCAGTCCCTGACACTTTCACCCAGCCGTGATTGAACCCGGCGGGGTTTCGCGCGTTACCGTAGGGGAGCGGGGGGCGCGTGCCTTGCGCAGTGCACAGGAGTGGAACATGAGCGGACTTGGCTGGCTGAGCTTTCTGATCGTCGGTCTCATCGCGGGCTGGGTCGCGGAAAAGGTGATGAGCCGCAGCCACGGCCTCGTGATTAATCTCGTCGTCGGGGTAATCGGCGCCTATCTCGGTGCCTTCATCTTCAGTCTGCTCGGGCTGACCTCCACGGGGTTGATCGGCGCGCTGGTGGTGGCGATCATCGGCTCGATTGTCCTTCTTGCCATCGTCGGGGCCATCCGCGGCCGAAGCTGACACCGCGGCTGGCGAAGTAGGGGCGTGCGGTCACGCCCCGAACACCGACCAACCGGTCTTCTGCGCCAGCATCTCGAGCGCCCGGGCCCCGAGCAGCGAATTGCCGCTGGCATCGAGCCCGGGTGACCACACGCAGATCGACGCAAGGCCCGGGGCGATGGCAAGGATGCCGCCGCCGACCCCGCTCTTGCCCGGCAGGCCGACGCGATAGGCGAAGTCGCCGGACGCGTCGTAGTGCCCGCAGGTCAGCATCACCGCGTTGATGCGCCGGGCCCGCGCCGCCGAAACCACCGAATTCCCGCTGACCGGGCTCCGGCCGCCACTGGCGAGGAACAGACCGGCGCGGGCGAGTTGCGTGCAGCTCATCGCGATGGCGCAGTGGTGGAAATAGACCCCGAGCACCTGGTCGACCGGATGCGTCAGCCGGTCGAACGAACGCATGAACTGGGCGAGGGCGTAGTTGCGTGCGCCTGTTGCCACCTCCGAGCGCGCCACGGCGGCGTCGATCGCGATGCTGTCGTCGTCGGCGAGGAAGCGGACGAAGCGGAGAATCTCGCCGATTGCCTCGCGTGGCGAGTGCCCGGCGAGCACGAGGTCGGTGACGACGATCGCCCCTGCGTTGATGAAGGGATTGCGCGGCCGCCCGTGCTCGGCCTCGAGCTGGACGATCGAGTTGAACGCCGTTCCCGAGGGCTCGCGTCCAACGTGCGTCCACAGGCTCTCGCCGAGCCGCCCGAGCGCGAGGGTCAGCAGGAAGACCTTGGAGATGCTCTGGATCGAAAAGGGCAGCCCGGCATCACCGGCCTGGTGGACGCGGCCGTCGAGAGTCACCACCGCGAGGCCGAATCCCTTCGGGTCGACGTGGGCGAGCTGGGGGATGTAGTCCGCGACCTTGCCCGCCCCGAACCGCGGTGCCAGCGCGGCGTGGATCTCGTCGACGATTCTCTGCAGGTCCGTTGCGGCCACGGTCGAAGGCATCCGGCCCGTCCTCCCGGTGCCGAAGCTAACCCCTCGCCTGCTGGCCCGTAACCACGTAATTTAACGTCGCGAACGGCATTTCGGCCTAGGAATCGCGTCTTGGCCCGTGTTAGCGATGCCGCGGGTTTGTGCCGGAGGGGCGAGCCGAACGGGTACGGGACGATAGCCGTGGCCGATCAGTTACGAATCGCTGAACAAAAACGCGCGGTGCAATAGTCCAGTTGGCGAGATCGTTCGCGTTTCGCGCCTATTCAGAGCGAGTGCGGAACAATCGAAGGTTGTGCACTGGCAGGTAGGGGCGGGAGTGGGCGATTTGCAGGTTGCTTGGCCCCTCGAAACCTCTACGGTATTGAGCAGGATGTCAGCCTGCATTCTTTGTGGCGCCGTGTAACTGTTGGGTGTAAAGCGGCGCCTCGTCGCGTCGGCGAGTTTGGGAAAGTTCCGCGACATGATTGTCCGTGGTCATGTAAAATGGTTTGACACCACGAAGGGATATGGCTTTGTCGTCAGCGAAGACGGCGATGGCGATATTCTGTTGCACGGCAATGTGCTGAGGGTCTTCGGCTTCACTTCTGTTGCCGAAGGCGCCGAAATCGTCCTGAGAGTTCAGGTTACGGATCGCGGACGACAGGCGGTCGAGGTTCTCGACGTAGTGCCGACCGCGCCGCAGCCGATGGGGGCGATGGGGGCGATTCCCGTCGAACTCGTTCCGGGCACCGAAGCCTCCGGCCCGCTGGAGCCGGCGCGGGTCAAGTGGTTCGACCGGGTCAAGGGCTTCGGCTTCGTCAACATCTATGGCCGTCCCGAGGACGTCTTCCTCCACATGGAGACCCTGCGCCAGTACGGATACGGCGAGGTCGTCGCCGGCGACGTGCTCGCAGTGCGAGTGACCGCCGGCCCGCGCGGCCCGATGGTCTACGAGGTCCGCAGCTGGGACTACGTCGTCCGCATGCGGATGACCGGTGAGGCCGGTGAATAGGCTCCTCGCCGCGCTTGCCCTCCTGTTCCTGCCGACGATCGCGGCCGCGGACTCCTGCGTGCCGGGAACGCTCGACCTCAAGGACGCCGACTCGACCCTGCGCTTCACCGTCGAGGTCGCCGACGACGAGGCCGAGCGGGCGCAGGGACTGATGTTCCGCAAGGCCATGCCGAAGTTCTCCGGGATGATCTTCGTCTACGACACGCCGCAGCCGGTGGCCTTCTGGATGCGCAACACCCTGATCCCCCTCGACATGCTGTTCTTCGACGGCAGCGGCCGGCTCGAGGCGATCAAGACCAACGCCACCCCGCACGACGAGACCCCGATCCCCGGCGGCAACGACATCCGCTACGTGCTCGAGATCAACGGCGGCCTCTCGCGCGAACTCGGCATCGAGCCCGGCGCGGTCATCCGCACCCCGTCGCTCGACCAGTCCACCGCCGCCTGGCCCTGCCCCTGACCGCCTTTCCGCTTCCGTCACGCCCGCCGCTGCGCTAGAGCGTCGCCATCGGGGTGTGGCGCAGCCTGGTAGCGCGGCGGTTTTGGGTACCGCAGGTCGCAGGTTCGAATCCTGTCGCCCCGACCACAGCACTCTCGACGAGCCCGCGCCGGCCCGTCCTTCGCCGGGATGGCGAGCTTGGCGAGGCTCGACCGCTGGCTGTCCGCCGCCTCGACCTCCTGCCCGTCCCCTGCCTCGTAGTCCGACGCCTCGGTGCGGGTGAAGGCGATGAGCCCGCTCGCCGCCGCCCCGAGCTGCCGCGCATAAGCCCCATGCAGCGTCGGCTCCCGGTCAGCGTGCCGAAGCGCACCCGGGCTGTCGGCATCCTGCGCGGCGGCGAGCGTCGCGCAGGTTTGCGATCATCGGCCCGTCGGCCGGGGACGACCGAGCACAAGGATGCGCCAGCCGAACGCCGGACGATCTTGTCACCGACAACACCTGCAAGGACCGCCCACATTCCCGCACCTGTCGTCCCAGCTAACCCGCAGTATCGACACTGCACCGTGCCAATGAGCCGACGCATTAACCACGAGATTCGCTCAGATCACTGACCTAACATCGCACGCGTGCGCATGCGTGCGACCGCACGGCCTCCAGTACCCCGGCCCCGGAGGATCAGCCGCCCCGAAGTCAGGCGGCGACGGTCAGCCCGGCCGGCACCGCCACGCCGACGCGTGCGGCGGCGCGGGCGAGCTTGGCCGCCAGTTCGTCGCTGATCGCCACGCCGTCAGCCAGCGCCCCCCGCCGCTTCTGCGCGGCGGAATCGCCGGGAACCCGCACCTTGCGAACGCCGGGCGCCGGCGGGTTGCTCCGGCAGGCCTCGGCAATGAACTCCGACTGCTCGGTGAAGGCGTCGAGCCCGCAGAACGCCGCCGGATCGATCACCTGCAGGAAGGCCGACTGCGCGAACTCACCCGGCTCCACCGTCGCGCGGCCCTTGCCCGACAGCCCCTGCCCGAGCAGCTCGACCATCAGCGCCAGCCCGAAGCCCTTGTGCCCCTTCAGCGCCCCGCCCAGCGGCATCATCGTGCCGCCCTTCTCGGTGACCTCGCGCGGATCATCGGTGGGCTCGCCCGCCGCAGTCAGCGCCCAGGCCTCGGGATAGCGCTCGCCCTTGGCGGCGAGCTGCTGGGTCATCGTCGTGGTGGTGATCGAGCACGACACGTCGATCATCACCGGATCCGAGCGGGTCGGAAAGCCGGCCGCGACCGGGTTCGGGGTAAGCAGCGGCACGGTGCCGCCGAAGGGCGCCACCCGCGATGCCCCGGGATTCGACACCGAAATCTGCACGATCAGTCCGCGCTCGGTCACCCGCCGCATGTAGGCCGACAGCGCGCAGGTGTGGTGGCAGTTGCGGATCGCCGCGGTGACGACGCCGTACTCGGCGGCCCGCTCGCAGGCCAGATCCAGCGCCTCGGTGAACAGCCACGCCCCCGGCAGCTTCCTGCCATCCCAGACGAAGGTCGCGCCGCGATCGCTCAACACCTCGTAACTGCCCGCCCCGGCCATCGACCCCTGCGCGAGCGCGTCGATGTACCAGGAGATCAGGCTGACCCCGTGCGTGTCGTGGCCGATCATGTCGCCCTCGACCAGCACCATCGCCGTCGCCTCGGCCTTGTCGGCCTCCATCCCGGCCGCACCGAGCATGGCAGCCGCGAAATCCTGCAACGCCCCGCGTTCGATATGAGCCATGCCCGCCGTCTCCCTGTCATCCGGAAGCGCCGCGTCCCTTCCCGGACCGCGGCGCAGCTTTGATCTTCATGCGGGGCAAGTCGTCCCCCGAGCGCCTGCTCGTCCTTGATCTGCGAGACCTGCAGTACCGAATTGTCGCGATCGTCGGCTTGAAGTCCAGCCGCGGCCCGACGCGGGTGAACCTGCGCTCACCCAGCCCAGACCGGACCCAATTCAACAGCCCGACAGCGCCGCGCCGATCCGTCCCGCATCGTCCTCCGACAGATCCACCGACATCGGCAGGCCCACGGTGGTCCGGACGAGATGCTCCGTCACGTCCAGGCGGTCGCGGCCGTAGCGCGCCGTATAGGGATGGCTGTGCCCGCCGAGCCCGTACCACCGCCGCCACCCGATCCGGTTGGCCGACAGCGCCTCGCAGCCCCGCTCCGCCACCTCGGGCGTCTCGCCGAGGAACAGCGCGTAGTTCGCGCCGATCACCGGCGCCGTCCACAACCCGTCGCCCGCCATTCGCGCGCGCAATCGCCGCGCCGCCTCGTGAAACCGCCCCAGCTTCACGTCCCATCCGTCCAGCTCGGCGCCCCCGACGGCCGCATGGTACTCGCTCATCTTGCCATTGATCGACGGCCGCTTCGACGCCCGGTCGATGTCGTAGCCGAAGTTGAGCGACTGCATCGCCGCCGTCCACACCGCTTCCGAGGCGCACACGACGGCGCCCCCTTCCCCCGTCGAGAAAGGCTTGGTCGCATGAAAACTCAACGCGACCGGCACCTCGCCGATGCAGGCCCCGGGATCGCGCATCAGCGCCTCGATCATCGCGGCCCCGTCGATCACGACCGGAACCCCCGTCGCCTCCCGGAACGCCTCCCACGGAGCCTGCTCCACCGTCCGCCCGAACGCCGAGACCACCAGCACCAGCCCGGCCGACGCAAGAAGCGGGTGGTCGGCCAGCGCGGAGGGGCAAGCCATCCAGGTCGCCTCGTCCACATCGACGAAATGCGGCGTGTACCCGCACTGCTCGACCGCCGAGACCGT
Organism: uncultured Alphaproteobacteria bacterium; assembly: GCA_963798235.1. Classification (GTDB taxonomy): domain Bacteria; phylum Pseudomonadota; class Alphaproteobacteria; order Rhodobacterales; family Rhodobacteraceae; genus Amaricoccus. Next base: position 823,311 of record CAWCSN010000001.1, on the reverse strand, counting down.
CCCGATGAACGTATAGGCCGGCATCAGGCAGATCGGACGCTCCGCCGGGGCGCGGCCCGCGACCGCAAGCACGGCGCCGACGATCGCCGAAGTCCCGGAATTCGCCAGCGCCACGAACTGCCCGCCCATCCGCCCGGACAGGCGCCGCTGCAGCTCCAGCACCAGCGCCCGCTCCCTGCGCGACCTCGCCGGCCGGCGCAGAAGGGCGGCCGATGCCGGCCGTTGAGTTCCTCGTCCCCGGCAGCCCGAACGGGGCCTTCCTGTCGCAGATCGCCGCCCTCCGGACCTCGATCTTGTCGCGCCCGTGGACCCGGTGGAAGCCCACGGTCCGGTGCTTTCTCGGCGGCCCGGCCGACTGGCCCGCCCTGCACCGCTGGCTTCCACAGCTGACCGACATCGACATCGAGATCCTGTCGGCGCCTCGTTTCGAGCAGGACGGCTATCTCGCCCAGGCCGAACGCCGCCTGTCGGTCGGCACCGGCGACATCGACGTTGTCGTCCTGCTCGACGCCGACACCTTCCTCGTGGGCAACATCGAAGACGCCCTCGATCAGGTCTTCGCCCGGAATGCGGTCGGCGGCGTGATGACCCATTTCGGCTTTCCCGTGCGCGCCGGCCATTCGACGGTCGAGGACTGGCACCGGCTCGGCGCCGATCTGCTCACCCGGCCGATCCGGCTGGACCACGAGCATTCCCTCATGCCCCCGCACGCACCGGAAGACACGCGCCGCTGCCCGTTCTACGTCAACGCCGGCGTGATCCTGATCGCCACCTCCGTGCTGGCCGACCTGCGGACGGCCTACACCGCCCTGCGGCCCAAGGTGGTCCCCTACCTCTCCGTCCCGTACTTTGCCGGCCAGGTCGCCCTCGCGCTGGCAATACAGGAACTCGGCATCAACACCTTGTCCCTGCCGTTCCGGTTCAATTTTCCCAACGACCCGCGCGCCGACAGGACCTATCCGAACGAACTGTCCGAGGCCGTGCTGATCCACTACCTCAGAGACAACGTCTTCAACCGAAACAGGATCTTTGCCGACGCCCGCGACTACCGCGCCTTCCTCGACCTGCCGCTCAAGGGCAGCAATCTCTCCTTCCAGAAGGCCGTTCGATCCTTGCTCGGAGAGCCCTATCCCTTCGCTTCACCCGCCTAGCGACCGGCCCGCGCAACGAGCGACACACACCCGTCCCGTTGCACGCTACATCTCATAGAGCGCGCGGAAACGCGCGGTTGACCCGATCCGCACGCGTGACAATCCGTCGACGGCACGGCCTCAAGGCGCATCTCAGACCTTCCGGCCCTTCCTCCGCCCCCGACCAACGCCCAGGCGATCCACCGCCGCGCGCAGCGGCGCGGTCAACCGCCACGACGTCGAGCCGAGGATCGCCTCCCGCTCCACGTGGAGCGCCGCAATCTGGGCCTGCAGCCCTTCTGCGTGACGGGCGCCATCCGCCTCAGCCCTGCCCGCCGCGTCCCGGATCGCCGTGGTTTCCGTTCGCGCCAACTGGCTTTCCGTCCGAGCCGCGTCAGCTTCCAACCGCGCCGCGGCGGCTTCCGTCCGTGCCAAGTCGGCCTCCAGCCGAGTCGCCGCGACGCTGGCCTGGACCGTCGCGATCTCGTTCCGGGCCGCAGCCAGTTCCGCACGAACGCCATCCGCCTCCGCACGAACCGCGCTCGCCACGCCTCGCTCCTGCCGGACCACCGCCCCGAACAGCGCGTCCGCCGCATCGAGCGCTGCCCTGACAGAGTCGAGCCTCGCCCGGTCTGCCGGATTGTCCCCTTGCGCGAGGGATTCGAGCGCGGCCAGGGTCGTGCCGACCCAGGCCGCCAGGTCGGGATCCCCGGACGGGTCGGCGTCGAAAACGTGGTGGCGCAGGCCTGACTGGACAAACGCGCCTGCCGGCGGCGCCTCACCCTGCGGGGGGGTCGGCCACTCGATCCCCAGGGTCGACGCCAGCCGGTCGGCGCAGGCCCGCCAGTCCGCCAGGAGGGCCGCGTAGGGCAGCAGGCAGCGCGCAATTCCCCTCGTCGCCCTCTCGGCCTCGAGACAGTGGCGCAACCAGAGCAGCAGCGCCTTCTCCCTTGGAATGCCGTCGCGGTGCAGGAGCGACTGAGCAACCTCGAGGGGATGACGAAAGGTAATGATCGCCTTCGGCACGACGCCCAGTTCGTCCAGAACATCGAGCCACACCGGCACGAAGCGGCAGATTCGGGGGTCCTTGAGGACCACGAGCGCAGCGTCACCGAACTCGTCGCTGAAGACCTCAGCCAGTTCGGCACCCGCAGCGGCCCCGAGCGCATCCGGTGCAAGCTGCCCCCAATCGTCCCAGGCGCTGCCGGCCGTCGACAGCAGACGGTCGTGAAGCCGCATGAGCTTCATCGACTCCCAATAGCCTAGGCTCTGTCCCCTACGGATTCCTCTTTTCCGCCGTTCTGATTCAATCTCCCGAAAGGGGAGGGTTCATGCGCCGCCACGAGCTGTCCGACGAGGAATGGGCGATCATCGAGCCGCTGTTGCCGAACAGCCGCGTGGGGTGCCTCGGGTCGACGACCGACGGGTGATCAACGGCATCCTCTGGCGGTTTCGGACCGGCGCCCCATGGCGCGAAGTGCCTTACGGCCCGCGCACGACGCTCTACAACCGGTTCGTGCGCTGGCGGGCGGCGGGCGTGGGACCGTCTCCTGGCGGCGGTGTCGGCTACGGCGACATCGTGATGATCATCGTTGCGGTTCTGGCCGTCGGCCTCCATGGGAGTGCGGGCCATGCCGGCGCCGAGGTGCACGAGGAGGCCGGCGGTCGCCGAGGTCCCGCTCCGATGCATCCCGAGCACAAGCAAGGCAATGCGTTCGCGCTCAGTCTCCGGTGCCATGGGGTCAAACGGGTCCGGGGGAGGGCACGATCGGCGGTGCCGGCCTGCCAAAGTAGAAGGATCCTCGCTTGGTCGCGTCCCCGGCGGGCGGCGTCCGTCCCGACCGCCGCTGCGACATTTCGTTGCATCTCGCTCCGTCTTCCAACGCGCTTCCCGCTTTCGCCGCTTCTCCGGACCGCCCGGGGTGTTCCGGAACTGTCGTGCCCCAGTCCTACGCGGCGATTGGCGCCGCCTCAAGCCGGGCGTGACGGCCATGCCGTGCTTGCTTTCCGGCAACAGCGGGAGGGGCAGGGAAGGGGCCGTCTCGCTTTTTGCTCGCGACGACGGTAAGCTGGTGCAGCGCAGCATCGGTTTAGCGAAGTACCCCAATTGTCATGAACGAGCCGCTCCGACGAAGCCGCCCCGACCTCCAGCCTCCCGACCGGCCGCGGCGCCGGAAGCGACCGGCGACGCGTAGCGGTCATGATGGCATCGTAGGGTAGCGCGCCCCCCGGGCCAAGGCAGGCGGCGGCGAGCAGGAGCTGTTTCATGAGATACCCGTCTGCGAAGGCCCGGTGGCCGAAGTCCCTCACCACCCTGACCGCCACCCTGCGCGATCGCCCCGACCGCCGCGCCGCCCGGGCCCGGACGCGGTGGCTGAAGGCGATCCGCCGGAAAAGCCGGCGAGCGACGCGACGGGACCGGCTCTCCTCGGCCATCGCCCCGATCCGCACCCTCCTCACCCGCTCGCGGACAAATCCCGGCCCGGACCTCCCGCCCGAGCAGGGCATCCCCTCGGCCCCGCCCACCCCCACCAGCCCGCTCCGCACCCTCTTTCTCTCCGACCTCCACCTCGGCGCCAGCGGCGCCCGCGCCGACCTCCTCCTCGACTTCCTCGCCACCCACCGCGCCGAACGCTACTACCTCGTCGGCGACGTCCTCGACGGCTGGCAGGTCGAACGCAACGGCTGGGGCCGGGCCGAACGTCAGGTCATCGACCACCTCGACCGCCGCCGCGCCGAAGGCGCCGAAGTGATCTACGTCGGCGGCAACCACGACCCCCACCCCGACGCCTGGCCCCGCCAGTGCGGCCTCGACCGCCCCCTCCTCGCCAGCGCCGTCCACGAAGCCGCCGACGGCCGCCGCTACCTCGTCACCCACGGCGACGACGCCGACTACCGCCCCTTCGGCAACGAGCGCCTCCAGCGCCTCGGCGCCGCGATCGACGAACGCCTCCGCCGCCTCGACCTTGCCGTCGCCACCCTCGTCCACGGCCTCGGCATCGGCGCCGGCCGCGGCGTGATGCCCGTCCTCGTCGGCGCCCTCAACTCCGCCCTCTACCCCCGGCGCGGCTTCGAGCGCCGCCTCGTCGAGGAAGCCCGCACCCGGGGGCTCGACGGCGTCATCTGCGGCCACTTCCATCTCCCGGCCCTCCACACCCGCCACGCCGCGACCTACGCCAACTGCGGTGACTGGCTGGACAGCTTCGCCGCGCTGGCCGAGGATCACGACGGCCAGCTCAGCCTCCTGCGCGCCGAACCGGTCGCGGCGCGATCCTCCTGGCGACGGCCGCGCCTCGCCGCCCTGAGGGGGATCCTCTCGCCGTGACTGCCGTCGCCTTGCTCTCCGGGGTCACCGCCCTGACCCTGCTCGCCGTCCACCTGACCACGGTCGCGCTCTACCTGCGACGGCAGCGCCGCCAGCCCGCAAGGCTGCCCCGCCACATCGGCCAGCCCCCGGTCACCCTGCTCCGCCCGGTCTGCGGCAGCGATCCGCTCGACGACGAGACCCTCGCCACCTCCTTCGCTCAGGCCTACCCCGCCTACCGCGTGATCTTCTGCGCCCCGGACGACGACGACCCCTGCCTGCCGCTGCTGCGCCGCCTCGTCGCCGCCCACCCCGAAATCCCGGCCGAGATCCTCACCGGCCAGGCCGTCCGCAGCATCAATCCCAAGCTCGACAACCTCGCCAAGGGCTGGGCCCGCGCCGAGACCGACTGGGTGGTGATGACCGACAGCAACCTCCTGCTGCCGCCCGACTACCTCGCGACTCTGGTCGCGAGCTGGGGCCCCGGCACCGGCCTCGTCTCCTGCCCCGCCATCGGCATCCGGCCCGCCGGCTTTGCCGCCAGCGTCGAGTGCGCCTTCCTCAACAGCAACCAGGCCCGGCTCCAGTTCGCCGCCGCCAGCCTCGGACAGGGGTTCGCGCAGGGAAAGACCCTGTTCTGGAACCGCGCGATGCTCGACCGCGCCGGCGGACTCGCCGCGCTCACCGGCAACATCGCCGAGGACGTCAGCGCCACCAAACTCGTCCGGGCCGAGGGCCTCTCCGTCACCCTGCCCCCCCGCCCCTTCGGCCAGCCGATCGGGCGGCGGCGCATCGCCCAGGTCTGGGAGCGCCAGCTACGCTGGAGCCGGATTCGCCGCGACGGCTTCCCCCTGATCTTCCTCGCCGAAATCGCCAACGGCGCAACCCTCGCCCTCGCCTGCGCCGCGCTCGCCCTTGCCGCGACCGGCACGCCCCTCGCCTGGCTCGCAGCCTTCGCCGCGCTCTGGTACGGCGCCGAAATCTGGCTGATGCGCCGCGCCGGCTGGCCCTGCGGCCCCCGCGACATCGCCGCACTTCCCGTCCGCGACGCGATGATGCCCGCCCTCTGGCTCGCCACCTTCTTCCGGCGCGGCTTCGAATGGCGCGGGACCGCGGTCGAGGACGAGTCCAGGATCGCCGGATGATCGACCAGGCGCAGATCCTCACGCTGCTCCGCGACCACGGCACCCTGATCCTCGCGCCGGTCGCGGTGCTCGAGGGACCGGTGGTCAGCGTCCTCGCCGGCTGGATGGTCAGCCTCGGGGTGATGCCGCTCGTCCGCACCTACGTCATTCTGGTCCTCGCCGATCTCGTCGGCGACTTCGGCTTCTACCTGCTCGGCCGCCATGCGCCCTACAGCCTGCCGCTCAGGCTGCGCCAACGCCTTGGGGTGACGCCGCGCAACCTCGTCCGCCTGCGCCGAAAATTCCGGGTGGAAGGCGCGAAGTTCCTGCTTTTCGGCAAGCTCACCCACGCCGCCGGCTTCGCCGTGCTCTTCGCCGCCGGCGTCGCGCGGATGCGGCCGGCCAGCTTCCTGCTCTTCAACCTGCTCGGCACCCTGCCCAAGACCGCCGTCTTCCTCGCCATCGGCTATTTCCTCGGCAACGCCACCGCCGGGGTCCAACGCGGCCTCCTCCTCCTCGGCCTTCTCGGCTTCGCCATCGCCGCCGTCTGGGCACTGCGGGTCTGGCGGGCGCGGCGGTCGGCAACACAGTGACCAGTGACGCCGCGACCCCCGCCCCCGCTCCCGCCGCCGTCACCTGCCTGATTCCCGCCTACAACGAGGCGCCCCGCATCGCGGCCGTCCTTCGCGCGATCCGCACCCACCCGGCGCTGGCCGAGACCCTCGTCATCGACGACGGCTCGACCGATGGCACCGCCGCCATCGCCGCCGCCGAAGGCGCCCGCGTGCTCGCCGGCGCCGGCAACCGCGGCAAGACCGCGGCCCTGCTTCGCGGCCTCGCCGAGGTCCGCACCAGCCACGTCCTCCTCCTCGACGCCGATCTCATCGGTCTCGGCCCCGCCGACATCTCCGCCCTCGTCCGCCCGGTCTCCGAAGGCCGCGCGCTGGCGTCGATCTCGCTCCGCGGCAACGCGCCCCGCACCTGGCGGCTCATCGGGGTGGACTACATCTCCGGCGAGCGCGTCCTGCCGATGGCGCTCATCCACGGCCACGAGGCAACCCTGGCCGAACTGCCGCGCTTCGGCTGCGAGGTTTTCCTCAACACCCTCCTGATCGCCCGCGCCGCCCCCGTCGCCATCGTCCCCTGGCCCGGCGTCTCCAGCCCCGCCAAGTCCCGCAAGCGCGGCTTCTGGCGCGGTCTCGGCGACGACGCCCGGATGATGACCGACATCCTCCACACCGTCCCGCCCCTCGCCATCCTCGCCCAGATCCGCGCCCTCCGCCGGCTGAACCGCGCCGTCTCCGCGCCCGCGGCGGCACCCGCTTCCCGCTCCGGCATCGCAACGCCGTAATGCCGCACCCGGCCACCGCCGGCGCCGGATCGGCTCAGTTTTAGGCGATTCACGAACATTTAAAGAACGGGGCGCCAAGGTGGGGCATCCGCCACCCAAAAAGGGGAAGGTCCGCCGCCATGGGACGAGTCTTGCCGATCGACGCCTTTCAGCTCGTGACGATGCCGGCGGAAGGCCATGGCGGGCGGATCGAGGCCAGCGCGCGGGCGCGGTACGGCGTGGCGCAGGCGCTGGCGCAGGGGCGGATCGTCTTCCACTACCAGCCGGTCGTGCGCGCCTCGAACCCGCGCTTCCCGGCCTTCTTCGAAAGCCTCGCCCGCCTGCGGTTGCCGAGCGGCGAGATGCTCGCGGCCGGCGCCTTCCTGCCCCCGGTCGAGGCCGGGCCGATCGGCCGCGCGATCGACCGCCTCGCGCTCGCCGACGCGCTCCGCGTGCTGTCGGAAAACCCCGGCGTCCGGCTGGCGATCAACGTCTCGCCGCTGTCGATGGGCGATGCCGAGTGGCTCGCCATCCTCGCCGAGGCGACCCGCCGCGACCGCAGCGCCTGTGGCCGCCTGATTCTCGAGATCACCGAAGCCGCGGCGATGGGCGATGCCGGCCAGACCATCGACTTCATGGACCACGTCCGCGCCAGCGGCTGCGCCTTCGCCCTCGACGACTTCGGCGCCGGCGCCACCAGCTTCCGCTACTTCCGCGATTTCCGCTTCGACATGGTCAAGATCGACGGCAGCTTCATCGCCGGCGTCTCCCGCGCCCGCGACGCGCAGGTCCTCGTCGAATGCCTGCTCGCCGTCGCCCGCCACTTCGAGATGATGACGGTGGCCGAGCGGGTCGAGGACCGCGCCGACGCCGACTGGCTGACCGCCCTCGGCATCGACTGCCTCCAGGGCTGGCTCTACGGCCGCGCCGCCGCCCGCCCCGAGTTCCCCGCCACCGACGCGGGCCGAGAACGCGCCGCCGGCTAGACCGTCAGGCCGCGGCCGCCCCGTCAGCCCTCCTTCACCAGCTTCGCCAGCTGCGACTGCATCGCCGCGAGCTGCTCCTTGAGCTCCTCCAGCTCGACGTCGCGGCGGGCGGGCTTGGCCCCCGGGATGGCTCCCGGCTTCGGCGTCATCCCCGTCGCGAAGGGCGCGAACATCCGCATGGCGTTCTCGAACCACTCCATGTTCGACCGCGCCAGCGCCTCGAAGTTCGCGAGCGCCGGATTCGCCTCGAACGCCTGCCGCACCTGCTCTCGCATCGCTTCCTGATTGCGGGTGAAGGTCTCCATCGAGGCTTCGAGATAGCCGGGCACGAATCCCTGCAGCGTGTCGCCGTAGAGCCGGATCAGCTGGCGCAGAAAGGGCGCCGGCAGCATCGTCTGCCCCTTGGCCTCCTCCTCGAAGATGATCTGGGCGAGGACGCCCCGGGTGATGTCGTCACTCGTCTTGGCGTCGTTGACCACGAAATCCTGCCCGTCGCGCACCATCTGCGCGAGGTGGTCGAGCGTGACATAGGTGGACTTGGCCGTGTTGTAGAGCCGCCGGTTCGCATATTTCTTGATGACGATCGGCTCACCGGTGTTTTCGGACTTCTCGGCCACCTGTATCTCTCCTAGTGAATGCCGCCCGCGGACGGTAATCCTATCGCCCATGCGGCAGGGCGGCAAAGGTTTTCGCAAGTGCGAATAACCGGGAGCAGGTCGGACGATGGAACGAACCACGCAGCAGGACGGGACCGAGCCCGACAAGGCCGAAACCACGGCCGGGCGCACCCGCGACAGCGCGGCGCGGGCCAGGGCATACCTCGATCTCTGGGAGCAGCACGTCGTCCAGATGGCGCTGCATGGACCGGACTCACCATGGCGGCAGAGCAAGTCCTGACCGCCCCGCGCGCCGGGAGCGCCGCCACGGACCGCGTCGGCGAGCCCAGCCCGCTCATCTTCCACCTCGGGGTGGCGCTCTCGGCCTACACCTTCGGCCTCCTCGCCGCGCCCCGGGCCGACAGCCCGGGCTTCCCCTGGGCGCCCGGGCTGGCGGAGGAGGCGCAGGGCCTCGGCGGCCTCGACCAGCTCGAGGTCGCCAGCGAGATCGCCGCCCGCCTCGCCGCAACCCTCGCCGGTATCGAGGCGTGGCAGGCCAACCGCTTCCGCCGCACCCTCGTCGACCCGCCGGCGATCTGGGAGTCCGGCTGCTCGCGCCTCCTCGACTACGGCGCCGCACCCGAGGCGACCGATCCGGCGGGACCGCCGATCCTCGTGGTGCCGAGCCTGATCAACCGCGCCTATATCCTCGACCTCCTCCCCGGCCGCTCGATGCTGCGCTGGCTCGCCGGTCAGGGCCTGCGCCCGCTGCTCCTCGACTGGGGCACGCCCGGCCGCGCCGAGCAGACCTTCGACCTCGCCACCTACGGCAGCGAGCGCCTGCTTCCCGCCCTGCTCGAGGCCCGCCGCCTCGCCGGCGGCCCGGTGCCGGTCATGGGCTACTGCATGGGCGGCACCCTCGCCGTCGGCCTCGCCGCCCGGCGCCCGGACGACCTCTCGGCGCTGGTGACGATCGGCGCGCCGTGGGACTTCGCCTCGACGCGCGGGATGGCCGGCGGCTGCCGCGCCGTCGTCCGCGCCGAGGGCGCCAGCAACGCCGAGCGGCTGATCGACGGCCTCGGCGCCGCCTTCGGGCTGGTGCCGGTCGGCTTCCTCCAGACCGTCTTCGCCCTCGTCAACCCGATGCAGGCGGCGCTGAAGTTCCAGAAGCTCGCGCGCCTCGATCCGAACGGCGCCGCCGCGCGCCACTTCGTAGCACTCGAGGACTGGCTCTCCGACGGCGTGCCGATGCCCTCCGGTGCCGCCAAGGACCTGCTCGTCGGCTGGGAGATCCGCAACCACACCGCCCGCGGCCAGTGGCGCTTCCTCGGCGGCCGCGTCGACCCCGGCCAGGTCACCGCCCCGGCGCTGATCTTCTGCGGGGAGAAGGACACCATCGCCCCGCCGCAACTCGCCGGCCCGCTCGGCGAGGTCCTGCCGCGGGCCGAGACGGTTCGCCCGCGCACCGGCCACGTCGGAATGATTGTAGGAAGCGCCGCGCGTACCCAGATATGGCGCCCGGCGGCCCGGTTCCTCGCCAGCCATCGCGGTTGAGCCTGCCGGTTCTTTGTGCGACGAGGATGCGTGATTGACGCGCCGGGGCGCGATTCGTCGTCCCGGAAACGCGGTTCCGCCGTGATGCGGGACCCGAGGAGGATCGGAATGACGAACGTAGTAATCGCATCGGCAGCACGAACGCCGGTCGGCAGCTTCAACGGCGCCTTCGCCGCCACGCCAGCCCACGATCTCGGCGCCGCCGTGCTGAAGGCCGTCCTCGAGCGGGCCGGCGTCGCCCCCGAGGACGTTTCGGAGACCATCCTCGGTCAGGTTCTGACCGCCGGCCAGGGCCAGAACCCGGCCCGCCAGGCCCACATCAACGCCGGCCTGCCGATCGGCAGCGCGGCGTGGAGCCTCAACCAGGTCTGCGGCTCGGGCCTCCGTGCCGTCGCCCTCGGCGCCCAGCACATCGCGCTCGGCGACGACACCATCGTGGTCGCCGGCGGGCAGGAGAGCATGTCGCTCAGCCAGCACGCCGCCCACCTCCGCGCCGGCCAGAAGATGGGCGACCTCAAGTTCATCGACACGATGATCAAGGACGGCCTCTGGGACGCCTTCAACGGCTACCACATGGGCACCACCGCCGAGAACGTCGCGACCAAGTTCCAGATCACCCGCGAGCAGCAGGACGAATTCGCCGTCGCCAGCCAGAACAAGGCCGAGGCCGCCCAGAAGGCCGGCAAGTTCGACGACGAGATCGCGGCCTACACCGTCAAGGGCCGCAAGGGCGACACCGTCGTCGACAAGGACGAGTACATCCGCCACGGCTCGACCCTCGAGGCGATGCAGAAGCTGCGTCCCGCCTTCTCCAAGGACGGCACCGTGACCGCGGGCAATGCCAGCGGCCTCAACGACGGCGCTGCCGCCGTGCTGCTGATGACCGAGGAAGAGGCGTCCCGCCGCGGCATCGAGCCGCTCGCCCGCATCGCCTCGTGGGCGACCGCCGGCGTCGATCCCTCGATCATGGGCACCGGCCCGATCCCGGCCAGCCGCAAGGCGCTGGAAAAGGCCGGCTGGAAGGTCTCCGACCTCGATCTCGTCGAGGCCAACGAGGCCTTCGCGGCGCAGGCGTGCGCGGTCAACAAGGACATGGGCTGGGACCCGTCGATCGTGAACGTCAACGGCGGCGCCATCGCCATCGGCCACCCGATCGGCGCCTCGGGCGCGCGCATCCTCAACACCCTGCTCTACGAGATGAAGCGCCGCGACGCCAAGAAGGGCCTCGCGACCCTGTGCATCGGCGGCGGCATGGGCATCGCCCTCTGCGTCGAGCGCCCGTGATCGCCCGGCGCCCGGCCGACAGGCTGGCGCCAGCCTGACCTGCGAGACGCAGGCCCACGCCGGGGCGGAAACGCCCCGGCCACGCAAAGACTGAAAAACTGGAGGAACCTGATGGGACGTGTGGCACTGGTCACCGGCGGATCGCGCGGCATTGGCGCGGCGATCTCGGTGGCGCTGAAGGATGCCGGCTACACCGTGGCCGCGAACTACGCCGGCAATGACGAGGCGGCGAAGAAGTTCACGGACGAGACCGGCATCAAGACCTACAAGTGGTCGGTCGCCGACTATGAAGGCTGCGCCGCCGGCATCAAGCAGGTCGAGGCCGACCTCGGCCCGGTCGAAGTCCTCGTCAACAACGCCGGCATCACCCGCGACGCGCCGTTCCACAAGATGACCCCGCAGCAGTGGAAGGAGGTCATCGACACCAACCTCAGCGGCGTCTTCAACATGACGCACGGGGTCTGGAACGGCATGCGCGAGCGCAAGTTCGGCCGGATCGTGACGATCTCCTCGATCAACGGCCAGAAGGGCCAGTTCGCCCAGGCGAACTATTCCGCATCGAAGGCCGGGGACATCGGCTTCTCCCGCGCACTGGCGCAGGAGGGCGCGCGCGCCAACATCACCGTCAACGTCGTGGCGCCCGGCTACATCGCCACCGACATGGTGATGGCCGTGCCCGAGAAGGTTCGCGAGTCGATCATCGCCCAGATCCCGGTCGGACGCCTCGGCGAGCCCTCCGAGATCGCCCGCTGCGTCGCCTTCCTTGTCTCGGACGACGCGGGCTTCATCTCCGGCTCGACCATCTCCGCCAACGGCGCCCAGTTCTTCGCCTGAGGCCCGTTCCTTCGGCGCAACCGCTTCGGGCCGGCACCCCCCAGGGTGCCGGCCCTTTCCATGAGCCCGGCGCCTTCCGCACGACCGCCGCGACGGCTTGGAGTGCGTGTTGGGGCTGATGCGCAAGCAAGGCGTGGAGCCGGAACTCCGGGCGCTGGCGAGCCGTACGGGTCGAGGAAGGCGCGGCGGTTGCGTCGTGGTGCTGGACCGCAGAAGCCAGGCTGTGTTGACAAAAGGGTGCGATCTCGTGATCGACTGGCGGTTATGAGCGAAGCCAAGATCAAGGGCCCGGCATCATACTTCCCTTCCATCGAGAAGAAGTATGGTCGTTCGATTTCCGACTGGCAGGCGTTGGTTCGTGCCGCACTGCCTGCCAAGCACATGGAACTCGTTGCCATGTTGAAGGAGCAGCATGGGATGGGGCATGGCCATGCCAATGCGATTGTCGCCCATACCCTTGCCGAGGGCAGCACTTGAGCGGTGTTGCTGTCCGGAACTCCCAAATCCGACGTGGAATGGGACGACCTGATCGGACCTCTGCTGCCGTCTGAGCGGGGTCGCTGGACGCGGCCTGCTGGTGCCCGGCCGGACAGTCGCACGTTAACCTGCATGAAAATTCGGTTAACTGGCCGCAAAACACGGTTTAATATCAGACGCTTGATCGGAGTCGCACGCGTGCGACACCGTGCGACGGCACGGCCTCCGGGCTGCATCCCGTGCCTTTTGCCGAGGCTTCCCGGACGGCCCCGCGTCGCCCCGCCGAAGCGATCGACCTTCTCCCGCGCGATTGAACCGCCGCCCCTGCCCGCCTATTCTTGCACCTTGGACAAGAGGCACGCGGACAGATGAAGATCGGCATTCTCGAGACCGGCGAGGTCCACCAGGACCTGCGCGAGCGCCACGGCGACTATCCCGAGATGTTCCGCCGGCTGCTCTCCGCCGCCGACCCCACCCTCGACTTCACCACCGTCCGCGTCGTCGCCGGCGAGCTTCCCGCCTCTCCCCACGCGGCCGACGGCTGGGTCGTCACCGGCTCCCGCCACGGCGTCTACGACGACCTGCCGTGGATCGCCCCGCTCAAGGACTTCCTCCGCGCCTGCGTCGCCGACCGCGTCCCTGTCGTCGGCATCTGCTTCGGCCACCAGCTCCTCGCCGAGGCCCTCGGCGGCCACGCCGTCAAGTCCGACCGCGGCTGGGGCCTCGGCGTGCAGGACTACGAGATCGTCGCCCGCCCCTCGTGGCTCCGCCACGTCCCCGACCACTTCGCCGCCCGCGCCCTCCATCAGGACCAGGTGATCACCCTCCCCGCCGACGCCACCGTGCTGGCCCGCTCGCCGCACTGCGACCTCGCCGCCGTCGCCTACGGCGATCCCGAGCATCCCACCGCCGTCTCCCTCCAGCCCCATCCCGAGTTCGGCGCGGCCTACATGGACGAACTCCTCGCCCTCCGCGCCGGCACGGCCTTCCCGGTCGAAAGCGCCGCCGCCGCCCGCGCCTCCCTCACCCGCCCGGTCGAGAACGACGCCTGGGCGCGGCTGATCGTCGACTACTTCCAGACCGCCACCCGCTCCCGCGCCGCCGCCTGAGCAAGGCGGCGCCGGGCCGGCCCGGTCACGGCGCCGTCGCTACAGGATGAAGTCGTGCGCCGTGTAGGCCCACGCCCTCACCGCCCCGTCGTGGATCGTCAACTCGAACTCCGGGGCCGCGTCCCCATCGGTGTTGCCGTGGACGACCGTCGCCGTGCCCCTCTCTTCCAGCCAGAGGTGACCCCGACCGCGGCCGTGAAAGATGAAGGCCTGGTCCCCCGGAGTCAGCGTGTCGGCGTCGATCGCCGCCAGCACGATCCGATCCCCGCCCGCCGCGCCCGGGTGGTCGAAGGCGGCCCCTCCCGCGCGGGCGACGAGCCGGTCGCCATGTCTGAAGGGCGAGTCGGTGGCGCTGGTGAAGACGAAGGCATCCCCCCCGGCGCCCCCGATCAGCGTATCCGCCCCCGCCCCGCCGATCAGCACGTCGCGGCCGCTTCCGCCATTGAGCAGATCGTTCCCGCCGTTGCCGCGCAGCGTGTTCGCCGCCTGATTGCCGATGAGGTGGTCGTTGCCACGCCCGCCGATCGCCACTTCGATCAGCGACCGCAGGTCGCCGTGGTGGAGCAGGGCGTTGAAGACGTTCCCCCGCGCATGCCCGCCGTGCGGCCCACCCCCGAGGTCCGCGAGCTGCGCGGCGGAAAACACCGAGTGATGCCCGGGCCGCAGGTCGACGGTGACGCCGGTCGCATAGGCCGAAAGGTCATAGGTGTCGCGGCCCCCGCCGTCCCAGACCGTCGCGAAGATACGGTTGCCGCCGGGGTCGATGGCGACCGCGCCATTGACGAAGGTCCGGCCGGAGGACGGCAGCCACTTGTAGACGGTGTTGCCGGCGTTGGTGGTGTAGTCGGCGCCGTACATCTCCTGCAGAGCGGCAATGTCGAGCATCATGTAGGTCTGCGGCGCGCCCCACTTCTCGAAGCGATACCCCGTCGCCCCGCCGCCCGCCCACGGGCGGTAGGTCATCACGGTGTACTCGGGCGAGTCCCAGGCCGCCGCCACCGCCCCGCGCCCCCAGTTCTCGTGCGAATGCTTGAGGCCGAGCGAATGGCCGACCTCGTGGAGGATGGTCAGGTGATCGTAGTTGCCCGCCCTCGGCGCGCGCCCCGATCCGCCGATCCACACGTCCCCGCCCATGCCCTCGCCCGGAAGATAGGCATAGGAGGTGGCGGTGTCGGTGCAGTTGGCGATCCGCACGTCCCCGGCCCCGGCCCCGGCGAGGTTCACCACCAGCTTGGTGAACCCCTCGACAGAGAACCCGGCCCCGGCCCTCGACACCCCCTCCAGCGCCCCCCGCGCCGTCGCGACCTGCGCCGCGCCGAGCGCCGCGAAGCCATCGACGGTCGCCGAGCGCCCGTCGCGGTCGGCATCGCTGGCGTAGCGGCCGCCATAGTCGGCGGCCGCAGCCGGAAAGCTGTAGGTTATCCGCGTCCCAGCCCAGGCGATGCCCGAAAGGATGCCGTCGATGCGGCCATCCCCGGTCCGCTGGACCGAAGTCGTTGTTGCCATGTTCCCCACCCCCATCCCCATGAGGTCAGGACAGGCTAGGCGACTTGGGGGAGCCGAAACAACGTCCGAGGGATTAAGCCGTTACGGACGGGTAAAGCGGTCAATTCTTCCTTACCACCGGCACGCTGATCGTACCCGGTGATGCACTCACAGCACGAAGTCGTCGGCACTGTAGGCCGTCCACCGCACCGCCCCGTCCTCGATGGTGATCTGCAGCTCAGGCGCCGGGTCACCGTCGGTGTTGGCGAAGACGACGGTGGCGGTTCCCCGCTCCGACAGCCAGAGGTGCCCGCGCCCGGCACCGCCAAAGACGAAGGTCTGGTTGCCCGCGACCAGCACGTCGGCATCGATCTGGCCGAGCAGGAGCAGGTCACCCGCCGCGGCCCCCGGTGCATCGAAGGCGATCCCCGCCCCTGATGGCGCGAGCCGGTCACCCGCGCCGAAGGGCGTGTCGGCCGTCGTCAGGAAGACGAAGGTGTCCGGCCCCGGCCCGCCGACGAGCGCGTCGGCGCCACCGAGGCCGCTCAGCCGGTCGGCCCCGATGCCGCCGAAGAGCGCGTTGGCGGCGGCATTGCCGGTCAGCTGATCGCTACCGGTCCCGCCGATGGCGTTCTCGATCAGCGAGCGGGCGTCCCCGTCGTGCTGCAGGGCGTTGAAGACGTTGCCCCGCGCGTACCCGTCGTTCGGCCCGCCGCCGAGGTCGGCGAGCTGGGCGGTGGAGAAGGTCGAGTAGAGCCCCGGCCGCAGGTCGACCTTCACCCCGGTCGCATAGTCCGAGAGGTCGTAGGTGTCGCGACCACCGCCGTCCCAGATCGTCGCAAAGATCCGGTTGCCGCCCGGATTGATCGCGATGGCGCCATTGACGAGGGTGATGCCAGACCCGGGCGCCCAGCCGTAGACGGTGTTTCCGGCGTTGATGGTGTAGTCGGCGCCGTAAAGCTCCTGAAGCGCCGCGATGTCGAGCATCATGTAGGTCTGGGGCGCGCCCCAGGTCTCGAAGCGGCCCCCGACGGCCGCGGCGCCTGCCCAGGGGCGGTAGGTCATCACCGTGAACTCGGGGGTGTCCCAGCCGAGCGGCACCGCGCCGAAGACCGAGGTCTCGTGGGAATGCTTGAGGCCGAGGGCGTGGCCGATCTCGTGGAGGATGGTCAAATGGTCGGCGTTGCCCGCCCGCGGCGCCCGCCCCAGGTCTCCGAGCCATACATCGCCCCCGGCGCCCGCCCCCGGATAGAAGGCGTAGGCGGTAGGCGCATCGCTGGTGTTGGCGATGCGGATGTTGGCCGCTCCGCTGCCCCCGGCGACGTAGGTGGTGGTGAGGTTGGTAAAGCCCTCGACGGTGAACCCGGCGCGCGACGGACCGAGGAGTGTGCTGTCGAGGGCGAGGGCGGCGGTGGCACGCTGGCCGGCGGAGAGGCGGGAGAACCCCTCCTGGTTGGCAGGGATGCCGTCCCCGTCGAAGTCGCCGGGGTAGCCGGTGCCGTAAAGCACCCCGCTCCGGGGATCGGACCAGGTGACGACGGAACTCGCCCAGACGTAGCCCGTGAAAAGGCCGTCGATACGCTGGTCGCCGGTGCGCCGGACCACCATGGATCATTCCCCCCCGCCAACTGGCTCAAGCCCCGGGGGCCGGTCGCGGCCGGCCCACGGGGCGGGTGCGCGGTCAGTTCACCGCGGGCACCATACCCTTTTCAGCGGCCAGCTCGCGCATTTTCTTCTGCAGCTTCTCGAAGGCGCGGACCTCGATCTGACGGATGCGCTCGCGACTGACGTCGTATTCCTGGCTCAGCTCCTCGAGCGTCACCGGATTGTCCTTCAGCCGCCGCTCGGTCAGGATGTGGCGCTCGCGGTCGTTGAGGGCGCCCATCGCCTGAAGCAGCAGTTCGTGACGGTTCTCGAGCTCGTCGCGCTCGGCGAGCGCCCCGGCCTGATCGGCGTCCTCGTCCTCGAGCCAGTCCTGCCATTCGGCGGTGCCGTCGCCGTCGCCGCGGACCTGCGCGTTGAGGCTCGCGTCGCCGCCCGACATCCGGCGGTTCATCGAGATCACCTCGGTCTCGGTGACGTTGAGGTCGTGGGCGATCCTGGCGACGTTCTCCGGCCGGAGTTCGCCTTCCTCGATCGCGCCGATCTTGTTCTTCGCCTTGCGCAGATTGAAGAACAGCTTCTTCTGCGCCGCGGTGGTGCCCATCTTCACGAGGCTCCACGACCGCAGGATGTATTCCTGGATCGAGGCGCGGATCCACCACATCGCGTAGGTCGCGAGGCGGAAGCCCTTCTCGGGGTCAAAGCGCTTGACGGCCTGCATCAGGCCGACGTTGGCCTCGGAGATGACCTCGCCGGTGGGCAGGCCATAGCCGCGGTAGCCCATGGCGATCTTGGCGGCCAGACGCAGGTGGCTGGTCACCAGCCGGTGGGCGGCGTCCTTGTCGCCATGGTCGACCCAGGCCTTCGCCAGCATGTACTCCTCCTCGGGCTGGAGGAGCGGAAACTTGCGGATCTCCTGCATGTAGCGCGAGAGACCCTGTTCGGGCGACGGGGCGGGCAAGCGGTCGTAGGCCAAACGGTCCTCCTTTTCGGGGCGCTCTCGCCCCGGGCGGTGGTCACGGATGAGTATAGAGCGATTTATGGTTCGTTGAACGGGGTGGCTTCGTTACTTCGTCGCAAGTTTTCGACAAGGCCGGCCATATCCTCGGGCAGCGCCGCGTCGAAGCGCATCGCGGCGCCGGTTCCCGGATGGCGGAAGCCGAGGCTGGCGGCGTGGAGCGCCTGCCGCGGAAAGCCGGCGAGGAGGCCGCTGCCGCGGCGGCGGCCGTAGACGGCGTCGCCGACGAGCGGGTGGCCGGTGAAGGTGAGGTGCACGCGGATCTGGTGGGTACGCCCGGTTTCCAGCCGGCACTCGACCAGGGCGGCCGCGGGCGCGCCCTGCGGGCCGTACCGCTCGAGCACGCGGGCGCGGGTGACCGCCGCCTTGCCGTCGACGCTCAGCACGGCCATGCGCTTGCGGTCCCCGGGATGACGGCCGATGTTTCCCTCGACGCGGAGCACGCCGCCCGGCTCCCAGGACACGCCGGCGAGGTTGGCGAGCCGGGGGTCGGATGCGTCGGGGGCACCCCAGGTAACGGCAAGGTAACGCCGTTCGAGGTCATGGGCGGCGAACTGCGATGCCAGGCCCTGATGGGCGGCGTCTGTCTTTGCAACGACGAGAAGGCCGGAGGTATCCTTGTCGATGCGATGGACGATCCCGGGGCGGATACGTCCGCCGATGCCGGAGAGCGACCCGCCGCAATGGTGAAGCAGGGCGTTGACCAGAGTCCCGTCGCGAGCGCCGGGCGCAGGGTGCACGACAAGCCCGGGGGGCTTGTCGATGACGAGGAGATCGTCGTCCTCGTAGACGATTTCAAGAGGGATGGCCTCGGGTTCCGCGTCGATCGGGGCTGGCGCGGGCAGGGTGACGACGATCTCGGTCCCCGGCGCAAGCCGGACGCGGGCGTCGTCGAGCGGCGTGCCGTCGGTGGTGGCGACAGCGCCTTCGACGATCAGCGCCTGGAGGCGCGAGCGGCTGAGGGCGAGGCCCTCTGGCACGGCCGCCGCCAAGGCCTTATCAAGGCGCTCGCCCGCCGGCCCGCCCGTCGGGCCGAGCGTCAGGCGAATCTCTCGAAAAGGCGCGGACATGGGCGAGACGATCCCTGGCGGTGAGGAATTTCCGGAGCCGCGGCGGCTGCGACAGCTCCGGCGGCTGGTGATGACCCTGACGATCACCCTGATCCTCGGGGTGATAACCGTCGTCGCCCTGCTTGTCATCCGCCTCTCGGCGGTCGGTCCCGCCCCGGTCGCCCTGCCGGCGGAAATCACCCTCCCCGCCGGCGAGCGCGCCGAGGCGGTGACGCTCGGCCAGTCCTGGATCGCCGTCGTCACCGTCGATGCCGCCGGCAAGGAGCGCATCCGCGTGCTCGACCGGGCAACCGGGGCGCCGCGGTCGGTGACGGAGATCGCGCCACAGCCCTGATTCGCCCCGTGAGGAGGGCTGTTGCCGACGGGCCGCACCCGTGGCCGGGATGCCGTGGGGCGGCCATTCCCACCTTGCCAAGGCGCTGCCGCAGGCCGATATTCCCGCGATGGCCCTCCCCCCCGGATTCGTCGAGGAGCTTCGTGCCCGCGTCTCGCTCGCACAGGTCGTCGGGCGGAAGGTTTCATGGGATTCGCGCAAGAGCAATCCCGCCAAGGGCGACTACTGGGCGCCCTGTCCCTTCCATCAGGAAAAGAACGCCTCGTTCCACGTCGACGAGGCCAAGGGCTATTACTACTGCTTCGGCTGCCATGCGAAGGGCGACGCGGTAAGCTTCGTCCGCGAGACCGAGAATCTCGGCTTCATGGAAGCGGTGGAGATCCTCGCCCGCGACGCCGGCATGGCGATGCCCGCGCGCGATCCCGGGGAGGCCGCCCGGATCGCGGCCAACCAGGGGCTTGCCGAGGCGATGGAGGCGGCGGTCCGCTTCTTCCGCCTCCAGCTCTCCGCCGCCCGCGCCACCGAGGCCCGCGCCTACCTCGATCGGCGCGGCCTGTCGGCGGCGCTGCGCGACCGCTTCGAGATCGGCTATGCCCCCGAGGCGCGGACGGCCCTGCTCGACCATCTCGTCGAGAAGGGCTTCGTGCGGGCAAAGCTGGTCGAGGCCGGGCTGGTCGGAGAGCCGCAGGGAGGCGGCAGTCCCTACGACCGCTTCCGCAACCGGGTGATCTTCCCGATTCGCGATTCGCGGGGCCGCTGCATCGCCTTCGGGGCGCGGGCGATCGCCGCGGGTCAGGAGCCGAAGTACCTGAACTCGCCCGACACGCCGCTCTTCGACAAGGGCCGGACGCTCTACAACGTCGGGCCGGCGCGGGCGGCGGCGGGCAAGGGCGGCACTGTCGTCGTCGCCGAAGGCTACATGGACGTGATCGCGCTGGCCGAAGCCGGGATCGACCACGCGGTCGCGCCGCTCGGCACGGCGATCACCGAGGCGCAGCTCGAACTGCTGTGGAAGATCTCGCCGGAGCCGGTCGTCGCCCTCGACGGCGACAACGCCGGGCTCGCGGCGGCGCAGCGGCTGATCGACCTCGCCCTCCCGCACCTCGGGGCGGCGCGGTCGCTGCGCTTCGCGCTGATGCCGGCGGGGCAGGACCCCGACGACGTGGTGCGCACCGGGGGCGCCGCGGCGATGGCGGCGATCCTCGCCGAGAGCCGGCCGGTGATCGACCTCCTGTGGACGCGCGAGACCGAGGGGCAGGTGCTCGACAGCCCCGAGCGCCGCGCTGCCCTCGACGCGCGCCTGAAGGCGCACCTCGCGCGCATTGCCGATCCCTCGCTCCGCGGCCACTGGGACAGCGAAATCCGCGCCCGCCGTGCCGCGCTCTTCGCCCCCCCGCCCCGCGCAGCCGCCCCGGCTGGCCGCGCCCCGTCGTTCGGGCCCTTCACCGGGCGCGCCGGCCGTCCCCAGCGCGGTGGCAACGCCAAGGGCCAGCGCCGGAGCGCGTTCGCCCTCGATGCGGCCCCGACGGCCGGCGCCCGGTCCTCGCTCCTCGCGCGGACCGATGGCGCCGCCGATTCGGAGGCGCGCATCCGCGAGAGTGCCATTCTCGCCGGATGCCTGAACCACCCGGAACTGGCGCATACGGTCGAGGAACGGCTCGAACACCTGAGCTTCCGCTGCCGCGACTTGGGAATTGTGCGGGACGCGCTCTTGTCTGCTCTCTCCGAATCGCTACATGAGCCGCACACGCGCGATTCGCTGGGAGAGGCGATGCACGCACGCCTTGGTTCCGATCCGCTACCGGGCCTGATGGCGATTGGCCACGTTCGCGCCAACCGTCACCTTGGGGCAAAAGCGGATTCGGAGGCAGCGCGCCGCGCGATCGACGAGGAGATTACCAGACACGTCGCCCTTGCCGGCAGCCTCGAAGAGGTCCGGGAGGCGATGGACGAGATCGTCGGCGAGCCCGACGAAGCCATGACCGCCCGCCTGCGGCACGCCGCCGAGGCTGGTCACGATGCGAATACAAGACCGCTCGCCGACGATAGCGATTCGGACGTTGCGGAACACAAGGATTTCGTCAGCTTTTTCGCGGACGTGGAGGCCCAGCAGGCCGCCCACAAGCCGCGACGACGCTGATGGAGGCGAGATGATTCGGACCAGCGCGATTGCGAATCGCTGATTCGTGAGAGAGAAGCCCAGACGGACCGGGAAGTCACCGCCCGGTCAGCAAGTGGAGTAGCCCATGGCCGCGAAAGACACCGAGCCGAAAAAACCCGAGGACACGACCGAAGGCACCGGCTCGATGCTCGACATGAGCCAGACGGCGGTCAAGAAGATGATCGCCACGGCGAAGAGCCGGGGCTACATCACCTATGACGAGCTGAACGAGGTCCTGCCGCAGGACCAGACGACGTCCGAGCAGATCGAGGACGTGATGGCGATGCTCTCCGAGATGGGCATCAACGTCATCGACAACGACGAGGCCGAGGAGGAGGACGGCAACCGCGACGAAGCCGCCGCCCCCGCCGCCGAGGAAAGCGGCTCGCGCGACATCACCATTTCGAGCGTCGGCAGCGAAGCTCTCGACCGCACCGACGATCCGGTGCGGATGTATCTCCGCGAGATGGGCTCGGTCGAGCTTCTGTCGCGCGAGGGCGAGATCGCCATCGCCAAGCGCATCGAGGCCGGGCGCAACACGATGATCGCCGGGCTCTGCGAGAGCCCGCTGACCTTCCAGGCGGTCACGGTCTGGCGCGACGAGCTCCTCGACGAGGCGATCATGCTTCGCGACGTGATCGACCTCGAGACCACCTTCTCCGGGCAGATGGAGGCCGACGAGGTCGACAGCGTCCTGACCGACCTTCCGGACCTCCCCGACGAGCCGGCGCCCGCCCGCCCGGCGCCTTCGGCCCGGACGGCCCGTCCCGAGCCGCCGCGCCCCGCTGCAGCGCCC
Source organism: uncultured Alphaproteobacteria bacterium (assembly GCA_963798235.1). Lineage (GTDB taxonomy): Bacteria > Pseudomonadota > Alphaproteobacteria > Rhodobacterales > Rhodobacteraceae > Amaricoccus. The sequence continues at coordinate 801,117 of CAWCSN010000001.1, read as the reverse complement.
CGCGCCGCCGCCGCCTCTGGCGACGACCAGGACGACGTCATCGTCGAGGAAGAGGAGGAGGAAACCCGGCCCGCCCCCGATCTCGACGAGGAGGAGGACGAGGATCAGGGCAACCTCTCGCTCGCCGCGATGGAGGCGGCGCTGAAGCCGCAGGTCCTCGAGACGCTCGAGCGGATCGCCATCAACTACCGCCGCCTCGCCGAGATGCAGGACGACCGCATCAGCGCCACGCTGAACCGCGACGAGTCCTTCTCCTCCGGTCAGGAGCGCGACTACCAGCGCCTGCGCTCGGAGATCGTCGAGCTGGTCAACTCGCTGCACCTCCACCAGAACCGCATCGACACGCTGGTCGACCAGCTCTACGGCATCAACCGCAAGATCATGTCGCTCGACACCGGCATGGTGAAACTCGCCGACCAGGCCCGCATCAACCGCAGCGAGTTCATCGACGAGTATCGCGGCTCCGAACTCGAACCCGGCTGGCTCGATCGCGTCGGCACCCGCAAGAGCCGCGGCTGGGATCAGCTCGTCACCCGCTTCCGCGACAAGGTCGACGACATCCGCCACGAGATGGCCGAGGTCGGCCAGCACGTCGGCGTCGACATCTCCGAGTTCCGCCGCATCGTGAACCAGGTGCAGAAGGGCGAAAAGGAAGCCCGGCAGGCCAAGAAGGAGATGGTCGAGGCCAACCTCCGCCTCGTGATCTCCATCGCCAAGAAATACACCAACCGCGGCCTGCAGTTCCTCGACCTGATCCAGGAAGGCAACATCGGCCTGATGAAGGCCGTCGACAAGTTCGAGTACCGCCGCGGCTACAAGTTCTCGACCTACGCGACCTGGTGGATCCGCCAGGCGATCACCCGCTCGATCGCCGACCAGGCCCGCACGATCCGCATCCCGGTCCACATGATCGAGACGATCAACAAGCTGGTCCGCACCGGCCGCCAGATGCTGCACGAGATCGGCCGCGAGCCGACGCCCGAGGAGCTGGCCGAAAAGCTGCAGATGCCGCTCGAGAAGGTCCGCAAGGTGATGAAGATCGCCAAGGAGCCGATCTCGCTCGAGACGCCGATCGGCGACGAGGAAGACAGCCAGCTCGGCGACTTCATCGAGGACAAGAACGCCATCCTGCCGCTGGAGTCGGCGATCCAGCTGAACCTCAAGGAGACGACGACCCGCGTCCTCGCCTCCCTCACCCCCCGCGAGGAGCGCGTCCTGCGCATGCGCTTCGGCATCGGCATGAACACCGACCACACGCTCGAAGAGGTCGGCCAGCAGTTCAGCGTCACCCGCGAGCGCATCCGCCAGATCGAGGCGAAGGCGCTGCGGAAGCTGAAGCACCCGAGCCGGTCGCGGAAGCTCCGGAGTTTCCTGGATCAGTAAGAGATCGCTGAGGCAGAGGGTGGGCCTTGAAGATCGGAGACGCTCTCGGCCCGTGACGGCGTCGTCGCGCAGTCCTTCATAATGCGGAACATCTCGGCGCCTTGCTGGTTGCCCCTCAGGGATCAAAGCATCGGGAGAACGGGGTGACGGGCGAACAGCAACCACGGAAGTCGCGGTTCAAGGCGCGGGACGTCGGGCATCCGACCGAATTTTCGGCCAAGGCGTGGGGGCGGATTCTTTATCGCATCTGGCAGGGCGTCGGGCCGCGATCACCTCTCCATCGTCGCCGCCGGTGTCGCCTTCTTCGGCCTGTTCGCGCTCTTCCCGGCGATGGCTGCGCTGATCGCGCTCTACGGCCTCCTCGCGGACCCGGCGCAGATCGGGCAAACCCTGGAGGCCGTGCGCCCGCTGGTTCCGCCCGACGTCTTCGCGATGGTGGAAGGTCAGATCGACCAGCTCGCCGCCGCCGGGCAGACCAACCTCGGCCTTGCCTCGCTGATCTCGCTGGCCCTGACGCTATGGAGCGCGCGGGCCGGCGTAACCGCGCTCACCGAAGGGCTGAATGTCGTCTACCGCGAGACCGACTCGCGCGGCATCGTCGTCCAGTACCTGAGATCGCTGGCGCTGACCGCCGCTGCGCTGGTGGTAATGGTCATCGCGCTGCTCACCGTCGTCGCGCTGCCGGCCTTTCTCCACTTCAGCGACCTCGGCCCTTTCGGGCGTTTCCTGGCCCAGGTCTCACCGCTGGCCGTGCTCGGTCTCGCGATCGGTCTTCGTCATCGGCGGGTTCTACCGCTACGGCCCGCACCGTGCCCCGGCGCGCAAGCGCTGGCTCAGCCCGGGCGCGCTCGTCGCGACCGTCGGCAGCGTCGGCGCCTCGCTGGCGCTTGTCGGTCTACATGGCGCGGTTCGCGGACTTCAACCACACCTACGGCTCGCTCGGCGCGATCATCGGCATGATGTTCTGGCTCTACATCACCGCCTTCGTGGTGCTGCTCGGAGCGGAACTGAACGCCGAGATGGAACTCCAGACCGAGCGCGACACCACCACCGGCCGCCCGCGACCGATGGGCGAGCGCGGCGCCTACGTCGCCGACCACGTCGCCTGAGGGCGGCCTACTTCACGGCGTCGGCGAGCGTTCGGGCGAGGAAGGACCCCATCCGGGTCCACGCCTCGTCGGTGTCGTCGCGAAAGGTCAGACTGCGGGAGACGACGATGGCGTCATCCTGAGGTCGATGATCTGGGCGCTGGCCTGCAGGATCAGCGCGCTCGACTTCTGAACCACGACGAAGAGCGCATGGTCGGCTCCGGCGTCGCGGGCAACCCCGACAAGACATTTTGCCGTCTCGCGCGGGCAGGCGGCGGCGATGGCCTCGGGCGCCACGGCGACGGTGGCGTCGTAGGGACCGGCACCCGCCACGTCGGCGGCGAGCGCCGCGCTGACGGCGGCAGCGCGGCGGGCATGGTCGGCAATCTCGTCGGCGGTCGGACCCGGGCTCGGGTCGAGGGTCTGGCCCGGACCGTCCACCGAGGTGTCGAGGAACTTCACCGGCATGACCGCCAGCGTCTCGGCCCGCGCAGCGGCGCCGCTGGCGAGCGCAGCCACGAACAAACTCGCCCAGAGCGCACGCATCGGCCCCTCTCCCCTTGATCTCCCGGCCCATCCTAGCAGCGCAGCCGCCGCTCCGGCTACCGGCGCGGTCGTGCCTCTTTCACTGCCGCCGCGTTGCGCTATCCTCCGGACTTCGAAGCGAGGGAGGACCGCGATGCGCGCACTGATGCTGGCCTTGGCGATGGCGGCGCTCGCCTCCGCCGCCACGGCGGCCGACGATCTCCTGGCCGGCCAGTGGATCGCGATCTCGGCGGAGGAGAACGGCGCCTCGGCCCCGGCGCTGGTCGGCCACCGCCTGACCTTTGCCGACGACGGCTTCCGCATCGTCGATACCGACGGCAAGCTGGTCTACGAGGGCAAGGCCACGGTCGACACAACTGCCGATCCGGCGACGCTCGACCTCTCGAATACCGGCGGGACCGCGACGGGCACCGACTGGGCCGGGATCTGGAAGCGCGACGGCACGCTTCTGACCATCGTCGACAACGCCCCCGATCCGGCGCGCCCGCGTCCTGCGGCCTTCGCGGCGCCGGTGGGCTCGGGCTACGTCATGCTGGTCTTCACCCAGTGGAAGTAGGCGCGCGGCAGTCGGCGAGCCCGGCGTAGCGCCAAAGAGGGCCGAACGGCATGCCGACGCGCGTTTTCGCGATCGAGACGAAAGGGCCGGGCCTCGTCGAGTTCACCCGCGACGTCACGCGCTGGGTGGCGGGCGCCGGGGTGGCCGAGGGGCTGCTCACGCTCTTCGTCCGCCACACCTCCTGCTCGCTCCTGATCCAGGAAAACGCCGATCCCGACGTACGCGTCGACCTCGCCAGCTTTCTCGGCCGGCTCGTGCCGCCTGCCGACGATCCGGCGAGCGCGTGGATCACCCACCGCGACGAGGGGCCGGACGACATGCCGGCGCACATCAAGGCGGCGCTTCTCCCGGTTTCACTGTCGATCCCCGTCGCGGGCGGGCGGCCCCTGCTCGGGACGTGGCAGGGGATTTATCTCTGGGAGCACCGGACCCGGCCGCATCGCCGCGAGGTTGCGGCACATCTGCGCTGATCCAGAAAAGTAAAGGGCGCGGGATGAACCCGCGCCCGAAGTACCACTTTACAACGCACCCTCGCCTACAACTCTACCGAGCGGCCCCATCAGGCCGCGCGACTGACCTGCTCCGTTTCCACAAGCTCCAGAAACGGTGCAATTGCTTTCATCAGCCGGCTCGCCATCGTCTCCAGTTCGGCCGACGTCACGTCGGCGAAGGGACGGAAAGAGCCGAGTTCTTCCTCGATCGTCGCGCGCAAGCGCGCGGTGGTATCCTGCTGCTCAAGCACGGTTTCTGCTCCTGTCCTTGCCTTTGCCTCATCACCATTTCGCATGTGCAGCAATCGCGCAAGCGCAAAATCGTTCACAAATGCTCACCTTCCGAAAAAACGCAAATCCGCGCGGGAAAGCGCACATTTTTTAGTCGCTACGCGAGCAAGAGACGGGCCAGCGGCCTTCGGATGATGCAGAATGACAGGAAACGGACAGGACCGCGCATGCGCGAACGAAAATTTCGTGCGAATCCGCACCTTCGAAGTCGTCTCCATCCGGGCTCTCCCGCCAGTCGTTTGGCCCCGCCGACAGTCCATCGCCTGCCTGAGCTCTGTCTGAATACGGGCGAATGCTCCCACCGGTTCACTCGGGACCGGAAGTATCTCGCGCGGATCAGGCGCAGGCATTGCGGGCGCCCCGAACGGGTCACTCGTCTACCAACGGACTGGCGCCCGACTCGTGCCGAACCCTTCCCGAATCCTGAAAAGTGGCAAGCCACTTTCCAGCCGCTTTTCAGCCGAGTTCCATCCAAAGAAAATTGCGCCCTTTCAGCCTCTTGCCCCATCTCCATCCATGCCCGCGGTTTTCCCGACATTTCGCCCCGACCCGCGGGCCATGGGTCAGGGACGAAGGCCGTTGGCATAAGATGGCGCCCACCACCCCGCAGGTCGCCGCTAGGGCGCGCCCGTCTCAGCCGGCTCTCCGGTATCCCTCCGGCGTGGTCCCCTCCGCAGCCCGGAAGACCCGGATCAGGTGGGGCAGGTCGCAGAAGCCGGTGTCAGCGGCGATCTGCGTCGCCGACCGGGTGGTGGTCCGCAACAGGTGCCGGGCCTGTTCGACCCGGATCAGCCGGTCGGCGGCGCGCGGCGGCAGGTCCAACGCCTCCTGGAAGTGCCGCTCCAGCTTCCGCCGGCTGACCCCGAGCCGCGCCGCCACCCGGGCGATCGACAGCGGCGCGTCGATCGACTGCTGCATGACGAGAAGCGCCTTGCGCACCAGCGCGTCGTCGGTGGCGAGCGCCAGCGGAATACCGGGCTGCGGCTCCTCCGCCGCCATCGCCTCGTCGATGATCATGATGTGCAGGCTCTTCGCCGCCCGCGCCCGCCCGAGGTGGCGCTCGACGATGAAGGCGGCGAGATGCGCCGAGGATACCCCGCCCGAGCAGGTAAGCCGGTCGCGGTCGGCGACGAAGATCTGGTCCGACACCGGCTCCAGCCCGTCGAAGCGTTCGAGGAAGTCGGCCCGGTGGAACCAGCTGACACAGGCGCGGTAGCCCTGCATCAGCCCGGCCCGGTGCAGGGCGAAGGTGCCGGTGCAGACCCCGACCAGCGGCACGCCCGCCGCCGCCGCCCGGGTGAGGAAGCGTACCGCGTCGGGGTGGAGGTTCTCGATCTCGTCGACCAGCCCGCCGACGACGACGAGATAGTCGAAGCGCGCCGGATCGCCGAGCCTCTCGTCGGGCTGGACGGAGACCCCGCTGCTCGACGCGATCGCGTCCATGGTCGGCGACAGCACCTTCCAGCCGCAGAGGATCGGCCGCGAGCGGTCGCCCTCGTCCGCCGACAGCCGCAGCACGTCGACGAAGTTCGCGAAAGCGCACAGCGTGAACCGTCGCGCCAGAATGAAACCCACGTTGAGTTGTGCCATCGCGCTGCCTCCTGCCGGAAGCATACAGCATTCCTGACGTATCCATACAGCCCGCCGGCGCGCAAATCGGGCATGGAGGAGCCGGAGAGTTCGGGAGCCCGCGGATGACTCACTTTTCCTTCGGCCAGGTGATCAAGGGTGCCCTGACCGGCCAGAAGAACTGGACCGCCCAGTGGCCCGAGCGCGAGCCGAAGGCGGCCTATGACGTGGTCATCGTCGGGGCCGGCGGCCATGGGCTCGGCGCCGCCTACTATCTCGCCAAGGAGCACGGGATCACCAACGTCGCGGTGATCGACAAGGGCTGGCTCGGCGGCGGCAACACCGGGCGCAACACCACGATCATCCGCTCGAACTACCTCTACGACGAGAGCGCCCGGCTCTACGACCACGCGCTGGACCTGTGGGAGGGGCTCTCGCAGGACCTCAACTACAACGTCATGTTCTCCAAGCGCGGCGTTCTGATGCTCGCCCACAACGTCCACGACGTGCAGTCCTTCCAGCGCCACGTCCACTCCAACCGCCTCAACGGCGTCGACAACGCCTGGCTCACCGCTGCCGAGGCCAAGGCGTTCTGCCCGCCGCTCGACCTCAACCCGAACGCCCGCTACCCGGTGATGGGCGCCGCCCTGCAGCGCCGCGCCGGCACCGCCCGGCACGACGCGGTGGCGTGGGGCTATGCCCGTGGCGCTGCGGCGCGGGGCGTCGACATCATCCAGAACTGTCCGGTGACGGCGATCCGCCGCGGGCCGGACGGCCGCGTCACCGGCGTCGAGACCGCGAAGGGCTTCATCGCGGCAAAGAAGGTCGCGGTCTCCGCCGCGGGCCATACGTCGGTGGTCATGGAGACCGCCGGCGTCCGCCTGCCGCTCGAGTCCTACCCGCTGCAGGCGCTGGTTTCCGAGCCGATCAAGCCGGTCTTCCCCTGCGTCGCCATGTCGAACAGCGTCCACGCCTACATCAGCCAGTCCGACAAGGGCGAACTCGTCATCGGCGCCGGCACCGACGCCTATGTCAGCTATTCCCAGCGCGGCGGCATCCACATCCTCGAGCACACCCTCGCGGCGATCTGCGAGATCTTCCCGATCTTCCGGCGGATGCGGATGCTGCGCTCGTGGGGCGGCATCGTCGACGTCACCCCCGACCGCTCGCCGATCCTCGGCAAGACCCCCGTCCCCGGCCTCTTCGTCAACTGCGGCTGGGGCACCGGCGGCTTCAAGGCCACGCCGGGCTCGGCCCACGTCTTCGCCCACACCATCGCCCGCGACGAGCCCCATCCGATCAACGCCCCGTTCACGCTCGAACGCTTCACCACCGGGCGGTTGATCGACGAGGCCGCCGCTGCCGCCGTCGCGCACTAGGGAGAGAGACAGATGCTGCTGATCCACTGCCCCTACTGCGAGCAGGACCTGCCGGAGCTGGAGTTCGCCTACGCCGGCGAGGCCCATATTTCCCGCCCCGCCGATCCGTCGAGCGCCAGCGACGAGGAATGGCGCAACTTCCTCTTCTTCCGCACCAACCCCCGCGGCCACCATTTCGAGCGCTGGCGCCACATCAACGGCTGCGCCCGCTTCTTCAACGCCGTCCGCGAGACCGTGTCGGACCGCTTCCTCCTGACCTACAAGGCCGGCGAGCCACGCCCGGACCTCGCCAGCCTGACCGGAGGCAAGGAATGACCAGCCATCGCCTCCCCAACCGCGGCCGCGTCGACCGCGCGACGCCGGTCCGCTTCACCTTCGACGGCAAGTCCTACACCGGGCTCGCCGGCGACACCCTCGCCTCGGCCTTGCTCGCCAACGGCGTCCACCTGATGGGCCGCTCGTTCAAGTATCACCGGCCGCGCGGCGTCGTCTCCGCCGGCTCCGACGAGCCCAACGCGCTGATGATGACCCGCCGCGGCGCGGGCCAGGCCGAGCCCAACACCCGCGCCACCCTCCAGGAACTCCGCGACGGGCTGGAAGCGACCAGCCAGAACCGCTGGCCGAGCCTCGGTTTCGACATGGGCGCGATCAACGACCGCCTCGGCGCGCTGTTCTCGGCCGGCTTCTACTACAAGACCTTCATGTGGCCGAAGTCCTTCTGGGACCGCGTCTACGAGCCGGTGATCCGCAACGCCGCCGGCCTCGGCGTCTCGCCGTCCGAGCCCGACGCCGACCGCTACGCCAGCCGCTTCGCCCATACCGACGTCCTGATCGTCGGAGCCGGCCCCGCCGGCCTCGCCGCCGCCCTCGCCGCCGGCCGCTCGGGCGCGTCGGTGATGCTCGTCGACGAGACCGCCGAGCCCGGCGGCTCCCTCCTCTCCGAGTCCTCCGTCGTCATCGACGGCCAGCCCGCCTGGGAGTGGCTCGCCGCCACCCTCGCCGAGCTGGCCGCGCTCCCCAACGTCACGGTGATGAGCCGCACCACCGCGATCGGCTACTACCACCAGAACCTGCTCGGCCTCTGCCAGCGCCTGACCGACCACCTCGCCACGCCGCCCGACGGCGCCCCGCGCGAGCGGATGTGGAAGGTCCGCGCCGGTCAGGTCGTGCTTGCCCAGGGCGCGCTCGAGAAGCCGCTGGTTTTCGACGGCAACGACCGCCCGGGCGTGATGCTCGCCGGCGCCGCCCAGACCTACCTCGACCGCTACGGCGTCAAGGTCGGCAACCGCCCGGCGATCGTCACCGCCCACGACTCGGCATGGGAAACCGCCTTCGACCTCGCCGAAGCCGGCGCCAGGCCCGCCGTCATCGTCGACCTCCGCCCGGCGGTCGACCCTGCCCTCACCGACCGCGCCCACGCCTTCGGCATCGAGACCCTGCTCGGCCGCACCGTCACCGGCACCAGCGGCCGCCTTCGGGTGAACGCGCTGCGCGTCAACCGCATCGAGGACGGCAAGGCCGGCGCCGCGCGTGACGTCGCCTGCGACGCCGTGCTGATGTGCGGCGGCTGGACCCCCTGCCTGCACCTCTTCTCCCACACCCAGGGCAAGCTCGTCTGGGACGAGGCCCTTCAAGCCTTCCTCCCCGGCAAGAAGGCCGAGGCCCTGCACGTCGCCGGCGCCGGCCGCGGCCTCTGGGGCATCGCCGCCGCCCTCGCCGATGGCGCCGCCGCCGGCGCGCAGGCCGCCCGCGACGCGGGCCGCGAGGCAAGCGCGCAGGCGCACGGCGTCACCGCCGACCGCGCCGGCTCGGGGGTTACGCTGAAGGAGCTGCCGACCGATCGCGACCCGGGCAAGGCCAAGGCCTTCGTCGATTTCCAGAACGACGTGACGGCCAAGGACATCCGCCTCGCCGTCCGCGAGGGGATGCGCTCGATCGAGCACGTCAAGCGCTACACCACCAACGGGATGGCGACCGACCAGGGCAAGATGTCCAACATCAACGGCCTGATGATCGCCGCCGACGCCCTCGCCAAGGCGCCGCCGCAGGTCGGCCTGACCACCTTCCGGCCGCCGTTCACGCCGACCACCTTCGGCGCCTTCGCCGGCTACCATCAGGGCGCCACCTTCGAGACCACCCGGAAGACCCCGATCGACCCGTGGGCCGAGGCCCACGGCGCCGTCTTCGAGCCCGTCGCGCTCTGGCGCCGCGCCCGGTACTTCCCGCAGGCGGGCGAGGACATGCACGCCGCGGTCAACCGCGAGTGCCGCGCCGCCCGCGCCTCGCTCGGCATCTTCGACGCCTCGACCCTCGGCAAGATCGAGGTCGTCGGCCCCGATGCCGTGACCTTCATGGAGCGGATGTACACCAACCCCTGGGCCAAGCTCGGGGTCGGCCGCTGCCGCTATGGCCTGCTGCTCGGCGAGGACGGGTTCATCCGCGACGACGGCGTCATCGGCCGGCTGGCGCCCGACCGCTTCCACGTCACCACCACCACCGGCGGCGCCGCGCGCGTCCTCAACATGATGGAGGACTACCTCCAGACCGAATGGCCGGACCTCCAGGTCTGGCTGACCTCGACCACCGAACAGTGGGCGACCGTCGCCCTGCAAGGCCCGAACGCGCGCAAGCTGCTCGAGCCTTTCGTCGAGGGCCTCGACATTTCCGCCGGGGCCTTCCCGCACATGGCGGTCGCCGAATGCACCGTCGCGGGCTTCCCGGCCCGGCTCTTCCGCGTCTCCTTCACCGGCGAACTCGGCTTCGAGGTCAACGTCCCGGCCCGCCATGGGCGCGCCCTCTGGGAGACCCTCTGGGAGGCCGGCCGGCAGTACGACATCTGCGCCTACGGCACCGAGGCCATGCACGTCCTGCGGGCCGAGAAGGGCTACATCATCGTCGGGCAGGACACCGATGGCACGCTGACGCCCGACGACGCCGGCCTGACCTGGGCGATCGGCAAGGCCAAGCCCGATTTCGTCGGCAAGCGGTCGCTCGCCCGCCCCGACATCGTGGCGAAGGGGCGCAAGCAGCTCGTCGGCCTGCTGACCGACGACCCGAAGATCGTGCTGCAGGAGGGCGCGCAGATCGTCGCCGATCCGAACCAGCCGAAGCCGATGACCATGCTCGGCCACGTCACCTCGTCCTACTGGAGCGAGGCGTTGGGCCGCTCGATCGCCATGGCGGTCATCGCCGACGGCCGCGAGCGCGACGGCCAGACGCTGCACATTCCGATGTCCGACGGCACGCTGACCGCCCGCGTCGTCAAGGGCACCGTCTTCTACGACCCCGAAGGCAAGCGCCTCGGCGCGTGATGGAGACAGGGATGACCACCATGACCGCCAGCGGCGTTACGATCACCGAACTCGCTCCCACCACCCGGATCGTGCTCCGCCTCGCCGATCCCGCCGCCGCGCCCGGTCTCGACCTCCCGACGAAGATCGGCGCACGCAGCGCCGAGGGCCCGCGCACCGCCCTCTGCCTCGGCCCCGACGAGTGGCTGGTCGAAGCCCCGGAGGCCGAGGCCGACGCTCTCGGCGCCACACTCGCCGCGATCACCGCGCCGTTCAGCGCCGTCGCCGTCTCCGACCGCGAGATCACCTATCGGCTCGAAGGCCCGGCGGTTCTCGACCTCCTCGCCACCGGCTGCCCCCGCGACCTCGCGCGAATGCCGGTCGGCAGCGGCGCCCGCACGCTCTTCGACTCCGTCCAGGTCGTGCTGACCCGCGAGGCCGACGACTGCTTCCACCTCACGGTCTGGCGCTCCTTCGCCCCCCACGTCCGTGCGATTCTCGACCTCGTCACCCGCGAGTTGGCTGCCGGTCTCTAGACCGTCTCGGCGTCGGGCTGGCGCGCTGGGTGAGCGTCGGCGAAGGTCGGGAGCGCCTCGCAGGCCGCCCGCAGCGCGTTCAGGCGCGGGAAGGGGGCGAGGTCGAGGCCGAAGCGGTCGGCGGAATACATCTGCGGAATCAGGCAGACTTCGGCAAGGCCGGGGGTCTCGCCGAAGGCAAAAGTCGCCGCCGGGGCTCGGGCAAGAAGCGCCTCGCAGCTGGCGAGGCCGGGGGCAATCCAGTGGCGGCACCAGCCGTCGAGGCCGGACTGGTCGGCGCCAAAGGTCTTTTTCAGATAGCGCAGCACCCGGAGGTTCTGCAGCGGGTGGATGTCGCAGGCGATGATCTGCGCGAAGGCGCGGGCATGGGCCCGGCCGAGCGCATCCGGCGGCAGCAGCGGCGGCTCGGGGTGCGTCTCGTCGAGCCACTCGATGATCGCCAGCGACTGGGTGAGCACGGCGCCGTCGTCGGTCTCGAGCGCAGGGACGAAGCCCTGCGGATTGACGGCCATATAGCCCTCGCCGCGCTGGTCGCCCCGGCGCAGATGGAGCGAGCGGAGGTCGTCGGGCACGACGCCCTTGAGGTTCAGCGCGATCCGCAGCCGATAGGCGGCGGAACTGAGGAAGTAGCCGTGGACGATCATGCCGCCGCTCCGATGATCAAGGGCACCGGCTCCTTCCGCGGCAGGGCCGTGGCGGAACCGGTCCCCTAGCATACAGGTAGCTTCAGACGTCGACGATGGGGGTGAAGCCGCCGTAGATCACCCGTGCCCCGTCGAAGGGCATCGGATTGGCGTCGGGCCGGAGGCGCGGATCGGCCATGATCTTCGGCCAGCCGGCATCGCGCGCCGCCTTCGACGGCCACTCGACCCAGGAAAAGACCACGCTCTCGTCGTCGCCGCGCTTCACGGCCATCGGGAAGGAGGTGACCTTGCCCTCGGGAACGTCGTCGCCCCAGCACTCGACGCAACGGAGCGCGCCGTGTTCCTTGAACAGCGCCACCGCCATTTCGGCGTGGGCGCGGTAGGCGTCGCGATTGGCGGTCGGGACCGCGGTGACGAAGCCGTCGACGTAACTCATGGCAGGGCCTCCCTCTTGCTTTTGGTATCGAACAGGACCGCGAGATGGCGGCGAAGTATGCCGTCGGCGGCGACCGCCACAGCTCCCTTGGTGCGGATGCAGTATCCGGCGGCTCCCGTTCAACAGCCATACCAACCGGTCGGTACCTCCGTCAACGGCACATTGCACGCACTAGAAGGCCCGGCGGGGGACCGCCGGGCCTTTCGGATGAGTCGGTACGTGCCGGTCGTGCCGGGATCAGTCCTCGCCGCCGCCCTCGAAGATGGCGCGCTCGTTGGCGATGGCGACGCGGAGGATGTTGGTGGTGCCGGCGACGCCGAAGGGGATGCCGGCGGTGACGACGATGCGATCGTCCTCGTTGGCGAAGCCGTACTCGCGGGCGGTGCGGGCGGCGCTGACCACGGCCATCTTGAAGCGGTCGACCTCGGGCACGACGACGCAGTGCAGCCCCCAGGTCAGCGTCAGGCGCCGCGCCGTGCCGATCAGCGGGGTCAGGGCGATGACCGGAACGCGCGGCCGCTCGCGCGCGGCGAGGAGCGCCGTGGTGCCCGAGTGGCTGAAGCAGCAGATCGCCTTGACCTTGGTGGTCTCGGCAACCTCGCGGGCGGCGACGGTGATCGCGTCGGAGACGCCGGTGTGGGCGGCGGTGCGCTGCGCTTCGATGACCTGCCGGTAGATGTCGTCGTGCTCGACCGATTCGGCGACGTCGTTCATCATCGCCACGGCCTGCAGCGGGTAGTCGCCGGCGGCGGACTCGGCCGACAGCATGATGGCGTCCGCGCCCTCGTAGATGGCGGTGGCGACGTCGGAGACCTCGGCGCGGGTCGGAACCGGCGCCGTGATCATGCTCTCCAGCATCTGCGTCGCGACGATCACCGGCTTGCCGGCGGCGCGGCAGGCGCGGGTCAGGTGCTTCTGGATCGGCGGCACCGAGTGGATCGGCAGCTCGACCCCGAGGTCGCCGCGGGCGACCATGATGCCGTCCGAGGCGGCAAGGATCTCGGCGAATGCATCGACGGCGGCCGGCTTCTCGATCTTGGAGAGGATCGCGGCACGGCCATCGGCAAGCTCGCGGGCCTCGTAGACGTCACCGGCGCGCTGGACGAAGGAGAGCGCCAGCCAGTCGACGCCAAGGGCGCAGGCAAACTCGAGGTCCTTCTTGTCCTTTTCCGAGAGCGCGGCGAGCGGCAGGACCACGTCGGGGACGTTGACGCCCTTGCGGTTCGAAATCTCGCCGGCGACCACGACCTCGGTGATCGCGTGCTTCGGCGAGCGCTCGGTGACCCTGAGGCGGATCTTGCCGTCGTTGACCAGCAGCGTCGAGCCGACCTGCAACGCCTGGAAAATCTCCGGGTGCGGCAGACAGACGCGGCTTACGTCGCCGTCGGCGGTGTCGAGGTCGAAGCGGAAGCTGGCGCCTTGCTCGAGCATCACCGGACCGTTGGCGAAGGTGCCGCAACGCAGCTTCGGCCCCTGGAGGTCGGCGAGAATGCAGATCGGCCGGCCGAGGTCTTCCTCGACGCGGCGAATCAGCGCGTGGCGGCGGGCGATATCATCGTGGGTTCCGTGGCTCATGTTGAGCCGGAAGACGTCGGCGCCCGTCTCGAACAGGGCGCGGATCATCTCGTAGGTATCTGAAGCGGGCCCGAGCGTGGCGACGATCTTCACGTTTCGCTGGCGGCGTAGCGATTTCATAGCGCGGGCATCCTCCCGGTTGGCTGGCCGGTTATAGCGGAACCCCTTGGCGATGGAACCCGAAACGGCGTCGCGGGTGGCGCATTCCCCGGCGCCCGCTCTGGTCCCGGACGACGCTGCAGCCTATCCTCGGTGCGGTGCACAAGAATGGAGCAGCGGCATGACGGACGTGGCCACGGCGGGTGCGGCGATCGAGGAGCTGAACCCCGGCGGGGCGTCGCGGATCCTGCTGCTCTGCGATCACGCGACCAATATCGTGCCGCCGGAGGTGAGCGACGGCGACCTCGGCATCCCGCCCGAGGACATGGCCCGGCACATCGCCTGGGACGTCGGGGCGCGCGGGGTGACGGTCGCGCTGTCGGCGCTGCTCGACGCGCCGGCGATCCTCACGCGCTTCTCGCGGCTGGTCATCGACCCCAACCGCGGCGAGGACGATCCGACGCTGGTGATGAAGCTCTACGACGGGACGATCATTCCGGCGAACCGAGCGGTCGGGCCGAAAGAGGTGACGCGGCGGCTGAAGGCGTATCACCGTCCCTATCACCGGGCGATCACCGGGCGGATCGAGGCGATGGCCAAGGCCGGGCGCGAGTCCGCCCTGGTGGCGATCCATTCCTTCACCCCGCAACTCCGCGGGCACGGGCCGCGGCCGTGGCACGTTGGCGTCCTCTGGCACCGCGACGGGCGCATCGCGCTGCCGCTGATGGCGCGGCTGCGCGATGCCGGCTGGGTCGTCGGCGACAACGAACCCTATGCGGGCGAGCTTGAGGGCGACACGATGAGCCAGCACGGCAGCGGGCGCGGATTGCCCCACGTGCTGATCGAGGTCCGGCACGACCTGATCGCCACGGAAGCCGAGCAGCGGTTGTGGGCGGAGCGGCTCGCCCCCATCTTGGCCGAGGTGATCGAGGAGACCCCCGATGGATGACGCAACGACGACCGAGCTGGAAGCCGCAGCATTTCGCGCGCTGCGCGACCACCTGCGGACGCGGACGGACGTGCAGAACATCGACCTGATGAACCTGGCGGGCTTCTGCCGCAACTGCCTGTCGCGGTGGTATCAGGAGGCGGCGGCCGCCCGCGGGCTGACGCTCGACAAGGAAGCGGCGCGCGAGATCGTCTACGGGATGCCCTATGCCGACTGGGTCGCCGCGAACCAGACCGAAGCGAGTCCCGAGGCCAAGGCGCACCTCGGCGGCAGCCACTGAGGGAGCCGCCCTCTACGACAGGGTGACCGCGCCGGGGGACAGGGCGTCGATGGCGGCGAGGAGCGCGCGCTCGGCGTAGGGCTTCGGCAGGGTGGCGACGCCGGTCATGGTATCCGCCTCGGGGACGTGGGCGTGGCCGGTGGCGAAGAGGATCGGCACGGTCGGCAGGCGCTCGCGGATGCGGCGGGCGAGGTCGACGCCGCTCATGTCGGGCAGGCCGATGTCGATCATGCAGACGTCCACCGGGCCTGCGTCGAGCGCGGCGAGCGCCTGCCGGCCGGTGCCGCCCTCCACGACGACGAGACCCGCCTCCTGGAGGATGTCGGCGGCGTTCATGCGGATCAGCGCGTCGTCCTCGACCAGCAGCACGCGGCGCGGCGTCGGCGGTGCGCTCTCCGCGGCCTTGGCGAGGACCTGCCGCAGTTTCCGGGCGAGGGCCTCGCGGGTGTAGGGCTTGGACAGCAGCTCGAGGCCGGGATCGAGGCGGCCGTCGTGGACGATCGAGTCTTCTGTGTACCCCGAGGTGAACAGGATCGCGAGGCCGGGCGATCGCGCGCGGGCCAGGCGGGCGAGCTCGGTGCTGCGCATCGGGCCCGGCATCACCACGTCGGTGAAGAGCAGGTCGATCCGCGCGCCGCTCTCGACCACGCGGAGGGCGCTTGCCGCGTCCCGCGCCAGCAGCACCCGGTAGCCGAGATCCCTCAGCAGCGCGACGACGGTGGCGCGGACCTCGTCGTCGTCCTCGGCGACGAGGATGGTCTCGGTCCCGCCGGCGACGGGGCCGGCCTCGACCGGGGCGAGCACGTCCTCGCTGCGGTCGATGCGCGGCAGGTAGACGCGAACCGTCGTGCCCGTCCCGGCCTCGCTGTCGATCTTCACGTGCCCGCCGGACTGCTTGACGAAGCCGTAGACCATCGAGAGGCCGAGGCCGGTGCCCTTGCCGACCGGCTTCGTCGAGAAGAAGGGCTCGAACACCCGGTTCAGGATGTCGGCGGCGATCCCCGCACCGGTGTCGCTGACCGCGACGACGACGTACTGGCCGGGCTTCACGTCGCTGTTCGCCAGCGCATAGCCGTCGTCGAGAGAGGCATTGCCGACCTCGATCGTCAGGTGCCCGAAACTCCCCATCGCGTCGCGGGCGTTGATCGCGAGGTTCAGCACCGCCGATTCGAGCTGGGCGGGATCGACGAGGCTGTTCCACAGGTCATCGGCAACGACGGTCTCGACCTCGATGCCCTCGCCGATCGTCCGGCGCAGCAGCTCTCCCATGCCGGTGACGAGGCGGCCGAGGTTGACGACGCGCGGCTCAAGCGGCTGGCGGCGGCCGAAGGCGAGCAGCTGGCTCGCGAGCTTGGCGCCCTGGCCGACGGCAACGAGGGCATTGCCGATGCGCGCCTCGGCGCGGTCGTTGCCGACCGACTCGCGGGAGAGGAGCTGCAGGTTGCCGGAGATCACCTGGAGAAGGTTGTTGAAGTCGTGGGCGACGCCGCCGGTCAGCTTGCCCATCGCCTCCATTTTTTGCGACTGGCGCAGGGCCTCCTCGGCGACGCTGCGCTCGGCGATGGCGTCCGCGACGCGCTGCTCGAGCGTCTCGTTCAGGGCCTGGAGCGATTCTTCGTACTCGCGGATCGCGGTGACGTCGACATTGACCCCGATCATCCCCTGGTAGCTGCCGTCGCCGCCGAACCGCGGCTGGGCGTTGGTCAGGACGCGACGGAAGGTGCCGTCGGCGCGGCGGTGGCGGACCTCGAGGGTGATGGGGCGGTGTACGCCGGTCGCCTCTTGGTTGCCGGACTCCAGCGCGTCGCGGTCGTCCTCGTGGATGGTGGCCGTCCAGTCGAAGGTCGCCACGCCCTCGGGCTCCACGCCCCAGAAGGCGCGCTGCATGGCGTTCAGGTAGATGCAGTGCCCGGCGGCGTCGCTCATCCACAGCATGACCGGCGCGTTCTCGGCGACGAGACGGAAGCGGTTCTCGCTCTCGCGGATGGCCATTTCGGCCTGCATCTGCTCGGTGACGTCGTGTCCCTGAACGAAGACGCCCTCGACCTCGCCGGCGTTGTTGAAGATCGGCTGGTAGACGAAATCGAGGAAGAGGTCCTCGGGCTCGGCGTCGGGGCGCCGCTTGAGGCGAGCTTGGACGCCGCGTCCGACGTAGGCTTCCTTGCTTGCGACGACGCGGTCGAGGAGGTCGATGAAGCCCTGACCAACGATCTCGGGCAGGGCCTCGGCGATGCTCTTTCCGACGAGGTCGCGGCCGCCGACGAGGTCGACGTAGGCGGCGTTGGCAAGCGTGAAGACGTGGTCGGGGCCTTCGAGCGTCGCCATGATCCCGGGGGCCTGGTCGAAATACTGTCGGAGGCGCGCCTGCTCGTCCTGGAGCTGGCGCTCGGCGCGGACCTTGGCCGTGGTCTCGACGACGATCGCCATCACCGCCGCCGGCTTCCCCGCCTCGTCGAGGATCGGGTAATAGTCGAGGTTGAGCCACGCGCGCTCGGGGCCGCCGTTGCGGTTGAGGACCAGCGGCTCGTCGCGGTAGGCGAGGGTCCCGCCGGCCAGGCCGACCTTCATGACGTTGTCGTTGAAGGCCGCCACCTCGGGCCAGCCCTCGCGGACCCGGGTTCCGAAGACGCCGGGATGGCGGCTGCCGGCGAAGGCGGCATAGGCGTCGTTGTAGATCATCACGCCCTCCTCGCCCCAGAGCGTGACCATCGGCAGCGGGGCGCGGAGCATCATCGAGAGCGCGGTCTTGCGGCTTTGCGGCCAGTCCTCGATCGGCCCGAGCGGCGTCACCGACCAGTCGAGCGCGGCGATGCGGGCCGCGGCCTCGCCACCCCCCGACAGGAACGCCCGGCTCCGGTCTCGGTCGTCCCTCGTCATTCCGCCGTCCTCTCCCCGTCGCCTCGTCGCCCGTACCGCACGGCGACCGCCGCTCGCAGCGGCGGGGCGCCAGCCCTTATACCCGTCACGGCCGTCCGGGTTCCGCGACACCGCCCGCACCGCGGCGGCGTGTGACCGTCGGCGGCCGGCCGGCAAGGTCCAGCCGGCTGCCGCCCCGCGGTGCTTCGGCGACCACGCGACCGTTGGCGATCACCGCGCGGCGCGGCGCGCGCAGGCGCAGCGCCTCGATCGGATCGGCCGCATCGAGCACGACGAGGCTTGCCCGCGCACCGGGGCGAAGGCCGTAGTCGGCGAGGTTGAGGATGCGGGCGTTCTCCTCCGTCACCATCGCGAAACAGGCGCGCATCTCGTCCGGGCTGGTCATCTGGGCGACATGCAGGCCCATGAAGGCAACGTCGAGCATGTCCGCGGTGCCGAGCGAATACCAAGGGTCGAGCACGCAATCCTGCCCCCAGCCGACCGCGATGCCGTGGGCGCGCATCTCCTTCACCCGCGTCAGGCCGCGGCGCTTCGGATAGGTGTCGTGGCGCCCCTGCAGGGTGATGTTGATCAGCGGATTCGGGATCGCCGCGACCCCGGCCTCCGCGATCAGCGGCAGCAGCTTCGACACGTAGTAATTGTCCATCGAGTGCATCGAGGTGAGGTGCGACCCGACCGACCGCCCCCCGAGCCCGTGGCGCAGCGTCTCCGCCGCCAGCGTCTCGACGTGACGCGACAGCGGGTCGTCGGTCTCGTCGCAGTGGAGGTCGAGCATCAGCCCGCGCTCGGCGGCGAGGCGGGCGAGGGTGCGCACCGACGCCGCGCCCTCCTCCATCGTCCGCTCGAAATGCGGGATGCCGCCGACGACATCGACGCCCTTGTCGAGGGCGCGCACCAGGGTGTCGAGGCCGCCGGGCGCGCGGGTTAGGCCGTCCTGCGGAAAGGCGACGAGCTGCAGGTCGAGGTAGGGCGCCACCGTGCGGCGGACGTCGAGCAGCGCCTCGACGCCGACGAGGCGGGGATCGGTGGTGTCGACGTGGCTGCGAATGGCGAGAAGGCCCATCGACACGGCCCAGTCGCAATAGGCGAGGGCACGGTCGCGGATCTCCTCGAAGCTGGCAACGGCGCGAAGCTCCCCCCAGAGCGCGATTCCTTCGAGCAGTGTGCCCGAGGCGTTGATCCTGGGCAGGCCGTAGGAGAGCGTCGCGTCCATGTGAAAGTGCGGGTCGACGAACGGCGGGGCGACGAGGTCGCCCGCGGCGTCGATCACCCGCCCGGCCTCGCCGTCGAGGCGGCCGATCGCGGCGATCGTCTCGCCGGTGATGCCGATGTCGGCGACCGTGCCGTCGGGCAGGGTGCCGCCCTTCACCAGAATGTCGAAAGCCATCGGCCCTCCCATAATCCGCCTTGCGCGGAAGTTCGACGATCCGCGGCCGGGAGTCGAGACGGGGCGCCCGGGTGGATAGGCACTGGCCCGGCGCCGTCCTATAGGAAAGATACGAGCCGTAAAAGCCGCGCCGCCGGGAGGGTGCCCCATGCCGAAATTTTCCGCGAACCTGACGTTCCTCTACCAGGAGCACGCCTTCCTCGACCGTTTCGCGGCGGCGGCGGCCGACGGCTTTCCGGCCGTCGAATACGTCAGCCCCTACGAGCATCCCCCCGAGCGCGTCGCCGAGGCGCTGGCGGCGAACGGCCTCGAACAGGCGCTCTTCAACTTGCCGGCCGGGGACTGGGCGGGGGGCGAGCGCGGGATCGGCTGCCTGCCCGACCGGGTCGAGGAGTTCCGCACCTCGGTCGACACGGCGATCCGCTACGGGCAGGCGCTCGGCTGCACCAGGATCAACTGCCTCGCCGGCTTCGCACCGGCCGGGATCGAGCACGAGACGCTGGAGGCGACGCTGGTCGCCAACCTCAAGTACGCCGCGCCGCGCTTCGCCGACGCAGGCGTCCAGCTCCTGCTCGAACCGATCAACCAGCGCGACATGCCGGGCTTCTACGTCTCGACCACCCACCACTGGGAGCGGCTGGCAGAGGCGGTGGGCGCGGACAATTTCTGCCTCCAGTACGACATCTACCACACGCAGGTGATGCAGGGCGACCTGATCCCGACCTACACCCGGCTGCGCGACCGCATCGCCCACATCCAGATCGCCGACAATCCCGGGAGGAACGAGCCGGGGACGGGAGAGATCAACTACGCCTTCGTCCTGCCCGAGCTCGACCGGCTCGGCTACGACGGCTACGTCGGGTGCGAGTACAAGCCGAAGGCCGGCAGCACGACCGCCGGGCTCGGCTGGATGGCGCCCTACCGCTAAAGGCCGCCGGTCACGTCCAGAGGCGGCGGAGGACCGGGCGGAGCGCCGGCGCGAGATCCTCGGCGGTGAGCCCCGGACCGGCCTCCGCCCCGGCGGCGCCGTGGAGCCAGACGGCAGCGCAGGCCGCCTCGAAGCCCGGCAGGCCCTGCGCAAGCAGGCCGGCGGCAAAGCCCGTAAGCACGTCGCCCGAGCCCGCGGTCGCCAGCCACGGCGGGGCGTTGGCGTTGATCGCCAGCCGGCCGTCCGGGGCAGCGATGGCAGTATCCGGGCCCTTGAGGACGACGATCGCGCCGGAGCGGGCGCTGGCGGCGCGCGCACGCTCGGGGCGCGGCAGGTCCGCGAGGTCGGGGAAGAGCCGGCCGAACTCGCCCTCGTGCGGGGTCAGGATCACCGGGGCCGGTCGTGCCGCGATCGCGGCGAAGAAGGCGGCGGGGTCGGCCGCGGCCAGGGTGATCGCGTCGGCGTCCAAGACGGCGGCGGGCGGCGCGGCGAGGACGGCGGCAACGAGCGCGCGCTCGGGCTCACCGGTGCCGAGGGCCGGGCCGAGGGCGACCGACGCGATGCGGCCGTCGCCGAGGAGCGCGGCGAGCGCCTCGGCGCCGTCGATGCGCTTCAGCATCACGGCGGTCAGGTGGGCGGCGTTGACCGCAAGCGCGTCGGGCGGCGAGGCGAGGGTGACGAGACCGGCGCCGACCCGGAGCGCTCCCCCGGCGGCAAGGCGGGCGGCTCCGGTCCGGGTCATCCGGCCGGAAACGACGACGGCATGGCCGCGGCGAAACTTGTGGCCCTCGGGCGCGGGGGGCCGGTAGAGGGCGCCCCAGAGGTCGGGGCCGTTCTCGACGGTGCGGGGGGCGATGGCGTCGAGGACGGAGGCGGGGATGCCGATGTCGGCGAGGGTGATGTGCCCGCAGAGGGCACGGCCAGGATAGAGCAGATGGCCGGGTTTGAGGCGGAAAAACGTCACCGTCGCCGCCGCGCGCACCGTAGGCCCGAGCGGCAGGCCGGTGTCGGCGGCAAGGCCGGAGGGCAGGTCGACGGCGACGACGGGGGCCGCGCCATCGTTCATCGCCGCGACCAGCCCGGCGGCGAGGCCGGTCACCGGGCGGTCGAGGCCAGCACCGAAGAGGGCGTCGATGACGACGGCGGCGGGGGGCAGCGGCAAGGCGGCCGGGAGCGTCGCGCCGGGCCAGCGGGCGAAGGCGGTGGCGGCGTCGCCGCGCAGGCGGTCGGCGTCGCCGAGAAGGAGGACGGTCACCGTCCGCCCGGCTGCGGCCAGCCGGCGCGCGGCGACGAAGCCGTCGCCGCCGTTGTTGCCGGGGCCGGCGACGACGAGCACCGGGCCTTCGGGCACGAGCGCCGCGGTCGCCTCGGCGACCGCGCGGCCGGCGGCTTCCATCAGCGTCATGCCGGGGATGCCGCCGGCAATGGCGCGGCGGTCGGCTTCGGCCATCTCGGCGGCGGTGAGGAGCGCGGGCATAGCGCGACTATGGCACGCCGGCCGGCGGCGGTGATAGGGTCCGCGCGTGGCGCATGACCTGGGGTCGGGACGAGCGACGTGAGGAGGGGACGGAAGTGCCCCGGGGGGTTTGATGGTCGAGAGTTTGACGGTCGGAGACGAAGAGAAGGCCCGCGCGGCCGCGTGGTTCGAGACGCTGCGGGACCAGATCTGCGCCGCCTTCGAGGCGCTCGAGGACGCGCTGGAGAGCGGCCCGCACGCCGAAATGCCGCCGGCGCGGTTCGAACGCAAGGCGACCCGGCGCGGGGCCGATGGCGGCGAGGACGGCGGCGGCGGGGTCATGTCGGTGATGCGCGGCCGGGTATTCGAGAAGGTCGGGGTCAACATCTCGACGGTCCATGGCCGGCTCGACTCGCGGGCGCAGGGCAGCCTGACAGCGCGCAAAGCGATCCCGGGGCTTGCCGAGGACCCGCGCTTCTGGGCTTCGGGCATCAGCCTCGTCGCGCACATGCGCTCGCCGCTGACCCCCGCGGTACACATGAACACGCGGATGTTCTGGACGCCGACGGCGTGGTGGTTCGGCGGCGGATCCGACCTCAACCCGATGATCGAGGACGCGGCCGACACCGCCGATTTCCACGCGGCGCTGAAGCGGGCCTGCGACGCCCACGACGCGGACTATCATCCGAAGTTCAAGGCCTGGGCGGACGAGTACTTCCTCATCCGGCACTGGAACGAGCCGCGGGGGGCGGGGGGATCTTCTACGACGACCTCTGCACCGGCGACTGGGAGGCGGACTTCGCCTTTACCCAAGCCGTCGGGCGGGCGTTCCTCGCGATCTTTCCGGAGATCACCGCGCGGCACCTGCACGACCGCTGGACCGAGGCGGAGCGCGAGATCCAGCTGGTCAAGCGCGGACGCTATGCCGAGTTCAACCTGCTCTACGACCGCGGCACGCGCTTCGGGCTGGAGACCGGCCACAATCCCGAGGCGGTGCTGATGTCGCTGCCGCCGGTGGCGAAATGGCCGTGATGCGTCAGTCGGCGTAGCGCCCGAAGACGCGGGCCTGCGGGTCGGGGATCGGACCGCGGTAGCGCTCCCAGAGCGCGTCGGCGCGGGTGGGTGCGACGATGCGGCGGAGCGCGTCGATGAACTCCTGCTCCTCGGGACCGACGCCGGCAGTCGGGCGCGGGCCGGAGGCGGCGACGAAGTCGAGGACGGCGGTGCGGAGCGGCTTGCGGGGGAAGGGAACGAGCGTCGACATCTTGGCCTCCGGGGTAACCGTGAGCACCGTTATCCGGGAAGTCCGTAACTGAATCGTAAGCGGCTCGTCAGGGTGGTGTCAGAATTTCGGCGGTTGAGTGCAGAAGGCCGCAAGATGGCGTTGGCCATTTGCAAAAAGCGCGTCGAAAGACTAGATCCGGTTCGATGAACCCGGGAGAGCCCGCCATGGACCAACAGCTGACCGGCCGCCTGAACAGGGACGGCATCCGTATCCACTCGTCCGAGGATTTCGCCGGGATGCGCGCGGCCGGGCAGGTCGTGGCAGACATTCTCGACCGGATCGCGGCGATGGTCGCGCCGGGGGTGAGCACGCTGGCACTCGACACCGCCATCCACGACATGGTCCGGGCGGCGGGCGCGGTCTCGGCGACCGTGGGCTACAAGGGCTACAGGCACGCGTCCTGCATTTCGATCAACCAGGTGGTCTGCCACGGAATTCCGTCGGAAGCGCGGACGCCGGGGGCGCCTTCGCCGTTCCTCAAGGATGGCGACATTCTCAACATCGACGTCACGGTGATCGTCGACGGCTGGTACGGCGATTCGAGCCGGATGTACGTGGCGGGAGAACCGAACCGCAAGGCGGAGAGGCTGGTCGACATCACGCACGATGCGCTGATGGAGGGCATCGCGCAGGTTCGCCCGGGGAATACCTTCGGAGACATCGGCGCGGCGATCCAGCGGTTCGTGGAGGCGAACCGTTGCTCGGTCGTGCGCGACTTCTGCGGGCACGGGTTGGGCAGGGTATTCCACGCTTCGCCGAACGTACTGCACTACGGGCGATGGGGATCGGGGCCGATACTTGAGGCCGGCATGTTCTTTACCATCGAGCCGATGGTCAATCTTGGCCGGCCCGAGACGAAGATACTCGAAGACGACTGGACGGCGGTGACCAGAGACCGGTCGCTGTCGGCGCAGTTCGAGCACTCGGTCGGCGTGACCGACACCGGTTGCGAGATCTTCACCGCCTCGCCGGCCGGTCGTTTCCATCCGACCTGGGACCGGGCCTGAGTCCTTCGGAGCTGTCGGCATCGGCCGATGAAAAGCGATCCGGACCGGCAAAGTCCGTGCACCCGTCCTGACGCCATCGACCCTTGCGCGCGGGAGGCGGCGTGCCGCCGGGCGAGACGGGCCGCGCGGTAGGCGGCGGCGAAGCGGCTGGACAAGGGGGCGGCGGGCTGAGAAGAACGCCGCAGGCGGCGTCCCGGCGGGCGACGGGGAGTGCGGGGCGGCGATGGCGAACTTTCTCTACAAGGGCGACCTGCCCGACCGCCTCGACCTCGGACCGGTGGTCGCGATCGATTCGGAGACCATGGGCCTGCAGCCCGCCCGCGACCGGCTCTGCCTCGTGCAGCTCTCGGGCGGCGACGGCAATGCGCACCTCGTGCAGATCCTGCCCGGCCAGACCTCGGCGCCCAACCTCGAGCGGATGCTGGCAGACCCGGACACGCTGAAGCTCTTCCACTTCGGTCGGTTCGATATCGCGGTGCTGCTCAACCGCTTCGGGGTGCTGACCCGGCCGGTCTACTGCACCAAGATCGCCTCGCGGCTGGTGCGGACCTACACCGACCGCCACGGGCTGAAGGATCTGGTCCGCGAACTGCTCGAAATCGACATCTCCAAGCAGCAGCAGTCGAGCGACTGGGGGGCGGCGGAGCTGTCGACCGCGCAGCTCGACTATGCGGCCTCGGACGTGCTCCACCTCCACCGCCTGCGCGACGCGCTCGATGCGCGGCTGGTGCGCGAGGGGCGGCGGGAGATGGCGCAGGCCTGTTTCGACTTCCTGCCCGAACGGGCGCGGCTCGACCTCGCCGGCTGGGGCGAGATCGACATCTTCGCCCACAGCTGAACCGATGATCGTCGCGACCCGGCCGCTCGACCCCGAGACGCTGGTCGCGACCGGCCGGCGGGTGATCGGCATCGAGGCCGCGGCGCTCGGCACGCTGGAGGGCTCGCTCGGGCCCGAGCTTCGTGCGGGCGGTCGAGACGATCCTCGCGGCACGCGGGCGGGTGGTGGTCTCCGGGATGGGCAAGTCGGGGCATGTCGCACGCAAGGTCGCGGCAACGCTGGCCTCCACCGGCACCCCGGCGCTTTTCGTCCATCCGGCCGAGGCCAGCCACGGCGACCTCGGGATGATCACCGGCGAGGACGTCGTCCTCCTCCTGTCGAACTCCGGCGAGACCCCGGAACTCGCCGACCTCATCGCCTACGCCCGGCGCTTCCGCATTCCGCTGATCGGGGTGGCGCGCGACCCCGAGAGCACCCTGCTCCGCCAGTCGGACGTCGCCATGGTGCTGCCGCAGGCGCCCGAAGCCTGTTCGGTCGGGCTGGCGCCGACCACCTCGACGACGATGACGATGGCGCTCGGCGACGCGCTTGCGGTCGCGCTGATGGAGCACCGGCACTTCACCCCGGAGGACTTCAAGGGCTTCCACCCCGGCGGGCGGCTCGGGGCACGGCTCGCCAAGGTCTCGGACCTCATGCACGGCGGCGACGAGATGCCGCTGACCACGCCGGACACGCCGATGGGCGAGGTGCTGATCGAGATGAGCCGCAAGGGCTTCGGGGTGATCGGGGTCGTCGATACGGAGGGGGCACTGGTCGGGATCGTGACCGACGGCGACCTGCGGCGGAACCTCGACGGCCTGCTCGACCGCACCGCCGGGGCGGTGATGACGCGGCACCCGCAGACGATCGCGACGACGGCGCTCGCCTCGGAGGCGCTGGGCGTGATGAACGCGCGCAAGATCACCACGCTCTTCGCCACCGATCCCGCGGCGCCGCGGGTTCCGGCGGGCATCCTCCATGTCCACGACTGCCTGCGCGCCGGCGTCGGCTGACGCGATGGCCACCGACCCCGGGCTGCATTCGCGGATCGTCGGCGTGCTCAAGGTCGGGCTGCCGCTGGTCGCGCTCGGGATGCTGGCCTCGCTCTTCCTCGTGCAGACCGACGACGACCTCACGGGCAGCCTCGTCTTCTCGCAAGGCGACATCGAGGCCCTCGGGCAGGGCCTGCGCATCACCAACCCGACCTTCACCGGCATGAGCCGCGGCCAGGACAGCTTCCGCTTCACCGCCGATCTGGTCGAGCCCGACGCGGCGCCGCCGGAGCGGGCGAAGATCACCAGGCTCGCCGGTCAGATCGAGCTGCACAACGGGCCGGTGATCGACCTCAGCGCCGATGGCGGCGACCTGCACGTCCCGACCCAGCGGCTTGATCTGGCCGGGGACGTGCACATCCACACGTCGGAGGGCTATACGATGGTGGCCGAGCAGGCGACGCTGGACCTGCGGGCCGGGTCTCTGGTCGCCGGCAACACCGTCGAGACCACCGGGCCGCTCGGGAACATCGAGTCCGGGAGCCTGACCATCCAGCCGGCGGCGGCGAGCGGCGAGGCGCGGCGCTTCTCTTTCGGAAACGGCGTGCGGCTGGTATACGATCCCCCGGACACCACCAGGTAGGGACGAATTCAATGCGTGCGCGCTGGCTCGGGATGACGCTCGCGGCGCTGCCGGCGCTTGCGCTGGCACAGGCGACGGTGCCCTTCGGGACGAGCCACGATCGCACCCAGCCGGTGGAGATCACCTCCGACCGGCTCGACCTCGATCAGGCGGCGGGCACCGCGGTCTTTGCCGGCAACGTCAAGGTCGGCCAGGGCGAGCTGCGGCTGGCGGCGGACCGGGTGCAGGTCTTCTACGTCGAGGGAACCGGCGGCGGCAGTGCCGGGCAGGTGCAGCGGATGGTGGCGAACGGCAACGTCACGCTGTCGAACGGCACCGAGGCGGCGGAGTCGACGGATGCGGTCTACGAGGTCGTGGCCGGAACGGTCGACATGACCGGCGACGTCCTGCTGACCCAGGGGCAGAATGCCCTGTCGAGCGAGAAGCTCCACATCGACCTGAACGCCGGCACAGGGCAGCTCGAGGGGCGGGTGCAGACGATCTTCACGCCGGGCACGACCCCGGGATCCGCGACCGGTGCGACGCCGGGAAAGACGCCTTGAGGCGGCCGGTCGCGCCGGGGTCGGGGGAGACGGCGGAGCTGCCACCGGAGGCTCCGGTGCCCGAGGGGCTGCTGATCGCCAACCTCGCCAAGAGCTACAAGAGCCGGCCGGTGCTCCGCGACGTCTCGCTGCGCGTCAGGCGGGGCGAGGTCGCGGCGCTGCTCGGGCCGAACGGCGCGGGCAAGACCACCTGCTTCTATGCGATCGCCGGGCTGGTGCCGCCCGACCGCGGCACGGTCACGGTCGACGGGCAGGACGTGACCTTCCTGCCGATGTACCGGCGGGCGAAGATGGGGATCGGCTACCTGCCGCAGGAGGCGTCGGTCTTCCGCGGCATGACCGTCGCCAACAACATCCGGGCGATCCTCGAGATCACCGTGCGCGACGCCGACAAGCGCGACGCCATGCTCGACGAGCTGCTCGGCGAGTTCTCGATCACCCACCTGCGCCGGGCGCCGGCGATCGCGCTGTCGGGCGGCGAGCGGCGGCGGGTGGAGATCGCCCGCTGCCTCGCGGCACAGCCGAAGTACGTGCTGCTCGACGAGCCCTTCGCCGGCGTCGACCCGCTGGCGGTGGCGGACATCCGCAATCTGGTCCGGCACCTGAAGAATCGCGGCATCGGCGTGCTGATCACCGACCACAACGTTCGCGAGACGCTGGAAATCATCGACCGGGCCTATATCCTGCACGACGGCGCGGTCCTGATGAGCGGGACGCCCGACGAAGTGGTTCGGGACGACAATGTCCGGCGGGTCTACCTCGGCGAAAACTTCCGGGTCTGACGGCGGAGCCGCGTGATGGCCCTCTCGCCCCGCATCGAGATCCGCCAGCACCAGACGCTGGTGATGACGCCGCAGCTCCAGCAGGCGATCAAGCTGCTGCAGATGTCCCATCTCGAGATTTCGGCCTTCGTCGCGGCGGAGGTCGAGAAGAACCCGCTGCTCGAGCTGGCGCCGCCGGCCTCGACCGGCGGCGGCGCGCTGCCGGCGACCCGGCGGGGGGGCGGCGATGGCGACGGAAGCTTTCTCGAGTCGCTCGCGGCGAGCGTTTCCCTGCACGACCATCTGCACGAGCAGATCCGCACGATGCGCGGGCCGGCGGAGGCGATCGAGGCGGCGCTGATCCTCGCCGACGAGCTGGCGGACGACGGCTACCTGCGGGTGCCGCTGGCCGAGGTCGGGACGCGGCACCGGCTGGCGCCGCGGGCGCTGGTGGCGGGGCTGGCGCTGGTGCAGGCGTGCGACCCGGCCGGGGTCGGCGCCCGCGACCTGCGCGAGTGCCTGGCGCTGCAGCTGCGCGATCGGGACCGGCTCGATCCGGCGATGGCGGCGCTGCTCGACAACCTGAGCCTGGCGGCCCGCGGCGAGCGGGCGCGGCTGATGGCGGTGTGCGGCGTCGATGCCGAGGATCTCGACGACATGCTGGCCGAGCTTCGGGCGCTCGATCCGAAGCCGGGGCTGCGGTTCTCGGAGGTGCGGCTCGATGTGGCGGTGCCGGACGTGCATGTGCGCCGCGGACCCGACGGGGCGTGGACGGTGGAGCTGAACGCCGAGACGCTGCCGCGGGTGCTGGTGAACAACATCTACGCGGTCAGGGTCGGCGGGGACGCGGTGGCGCGGGCCTTCATCTCGGAGTGCAGCGCCAGCGCCAGCTGGCTGGTGCGGAGCCTCGAGCAGCGGGCGCGGACGATCCTGCGGGTGGCGACCGAGATCGTGGCGCGGCAGGAGCGGTTCTTCGAGGTCGGGGTGTCGGGGCTGCGGCCGCTGACGCAGCGGGCGGTGGCGGAGAAGCTCGGGCTGCACGAGTCGACGGTGAGCCGGGTGGCGGCGGGGAAGTACCTCGCCTGCGCGCAGGGCCTGCACGGCTTCCACTTCTTCTTCAGCTCGGCGATCCAGGCGGTGTCGGGGGGCGAGGCATATTCGGCGGCGGCGGTTCAGGACCGCATCCGCAGCCTCGTGCACCAGGAGCCGCCGGGGCGGCCGCTGTCGGACGACGGGCTGGTGACGCTTCTCAACGGGGAGGGGATCGGTATTGCACGCAGGACGGTTGCGAAATACCGTGAGGGCATGGGCATCCCATCGTCCGTGGAGCGGCGCCGCCGGAGGGCGGCACAGGCCCGGGGCTGAGGAGGAGGATGTGACCGAAGCTCGTGGCGGGCGGTTCGATTGACAAGCGATTCCGAGCCGTCCATAGGGTCCGCCGACGCGGCGGAGCCCAGGCGTTCCGAAGAGAGAAAGCGGAGGTGTGGCGTATGCGCATCCAGGTCAGCGGCAAACAGATGGACATCGGCGAGGCTCTGCGCAGTCACGTCGAGACGCGTCTCAACGAGGCCGTGGGCAAGTATTTCGACCGCCCGGTCGAGGCGGTCATCACCTTTTCGCGCGACCGCCATTACTTCATCGCCGACTCTTCGGTGCACCTCCCGACCGGGATGACGGTGCAGGCGAAGGCGCGGGCGGACGAGATCTATGCCTCCTTCGAGGGCTCGGTCGACCGGATGGAAAAGCAGCTCCGCCGCTACAAGCGCCGGTTGCGCGACCATCACCGCGACCGCACCGCGCCGATCGATTCCATGGGCGAAACCTCCTACATCCTCGCCCGCGACGAGGACGACTCGGGCGCCGACGAGCCGGCCTCGCTTCAGCCGATCATCGTCGCGGAGATGGAGACGCGCGTTCCCTTCCTTTCGGTCGGCGAAGCGGTGATGCAGATGGAACTCGGCGGCACCGCAATGCTTGTCTTTCGCAACGAGGCGCATGGCGGCGTCAACGTCGTCTACCAGCGCGACGATGGCAACATCGGCTGGATAGATCCTCGGAACACGCACTGACGACGCGCTTGCGTTCGGGAGGAATGCCGTGATGGAGCTTTCGGAGATCATCGGCGTCGACGCCGTGCGGGCGCCCGTCAAGGCGACCAGCAAGAAGCGTCTCCTGCAGGATCTCGCCGACATGGCCGAGGGCGTCTACCAACTGCCGTCCGCCACGGTCTACAAGGCCCTGATGGAGCGGGAGGCGCTCGGGCCGACCGGGGTCGGGCGCGGCGTGGCGATCCCCCACGCCCGCTTCCCCGGCGTGACGCGGGTGATCGGCCTCTTCGCGCGGCTGGAAAAGCCGGTGGACTTCGAGGCCATCGACCGGCAGCCGGTCGATCTGGTCTTTGCGCTGTTCGCGCCCGAGGCGGCCGGAGCCGACCACCTCAAGGCGCTGGCGCGGGTGTCGCGCACGCTGCGCAGCGAGGCGGTTTGCGCCAAGCTGCGCTCGACCTTCGATCCGTCGGCGCTCTACGCCATTCTGACGGATGGGAAGGCCGAGCAGGCCGCCTGAAAAGTCCGCCTAGGCCCGGGCGGCGACCTTCGCGGGCCGACGGAATTCATTCTCCGTAACGGTCCTCAGGAACTCGAGGAACTCGTCGCGCAGGTCGGGCCGCGCCAGCCCGAAAGCCACGGTGGCCTGCAGGTAGCCGGACTTGGTGCCGCAGTCGAAGCGCCGTCCCTTGAAGCGGAAGCCGTAGACGTTGTTGCTCGCGGTGATCTCGCGGGCGATCGCGTCGGTCAGCTGGATCTCTCCGCCCGCCCCGACCTCGGCATCCTCGAGGTTGCGCAGGACGTTGGGCGACAGGATGTAGCGGCCGATCACCGCCATGTTCGACGGCGCCACGTCGGCCTTCGGCTTCTCGACCATGCCGCGGACCGGCATCGTCGCGCCGATCGAGCTGTCGACGTCGAGGATGCCGTAGGACGACACGTTCTCGAGCGGCACTTCCATGGTCGCGACCATGTTGCCGCCGACCTCGTCGTAGGCTTCGATCATCTGCTTGAGGCAGGGCGTCTCGGAGTCGATGACGTCGTCGGGCAGCATCACCGCGAAGGGCTCGTCGCCGATCAGGTTGCGCGCGCACCAGACGGCGTGGCCGAGGCCGCGACGCTCCTGCTGGCGGATGTAGGCGACGCTGCCGCTCGGCATGTCGGTCTGCTTCAGCAGGTCGAGAAGCGCGGTCTTCTTGCCATCGACCAGCGCCTGCTCGAGCTCGGGCGCGCTGTCGAAATAGTCCTCCAGCGCGCTCTTGCCGCGCGAAGTGACGAAGATGAATTCCTTGATGCCGGCCTCGCGCGCCTCGTCGATGGCGTACTGGACCAGCGGCCGGTCAACCAGCGGCAGGATCTCCTTCGGGACGGATTTCGTGGCAGGCAGGAACCGCGTGCCGAATCCGGCAACGGGCAGCACCGCCTTGGTCACCTTGGTCTTCTTCAACTCTACTCTCCCCGAGATCACTGGAACACAGAACGCATGCCGCGCGGGATTGTTCCTCTGCGCGGTCGGCTAGCACTCTAACGTTTGCTTCCCAAATATCAAATGGACGCTGCCGACTCACCGAAATAGCTAGGCCCGGTTGGCGTAGATGGCTCAGGGAAGGGCGAGCTGGCGGAGGATTGCCTCGATCCGCGGCACGTCGGAGGGATTGTTGAGCTCCCAGAAGGCGCGGCCCTCGCCCTCGACGGTGACGCAGTGCACGTCCGAACCGTTCTCCATGAACCGCAGCTGCTCCAGCCCCTCCCAGGTCTCCAGCGGCCCGACCGGCCAGTCCGGGTAGCCGGCCAGCGCCGAATGCCGGTAGGCATAGACCCCGACGTGGTGGAAGACCGGAATATCCTCCCCGGGTCCGAGCGGCCGCCCGGTGTAGGGGATGACTTCCTTCGAGAAGTAGAGCCCGCGTCCCGCACGGTCGAAGACCGCCGTGGTCGCGCCGACACGGCCGCGGCGCCGGTCCTCGAGAAAGCCCGCGAGCGACTCGGAGTCGCAGCGCAGCACCGGCGTCGCGACGTGCCAGTCGGGGTGAGCGTGCATCGCCTCGACCAGCGCGGTCACGAACCACGGCGGGGTCAGCGGCGCGTCTCCCTGCAGGTTGACGATGATGTCGTAGGCGCCCCCGAAGGCGCGCGCGACCTCGGCGCAACGCTCGGTGCCGTTGCGCCACTGGTCGGAGGTCATCACCACCTCGGCGCCGAAGGCGCGGGAGGCGTCGGCGATCCGGTCGTCGTCGGTGGCGACGACGACCCGGTCGATGCCGGAGACCGCCGAGGCTGCCTCCCAGCTCCGTTGGATCAAGCTGCGGGCAAGGCCCGTCGCCCCGGTCAGCTCGACCAGCGGCTTGCCCGGATAGCGGGACGAAGCATAGCGCGCGGGGATGACGAGGAGGACGGGCATGGGCCTGAAACCTATCCGGCGACGAGGTCGATGCCCGGGGCGTGGGCGATGAAGAACGGGTTCTCGAAGCCCTTCTTGCCATAGACCAGCGGCGCGTGATCGTCGAAGCGCACCACCTGCCCGCCGGCGCCGAGCAGCACCGCCTGACCGGCGGCGGTGTCCCACTCCATCGTCCGGCCGAGGCGCGGGTAGAGGTCGGCCTCGCCGGCCGCGACCAGGCAGAACTTCATCGACGAGCCGGCCGAGCGGAAATCCTTGACGGTATAGCGGGCGATGTAGTCGTCGGTCGCCTGATCGCGGTGCGACTTGGAGGCGACGACGACGAGGGCGTCGGGGTCCGGGGCGCCGACGGTCAGCGGCGTCAGCGCGCCGACGGTGTCGGCGGCATGGTCGCCGGCCTCTTCCTGCGACTGGCCGGAAGCGTCGGTGTAGAACAGCCGGTTCTTCGCGGGCGCGTAGACGACGCCGCGGGTCGGGACGCCGTTCTCGATCAGCGCGATGTTCACGGTGAAGTCGCCGCGGCGCTGGATGAATTCCTTGGTGCCGTCGAGCGGGTCGACGAGGAAGAACAGCGGCGCGCCGGTAAGGGCGTGGCTATCGGCCTGCTCCTCGGTGACCGCCGGAATATCCGGGAAGGCTTCGGCGAGGCCGCGGGCGATGATGCCGTCGGCGAGTTCGTCGGCTTCGGTAACGGGCGAGGAGTCGGACTTGGCACGGACGCCGAAATCCTCGCTCTCGTAGACGGTCATGATGGCGGCGCCGGCCTCGATCGCGAGGCGGCGGATGGTCGTGACGATACTATCGTAATCCATGGAGGTCCCCGTTACTGTCGGCGGAACGGGCCTCTGGCCCGGTCCGGGTCACGTATCGGAAGGTATGGACCGTACCGCCAAGCTTTGTAAACATCGCCGCCCGAAGCAGGCAGGGGACTGGGATGGAAGAAGCACAGCCGCGGGGTCCCCTCGCGCTCCAGACGATCGCGATGCCGGCCGACACCAATTCCAGCGGCGACATCTTCGGCGGCTGGCTGATGGCGCAGATGGATCTGGCCGCGACGGTGCCGTCGCGGGCGCGGGCGCGGGGCCGGGTGGCGACGGTCGCGGTGGAGGCGATCACCTTCCACCGGCCGGTCCACGTCGGCGACCTCGTGTCGATCCACGCCGAAATCGTGCGGGAGGGCAAAACGTCGATGACGATCGAGGTCGAGACCTGGACGACCCCGTTGGACGGCCGGCGCGAGCGGGTGACCAGTGCGCGCTTCGTCTTCGTGGCGATCGACGCCGAAGGAAACAAGCGGCCGCTGCCGGCGGTGGCGGCATGAGGGTGCTGGCGGCCGTGCTGCTGGCGCTCTCCGCCGGGGCGGCGGGGGCGGGGACGCTGCCGTCGCTCTTCGACGTCACCGGCGTCGCGGCGGAAGACGTGCTCAACGTGCGGGCGGAACCGGACGCCGAGGCGCCGATCATCGGCACGCTGGCCCCGGGCGCGACGGGGATCGAGGTGGTCTCCGTCGATCCGAGCGGCCACTGGGGCGAGGTCAACGTCGGCGAGGGTGCCGGCTGGGCGGCGCTGCGCTACCTCGCCGAGGAGCCCGAGGTCTGGGTGCCGGGCAAGCTGCCGCAGAGCCTGTCGTGCTTCGGGACGGAACCCTTCTGGAACCTCCGCGACCGCGACGGAACGGCGGTGCTGGAAATGCCGGAGGCGGCGAAGACCCTCGGGGCGGCGGTGGCGGTCGACACCGGCATTCCCGGCGACGTGCGGCGGGCGCTGGTCGCCGGTGACCCGGCGATGCGGGTGACGGCGACGGTGGTGCCGCAGTCCTGCGGCGACGGCATGTCGGACCGCGCCTTCGGGCTCGGGGCGATGGTGCTGGTGCAGGAGGGCGACGGCGTGCCGCGGCTGCTTACGGGGTGCTGCTCGATCGCGCCATGACCGGCGGCCAGAGGTCGGCCGTCACCCGGTCGAGAAGCGCCCTGTCCGGCTCGTGATCGAGCGCCGCCGCGGCCCGGGCCCTCGCGTCCAGGGCCGCCGCGGCGAAAAGATGAGCCGAAGCGCCGGCCGCGGCGGCGAGAGCGGCGAGGGTCTTCTGCAGGCGGATCATCACCTCGATCATGCCCGCACCGTCGCGCGCGATCGGGCGAAAGGCGTCCTCGATCATCGCTGTCGAGCGAGATCGCCGGCACGAACACCCGCTCGCAGACCTGCTCCGTCGCCGCGGGGGTCTCGAGCTGGGCGCGGAACACCCGTTGCAGGGCGTTCAGCACCTCGATCGCCGTGCCGGGATCGTTGACCGAGGGCGACAGCGCCCGGCTCGCGATCTCCGCCAGCGCGATGGCCCCGAGGCGGGGATCGTCGTCGAAAACCCGGTGGTGCTCGACCGTGAAGGCGCGGCAAAGACGCTTCGCCGTTTCGTCGTCAACCGCGCCCTCGACACGGACCAGCGTCCGCTCGGGGTTGACCAGCGCGCCGGGGAGCTCGACGACGTGGATGCGGAGGTCCGCCTCCCGCGCGACCCGCTCCAGCGCCCGCACGTCGAGGTGCGTGACGTAGCCGGTCTCGGTGCCGGACACCGCCGTGGCGTCGTCCGGGATCGGCACCGCCGGCAGCCCGCCGAAGTGCGGGGCCGACGCCACCCCCCGTGCCGCCGCAGTCTCGACGCGGTCGATCACGTCGGCCATCCGGCCGAAGCCGGTCAGGTGGTCGATCCAGCGCAGGAGGGTGACCGCGATCACCATGACCACGCAGACCGTCCCGAGAAACAGCAGGATGCGGCCGCTGTCGCCGTAGAACCCGGTCGACAGCGCGATGATGCCGACGATCGAGAAGAGGAAGGCGCCGAGGAAGGTCGAGAGCGCGTTCTGCGAGGTCGAATCCGCGACCAGCAACTGGGTCGCGCGCGGCGTCGCGTTGGACGTCGCCGAAGAGTAGGCCTGCACCATGACCGTCAGCGAGAAGGTCGTGACCGCGAGCATCGACGAGGCGAGAATGGTCAGGATGCTGCCGACGGACTCCTGCCCGATGTTGCGATCGCCGACCGGCAGGTAAGGCGCAAGAAACCGGCCGGCCAGCGCCAGCACCACAGCGGCGAGGCTGAAGAGGGCGGCACGGAACCACATCCGCCGCACCATCCGTCCCAGAAACACTTTCCACCAGTCCATGCCCGCCGCTCCCCCTCTCACCCACGTTCCGTCTCGGCCACGTCCCGTCTCTGACGACACCCCGCGCTCAGTCAACGACCCGAAGGGTCAGATTGATCCGCCCGCCGTCCGGCAACAGGCGGGAGGAGCCGCCGCGGATGCGGTCGATGCCGTGGTAGGCCAGACGGGCCGGGCCCGCCATCACCACCACGTCTCCACTGGCGAGGACGACGCTCGCGGTCGCGTCGGTGCGGGCCGGCCCGCCCATCCGGAAGACGGCCGAGTCGCCGAGGCTGATCGACAGGACCGGCCAGGAGAAATCCGCCTCGTCGGAATCGCGGTGCAGGCCCATGCGCGCGGTCGGGCCGTAGCGGTTGACGAGGCAGCAGTCCGGCATCCGCTCGTCCGACACGAGCGCGCGCCAGACCGCGAGGACGCTCTCCGGGATCGGCGGCCAGGGCGTGCCGTCGGGATGGCGGTCGACATAGCGATAGCCCTTGCGGTCGGTGTACCAGCCGTAGCGGCCGGCGGAGGTCATCCGCACGGTCATCGGCTTTCCCCAGGGTGTCAGCGGCGCGAAGAACGGTGCCACGGCGGCCACCGCGGCGATGTCGGCGGCCATCGCGCCCTGCTCCGCGGCGGCGAGGAGACCGGCATGAATCCGGAAGCCGTTGATTTCCTGCATGGCCCGCGCGCCCCTCTCTCCGAACCTTCTCCGCACTTACGCCGGGGACAGCCCGGCGGCCAGCCTTGGCCGAAGCCGGCCCGAAGCGGAGAAATGGCGCCCGGCGGCGGGGACCGGCTGCTTGCAGCGGCAAAACCCGGCTCCTATATAGCCTGCAGCCCCGGCGGCGCACGTCAACGTGAGCCAGGCGGGACAGGGATGAGAGCGGAGGCCGCAACCGGATCCGCCAGATAAATCGCCGCTCGAAAGGATCGTGCATGTCAAAAGTCATCGGTATCGACCTCGGCACCACCAACTCCTGCGTCGCCATCATGGACGGTTCGCAGGCCCGGGTGATCGAGAACTCCGAGGGCGCGCGGACCACGCCATCGATCGTCGCCTTCACCGATGAAGAGCGGCTGGTCGGGCAGGCCGCCAAGCGCCAGGCCGTCACCAACTCCGAGAATACCCTCTTCGCCATCAAGCGGCTGATCGGCCGCCGCACCGACGACCCGATGGTTGCCAAGGACAAGGGGATGGTCCCCTACAAGATCGTCCCCGGCCCCAACGGCGACGCCTGGGTCGAAGTGAAGGCCGAGAAGTATTCGCCCTCCCAGATCTCCGCCTTCATCCTGCAGAAGATGAAGGAAACCGCCGAGGCCTATCTCGGCGAGAAGGTGACGCAGGCCGTCATCACCGTCCCCGCCTACTTCAACGACGCCCAGCGTCAGGCCACCAAGGACGCCGGCAAGATCGCCGGCCTCGAAGTGCTGCGCATCATCAACGAGCCGACCGCGGCGGCGCTCGCCTACGGCCTCGACAAGTCGGGCACCAAGACGATCGCGGTCTATGACCTCGGCGGCGGCACCTTCGACATCTCGATCCTCGAGATCGACGACGGCCTCTTCGAGGTGAAGTCGACCAACGGCGACACCTTCCTCGGTGGCGAAGACTTCGACATGCGGATCGTCCAGTACCTCGCGGACGAGTTCAAGAAAGAGCATGGCGTCGACCTCACCAAGGACAAGATGGCGCTCCAGCGCCTGAAGGAAGCCGCGGAAAAGGCCAAGATCGAGCTGTCGTCCTCGACGCAGACCGAGATCAACCAGCCGTTCATCTCGATGGACCCGAAGACCCACCAGCCGCTGCACCTCGTGCTGAAGCTGACCCGGGCCAAGCTCGAAAGCCTCGTCGCCGAGCTGATCGCGCGCACGCTGAAGCCCTGCGCCGCGGCGATCAAGGACGCCGGCGTCTCCAAGACCGAGATCGACGAAGTCGTTCTCGTCGGCGGCATGACCCGCATGCCCCGCGTCGTCGAGGAAGTGCAGAAGTTCTTCGGCAAGGAGCCCCACAAGGGCGTCAACCCGGACGAGGTCGTCGCCCTCGGCGCCGCCATCCAGGCCGGTGTCCTCCAGGGTGACGTCAAGGACGTCGTCCTCCTCGACGTGACCCCGCTCAGCCTCGGCATCGAGACCCTCGGCGGCGTCTTCACCCGCCTGATCGACCGCAACACCACGATCCCGACCAAGAAGAGCCAGATCTTCTCGACCGCCGACGACAACCAGAGCGCCGTGACGATCCGGGTGTTCCAGGGCGAGCGCGAGATGGCGGCCGACAACAAGATGCTCGGCCAGTTCAACCTTGAATCGATCCCGCCGGCGCCGCGGGGCGTCCCGCAGATCGAGGTGACCTTCGACATCGACGCCAACGGCATCGTCTCCGTCAGCGCCAGGGACAAGGGCACCAGCAAGGAGCAGAAGATCACCATCCAGGCGTCGGGCGGCCTTTCGGACGCCGACATCGAGAAGATGGTGCGCGAGGCCGAGGACAACGCCGAGGCCGACAAGGGCCGGCGCGAGCTGGTCGAGGCGCGGAATGCGGCCGAGAGCCTGATCCACGGCACCGAGAAGTCGGTGAAGGAGCATGGCGACAAGGTCGATCCGACCACCGTCGAGGCGATCGAGCTCAGCATCAAGGCGCTGAAGGAGGCGATGGAGAAGGACGATCCCGAGCGGATCCGTGGCCGGTCCCAGGACCTGACGGAAGCGGCGATGAAGCTCGGCGAGGCGATCTACAAGTCCCAGGCGGAGGCGGACGCCGCCTCGGCCGGGCCGGACGCCGGCCCCTCGACCCCGGCCGACGACGACGTGGTCGACGCCGATTTCGAGGATCTCGGCGAAGACAAGAAGAAGTCCTGACCGTGTGACGCGGACATGGATGGCCCTCCCGCAAGGGGGGGCCATCCTGCCGTTTGAAGGGAATCGCTCCTTATGGCGAAACGCGACTACTACGAGGTTCTGGGCGTCGCAAAGGGTGCCTCCGACGACGAGATCAAGAAGGGCTTCCGCAAGCAGGCGATGGAGCACCATCCCGATCGCAATCGCCACGATCCCAAGAGCGAAGCGCGCTTCAAGGAGGTCAACGAGGCTTACGAGGTCCTGAAGGACAACCAGAAGAAGGCCGCCTACGACCGCTTCGGCCATGGCGCCTTCGAGAACGGCGGCGCCGCCTCGGCCGGCTTCCGCGGTGGCCCGGACTTCGCCTCGGCCTTCTCCGACGTGTTCGACGACCTGTTCGGCGACTTCATGGGCGGTGCCGCCGCCGGTAGCGCGCAGGGGCGCCGGGGCCAGCGCGCCGCGCGGGGCTCGGACCTCCGCTACAACCTCCGCATGACGCTGGAGGAAGCCTACCACGGCAAGCAGGCGACGATCACCGTCCCCTCCAGCGCGACCTGCGAGGTCTGCAGCGGCACCGGCGCCGAGGGCGGCGCCGAGCCGGCCGCCTGCCCGACCTGCTCGGGAATGGGCAAGGTCCGGGCGCAGCAGGGTTTCTTCACCGTCGAGCGCACCTGCCCGACCTGCGGCGGCCGCGGCCAGATCATCAAGAACCCCTGCAAGAGCTGCGCCGGCGCCGGCCGTGTCCGCCGCGACCGCACCCTCAACGTCAACATCCCGGTCGGGGTCGAGACCGGGACGCGCATCCGGCTGGCCGGCGAGGGCGAGGCCGGGCTCCGCGGCGGACCGCCGGGGGACCTCTACATCTTCGTCGAGGTCGAGCCGCATCCGATCTTCGAGCGCGACAACCAGAACCTCTACTGCCGGATACCGGTGTCGATGACCACGGCGGCGCTCGGCGGCGAGATCGACGCCCCGACGCTCGACGGCGGCCGGACAAGGGTGCGCGTGCCGTCGGGCGTCCAGACCGGCAAGCAGCTGCGCCTGCGCGGCAAGGGCATGCCGGCGCTGCGCGGCAACGGCGCGGGCGACCTCTACATCGAGCTGGCGGTGGAGACCCCGGTGAACCTGAGCGCCCGGCAGAAGGAACTGCTCAAGGAATTCGAGGACGCCGGGGGCGACAACAACCCGGAGACCCAGGACTTCTTCTCGCGGGTAAAGGG
This sequence comes from uncultured Alphaproteobacteria bacterium, assembly GCA_963798235.1. Taxonomy (GTDB): domain Bacteria; phylum Pseudomonadota; class Alphaproteobacteria; order Rhodobacterales; family Rhodobacteraceae; genus Amaricoccus. Next base: position 761,669 of record CAWCSN010000001.1, on the reverse strand, counting down.
GTTCTGGGAGGGGATGAAGGGCTGACGCCCCGCTAAGGCTACGGCGCGGCGCCGAGGCCCGCGCGGAGAGCGCCGTCCCGGATGCGCTCCCTGAGCGTCGGTTCCCAGGGCCAGCCATCCAGATAGACGCCGAGGTCGAACCCCGGCACCTGGCGGCGCACTTCGGCCACGGCTGCCGCGGCGGTCTCGCGCTCACCGAGGTCGGTGGCAGCCACCGCCATCATCACCCAACCGTCGACATAGGCCGGCGGCCCCTGCTTCAGGGCCGCCATCGCGGCAGGGTAGTCGCCGGCCGCGAAGGCCGCCTGGCCCTTGGCTGCCATGTACCAGTCGGGCCGCTCGGGATTGAGGGCGAGCGCCCGGTCCGCCCAGACCATGGCCTGTGCTGCGATCGGGGCGCGCTCCGGGGCGGACCAGGCAGCGATGGCGAGGATGTCGGCGTCGTTCGGGGCACGCTCAACCGCGCGGCGGATCTTCCGCGCCGCGGCGTCGAGGTTGCCGTCGAAGGCGTCGAGCCGGCTTGCCTCGAGCAGGACGGATGGATCGTCCGGGTCGGCGGCCACCGCACGCTCGATGTAGCCGCGCTGTGCGGCCAGTCGCGCCGCAAGCTCGTCCGGGCTGGTAGCCAGCCCCGCGAGGAAGCCCTCGGCGATGGAGAGGCCGGCCCATGCCTTGGCAAAGCCGGGGTCGAGCGCCACCGCCCGCTGGTAGTAGTCCTTGGCGAGGGTCAGATCATGCTCGGTGAAGCGATGCTTGTGCTCGCTGCCGATCAGATAGAGGTCGAAGGCCTCCAGGCTCGTTGTCCGCGCGTGCGCCCGCTCACGGCCGGCGCGGGCGATCGCCCCGGTGTAGGGCCCGGCGAGTTCCCCGGTCAGCGCCTCGGCGGCCGAGACCTGCAGAGCCAGCAGGTCATCCGGCGCCCCTTGCCAACTCTCTGCCCAGACCTGGCGGCCGCTCGGCGCGTCGGTCAGGGCCGCGGCGACGCGCACCCGGCCGCCCTCGACCTGGACCGATCCGGTGACGACATAGTCGGCGCCCGAGCGCGGCGTGCACCGCCTGCGGCGTCTCGCCGACGTGCGGCGTCGTCGCCGCCTTGGCGAAGACCGCGATCCAGTCGTTCCGCCCGAGGTCGGCAATCATCTCGTCGGTGAGCCCGGCAGCCAGCCGGTCCCAGCGCGCGCCACCGCCGCCGTTTGCGAAGGGAAGCACCGCGACGACGGGCCCCTGCGCCCCTGTCGGCGAGGTCGCCGTGCCCGACCCCCAGGCGAGGACCCCGGCAAGCAGGACGATGGTCGCCATCGCAGCGGCGAGGCTGTGCCACGGCCGCTTCGGGAGAGCGGCAGCGAAGGGAGCAGATCCTGCCTCCAGCCGGTAGCCTTCGCGTTGGACCGTACGCAGCGCATCCCGGGCTGACCCGAGGGCGCGGCGGATGTCGCCGATGCACTGGACAAGGCTGTCGTCCGTGACGGCGATGTCGCCCCAGACCGCCGCGTGGAGCACGTCCTTGCCCACAGTCTCGCCGCGTCGCGCCGCGAGCACGCGGAGGACGTCGGCCGACTGGCGGCGGAGTTCGGTGATGGTGCCATCGGGGGCGCGGACCGTGCCCCGGCCAAGGTCGGCCTCGGCGGCACCGATGGCGAGGCGCGGCGATTTCGGAGCGGTTTCGGGCGCGTTTCGTGACACCGCCCCTGCCACCGGACGATGGTCCGGCACCGGCGGAGCAGCCGACGGCTTTCCGTAAAGGCCCCGTCCCATCGCCCCCCGAGCCCGCGCACGTCGGGTGCGAGATTACCACGATCCCCGGGTGTCGAGAACGCCCAATCCCAGAGGAGACGAAGCCCATGAACAGCTTTCCGCTTGCTGCCTTCGTTGTCGCGCTTGCCCTCCCGGCGTTCGCGCAGGATGCCCAGCCGACCGAAGGAGAGATCGACTCGAGCTTCACCTGGAGCAGCGTCGACATCGCAACGATCCCGGCCGCCCGCGACGGCACGGTCAGCCTCAGCGAGGTACGGCTGGTGCTGACGGCGAACCACCCGGGCCTGATCGACCGGCTCGCCGGCACCTGCCTGCTGAAGGGCATCGCGCACGGCGAGGACTGGGAGGCGACCGGCGACTGCGCCTTTGCCGACGCCGACGGCGACCGGCTGTTCGAATCGCTGACGGAAACGGGGGGCAAGGGCCACTCCGTGCTCACCGGCGGCACCGGCAAGTTCGCGGGGATCACCGGCGAGCTCGACTACACGACGACTTGGTACGCGTCGCTCCGCGCCGGCGAAAACCAGGGTGTCGGGTCGAAGACCGGCCATTGGAAGCGCACGGCGATGTAGACGAAGCCTGCTCGGCGAGGCGCTGGACAAGGGACCTGACACTGCCGGCTCGACGGACATGAACGCGGGGTTAACGCGCCAGGAAATCTGGTGCAATAACAACAGTTTGATCGGAGTCGCACGCGTGCGACTCCCGTGCGACGGCACGACCTACCGGCGCATGGGGCACGTTTCAGAGCACCGCCGCCACGCGGTCCGGCCGGAGCAGGTGCTCGCGGGTCTCGGCGTCGGCCGGCTCCGCCACCAGCGCCTCCTCCGGCGCCGGCACCATCAGCCGCGCCGCGCCGTGCCCGGCCTCGCCGAGCCAGAGGGCGTAGTCCTCGGCCGCCAGGACGACCGGCATCCGCTCGTGGATCGGCGCGAGCGTGGCATTTGCCGCGCAGGTGACGATCGCGGCGGTCGGCTGGCCGCGCCAGTTCTCCCACAGGCCGGCAAAGGCAAAGAGGCCACCGCCCATCGCCCCTTCGGGCGGACGAATGGAGAAGGGGAGCTTCGCGCCCTTCTCGCCCTGCCACTCATAGAAACCGTTGGCAGGGATCAGGCAGCGGCGCTCCCGCACGGCCTTGGCGAAGGCGGGCTTTGTCGCCACCGACTCGGCGCGGGCATTGATGAGCAGGGGCCCCCCGCTGGCCGTCTTGTACCACGGCGGGACGAGACCCCAGCGCATCGCCGAGAGGCGCCGCCGGCCGTCGGCGGCGGTCACCACCGGGATCGCCTCGGTCGGGGAGACGTTCGGCCGCGGGGCGTCGCCGATCATGTTCGCCGCGAGGTCGAGGTCGGCGTCGAACAGCCGTGCCATCGCCTCGAAGCTCGAGGTGATCATGTAGCGGCCGCACATCCCCGGTCAGCCGAGCTGCTGGCCCGGGGTCGAGCGCATGATCTCCAGCTCCTCCTCGTTCATCTCGGCGCCGAAGGGCTCGAAGAGCGGCGTCGAGAGATAGCGCTCGCCGGTGTCGGGCAGCATCGCGAGGATGGTCGAGCCGGCGGGCGCGGTCTCGGCGATCTTCAGGGCGACCGCGAAGGTCGCGCCGCCGGAGACGCCGGTCAGGATGCCCTCCTTCGCGGCGAGGTCGCGCGCCGCCTTCATGCCCTCGGGGCCGGCGACCGGGACGAGGGAGTCGTAGTAGTGCCCGTCGATCGCCTCCTGAAGCACCTTCGGGATGAAGTCCGGGGTCCAGCCCTGGATCGGATGCGGCTCGAAGGCCGGGTGGCTCGCGGCGGGCTCGCCCTTGGCATTGCGCTCCTGCGGCTCGCCCGAGGCGATCAGCTGGGCGTTGGTCGGCTCGGAGAGGACGATCTTCACGTCGGGCCACGTCTTCTTGATGACCCGACCGACGCCCGACACCGTGCCGCCGGTGCCGTAGCCGGTGACGAAATAGTCGAGCTTCTCGCCGGCGAAGTCGGCGACGATCTCCTGCGCCGTGGTGCTCTCGTGGATCGCGGCGTTGGCCTCGGTCTCGAACTGGTGGGCGAAGAACCAGCCGTTCGCCTCGGCGAGCTCGCGAGCCTTGCGGTACATGCCGAGGCCCTTCTCGGCCTTTGGCGTCAGCACCACCTTGGCGCCGAGAAAGCGCATCAGCCGCCGGCGCTCGACCGAGAAGGTCTCGGCCATGGTGATGACCAGCGGATAGCCCTTGGCGGCGCAGACCATGGCAAGGCCGATGCCGGTGTTGCCGCTCGTCGCCTCGACGACGGTCTGGCCGGGCTTCAGCGTGCCGTCGCGCTCGGCCTGCTCGATGATGTTGACGGCGAGCCGGTCCTTGACCGAGGCCGCCGGATTGAAGAACTCGGCCTTGACGTAGAGCCGCACGTCCGGCGGCGCGAGGCGGTTGATCCGCACCACCGGCGTGTCGCCCACGGTGTCGATGATGCTCTCGTAAAGCATGCCGCGCCCGGCCGTCCGCCGCAGCACGCCGCCATTGCCGCTCTCGATGGTCATGGCATCCTCCCTGTCGTCGCGTTCCCATGCCGCGACTGAGTGGCGCAACCTCTCACAGACAGGCGTCCGGGGGCAAGCGCGGGCGCCGCCGCAAGGTCGACGCCGCGGCCCGTCTGCCATCCGGCCGCGGGTGGTTGTGGCCCGGCGGGCGATCGGATTGACTGGCCGCGCAGAATCGCCCGCAAGACTGACTCCGGCTTGACCGACCCCGCATGACCTACCCCGCATGACCGACACCGCCCCCCGCAGCCCGACGATGCTCTCCCCGCTGGGTTTTCCCACCTACCGGGCGATCTGGGTCGCGACGCTCGCGTCGAACTTCGGCGGGCTGATCCAGGCCGTCGGCGCAGCGTGGATGATGATGACGCTGACCCCCTCCGCCGACATGGTGGCGCTGGTGCAGGCGTCGACGACCCTGCCGATCATGATCTTCTCGCTCGGGGCTGGCGCCCTGGCGGACAACTTCAGCCGCCGCAGCGTCATGCTGACGGCGCAGTTCTTCATGGTGACGGTGTCGGTGGCGCTCGCGGTTGCGGCGTGGATGGGGCTGCTCACGCCTTGGGCACTGCTCGGCTTCACCTTCCTGATCGGCTGCGGCACCGCGCTCAACAATCCGTCGTGGCAGGCGTCGGTCGGCGACATCGTGCCGCGCGAGCACCTGCCGGCGGCGGTGGCCCTCAACAGCGTCGGCTTCAACCTGACGCGCAGCGTCGGGCCGGCGATCGGCGGCGCCATCGTCGCGGCCTTCGGAGCGGCAGCGGCCTTCGCGGTCAACGCGATGAGCTACGTCGCGCTGATCACCGTCCTCGTCCGCTGGCGGCCCGACCTGCCGGAGCGGGCGCTGCCGCGCGAGCGGCTGGGGGCGGCGATGGGCGCGGGGCTGCGCTATGTCGCGATGTCGCCGAACATCCTCAAGGTGCTGGTCCGCGCCTTTCTCTTCGGCCTGACCGCGATCTCGGTCCTCGCGCTGCTGCCCCTGGTGGCGCGGCACCTCGTCCAGGGCGGACCGCTGGTCTACGGCGGGCTGCTCGGTGCCTTCGGGATCGGGGCGGTCGGCGGTGCCTTCCTGACCGGGCGCCTGCGCGAAAGGGTCTCGAGCGAGGCCATCGTGCGGATCGCCTTCGCGGGCTTCGCCGTCTGCGCGCTCGGCCTCGCCTACAGCCCGAACCCCTGGACGAGCGGGCTGGCGACGCTGATCGGCGGCGCCTGCTGGGTGCTGGCGCTGTCGCTCTTCAACGTCACCGTGCAGCTCTCGACGCCGCGCTGGGTGGTCGGTCGCGCGCTTGCCCTCTACCAGACCGCGGCCTTCGGCGGCATGGCGCTCGGAAGCTGGCTCTGGGGCACGATCGCCGAATCCCACGACTCGCCGACGGCGCTGATCGCTGCCGCCGCCGCGATGCTGCTCGGGGGAGCGGTTGGCCTGCTGCTGCCGCTGCCGGGACGCGCCGACCTCAACCTCGATCCGCTCAACCGCTGGGAGGAGCCGCGCGTCGCCATCGACATCCGCTCGCGCAGCGGGCCGATCCAGATCGAGGTCGAGTATCGCATCGCCGAAGCGGACGTCCCCCAGTTCCTCGCGCTGATGGCCGAGCGCCACCGCATCCGCGTGCGCGACGGCGCCCGCCACTGGGCGCTGCAGCGCGACCTCGGGGACTCGGCGAGCTGGACCGAGAGCTACCAGACGCCGACCTGGCTCGATTATGTCCGCCACAACCACCGGCGCACCCATGCCGACGCCGGGGTCACCGACCGGCTGCGGGCGCTCCACCAGGGCGAGACGGGCCCCGTGGTCCACCGCCGCATCGTCCGGCAGGTGCGGTTCACGCCGGACGCGCCCATCGACCGGCCCGATCCGCAACACCCCTGAGGCGAACGGCCGGGACTTGGCGCGCCCGGTTGCGGATGCCCGCCACTGGCGTAGACTCCGGCGAAACCGGCTTGGACGGAGGAACGTTCCGATGAACTACCTGGGCAGGGCGGCCGCATTCGCCGCGGCCGGACTTCTCGCCGCCGCGGCGCTGGCACAGGAACCGCCGGCACCGGCGCCGCGGGTATGGCCCCGGCCCCGGCTGCGGACACGGCTGTCGGGCAGCGACTGGACTTCGCTCCGGGCGAGACGGAGACCTCGGTGCAGGGCGCGCTCAGCGGCTTTGCGACCACGACCTACGTCGTCGACGCGGGGGCCGGGCAGCAGATGCAGGTGACGCTCGCGGCGGACAACGACCAGACGGTCTTCAACGTGATCGCGCCCGATGCGACGACGCCGCTCTTCAACGGCGCGCGCAAGGGGCGGAGCTTCGGGCAGATGGTCGACCGGACCGGGACCTATACCATCGAGGTCGCTCTCTCGCGGGCCGCCGCCCGGCGGTCGCAGGCGTCGGCCTATACGCTGACGGTCGCGGTGACCGGGGAGCCGGTCCCCGCGGCGGAGGCGCAGCCGGTCGCGCCCGCCGCGCACCGGACCGGTGCCCTGCCGGCGGCGGTCGGAGCGGCCGTCGCGGCGCCCGTCCCGCTGGACGGGCTGGCCTGCGCCGCGAATCCCGCGGATGCCCTGACGCCCTGCACCTTCAGCGTCGATCGGGGTGCGCAGGGCGCGGCGGTGGTGCGGGTGACCCTGCCCGACGGCAGCAACCGGCTGATCCGCTTCGTCAACGGCGAGGCGGTGACGTCGGACGGCACCGGCGGCTTCACCGCGCGGCATCAGGCCGGGACGACGGAAGTCGGGATCGGCAACGAGCGCTTCGCGATCCCCGACGCGGTGGTGCGGGGCAGCTGACGCCGCCCCGGTCGGCGACGGGCGGCCCGGTCGCCCGCGACGGCCTGCCTAGAGAACGACGACCTTTGCGCCCATGTGGACGCGCTCGTAGAGGTCGATGACGTCCTGGTTCAGCATCCGGAAGCAGCCGGAGGAGGCGGCCCAGCCGATCGACTTCGGCGTATTGGTGCCGTGGATGCGGAAGCCGGAATCCGCGCCGTTGAAGTAGATGTAGAGGGCGCGGGCGCCGAGCGGATTGGTGACGCCGCCGGGCTGGCCGTCCTTCCACTTCGCCGTGTGCGGGTCGCGCGCGATCATTTCCGGCGGCGGCGTCCACTTCGGCCACTTGGCCGAGCGCGCGATGGTTCCGGTGCCGTTCCAGCCGAAGCCCTCGCGGCCGACGGCGATGCCGTAGCGGGTCGCCTTGCCCTCGGGCTCGACGAGATAGAGGAACGGTCCGGTGGGGTCGATGATGACCGTCCCCGGAGCCTCGGTGGTCGCGTAGTTCACCTCGCTCCGCAGCAGCTCGCGATGGAACTGGGTCACGTCGATGGCCGGCAGCATCTTGTCGCCATCGGCGCGCGAGGCATACATCGCCACCAGCTGCGGGTCCGGCGCCGGCTTTTCGACCATCGGCTCGGTGCTGAGCTTGGCCGCGGCGGGGCCGCCTTCGGACGGCTGCGACAGGATCGGAGCAACGCCGGTCTCGGCACATCCCGCCAGCAAGAACACGCCCAGCAACGGCGCATAGATAATTTTTGCGATCATTTGAACACCCACTCTTCGTCACAAGTTACGCAAAAACGATCCACAGACAAGCACCGGCTCGAAGAACGGGCCAGTCCGTGGCAGGGACTCATCAGATAACGCGCGAGGCGTTGCCAGAAGCTGAAAGCCCGGCTTGTCCGTATCTCGGGGTTCGGGGCGCCCGCACCGCTACCTTTGGAATCACGCGACACTACAGGCGAGTTGCCACTCGCAATCTCGCCTCCATCCGACTACGCGCTTCGGATATCGTCGACGGCCGGGATTCCGGCCGCGAATCAGTCGGATCGCTCGAAAAAGTCCTTCCGACGCGCCCGGGCGTCACGACCACCCGGGGGCGCGGTGCGGGTCAGGACACCAGGCGATAGCCGCCGGGCTCGGTGACCAGGATGCGGGCATTGGCGGGATCGGGCTCGATCTTCTGGCGCAGGCGGTAGATGTGCGTCTCGAGGGTGTGCGTGGTCACGCCGGCATTGTAGCCCCAGACCTCGTGAAGCAGCACGTCGCGCGCCACCACCGCGTTGGCGGCGCGATAGAGGTACTTCAGGATGTTGGTCTCCTTCTCGGTCAGGCGGATCTTCTTGTCCTGCTCGTCGAGCAGGACCTTCGCCGCCGGGCGGAAGGAATAGGGGCCGACCCCGAAGATCGCGTCCTCGGATTGCTCATGCTGGCGGAGCTGCGCGCGGATGCGGGCGAGCAGGACCGGCAGCTTGAACGGCTTGGCCACATAATCGTTGGCGCCGGCATCGAGTCCCTGGATCTGGTCGGCATCGCCGGTAATGCCGGTCAGCATGATGATCGGACACTTGACCCCCTGCTTGCGCAGCAGGCGGCAGAGCTCGCGGCCATCCATGTCGGGCAGGCCGACGTCGAGCAGCACGAGGTCGTAATTCTGCTCCTTGGCGCGGGTCAGCCCCTCCTCGCCATTGCCGGCCTCGAAGACGTCGAACTCCTCGGTGAGGACGAGCTGGTCGGCCAGCGCCTCGCGCAGGTCGGCATCGTCGTCGACCATCAGTATTTTCCGGACCGTGCTCATTGTCGCCTGTCTCCCTTTTGACTTCAGCTGCTTGTTCCCTACGTCCCACGCAATGTTTACCGTCGCCGGCTCACAGACCTGTGTCTCGGGGCCCACGTTTGTTACAGCGCGGAAACGGACACGAGGTTCCGGGCCCACGGGAGGAAACGCCAATGGGCCTCGGCCTGACACCGATCGAGCAACTCGCCCGCGTGCGCGCTGACCTGCGCATGGGCGCCGCCGTGGCCCTCGCCGACGGCGCCAGCGCGGCCCTCGTGCTGGCGGCCGAGGTCGCGACCGCCGACCGGCTCGAGGAACTCCGCCGGCGCGGGCCGCTCGACCTCGCGATCACCGGCTGGCGGGCGGCGACCCTGAAGGCCCGCGCCTATGACGACGACATCGCCCGGGTGGCGGTGCCGCGCGACGCCGGGATCGACTGGGTCCACGCCACCGCCGATCCCTCGGCCGACCTCGCCTTTCCGATGAAGGGCCCCTACGTCACCCGCCGCGACGGCAGCGCCGCCCTGCACCGCGCGGCCGTGGCGCTCTGCAAGCAGGCCCACCTGCTCCCCGCCGCGCTGGTCCTGCCGCTGGCGCCGGAGGCGGTCGCGGCCGAGGCGGCGCAGGACGGCCTCTCCCTGCTCCGCATCGACGCGGTGCCGCTGCACGAGACGGCGCGCATGGTCGAGGTCGCGGCGGCGCGGGTGCCGCTCCAGGTCTCCGAGGCCGGGCGCGTCCGGGTCTTCCGCCCGCGCGACGGGTCGGAGGAGCACTATGCCGTCGAGATCGGCGCCCCCGACCGCCGCGAGCCGGTGCTCTGCCGGCTGCACTCCGCCTGCTTCACCGGCGACCTGCTCGGCAGCCTCAAGTGCGACTGCGGCCCGCAACTCCACGCAGCACTCGACCAGATCGGCGCCGAGGGGGCCGGGGTGCTGCTCTATCTCAACCAGGAGGGGCGCGGCATCGGGCTCGCCAACAAGATGCGGGCCTATTCGCTGCAGGATCAGGGGTTCGACACCGTCGAGGCCAACCACCGCCTCGGGTTCGAGGACGACGAGCGCGATTTCCGCATCGGCGCCGACATCCTGCGGGCGCTGGGCTTCACCCGGGTGCGGCTGATGACCAACAACCCCGCCAAGGTCGCGATGATGAACGCCTGCGGGCTCGAGGTGGTCGAGCGGGTGCCGCTCCGCGTCGGGCGGACGCGCTTCAACGACGCCTATCTCAGGACCAAGGCGGCGAAGAGCGGGCATCTCCTGTGACCGACCTCGTCGTCGGGCGCTGGGGCGCCCGCTTCGGCAACCGCCGCTTTCCCTGCGCCGTCGGGCGCGGTGGCATCGGCGTGAAGCGGGCCGAGGGCGACGGGATCACTCCGGCCGGGCGGCACCGGATCGAGGCGGTGCTCGGACGGCCCGACCGGCTCGGGGCCGACGGCCTGCGACGCCTCGGGGCCGGCGCGATCGGTCCGGAGGACGGGTGGTCGGACGATCCCGGGGATCCGGCGTACAACGGACCGGTGCGGCGGCCGCACCGCCACGGCTGCGAGGCGCTGCGCCGGGCGGACGGGCAGTACGATCTGGTCGCGGTGCTCGACTGGAACCGTCACCCGGTGGTGCCGGGCCGGGGCAGCGCGATCTTCCTCCACGTCTGGCGCGGGCCGCGGAAGCCGACCGCGGGCTGCATCGCCTTCCGGCGGGCGGACCTCGCCTTCGTTCTGGCGCGGTGGTCGCGGCGGAGTGCGGTGGTGGTCAGGAGTGGTGGGGCGGTCAGCTGCAGGCCCCACCCGCCGATCGGGCGGCTGAAGACGAGGAAGAGCGTCTGGTCGCCGGAGTCGAAACCGCCGGTCGACTTTTGCTCGAGCGCGACCCCGAGCCGCCACGGGAAGGCGATGCTGCGGCTGATGCCGAGGCGGGTGCGCAGTTCGAGATCCGAATCGGGATCGTCGCCGTCGCCGGCGACATAGAAGCCGGCCATCACGCCGCCGTTCACCGCCCAGTGGTCGGCGAAGGGCCAGACCACGGTGGCGCCGCCGCCGATCCAGAGGTTGCCGTCGGTGTCGCCCTCGAGCCCGGCGCCGAGGCCGAAGCCGACCGGGCCGAGGTTCCACGCCGGATCGCTGTCGAGCTGCAGGCCGAAGGTCGCGGGCGCGCTGCCGTCGCCGAGGCCGGCGCCGGCGCCGAAGGAGACGTTCGCCGCCTGTGCCGCGGGTGTGCCCGCGACGGCCAGCGCGAGTCCGGCCGCTCCGGCCAGGGCTGCGATCGGTCTCATGCTGCTGTCTCCACGAATCGGCCTGGGGCAAGGCGGGAGACTAGGGCGTCGGCGCAGCGACCGGGAGGCGTTCGGCGCGAAGCGTCACGGGGTGTTGCCCCGGGGCCGCCCGGCGGGCTAAGGCTGGAGCAGAGAGCGACGGAGCCATCCATGACGACCCCTTCCCCGGAAGTGATCGAAGTCACCGCGACACGGATCGCCTGCGATGGCGAGAAGGGGGCGGCCGGGCATCCCAGGGTCTGGCTCCAGATCGACCCGGACAAGGGCTGGGTCGAATGCGGCTACTGCGACAAACGCTACGTCCTCAAGCCGGGCGCCGGGCACGACGACCACTGAGCGGACCACTGAGCGCGGGCGCGCGTCGCCGGCGAAACGCGCCTAGGCCCTGTTTCCACGACTGAAGTTCAAACGCCGGGGGCCCGCGGGAGCCCCCTTTTTTCATGCGCCGTTCCGACAGGCGGGCGGGGCGTCCCACGTCCCTTCATTTTACGAATCGGTTGACTGACCACGCCGGCCTGTGCACATTCACCCACATGGTTGAATCAGAAATCAACGCCCTCGGCACCGTCTTCCACGCCCTCGGCGATCCGACCCGCCGGCAGATGCTGCAGGTGCTCGCGGCGGGGGAGCGGACGGTGAGCGAACTGGCAGGGCCCTTCGCGATGTCGCTGGCGGCGGCCTCGAAGCACATCAAGGTGCTGGAGGGCGCCGGGCTGATCCGCCGCGAGAATCCGCTGGCGCACCCATGTCTGCCATCTTGGAGGCGGGTCCGCTCGCCGATGCCCACGAGTGGCTCGGCGCCTACGAACGGTTCTGGACCGCGCGGCTCGACATCCTCGACCGCCTTCTCCGCGAGGAGGACGCCGAAGACGCCTGCCAAACCCGACCCCGCAAAACCCGAAGGAGAGAAGACATGAACGACCTTTCGACCATCGACGCCTACGGCGTCCTCGCCGAGCCGACCACACTCAGGATCCAGCGGCTGCTGCCCGGACCGATCGAGCGCGTCTGGGCCTATCTCACCGACAGCGACCTGCGCCGGCGCTGGCTGGCGTCGGGGGACATGCCGTCGCAGGTCGGCGCGCCGTTCGCCCTCACCTGGCGCAACGACGAGCTGACCGGCCCGTCGAGCGCCCGGCCCGACGAGATGTCGGAGGAATTCACCATGGAGAGCGCAATTACCGAGTTCGATCCCCCGCACCGCATCGGCTTCACCTGGGACGGCACCGGCGGCGTGACCATCGACCTCGAGCCGCGAGGCGGCCGCGTGCTGCTGACGCTGGTCCACCAGCGCGTGGCCAAGCGGTCGATGCTGGTCGGGGTCAGCGCCGGCTGGCACGCGCACCTCGACGTCCTCGAAGCGATCGCCGAGGGCCGCACGCCGGCGCCGTTCTGGGAGAACTGGCAGGCCCTGCGTCCCGAGTACGAGGCGCGGACGCCCGCCTGACCAGGACGCGCTCCCCGCCGGCCGGGGGAGCGCCGACCTCGGGGAGGCGCGCGAAGAGCGCGCCCCCCACTCGGCCGACGCTGGTCGGTCGGCCGCCTTTGCGGCCTCCCTTCGAAGGAAGCCGGCATTCGCCGGCTGAGTTGTTTTTCTCCCCGCCTGTTGGCGGGGCCCCGCGTCCTGCTCGATAGGCTTCCTGCCAGTATGAAATCCGAAGAGAGGCGGGGCAGCCGGGTACCTCTCTTCTTCGACGGCACCCCGGCGGAAAAGCGTGTCGCCGAAGAAGAGACGGTGAGGCCTGGTGCAGCGATGAAGCGCGCCGCGGGCGGAACGGTGCAGGGTGCGGGCGGCTGACGCGGCGCTTTCGAGGAGCGGGACCCGGGGATTGCCCCCCGGGCGGCGGGCGCGCTAAACGGGGCTCGGGTTTTCCTGACGAGGGAGCGGAGCCGATGCGGACGCGACCGACCACCGAGACGCCTTGGCTCGGCAGCGCGACCGGGTGCGGGTGGTGAGCTTCGGACCGGGGAGCCACCTGCACCTGATCGACGGCTCGGGCTTCATCTTCCGCGCCTACCACGCGCTGCCGCCGCTGACGCGAAAGTCGGATGGCCTGCCGATCGGGGCGGTCGCCGGCTTCTCGAACATGGTCTGGAAGATGCTGCAGGAGACGCGCGGCGCCGACGCGCCGACCCATGTCGCGGTGATCTTCGACAAGTCCGAGGCGACCTTCCGCAACGACCTCTACCCCGAGTACAAGCAGAACCGCCCGCCGGCGCCCGACGACCTCGTGCCGCAGTTCGGCCTGATCCGCGACGCGACCCGGGCCTTCAACCTGCCGTGCATCGAGATGGCGGGCTTCGAGGCCGACGACATCATCGCGACCTACGCCACCCTGGCGGCGGCGGCGGGCGCGCGGGTGACGGTGGTCTCGGCCGACAAGGACCTGATGCAGCTGGTCGCGCCCGGCATCGAGATGTTCGATACGCTGAAGAACAAGGCGATCGGGCCGGACGAGGTCTTCGAGAAGTTCGGGGTCGGACCGGACCGGGTCATCGACGTCCAGGCGCTCGCCGGGGATTCGGTCGACAACGTGCCGGGGGCGCCCGGGATCGGGATCAAGACCGCCGCCGCGCTGATCGGCGAGTACGGCGACCTCGACACCCTGCTGGCCCGGGCCGGCGAGATCAAGCAGCCGAAGCGGCGCGAGACGCTGCAGGCCTTCGCCGACCAGATCCGCGTCTCGCGCGACCTGGTGACGCTGCGGCGCGACGTGCCGCTGGAAGACCCGCTCGACGCGCTCGAGCTGCACGATCCCGATGCCGGAACGCTGCTCGCCTGGCTCGGCGAGATGGAATTCCGCGGGCTGGCGAGCCGGGTGGCGGCGAAGCTCGGCGTCGACGCGCCGGTGATAACCCCGGTCGCCGAGGCGCGGCAGGGGCCGGGGGCGCTCACCGCGCGCGAGCCGGTGGCCCTGCCGGCGATCGACCCGGGCCGGACGGCGATCGTCTCCGACGCCACCGCGCTGGCGGCGCTGGTGGCGCGGATCGTCGACCGCGGCCTGGTGGCCCTCGCCGTCGAGTCCGACGCCAGCGACGAGATGCGCGGCGACCCGGTCGGGATCGCCTTCGCGACCGATCCCGGCGCCGTCGCCTACCTGCCGCTCGCCCACGTCTCGGGCTCCGGCGGGCTCTTCGACGAGGCGGTGCCCGGGCAGGTGCCGCGCGCCGAGGCCCTGGCCCTGCTCAAGCCGATGTTCGAGGACCCGGCGATCCTCAAGATCGGCCACAACGTCAAGGCGGCAACGAAGCTCTTCGCCCGGCAGGGGATCGCCCTCGCGCCGGTCGACGACACCATGCTCGTCGCCTACGCGCTCTATGCCGCCCAGCATCCCTACGGCCTCGACTACCTGTCGGAGACCTACCTCGGGCACGTGCCGGCCACCGCCAAGTCCATGCTCGGCAGCGGCAAGGCGGCACGGCGCTTCGCGCAGGTGCCGGTGGACGAGGCGGCGCGGGCGCTCGGCGAGCAGGCCGAGGTGGTGCTGCGCCTGTGGATGGCGCTGAAGCCGCGGCTGCCCTTCTCGCGGGTGACGCGGGTCTACGAGACCATGGAGCGGCCGCTGGTGCCGGTGCTGGCGGCGATGGAGGCCCACGGCGTCAAGGTCGACCGCGCGGCGCTGTCGCGGCTGTCGGGAGACTTCGCCCAGCGCATGGCGGCGCTCGAGGACGAGATCCAGACGCTGGCCGGGGAGAAGTTCAACGTCGGCTCGCCGAAGCAGCTCGGCGAGATCCTCTTCGAGCGGATGAGCCTGCAGGGCGGCAAGAAGGGCAAGGCCGGGGCCTGGGGAACCGGCGCCGACGTGCTCGAGGAACTGGCGGCGCAGGGCCACGACCTGCCGGCGCGGGTGCTCGACTGGCGGATGCTGTCGAAGCTGAAGTCGACCTATACCGACACGCTGCAGGGCGCGATCAATCCCGACACCCTGCGGGTTCACACCAGCTACCAGATCGCGGGGTCGGCGACCGGGCGGCTGGCCTCGACCGACCCGAACCTGCAGAACATCCCCGTGCGCACCGACGAGGGCCGGCGCATCCGCGAGGCTTTCGTCGCCGAGCCGGGAAACCTGCTGCTCAGCCTCGACTACAGCCAGATCGAGCTTCGCATCCTCGCGCACATGGCCGAGATCGAGGCGCTGAAGCAGGCGTTCCACGACGGCCTCGACATCCACGCGATGACCGCCTCGGAGATGTTCGGCGTCCCGATCGAGGGCATGCCGAGCCACATCCGGCGGCAGGCCAAGGCGATCAACTTCGGGGTGATCTACGGGATCTCCGCCTTCGGGCTCGCCAACAACCTGCGCATCCCGCGCGAGGACGCGAAGCGCTTCATCGACACCTATTTCGAGCGATTCCCGGGAATCCGCGAGTACATGGAAGTGACCATCGCCTTCGCGAAGGGGCACGGCTACGTCGAGACGCTGTTCGGGCGGCGCATCCACATCCCCGAGATCAGCGCGCGCGGGCCGCATGCCGCGGCCGCGCAGCGGCAGGCGATCAACGCCCCGATCCAGGGGTCGGCGGCGGACATCATCCGGCGGGCGATGATCCGCGTGCCGGCGGCGATCGAGGGCCTGCCGGCGCGGATGCTGCTGCAGGTCCACGACGAGCTGCTTGTTCGAGGTCGCCGAGGACGCGGTGGCGGAGACCGCCGAGCGGGTCCGCGTGGTGATGGCCGAGGCGGCGCTGCCGGCGGTGGCGCTTGCCGTGCCGCTGGTGGTCGACGCCGGCAGCGGGCCGACCTGGGCGGCGGCGCACTGAGGCCACTGCCTGAGGGCACTGCCGCGGCGCCGGGGAGCTAGAGAATCACCCCGATGACCAGCACGGCGAGGCCGAGCGCCGACAGGGCGACCGAGCCGAGGTTGACCGCGATCAGCCGGTGCAGCCGGGCGTGGATCTCCGCGGGCGGCAGGTTGCGGCCGCGGATGCGGATGCCCTGCATCACGCAGTAGACGAGGCCGGCGAGGCCGGAGACGGTCAGGACCAGTCCGAGCAGGGCGAGGGGATGCATGGCCGGACGGTTACGCCAGCCCGGCGGTTCCGGCAAGACCTTGCCGCTCCCCGGCCCCGCCGCTAGGGTCCGGCCGCCAAATTGCACGGAATGGCCACTCTCACGGAATGGGACAGATGGAAGAGATCCTGGAAGACGAGGCGCGGGAGCAGTACCGGGTCACCGCGGGCGAGCTGCGCCAGTTCATCGAGCGCTACGAGCGCCTCGAGGCCGAGCGCAAGGATCTCGCCGAGCAGATGAAGGACGTCATGGCCGAGGCCCGCGCCCGCGGCTACGACGTGAAGGTGCTGAAGAAGCTGATCGCGCTCCGCAAGCGCGACAGCTCCGAGGTCTCCGAGGAGGAGGCGATCCTCGAGCTCTACAAGTCCGCCCTCGGGATGGGCTGACACGGGCTGATACAGGGCGGCGCGGGGCCCGGTCCGGGCGTTCCGCATCCGTCTTGCGCTCTGGTGGCCTCGCCTCTATAAGGCCCGCTCCAACCCGCAGCGACCGGCTGATCAGGGCTGCCGTGCCGCTGCCGAATGCTTTCCGTCAGGAGATCGAAATGCCCAAGATGAAGACCAAATCGGGCGCGAAGAAGCGCTTCAAGGTGACGGCCACCGGCCGGATCCTGGTCGCCCAGGCCGGCAAGCGGCACGGGATGATCAAGCGGTCCACCAAGTTCATCCGCCAGGCCCGCGGCACCACGACCCTCTCGGCTCCGGACGAGAAGATCGTGAAGTCGTACATGCCGTATATCCGCTGAGGAGCTTGAGAGATGTCCCGAGTTCAAAGGGGGCCCAGCCTCCCACGCCCGTCACCGCAAGGTCATCAAGCAGGCCGCCGGCTACTACGGCGCCCGCTCGACCAACTACCGCACCGCCAAGCAGGCGGTCGACAAGGCGATGCAGTACGCGACGCGCGACCGCAAGGTCCGCAAGCGCACCTTCCGCGCCCTGTGGATCCAGCGGATCAACGCCGCCGTGCGCGAGCATGACGCCAGCCTGACCTACTCGCGCTTCATCAACGGCCTCGACCTGGCCGGGATCGAAGTCGATCGCAAGGTGCTCGCCGACCTCGCCGTCCACGAGCCCGCCGCCTTCGTCGCCATCGTCGAGCAGGCCAAGTCCGCGCTGGCCTGAGGCTCTCCGAGCCGCCGGCGCACCGGAATTCTCAAGGCCCGTCCCCGAGAGGGGGCGGGCCTTTTCCGTTCGGGCCCGGTCGTCGGGATCGCAACAGATCAGAAGCCGTGGCAGGCCTCGAGGGCGCCGCGCAGGGCCTTGGTCGAGCCGGCGAGGGAGAGCGTGCCTTCCGGCCGGCCGTCGACGGTGACGGCGACGCTGGTGTCGCGGCCGCCGAGGCGGCTGGCGAGCGGGGCTGTCGGCGAGCGGTATGACGAAGGCGCCGCCGGCGGTCTCCTCATAGCTCGCCGCGACCTCGATCGTCCCCTGGCTGAAGGCGAAGCCGAGCGTCGCGGAGCCCGCCGCCGGGCGCTCGTGAAAGGTCACGGCGAGGAACGGCTGGTCGGACAGGCAGAAGCCGGCGAGCGTCGCGATCTCTCCCGTCCCCATGCCGAGCGCGACCGGGCTCGACCCGGGCACCCGGCGAAGCGTCCAGCCGGCCGGCGTCGGCTCGCGGGGCTCCGGCGCCACGGGCGCGGGTTCGGCGGCCGCTGCGGCGGCCTCGGGCGCCGCCACATCGATCGGGGGCTCGTCCGGGCTGTTCGTGGGAAAGCGCCACGTGCGCGTGCAGGAGTCGGGCGAGTCGCCGCAGTAGACGGCGGAATAGCGGGCGACGATGCCGGGCAGCGGCCCGTCCTCGGCGATCGCGTAGCCGGCGAGGCGGCCGAGGTCGAAGCGGTCGAAGGTCTTGTCCGGCCGCGACAGCCAGGCGGTGACCGGACAGCCGCTCGGCCCGCAGAAGGCGCTCCACGCCCCGGCGCATTCGAGCCGCGACAGGTCGGTGACGAAGTCCGGCCGCCCGTCGCCGTTGAGGTCGAGCGACCGCTCGTAGCCGTCGAGGATGCGCGGCGCCCCCTTGAGGGCGACGCAGACCCCGGTCGCCGCCTCGGTCGCCTCGATCAGCGCCGGCGGCGGCTCGGCCCCGGCCGGCGCGGCAACGGCGAGGAGCAGCACCGCGACACGGAGGAGCGAAGCACGGCCCATCACGAGTGGACGATCTGCAGCGCGGCGATCAGGAAGGCGATGAACACCGCCACCGCGACCACCAGCCCGATCTTCCACGACGACCACGGGCGCTCTCCCTGCACGGCGCCGGTGCGGCCGTTGACGACGAAGCGGAAACTCTTGCCGCGGTAGCGGTAGGCCGCGACCCAGATCGGCAGCAGGACGTGCTTGAAGGTCAGCGCCCCGACGTCGGTCTCGACGCGCCCGATGCGCTGCTGGTCGCCGCCGATGTCGCGGCGCACGTCGCCCTCGATGGTGGCATTCATGATCTTCCGCGCCTCGCCATAGGCTTCGTCGACCGGCACGGTATAGCCCTCCGCCCGGAAGCCGGCGAGAAAACGCGGGTCGTAGGTGGTCAGCGCCGACAGATCCCACGGTTCGAGATTGTCGGTGAAGCTCCGCGGCAGGCTTCGCGCCCCGACGACCAGCACGTCGTCGAAGCGGCGCGCGACCTTGCCGGCGGCACCCTGCCAGCGGACCTCGGCGGTGCGCTGGATCGAGCCCTGGCGGCGGCCGTTGACGACGACGGTCACCGGTCGGTCGACGTAATAGACCGTGCCGCGCTGGCCGGTATAGGTGCTCCGCGTCTCGGCGTCATAGGTCCAGTAGGGGATGTAGATCCCGTCGAGGGCGCGGTCGGCGCGGGCGTAGGCCCGCAGGTCCGAGGGCGCGAACCACAGCCGGCCGAGCCAGCCCTTGAGCGCCTGCCGGCCCTGATCCTCGGAGATGAGAAAGGGAAGCTGCGCCTGCGGCTTGATCTGCCGCTCGATCCCGGTGTCGGTGACGATCGGCGAGGCGCAGAACGGGCATTCCTTCGCATGGATGTCGGCGTCGAACTCGATCCGCGCCCCGCAACTCGGGCACTGCGCGACGCGGAGCGCCTCGGTTGCCGAGGGCGGCAGGGCGTTGCGCTCGACGGCACGGAGGTCGAGCTCCGCGATGCGGCCGCGATCCTCGACGATCTTCTCCTCGTGGCCGCAGTGGGCGCACTTCAGCGCGTCGAGCTCGGGCGCATAGCGCAGGTCGGCCCCGCACGACGGGCAGGGGAAGCGATGCTTCTCCAGCGCCGGCGCGTCCGCGGGAGCGGGAGGGGGGCCGAGCTCCATGCCGGCTCAGCCGGCGGGCGGCGGCGGCGGGGCGCTGAAAAGGTCGGCGAGCGCGCTCACATCGCGACCGCGGGTCCAGTCGGGACCGCCCGGCGTCCAGAACCATGTATCAGGCCCGATGCTGCCCTCGGAGGCCATCCGTCCGAGCTGGTCGCGGGTGAAGGGTCCGGTGGTCTGGCCGTCCGACGCCACATGCCAGCGCCGCTCGCCCGGCGGCGGCGGGGGCGTGTCGGCGGCCTGCGGGGCCGGGGCCGCAGATGCCGGGGCCGCAGCCCGGAGCAGGGGCGGGTGCAGGGGCAGACCCCCACGGGCCGGAGCGCGCCATGCGGTCGGCCATCGCCATGCCCATGCCCATCCCCATGCCGGCGGCCATCCCCCC
The DNA here is from genome assembly GCA_963798235.1 of uncultured Alphaproteobacteria bacterium. GTDB lineage: Bacteria > Pseudomonadota > Alphaproteobacteria > Rhodobacterales > Rhodobacteraceae > Amaricoccus. The sequence goes on along the minus strand of CAWCSN010000001.1, from coordinate 741,939 downwards.
GCCACCGCCCGGGTTCTCGGCGGATTTCGTCATCGCCTCGGCGGCGCTGAACTCGGTGTATTTCGACAGGTCGCCGGCGATCGAGGTCGAGGTGCGCTTGTCGAGCACCTTCTCCACCTCCTCGGGCAGCGAGATGTTCTCGACGTAGAAGGCCGGCAGCTCCAGCCCGTACTCGGCGATCTTCGGCGCGATCCGCTCGTGGACGATCTTCGCGAGGTCCAGCGTATTCGCCGCCATGTCGAGCACCGGAATACCCGACGACGCGATGATCTGGCTGAAGTTCGAGACGATGACGTTGCGGATCTGGAACTCGATCTCGCTCGTCGTGAAGTCGCCGTCGGTGCCGACGATCTCGGTCATGAACGTCCCGGGATCGGTGACGCGCATGGTGTAGGTGCCGAAGGCCCGCAGCCGCACCATCCCGAACTCGGGATCGCGACAGGTGATCGGGTTCCGCGTCCCCCACTTCAGGTCGGTGAAGCGCCGGGTGTTGACGAAGTAGATCTCCGACTTGAACGGCGACTGGAAGCCGTGATCCCAATGCTGGAGCGTCGTCAGGATCGGCAGGTTGTTGGTCTCGAGCTGGTACAGCCCGGGCGTGAACACGTCCGCCAGCTGCCCCTCGTGGATGAACACCGCCGCCTGCCCCTCGCGCACGGTCAGCTTGGCGCCATACTTGATCGCGTGCCCCTCGCGCTCGAAGCGCCAGACGATCGTGTCGCGGGTGTCGTCCGTCCAGTGGATGACGTCGATGAACTCGCCGCGCAGGAAATCGAAGATCGACATCGGGGTCTCCCTGTCAGTTCGTCGCGACCACCGCGCCGCGTTCCTCGCCGAGCTGGGCGGCGCGGGCGTCGTCGGCGATGGCGGGCAAGAGCGGGCGGGCCTCGTCGGCGGTCATGCCGGGGCGGAGGCGGGGGTCGTAGAGCATCCGGAGCAGGATGGCGTCATGCTCGGTCAGGAGCGCGAACTCGAGGCTGTCGTTGAACAGCGAGGGCCGCGACTCCGGGCTGTCGTTGGGCAGGCCCATCGCCTGCGCCATCTCCTCGTTGACGCAGGAGAGGCGGGTAAAGGGCGGGTGCTCGGCGCGGATCAGGATGATCACCGCCGAATAGGTCGCCGGGTTCTCGGGCTTCGAGAAGGCATAGGTGGTGCAGAAGGTGTCGAGCGGCGTGTCGCGCAGCGCCGAGATCACCGCGGGCGCGAAGTTCGGAAAACGGCTGCTGACCTGCTCGGCAAACGTCGTGCGCTCCTCGCTGGTCATGAACAGCACGAGGAAGTTGACGTCCGCACCGGCGCTCATCCCCATGTCGACGCCGGTGAGCTGCCCCAGCCTCTGGGTGAAGGCGGCGACGTTGGCGCGGTCACGGGCGGAATCTTCCGGCGCGGCGGCGCCGCCGGTCATCACCGCGACGCGCACCGGCTTGTCCCAGCGCCGGAGCATCGCCGGCGCCTCCTTGTGGACGAAGCGGCCCTCGACGTCGGTGTACTCGTCGAAAAGCGCCACGTGCTCGAAGTCGCGAACCAGGTCGGCGGTGGTATAGGGCGCGTCGGGCGGGGCGATGTCGCGCCGCATCCGGCCGCTCGCGACCAGCTGGTTCTCGACCGAGCTGTAGAACGTCTTCAGCGACTCGCCACCCGGAACCGCCTCGTCGGCGTTGGTGCGGGGATGGGGCGGCGCCGAGGACCGCAGGGCGTCGGACGGCTGCGGGGCCTCCGACGCCGGGGGCCTGACGAGGGAGCAGGCCGAGAGCGCCACCAGCACGGCAACAGCGACGAGCAGGCCGGGACGCCAGCGGCGCCCGGACCCCTCCCCGATGCCGGCGCCGCCGCCGACCTTCCCGATGCTGGCCGTCCCGCTGCCGGGGGCCTGCGCGCCTGCCGCCATGGTCTTCTCCGGTTCAGGCGCCCGCGGGGGCGCCGGGGCCGCCGGTCGTGCGCGACCGCGCGGCGGAGAGCGCGCCCTTGAGGTCGGCCTCCATCTTCACCAGCTTCTGCTCGGCGTCGATCCGCCGGGCCTTGCCCTCGTCCGAGATGCGCAGCGAGTCCTCGATCGTCGCGATCAGGTCGTCGTTGGCCTTCTGCACCGCCTCGATGTCGAAGACGCCGCGCTCGGTCTGCGCCCGGATCTCGGTATTGGCCTGGCGAAGGTTCTCCGCGTTCTTGGTCAAGAGGTCGTTCGTCAGGTCGGTCGCCTCCTTGACCACGCCCGCCGCCTCGCGGCCACGGTGGATGGTCACCGCCTGGGCGAGCTGCGTTTCCCACAACGGCACGGTGTTGACGAGGGTCGAGTTGATCTTTGTGACGAGGCTCTTGTCGTTCTCCTGCACCAGCCGGATCGACGGCAGCGACTGCATCGTCACCTGCCGCGTCAGCCGCAGGTCGTGCACCCGCCGCTCGAGGTCGTCCCGCGCCGCCCGGAGATCGCGCAGCTCCTGCGCCGCCATCACGCCCTGCCCCTCGGGCGCCCCGGCGACCGCGCTCTCCTTGGCCGGGATCGTGTCCCGGTCGAGATCGCCGATCTTGGCCTCGCCCGCGGCGATGTAGAGCGCCAGCTCGTCGTAGAAGGCGAGGGTCTTCTCGTAGAGCTTGTCGAGCGACTTGATGTCCTTGAGCAGCGTGTGCTCGTGGACCAGCAACTCGCCGGTGATCTTGTCGATCTGGCCCTGGACGTCCTCGTAGCGCGCCATGAACTCGGCGACGGGAGACGCGCTCCCGGTCAGCCGCTCCCACCAGCTGCGCTTGCGGTCGGGGTCCAGCTCGTCGACCGAGAAGCCGCGCAGGCTCGTCACCATCTCGCGGAGCGAGGTGCCGGCCGGGCCGACGTCCTTGCTGCGCACGCCCGACAGCATCTCCTGGCTGATCGCCTGCAGCTCGGCCTGGGCCGCGGAGCCGAAGCGGATGATCGACTGGGTGTTGGTCATGTCGATCTCGGCCTTGCGCCGCTCGATCTCGGCCGACGTGGCGGGATCGGCGGCGTCGGCGGCGACGATCTCGCCGGTCGGCTCGGGCAGCAGGTGCGCGGTGATCGTCTCGACTTCCTTCAGCGCAGCCTCGGCCTGCACCCGGGTTTCCTCAGCCATGGTTTCCATCCCCGTTGCGGGCGACGAGCCCGTCCTGTTGCAGTCGTTCGCGCAGCACCTCGATCTCGATGTCGAGGTCGCTGCGGTTGTCGGCGAGAAGTGCGGCGCGGTGCGTGCCGAAGCTCGTCTCGAGGTCGCCGAGCAGCGCCTCGTACTGGCTCCGCGCCTGCTGGTCGCGGCTGCGCCCCCAGAGATCGGCGAACTTCACCGTCGCGTCGCGCAGCCCGAGCAGATACACGCTGAGAAACGTCCGCGCCCGCGCCAGATCGCGCGGGTCCTCCTCGACGGCCCGGAACACCTCGCGCGCCTGGTCGCAGAATCCGGTCCACCCGCCCCTCCAGCCGCCGGTCGCCGAAGCGTTTCGCGACGTCGGCGGTCTCGCGCACCAGCGCCTCGGCCTGGTCGATGGCGCGCGCGACGCGGTCGTTGGAAAACTGGTCGACGCCCGCGACCCCCTTGCCCCGCATCGGGTCAAGACCGAAGGCAAGGACCTGCGCACCCGCGGCGACCACGCCGAAGACCAGCGCCGACGCGATGTCGTTGCCACTGCCGAGGATGCCCGCGGCGGCGACGCTGACCCCGGTCAGCACCGCGGCGAAAAGCTTGCGCGGGATCGCCGGCGGCCGGGCGACCTTGCGCGCGGCAAAGGCTTCCTCGGCGCGCAGCCCCTCGTTCAAGAGCCAGGCCGAGGCGATCAGCCCGGCAAAGCCGCCGAGCTTGCCGACCATCTCGACCGCGTCCCCCTGCCCGATCGCGCCGAGCCCGGCGAAGAGCAGCGGCAGCGGCAGCAGGAACATCAGCCGCGCGCGCAGGCTCACCCGCCGGGCGCGGCCGTTGCGAAAACCGACCGGCGGCGGCGACGCCCCATCGCCGGGCGCCCGCCCGCCGGGCGAGAACTTTCCGCCGAAGCGTTCCGCCATCAGCCCATCGCCCCGAAACCCGTGGCGAGCACGATCGCGGCCAGCACGACGAAGCCGAGGAACTGTGTCACAGAGCGGTTCATGGCGGCCCCTTTCCTTCGGTCTGGCGGCCCCGGGAACATAGTAGGGCGGCCAAGCCGTTGCCAGACCCGCGCTCGTTACATCGCGCGATTCGGCCGACGCTGTGACAACAGGCCGGCGAGAACTGCACAACCATGCCGCAACGGGCCCGCGACCGCCCCCGAACCGGTCCCCTACGCGGGCCAACTCGGACATCCACCTTTTTTTGCAACGCGATTCGCGGTAAACTCGGGGCGTCGATTTCTGGTCCAGACGCCCCCGCCGTCCGAATAGCGCGGGGCGGACGGCATGAAGTCGCCCGTCGACTGGAAGTCTGACTGATCAAGGGCAAGACTCGAATGGCTAAAGGCACCGTCAAGTGGTTCAACACCGAGAAGGGTTACGGCTTCATCCAGCCGTCTGATGGCGGCAAGGACATCTTCGTCCACATCACCGCCGTCCAGGCCGCCGGCCTGCAGTCGCTGAAGGACAACCAGCCGATCGAATACGAACTCATCGACGGCCGCGACGGCCGCAAGAGCGCCGGCGCCCTCAGGGTCTGACAACGCCCCGCCCGCAAGGGCGGCCGTTTCGAACACCCCGCCCGGGCGGCCGGTCGAGCGACCGCACCGGCGGCCGTGTCCCGAAACGCCTCGAGCCTGATGGCCAACCCCCGCCGCCTGCAGCGTCCGCGGGGCGCCCTTGGCGTCGCCGCAGCACGCCGCACGCCGCACGACCGCAACCGGCAACACCCCCGGAGCGCGCGCACCCTCGCGCACCTCATCCGGAGCTGCCGATGCCCGCCTTCGAAGCCCTCCCCCTCGACGCGATCCATCCCGAAGCCCTGATCCGCGACCGCACGCGCGTCGACGAAGCCGCCCTCGCCGAACTCCGCACCTCGATCCTCGCCCACGGCCTCCGCATGCCGATCGAGGTCTTCGAGCTCGCCGAACCCCACGGCCCCCACCGCTACGGCCTGATCTCCGGCTACCGCCGCCTCTCCGCCTTCCGCGCCCTCGCCGCCGACGGCCTCGCCGCCTTCGCCACCATCCCCGCCTTCGTCCGCGAACCCCGCTCCGATCGCCGAGGCGATGACGGCGATGACCGAGGAGAACGCCATCCGCGCCGACGTCTCCCCCTGGGAGCAGGCCGCCCTCGCCGTCAGCCGCCCGCGACCGCGGCATCTTCCCCACCATCGACGCCGCCATCGACGGCCTCTTCACCAGCCTCTCCACCGGCCGCCGCCGCCGGCTGCGCACCATCGCCCACCTCGTCGAGGAGATCGGCGGCCACCTGACCGCCCCCGAGGCCCTGAGCCTCCGCCAGCTCCTCCGCCTCTCCGCCGCCACCAACCGCGGCTACGGCGACCTGATGCGCCACGCCCTGACCGAGACGCAGAGCACCGCACCCCGACGCCCAATGGCGCCTGCTCCTGCCGATCCTCGCCGAATGCGAGGACCCCGCGATCCCCGACCCGCGCCCGAACCACGGCCCCCGCGACCGCCCGCGCCGCACCTGGTACGCCCCGACCCGCGCCATCAACGTCCGCCGCGAACGCACCGCCGACGGCTGGTGCCTCCACTTCACCGGCAAGGACGCCCAGAGCGGCCTCATCGACGACATCATCGACCGGATCGAGGCGCTCTTCAAACAGGGGTGAGCCGACGAGAAGCCCGGCGTCCTCGCCGCGGCGTCATCCGAACCATGAACATCACGCGACGTCCCTGCCCGCAGACATCGGCCCGCCCGGAGTTCACCCGATTTCGCGATGGTCGCTTGCGCCGAGCTATGAGTGAATGACCGGATTAGCGGCCGGAGCGGTCGTTCTGCGTGGCGGCCATGATCGGGCCTTTGGGCGGAAAGCCACCGTTTGCTGCACGAGTGTGATTGAGACGTGCGGTCGACGAAAAGTCCGGGCTTGTCCAACGCCGCCGGGCGGGACCCACGCCCTGGAGATGCGGCTTACCGCGATTGCCGACGATATTCCTGAGGCGTACATCCGGTGGCGCGGACGAAAGCGCGTGTGAAGTTCGACTGCGAAGAGAAACAACAGGCGAGCGCGATCTGCGATATGGGCATCACGCGGAGCGAAAGCAGCGTCTTCGCGTGTTCGAGGCGCATGCGACTGAGATAGCGGTGTGGCGGCATGCCCATCGTGTTGGCGAAGACGCGCGTGAAGTGGAAGGTGCTGAGGCACGCTTCGCCCGCCAGGTCCTCCAAGCTTACATCATCGTCCAGATGCGCGGTCATATAGTCGAGCACACGGCGTAGCCGCCTTCTCTCCAACCGATGCCGGCTCTCGCTTTCTCCGCGCCGGCGCGCGTCGGCGGAATAGACGTCGACGACGCATGCGGTCAGCTCCAGCGACAGCGCGTCGGTGAGAAGCGAGCCGGCTGCGTCGGGCGCCTGGAGATGACCGAGCAGACCAGTGCCGATCCGGCGGATCCGCTCGTCATAGAATCCGCCGAGATAGGGAACCGCCTCAGGGCGGCAGGCGGCGCCGCCACGATCCTCCGACAGTTCCGCAAACCGCGCGGTGGGAAGATAGAGGTGAAGCGCCTCGTGCCATTCCGACAGGACGATGTCTTCTTCCTGCACGCCGACCGGGCAGAACCAGATCGTTCCGGGCTCCACCCGCGTATGCTGACGGATGCGGTCGCCGGTGCGGCTGGCAACGCAGTCCCGGTGGCATCCGGTAGCAATGACGATCTCCAGATGCTGCGGCTGGAACGACGCAACCTCGCCTTTGGGATGGTGACGATGTTCGGCAGCCATGCCTCGCCAGCCCTTGGCGATCGAAGACGCCAGGAGATCCTGGTCACCGTACTTCGCTGCACCCTGCTCTTGCGGCTGCATGATCATTGCTCCGGCAGACATGCCCAGACGAAGCGCGGAACAGCAATTTGGGAACAGAACCGATCGCTCTCCCTACGTAATACTAAGGCGCGTTCCGATGGTCTGGCCAGCGAATCCGAACGTTCCGGGCTGGCGCGGGCCTCAAAATCGAAGGGAACTGCGAGGGCAATGATCGAAGAGCGTATTGAGAGTAGCGGCGGGCTCGAAATTTCCTTCCGGGCCTGGACCGCGCCCGGCCGGCCGGGCGGAGTCGTGGTGATCGTCCCGGGCTTCAATTCGCACAGCGGTTACTATGGTTGGGTCGCCGAGCAACTGGGGGAGCACGGCCTGTCGGTCTACGCCCTCGACTTGCGCGGCCGCGGAAAGTCGGACGGTGAGCGCTTTTATGTCGACAGGTTCGCCGACTATGTCAGCGACGTCGCGACGCTGGTCGCGCTGGCAAAGTCGCGAGAACCGGGTCTGCCCCTGTTCCTGCTCGGCCACAGCGCCGGGGGCGTGGTTTCCTGCCTCTATGCGCTCGAGAACCCGTCCGACCTCTCTGGGCTGGTCTGCGAAAGCTTCGCCTACCGGTTGCCGGCTCCCGACTTTGCCCTGGCGGTCCTCAAGGGTCTGGGCCATGTCGCGCCCCACGCCCACGTCTTGCGGCTCAAGAACGAGGACTTCTCCCGCAACCCGGCGGTCGTGCAGGCGATGAATGCCGATCCGCTGATCGCTCACGAGACGCAACCGACGCAAACCCTGGCCGAAATGGTACGAGCCGACGAGCGGCTTACAAAAGAATTCCCGCTCTTGTCCCTGCCGCTGCTCATTCTGCATGGAACCGGCGACAAGGCCGCCAAGTCAAGCGGTAGCCAGTTCTTCTATGACACGGCCGGCTCCACCGACAAGACACTGAAACTCTACGACGGCCACTTCCATGACCTTCTCAATGACCTGGGCAAGGAGGCCGTCATCGCGGACATCGAAAGCTGGATCGACAAGCATCTCGGTTAATCCGCCTTTCCGAAATCAGAGAAGAGAAAACCATCGATGACGCAAGTACCGCAGAAGCCTCTGGTCCCCAACAACTCGCTGATCACTCCGTCACCTGAGGAAGGCAGAGCATTGGCCATCATGCTGGCTCGGAATTCGATACATGCGATGCAGGGAGAGTTGGAGACCCTGAAAGCCGGCCGCGGTCAGTACGCTCATGATCCGGAGGGTCTGATCGCAGCAAGCCACGTCGTGGCCGTTGAGTTCGCCACCGTGGCAGCCGCCAACAACTACTGGCGTTGACCAAACTCGGGCCTATTCGCATTCGGGCCGAAAGCGTCACCGTCCCGGCGATGATTCACGAACCTTTCCAGCCCGTTAATTCTGGAAATATTATTTATTAAAATCAATCACTTAACCCTTTGCGCACGCGTGCGCAGACTGTGCTGCGCACACCCCCTTGCACCCTCTCCCCCCTCCCGGGCACTCTCGGCCCGAACCGGCGTCCCGGACGGGCGACCGGAGACAGGGGAAGCGTCATGATCCGAGCCGTCGTCTGGAACGAGTACGTCCACGAGCGCGAGAACGCCGTCGTCCGCCAAGATCTACCCCGACGGCATCCACGGCGCGATCGCCGCGGGGCTGGCCGAGGACGCGGGCATCGACGTCTCGACCGCCACCCAGGACCAGCCCGAGCACGGCCTGCCCGGCGACAAGCTCGACGCCACCGACGTCCTCCTCTGGTGGGGCCACAAGGCCCACGGCGGCGTCGACGACGCGGTCGTCGAGCGCGTCGCCCAGCGCGTCCACGAGGGCATGGGCCTCATCGTCCTCCACTCCGGCCACTTCTCGAAGATCTTCAAGCGCCTGATGGGCACCCCCTGCTCCTTGCGCTGGCGCGAGGCCGGCGAGCGCGAGCGGATGTGGTCGATCAACTGGTCCCACCCGATCATGCAGGGCCTCCCCGACCGCCTCGAACTCCCCAACGAGGAGATGTACGGCGAGCCCTTCCTCGTCCCCGAGCCGCTCGAAACCGTCCTCATCTCGTGGTTCGAGGGCGGCGAGGTCTTCCGCTCCGGCATGACCTGGCAGCGCGGCGCCGGCCGGGTCTTCTACTTCCGCCCCGGCCACGAGACCTACCCGACCTACCACGACGCCAACGTCCGCAAGCTCCTGCGCAACGCCGTCCACTGGGCCTACAACCCCGCCGACCGCTGGCGCGACGTCCACCTCGCCCCGAACGTGCCGGTCGACAAGGCCCCGGAAAAGATCACCGCCAGGGGACCGTCGCTGCACAAGGCCGGCGAGGAGGGCTACCGGTGAGCGACGGCCGCCAGAGGCTGCTCATCCTCGGCACCGGCGCCATCGCCCGCCACCATGCCGAGCGCTTCGCCCTGCTCCCCGGCTGCGAGATCGTCGCCGCCGTCGACGCCAATGCCGAGCGCGCCCGCGATTTCGCCGACATCAACCAGATCCCCTTCGCCTTCGGCAGCCTCGACGACGCCATCGCCTGGGGCGAATTCGACGCGGCGATCAACTCGACCCCCGACGGCGTCCACAAGGTGACGACGCTGGCCCTCGTCGCCGCCGGCAAGCCGGTGTTCTGCGAGAAGCCGCTGGCGCTCACCGCCCCGGACGCGATGGAGATGACGGAGGCCGCCGAGGCCGCGGGCCTCGTCAACATGGTCAACCTCACCTACCGCAACGCCGCCGCGATCCAGACCGCCCGCCGGATGGTCGAGGCCGGCGAGATCGGCGCGGTCCGCCACGTCCAGGCGTCCTACCTCCAGTCATGGCTGACCGGCCGCCACTGGGGCGACTGGCGCAGCGACGAACGCTGGCTCTGGCGGCTCTCGTCGCAGCACGGCTCCAAGGGCGTGCTCGGCGACATCGGCGTGCACATCCTCGACTTCGTCACCTACGGCTGCGCCCAGGACATCGTCGCACTCGGGGCGCGGATGAAGACCTTCGACAAGGCCGACGGCGGGGCGATCGACGCCTACCGCCTCGACGTCAACGACAGCGTCGCGATGACAGTAGAGTTCGCCAACGGCGCCCTCGGCGTCGTCCACATGAGCCGCTTCGCGACCGGCAAGGCCAACGAACTCGACCTGCTGATCCACGGCGAAAAGGGCGCGCTGAAGATCTGGGCCGACTCCAACGGCTCGTCGCTCGAGGTCTGCCTCGGGGCCGACATCGACACCCAGACCTGGGTGCCCTTCGAGTGCCCGCGGACCCCGCGCAACGAAGAGCGCTTCGTGATCGCGCTCCTCTCCGGCGAGAACGGCGAGCCCGATTTCCGCCACGCCACCAAGGTCCAGACGCTCCTCGACCTCGCCTTCGTCTCCGACGCGGAGGGCCGCATCCTGCCGGTCGGCTGATCCGGCGGACGGCTCGCCCGGGCGGGCGTCCCCGCCTCTGGCGGCTCAGGCCGCCGGGGGCGGGACGATCGGCTCGCTGCGGCCCTTGAGGAGATCGCGGATCTCGATCAGCACCTCTTCCTGGGTCGGCCCCTTGGGCTCGTCGACGGTCTTCTCGGTCGGGACCATGTCGCGGGCCTTGTTCACGGCCTTGATGAGCAGGAAGACGACCCAGGCGATGATCATGAAGTTGATGACCGCCGTCAGAAAGGCGCCGTAGCGGAACGTCGCGGCGTGGTCCCCCGAGCCGAGGGCGATCTGGTAGCTCGAAAAGTCGATGCCGCCGACCACGAAGCCGATCAGCGGATTGATCAGGTCGTTGACGAGGCTGGTGACGATGGCGGTGAAGGCGGCACCGATGATGATACCGACCGCCAGGTCCATGACGTTGCCGCGCGCGATGAAGTCGCGGAATTCCTTGATCATCCTGTCTCTCCGTCTCCGTTCCGGGACCGTCCTAGCGTCCGTGGTGGCGTCGGGCAACCCGTGCTTCGGTCGGAGGGCGGACTGTCGCCCGCCCGACCAACGGCAGGCTCAGGCGCGCAATGCCCCGCCCGTCGCCTTGGCGACGCTGGCGACGACCTTCGCCGACACCGCCTCGATCTCGGCTTCGGTCAGGGTGCGGTCGGTCGGCTGCAGGCGGACGGCGATCGCCATCGACTTCTTGCCCGCCCCCATCTGCGCCTCGGCCTTCGCGCCGGCGAAGACGTCGAAGACCGTCACCCGCTCGATCAGCGCCTTGTCGGCGGCGCGGGCGGCCTTGAGCACCGTCTCGGCCTCGACGCGCTCGTCGAGCACGAAGGCGAAGTCGCGCTCGACCGGCGGCAGGTCGGAGGCGACCAGCGGCGGCCGCGTCGCGGCGCGCACCTTCGGGAAGGGCAGCGCCTCCAGCGCCAGCGTGAAGGCGACCGCGGGACCGCGCACGTCGAGCGCGTCGAGCACCCGCGGGTGAAGCTCGCCGAAGACCGCGAGCACCGTCTTCGGCCCGAGCGACAGCACGCCGGAGCGGCCGGGATGGAACCACCCCGGGGCGGTGCGCTGGACCATCAGCGTCGCGGGCGCCCCGATCGCCGCCAGCGCCGCCTCGGCGTCGGCGCGGGCGTCGTGAAGATCGACCGGCCGCCGGCTACCATAGGCGTCGCGCGCCGTGCTGGCGCCCGTGCGCAGGCCGGCGGCACAGAGCGCCTGCTCGCCGGGCTCGCCGCCGGGAAAGGCCGGCCCGACCTCGAAGAGCGCCAGGTCGGGAAAGCCCCGCGCCTGGTTGCGCGCCGCCGCCCGCAGCAGGCCGGGCAGCAGGTCGGGGCGCATGTGGCTCATCTCGGAGCTGATCGGGTTCTCCAGCCGCACCGCCTCGCCGCCCCCGCCGAAAAGCTCGGCAGCGGCGCGGTCGATGAAACTGTAGGTCACGCACTCGTTGTAGCCGAGCGACGCGATCCGCCGCCGCGCCTGACCCTCGCGCCGCTGCATCGGCGTCAGGATCGGCCGCGCCACCCCGGCCGGCCGGGTCAGGGGCTTGCCCTCCAGCTTCGACAGCGAGGCGACGCGGGCGATCTCCTCGACGAGATCGGCCTCGCCATGGACATCCGGCCGCCACGACGGCACCGCCACCATCCGCACGCCATCCGCGTCCGCTTCGCCGACGGCGAAGCCGAGCGCGGTGAGGATGCGCACCTGCTCCTCGACCGCGATCTCCATGCCCACGAGCCGCACGACCCGGGTCGGGTCGAGGCGGAAGCTTCGCGCCGTTGCCGGCACTGCGCCGGCAACCTCGATCTCCGAAGCCTCGCCGCCGCAGAGGTCGAGGATCATCCGCGTCGCGAGTTCCATCCCCGGCACGGTGAAGGCCGGATCGACGCCGCGCTCGAAGCGGAAACGCGCATCCGAGTTGATCCGGAGCCGTCGGCCGGTGCGCGCCGTGCGGATCGGATCGAAGAACGCGGCCTCGACGAAGACGTTGACGGTCTCCTCCGTGCAGCCGGTGCGCAACCCGCCCATCACCCCGCCGATCGCCTCCGGGCCGTCCTGGTCGCAGACCAGCGTCTCCGCGCCGTCGAAGGCGTAGCTCTTGCCGTCGAGGGCGACGAGGTGCTCGCCCTTGCGCGCCAGCCGCACGGTGATCGCCCCGTGGACCTTGTCGGCGTCGAAGACGTGGAGCGGGCGGCTGCGGTCGTAGGTCAGGAAGTTGGTGATATCGACCAGCGCCGAGATCGGCCGAAGCCCGATCGCCCTGAGCCGATCCTGCAGCCACTGCGGCGACGGCCCGTTGCGGACGCCGCGGATCATCCGCCCGACGAAGAGCGGGCAGGCTTCGCCCGCCACGTCCGGCGCGAGGTAGATGCCGACCGGGCAGGGAAAGCCGCCCGGCACCGGCGCGACGGCCGGCGTCCGGAGCGTCCCGAGCCCGCGCGCAGCGAGATCGCGCGCGATGCCGGCGACGCCGAGCGCATCGGGCCGGTTCGGGGTAATGGCGACGTCGATCACCGGATCGAAGGCGGCGACATCGATGTAGCGCGCGCCCACCGGCGCATCGGCGGGCAGCTCGACGATGCCGGTATGGGCGTCGGAGAGCTCCATCTCGCGCTCGGACAGCATCATGCCGAAGCTCTCGACGCCGCGGATCTTGCCGACCTTGATCGTCGTGTCGATGCCGGGGATGTAATCGCCGGGCTTGGACACAACCACCTTGATCCCGGTGCGGGCGTTCGGTGCGCCGCAGACGATCTGCGTCTCGCCGTCGGCGGTCATCACCCGGCAGACCCGCAGCTTGTCGGCGTCGGGATGGGGCAGCGCTTCGAGGATCTCGCCGACGGTGAAGGCCGACAGCCGCTCCGCCGGATTGGTCACGCTCTCGACCTCGAGCCCGAGGTCGGTCAGCGCAAAGGTGATCTCGTCGAGCGAGGCGCTCGTCTCGAGATGGTCCTTCAGCCAGGCGAGGGTGAACTTCATCTTGTCCGCTGCCACTTGGAATGCCGCTACCGGCGCCGTTTAGGCCAAGGGCGGTCCCGAGGGAAGCCCCGAGGCGGCGTTGCCCTTGAAGCGCGGCCCCGTCTGACCGACTTAAGGCAGGAACAGCAGAGACCGGAGGAAGCGATGGCAACGGCGACGAAGAGCTACAAGGTCACCCACAGCGACGCCGAATGGCGGCAGCTGCTCACCCCGGAACAGTTCGCGGTGATGCGCGGCCACGGCACCGAGCGCCCCGGAAGCTGCGCGCTCCTGCACGAGAAGCGCGCCGGCACCTTCGTCTGCGCCGGCTGCGGCGAGGCGTTGTTCGAGGGCGGCGTGAAGTTCGAGAGCGGCACCGGCTGGCCGAGCTTCAACACCCCCGTCGAGGGCGCCGTCGAGACGGAGACCGACCGCAGTCTCGGCATGAGCCGCACGGAGTGCCACTGCGCCACCTGCGGCAGCCACCTCGGCCACGTCTTCCCGGACGGGCCGCCGCCGACCGGCCTGCGCTACTGCATCAACGGCGTGGCGATGAACTTCCGCCCGGAGTGACCCCTGGGGCCGCCGGGGGAAGCGCCGACCTCGGGGAGGCGCGCGCGAAGAGCGCGCCCCCCACTCGGCCGCCGCTGGTCGGTCGGCCGCCTTTGCGGCCTCCCTTCGAAGGAAGCCGGCATTCGCCGGCTGAGTTGTTTTTTCTCCCCGCCTGTTGGCGGGGCCCCTGCGTCCTGCCCGATAGGCTTCCTGCCAGTATGAAATCCGAAGAGAGGCGGGGCAGCCGGGCGCCCTCTTCTTCGGCGGCACCCCGGCGGAAAAGCGTGTCGCCGAAGAAGAAGAGACGGCGACCCCGGGCGCACCGGTGCAGCGCGCCGCGGGCGCACCGGTTCCGGCGCCGGGCGGCTGACGCGGCGCCTTCAGGCACGCCGCGGATCAGCAGCGCCTCACCAGTCGGCGGTACGGTCGCCGCCGACGAACTGGGCGCTCCGGTCGGTGTACTCGAAGAGTTCGATCGGGACGCCGTTGGGGTCGGCGAGCCACGCCTGCCAGGTGTCGTCGATGCCGTACTTCTTGTCGGAGATCTCCACGCCCTTGCCGCGGACGTGAGCCACCGCGTCGTCGATGCTCACCACCTCGAGGCAGAGGTGGTCGACGCCGTTTTCGCGGCCGTAGCGCACCCCGGCCTTCTCGAAGACCTCGATGTTGGTGCGCCCGCCGGCCTCGAGGTAGAAGCCGTGCGGCTTGCCCTCGCGCACGAACTCGAACTTCACCGGCAGCCCGAGCACCTCGGCGTAGAAGGCCCGCGTTTCCGCGAGGTCCTTCGCCAGGATGCAGACGTGGGCCACCTGCCGTACCGCGATCGTCATCGGTTGCTCCTCATCGCGACAGATAGCCGCCGTCGATGACCAGCACCTCGCCGGTGACGTAGGACGAAGCCCGCGAGCAGAGGTAGAGCGCCGCGGCGCCGATGTCTTCGGGCGTCCCGACCTTCGGCATCGGGGTCATGCTCCGCCACACCGGGTCCCACTCGGGGTTGGCGAAGCCGCCCGCCGTCATGTCGGTGCCGATGTAGCCGGGCGCGATCGCGTTGGCGCGGATGCCCTCGCCGGCATAGTCGCTGGCGATGCTCTTGGTCAGCATGTGCACTGCCGCCTTCGACGCATTGTAGGCGGCCTGCGGCTGGGGGATGTTGGAGATATAGCCCGAGATGGAGCCGATGTTGAGGATCACCCCCGCCTTCTGCCGCCGCATCGGCCCGAGCGCCGCCTGGCAGGCGTAGAAGACGGAGTCGACGTTGATGTCCATGATCTTGCGGTAGTGCTCCGCCGTGAAGTCATGGGTCTCGCCGTGCTGGGCGACGCCGGCGTTGTTGACGAGGATGTCGAGCCGGCCGGTGATCGCCGTCGCGTCCGCCACCAGCTTCTGGACCTGCTTCGGGTCCGCCACGTCGGCCTGGAGGTAGTCGACCGTGTGGCCGGCATCCTTCAGCGCCTGGACGACCTCGGGTTTCGCGACCCGCGAGGACAGGATGACGTGGGCGCCGGCCTCGGCAAGGGCGGTGGCGATGCCGAGGCCGATGCCGCGGGTGGCGCCGGTGACGAGGGCGACTTGGCCGTCGAGACGGAAGAGGTCGAAGATCATGCAAGAGCTCCCTGAGTATTTGCAGGCTGTTGGTCGCGGGCTCGGTCGAGGCCGAGGACGAAGTCGGCGCAGCGGTCGCCGAGCATCATCGCCGGGGCGGCGGTGTTGCCGGCGTTGATGTCCGGCACCGCCGACATGTCGCATACCCGGAGGTTGTCGATGCCGCGCACCCGGAGCCGGGCGTCGAGGACCGCCATGCGGTCGCCGTCCGCCCCCATCCGCGCGGTGCTCGCCGGGTGGTAGTTGGTCTTGACGAAGCGCTTGCAGTGCGTCGCCATCGCCGCGTCGGAGAGGTCAGGCCCCGCGGGCGCGATGACCTTCTCGATGCGCTTGCCGAGCGGCCCGCTCAGGAGCACGTCGCGGAAGAACCGCTGCCCGGCGATCATCGTCGCCATGTCCTCGGGGTCCTTCAGGAGGTTCGGCGAGATCAGCGGCAACGCGTCGGGATCACCCGACCGCAGCGCCACGTAGCCGCGCGACTTCGGCTTGGTGACGACCGTGGTGATGGTGACCCCGTAGGTGTCGTCGAAGACCTTGAGCAGATCCCGGTCGAGATAGACGATCGGCACGCAGAAGGCCTGGATCGACGGCAGCCCTGCCGGATCGACCGGGTTGACGAAGGCTCCGGCCTCGAATCCGACGCTGAGGATGCGCCCGGTGCCGAAGGCCTTGAAGTGCAGCCCGTTGAGCAGCATCCGCCAGCCGACGCCCTGCCGGTAATAGCCATACGGCCCGTTGGCGACCGAGATCACCGGCACCTCGGGATGGTCGACGAGGTTCTGCCCGACCCCCGGCGCGTCGAGCGCCACCGAAATCCCGTGGTCGCGCAGGTGGTCGGCCGGACCGATCCCGGAAAGCATCAGCACCTTCGGCGTGACGAGGGCGCCCGCCGTCAGCAGGATGTCCGAGCGCGACCGGGCGGTATGCGTCGCGCCGCTCTCGTCGGCCCAGGTGACGCCGGTTGCCCGCCCGCCCTCGATCTCGATCCGTCGCACCCGCGCGCGGAGTCGGACCGTCAGGCGCGGATCGCCCTTCAGCGGCTCGATGAAGGCATAGGCCGTGCTGCTCCGCCGCCCCCGGCGGTTCATGAACTGGTAGAAGCCGACGCCGGTCTGGCTCGGCCCATTGAAGTCGTGGGTCAGCGGCACGCCCTTGGCCTGCACGCTCTGCACGAACCAGCGCGAGACGTCGTCGATATGGGCGGGATCGGAGACCAGCAGCGGCCCGTCGGACCCGTGGCGCTCGTCGAGGATGCGCTCGTTGCCTTCGAGCCGGCGGAAATGCGGCAGCACCGTCGCCCAGTCCCAGGCCGCCCCCTCGTTGTTGCCCCTCAGGATCGCGTCCCACGCGTCGTAGTCCGACGGCCGCCCGCGCATGTAGACCTGCGCATTGACCGAGGTGCCGCCGCCGAGGACGTTGCCCTGCGGCACGTCGTGCACCCGCCCGTCAAGATGCGCCTGCGGCACCGTCGAATGGTAGGTCATGTACTTGCTGCCGTTGATCAGCTTGAAGATCCCCGGCGGCATGTCGAGCAGCGGATGGTGGTGCGAGTAGCCCGCCTCCAGCAGCAGCACCCGCCGCCCGCCCTCCGTGACCAGCCGCGCCGCGGCGACGCAGCCGGCGGCACCGCCGCCAACGACGATATGGTCGTATTCCTCGGCCATCGGCCGCAGTCCTCCCGGTTCTTGTCGGTGGAGATCGAACGCCCCCGCTCCGGGAGTAGATACATGTTCTCCGCGGACAACCAACCCCGCCCGTCGCCGCGACCAGCCGAAAGAGGCGAACGCCACCAGCCAGAGCGCCGTCGACAAAGGAAGGGTCCGCGCGCGCCCGATCGAGGACGAGGCCGTCCGCCTACCGGCTGATCCCGCCCTGCAGGGTCGGCACGTCCAGCGGAACGAAACCGTAGTGCCGGAGCCAGCGCAGGTCGCTGTCGAAGAACGAGCGCAGGTCGGGGATGCCGTACTTGAGCATCGCCAGCCGGTCGATGCCCATGCCGAAGGCGAAGCCCTGCCATTCGTCGGGATCGACCCCCGCCGCCGCCAGCACCTTCGGGTGGACCATGCCGCTCCCGAGGATCTCCAGCCAGTCGTCGCCTTCGCCGATGCGGAGCTGACCGCCGGCCCAGGAGCAGCGGATGTCGACCTCGGCCGAAGGCTCGGTGAAGGGGAAATGCGAGGCGCGAAACTTCAGCTCGACCCCGTCGACCTCGAAGAACGCCCGGCAGAACTCCTCCAGCACCCACTTGAGATTCGCCATCGACACGTCCCGGTCGATGCACAGCCCCTCGACCTGATGGAACATCGGCGTGTGCGTCTGGTCGTAGTCGGCGCGATAGACCCGCCCCGGCGCGATGACCCGGATCGGCACGCCCCGGCCTTCGAGCGCGCGGATCTGCACCGGCGAGGTGTGGGTGCGCAGCACGTGGGGCGGCCGGTTGTCGCCCTCGGCCCGCGCCATGTAGAAAGTGTCGTGATCCTGCCGCGCCGGATGCTCGGCCGGGATGTTGAGCGCGTCGAAGTTGTACCAGTCGCTCTCGATCTGCGGCCCCTCGGCGACCGAGAAGCCGAGGTCGGCGAAGATCGCCGAGATCTCCTCCATCACCTGGCTCACCGGATGCAGCGTGCCTTGCGCCACCGGCCGCGACGGCAGGGTGACGTCGGCCCACTCGCGCCCCACCCGTGCCGCCAGCGCGGCATCGGCGAGGCGGCCGCGGGCAGCGGCCAGCGCCACGGTCAGGTCGTCCTTGAGGGCATTGAGCGCCGGACCGGCGCTCTGCCGCGCCTCGGGCGCCATCGCGCCAAGGCCGCGCATCAAGGCCGAGACCTCGCCCTTCTTGCCGAGGGCGGCGAGGCGCACTTCCTCCAGCCCCGCCTCGTCGCCGGCAGCGTCGATGGCGGTCAGGTACTTCTCGCGGAGGTCGGCGATGCCGTCCATGTCACGCCTCGGGGCCTGAGAAAAATCGCCGCGAGGCCTACCATACGGCGGCGGGATTGCAAGCCGGCCCGGACTGGCGGGGGACGGGCGGGTGGCTCACGGGAGCCCGACCGCCCTCAGCTCCGCCTGCCGCGCGGCGCGGCCGGCGCCCGGGCCGCCGGCTGGGGCAGGCCGAGCTGTTCGCGCAGCGCCTTCTGCCGGACCTCCTCGACCCCGCCCGGCGTCAGCTCGCCGAGCTGGAACGGCCCGTAGGAGACCCGGATCAGCCGGTTGACGGACAGGGCCACCGTCTCCAGCGCCCGGCGCACCTCGCGGTTGCGCCCCTCGCGGATCGCCACCGTCAGCCAGGCGTTCGAGCCCTGCTGGCGGTCGATCGACACCTTCATCGGCTGGAAGCGTTCGCCGGCCACGGTGATCCCGCGGCGCAGCGGCTCCAGCATCAGGTCGTCGGGGGTGCCGTGCACCCGCACCCGGTACTTGCGGATCCACCCGGTCGAGGGCAGCTCCAGCCGCCGCTTCAGCGCCCCGTCGTTGGTGAGGAGCAGAAGCCCCTCCGAGGAGAGGTCGAGCCGCCCGACGCTCATCACCCGCGGCAAGTCCTCGGGCAGATTGTCGAAGACCGTCGCCCGCCCCTGCTCGTCGCGCTCCGAGGTGACGAGGCCGATCGGCTTGTAGTAGCGCCAGAGCCGCGTCGGCTCGGCCTCCGCGACCGGATTCCCGTCCAGGGTGACGCGGTCCTTGGCCGTCACGTTCAGCGCCGGGCTGTCGATGATCCGCCCGTTCACAGCGACACGGCCGGCGGCGATCATCGTTTCGGCCACGCGGCGCGAGGCGATGCCGGCACGGGCGAGGCGGCGGGCGATACGTTCCGGGGCGTCTTCGGTGGTCATCCCGCGGTCCTAGTCCGCGGCCCTGCGCCATGCAACCGCCATGCGCCCGAGTCCCTGCACTGTCCCCGTGCTACCCCGCGCGAAACGGCTTGAAGCGCCGGCGGCCGCGCTCCAGAAGAGGCGATGCGTTTCGCCCCGCACATGGACCATGCGCTCGCCGAGGCGCGCGCCGCCTTCGCCCGGGCGGAGACCCCCGTCGGCGCCGTGATCGTCGACCCGAAGAGCGATCGCATCCTCGCCCGCGCCGGCAATCGCACCCGCGAGCTTCACGATCCGACCGCCCACGCCGAGATGCTGGCAATCCGCGCCGCCTGCGCCGAACTCGGCAGCGAGCGGCTGACCGGCTTCGACCTCTACGTCACCCTCGAGCCCTGCGCGATGTGCGCCGCCGCCATCGGCGCCGCCCGCATCGAACGGCTGTGCTACGGCGCCGCCGACCCCAAGTCCGGCGGTGTCGAGCACGGCGCCCGCATCTTCGCCCACCGCCAGACCCACCACCGCCCCGAAGTCTACGGCGGCATCGAGGAGCGTGAGTCCTCCGCCCTCCTCCGCGCCTTCTTCTCCGAGCGCCGCTAGGGGCTGCCCGGCTGCACCGTCGTCTCCGCGCGGATCCCCACGCTTATCCGGGCCTGTGACGGCATCCGCGCCAGCGAGCGCACCGATGAACGGTCGTGCCGGCAGTTCGCTTGCGGCCCTGCCCGGCCCTTCATGAAACGCGGGGGCGACCCGCCGGATCGAACCCCGCGGCGACATCTGCGGTCACCGCGCCAGCACGATGTGGGTGGCGCGCTCCGTGGCGACATGTTCGACCGTACGATAACCCAGCGTGCGAAGATCCATGCCCTCGAACAACGCTTCGCCATCACCGAGAATCACGGGCGCCACGGCCAGGTGAATCTCGTCGACATGACCGCCCCTGACGAATTGCCGGACGGTCGCGACCCCGCCGCCGATCTTTATGTCCTTGCTGCCTGCCACATCACGCGCGCGCCCCAACGCCGCGTCAATGCCATCGGTAATGAAGTGGAAAGTCGTCCCTCCTTCCATTTCCAATGACGCGCGTGGATGATGGGTGAGCACGAAGGTTGGTGCGTGATAGGGCGGATTGGCGCCCCACCAACCCTTCCAGTGATCGTCAGTCCATTCGCCCCGGATCGGGCCGAACATGTTGCGCCCCAGGATGAAGGCTCCGAAGCCTTCCATCGCGCGCCGCGCGAAGTCGTCGTCCGGACCGGTTTCGCCTCCGGTTTCGCCGTGCATCTCCCGAAAGCTCCGGGTCGGGAAGTACCATTGAAACAGTTCGGGTCCGCGTTTTCCGAGGGGATCGTCCAAACTCTGTTCGGTTCCCGCCGCGAAACCATCAAGCGACACGCCTAATCCAGCCACACGAACTTTTGCCATCAGAAACTCCTTTGGTCGTGCGCAGCCAATCACCCATCTGACGAATAGACCGATCGTCTTTTGCACGACAGATCCGGCCATGTCAGTTTCGATTTCGCGAGCGAGAAGGCCAGCGATCTGGGCCTGTCAGTCGCGATCAACGAACCTCACGCCCTCGGCAACACCCGTGTCGTTTGCGTGAACGAGGTGTTAACGCGCGACGAAATGTGATGCAATATCAATGGCTTGACCCTCTGCGCACGCGTGCGCAAGCCGTGCGACGGCACCCCTTCGGAGGCGCATCGGGGACCGTTCAGACGCGGAGCCCGTCCATCACCGCGACCAGCTCGCTGCTGATCCCCGGTTCCGACAGGGCGTGCCCCGCCGCCGTCACCATGCGCAGGGTCGAGCCCGGCCAGGCGCGATGCAGCCGGTGCGCCGTATGCGGCGGGCAGATCATGTCGTACCGCCCCTGAACGATATGCCCGGGAATATGCGCGATCCGGTCCATCCGCCGCAGGATGTGATCGTCCCCCTCCAGCCAGCCGCCGTGGGTGAAATAGTGGTTCTCGAGCCGCGAGAAGGCCAGCGCATAGGCCGCCGACGGATACCCCCGGGCTTCCCCCGGATCGAGCACCGCCAGCGACGACTCCCACCCGGCCCAGGCCCGGGCGAAACGCGTCTGCTCGCCCGCGTCGCTGCCGAACAGCCGCCGGTGGTAGGCGGCGATCAGGTCGCCGCGCTCCTCTTCCGGCACCATCTCGGAGAAGACCCGCCACTGGTCCGGCCAGAAGCCCCCGGCGCCGCCGCCATAGAACCAGTCGAGCTCGCCCGGCGTCATCGTGAAGACCCCGCGCAGCACCAGCGCCTGAACCCGCTCGGGATGGGTCTGCGCGTAGACGAGCGCCAGGCAGGCCCCCCACGACCCGCCGAAGACCGACCAGCGCTCGATCCGCATTTCCTCGCGAATCCGCTCGATGTCGGCGACGAGGTCCCAGGTCGTGTTGTTCTCGACGCTGGCGTTGGGGGCCGACCGCCCGCAGCCGCGCTGATCGAAGAGGATCACCCGGTAGTGCGCCGGGTCGAAGAACCGCCGCATCCCCGGCGAGCATCCGCCGCCCGGACCGCCGTGGAGCACCACCACCGGCTCTCCGTCCGGCCGGCCGCACTGCTCGACGTAGACGCGGTGCCCCCCCGGCATCTCCATGACCTGCTGGCGGAAGGGCTCTATCGGAGGATAGAGTCCGCTCCGCGGCGAGGTGCCATGGGTGAGGTTTTCCTTCATTCCGGCACTATGTATCCCGTCGCAGGCGAGAACAAGCACGGGGTTGCGCCATGGTGGAGACGGTCACGGACAAGGCCACGGTCACGGAGACTGGCGGCGGAACCGTCGATCCGGCCGAGGTCGCCAAGTTCGAGGCGATGGCGGCCGAGTGGTGGGATCCGGACGGCAAGTTCAAGCCGCTGCACATGCTCCAGCCCTGCCGCCTCGACTATGTCGTCGCCCAGATCGCCGCCGAGTTCGGCCGCGACCCGAAGGCGCCCGCGCCCTTCGCCGGCCTCTCCCTCCTCGACATCGGCTGCGGCGGCGGCCTCCTCTCCGAGCCGATGGCCCGCCTCGGCGCCTCGGTCGTCGGCGTCGACGCGGCAGCCCGCAACATCCCCGTCGCGCAGGTCCATGCCGAACAGTCCGGTCTCGCCATCGACTACCGCCACGCCACCGCCGAGGCGCTGGCGGCGGCGGGCGAGCGCTTCGAGGTGGTTCTGGCGATGGAGGTGATCGAGCACGTCTCCGACCCGCCCGCCTTCATGGCCGCCTGCCGCACCCTGCTGAAGCCCGGCGGCCTGATGATCTGCTCGACGCTCAACCGCAACCCCAAGAGCTGGCTGATGGCGATCGTCGGCGCCGAGCACGTCATGCGCTGGCTCCCCAAGGGCACCCACGACTGGCGGAAGTTCATCACCCCCGACGAGCTCGACGCCCTGACCCGGGACGCCGGTCTGGACCCGGTCGACCGCAAGGGCTTCGTCTTCGACCCGCTGGGGTGGTCGTGGTCGATCTCGGACCGCGATCTGTCGGTGAATTACGTCACCGCGAGCGTGGCGCCGCCTCAGTCGGCCTGAAAGCCCTCCAGCACGATCTTGCCCTGCGTCCACCCGTCCTCGAGCAGACCGTGGGCCTTGCGGAGGTTGGCGGCGTTGATCGGGGTGAGGCGTTCGGCGAGCGTCGTGCGGATCTGGCCGGCGTCGACGAGCCTGCCTACCTCGTCGAGGAGGGCGTGCTGGTCGGCCATGTCCTCGGTGCCGTAGACCGGCCGGGTGAACATCGACTCGAGGCGGATCGAGACGCTCTTGCCCTTGAACGGCGCCGGGTCGAGCGTGGTGATGTCGTCGATGTAGCCGAAGCGGCCTTGCGGGGCGATCAGGGCCGCGATCTCGGCGATGTGGTCCTCGGTGTGCGTGGTCGAGAAGACCAGCCCCGGGGCGCCGAGGCCGAGGGCCTCGATTTGCGGCCCGAGCGGCTGCGCGTGGTCGAGGACGTGGTGGGCGCCGAGGGATGTCGTCCAGGCGCGGCTCTCGGGGCGCGAGGCGGTGGCGATGACGGTGAGGTTGGTCAGCTGACGGGCGAGCTGGACCGCCATCGAGCCGACGCCGCCGGCGCCGCCGATGATCAGGACCGACGGGGCCGCGTCCGGGACCGGGCGCTGGATTTCGAGCCGGTCGAAGAGCATCTCCCAGGCGGTGATCGCGGTCAGCGGCAGCGCCGCGGCTTCGGCCCAGCCGAGGCTGGCCGGCTTGCGGCCGACGATGCGCTCGTCGACGAGGTGCAGTTCGGCGTTGGTGCCGGGGCGGGCGATCGAGCCGGCGTAGTAGACCGGGTCGCCGGCCCGGAACAGCGTCGCTTCCGGCCCCGCGGCGACGACGGTGCCGGCGGCGTCGAAGCCGAGCACCTTCCAGCCGCCGGCCTCGGGCTCGGCGCGGCGGCGGACCTTGGTGTCGACCGGATTGACCGAGACCGCGTGGATGCGGACGAGGAGGTCGCGCCCGGTCGGCGGCGGCGGGTCGGGCAGGTCGATGTCGACGAGCGACAGGGGGTCGGACGGGGGCAGCGATCGCTGGTAGCCGACGGCGCGCATGGGCTCTTCTCCTCGGTTTGGCCGCAGTCTTCGGCCGGTTCGGGGGGCGACGCAAGCGCGCCCCGCCAGCGGCGTCCGGCCCTGGCGGAAGGCTCGGAGGGACGGCTTCAAAAGGTCCAGAGGCGCCCGGAGGACGTGCCGACGCACGCTCTGCGCACGCGTGCGCAGAGGGTCAAACTATTGAAATACAAGGATATTGAGTGGCGCGTTAACGATCGGTTCATACACGTTAACGGGCGACGGCCGGCACGGGTTGGGGCGGTTTCGCAGTGGCCCGCTCAGAAGCGGCTGCCGATCGCGAGGAGGCGCAGGGCCTCCGTGTCGAGGGTGAAGTCCGAGTCGATCCAGGCGCGTTCGAGCGCGCGGAGGGCCTTGCCGAGCGCCGGGCCGGTCTGGGGGAGGTCGGCGGAGCGAAGCGGGAAGGTGGCGGCGGCGCCGCGGGCGAGGTCGGCTTCGAGACCCGCGGGCGGAGGGGCGGCCAGGGTGGCGGCGCGAATCAGGGCGGCGTCGCGCGCGGCGTCCGGGCCGTGGCGGTAGGCGGCCGCGGCGGCGGGATCGTCGGCGGCGAGGGCCGCGGCGATGGCGTCGAGGATGCGGAGATCGCTGCGGGAGAGGCGTAGCGTTGCACCCCACTCCGGGCGCCAGCCCAAGGCGGCGAGGCGGCGTTGCCAGCGGGGCGCGCTGGCGTCGTGGACCCCCTCCAGATGGACGAGCGGCGCGAGGGCGGTGGCGTCGGCGCCCGGGAGGATGCGGGCGAGGATGCCGGTGGCAGCCATCGCGGCGACGGCGGGGGCGGGGTCGGGGGCGGCGAGGAGCTTGGTCACTTCGGCGCCGACACGCTCGCGCGACAGGCCGTCGAGGCCGTCCTGACCGGCGGCGCAGGCGGCGAGGCCCTCGGAGTCGAGACCGGCGGCGGGGTCGCCGTACCACGCGGTGATGCGGAAGAAGCGCAGGATGCGGAGGTAATCCTCGGCGATCCGCCGGTCGGCGTCGCCGACGAAGCGGACGCGCCCGGCGCGGAGGTCGGGAAGGCCGCCGAGCGGGTCGACGACGGTGCCGTCGGGGCGGGCGTAAAGGGCGTTCAGGGTGAAGTCGCGGCGGCCGGCGTCCTCGGCGACGTCGTCGGAGAAGGCGACGACGGCGCGCCGGCCGAAGGTCTCGACGTCGCGGCGGAAGGTGGTGACCTGGAACGGCTGGCCCGCGGCGACGACGGTGACGGTGCCATGCTCCAGCCCGGTCGGAACCGGGTTCAGGCCGGCGGCGCGGGCGAGGGCGATCACCGCCTCGGGGTGGGCGTCGGTGGCGAGGTCGATGTCGGAGACCGGGCGGCCGAGCAGCGCGTTGCGGACGCAGCCGCCGACGAAGAGGATGGCGTGGCCGCCGGCCTCGATTGCGGCGCAGACGGCGCGGGTCGGGGCGTCGTGGACCCAGGGCTCGTCGAGACGAATGTCTTCGGCGCGGCTCTCCCCGGTGCCGGTCACGCCGGCTGCACCCGGTCGGCGAAGAGTCGCAGCATCCGCGCCGTGGCGCCCCAGATGTAGTGGGGCCCGTAGGGGATGACGTAGTAGTGGCGGAGCTGGCCCTGCCAGCGCCGCCCCTCGATGCGGAAGTTCGCGGGATCGAGGACGAAGGCGAGCGGGACCTCGAAGACCTCGTCGACCTCGCTTCGATCGATGCGCGGGCTGAAGTCCGCGGCGACGAGGCCGACGAAGGGGCTGATGACGAAGCCGGTCACCGTCTCGTGGGGGGGAAGTCCGCCGAGGATCACGGCGGCGTCGAGCCCGATCTCCTCGCGGGCCTCGCGCAGGGCGGCGGCGAGGGGGCTCGCGTCCTCCGGGTCCTGCTTGCCGCCGGGGAAGGCGACCTGACCGGGGTGGTGGCGGAGGAGGGCGGCGCGGCGGGTCAGGATGAGACGGAGGCCGCCGCGGCGCTCGACGAGGGGGACGAGCACCGAGGCCTGCCGCAGGCGCCGGCCGGGAGGCGGGAGGAAGCCGGGATTGAGGTCGAAGTCCGACGAGCCGGCGGAGGGCATCCGCAGCGCCCGCTCGATCTCGGAAGGGTTGAGGATGGGCCGGTCCATGCCCGGCTAGATGGCGCGATGGCGCGGGCGGCGCAAGCCCGGAGCGCCGGCGTCGCGGCGCGCTGGCGGGGAGAGGCCGGGGACGCTGCCGTCGCTTCTCCGGCGGGGTGCGGCCGTCACGCTTCGAGCTGGTCCTTCACCCGCTGGGTCAGCTCGTTGAGGGTGAAGGGCTTGGGGAGGAAGGCCGACTCGGCGATCCCCGAGTCGCCCCCGACGAAGGCGTCCTCGGCGTAGCCCGACATGAAGATCACCTTGGCGTCGGGCCGGGCCTTGCGCGCCTCGCGCACCCATGCGGGGCCGTCGAGGCCGGGCATGATGACGTCGGAGAGCATGATGTCGACGTGGAGATCGGCGTCGGCGAGGATGTCGAGCGCCTCCTCGCCCGAGCAGGCCTCGACCACGGTATAGCCGCGCAGGCGCAGGGCGCGGGCGGCGAAGCTGCGCACCGGGTCCTCGTCCTCGACGAGGAGCACGAGGCCGCGGCCGGTGAGGTCGCGCGGGCGGCGGACCTCGGGCTCGGGGGCCGGGGCGGTCTCGATCTTGTCGTAGGCCGGCAGGTAGATGGTGAAGATCGCCCCCTGGCCGGCCGGGCTGTCGGCGAAGATGAAGCCGCCGGTCTGCTTGATGATGCCGTAGGCGGTCGAGAGGCCGAGGCCGGTGCCCTCGCCGACCTGTTTCGTCGTGAAGAACGGCTCGAAGATCTTGTTGAGCTTGCCCTCGGGGATGCCGTGGCCCGAGTTCGGCGACCTCGATCACCACGTAGTCGCCGCGGAGGATCACGGCGCGGTCGCGGTGGAGGTCGCGGCCGAGCCTGACGTTGCGGGTGGCGATGCGGACCTCGCCGCCGCGGGGCATGGCGTCGCGGGCGTTGACGACGAGGTTCATGATCACCTGTTCGAGCTGGCGCTCGTCGACGCGGACCGGGGCGAGGTCGGGTGCGTGCTCGATGCGGAGCGTCACCTTGTCGGAGAGCAGGCGGTTCAGCAGGTGGGTGAGTTCGGAGAGCGTGTCCTGGAGGTTGATGACGGTCGGGCGCAGGGTCTGCTTGCGCGAGAAGGCGAGGAGCTGGCGGACGAGGGCGGCGGCGCGGTTGGCGTTCTGGCGGATCTGCATGAGGTCGCCGTGCTCCTGGTCGGCGACGTCGTGGCGCATGAGGAGCAGGTCGCAGTGGCCGTTGATCGCGGTCAGGAGGTTGTTGAAGTCGTGGGCGACGCCGCCGGCGAGCTGGCCGACGGCCTGCATCTTCTGGGACTGGACGAACTGGGCTTCCAGGGTCTTGAGCTCGGTCGCGTCGGAGAGGACGGCGAGGATCGAGGGCGTGCCGTCGAGGACGGCGCGGGTGAAGGCGACCTGCAGGAAGATCTCCTGCCCGTCGACGGTGGCCCGGGCGACCTCGGCGCGGCCGAGGGCGCGGCCCTTGCTGGTGTCGGCGATGCGCTCGGCGATCGGGCGGCCGAGGCCCTCGATCAGGGTGGGGAGCTCGACGCCGGGGCTGGCGCCGGGGCCGAGCAGGGTGCGGGCGGCGCGGTTGGCGTAGGTGAGGCGGCCCTCGGGGGTGAGGCGGGCGACGGCGACGGGGAGTTCGTCGAGGAAGAGGTCGGGGACGAGGCCCGAGACTTCGGCGCCGTCGAGGGGCAGGAGCAGGAGGTCGCGGCCGCCGTCCTTGCCGGCGACGACGACGGCGCGCACCGCCGCGTCGCTGCCCGCGAGGCGGTGGACGCCGTCGGGGCGGAGCGGCGGGTCGGCGAGCAGGCGGTCGAGGGTCGGCTGGCCGTCGGCGAGGGCGGCTGCGGCGGCGTTGGCGTCGAGGACGGCGCCGCTGGCGTCGAGGCGAAGCCACGGCACGCCGGCGTCGCTGAGGCCGGGGAGCGGGCGGGCGGGGGCGGCCGGCTCGATGCGCCAGACGAGGCGGCGGGCGGAGGCGCGGGTGACGACGATGCGGCGGCGGCCGTCGGCGCTGTCTCCGGTGGCGGCGCCGGTGCGGACGGCCTCGGCGGCGAGGCTGGCGCGGGTGGCCTCGCCGTCGGCCAGCGTCTCGCCGCGGGCGGCGGGGTTGCGGGCGCGGATGCGGCCGGCGAGGTCGGTGACGAAGACCGGGTCGAGGTGGGCGGCGTAGAGACCGGCGAGGCTTTCGCCGCGGCGGCCGAGGGTGGCGAGGCCGGCGCGGAGGGTGATGAGGTAGCCGCCGAAGACGAGGAGCGCCGTCGCGAGGGCCTCGGGGACGGCGACCGGACCGGTCCAGAAGCCGGCGAGGGTCGCGGCGAGGAGCAGGGCGCCGGTGCTGGCGAGGAGGGTGCCGGTGCGGTAGTCGCCGGCTCGGTCGTCACCGGCGGGCAGTGCCCGGGCCTCGCTGTCCTGCAACTCCTGTTCCTCCCGCTGAAGCTGCGACTATACCGCAGCGGGATATTTTCAACCATAGGTAATGTTAGAGAGGCGTGAATGCGCCTCCGGTGGCTTCAGCCGCCTTTGGAGGGCGCGCGGAAGCGGGCGATGAAGAAGCCGTCGCCGCCGTCGAGGGGGCTGAGGCGGCGCATTCCCTCGGGGCGCCAGCCGGGATGGCGGGCGGCGAAGGCGGCGGCGCGGTCCTCGTTCTCGGCGGCGATCAGCGAGCAGGTGGCGTAGACGAGGGCGCCGCCGGGCTTCACCTTGGCGGCGGCGGCGTCGAGGATCGTGTCCTGGAGCGGCGGGAAGGTGGCGAGCGCCTCCGGGGTCAGGCGCCACTTGCCCTCGGGCTTGCGGCGCCATGCCCCGGTGCCCGAGCAGGGGGCGTCGACGAGGACGAGGTCGCAGACCGGGCGCAGCGCGGCGCACTCGGCGTCGGAGAGGACGCGGACCTCGGCGCCGGCGCGGCGGGCGCGGTCGGGCAGGTCGGCCATGCGGCGGGGGTTGGCGTCCCAGGCCATCAGGCGGCCGCGGCCGTGGAGTTCGGCGGCGAGGGCGAGGGTCTTGCCGCCGCCGCCGGCGCAGTAGTCGAGCACGGTCATCCCCGGACGGGCGCCGGCGGTTTCGGCGACGACCTGCGAGGAAGCGTCCTGAAGCTCGACCATGCCTTGCGTATAGGCGCGGCTGGCGGCGACGAGGCGGGGGTTGCCGAGGACGCGGAGCGCGGTGCGGGCGAGGGGATGCGGCGCGACCTGCACGCCGTCGCGGGCGAGGACGACGGTGGCGGCGTCCGGCGTGGTCTTGAGGGTGTTGACGCGGAGATCGACGGGCGCGCGGTCGCGCATCGCCGCGAGGACCGGGACGAAGTCGGCGCCGAGGGAGGCGGCGAGGATCGCGTGCAGGGCGTCGGGATAATCGAGGCGCACCGCCTCGGGGGCGTCGGCGAGGCTGCGGGCGAGGGCGGTTCGCTCGGCGTCGGAGATCGGCGAAGGGTCGAAGCCCTCGCCGGTGAAGAGCGCGTCAGGCTCTCCCGCCTCGGCGGCCTGGGCGAGCACGACGGCGCGGCCGGTGTCGCCGCCGCCGAGCCAGCCGAGCGAGCGCCGGCGACGGAGCGCATCGTAGACGATGTCGCGCACCGCGGCGCGGTCCTTGGAGCCGGCGAAGCGGCTGGCCCGCGCCCAGCGCGTCAGCTCCCGCTCCGCGGGGGCGCCGGCGAGGATCGCGTCGAGAAGCTCGATCGCGGCGGAAAGGCGGGCACCGGGGGTCATCGCGGCCCATGTGCCCGCAAACGCGGGTGCGTTCAAGATCGCGGAAGGCAGGCGAGGCTCACCGCAGCGCGGCGAAGCCCGGCCTACTTGCCCTTGCCGATCCGCGGTTCGGTCCCGGCGAGGAGCCGCCGGATGTTGGTGTGATGCCGGACGAAGACCAGCACCGCCAGCGCCACCCCCAGCCACACGGCATCCGTGCGCCCGAAGACCCAGAGCCAGACCGGCGTCGCGGCGGCGGCCACCAGCGCCGCGAGCGAGGAGAACCGCGAGGCGAAGGCCGTCGCCAGCCAGGTCAGGCAGGCGGCGATTCCAACCGGCCAGGCCAGCGCCAGCATGATCCCGAGAAAGGTCGCGACCCCCTTGCCGCCGCGGAA
This sequence comes from uncultured Alphaproteobacteria bacterium, assembly GCA_963798235.1. Lineage (GTDB taxonomy): Bacteria > Pseudomonadota > Alphaproteobacteria > Rhodobacterales > Rhodobacteraceae > Amaricoccus. The sequence continues at coordinate 712,098 of CAWCSN010000001.1, read as the reverse complement.
GCCGAGCCAGACCGGGAAGAGATGCCCGAGGAAAGCCGCCAGACCCGCGACCATCGCCGCGGTCTCGCCGAAAACGGCCCGCGCGACCAGCACCGCGACGGCGCCCTTTCCGGCGTCGAGGACCAGCGTCGCCGCCGCTGCCGCCTTGTTTCCGGTCCGCAGGACGTTGGTCGCCCCGATGTTTCCCGACCCGATCGACCGCAGGTCGCCGAGGCCCATGACCCGGGTGATGACCACCCCGAAGGGTACCGAGCCGAGCAGGTAGGCGAGGACGAAGGTGATCGCGAGCGTCATGCCGCCTCCAGCGCGAAGACCGCGCGCCCGTCCACCCAGGTCCGCAGCACCCGCCCCTGCATCCGCCGCAGGTCGTAGGGCGTGTTCTTCGACTTCGACCGCAGCGCCGCCCGGTCGAGCACGAAGGGCGCGTCCGGGTCGAAGAGCACCAGATCCGCCGGTGCTCCCGCCGCCAGCCGCCCGGCCGCCAGCCCGAGCAGCCGCGCCGGGTTCAGCGCCAGCGTCCGCCACAGGCCGGGCAGGGTCAGGTGGCCGCCGTGGTAGAGCTGCATCGCCGCCGGCAGCAGCGTCTCCAGCCCGACCGCGCCGCTCGCGGCTTCCGCGAAGGGCAGGCGCTTCTCCTCCTCGTCCTGCGGGGTGTGGAAGGAGCCGACGACGTCGATCTCTCCCGCCGCGAGCGCCTCGACCATCGCCATCCGGTCGTCCTCGGAACGGAGCGGCGGGCTCAGCTTGAAGAAGGTGCGGTAGTCGCCGACGTCGAACTCGTTGAGCGTCAGGTGGTGGATCGAGGCCCCCGCCGTCACCCGCAAGCCCGCCGCGCGCGCCCGGCGCAGCGCCGGCAGGCTTTGAGCGGTCGAGATCTGGTCGGCGTGGTAGCGCGCGCCCGTCGCCTCGACGAGCGCGAGGTCGCGCTCGAGGGCGATGCGTTCGGCGATCGGCGAGACGTCCGGGAGGCCGAGCTGCGAGGCGAACTGCCCGCTGGTCATGCAGGCGCCCTCGGAGAGCGCCGGCTCCTGCGGATGGCCGACGACGAGGGCGCCGAGGCCGGCCGCGTAGGTCAGGCAGCGCTGGAAGACCCGCGCGCTCTCCACCGCCCGCACGTCGGTGAAGGCGACCGCGCCGGCGTCCATCAGGAAGCCGATCTCGGTCATCTCGCGGCCGTCGCGGCCCTTGGTCAGCGCCGCCATCGGCAGCACGTGCACCGGGCTTCCGTCCACGGCCCGGCGCTGGAGGAATTCGAGCACCTCGGGCGTGTCGATCGAGGGCTGGGTATCCGGCCGCGTGACGATCGTCGTCACCCCGCCCGCCGCCGCCGCGGCACCGGCGGTGCGGAAGCTCTCCTTGTGGCGCTCGCCGGGCTCCCCGACCTTGACGCCGATGTCGATGATCCCCGGCGCGAGGCAACGCCCGCCGCAGTCCTCGCCGGGCCGGAAGCCCTCGAAGACCTCGACGATGCGGCCGCTCGCGATCACCACGCCGCCCTCGACGATGCGGTCGCCCTCGGGGTCGATCAGGCGGGCGTTGGTCAGCGTCACCATTGCGCGGCGCCCGTCGCGAGCGCCTTGGGCTCGTTGCGGGCGCGAAGGTTGCGGGCGAGCAGGTCCATCGCCGCCATCCGGACCGCGACGCCCATCTCGACCTGCTCCTGGATGACCGAGACGTTGATGTCGTCGGCGAGGGTGCCGTCGATCTCGACGCCGCGGTTCATCGGGCCGGGGTGCATGACGATCGCGTCGGGCCTGGCGTGGGCGAGCTTCTCGGCGTCGAGGCCGAAGCGGTGGTAGTATTCGCGCATCGACGGGATCAGCGCCCCGTCCATGCGCTCCTTCTGGAGGCGGAGCATCATCACCACGTCGGCGCCGTCCAGCCCGGCGCGCATGTCCTCGAAGATCTCGACGCCCATGCGGTCGGCCCCCGGCGGGATCAGCGTCGGCGGGCCGATCAGGCGCACGCGGTTCTCCATCCGGCCGAGCAGCAGGATGTTGGAGCGCGCCACCCGGCTGTGGGCGATGTCGCCGCAGATCGCCACCGTCAGCCGGCTCAGGGTGCCCTTGCGGCGGCGGATGGTCAGGGCGTCGAGGAGGGCCTGCGTCGGGTGCTCGTGGCGCCCGTCGCCGGCGTTGAGCACGGCGCAGTTGACCTTGGAGGCGAGCAGGTTGACCGCCCCCGAGGAGGGATGGCGCACGACCAGCAGGTCGGGGTGCATGGCGTTCAGCGTCATCGCCGTGTCGATGAGCGTCTCGCCCTTCTTCACCGACGAGGACGCGACCGACATGTTCATCACGTTGGCCCCGAGGCGCTTGCCGGCGAGCTCGAAGCTCGCCTGGGTGCGGGTCGAGGCTTCGAAGAACATGTTGATCTGGGTGAGGCCGCGCAGCGCCTCGGCGCGCTTGTCGGCCTGGCGGTTCAGCGTGACGTAGCTGTCGGCGAGGTCGAGGATGGCCTCGATGTCGGCCCGGGAGAGCGGCTCTATTCCGAGCAGGTGGCGGTGCGCGAACAAGGGGCCCTCCGGTTCTCCCGCGCGCTTCTATAGGACGGGCGCCACCCCCGAGACAAGTCAGGCTCTGGCGCCGGCCGATCCTGTCCCTTAGGCTTCGGCCATCCCCGGGAGCCTGCCCTTGATCGAGACATCGACCCGCGCCGCCGACATCGCCGCCTTGACGTGGCAGCTGGAGCTCGGCGCCGACGAGGCGATCGGCGAGGCTCCGGTGAACCGCTTCGATCTGGCCGACCGTCCGCCTTCGCGGCGGGCCGCCGTGGCCGCGGTGATGCCCGTGGCCTTGCCGGCCGCCGAGCCCGTGGACGAGCCCGTGGACGCGGGGCCTGCGGCCCGGGCGGCGGCCTGTGGCGATCTTGCGGCGCTGCGCGCGGCGCTCGAGGGGTTCGACGGTCTGAGCCTGCGGCAGGGCGCGCGGAACACCGTCTTTGCCGACGGCAACCCGGCGGCGCGGCTGATGGTGATCGGCGAGGCTCCGGGCCGCGACGAGGACCACGCGGGCTTGCCCTTCGTCGGCCGCTCGGGGCAGCTTCTCGACCGGATGCTCGCTGCCATCGGCCTGTCGCGCCATGCCGACGACCCCGCTGCCGCGGCCTATATCACCAACGTCCTGCCGTGGCGGCCGCCGCAGAACCGCGATCCCGCGGGCGACGAGACGGCGATGGTGCTCCCCTTCCTCTTCCGCCACATCGAGCTGAAGCGCCCGGAGGTGCTGCTGCTGCTCGGGGCGCCGGCGGTGCGGACCGTGCTCGCGACCGACGCCGGCATCACCCGGATGCGGGGCCGCTGGCACGACTGGCGCGGGGTCCCGGTGATCGCCACCTTCCACCCCGCCGCCCTGCTCCGCGACCCCGCGAAGAAGCGCGAGGCCTGGGCGGACCTGCTGCTGCTGCGCAGGCATCTCGACGGAGAGCGGCCGTGAGTGCGCCGGTGAGTGCGCCCGCGGGCGAGCGGGCCTTCGTTCCCGTGCGCATCGCCGTGCTGACGGTCTCCGACACGCGCGGGCCCGGCGACGACCGCTCGGGCGACACCCTCGTCGAGCGGCTGACCGCCGCCGGCCATGTCCTCGCCGACCGCGGCATCGTCCGCGACGACCAGCCCGCGATCGAGGCGCGCCTGCGTGGCTGGATCGCCGATCCCGCCGTCGATGCGGTGATCTCCACCGGCGGCACCGGCCTGACCGGCCGGGACGTCACCGTCGAGGCGCACGAGGCGGTCTACGAGAAGGCGGTCCCGGCCTTCGGCACGCTCTTCACGATGCTCTCGCACGCCAAGATCGGCACCTCCGCCATCCAGAGCCGGGCCTGCGCCGGGGTGGCGGGCGGCACCTATCTCTTTGCGCTGCCGGGCTCGCCGGGGGCCTGCCGCGATGCCTGGGACGGCATCCTTGCCGCCCAGTTCGACATCCGCCACATGCCCTGCAACTTCGTCGAGATCATGCCCCGCCTCGAAGAGCACCGCCGCAAGTAGCGCCGCCCAAGGAGACCCGATGGACGACACCCGCCACAGGCTCGACCGCCCCGTGGACGCCGCCCGTGACCACGTCCTCGGCGTGGCGGACGCCGGCGTGACCCTTGTCGAATACGGCAGCTATGCCTGCCCCTACTGCCGCGCTGCGAACGGGCGTATCGCCGAGGCCCGCGACCGGCTGGGGTGACGCCTGCTCTACGTCTTCCGCCACAAGCCGCTGACCGACAGCGACATCGCCCGGCGCGCGGCCGAGATCGTCGAGCGGGCCCCCGACCCGGAGACCTTCTGGAAGGCGCACATCACCCTGATGACGCGGTCCGAGACGCTGACCGAGGACGACCTCGTCGCCGTTGCCAGCGAGCTCCACCTGCACGGCGACGACGCCGCAGTCGAGGCGGCCCGGGCCCGCATCGCCGCCGACGAGGCCAGCGCCAAGGCGAGCGGCGTGCTCTACACCCCGACCTTCTACATCAACGGGCGGCGCTACGACGGCGCCTGGGACGACAGCTCCTTCACCGACGCCATGCTCGGCCGCCTCGGCCACCGCGTCCGCATCACCGCGCTCGACTTCGCGGGCTGGGCGCCGTCGGCGGGTATCCTGCTGCTCCTCGCCACGCTGCTCGCCATCCTGCTCACCAATTCGCCGCTCGGGCCGGCCTTCGAGGCGTTCTGGCACATCCCGCTCGGAATCGTGGTGGGCGGCACCGGGTTCAGCCTGTCGCTGCTGCACTGGGTCAACGACGGGCTGCTGACGATCTTCTTTCTCGTCGTCGGGCTCGAGATCAAACGGGAGTTCACCGTCGGCCACCTCGCCAACCGCAAGGCGGCGGCCCTGCCGATAGCGGGGGCGATCGGCGGCATGGTCGCGCCGGCGCTGCTCTACCTGCTGCTGATCCCCGGACAGTGGGCGCATGGCTGGGGGGTGCCGATGGCCACCGACACCGCCTTTGCGGTCGCGCTGATCTTCGTCCTCGGGGCGCGGGTGCCGGTCGAGCTTCGCATCTTCCTGACAGCGGCGGCGATCGTCGACGACATCGGCTCGATCCTCGTCGTCGCCGTCTTCTACTCGGACGCGATCCAGCCCCTCTGGCTGGTCGCCGCTCTCGCCGTCACGGCCGGCCTCGCCGCCCTGAACCGCGCCCGGATCTATTCGGTGACACCCTACGCCCTGCTCGGCGTCCTGCTCTGGTTCTGCGTCCACGAGGGCGGGCTTCACGCCACGCTGGCCGGCATCGTCCTGGCGCTCTTCATCCCGACGCGGGCACCGGTGCACCTCAAGGCCCTTGTCGCCCAGGCCAACTCGATCCTCGTCGCCGAGGCGCGCCGCTCGGCGGAAGTCCTCCACCAGGGACCGTCGCTGCCCGCGCTCCGCGCCATCGATGCGATCCACGACCGGCTCGAATCACCGGCGGACCGGCTGCTCCGCCATGCCGGAGCGCGGTCGAGCTACATCGTCCTGCCGATCTTCGCCCTCGCCAACGCCGGCGTCGCGATGACGCCCGGCGTCCTCGAAGGCCGCGGCGCGCTCATCGCCGCGATTGTCGCCGGTCTCTTCATCGGCAAGCCGCTCGGGATGATCGCCCTTTCGGTCCTCGCGGTGCGCCTCAACCTCGCGACCAAGCCCGCGGCCTACGGCTGGGGCCAGCTTGCCGGGGCGGGCGCCCTCGCGGGCATCGGCTTCACCATGTCGCTGTTCATCGCCGGGCAAGCCTTCGCCGATCCGGGCGATTTTGCGGCTGCGAAGATCGCCGTGTTCATCGGCTCGATTCTTTCGGCCGTGGCCGGCGCTGCGATCCTGTGGAACGCCGCGCGCTCCGATACGGCCAGCGATGCCCTGCCGGAGGCGGCCGGGTAGCGGGGCGCCGCGGCCTTGTGTGCACCGCCGCATGACGGCAAAGAGGGTCGGGGCGAGAGCGAGGAGACCGATGCCGGGGACTGCCGTCAGACTGGCCACGGGCAGCATCGCGGTGGGCGTGGTCGTCCTCGGGATCAAGTACCTCGCCTACCACCTGACCGGCTCCGTTGCGCTCTACTCGGACGCACTGGAGAGCGTGGTCAACGTTGCGACGGCGGTCGCGGCCTTTTTCGCCGTGCGGCTCGCCAACGTTCCGCCCGACGACAACCATCCCTATGGCCACCAGAAGATCGAGTATTTCAGTGCCGTTCTCTGCGGTGTGCTGATCACCGTCGCGGCGCTGTTGATCCTTCGCGAGGCCTGGCACGGATTTTTCTCGCCCCGCGTCATCACGGCGCCGGTCGAGGGCCTCGCCATCAGCGCCGTCGCCAGCGCCGTCAATGCCGGCTGGTCGTGGGTGCTGATCTCGCGCGGGCGCGCCCTGCGCTCACCGGCGCTGGTTGCCGACGGCCGGCACCTGTTCACCGACGTCATCACCTCGCTCGGCGTCGTCGTCGGCATCACCCTCGCCATCGTGACCGGGTTGCCGATCCTCGACCCGCTCCTCGCCGCGGCGGTGGCGCTCAACGTGCTGTGGTCGGGCTGGGAGATGATCCGCGAGTCCTTTGGCGGCCTGATGGACGAGGCGGTGCCCGAAGCGACCCGGAAGCTGATCGACACCGAGATTCGCGAACACGCCGACGGCGCCCTCGAAGCCCACGACATCCGCACCCGGCAGGCCGGGCGGATCACCTTCGTCGAATTTCACCTCGTCGTGCCGGCAAGGATGACGGTCCAGGAGGCCCATACCATCTGCGACCGCATCGAGCGCGCGCTGAGGTTGACGCTGGAGGACACGCTGGTGACGATCCACGTCGAGCCGGAGAACAAGGCCAAGCACAGCGGCGTGGTGGTGGCGGCGGGCAAGTAGGAGCCGGCGCGCGCGAGGCGGGCCGATGAGCCAGAACAGATGGGCGCGCCGGACTGTGTGCCCGTGAGGCCAAATAAAAACGGGCACGCCAGAGGCGTGCCCGTGAAGTCGTCAGTCAGGTGGATCAGGCCGCGACGCGACCGCCGAGGACCTCGTCGACGGCCTGCTGGGCCTTGAGCTCCTCGATGCCGTTGACGGCGGCGACCTCGCGGGTCAGCCGCTCGAGTGCCGCCTCGTAGAGCTGGCGCTCGGAATAGCTCTGCTCCCGCTGATCGTCGCTGCGATGCAGGTCGCGGACGACCTCCGCGATCGAGATCAGGTCGCCGGAATTGATCTTCTGCTCGTACTCCTGCGCCCGGCGCGACCACATGGCGCGCTTGACGCGGGCACGGCCCTTGAGGGTCTCGAGAGCGCGCTCGACGATGTCGGCCGAAGAAAGCGGACGCATGCCCACGGACGACGCCTTGGCGATCGGAACCCGCAGGGTCATCTTGTCCTTCTCGAAGGAGATCACGAACATCTCGAGGCGAAGCCCTGCGACTTCCTGCTCGTCGATGGAGACGATCTTGCCGACGCCATGCGCTGGGTAGACGACAAAATCGTTCGGACGGAACTCCGTCGCCTTCTTGGTCTTGCTCATGTTTGCGCGTCTAATCCTTTTGACTGACGGCCCGGTTTTTCCTGTCGCCACACCGAAACAGCCGTATCCGATCTGCCAAAGCAAAATCGGTTCGACCGCTGATCGGAATGCAATTCAGGCGTCCGGCCGGTTTCGTCGGCCTTGATTTCCGGGCCACTTGTTGGACAACCCTTATAGCAGAGAATCCGCTTTGAGGGAAGTCAAACCATTTTGGTATTCACCACGTGGTTACGTGAGTGAAACGTTTCAAGTGTCCGGTGCGGGCGCGTAAGGCAGTGATTCGCCTCGTTTCGTGCGGCGGATTGTCGCTTAGCCGCCTTCTCCCGGGGCCTCGGAAAAGTATTTCTCGAGCTTGCCGGCCTCGCCATCGCGCTCTTCCGCCCCGGGGAGCGCGTCTCGTCGGCTGACGAGTACCGGCCATTTTTCCGAGTATTTGCGGTTGAATTCAACCCATACCTCGAGATTCGGCTCGGTATCCGGGCGGATGGCGTCGGCCGGGCACTCGGGCTCGCAGACCCCGCAGTCGATGCACTCGTCGGGATGGATCACGAGCATGTTCTCGCCCTCGTAGAAGCAGTCCACGGGGCAGACCTCGACGCAGTCGGTGTATTTGCACGCGATGCAGTTATCGGTCACGACGTAGGTCATGGGGCCAGGCCTCGATCTGTCTTGCTCTCTCCGCGAGCCTGTCACACTCCGCTGAGGGCTATGTATCAGCCTTCGGGGTGGGTTCAAGGGCCGGCGTGGCCGGGGGAGGGGGGCCGTCGCCGGTTCGCGCCTCCAGATCGTCGTAGAGCGCCTGGGCCTCGGGGGCCGGCCCCCGTCGCGTGCCGAGCCCGAGGACGCGCACTGCGCGGACCCGATCGCCCTGGGCGAAGCTCAGGCCGTCGCCGATCCGCACCGCCGTCGCCGGTTTCGAGACGCGCACCGCGTTGATCCTGACCCTGCCGTCGCTGACCAGTTTCGCCGCCGCCGCCCGCGACTTGCAGAAGCGCGCGTGCCAGAGCCACTTGTCGATCCGGATCGACGGATCCGTCGCCGGCCATGCCGCGGGTCAGCCCTTGAGCTTCAGGGCCATCAGCGCGGCGAAGGGATTGTCCGGGTCGATCGGCTTCTCCGGCCGCGGCGGACGCACCGGGGCAACCGCCTCGCTGCGCTTGCCCTCGCGTCCCCCGTCGCGCTTGCCCTTGCGCTCGTCGCCGCCGTAGGGCCGCGGCTTGTCGCGCGCCTCGCCGCTGCCGCCGCCGGGCGCCTTGCCCTTGGGCTTGCCGCCGCCGCCCTCGCGCCGCCGGTCGGGCCGGCTGGCCTGCTCGCTGCGCTCGTTTCCTCCCGCTCGGGCCGCCGCCGCGGCGCGCGGGTGAAGAGGAAATACCCCTCCATCTCCTGCGGTTCGCCGGATTCCTCGGCCACCGCTTCCACGGCGCCATCCGCCACGACTTCGGGCGCGGTCTCTGCCGACTCGGGGGTTGTTTCTGCCGCTGCCTCAGGCTCCGCCGCCGCGGGCTCCTCGGCCGCGACCTGGACCTCGGGGTCGATCACCGGCACGTCCGAGGGCGTCTCGCCGGGAATCTCGGTCGGCTCCTCGACCGGCACGTCGGTCTCCGGCTCCGGAGGGAGTTCGGCGGGCGCGTCGGGCTCGGACGGCAGCTCCGTCGGGACGTCGGGAATGTCCGGCTCGGGGGTGACCGGGATCGGCGGCTCGGGCAGATCCGGGCCACCGGCCACGACTTCCGACGCCTCCACCGCCTCGGACTCCACCGCCACCGTCTCGGGTGCCGCGACCGCCGCCACCGGCTTGCGCTTCGGCCGGGTCGATTCGGTTGCCTGGTAGCCGAGGCCCTGCATCAGCTTGGCGAACTGCTCCAGCGTCAGGCCGGTGATCGACAGCATGTCCGGCGTCGCCTCGAATCCGGTCCGCACGTCGAGGTTGCGGATGAGATCCGCCAGCCGCTCGAGCATGTCGATGCGAATCGCCCGCTCGCCCGCCAGCCGGTAGCCCGCGCGCGGATAGTACCCGGCCGGCGCGCCCTTGACTGCCGCGACGGTGACCACCCCCGGCGGCGGCGCCTCCGGGAAAACGTCGAGCCCGGAGGCCAGCGACCAGAGCACCAGCCTGAGCCGCGTCGGCGCGGGCTTCAGGAGCAGGGGCTGGAAGACCGTGTACTGGCCGAATCGCACCCCGTGCTTGCGCAGGCTGGCCCGGCCGTCCTGGTCGAGCCCCTTCACGTCCTCGGAAATCTCGGAGCGCGGCAGGATGCCCAGCGTCTCGACGAGGCGGAAGGCGATGCCGCGGGCCATGCCCGTCAGCGTCTCGTCGTCGCGCAGGGCGACCAGCGGCTGGAACAGTGCCGCGATCTTGCGGTCGATCCAGTGCCCGAGCCGGCGCTTCACCCGCTCGGCGACCTGCGGATCGGCGTCCTCGTCGACGAAGGGCTGGACCTGCGGGCTCAGCGGGTCGGCGCCGGGCACGAGCTTGCCGACGGCATGCTCGCCCCACATCAGCCCGCCCTGCTCGGTCACGTCGATCTCGGCGTCGGGGGCGTTGTAGAACTTGTCCGCCCGGAGCGACAGCGCCGGGGCGAGGGCCGCGACCCCGGCCGCGCGCAGCGTCCTCGCCTGGTCGGCGTCCGCAGACGGATCGAGCCGGAAGACGAACCCTTCCAGACGCCCGACAAACTGGTCGTCGATCGTGACCTCGCCGTTTTCGTTGACCGTGGCCACCAGGCTCTCCCTCTGCTTCAGACGGCGCATGAGCACCGAGGTCCGCCGGTCGACGAACCGTTGAGTCAGCTGCACGTGCATCGCATCCGACAGCCGGTCTTCTACCGCACGGGTCTCGTCCCGCCAATGGTCGGCGTCATCGATCCACCCACGCCGTTGCGCGACATAGGTCCATGTGCGGATATACGCCAATCGTTTCGACAGTGCGTCGATGTCGCCGTCGGTGCGATCGATCCGCTCGATCTGCTTCGCCAGCCAGTCGGTGGGGATGCCCCGGCCCTCCTGGAGGAACTGGAAGATGCGCACGCAGAGGCTCGCGTGCTCGCCCAGCGATACCTTGCGGAAGTCCGGGACCTGGCAGACGTCCCAGAGCTGCCGGGTGTCCGCGGCGTTCCGCATCCGCCCGCCGACGTAGGGCATCGCCGCCAGCTCCTTCAGCGTCGCGAGGTCGTCCGCCTCGCGCGCGCGCTGCAGGTCCGGCCGGTCCGGCCCGCGTTCGAGGCTCGCGATCAGCGTCCCCGGACTGGCGAAATCGAGCGCCGAACTCCGCCATTGCAAGCGGTTGAGTGGCGGAAAGCGGTGATTCTCGATCGCCTCGACCACATCGGGATCGAGCGGGGAGGCTTCGCCCGTCACCCCGAACGTCCCGTCCGTGGTGAACCGCCCCGCCCGCCCCGCGATCTGGGCAAGCTCGCTCGGGGTCAGGTGGCGATGCCGGCGCCCGTCGAACTTCACCGTTCCCGAGAAGGCGACGTGGCTGATGTCGAGGTTCAGCCCCAGCCCGATTGCGTCCGTCGCGACCAGATGATCGACGTCGCCGTTCTGGTAGAGCGCCACCTGCGCGTTGCGCGTCCGCGGCGACAAGGCCCCCATCACCACCGCCGCCCCGCCGCGCTGGCGGCGGATCAGCTCGGCGATCGCATAGACGTCCTCGACCGAAAAGCCGACCACGGCGCTCCGCGGCGGCATCCGGCTGATCTTGCGCATCCCGGTGTAGGACAGGTTGGAGAATCGCTCCCGCCGCGTCAGCAGCGAGCCTTGCACCAGGCTCGCGATCCGCGACCGCATGGTCTCGGCCCCGAGAAACAGCGTCTCGTGCAGCCCGCGGGCGTTGAGCAGCCGGTCGGTGAAGATATGCCCGCGGTCGGGATCGGCGCAGAGCTGGATCTCGTCGACGGCGAGGAAATCCGCCCCGATGTCGAGCGGCATCGCCTCGACGGTGCAGACCCAGTAGGCGGCCCGCGCCGGCACGATGCGCTCCTCGCCGGTGACGAGCGCCACCACCGACGGGCCGCGCAGCGTGACGATGCGGTCGTAGACCTCGCGCGCCAGCAGCCGCAGCGGCAGGCCGATCACCCCGGTCCGGTGCGCCAGCATCCGCTCGATGGCATAGTGGGTCTTGCCGGTGTTCGTCGGCCCGAGGACGGCCGTCACGCGCCCATTGCCGCCGGGGCCGCGCTCGTCGAATGCCATTCTGTCAGATCTCCCCGCGGCGCTCAGAGGTCTGCCGCGCCGGTCGTCCGCTCAAGCCGGGTGATCGATTCGCTGACGTTCGGCCGGTTCGGGTTCAGCGCGTGCACCGCCTCGAGGGCCTTCAGCGCCAGCTTCGGCTCGTCCATCGCCTCGAAGATCGCGGCGAGGCCCGAGAGCGCGCCGACGTGCCGCGGCTCGAGCACGAGGACGTGCTCGATGTCCGCCATCGACAGCGAGAATTCCCCCATCAGGTAGAAGGTCGTCGCCCGCGCATTCCAGCCCTCGGGGAAATCCGGCGCCATCTCGATCAGGGCCGAGAAGTGCTCGACGGCGGCCGGGTAGTCTTCGGCCTTCAGCGCCTCGTTGCCGCGGCGGAGCAGCAGGTCCATCGAGGCCGATCCCGAATGCGTCCAGATCGCGTTGATCTGCCCCTCGACCTTCTGCCAGTCCTCGCGGCCGGGCTCGGCCAGTTCGGCGAAGAGCGTGTCGAGCCGCGCCGCGCGCTCGGCCGGCGTCTCGGCGTGCGCGGGCTCCTTTGCGGCGGAGTCTGCCGGCCCGGCCTCTGCCGGCGGCGCGACGTCCGCGGGCGGCGTACCGAACGGCCCCTCGGGGCCGGGTACCGGGAGGTCCTCCGCGGACTGTGCGGACACGCCCGCTGGTGTCGCGAGGAGCGCCACGATGATTGCGCCTGCCAGTTGCCGCTTTCGTAACCCGGTCATGTTCCCTAGATTAGTCATCAATCACCGGAAATCGAGGCCCGAGCGGCCTCCGCGTGGAGAAAGCTGAATGAGTGATACCGTCGACGCCGCCGTCAAGGCCCTCGCCGCGCGCCTGGACGGGCAGGAGATGGACGGATCCGTGCGCTTCGTCATTGCCGAGGAAGGCTCGGTGCGAATCGACGAGAGCGGGGTTTCGGCCGACGACTCCGACGCCGACTGCACGATCACGGCCGATTCGGCGACCTTCCAGGAACTGCTCTCGGGGGATCTCGACCCGACCGCGGCCTTCATGTCCGGGCGCCTCAAGATCGACGGCGACATGGGACTGGCCATGAGGCTCGCCAGCGTCTTCGGATGAGCGCCCCGGTCTCTCCGCCGCCGTTCTACGCCGACGTCGCCGATGCGCCGCCGGGCGCGGAGGCGCACTGGCTGACCACGTCCGACGGCATCCGCCTCCGCGCGGTCACCTGGGCGACCGGAGATCGCGGCACGGCGGTGATCTTTCCCGGACGCACCGAGTTCGCGGAGAAATACGGGCGCGTCGCCGGCCGGCTCGCCGACCGCGGCCTCTCGGTCGTCGTCATCGACTGGCGTGGGCAGGGCCTGTCCGACCGACCGCCCTCCAACCCGATGCGCGGCCACGTCGACGATTTCCGCGAGTACCAGCGCGACGTCGCGGCGCTGCTCACCCTCGTCGACAGCCTCGGCCTGCCCGGACCGCGGCTGATGGTCGCCCACTCGATGGGCGGCTGCATCGGCTTCCGCACCCTGCTCGAACGGGCGGATTTCAGCGGCGCGATCTTCTCGGCGCCGATGTGGCATCTGCAGATGCGCGCCGCGACCCGCGAGATCACCGCGCGCTTCACCCAGGTCGCCTACATGATCGGTCTGGGGATGCGCCGGATGCCCGGCACCCGCGAGCGCCCGACAGCGCTCGCCGTCGATTTCGACACCAATGCGCTGACCACCGATCGCGACACCTTCGCGTGGTGCGTCTCGCAGATCGCCACCCACCCGGAGCTGGCCCTCGGTGGCCCGTCGATGCAGTGGACCCGCGCCGCGCTCGAGGAGATGGCGCGCCTCTACATCGCGCCGCTGCCCAACGTGCCGGTGCTGGCGCTTCTCGGCAGCGAGGAGAGCGTCGTCTCGGCCAGCGTGATCCGCACCCAGGTCGGCCAGATGGCGCAGGGCTCGATCCTCGATCTCCCCGGCGCCCGGCACGAGATCTTCATGGAGCGCCCGGAAGTCCTCGATCAGGTCTGGGCCCGCATCGACAGCTTCCTCGACCCCACCGCCGCCCGCCCCGGGCTTGCCGCCGCCGGCTGAAGGATCGAGGTGCTTGCGCCTCGCGTCACTCCACCGTCGAAAGCAGCGCCAGCGCCGCTTCGTGCGTGCGCTCATCCCCGGCGGCGAGCACGCGGCCGCCCTGGTGCGCCGGCTCGCCCTTCCAGTTGGTGACGATGCCGCCCGCGGCCTCGATCACCGCCTGCGGCCCCTGGATGTCATAGGGATGGAGACCCGCCTCGATCACCAGATCGACCTGACCGAGCGCGACGAGCGCATAGCCGTAGCAGTCGAAGCCGTAGCGGGTCAGCCGCACCCGGTCGCGGACCGCCTCGAAGCCGAGGCGCTCCGCCGGCGTACCGATCTCGGGAAAGGTGCTGTAGAGGATCGCGTCCGCGAGCCCGGCGCAGGGTCGCGTTTCCAGCGGGGTCCGCAGCCCGTCGCGGACCATCTCCGCCCGCCCGAGCCCGCCCATGAAGCGCTCGCGCGTGTAGGGCTGGTCGATGATCCCGAGGACCGGCCCGTCGCCGGCATCGACGCCGATCAGTGTTCCCCAAGTCGTCGCGCCGCTGAGAAAAGCCCGCGTTCCGTCGATGGGATCCAGCACCCAGGTCAGGCCGGACCGCCCCTCGAGCGGCCCGAACTCTTCCCCGAGGATGCCGTCGTCGGGCCGTCGTTCGGCGAGCAGCGCGCGCATCGCCTGCTCGGCGTCGCGGTCTGCTGCGGTGACCGGGTCGAACCCGGCCACCGCCTTGTTCTCCGCCCGCAGCGTCCTGCTCCGGAAGAGCGGCAGGCTGCGGGCAGCGGCGACGTCGGCCAGGTCCTCGGCGGCGCGCCAGAGATCGCTCGCCAGTCCAGCCGATATCGCCACCTGATCCTCCGCCTGACGAAAAACCCGAACCCCCCAGCCGGGTGTCCGCGAATGCGCGGACTTCGTCAAGCAGCGCGGATCAGGCTACGTCGCTCAGCACGCGGGCCAGGTCGAAGAGGCGACGGCGCTGCGCTTCCGGGATCGCATAGTAGGAGCGCACCAGTTCGAGCGCCTCCTTGTCGGCGAGCAGGTCGCCGCGCGCGGCCTCGGCCGGGGTCGATGCGGTGGACTCGGCGGCATTCTCGGGCTCGTCGAAACCCTCGAAGAAGAAGCTGATCGAGACGCCGAGCGCCTGGGCGATGTCCCAGAGCCGCGAGGCGCTGATCCGGTTCATCCCGGTCTCGTACTTCTGGATCTGCTGGAACTTGATGCCGACGATGTCGCCAAGCTGCTGCTGGGTCATGCCGACCATCCAGCGGCGATGCCGAACCCGCTTGCCAACATGCACGTCTACGGGGTGTTTCATCTCGCTGCTCCGCTCTGAACTCGTATTCGCTACCGTCATGCAGGATACAATGCACGCATCGTGCCAACTCTACAAACGCGGGGTGAGAAGCGTTAACGGCTTTCAATCGGCGGTAATCGACCGGAAACTTTCCGGTAACCTCTGCAATCAATGCGGGAATCCAGCCGCAGGATTGGCTCGAATTTCAACCCAGCCGTGAATTGCAAAGATTCCTTCGCAAATTGCGAATCACGCAATGCGCGAATTGGGGAATCCTACTCGCCCGTCATCCGCGACTGCCGCTTGCGCTCGTGGGGATCGAGGTGGCGCTTGCGGAGACGGATGTGGCGGGGGGTCACCTCGACCAGCTCGTCGTCCTCGATGTAGGCGATCGCCTGCTCCAGGGTCAGCCGAACCGGCGTCGTCAGCCGGACCGCCTCGTCGGTGCCGGAGGCGCGGACGTTGGTCAGCTTCTTGCCCTTGAGCGGATTGACCTCGAGGTCGTTGTCGCGGCTGTGCTCGCCGAGGATCATGCCGTTGTAGACCTGCTCGCCGGCGCCGATGAAGAACCTGCCGCGGTCCTCGAGGTTGAAGATCGCGTAAGGCACGCTGGTGCCGTCCTCGATCGAGATCAGCACGCCCTGGCGCCGGCCGGGAACGGAACCCTTGTGCGGCGCCCAGGCGTGGAACACCCGGTTCAGCACGCCGGTGCCGCGCGTGTCGGTCAGGAACTCGCCGTGGTAGCCGATCAGGCCGCGCGACGGGACGTGTGCAACGATCCGGGTCTTGCCACCGGCGGCGGTGCGCATTTCCGCCAGCTCGCCCTTGCGCTGGCTGAGCTTGTCGACGACGACGCCGGCGAATTCCTCGTCGACGTCGACGGTCACTTCCTCGATCGGCTCCAGCCGCTCGCCGTCCTCGGCGCGGAAGAGCACCCGCGGCCGCGACACCGAGAGCTCGAAGCCCTCGCGGCGCATGTTCTCGATGAGCACGCCCATCTGCAGCTCGCCGCGGCCCGACACCTCGAAGGCGTCGCCGCCGGGGGTGTCGGCGACCTTGATCGCGACGTTGGTCTCGGCCTCGCGCATCAGGCGGTCGCGGATGACGCGGCTCTGCACCTTGTCGCCGTCGCGCCCGGCCAGCGGCGAATCGTTGATGCCGAAGGTGACGCTGATCGTCGGCGGATCGATCGGCTGGGCCGAGATCGGCGCGGTGACCGCGAAATCGGCGATGGTGTCGGCCACGGTCGCCTTGCTCATCCCGGCGAGGCTGACGATGTCGCCGGCCTCCGCCACGTCGATCGGCTGGCGCCCGAGCCCGCGGAAGGCGAGGATCTTCGAGACGCGGAAGCGCTCGATTTCCGCGCCGTCGCGCGACAGCGCCTTGACCGTCTGCCCGGTCTTGACCCGCCCGGTCTCGATCCGTCCGGTCAGCAGCCGCCCGAGGAAGGGGTCCGCGGCCAGCGTCGTCGCCAGCATCGAGAAGGGCGCGTCGATCTGCGCGAGCTGCTTCGGCGCCGGCACGTGGTCGACGACCAGCTGATAGAGCGCGTTCAGATCCTGCCGCGGCCCGTCGAGCTCGGCATCGGCCCAGCCGGCGCGTCCCGAGGCGTAAAGCACGGGAAAGTCGAGCTGGCCCTCGTCGGCGTCGAGGCTGACGAAGAGGTCGAAGACCTCGTCCAGCGCCCGGTCGGGCTCTGCGTCCGGCTTGTCGACCTTGTTCAGCACCACGATCGGCTGCAGGCCGAGGGCGAGTGCCTTGGCGGTGACGAACTTGGTCTGCGGCATCGGCCCCTCGGCCGCGTCGACCAGCAGCACCACCCCGTCGACCATCCCGAGGATGCGCTCGACCTCGCCGCCGAAGTCGGCGTGGCCCGGCGTGTCGACGATGTTGATGCGGTGGCTCGTGCCACTCGACACTGGTCGCCTTGGCGAGGATGGTGATCCCGCGCTCGCGTTCGAGGTCGTTCGAATCCATCGCGCGCTCGACCGTCGCCTGGTTCTCCCGGAACGCCCCCGACTGCTTGAGGAGCTGATCGACGAGCGTCGTCTTGCCATGATCGACGTGCGCGATGATCGCGATGTTCCGGATATCCATGCGGGTGGTCCTTGAGGTCGGGCGCCCGCGCCGCCGAGTTAGTCGTCCCTTCGCGAAAACGCAACCGCCCTTACGGTTTCCCCGGCCGCTGCTGCCTGCGCCGCCATCCGAGAGCACGATCACGAGCCCGATCGCCGCGGTTGCCCCGCCAATCAGCCACTGCCCGTTGCCGACGGCAAGCCCGATTCCGCCGGCGAGCCACAGCCCCGCCCCGGTAGTCAGGTTGCGCACCCGGCCGCGCGACAACACGATCATGCCTGCGGCGAGGAAGGCGATCCCGGCCGTGACCGCCTCGATCAGACGGACCGGGTCCATGCGCACCGACTCGCCGAAGTCGCGGTAGTGACCGATCAGCTCCTCCGCGACGAGCGCGTAGGCAGCAGCCGCGAGACCGACGAGCATGTGGGTGCGAAATCCGGCGGCGTGGCCGCGCGACTCGCGCTCGTAGCCGAGAAAGGCGCAAAGCACGACCGCTCCGATCAGCCGCAGAACGATTATCGGAGCAGGGACGGTGGTGTCGGCAAGGAATTCGGAAGCGAACATTGCGCGACCGCAACGCCGCCGGGCGCGCGCAGGTTCCGCGCGGCTGCGATCTGTGCTGACCTCTCGCCGCGGACAGGCAAGGGAGCCACCGATGCGGGCCATGCAGATCACCGAGCTCGGACAACCCCTGCGCCTCGCCGACTTGCCCTTGCCCGCGCCCGGCCCCGGGGAGGTGCTGGTCCGCGTCGCCGCCTGCGGGATCAACTTCGCCGATACGCTGATGGCGGCGGGACGCTATCAGGAGAAGCCGGCGCTCCCCTTCTGCCCCGGGCTCGAGGTGGCCGGCACGGTCGACGCTGTCGGTCCGGCGGCTTCGCCTCGCCGCCGGCACGCGCGTTGTCGCCTGCCGGCCGCGGCCGGGGGCCTCGCGGAGTTCGTCGCGGTCGCCGCCGAGGGGCGGTGCACGCCGTTCCCGGACACCCTGCCGGACGAGATCGCCGCGGCCTTTCCGATTGCCTACGGCACCAGCCATGTCGCGCTCGCCTGGCTCGCCCGCCTGCGTCCGTGCGAGACGCTGGTCGTCACCGGCGCTGCCGGCGGGGTCGGGCTGACCGCGGTGGAGATCGGCGCGCTGCTCGGCGCCCGGGTCATTGCCGTCGCCCGCGGCCCGGAGAAGCGGGCCGTTGCGGCCGCCGCCGGTGCCGCCCACACGCTCGATGCTTCGGAGGACCTGCGGGCGGCGCTGCGGGCGCTCGGCGGGGTCGATGTCGTCTATGACACCGTTGGCGGCGCGGGCTTCGACGCGGCGCTTCGGGCCACCCGGCCGGGGGGCCGGCTGTTGCCGATCGGCTTCGCCGGGGGGAAGGTGCCGCAGATCCCGGCCAACCTGCTCCTCGTCAAGAACCTGACGGCGATCGGCTTCTATTTCGGCGCCTATCGCCGCGCTGCGACCGGACGTGGTGCGGGAGAGCTTCACCAGCCTTTTCGCGTGGCATGCCGCCGGCCGGCTTCGGCCTCACGTCAGCCACGTGCTGCCGCTCGAAGTCGGCGAACGAGGCGCTTGACCTGCTTCGCACGCGGCAGGCCACGCGGCAAGGTCGTGGTTCGGCTGTGAGGGCGGTCTGCAAAGGGCGCCCGATGCGGGCGGGGGCCGGGCTTCAGCGCGCTTTGTCGCACGCGTGCGACTCCGGTCAAGCGGTTGATATCTATTGATATAATTTCGAGAATTTACAGACTGTTCATCTACGTTAACGTGCGACGGCGGAGGTCGTCGCGCGGATCTATTCCGCCGCGAGGCAGTCGGCCACGCCGTAGGCCTGCCGGAGCAGGGCCGCGAGGCGGAGGGCGATCGCCTGACGGGCGCCGGTCGCCACGTAGAGGTTGATGCAATGCTCGGGCAGGTCGGGTAGCGCGCCGCCGTGGCGGATCGCCTCCGAGTGGGCGGGGACGGCGCTCGCCATCTGCACGCTGACGGCGAGATCGGCCGAGACGCTCGCCTCCACCGCCGCGGGCGAGATCGAATCGACGACGAGTTCCCACGGGATGCCCGCCGCCTCCAGCGCGTCGAGCGACGGCCGCTTGAAGACGCAATTCCCGCACGAGCCGAAGGGGAGCGGTCGCGCCCGCCACGCCTGACCGCCCTGTGCCCCGGTCCAGACCAGCGGCTCGCAGGCCAGGGTTTCGCCGCCGGCCTCGACCCCGGCCTCGGTGGTCATGATGAGATCCATGCCGCCGCGGGCGAAGACCTCCTTCAGCCCGCTGGTATAGAGCGCGTGGAGCTGGAGCTTCACCCGCGGATACTCCGCCGAGAACTGGCGCAGCACGCCGGGGACGTGCGGATAGATGATGTCGTGCGGCACCCCGAAATCGAGCGCCCCCTCGTAGGCGGGATGGGTCAGCCGGCCCCACGCCTCGTCGTTCAGCGCCAGCAGGCGACGGGCGTAGGCGAGGAGTTGCTCGCCCTGCGCGGTCAGCGCGATGGTCCGCGCCGTGCGGTCGAGAAGCTGAAGCCCGAGCGACTCCTCGAGCCGTTTCAGCTGCATCGACACCGCCGACTGGGTGAGGTTGAGCAGCGCCGCGGCCCGGGTCACGCCCCCGGCGTCGGCGACGGCAGCGAAGGAGCGCAGGGCGGTCAGGTCGAGGTTGCGGGGCATATCACCATCCTTGATGTGACTAGCCACATTTATTCGTTTCACACATGCGTCGTCAACGACTATCTATTCGACACGGTGATGAAACCACCGCGAAACCTCAAGTCTGATGATGGAGACTCATCATGTCCGCAACCTCCGTGCTGCGTCATGCCCAGATCGCCCTGCCGCGCTTCACGGTGCGCGGATTTGTCGAGCGCCTGGTGACCTTCGACGCGCGCTACCGCAACCGCATGGACCTCAAGGCCCTCGACGACCACATGCTGCGCGACATCGGCCTGACCCATGCGGACGTCGACTCCGAACTGCGCCGGCCGCTTCCCTGGTAACCGGCCTTGCCGTGCGGGGCGGTCCGGCGTAACACGCCGGCCGTCCAGCCGGGAGGGCAAGGGTGACCGAGACCACCGACGACACTGGGGCGGCGCGCGCGGTGGCCGAGGCTGGCCCCGTCTTCATCCTCGTCCGGCCGCAGATGGGCGAGAACGTCGGCGCGGCGGCCCGGGCGATGTGGAATTTCGCCCTCGACCGCCTCCGCCTCGTCGCCCCGCGCGACGGCTGGCCCAACCCGCGGGCCGAGGCGATGGCGAGCGGCGCGGCCCATGTCCTGGCCGGCGCCGAGGTGATGGCGACCACGGCGGAAGCCTGTGCCGACCTTACTTACGTCTTTGCCACCACCGCCCGCGAGCGGGCGATGACCAAGCTGGTGCTGACCCCCGAGCAGGCGATGGCCGAGGCCCGCGCCCTCACCGCCGCGGGTGAGCGCGTCGGGGTCCTGTTCGGGCCGGAGCGCGCCGGGCTGGAGACCGACGACATCGTTCGGGCCAATGCGGTGGTGACGGTGCCGGTCAACCCGGCCTTCGGTTCGATCAATCTCGCCCAGTGCGCGCTGCTTCTCGCCTACGAGTGGCGCCGTGCCGCCGGGGACGCCGAGGCCGCCGACTACCGCGTCGCCGGGGGCCGGCGGGCCACCGGGCTCGAAGTCGACCGCTTCGTCGACCACCTGGTCGAGCGTCTCGACACGGCGGGTTTCTTCTTTCCCGACCACAAGCGCCCGTCGATGATTGCCAACCTCGACAACCTCTTCCGCCGGGCGCCGCTCACCGACGCCGACGTCCGTATCCTGCACGGCATCCTGCGCGCCCTCGCGCATCCCCGCCCGGCCGGGGACTGAGCGCCCGGCCGGCGGGAGCGCCGCGTCGGCCGCCCGTGGCCGCAGCGGTTCGCCCGCGGCGCGCTGCAGCGGGGCTCCCGGCCGCACCGTCTCTGCTTCGTCGACGCGGGACTTGCGCCGCGGCCGGCTTGGCCGTCTTGGATAACCGCTTGCCTTTCTAATGACCGAAGCGGGCTTTGCCCGCAAGTCCACGGCCCGAGAAAGCCGAAGCACTGCTTCGGCCGGGCCGTTCGCTGGAGTGCGTGAGCACGGAGGCGAAGGAGTTTGCAACCCACGCGTCGGGTTCAATCCGGGCGCGGCCGCCCCGGTGGACGCGTTCGCGTCCACCCCCGGAGGGGCGGACGCGGCCGGATTTTGTCGACGGCCAAAATCCGGCGGCTGCACCGTTCCGCAAGCAGCGGGCTGGAGCGGGGCGAAGAGACCGCAGGAGTCACGGCTGACGGCCGCTGGTACTACTGGCCGTAGCGGGCCGCGGTCAGGCCGTCGAAGTCGATCTCCGGGGGGCGGCCGAGGACCGCATCCGCCACGGCGCGCCCGGAGCCGCAGGACATCGTCCAGCCGAGGGTGCCGTGGCCGGTGTTGAGAAAGAGGTTCGAATAGCGCGTCGGCCCGATCACCGGCGTTCCGTCCGGGGTCATCGGGCGGAGGCCCGTCCACCCTTCCGCCTTTGCGACGTCGCCGCCCTTCGGGAAGAGGTCGGCGACGACGTAGCGGACGGTGTCGGTCGCGGTTCGTCCGAGCTTGCGGTTGTAGCCGATGATCTCCGCCTGTCCGGCGACGCGGATGCGGTCGCCGAGGCGGGTGATCGCGACCTTGTGGGTCTCGTCCATCACCGTCGACTGCGGCGCCGCGGCGTCGTCGGTGACCGGCAGGGTGATCGAGTAGCCCTTGATCGGATAGATCGGCAGCCAGATGCCGACGGTGCGCAGCAGGTGGGGCGCGTAGGGGCCGAGGCAGCAGACGTAGGCGTCGGCCGTCTCCGGCCCGTGCTCGGTCTCGACGCCGACGATGCGGTCGCCGTGGAGGGTGAGCCCCTTGATGGTGTTGCCGTAGCGGAACGAGACGCCGAGCTCCTCGCACTTCTGCGCGAGCGCGAGGGTGAACATCCGGCAGTCGCCGGTGCGGTCGGCGGTCAGCCGCAGGCCGCCGACGAACTTGTCGGCGACGTGGACGAGGCCGGGTTCGGCGGCGATGCAGCCGTCGCGGTCGAGGACCTCGAAGGGCGAATCGTATTCGGCCAGCACCTCCTGGTCGGCTTTCGAGCCCTTCATCAGCTTCTCGGTGCGGAAGAGCTGCAGGGTGCCCTTCTGGCGCAGGTCGAAGTCGAGGTCGATCTCGCCGAGGAGGTCGGTCATCGCGTCGCGGCTGTAGTTCGAGATCCGCACCATGCGGCTCTTGTTCACCCGGTAGCGGTCCGCGGTGCAGTTGCGCAGCATCTGCGTGCCCCACCACCACATCCGCGGCGAGATCATCGGCGCGATGAACAGCGGCCGGTGGCGCATGAACATCCATTTCAGGGCCTTCATCGGGATGCCCGGCGCCGCCCAGGGCGAGGTCATCCCGTAGGAGAGCTCGCCGGCGTTGGCGAAGCTCGTCTCCATTCCCGGTCCCGGCTGGCGGTCGAGCACCCGCACCTCGGCCCCGGCCTTCGCGAGATACCACGCCGTCGTCACGCCGATCACGCCGGCCCCGAGTACGATGACTTTCAAACTGTCTCCCCCTCGCTTCGCCCCCGAGTCTATCGACGCTTGCCCTCGCTGCAACCCAATCTTCCCGCGGCTGTGAACCGGGGCCCGCGCCCGGCGATGGCGGAGCGGACCGCCGCAGTGCAAACGGGTTATGTGCAGTGCAACGATGTGGCAGGCTGACGCATTGGCGGACGTCATCCCTGTTCAGAGGCACCCATGGCTGCAAGCACGCGCGTTTCTTCCGGTCTCCCCTATCCCCTCGGCGCGACCTGGGACGGATCGGGGGTCAACGTCGCGGTCTTCTCCGCCAACGCCACGCGCATCGAGCTCTGCCTCTTCGACGCCGAGGGCAAGCGCGAGACCGAGCGCATCGCGCTGCCCGAGTTCACCCACGAGGTCTGGCACGGGTATTTCCCCGACCTCCGCCCCGGCCAGCTCTACGGGCTGCGCGCCGACGGCCCTTACGAGCCTTCCGCCGGTCACCGCTTCAATCCGGAACAAGCTGCTCCTCGACCCCTACGCCCGCGCCTATGCCGGCGAGCTCCGCTGGCACGACTCGCTCTATGGCTATCGCATCGGCAACCCGAAGGAGGACCTGTCTTCGACAAGCGCGACAGCGCCCGGGCGATGCCGAAGTGCCGGATCATCGACCCGGCCCACACCTGGGGCGCCGACATCGCGCCGCGGCGGCACTGGGCGGAGACGGTGATCTACGAGGCCCACGTCAAGGGCATGACGCGCAGCCATCCGGCGCTGGCGGGGCCGCGGGCGGGCACCTTCGAGGGCCTCGGGTCGCCGGAGGTGGTCGAGCATCTCGTCAAGCTCGGGGTGACGGCGATCGAGCTGATGCCGATCCAGGCCTTCTTCGACGACCGCTACCTGATCGAGAAGGGCCTCGCCAACTACTGGGGCTACAACACCATCGGCTTCTTCGCCCCGGCGCCGCGCTTCCTGATGGGCGGCAACGACATCTCCGAATTCAAGCACATGGTCCAGCGGATGCACGAGGCGAACATCGAGGTGATCCTCGACGTCGTCTACAACCACACCGCCGAGGGCAACCACCTCGGGCCGACGCTGTCGTTCAAGGGTCTCGACAACGCCAGCTACTACGTGCTGGGCGAGGACCCGCGCTACTATTTCGACACCACCGGCTGCGGCAACACCGTCAACACCCGCCATCCGCGCGTCGTGCAGATGGTGATGGATAGCGCTGCGCTACTGGGTGGAGGAGTGCCACGTCGACGGCTTCCGCTTCGATCTCGCGGTGTCGCTGACCCGCGACCGCGACTCGGTCGACTTCAACAGTCCCTTCCTCGATGCGGTGACCCAGGACCCGGTGCTCGCCAAGGTGAAGATGATCTCGGAGAGCTGGGACCTCGGCAAGTGGGGCTATCAGGTCGGGTCGTTTCCGCCGGGCTGGGCCGAGTGGAACGGGCGCTTTCGCGACGATATCCGCGCCTACGTCAAGGGCGACGAGGGGACGGTCGACAGCTTTGCCAAGAACGTCCTCGGCTCGGGGGACATCTTCGACACGCGCGGGCGGCGGCCGTGGGCGAGCATCAACTTCATCACCGCCCACGACGGCTTCACCCTCGCCGACCTCTACGCCTACAGCGAGAAGCACAACGAGGCCAACGGCGAGGACAACCGCGACGGGCATGACGACAACCGCTCGTGGAACTGCGGCGCCGAGGGCGACACCGACGATGAGGCCATTCTCGACCTCCGCGACCGGATGCGGCGCTTCGCGATGACGACGCTGATCGTGGCGCAGGGCGTGCCGATGGTGCTGATGGGCGACGAGATCGGGCGCAGCCAGCAGGGCAACAACAACGGCTATTGCCAGGACAACGAGCTCGCCTGGATGGACTGGAGCCCCGAGCCGCGCGAGGCCGCGTTCTTCGACTTCGTCTCGGCGGCGCTGGGCTTGCGCCGGGAACTCGACCTCCTCGCCGCGCCGCATTGGGTCCGCGGCGCTGAGGTTGCCGAGGGCGACCTGCCCGGCGTGCGCTGGCTCCGGCCCGACGGCGAGGCGATGGCGGAGGCCGAGTGGAACAACGGCAACGTCAAGGCGGTGTCCGTCGCCCTGGCCAATGCTGCCGGCGACGGCGTGCTCCTGCTCTGCAACGCTTCGGACGGCGACGTGGATTTCGTGCTGCCCGGCAGCGGCTCCGGCCGGGAGTGGCGGCTTCGGCTCGACAGCGGGCTCGGCACCACCGACACCGACGAGGTCCGGCTGGGCGCGGGTTCCGAGGTGTCCGTTTCGGGCCGCAGCATGATGGTTTATTCGCTGTGGCCGCTGCCGGAGGTGCGCACTAAGATCGGGGTCGCGGAAACGACGGGAGCTGAAGCATGACCAAGGTCGTCTACGAGGTGGTCGAGCACGACGGCGGGTGGGCCTACAAGGTCGGCGAGACATTCTCCGAGGCCTTTCCCACCCGGGGCGAGGCGCATTCCGCAGCCGAGCGGGCCGCGCACGAGCAGAAGGTGCCGGACGAGACCACGCCCATCGCCTGGGAGGATGGCCGCGGCCGCTGGCACACCGAGACTTCGGCGGGGAACGACCGCCCGGAGACCGAGGTCGATGACTGAGGCGCCGGAGCAGGCGGCCTGCTCCCACCTCGACACGATCCGCACGGTCACGCCGAGCGCGAAGGGCTGCGAGGAGTGCCTGAAGACCGGCGGCTGGTGGGTGCACCTGCGGCTCTGCCGGACCTGCGGGCACGTCGGCTGTTGCGACAGCTCGCCGGGGAAGCACGCGACGGCGCATTTCCACGCCACCGGCCACCCGATCATCGAGGGGTACGACCCGCCGGAGGGCTGGGGCTGGTGCTACGTCGACGCGGTGATGTTCGACCTCGGCGACCGGACGACGCCGCAGGTCGGCCCGATCCCGAAGTTCGTCTGACCCGTCCGGGTCAGTGGGTGATCGAGTCGGAGAGGTTCACCACGACGACGCCGGCGACGATCATCCCGAGGCCGAGGATGGCGGGCAGGTCGAGGCGCTGGCCGAAGACCACCCAGCCGACGGTCGAGATCAGCACGATCCCGAGGCCCGACCAGATCGCGTAGGCGATCCCCATCGGGATGGTGCGGAAGGTCACCGCGAGGCCGACGATGGCGAGCCCGTAGCAGACCGCGACCACCACGCTCGGCCCCACCCGCGTGAAGGTCTGGCTGGCGAGCAGCGCCGAGGTGCCGATGATCTCGAACACGATCGAGGCCAGGAGGATGGTGTAGGCGGCAGGCAGGGACATCGGCATGTCCGTCACTCCTCGATCAGGCAATTCCCCAGGAGGGCGATCTACTGCTGTCCTTATGCACGCTATGCGTGAAAAGCAACAGTGCGCGACGCTCGCGGGGTTTTCGACCGAAGCGGGCTCTGCCCGCGAGTTGCGGCCCGAGAAAGCCGAAGCCCTGCTTCGGCCGGGCCGTTCGCTGGAGCGCGTGAGCGCGGAGGCGAAGGGGGGTGCAACCCGCGCGTCGGTTTCAATCCGGGTGCGGCCGCCCCGGTGGACGCGTTTCGCGTCCACCCCCGGGAGGGGCGGACGCGGCCGGATTTTGTCGACGGCCAAAATCCGGCGGTTGCAGCGTTTGGGCAAGCGCCTAGAGCCGGGGTGAGAGCGGAACCCAGGCGAAGATTTACCGGACCCTCGCCGCCCTGCGGTGTGCCTAACCCTGATGGTCTGGTCAGGTGGTCAGGCGTGCTCGCCGAGCAGGGCGTGGAGCTGGGACGGGAAGGCCTGGTAGATCCACGTCTCCGACAGCGCCTGATCCTCGCGGCGCAGGAAGAGGCGCAGGTCGATCGGGTCCTGCGGTCCGTCCGGCGCACCGATGTCGAGGTCGAAGGTCACCCGCCAGCGGTCGGTCTCCGCGATCGGGAAGGCGTAGACCAGCGACAGGGCGCCGCGGCTCGAGTTGACCACCGCCTCGACGCCGCTGGTCCGGTCGAGGCCCTCGAGCCCCTTGCCGTCGAGGTCGAGGACGAACTTGACGACGTTGGCCGGCCGCGCCTGACCGGGCACGCCACCGGCGCCGACGCGGGTGGCGATGAAGCGCGCGATCGGCATCGGCGGCGAGTCCTCCACCCAGCTGAGCTTGTAGCTGAGGTCGTACGAGGTGCCCGCCGTCGCCGGGGCCAGCGGGTTCCAGAAGGCGCCGATGTTGTCGTGGATCTCGTCGTTGGTCGGGATCTCGACCAGCATCACCGAGCCCTCGCCCCAGTCGCCGCGGGGCTCGATCCAGACGGTGGCGCGCTTCTCGTAGAAGACGCCGTCGTCCTGGTATTCCTCGAAGCTCCGTTCGCGCTGGGCGAGGCCGAAGCCCTTGAGGCCGTCGGCGCGGAAGCTGTTGGCCATCACCCACGGCGGGTTGTTGAGCGGCCGCCAGATGCGTTCGCCGTTGGCGAGGTACATCTCGAGCCCGTCGCTGTCGTGGATCTCCGGGCGCCAGTCGGGGCCGAGGAAGTGGTTGTGCTTGCCGTACCAGAACATCGAGGTCAGCGGCGCGATGCCGAGCCGCTCGACGTCGCCGCGCAGGAAGATCGTCGCGTCGATGTCCTGGAAGACGCCGTCGTTGCGCGAGGTCGCCATCCGGTAGGCGCCGGTGACCCGCGGCCCCTCGAGCAGCGCGTAGATGACGATGCCGCCCGCCGGTCCCTGTTCGAGCCAGAAGCGGCTGAAGCGCGGGAATTCCTCCGGTCCCGGCCCGCCGGAGTCGATGGCGAGGCCGCGGGCCGACATGCCGAACTGGCCCGAATAGCCGGAACTGCGGAAGTAGCTGGCGCCGAGGACGGCGAGCCAGTCGTTCTTCTGGTCGGGGTCCATGACGCTGAAGCCGGCGAAGCCCGCCTTGGAAACCTTCCGCGCCGGTGAGTCCTCGGGCATGTCGAAGAGGTCGTTGGAGAAGAGCAGCTCCTGCGCCTCGCCGCTTTCGACGACGTTGATCTGCACCGGCTCCTTGAAGTAGCGGCCGGGGTAGAAGAACCGCACCTTGGCCGCGCCGGGAACGTCGCCCCACAGGGTCATCTCGGGGCGGAAGGTGATCTTGTTGTGGGCGTCGTAGTCGATGCTTTCGAGCACGTCGGCATCGGCGCCGAGGTCGGTCGGGGCGTAGGGCGCCTCGGCGCGCCGGCGGGCCATGTCCTGGAGGATGGCGAAGGAGAAGGGCACCGACGGCCCGTACTGGAGCCCGTCGGCCGCCGCCGCCCCGCGTGGCAGGAGCGGGGACGCGCCAGCCGCGAGCGCAGCGGTGAGAACGGCGCGGCGGTTCGGGCGGTAGGACATGCTCTGCTCCTGTCTCGGTCGGGCGGGATCGTAGCCGCGTCGCGGGATACCCTCAAGCGGCTGGCTTGCGGGCCCGTCGTCTCGCCGGCTGGCGCTCCTCGGGGGCGAGCGGGGCAGGGTGCCGCTCGCCTGGTTAACTTGTTAACGCCCTGACAATTGCCCGGTTTCTCCGGTCGCGGCATCTTCGGCCTCGACGGGATGGAGGACGGGGATGGACCCACGCATCGGCGAACGCATCGCGCTCGGCCGCGCGATCCGCGACGAGGCGAACCGCCTTGTCGCTGCCCGCGGGCCGCTGGCGGAGACTGCGGCGTGGATCCTCGCGCGCTTTCCGGGTCAGAGCGAGTCGGAGCGGCAATTCCGCGAAGCGGTCGCGGCGCGGGTCTCGCGCATGTTCGCTTTCGTCGGCATCGAGCACCGCCACTGAGGGCGGCGCGAACCCGGTCGCGCTCTGGGATTTCGCCGGATCGCGGCGGCATGCGCTTCGGTCCGGTGCGATCGCGCCGGACGCGACCGCGGGATGACCGCGGCCGGACGGCTGGTTGCCTCTCGCGGCGTCAGGCCGCCGTGGCGGCGTTCGTGGTGCGGAGCTGGCGGGCGATGCGGGCCGCGACCGACTCCCAGAAGGCGCGCTCGCCCGCGGCGATGCCCGGCTCCTCGGCGGCGCGGAGGGCCTCGGCCCAGGCCTCCGGTCCGTGCGCCTCGATCAGGCAGACCGCCCGCGCGCGGATGGTCCGCCCGTAGGCGACGCGTTCCTCGATCCTGTCTTCCATGCCACCCGTCCCCCGGCTGCCCCCGAAGACGAGGTTCCTCTCTTCGACAATGAAAGACAAGTTCAAGGATATCGGAGGCTTAACGCCGGCCATCTTCCGCCTGCCGGGCCGCGCCGCGTATCGTGACCGGACAGGCCCGCCCGCGGCGATACCATCGATGCAAATCAACGGAAGGAGATGCCCGTGGCGCAGCGCAAGAAGGCGAGCGATTTCGACCAGCGGATTCTGGAGCTCTATGACGGCTACGTCCACGGGCGGATGAGCAAGCGGGCGTTTCTCGACCATGCCGCGAAGTATACCGTCGGCGGCATTACCGCCGCGGCGGTGCTGGCCGCGCTGAAGCCTGACTACGCCCTTGCCGCGCAGGTCGCGCCGGATGACCCGGGCATCGTCACCGAGCGGGTGCGCTATCCCTCGCCCGACGGCAATGGCGAGGTCGAGGGCTTGCTGGTGCGGCCGGCGGGCGTCGACGGGCCGTTGCCGGCCGTGCTGGTGGTCCATGAGAACCGCGGGCTCAATCCTTATATCGAGGACGTGACCCGGCGCCTCGGCAAGGCCGGTTATCTCGCGCTCGGGCCGGACGGGCTGACCTCGCTCGGCGGTTATCCCGGCGACGACGAGAAGGGGCGGGAGCTGCAGTCGAGCCTCGATCCGGCCAAGCTGATGGCCGACTTCTTCGCGAGCTTCGAGTATCTGCGCGATCATCCCGACAGTAGCGGCAAGGTCGGGGCGGTCGGGTTCTGCTATGGCGGCGGGGTGTGCAACGCGCTGGCGGTCGCCTATCCCGAGATGGCGGCCTCGGTGCCGTTCTACGGGCGCCAGCCGGAGACCGCCGACGTTGCCGCGATCGAGGCGCCGCTGCTCATCCACTATGCGGGTCTCGACGAGCGGGTGAATGCCGGCTGGCCGGCTTACGAGGCGGCGCTGAAGGAGGGCGGGAAGACCTACGAGGCTTTCGTCTATCCGGATGTGAACCACGGCTTTCACAACGACTCGACGCCGCGCTACGACGAGGCGGCGGCGACGCTGGCCTGGGAGCGGACGCTCGGCTGGTTCGACCGCTACCTTCGCACCTGACGGGCGCACCTGACCGGGCGCTGTCCCTCCCGAGGTGGCCGCGGTATAGGCGGAGGGGGAGGGACCGATGACCATCCGCAATCTCGATGCCGCGCTCGATCCGCGGGCGATCGTCGTCGTCGGCAGCGGCCCCCGGGCGGAGGCGGTGCGCGCCAACCTTGCCGCCGGCGGCTTTCCCGGTCCGGTGCACGCGGTCGAGGTCGCGGGCATTCCCGGCCTGCCCGATCCGCCCGACCTCGCCATCGTCGCGACGGCGGCCGAGGCGGTGCCGGCGGCGATTGCCGCGCTCGGGGCCAGGGGCGGCAAGGTCGCGGTGGTGCTCTCGGACGGGATCACCGCCGGCAACGGCTTGCGGCAGGCGATGCTCGACGCCGCGCGGCCGCATCTTCTCCGCATCATCGGGCCGAATACGCTTGGCCTGCTGGTGCCGGCGGCCCGGATCAACGCCAGTCTTGCCCCGACTGCACCGGCTGCCGGCGGGCTGGCGCTGATCTCGCAGTCGGGGGCGATTGCGACCGCGCTGATCGAATGGGCGGCTGACCGCGGCATCGGCTTCAGCCAGATCCTGTCGCTCGGCGACATGGCCGACGTCGACGTCGGCGACGGCATCGACCTCGTCGCGCAGGACCCGCGAACGCGCGCGATCCTGCTCTACCTCGAGACCGTGCCGGAGGCGCGCAAGTTCCTCTCCGCCGCCCGGGCCGCCGCGCGGGCCAAGCCGGTGATCGCGATCAAGGCGGGGCGCACGCCGGCGGCTGCGGCGGCGGCGCAGACCCATACCGGCGCACTCTCGGGTTCCGACGCGGTGGTCGAGGCGGCGCTGCGCCGGGCCGGCATCCTGCGGGTCCGCGGCCTGTCCGAACTCTTCGCCGCCGCCGAGACCGTCGCGCGCTTCCGCCCGCTGGCCCGGGCCCGGCTGGCCATCGTCACCAACGGCGGCGGTGCCGGGGTGCTTGCCGTCGACGGCGTCACCGAGTCGGGGGGTGAACTTGCCGACCTCGCCCCCGCGACCGTGGCCGCGCTGGACGCGGCGCTCCCCGGCGGCTGGAGCCGGGGCAATCCGGTGGACATCGGCGGCGACGCCGCGCCCGCCGGCTATGCCGCCGCGCTGGAGGCGCTGTCGGCCGATCCCGGCGTCGACGCGCTTCTGGCGATGAACTGCCCGAGCGCGTTCGGCAATCCGGTCGAGGCCGCCGAGGCGGTGGCGCAGGCGGTGCGGCGGGGCACGATCCGCGGCAAGCCGGTGCTCGCCTGCTGGATGGGGGGCTCCCCCGCGCGCGAGGCCCGCACCGCGCTGCGCAGCCGCGGCGTCGCCAGCTACGACACCCCCGGCACCGCCGCGGCCGCGGTCGGCCATCTCGCGGCGTGGGGGCAGGCGCAGGCGGCGCTTCTCCACGTGCCCGATCGTCAGGTCGACGCCCTCGGCGCCGCGCCGCTGGATGCGCGCGCGAAGGCGATGGCGATCTTCACGGACGTCGCCGCCGAGGGGCGTGCGATGCTGACCGAGCCCGAGGCCAAGGCCGTGCTCGCCGCCTACGGCATCCCGGTGCCCGAGATCCGCATCGCCCGGAGCCCGGCCGAGGTCGCCGAGGCGGCGGCGGCCATCGGTGGCGGCGGCCAGCGCGTGGTGGTCAAGCTGCTGTCGCGCTCGGCTTCGCACAAGTCCGAGGTCGGCGGCGTGGTCCTCGACGTTCCCGGACCGGTCGAAGCTGCCGCGGCGGCGCGGGGGATCGCCGCCCGGGCTGCGGATGCCGGCGTCCCGGTCGACGGTTTTGCGGTGCAGCCGATGATCCGCCGGCCGGAGGGGCTGGAGCTGATCCTCGGCATCGGGCGCGATCCGGTCTTCGGCCCGGTCCTGCTTTTCGGGACGGGCGGCGTGGCGGTCGAG
Organism: uncultured Alphaproteobacteria bacterium; assembly: GCA_963798235.1. Classification (GTDB taxonomy): domain Bacteria; phylum Pseudomonadota; class Alphaproteobacteria; order Rhodobacterales; family Rhodobacteraceae; genus Amaricoccus. Next base: position 680,523 of record CAWCSN010000001.1, on the reverse strand, counting down.
TTGCTGCAGGACACGGCCGTTGCGCTGCCGCCGATCGACTCGGCGCTTGCCGGCTATCTGGTCGAGCGCACCCGTGCCGGTAGGCTGCTCGCCGGATTTCGCGGCCGCGCGCCGGCGGATGTCGCCGCCGTGGAGGCCGCCCTCGTCGCGCTGTCGCACATGATCGAAGACCTGCCCTGCCTGCGCGCCGTCGACGTCAACCCGCTGATCGCCGACGCCGACGGGGTGCTCGCCCTCGATGCGCGCATGGTGATCGACCCGGACGACCTCGCGCGCCGGCCGCCGAATCCCGACCTTTCGATCCGGCCCTATCCCGCCGGCTGGCGCCGCACCCACAGGCACGGCGAGGCGCTCTACGAGCTGCGCCCGATCCGTCCGGTCGACGCGCTGCTCTACGGGGGCTTTCTCGCCCGGATCAGCGCCGAGGACATTCGTCTGCGCTTCATGGCACCGCGCAAGCATTTCCCGGACGAGTACGGGCTGCGGCTGAGCCAGCTCGACTATGACCGGGAGATGGCCTTCGTCGCCGTGAACGCCGAGGGCGAGCTGACCGGGGTGGCGCGCATGGTCTGCGAGCCCGGCGGGATCGCGGCCGAATACGCGGCGCTCATCCGCTCCGACCTCGCCGGGCAGGGGATGGGGACCGCGCTGATGACGCTGCTCATCGACTATGCGCGCGACAGTGGTCTCGAGCGGCTCGACGGCCTCGTGCTTCGCGAGAACCGCGGGATGCTGGGGCTGGTCACCCGTCTCGGCTTCGCCAGCGCCTTCGACCCCGACGATCCGGCGGTGGTGCGGACTTGGCTCGACCTGCGGCCACCCGCCTCGCCTCCGGCCGCGCCCCCGGCGGCGCCCCCGCCCCGTACCCCCGGCCGCGCTTGCGGAGCCGGCGGGCGGTTCCTAACATTCCGGCCCGCCCCGTCGGGCGGTGCGATCCCGAGGAGGCCCTTGCGTGACCGAACTCTCGAAGACGCCGCTCGATGCCCTGCACCGCAGCCTCGGCGGCAAGATGGTCGATTTCGCCGGCTACGCGCTGCCGGTGCACTACCCGAGCGGTATCCTCAAGGAGCACCTGCATACCCGGAGTGCTGCCGGCCTGTTCGACGTCAGCCACATGGGCCAGATCGTCGTGCGCCCGCGCTCGGGCGACCTTGCCGATGCGGCCGCGGCGCTCGAGCGGCTGGTGCCGATGGACGTCGCCGGCCTCGCGGCGGGGCGCCAGCGCTATGCGTTCTTTACCGACGAGACGGGCGGCATCCTCGACGACCTGATGATCGCCAATCGCGGCGACCACCTGCTGCTCGTGGTCAACGCGGCCTGCAAGGCCGAGGATCTCGCGCTGCTCGAGGCGGGCCTTGCCGCGACCTGCACCGTCGAGATGCTCGACCGCGCGCTGCTGGCGCTTCAGGGACCGAAGGCGGCGGCCGCGCTCGCCGCGCGCTTTCCCGAGGTCGAGACGATGCGCTTCATGGACGTGCGGGCCGTCGACAGCCGCGGCCTCGGTGCCGTGGTGTCGCGGTCGGGCTATACCGGCGAGGACGGCTTCGAGATCTCCGTCCGGGCCGAGGATGCCGTCGACTTCGCGCAGGCGCTGCTCGCCGATGCCGCGGTGCTTCCGGTCGGCCTCGGCGCCCGTGATTCGCTTCGGCTGGAGGCGGGGCTCTGCCTCTACGGGCACGACATCGACCGCACCACCACCCCGGTGGAGGCGGCGCTGGAATGGGCGATCCAGCCGGCCCGCCGCAGTGGCGGCGCCCGCGCCGGCGGCTTTCCCGGGGATGCGGTCATCCTCGGCCAGATCGCCAGCGGGGCCACACGCCGCCGCGTCGGCCTGCGCCCGGAGGGCCGCGCGCCGATGCGGGACGGCACGGCGCTCTTTGCCGACGAGGCCGGGGCGGCGGTCGGTACGATCACCTCGGGGAGCTTCGGCCCGAGCCTCGATGCGCCGGTGGCGATGGGCTACGTCCCGATCGACGCCGCCGCGCCGGGAACGCGGCTTCTCGGCCAGTTGCGCGGGAAGATGCTGCCTGCGACAGTGACGCGGATGCCTTTCGTCCCGCCCGGCTACAAGCGGGGCTGAGCGGGCGCACGTTTGTACAGGACGGAGAGACGGATGCTGCGCTATACCGAGGAGCACGAGTGGCTCAAGCAGGACGGCGACGAGGTGGTCGTCGGGATCACCGAGCATGCGACCGAGCAACTCGGCGACCTCGTCTTCGTCGAGCTACCCGCGGAGGGCCTGACGGTCGCGAAGGGCGACGAGGTGGTGACGATCGAGTCGGTCAAGGCCGCGAGCGACATCGCGGCGCCGCTCGATGGGGTCATCACCGAGGTGAACCCGGCCATCGTCGCCAACCCGGCCCTCGTCAACGAGGATCCGATGGAGGACGGCTGGTTCTTCAAGATGACGCTGAACGACCCGTCCGAATTCGACGGGCTCATGGATGAGGAGGCTTACCTTGCCTACATCGCCTAAGGCCAAGCCGGCCCCGATCCGTCCGGTGACCATCGCCAGCGGCCGCGGAGACTGGATCGCCGACGTCGACGGGGAGCGGCTCGCCGTCGTCCACGACACCTGGTGGACCGGCAAGGACGTGTACCGCGATCCGATGGTCGACGTCGACGTGACCACGAAACGCTACATCGAATACGTGGCGAAGCTGCGCGAGTCCGACCGGGTCGTGGTGCAGCGGGACAAGGGGAACGGCAATCTCGACCGCAGCGGCTATGTCGGCGTGTTCAGCTTTCGCGACCTCGACGTCGATCCGGCCGGCCCGATCACGATGCGGCTGACCGCCCGGGTCGCCCACTCCCGCACCTGAGGGGCCTGCACGAACCGACGATGGCCTTTCAGGAAACCGCCTATCACCCCTACGACTTCGCCAACCGACGGCACATCGGGCCGAGCCCGGTGGAGATCGCGGCGATGCTGCGCGTCGTCGGGGCGTCGAGCGTCGATGCGCTGATCGACGAGACGGTGCCCGCCGGCATCCGCCAGGCGGCGCCGCTCGACTGGGGGCCGGCGTTGTCGGAACAGGCGGCGCTGCACCGGCTGCGGCTGACGGCGGCGAAGAATCGCGTGCTGACCAGCCTGATCGGGCAGGGCTACTACGGGACGGTCACGCCGCCGGTGATCCAGCGCAACATCCTCGAGAACCCGGCCTGGTATACCGCCTACACGCCCTATCAGCCGGAGATCAGCCAGGGGCGGCTCGAGGCGCTGCTCAACTACCAGACGATGATCTGCGACCTGACCGGCCTCGACGTCGCCAACGCCAGCCTGCTCGACGAGGCGACGGCGGCGGCGGAGGCGATGGCGCTGTGCCAGCGGGCGGCGAAGTCGAAGGCGACGGCCTTCTTCGTCGACGCCGGCTGCCATCCGCAGACCATCGACGTGATCCGCACCCGCGCCGAGCCGTTCGGCTGGGAGGTCGTCGTCGGCGATCCCTTTGCGGACCTCGACCCTGCCACGGTCTTCGGGGCGATCTTCCAGTATCCGGGCACCCTCGGCGCGATCCACGACTTCGCCGGGCCGATCGCGGCGCTCCATGCGGCCGGCGCGCTGACCTGCGTTGCCGCCGATCCGCTGGCGCTGACCCTCCTGAAGCCTCCGGGCGAGATGGGAGCGGACATCGCCGTCGGATCGAGCCAGCGTTTTGGCGTTCCGCTCGGCTATGGCGGGCCGCACGCGGCCTATATGGCGGTGAAGGATGCGCTGAAGCGGTCGATGCCCGGGCGGATCGTCGGGGTGTCGATCGATGCGCGCGGGAACCGGGCGTATCGGCTTTCGCTGCAGACGCGCGAACAGCATATCCGGCGGGAGAAGGCGACCTCGAACGTCTGTACGGCGCAGGCGCTGCTGGCGGTGATGGCGTCGATGTATGCGGTCTTTCATGGGCCGGAGGGGCTGCGGGCCATCGCCCAGCGCATTCATCGCAAGACGGTGCGGCTGGCGAAGGGGCTCGAAAGCCTCGGCTTCACGGTGGAGCCGGCGCATTTCTTCGACACGATTACCGTCGAGGTCGGGGTGTTGCAGGGGGTGATCCTCAAGGCTGCGGTGGCGCAGGGGATCAACCTGCGGAAGGTCGGCAGCGACCGCATCGGCATATCGCTCGACGAGCGGACGCGGCGCGAGCATACGCAGGCGGTGTGGCGGGCCTTCGGCGGCGACATGCTCGACCGCGACCTCGACCACGAGTTTCGGCTGCCCGAGGCGCTGGTCCGGACCAGCGAATACCTGACCCACCCGATCTTCCACATGAACCGGGCCGAGGCCGAGATCACGCGCTACATGCGCCGGCTCGCGGACCGCGACCTTGCCCTCGACCGGGCGATGATCCCGCTCGGATCGTGCACGATGAAGCTCAACGCCACCGCGGAGATGATGGCGCTGTCGTGGCCCGAGTTCGCCGATATCCATCCCTTCGTGCCATCGGACCAGACCGAGGGCTATGCCGAGGTGATCGGCGACCTTTGCGGCAAGCTTTGCGCGATCACCGGCTACGATGCGGTGTCGATGCAGCCCAATTCGGGGGCGCAGGGGGAATATGCCGGGCTGCTGACCATCCGCGCCTGGCACGCGAGCCGGGGCGAGGCGGAGCGCGACGTCTGCCTGATCCCGACTTCGGCGCACGGTACCAACCCGGCCAGCGCGCAGATGGCGGGGATGAAGGTCGTCGTCGTCCGGGCGGCGGAGAACGGCGACATCGACGTCGCGGACTTCCGCGCCAAGGCCGAGGCGGCGGGGGCGCGGCTGTCGTGCTGCATGGTCACCTATCCCTCGACGCACGGGGTCTTCGAGGAGACGATCCGCACCGTCTGCGAGATCACCCATGCCGAGGGCGGGCAGGTCTATCTCGACGGGGCGAACATGAACGCGCTCGTCGGGCTGGCACGGCCCGGGGATTTCGGGTCGGACGTCAGTCATCTGAATCTGCACAAGACCTTCTGCATTCCGCACGGCGGCGGTGGGCCGGGGATGGGGCCGATCGGGGTCAAGGCGCACCTCGCGCCGTTCCTGCCCGGTCGACCGGAGGGGGCGGGGCGGGTGAGTGCGGCGGACTTCGGGTCGCCGTCGCTGCTGACGATCTCGTGGGCCTACTGCCTGATGATGGGCGGCGCCGGGCTGACGCAGGCGACGAAGATCGCGATCCTCAACGCCAACTACATCGCGGCGCGGTTGGGAGAGGCGTTTCCGATCCTGTTTTCGCGCAACGGCCGCGTCGCGCATGAGTGCATCGTCGATACCCGGCCGCTGAAGGAGCGGTGCGGGGTGACGGTCGACGATGTGGCCAAGCGGCTGATCGATTGCGGTTTTCACGCGCCGACGATGAGCTGGCCGGTGGCCGGGACGCTGATGATCGAGCCGACGGAGAGCGAGCCGAAGGCCGAGCTCGACCGCTTCTGCACCGCGATGCTCGCCATTGCCGCGGAGGCGGCGGCGATCGAGCGGGGGGACATGGACGCGGAGAACAACCCCCTGCGGAACGCGCCGCACACGGTCGAGGACCTCGTCGGGGCGTGGGATCGGCCGTATTCGCGCGAGCAGGCGTGCTATCCGCCGGGGGCTTTCCGGGTCGACAAGTACTGGGCGCCGGTCAACCGGGTGGACAACGCCTTCGGCGACCGCAACCTCGTCTGCTCCTGCCCGCCACTCGAAAGCTATCAGGAAGCGGCGGAGTAGCCTTTCGGAGCTTCTCCCGGGCCAACCTGGCTGGAGCCGAGCGTTCCGAGTCGGGGATGTCAGGCCGCCGTCGGGCTTTCGAGGCGCGCGAGGAGCATGGCGAGTTCGCGGCGGCAGGCGGCGACCATGTACTCCATGAACAGGCGGCTCTTCGGGTCCTGCAGGCGTTTGTGGGGGTAGAGGCAGGCGAGCTGGATGTCCTGCGGCGGGGTCTCCTCGCAGACCGGGACCAGGGCGCGGGTGGCGAGGAAGTCGGCGATCTCGAAGGCGGGCTTCAGGATGATGCCGCGGCCGGCGAGGGCCCAGGCGGTGAGGACGTCGCCGTCGTCCGATTCGAGCGGTCCGGTGATCTCGAAGCGCTGTGGACCCTCGGGGGTGACGAGCGTCCAGACGAACTCGCGGGCGCCGGGATAGCGGTGGAGGAGGCAGTCGTGGTGCTGGTCGAGCAGGTCCTGGCCGGTGCGCGGGTGCGGGCGGCTGGCGAGGTAGGCGGGCGAGGCGACGAGGACGCGGCGGCACTCGGCGATCGGGCGGACGCGGAGATTGGAGTCTTCGAGCGTGCCGAGCAGGAAGGCCATGTCGAGGCCCTCGGCGGTGATGTCGAGCTTGCGGTCGGAGAGGCGGAGGCGGACGTCGATCTGGGGATACTCGTCCTTGAAGGCGGGAATCAGCGGCGCGATCAGGCGCTTGCCGATTCCGAGGGGCGCGGCGATGTGCAGGGAGCCGCGGGGATTGAGGGTGACGTCGGCGACGGCGGCCTCGGCCTCCTCGATGGTCTCGAGGATCTTGCAGGCGCCCTTGTAGAAGAGGCCGCCGTGCTCGGTCGGCTGCAGGCTGCGGGTGGTGCGGTTGAAGAGGCGGACGCCGAGATGGCGCTCGAGCTCGGCGATGCGGGCGCTGGCGACGGCGGCGGAGATGCGCTGGTCGCGCGCCGCGGCCGACATGGACCCGAGCTCGAAGACTCTCACGAAGGTGCGCAGATTGGCAACGTAGGACATTGAAGGGGCAGACTAGCATTTTCAGTCTCAGGCTGAAAGTGCTCGGCGATTTGTGGCGTTTGCGGGGCAAGAGATTTCTGCCAACCTTCGCCGATCGGCAGGGAGGTCAGGATGTACGAATACGCCATCATCTGGGATTGGCTCGCTTTCGCGGTGCGCTGGCTCCACGTGATAACCGGCATCGCCTGGATCGGGTCGTCGTTCTACTTCGTTGCCCTCGACCTCGGGCTGCGCAAATCGCCGGATCTTCCGCAAGGGGCCCATGGCGAGGAGTGGCAGGTCCACGGCGGCGGGTTCTACCATATCCAGAAGTATCTGGTGGCGCCGGAGCGGCTGCCCGAGCACCTGATCTGGTTCAAGTGGGAGAGCTACGCCACCTGGCTGTCGGGCTTCGCGATGCTGTGCATCGTCTATTATGCCGGCGCCGACCTCTTCCTCGTCGACCGCGCCAACTGGGACGTGCCGGCGTGGATCGCGATCCTCGTCTCGATCGGTTCGCTGTCGATCGGCTGGCTGTTCTACGACAACCTCTGCAAGTCGAGGCTCGCCGAAAAGCCGACGGTGCTGATGGTGCTGCTGTTCGGCATCCTCGTGGTCATGGCCTACGGCTACACCCACATCTTCACCGGCCGCGCCGCGCTGCTCCACCTCGGCGCCTTCACCGCGACGATCATGTCGGCGAACGTGTTCTTCGTCATCATGCCGAACCAGACGATCGTCGTCGCCGACCTGAAGGCCGGGCGGACGCCCGATCCGAAATACGGCAAGATCGCCAAGCTGCGCTCGACGCACAACAACTACCTGACGCTGCCGGTGCTGTTCCTGATGCTGTCGAACCACTATCCGCTCGCCTTCGCGACGGAGTGGAACTGGCTGATCGCGAGCCTCGTCTTCCTGATGGGCGTGACGATCCGCCATTACTTCAACACGATGCACGCGACCGGCAAGGGGCCGAACTGGACCTGGGCGGCGACGGCGATCATCTTCATCGTCATCATGTGGCTGTCGTCCTCGCCGATGTCCTCGCGGGAGGAGATGACCGCGCTGTCGCCGGTGCAGGAGCGTTTCGCCTCGGCGGCGGGGTTTCCCGCGGTGGCCGATACCGTCACCGGACGCTGCTCGATGTGCCACACCGCCGAGCCGGTGTGGCCCGGCGTGCATCGGGCGCCGAAGGGGGTGATCCTCGACAACCAGGCCGATATCGCGGCGCACGCCCGGGAAATCTATCTTCAGGCCGGGCGCAGCCACGCGATGCCGCCGGCGAACGTCAGCGAGATGGAACCGGCCGAGCGCAAGGCGATCATCGACTGGTATCAGGGCGCGGTCGCCGGGTGAGGCCGGCGCGCCGTTAGGGGCACGCGCATTTTTCGTTCCGCCAGGGGGCGGGTATCCCGTATCATGCGCTCGGTTTGGGGTTTCCGCCGTGCGCGGCGGACGAGCGGGGTAGGGTAGTGGACGGATCGCACGACAGGCCGCCGGGGAAGACGGCCGAGAACTGGAGCCGCAGGGACAACATCCGCGCCGGTTCTGTCAGCGGGCCGTGGCGCAGCGTGGCGCGCGAGCCGGTCGCCGCCGAGTTGCCGGCCGAGGTGAGTGCGCCGCAGGTCAGCGAGTCGGTGGTAGCGGCGGTCGCCCCGGCCGAATCGCGGCACGAGACCCGGGCTGCGGCCGGTCCGGCGGCTTTGCCGTCGGGCGGCGCGCGGCCGGAGGGGGTTCGCAAGGTCGACAAGGGTCGCGCGCCGGAGATGGTGGCGCGCAAGGCTTCCGGCCGGCGGTCGATGGCGGTCTGGATCGGGTTCGGCGTGCTCTTTGCCGCCGGCTGCGTCGGGCTCGCCTTCGTCTTCCAGCCCGAAGGCCTGCCGCCCGAGCCGGGAATGGAGACGGAGACGGATACGGCGGCGCAGCGCCCGCACCCGAGGCCCTGCCCGACGCCGATTCGGCCCCCGAGGCACCGCGAGCGACGATCGAAGCCGCGGCCGCCGCTTTGGCTACGGCGGCCGCGGCGCCCGGACCGGGGACGGCGGCCGCGCTCGCGGGGGTGGCGAACGTGCGGCTGCGGACCGGGACCGGCTTTCCCGCCACCGAGCGCGACGCGGTGGTCGCGGCCCTCGGGCAGGCAGGTCTCGCCGACGTGCAGGTCGAGCCGCTGCCCTTTTCGGTCGCCAATGCGCGCGTCGGCTATTATCTCCCCGCCGACAAGGCGGCGGCGGAGGCGCTCGCCGCCTTCGTCGCGCCGGTGCTCGGCTTCGGCGAACCGCTGGCGGTGCGCGACTATGGCGCGCTGCTCGACGATGCCGCGCCGGGACGGCTCGACCTCTGGGTCGGCGGCTGAAGTGGGGGGCCCTCGCGGCCCCGCGCGGTCAGAGCGGCATGGCGAAGGCGCTGCGCGTCGAGCGGCCGGCGGCAGTGCCGCGGGACGGGCGGCGGCCACCGGACGCGACCGTCGGGCCGTCGGCGCGGGTTAGCGCGATGCGGCGCAGGTAGCCGGTGGTATCGTCCCGGGTCTCGTAGAGAACCCGTGCGGCCTCGCCCGAGGCGACGGCGTCGCGGTAGAGCTCGAAGTCGCCCACCGGCAGCCAGCCGACCAGCAGGACGCCGCCGTCGGCATCCTCGGCGACGTAGCCGACCGGCGAGGTGCGTGCGACGTCGACCGCCGGGCTGAAGATCAGGCAGGCGCGGGTGCGGCGCCCGCCATGGCTGGGCCCCTCGATCTCGAGTGTGCGGAAGTCGCGACCCTCACCGCCGCGGGGATCGTTCCCGCCCCGGCTGATCGCGCTCTCGATGGCGAAGAATGGCATGTTCGTTGCTCCCCTCACGGTCTCCGCGGCCTCTCCCCGGCCGCAACCCCGGCCTCCTTCATGCGCCCCGTGTCGTTCGCGGAGCGTGATCCGGCCGTGACGGAACCATAAAAAACGAGCCAGCTGGGCGCGTGCAGGGGTTGCGCCGCAGCGATTCGGGCCTTTTCTCCCGGGCCGAAAGCCGCTATAGGGCGGCCGCTGGCATGGAGACGACTCCGTCCGGCCCGACCCTTGCCCGACCCCGCTGGACGACATCCCGGCTGCGGCCGACGAGGGGAGCGGTTTGTGAAACGCCATGAGAAGGAACATCCCGATGTCGATCACGCCCGACGTGAAGCAGCAGCTGATCACCGACTACGCCACCAAGGCTGGCGACACCGGTTCGCCCGAGGTCCAGGTCGCGATCCTGACCAGCCGCATCAATACCCTGACCGAGCACTTCAAGGCTCACAAGAAGGACAACCACTCGCGGCGCGGGCTGCTGAAGATGGTGTCCCAGCGGCGCAAGCTGCTCGACTATGTGAAGGGCAAGGACGAGTTGCGCTATCAGTCGCTGATCGGCCGCCTCGGCATCCGTCGCTGACCCCTTGATCGGGCGCCCCGTCGCGGGCGCCCTTTCGTTTCGGGCGCCGGCGGAGCGCCCCGCTTTCCAGTCGATCCGCCACCGCAGGCCGGGCCCCTCCGATCCCGAGGGACGCCGCCATAGACCAGAGGGATCCGCGGGGAGGACCCGCGTTGCACGGTGCCGGGCCAGGGGGTCCGGAGGCCGATACGTAAGGAAGATACATGTTCAACGTCGTCAAGAAATCGATCGAGTGGGGCCATGACACGCTCACGCTCGAGAGCGGCCGCATTGCGCGCCAGGCCGACGCCGCCGTGCTCGCCACCTATGGCGAGACCAGCGTGCTCGCCACGGTCGTCTACGCGCGGAGCCCGAAGCCGGGCCAGGACTTCTTTCCGCTGACCGTCCACTACCAGGAAAAGACCTACGCCGCCGGCAAGATCCCGGGCGGCTTCTTCAAGCGCGAGGCGCGGCCGTCCGAGAAGGAAGTGCTGACCTCCCGCCTGATCGACCGGCCGATCCGGCCGCTGTTCGTCGACGGCTTCAAGAACGAGGTCCAGGTCATCGCGACGGTGCTGTCGTATGACATGGAGAACGATCCCGACATCGTCGCGATGATCGCCGCCTCCGCCGCGCTGACGCTGTCGGGCGTGCCGTTCATGGGCCCGATTGGTGGCGCGCGCGTCGGCTTCGTCGATGGCGCCTACGTGCTGAACCCGGCCGTGGACGACATGGAGAAGCTGCGCGAGAACCCCGAGCAGCGCCTGGACCTGATCGTCGCCGGCACCAAGGACGCGGTCATGATGGTCGAGTTCGAGGCCTACGAGCTTTCCGAGGCCGAGATGCTCGGCGCGGTGAAGTTCGGCCATGAGCAGATGCAGCCGGTGATCGACCTGATCATCGACATGGCCGAAGAAGCCGCCAAGGAGCCCTTCGCCTTCGAGCCGGCGGACTATGCCGCGCTCTACGAGAAGGCCAAGTCGGTCGGCGGCGAGGCAATGCGGGCTGCCTTCGGCAACCGCGACAAGCTCGAGCGCCAGTCGGCCGTGGCTGCCGCCAAGGCGACGATCCTCGCCGGCCTCACCGAGGACGAGCAGGCCGACAAGTCGCTCGACACCGTGATCAAGAAGCTCGAGTCGGACGTCGTCCGCTGGGACATCCTCGACCACGGCCGCCGCATCGACGGGCGCGATCTCGTCACCGTCCGGCCGATCGTGGCCGAGGTCGGCGTGCTGCCGCGCACCCATGGCTCGGCGCTCTTCACCCGTGGCGAGACCCAGGCGCTGGTGGTCTCGACGCTGGGCACCGGCGACGACGAGCAGTTCATCGACGCGCTGCACGGCACGTCGCGGTCGAGCTTCCTGCTCCACTACAACTTCCCGCCGTACTCGGTCGGCGAGACCGGCCGGATGAGCTCGCCCGGCCGTCGCGAGATCGGCCACGGCAAGCTGGCGTGGCGGGCGCTGCAGGCGGTTCTGCCGGCGGCGACCGACTTCCCCTACACGATCCGCGTCGTCTCGGAGATCACCGAGTTCGAACGGCTCGTCGTCGATGGCGACGGTCTGCGGCTCGTCGCTCTCGATGATGGACGGCGGCGTGCCGCTGAAGGCGCCGGTTGCCGGCGTCGCGATGGGCCTGATCCTCGAGGGTGAGAAGTTCGCGGTCATCACCGACATCCTCGGTGACGAGGACCACCTCGGCGACATGGACTTCAAGGTCGCGGGCACGGCGAACGGCATCACCTCGCTGCAGATGGACATCAAGGTCGCCGGCATCACGCCCGGCGATCATGGAGCAGGCCCTCGCCCAGGCGAAGGACGGCCGGATGCACATCCTGCACGAGATGGCCAACGCCCTGACCGCGGGCCGGTCGGAGTTCTCCGCTCACGCCCCGCGCATCGAGACGATGCAGATCGCGGTCGACAAGATCCGGGAAGTCATCGGTTCGGGCGGCAAGGTCATCCGCGGGATCGTCGAGGAGTTGGGTGCCAAGGTCGACATCAACGACGACGGCACCATCAAGATCGCCTCGGCCAACGCCGCGGCGATCGAGAAGGCCCGCGAGCTGATCTCGGCGATCGTCGACGAGCCCGAGGTCGGCAAGATCTACACCGGCCGCGTGGTGAAGATCATGGACTTCGGTGCGTTCGTGAACTTCTTCGGCAAGCGCGATGGCCTCGTCCACGTCAGCCAGCTCTCGAACGACCGGGTCAACCACCCGAAGGACCTCCTCCAGGAGGGCCAGGCCGTGAAGGTGAAGCTGATGGGCTTCGACGAGCGCGGCAAGGTGCGGCTGTCGATGAAGGCCGTCGATCAGGAGACCGGCAAGGAGCTGGTCACCGAGAGCGAAAACGCCGGCTGACGCTGACAGTCTCGGCAATTCGGGAAGGGCGCCGCGCCAGTCGCGGCGCCCTTTTTCTTGTCAGCGTCGGATCGAACGGCGGTGGGCGTCTCGCTGCTTCATGTCACGACGGCGCCGACGACGGCTTCGAGCCCCGGATTTCTCGAAGCCGGGCGGTGGGCGCTCGTCGCTCGCTTCGGTCGCGACGGCGCTGACGACGGCGCCGGGTGGTCCCCGGCGCATCGCCGCGAGCATCCGCTCGACGGGCGGTGGGCGTCTTCGCTCGCTTCGTCGCGACCGCGCTGACGACGGCGCCGGGGTCCCCGGCGCATCGCCGCAGCATCCGCTCGACGCCCCGGGGCGGCCCGAGAGCAGGGCGATGACGCTGCCGTCGGGCGCGTTGCGGACCCAGCCGGAGAGGGCGAGGCGCCGGGCTTCGGCTTGCGCCCATGCCCGGTAGCCGACGCCTTGCACGCGGCCGGTCACGCCGGACACGGATCGTCTCGACGTCCTCCATCGCGTCCCTCCCGTCGTTCGGCATCATACCGCCAGCGCCCGGCCGTCCCAGCGGCCGGCGAGGACGAGGGCGAGGGCGGTGCCGGCGAGGGAGAGGGCGGCGGCGATGCCGTAGGTGAGGCCGCCGAGACGGGGGTAGAGCGCCGAGGCGAGGAGCATGGCGAGGGCCATGACGCCGCCGACGGCCATCGAGCCGACGGCGCCCTGCGCGGCGGCGGCGTAGCGGTCGGGGACGGCGCGGGAGACGAAGGCGATGAAGCCGAGGTGGGCGAGGGCGAAGGTCAGCCCGTGCAGCGCCTGGATCGGCCAGAGCAGGAGGCCGGTGGGGTCGAGCATCATCGCGCTCCAGCGGACGACACCGGCGCAGCCGGCGAGGGCGAGGGCGGGGATGGCGCCGAGGCGGGCGATGGCGCTGCTGCCGAAGGCGAGGAGGAAGACGATCTCGGCCGCGACGGAGGTCGCCCACAGCGCGCCGATCTCGGTGCCGCGGAGGCCGAGCGCCTGCCAGTGCAGGCTGGCGAGGCCGTAGAGAACCGCATGGCTGCCCTGGAGGAGGGCGACGGTGGCGGTGAAGAGGGCGAAGGTCGGGTTGGTCATCACCCGGCCGATCTCGCGCAGGCTTGGCGGCACCTGTCCTCGCACGCGGCCGCCGCCGGGATGGCGGAGGGCGAGGAGGGCGACGCCGGCCATGCAGGCGGCGATCCACCAGACGAGGATGCCGGTGCCGGTGCGGGCGATGAGCGCGCCGACGAGAAGGTTGGCGAAGAGGAAGCCCGCCGAGCCGAACCCGCGCGCGACCGGGTAGGGGAAGGCGAAGGCGCGGGAGGCGGCGACGCCGAGCGCCTCGGCGACCGGGCCGATGGTGGCCATCATCGCGCCGACGGCGAGGGTGGCGAGGAGGAGGACGGGCTTCGTCGCGATGGCGAGGTGGGCGAGGAAGAGGACGACCGAAGCGGCGGCGCAGGCGACGAGCGTGACGCGGCGGGCGTCGAGGCGGTCGGCCGCGGCGGGGATGGCGAAGCCGGCGATGACGCGGACGGCGACGCCGAGGGCGGTGTAGGTGCCGACCTCGGCGGGGGTCAGGCCCCAGTTCTCGAGCCAGAGCGGCCAGAAGGGCAGGTGGACGCCCGTTGCCATGAAGAGGGCGGCGTAGACGCCTGCGGTGTGCAGGGCCGCGGGATTGGTGAAGAATCTGCGCAAAGGGCACGCCGGGGCGAAAGGGGTGGATCGGGCATCCCGTCTTGCGCGCGGGCGGGGGCGGGCACAAGGCGGAAGCGGGGGTCAGGGACGGGAGAGCAGCGCCTCGGCGGCGACCAGGTCGGCGGGGGTGTTGAGGTTGCGGAAGCCTTCGGGGGGGAGGGGGACGGTCGCGGCGCCGTGGGCGTCGGCGAAGGCGCGGACGCGGCGCTCGCCGGCGGCGAGGGCGGCGGCGAGGGCGGGACGCAGGGCGACGGGCCAGAGGGCGCAGGCGGGCTGCGGGTCGGGGGTGACGACGTAGGCGGGGCGGTCGGCTGCGGCCGCGGCGAGGGCGGCGACGAGGTTGGCGGGGAGGAAGGGGGTGTCGCCGGGGACGGTGACGAGGGTCGCGGCGCCGAGGGCGGCGGCCCAGTCGAGGCCGGCGAGGATGCCGGCGAGGGGGCCGGGGTGGTCGGGGAGGCTGTCGGCGAGCACCGGCAGGGCGAAGGCGGCGAAGCGGGCCGGGTCGCCGTTGGCGCTGAGCGCGAGGGCGTCGACCTGGGGCGCGAGGCGGGCGACGACGTGGGCGAGCATCGGGCGGCCGGCGAGAGGGAGCAGGGTCTTGTCGCCGCCGCCCATGCGCAGCGACCGGCCGCCGGCGAGGATGATGCCGGCGATCATCGTGGTGCGGGGAGGATCACGGGGGGCCGCCGCGAGGGTTGACACGCTGCGCGCGCCGTGGTGCGGCAGGGCAAGCGGGCGGGCACCGGACGGGCCGGCGAAACCGGGCCGCGGCGGGGGAGAGACGCGGTGGAGAGCGCCGGCGGGGCTGACGGAACGGTTGAGGGCGAGGCTGACCGGAGCGAGGCTCGGGCCTTCTGGCTCGGCTTTGGGGCCGCGTTGCCGATGCTCATCGTCATCGTCCCCTTCGGGCTGCTGTTCGGCGTCGTCGCCAGCGAGGCGGGCTGGGGGCTGGCCGAGACCATGGCGATGACGGTGCTGGTCATCGCCGGGGCGTCGCAGTTCACCGCCGTCCAGCTCCTCTCCGAGCACGCGCCGTTGCTCATCGTCATCGCCACCGGCCTCGCGGTCAATCTCCGCATGGCGATGTATTCGGCGGCGATGGCCCAGCATGTCGGCGCGCTGTCGTTCTGGCGGCGGGCGCTGGTCGCCTACACCCTGACCGACCAGACCTTCGGCACCACGATCGGCGTTTTCGAGGGGCGGCCGCGGGCGAGCGCGGCCTGGAAGGTCGCCTATTATTTCGGGGCGGCGGTGCCGGTCTGCGTCCCGTGGTACTTTGCGACCTGGCTCGGGGCGGTCGCCGGCGGGGCGATCCCCGACGCGCTGGCGCTGGATTTCGCGGTGCCGATCACCTTTCTCGCGCTCGTAGCGCCGGCTCTGCGCAGCCTGCCGCATCTCGCGGCGGCGGCCGTGTCGGTGGGGGTGTCGCTGGCGCTGGCGTGGATGCCCTACAACCTGTGGCTGCTGATCGCGGCGCTGCTCGCCATGGCGACCGGGGCCTTCGTCGAATGGCGTCTGGAGCGGCGGGCATGAGCGAGACGACGAAGATCTGGGTGGTGATCCTGGCGCTCGGGGCGGGGACGTTCCTGATCCGCTATTCGTTCATCGGCCTCGTCGGCGACCGCAGCCTGCCGCCGCTGGTGCAGCGGCTGTTGCGCTACGTGCCGGTGGCAGTGATGCCGGGACTGGTCGCGCCGCTGATCGTCTGGCCGCACGCGACCGGCGGCCAACCCGATCCGGCGCGACTGCTCGCGGCGGCGGCGACGCTGGCGATCGGGGCGCTGACGCGCAGCACCCTCGGCGCGATCGCCGGGGGGATGGTCGTGCTCTACGCGGCGCTGGCGCTCATCGGGTAAGCGGGGGTATCGGCGCGGGGCCGGCGGCGCGTGGTCAGACGCGCCCGTGGCAGTGCTTGTACTTCTTGCCCGAGCCGCAGGGGCAGGAGTCGTTGCGGCCGCTGGCGGACCACGTGGCCGGGTCTTCTGGATCGACGCGCGGGCTGAGGGCGGCCGGGGCGGGCTCGGCGTCGCCGCCGGCCATCGCCGGAATGCGCTGCAGCTCGGGGGCGCGCTGGGCGGCCTGCTGGGCGGCAAGCTGGCGGGCTTCGAGTTCGGCCATCATCACCTGCTGCTCCGCCTGGGTCACCACCTGGACGTGGGCGAGCATCTTGGTCACTTCGGTGCGCAGGCGGTTGAGCAGACTTTCGAAGAGCTGGAAGGCTTCGGACTTGTACTCGTTCAGGGGATCGCGCTGGGCGTAGCCGCGGAAGCCGACGACGCTGCGCAGGTGGTCGAGGGTAACGAGGTGCTCGCGCCAGTTGCTGTCGATGGTCTGGAGCAGGATCTGCTTCTCGATCGCGCGCATGGTGACCGGGCCGTAGCGCTCGGCCTTGGCGGCCATCTGGGCGTCGGTGGCTTCGGCGAGGCGCTCGCGGATGTTCTCGTCGTCGACGCCCTCCTCCTCGGCCCAGGCGGCGACGGGCAGATCGAGGCCGAAGACGGTGCGGACCTGCTCGCCGAGGCCCTCGACGTCCCATTGGTCGGCGTAGGCCTTGGCGGGGACGTGCTCGGAAACGAGGTCCTCGAGGACCTGCTGGCGCATGTCGGTGACCACCTCGGAGAGGTCCTGCGCCTCCATGATCTCGCGGCGCTGGCTGAAGACCGCCTTGCGCTGGTCGTTCATCACGTCGTCGTACTTGAGCAGGTTCTTGCGGATGTCGAAGTTGCGGGCCTCGACCTTGCCCTGGGCCTTTTCCAGAGCCTTGTTCACCCACGGGTGGACGATGGCCTCGCCGTCCTTCATCCCGAGCTTGCCGAGCATCGAGTCGAGCCGGTCGGAGCCGAAGATCCGCATGAGGTCGTCTTCGAGCGACAGGTAGAAGTTGGTGCGGCCCGGGTCGCCCTGGCGGCCGGAGCGGCCGCGGAGCTGGTTGTCGATGCGGCGGCTCTCGTGGCGCTCGGTGGCGAGGACGTAGAGGCCGCCGGCCTCGATCACGCGGGACTTGCGCTCGGCGACCTCGGCCTCGATGCGGGCGCGGAGCTCGGCCGGGTCGGCGTGGCGGCCCTCCTGCTCGGCGGCCTCGAGTTCGGAGATGACGCGCATGTCGACGTTGCCGCCGAGCTGGATGTCGGTGCCGCGGCCGGCCATGTTCGTGGCGATGGTCACGGCGCCGGGCACGCCGGCCTCGGCAACGATCTGCGCTTCCTGCTCGTGGTAGCGGGCGTTGAGGACGTTGTGGGGAACCTTGGCCTTCTTCAGCATCTCCGAGAGGGTCTCGGACTTCTCGATCGAGGTGGTGCCGACGAGGATCGGCTGGCCGGCCTCGTGGGCGCGCTGCGATCTCCACGACGATCGACTCGTATTTCTCGCGGGCGGTGCGGAAGACCTGGTCGTCGTGGTCCTTGCGGACGACGGGGCGGTTGGTCGGCACCTCGACGACGCCGAGCCTGTAGATCTCGTAGAACTCCTCGGCCTCGGTCGCGGCGGTGCCGGTCATGCCGGCGAGCTTGTCGTAGAGGCGGAAGTAGTTCTGGAAGGTGACGCTGGCGAGCGTGACGTTCTCCGGGCGGATCTTGACGCCTTCCTTGGCCTCGATCGCCTGGTGGAGGCCCTCGGAGAGGCGCCGGCCCTGCATCATGCGGCCGGTGAACTCGTCGATGAGCATCACCTCGTCGTTGCGGACGATGTAGTCCTTGTCGCGGTGGAAGAGGACGTGGGCGCGGAGCGCCTGGTTGACGTGGTGGACGACGTTGGTGCTCTCGGGGTCGTACATCGTCGCGTCGGCATCGAGGTGGCCCATCTCGCGAAGCCGGCCCTCGACGAACTCGTTGCCCTCTTCGGTGAGGGTGGTGGTGCGCTGCTTCTCGTCGAGGTCGTAGTGCTCGCGCTGAAGCTCGGGGATCAGCTTGTCGATGGCGATGTAGAGTTCGGAGCGGTCCTGGCTCGGGCCGGAGATGATGAGGGGGGTGCGCGCCTCGTCGATGAGGATCGAGTCGACCTCGTCGACAATGGCGAAGAAGTGATCGCGCTGGAGGACCTGGGGGAGCTCCGACTTCATGTTGTCGCGGAGGTAGTCGAAGCCGAGCTCGTTGTTGGTCGCGTAAGTGATGTCGGCGTCGTAGGCGACCTTCTTCTGGTCTTCCGGCATGTTGGGGACGACGACGCCAACGGTCATGCCGAGGGCGTGGTAGACGAGGCCCATCCAGTCGGCGTCGCGCTTGGCGAGGTAGTCGTTGACGGTGACGACGTGGACGCCGCGCCCGGTCAGCGCGTTGAGGTAGACCGGCAGGGTCGCCATCAGGGTCTTGCCCTCGCCGGTCTTCATCTCGGCGATGTTGCCCTGGTGGAGGAAGATGCCGCCCATGAGCTGGACGTCGAAGGGGCGGAGGCCGAGGGTGCGCCGTGCTGCCTCGCGGGCATTGGCGAAGGCTTCGGGCAGGAGGTCGTCGAGGGCTTCGCCGCCGGCCAGGCGCGCCTTGAAGGCGGCCGTCTTGGCGAGCAGTCCGGCGTCGTCGAGGGCGCGGAACTCGGGCTCCAGCGCGTTGATCGCCGCGACAAGGGGGCCGACGGACTTGATCTTGCGGTCGTTCGGCGTGCCGAACACCTTCTTCGCGATCGATCCCAGTCCCAGCATGCACAGACGTCCTTAACCTGTAGGCCTTCCGGCGCCGCGCCGCCGACCCGTTCCGCCCACCGATTTGTCATGAGCGGGGCGCTTGTTCGCCGGCAACGAAGCGTCTAAGCATCCGCGGATGGCGCGGGAGGCGCCGCTTCCGGCCGGCTAGGCATGTAAGCGGCTGCACCGCGGCTGTCAACGCACGCTGCCCCTGGGCTCGTTCTCAGGCGCGGGTGCTCAGCGGAATTTCACGAAGCGCGTGCCTTCGAGCCGCGCGAACAGGAGATCGACATGCGCAGCCCCCTTGCGGCCGGAGTGATTGCCGGACTCGCGCTGGCGACGGCGGTCCACGCCCAGGACGCGACCCAGACCGACGCCCCGAAGCCGGCCGACGCCGCCGCCACCACCGCGGCCGCCCCGAGCTACGACGCAGAGACCGTCCTCGCCACCGTCAACGGCAAGGCGATCACCCTCGGCCACGTCATCGCCCTCCGCGACCAGTTGCCGCAGCAGTACCAGAGCCTGCCCGACGAGACCCTGTTCAAGGGCCTGCTCGACCAGATCGTCGACCAGGAGATCCTCGCGGATCAGGAGTCGACCGGTCCCGACAGCGATCCGCTCGCCGTCCGGCTCCAGCTCGACAACGACCGCCGCGGTGCGCTGGCGAACCTCGCCGCCGAGGCGGCCGTCGCCGACGCGGTGACCGATGCCGGGGTGCAGGCGGCATACGACAAGCAGGTTGCCGCCTTCCAGCCGCAGCCCGAGTACCATGCCGCCCACATCCTCGTGGACAGCGAGGACAAGGCCAAGGCACTCAAGGCCGAGATCGACGGCGGCAAGGCCTTCGCGGACGTCGCCAAGGAGAACTCGACCGACGGCTCGGCCGCGAATGGCGGCGACCTCGGCTGGTTCGGCGCCGGGCAGATGGTGCCGGAGTTCGAGACGGCGGTGAAGGCGATGCAGCCCGGCCAGGTCTCCGATCCGGTCAAGTCGCAGTTCGGCTATCATCTGATCCTGCTCGAGGAGACCCGGCAGTCCGCGCCGCCGGCGCTCGATACCGTGCGTCCCGACATCGAGAACCAGCTGCGCCAGGCGGCGCTCCAGACCAAGCTCGAGGCGCTGCGCGCCACGGCGAAGGTCGAGCGTCCCGACACCGGACTGCCGCCCGCGGCAATCCGGGAATCGGACCTCCTGACCAACTGAGGCCGACAATGGCCCCCGTGTCGCCGCTGGCACCCGCCGGCTTCCCGGCGCTTCCGGCCATCGACGGCGTGCGCTTCGCCGCCGCCGAGGCCGGGGTGCGTTACAAGGGTCGGCTCGACGTGATGCTGGCAGCGATCGACCCCGGCGCCACGATGGCCGGGGTCTTCACCCGCTCGGCGACGCGCTCGGCTCCGGTGCTCTGGTGCCAGGAGCGCATCGCCGCGCTGGGCGGCGGCGAGGGGGCGGGCGAGGGTCTGGCGATCCTCGTCAACTCGGGCAACTCCAACGCCTTCACCGGCGGCGTCGGCCGCGCCGCCGTCACGACGACTGTCGAAGCCGCGGCGGCGAGCCTCGGCGTGCCGGTCGGCAACGTGCTCGTCGCCTCGACCGGGGTCATCGGCGAGCCGCTGCCCGCCGAGCGTATCGTCGCGGTGATGGACGACCTCGTCGCGGGGCTCGACGCCGGTGGCGCCGAGGCCGCGGCGCGGGCGATCATGACGACCGACACCTTTCCGAAGGGGGCGACCGCGACCGTGACGCTCGACGGCGTGCCGGTGACGATCACCGGCTTCGCCAAGGGGTCGGGGATGATCGCGCCGGACATGGCGACGATGCTGGTCTTTCTCTTCACCGACGCCGTCGTCCCGCAGCCGATACTGCAGGCGATGGTGACGCGCGCGAATTCGCTGACCTTCAACGCGATCACGGTGGACGGCGACACCTCCACCTCGGACTCGCTCTACCTCGCGGCAACGGGCAAGGCGCCGATGCCGCCGCTCGGCGATGCCTCGGACTGGCGGGCGGCGCTGTTCGAGGCGGCGCTGACCGGGGTGATGCTCGACCTCGCGCATCAGGTCGTGCGCGATGGCGAGGGGGCGACGAAGTTCGTCGAGATCCGCGTTGCCGGTGCGGCTTCGGATGGCGCAGCCAAGCGGATCGGGCTGTCGATCGCCAACTCGCCCCTGGTCAAGACCGCGATCGCCGGGGAGGACCCGAACTGGGGCCGCGTGGTGATGGCCGTCGGCAAGGCTGGCGAGGAGGCCGACCGCGACCGGCTCTCGATCCGCTTCGGCGACATCCTCGTGGCCGATCGCGGCTGGGTCTCGCCCGACTACCGCGAGGCCGACGGGGCGGCCTACATGAAGGGGCAGGAGCTGGTCATCGCCGTCGACGTCGGCATCGGGCAGGGGCAGGCCACGGTCTGGACCTGCGATCTCACCCACCGCTACATCGAGATCAACGCCGACTACCGTTCGTGACGGGACGGGCTCAAATCGGACTCACGGCAGGAGCTCGATGAGCATCAACGGAATCCAACCGTGAAGATCGTTCTCGTCTCCGCCGTCGCGCTGATCGACGTGGATGGGCGCGTGCTGATCGCGCAGCGGCCGGACGGGAAGGCAATGGCCGGGCTGTGGGAGTTCCCGGGGGGCAAGGTCGAGACGGGGGAGACGCCGGAGGAGGCGTTGATCCGCGAGTTGGAGGAGGAGCTTGGCATCGACACCTGGGCGAGTTGCCTCGCGCCGCTTTGCTTCGCCAGCCACACCTATGAGGATTTCCACCTGCTGATGCCGCTCTACGCCTGCCGTCGCTGGCAGGGGACGCCCGTGGCGCGCGAGCACACCGCGCTCAAATGGGTCGCGGTCCGTGACCTTTCGAAATACCCGATGCCCCCTGCGGACAAGCCCCTGCTCGCCGTCCTGCGCGATTGGCTGTAATGTTACGCCATACGAAGGTATTGTCGGTTGCGAAACTTTTGTGCGTGACGCAGACGATTCGCGGCATTAACGGTAATGAATGATTAACGAGTCTGCGACACCTTAACCCGCAGGCCAACAAACAGAGGGTGGAATGATGTATCAGACGGTTCAGGTTTCGAGCTGCGTCTCCGTTCAGGGCTTCCTCGTCGAGCACCTGCCCAACGGCGATGCCATCGTCAGCGACGGTCTGAAGACCTATCGTGGACGACCGATCACGCCGGTTGCCGCCATGCAGCGTCCGGCGCTCCGGCGCGTCGAGATTCGCGAAGAGATCTGAGGCTTTCTCAGATCCAGCCGGCGAGCTCGCGCTCCACGATCGCGGTCATCATCGCGACATGCGCGGGCTCGGCGTTGAGGCAGGGGACGTAGGTGAACGCCTCGCCCCCGGCGTGGAGGAAGCTCTCGCGGATCTCGCCGTTGATCTCCTCCAGCGTCTCGACGCAGTCTGACGAGAAGGCCGGGGCGATCACCGCGATATGCCGCCGGCCGGCCTTCGCGAGGCGAGCGACCTCCTCGACAGTATAGGGCTTCAGCCATTCCTCCGGCCCGAAGCGGGACTGGAAGCTGAGCGCGACCTCCGCCTCGGGCCAGCCGAGGCGGTCGCGGAGCAGCCGCGTCGTCTTGCAGCAATGACAGTGGTAGGGATCGCCCTCGGCGAGATAGCGCTCGGGCATCCCGTGATAGCTGGTGACGAGCAGGTCGGGGCGGCGCTCTAGCCCGGCGTAGGCCGCCTCCACCGACTGCGCCAGCGCCTCGATGTAGAGGGGGTGGTCGTGGTAGGCGGGCACCGTCCGCAGCGCCGGCTGCCAGCGCAGTTTCATCAGCGCCCGGAACGCCTGATCGTTGGCCGTGGCCGTCGTCGGAGCCGAATATTGCGGGTAGAGCGGAAAGAACAGCAGGCGCTCGCAGCCGGCGGCCTGCAGCCGTTCGATCACGGCCGCCGTCGAGGGATTGCCGTAGCGCATGGCGAAATCGACGACGACGCGGTCGCCGTGACGCTCGGCGAGGGCGGCCGCGAGGCCCGCTGCCTGGTCCCGGGTGGTGGTGAGCAGCGGGCTTTCGTTGCGCTCGGTGTTCCAGATCTTGCGGTAGTTGGCGCCTGAGCTGAACGGCCGCTTGGTCAGCACCATCGCCTGGAGGATCGGCTGCCACTTCCACGCGGGGTAGTCGATCACCCGGCGGTCGGAGAGGAATTCGTTGAGATAGCGCCGCATCGACCAGTAGTCGGTCGCGTCCGGCGTCCCGAGGTTGGCGAGAATCACCCCCACCCGCGCCGGGGGCAGAGGCGGGTGGTCGGGGCCGGCGTGGGCCAGGCGGCCCTCGCCCGGCTTCACCGCATCGCCGAGGTCCTTCATCGCCCGCTTCCTCCCTGTCGCCCTGCGCTCTCGCCGGCGCTTTGTTCCTCGGCGCCGAGCGCGTCGGCCAGCCGCTTCGCAGCGGAGCCCGGGCGCAGCGGCTTCTGCTGGTCCGGCGACGGTGCCCAGCCGCTGAGGAACACCACCTCGAAGGTCGCCGGCACCCGCCCGTCGCCGAGTTCATGGCGGGTGGTGTAGCGGGCCAGCGCCTCCTGCAGCATCGCGCGCGACATCGGCCGGCGCTCGCGGTCGTGCATGACGTTGGTCTCGCCCATCGCCCGGAGGTCGCGCATCAGCGACACCGGCGAGGCATAGGTCACGTCGAAGCGGCGGCCGTCCGCGACCGGCATCGCCAGCCCGGCGCGCTGGAGCAGGCCGCCAAGGTCGCGGATCTCGCCCATCGGCGCGACGCGCGGGCTGAGGCCGCCGGTCGTCGCCACCTCGGCCTCGGCGAGCGCGACGCGGAGTTCGTGCAGGGTCTCGCCGCCGAAAAGTGCTGCGATCAGCAGGCCGTCGGGGCGGAGGGCCCGGCGGGCCTGGACGAGCTGGCCGACCGGATCGTTGGCCCAGTGCAGGCCGAGGCCGTGGACGACGAGGTCGTGGGCGTCCTCGGCGAGGTCGAGGACCTCGGCGTCGGGGACGGCGCGGGCGACGGGAATGCCGGCATCGGCGAGGATCGCGGCCCAGAGCGCGGCGCGCGGCCCGACGACGGCGGCCGAGCGAAAGGTCCGGTTAACCTCTTTCAGCCTTTCTGCGACATCGCCGGCCACCGCCTCATGGAGGAAGTCCGCGCCGCCGATGCGCGCGGCCCTTTCCCGTCGCCGGGCGAGGAGGTCGGGGTCGAAAAGGGCGGGCGGGGTCTGCATGACGCAACTCCTTACCCGCCGAACATAGGCGAGAGCGAGCGGAATCCCATGCCCCACGCCCTGACGGCCCGCCTCGTCGACGCGATCTTCCCGCCGCGCTGCCTCGCCTGCACCGCCGCGACCGACGCCGCCCGCGGCCTCTGCCCGGCGTGCTGGGCGGACACCCATTTCATCGTGGGGACCACATGCGGCAAGTGCGGGGTGCCGCTCGTCGGCGACGCCGGGGCCGAGGACTTCTGCGAGAGCTGCACCCGACATCCGCCGGCGTGGGATCGGGGGGCGGCGGCGCTGCTCTATGCCGGCGCCGGGCGGCGGATGGTGCTGGGCCTGAAGCACGGCGACCGCCTCGACATGGTGCGACCGCTCGCGGCGTGGATGGCGCGTGCCGGGGGCGGGCTCGTCGCCGAGGCCGAGGTGATCGCACCGGTGCCGCTGCATTGGCGGCGGCTGGTGATGCGCCGCTACAACCAGTCTGCCGAACTGGCACGCCGCATCGGCCGGGAGAGCGGCAAGGCGGTGGTGCCGGACCTGCTGACGCGCAAGCGTTCCACCACGCCGCAGGCCGGCGGGCGGGACAGCCGGGCCGCGAACCAGGCGGGTGCGTTTGCGATGACGGCGCGGCATGCCCGCGGAATAGCGGGGCGGCGGGTGCTGCTGGTCGACGACGTGCTGACCTCCGGCGCGACGCTCTCGGCCTGTGCCGACACGCTGCGGGCGGCCGGGGCGGCGCGGGGTGGACGTGCTGGTGCTGGCACGCGTTGCCTTCGCCGATTCGCTCGGCCTATAGTGGTGGGCGAACCCCCCGGGTAGTGCGATGAAACCTGTCACCATCTACACCACGCCTTTTTGCGGCTATTGCCACGCCGCGAAGCGTTTGCTTCGCGAGAAGGGCGTCGGCTTCGAGGAGATCGACCTCGCCGTCGAGCCCGGCCGCCGCGCCGAGATGATGCAGCGGGCGATGGGCCGCCGTACCGTCCCGCAGATCTTCATCGGTGGCGAGGGCGTCGGCGGGTTCGACGACATCAATGCCCTCGACCGGGCCGGCAAGCTCGACGCGCTGCTCGCCGGAGGCTGAGGCGGGGTGCGCGCCGCCCTCGTCCAGCTCTGCTCCGGGGACGATCCAGCCGCCAACCTCGTGGCGACCGAGGCACTCGTCCGCGAGGCGGCTGCTGGCGGTGCTGCCCTCGCGCTGACGCCGGAGTGCACCAACATCGTCTCCGCGAGCCGCGCGCTGCAGGGGCGTGTGCTGGTTACCGAGGGCGAGGATCCGACGCTGGCGCGGCTGTCGGCGATTGCTGGCGAACTGGGGCTCTGGCTGCTGGTCGGGTCGCTCTGCCTGAAGAGTGGCGATCCCGACGGGCGCTTCGTCAACCGTTCGTTCCTGATCGGGCCGGACGGGACCGTGCGGGCGCGCTACGACAAGATCCACATGTTCGACGTCGATGTCGGGGGCGGCGAGAGTTATCGCGAGTCCGGCTGCGTATCGGCCGGGGGCGCAGGCGGTGGTCGCCGGGGCGGGCGGGCTGCGGCTCGGGATGACGGTGTGCTACGACCTGCGGTTTCCGCACCTCTACCGCGATCTCGCCAAGGCCGGGGCCGAGGTGATCGCGGTGCCTTCGGCCTTTACCGTTCCGACGGGGGAGGCGCACTGGCATGTGCTGCTCCGGGCGCGGGCGATCGAGACCGGGGCTTATGTGCTCGCGCCGGCGCAGTCGGGCAGCCATGCCGCGAGCGAGGGGCGGGTCCGGGAGACCTATGGGCACAGCCTTGCGGTCGATCCGTGGGGGCGGGTGCTCGCCGATGCCGGTGACGGGCCGGGGGTGACCTTCGTCGAGATCGAGGCGGGCGAGGTCGTGGCGGCGCGTGGGCGGGTTCCGGCGCTCGGGCATGACCGGGTCTACGGGCCGCCGGCGTGAAGGACAGCGAGCGCGATCCGGTCGTCATCACCCTGTTCAGCGAGATCGTCATGGTCGAGACGCTGGCGCGGAGCCGGCTGGCGCGGGTCCTGCCGCGGGGGATGGAGCTGTCGCACTTCATGGTGCTGAACCATTTCGCCCGGCTCGGCGGGGAGAAGACTCCGGCGCAGCTGGCGGGGGTGTTTCACGTCACGCGGGGGGCGATGTCGAACACGGTCGGGCGGCTCGACGCGGCGGGGTATGTCCACATCCGGCCGGACTGGGAGGACGGGCGGCGCAAGTGGATTTCGATCAGCCCGGCGGGGCTTGCCGCGCGCAACCGGGCCATCGTCGCGATCTCGCCGGTTTTCGACGACGTGGTGGCGGGGGTCGGGCTGGAGCGGATGCGGACGGCGCTGCCGGTGCTGCGCCGGCTGCGCGAGTTGCTGGACCCGGACTGAGGGCCGGCCGATTGCGCGGGCGGGGCGGCTTGCGCGGCGCGGCGCGGCTACCCTACAACTGGCGGAAAGACGGCGGGCAACGGCGGGGGAGGCGGCGATGCGGCTCGGGCTCGACTACGGCGGCACCAAGATCGAGGGCGTTGTCCTCGGCGAAGACGGCACCGAGCGCGCCCGCGCCCGCGTTCCTACCCCGCGCTTCGACTATGACGGCGGTGTTCGCGCCATTGCCGGCCTGTGCGACCGGCTGGAGGGGCAGGCGGGCGGGCGGATCGAGCGGGTCGGCATCGGCGTGCCCGGGTCGGTCGACCGCACCACCGGGACGGTGACCAAGGGCAACTCGACCTGGCTCGATGGCCGTGACCTGCGGGGCGACCTGACGGCGGCCTTGGATCGGCCGGTGCGGATCGCCAACGACGCCAACTGTTTTGCGCTGTCGGAGGCGGTCGACGGGGCCGGGGCGGGGGCGCCGGTGGTCTTTGGCGTGATCCTCGGCAGTGGCGTGGGGGGCGGGATCGTCGTCCACGGGCAACTGGTCGAAGGGGTCAATGCGGTCGGGGGCGAGTGGGGGCACGTGCCGCTGCCGACGCCGATGGACGACGAGCGGCCGGGGCCGGTCTGCTCCTGCGGCGTGCCCGGTCACTGCGAGGCGTGGCTGTCTGGCCCGAGCCTTGCCGCCGACTATGCGCGGCGGACGAAGGGGACGGTGGGGGAGGGGCCGACGGCGCCCGAGGTCGTCGCGATGGCGGCCGACGGCGACGCTGCGGCGGAGGAGACGCTGCGGCGCTATGAGGACCGGCTGGGGCGGGCGCTGGCGATGATCGTCAACATCCTCGATCCCGACGTGATCGTGCTCGGGGGCGGGCTCTCGAACGTCGGGCGGCTCTACGAGAGGGTGCCGGGACTGATGAAGCCCCATGTCTTCGGCGACAAGTTCAACACCCGCCTTCTTGCGAACCGGCACGGCGACAGCTCGGGGGTCCGCGGCGCCGCCTGGCTCTGACCTGTGCGCAAGATCCTCTGCGCACGCGTGCGCAGAGGGTCAACATCCTGATATCGCAACATATTGTGTCGCGCGTTAACTTTGCATTCATACGGTTGGCGGGTGACGGCACGGGCTGGGTCGGGAGGGCCGGGGCGTAGGGGAGTCCGGGGCGTGTTTGCCGAGCGGCGGGCAGGGCGTATTGCGATCACTTCTAAGGAACTGATTCATCGTTTCGCGGTTGGCTTTTTATCATGTCGATTCATTCATCCCCCCCGCCTCTCGTCGTCGCAACCGAACGCCTTCGGCAAGCCGAGGTCCAGGTCGACATCCTCCGAAACAGTCTCGCCCAGTGTCCGGCTCCCTCGCCGGAACGCGACATCACCCAGCTTCGCCTCGCGGCGTGCGAGAGGTCGCTGTTCAACCGGCGCCTCGAACTCGAGGAGCTGAGGCGGGAAGGGCGTGGCATGCGAGCGGCCTGGCCGCCCTTGCGTCCAGTCTGAGGTCCTCCGCCAAGGCGCTCTGATCTTCCGCCAGACCGAATCTGGGCGGCTTGGCCTAGAACTGGGCCGTTCAATGGTAGCTTGAGCAATCGGGAGATTGGGGTAAGGCTTGAGGTCAAGACGGTGTGTCGTCACTTGACGCCATGTCGAGGGCCTCTGACCGATCGGAAGGCTGGTGAATCTCCTGTTGGTCGCCGATCAGCACTACGCGCTGCGGCAATTTGACTGGATCCTGTCCGTCGCGGCCCGTCACGACGCGCTGGTGCTCGCGGGTGATCTTCTGGACGTTGCCTCGGTGGTGCCACTGCACGCCCAGATTGTCGTTGTCACCGAATATCTGCGTCGGCTGTCGGAGACGACGTCTGTCTTTGTCTGCTCCGGCAATCACGACCTGGACAGCGAGACGCCGGGCGGCGAGCGGATCGCCGGCTGGCTCGCCTCGTTGCGGGTCGCTGGAGTTGTCCGCGATGGTCAGGCGGCTGCAATCGGTGGCGCGCTGGTCTCGTGTTTTCCGTGGTGGGATGGCGCAGAGACGCGGGCGGCGATCGCCGCCCAGATGGCACGGGATGCTGCCCGGCGCGAGGGTGCCTGGATCTGGGTCCACCATGCCCCGCCGAAGGACAGCCCGATCAGCTGGAGCGGGAAGCGGTCCTACGGGGATCAGGAGCTGTGCGACTGGATCGCGGAGTTCGCTCCGACGCTGGTGCTGTCGGGCCATGTGCACGAAGCCCCGTTCGTGACCGGAGGGGGGTGGGTGGATCGCGTCGGAAATACGTGGGTTTTCAACATGGGGCGGCAATTGGGCGAGGCGCCGAGCCACGTTGTGATCGATACCGACGCGGGCGGGGCGGCGTGGTTCTCGACCGAGGGCGGGGAGCGGATTTCCCTGCGCGACGGGGATGCCGCGCCGGTAGGGATCACCGACCTGCCGGTCTGGCTCAAAGCCGCGGATCGGACCTGATTGCGGGCTGCGGGGCCTTGGCTGCCTGGCGGAGCATCAGCGTGTCGAGGATGCGGTCCATCATGGCGAAGTGGTTCTTCTGGTCGGCGAACTGCAGCTTCACGTCGGCGAGATAGGCGGTGGCATTGTTCAGGCGCTGGGCGAGGACCCGGGCGGCGTAGAGGGCAATGGCCGGATTCGAGGCGATGAACTCGATGCCGTTTTCGAGGTGGTAGGCGCGAACCGGGCTCAGGGCACGGACGCTGGCGGTGTAGGGGATCTCCAGCAGCGCGGCGATTTCGCCGAAGATCGAGCCGGGGTCGGAGACGCGGACGATCTCGGTTTCCCCCTTCAGGACGACGACCTCCCCGGTGATCAGGACGAAGAGGTCGCCCCCGGTCTCTCCCTCCCGGGCCAGCCAGTCGTCTGTCTCGAAATGGGCTTCGGGCAGGCCCGAGCAGGTTTTCAGGATGTCGAACATGGCTATCCGCGGTGGCAGGCGTGGGGATCAGTCTGCACGGAGAATGCTGCGCTGCAAAGCGGTTCGGTACGCGTCGGGGTCAAGTGTCGATGGGCGGGGGCGTCGCCCTCGTAGCAACGATCCGATGGATGACCGTCTGCCTTTCGACCGAAGCGGGCTCTGCCCGCGAGTCGCGGCCCGACAAGCCGAAGCCCTGCTTCGGCCGGGCCGTTCGCTGGAGCGCGTGAGCGCGGAGGCGAAGGGGGGTGCCACCCGCGCGTCGGTTTCAATCCGGGTGCGGCCGCCCCGGTGGACGCGTTTCGCGTCCACCCCCGGGAGGGGCGGACGCGGCCGGATTTTGTCGACGGCCAAAATCCGGCGGTTGCACCGTTGCAACCGGCGATCGGGCCGGGGTGAGAGCGGAACCGGGGCAGGGAGGCCGGGCAGGCGGCGTCGTTATCAGGCGCCGCCGGTGTCGCGGCGGTGGCCGGCCTTGCGGCGGATGCGGCGAACGAGAAACCAGACGACGACGACGACGGGGATCGTCAGGATGGCGAACAGGCCGCTTTCGCTGACGTGGAAACGCTCGGCGATCGGGCCGAAGAGGTGACCGGCGAGGCTCAGGGCGTAGTAGCTGATCGCGACGACGGAGAGGCCCTCGACGGTTTCCTGAAGGCGGAGCTGGAGGGCGGCGCGGCGGTCCATCGCCTTGAGGACTTCGACGTTCTGCGCCTGGTTCTCGACGTCGACGCGGGTTCGCAGGAGGTTGGAGGCGCGCTCGGCGCGGTCGGAGAGCTCGGCAAGCCGGTCCTTCGCCGAGCGGCAGGTGCGCATGGCCGGGTCGAAGCGCCGGGTCATGAACTCGGCGAAGAGCTGGCGGCCGCCGATGCGCTCCTCGCGCAGCACCTCGATCCGCTGGTTGACGATCGCCTCGTAGGCGCCGGCTGCGCCGAAGCGGAAGGCCGAGTCGGAGGCGATGCGCTCGATCTCCGCGGCCATCTTCAGCAGGCCGTCGAGCGTCTCGACTTCCTGTCCCGCGCCGGACGCCATCTTCGCCACGATGCCGCTCAACTCGCGGTCGAGGCGGGCCACCGAGCCGGAGACGGCGCGGGCCACGGGCAGGGTCAGCATCGACGCGACTATGTAGGTCTCGATTTCGAGCACGCGCTGGACGATCCGGCCGAGCCGCCGCCGGCCGATGCCCGGCGAGGCGAGGACGACGAAGCGGCTGTGGCCCTTCTCGTCGATGCGGAAGTCGCCGCCGATCACCGCTTCGCCGTCGACGACCCGGCTGACCGCGAGGCTCTCCGGGACGAACCAGCGCGGCAGGTCGCGCTGGAGGACGGTTTCCACAGCATCAGGCTCGACGCTCTCGATGCGGACGAGGCAGGAGACGAGGATGCGGCCCGGCGCCATGGCGAGCCAGTCGGCGGGGAAGAGGGTTAGGAGCTCGCCGGAGAAGGGGACCTCGGCGACGCCCTCGACGAAGAGGGTGTAGGTGACGAACTCGGTGTGCAGCTCCCACTTGAGGAAGCCGCGCCCGAGCGGGCCGGAGTAGTGGCTGGCGCCGGGCGGCGGATGCGGCGCGCCGTAGCGGTCGAGGAGGGCGATCAGGTGGTCGCGGTCGCGCTCCCGGTCGCGGTCGGCGGCGTTGTGCGGCTCCTTGATCGCGATGTGCAGCGCGCGGCAGGGCGCCGTCAGCTCGGGGAAGGGGCGCGCGTGGAGCTCGTTGGCGAGCCCGTAGCGGTCGGGATAGTCGTCGAGCGCGATCTGCACCAAAGGCGTCTTCCCCCGAGGCCGGTTTCCGCGGACCCTACACGGAGAGGGCGGGGCGGTTCAACGGAGGGTCGCCGGTACGACGCCGGTGACCCGGGGCCGTCAGCCGTCCACCGCGGCGATGCGGACGGCCGGGGCCGCCGCCTCGCGCTCCTCGGGCGCGAAATCGATCGCCTCGAGGCGGCGGGCGCGGACCTGGGTGCGATCGGCGGAGATCTTGATCTCCTCGATGTCCTTCTGCGCCTGGCCGAAGTGGCGGTCGAGACTGGCGACGCGGGTGGCCAGCCGCTCGGCGTCCTTGTGGAGCAGGCCGAGTTCGCGGCGGATGGTGTGCGCTTCCTCGCGGAGACGGGCGTCCTTGAGGACGGCGCGCAGGGTGTGGAGCGTCGCCATGCAGGTGGTGGGGGAGACGATCCACACGCGGAGGCCGAAGCCTTCGCGGACGAGGTCGCCGAAGTTGGCGTGAAGCTCGGCGTAGACGGCTTCGGACGGGAGGAACATCAGGGCGCCTTCGGCGGTCTCGCCCTGGATGACGTATTTCTCGGCGATGGCCTTCATGTGGGCGCGGACGGCGCCGCGCATCAGGCGCTGGGCGGCGAGGACTTCGGCCGGGGAGTTCGCCGCGCGCAGGGCCTCGTAGGCTTCGAGGGGGAACTTGGAGTCGATGACGATCGGGCCGGGCGGGTTGGGCAGGTGGATGAGGCAGTCGGCGCGGGTGCCGTTGGAGAGCGTCGCCTGGAAGGTGACGGCGTCCGGGGGCAGGGCGCGGTTGACGATCTCGCGGAGCTGGATCTCGCCGAAGGCGCCGCGGGTCTGCTTGTTGGAGAGGATGTCCTGGAGGCCGAGGACGTCGCCGGACAACTTTTCGATGTTGGTCTGCGCCCGGTCGATGGTCGCCAGACGCTGTTGAAGATCGCCGAGCGAGTGGGCGGTCCGCAGCGCGGAGGCGTTGAGGCTGTCGCCCATGGCTTTGGTCACGTCGGCGAGCCGCGCCTCCATTGCCTGCGCCAGCCGCACCTGAGCTGCGGACTGGGCGTCGGCGACGTGGGTGATGCCGCCGTGGAGCTGCTGCTGGCCGTCGTTGAGGGCGCGGACGGCGCCGTCGAGGTCGGCGAGGTGGCGGGCGAGCGGCTCGACGGCGCGCGACGAGCGGGCAATCGCCCGCCACAGGATCAGGAACAGCACGAGGGCGACGGCCGCGGCCCAGAGGCGGGGGTCGTCGAGGGCGATGGTGGTGGTGCCGAGGGTGATCATCGCCGTCCGAACAGCCGCTCGATGTCGGCAAGCTTGAGTTCGACGTAGGTGGGGCGGCCGTGGTTGCACTGGCCGGAGAGGGGTGTGGCCTCCATCTCGCGGAGGAGGGCGTTCATCTCCTCGCCGCGCATCCGGCGGCCGGCGCGGATCGAGCCGTGGCAGGACATGCGGCTGAGGACGGCGTCGAGGCGGGCGGCGAGGCCGCGGCCGGCCTCTTCGGCGAGGGCGTCGGCGACGTCGGCGAGCAGGCGCCGGCCGTCGACCTCGCCGAGGAGGGCCGGGGTCTCGCGGAGGCAGAGGGCGTGGCCGCCGAAGGGTTCGACGACGAGGCCGAGCCGGTCGAGGTCGGGCGCGGCGTCGAGGAGGCGGGCGTGGGAGCTCGGCGTCGAGCTCGACGATCTCGGGGATGAGCAGCATCTGGGCGGGGATGCGGTCGGCGGCGTGGGCGGCCTTGAGGCGCTCGTAGACGAGGCGCTCGTGGGCGGCGTGCTGGTCGACGATGACGATGCCGTCGGCGGTCTGGGCGATGACGTAGGTCTCGTGGACCTGGGCGCGGGCGACGCCGAGGGGCAGGGTGTCGTCGGGCTCGGGGAGGGGGTCGGGCGCGTCGATGCGGGCGGACCAGCCGTCGGGGCCGAGCATGCCGGGTTCGGCGAAGCCGGGGGGCAGCGCCTCGGCGCGGACGGGCGACCAGAGCGCACGCTCGACGGAGGCGGAGAGGGGGCGGGGCGGCGGGGAGCGGAAGGCGCCGAGCATGGCGCCGCCCGTGGTGGTGGCGCCGCGGTGGCCGGCGCCGGCGAGGGCCTGGCGCAGGGCGCCGACGACGAGGCCGCGGACGGTGCCCGGCTCGCGGAAGCGCACCTCGGCCTTGGCCGGGTGGACGTTCACGTCGACGAGTTCCGGGGCGCAGGTGACGAAGAGCACGGCGGCCGGATGCCGGTCGCGGGCGAGGACGTCGGAATAGGCGGCGCGGAGGCCGCCGAGGAGGAGCTTGTCGCGCACCGGGCGACCGTTGACGAAGACGTACTGCGCCACCGCCGCGCCGCGCGAGAAGGTCGGCAGGGCCGCGAAGCCGCCGAGGCCGATGCCGTCGCGTTCGGCGTCGATGGGCAGGGCGTTGGTGACGAAGTCGGGTCCGAGGAGCGCGCGGAGGCGCCCGCCGAGGGCGTCGAAGAGATCGCCCGACTCGGGGTCGAGGCGGAGGATTTCGCGGGGCGCCGCGGGGTCGCTGCGGTCGGTGAGGGTGAAGCCGACGTGGGGCGCGGTCATCGCCAGCCGGCGGACGACGTCGGCGATGGCCTGGGCCTCGGCGCGGTCGGAGCGCAGGAACTTGAGACGGGCGGGGGTTGCGGAGAAGAGGGCTTCGAGCTCGACGACGGTGCCGCGGGCGAGGGCGGCTGGCCGGAGCGGGCCGGTATCGCCGCCGCGCACGGTGAGGGCGGCGGCCTCGGCGGCGCCGGCGGCGCGCGAGGTCAGGGTCAGGCGGCCGACGGCGCCGAGCGAGGGCAGGGCCTCGCCGCGGAATCCGAAGGTCAGGATGCAGGTGAGGTCGGTGCCGTCGATCTTGGAGGTGGCGTGGCGGTCGAGGGCGAGGGGCAACTCCTCCGCCGGGATGCCGGTGCCGTCGTCCTGGACGCGGATCAGGCGCTTGCCGCCGTCGGCATAGGCGATGTCGATGCGCCGTGCGCCGGCGTCGAGGGCGTTCTCGACGAGTTCCTTGATTGCCGAAGCCGGGCGCTCGACCACTTCGCCCGCGGCGATGCGGTTGGCCGCGGCGGTGTCGAGCTGCCGAATCGGGCGTCTGGCGGCTATGTTGGGGGTCTCGGCGTTCATACCGCTAGGTTTAGCATGGCGCGCGCGGCCCGCGCCACAGGTTATTGGTTAACGCCGGCGCCGTGAGGGGTCAGTCGAGGGAGTTCGGGGGAGCGGCGGGCTGCTCGATGCCGGCGGCGCGCATGCGCTCGAATTCGCTCGCGGAGTCGAGAATCATCGGCCCGTAGGTGACGACGTTCTTGTCCTTGGCGATGAGCCGGGGGATCAGCAGGCCGTGGTGGGTGTTGCGCCACTCGACGTCCTCGACGGCGAGGGTCTGGCGGATGCCGGGCTGGATCGGTCCGGCCTGGGCGACGAGGGCGGCGCCGTCGGCGTTGCCGGCAGGACCGGGCGCGCCGGTCAGCCCGGCGATGGCATCGGCGTGCGGCTGGTAGTCGACGCGATTCACGGTGCCCGGCGTCGGCGACGGCAGCTCGGCGAAGCTCTGGGGCATTTCGAGGGGGCGGGTCGGCAGGACCATGAACTCGTCCGGCGTGGTCGTCGCGCCCGAGGACCGCAGCGAGCCGACGAGGCCGCCGTCACCGCAGGCGCATAGCGCGAGCGGCGCGAGCATGAGCACCGCGCGGACGATCGGTCGACATGACGCCAAGGGCGCGGGCAACTCCACTCCTCCGTCACGCGGACCTCGCCGGCGACCATAGCCCTTCGCCACGGCCGGCGCAAACGACGAGCGGGCAGGTAGCAGGTCGCCGCCTGTCCCGCAAGCCGGCGCTTCCGGCCCTTGGCCTGCGGGAGGCCGCACCCCATCTCAGGCGACGAGGAGGACCCGCGCGTGCAGGATCGGCCAAGTGACGGTGAGGGAGCGGATTTCGGGCTCGGGGCAGACGAGGCCCGGGTGATCGTGACCGAGGCCGCGCGCAGCTATTTCGATGGCTGCCGGGAGCGGATCGGGCCGTTCATCGACGCGAATTATGGGCTTGGGGGCTCGGTCCGGCTGCATGGTCGTGCCATCGGCTGGGATTTGCTCAAGGCGCCGGCCAATGTCGCGCTGGCGGTGCCGCAGGTGCTGATGAAGCTCGGCGCGGGCACGGCGCGGCGGCTCGACCGGCCGGGGGTGGCGCGGGCGCTCGACCGCGAGATTTTTCTGGAGACGGCGGTCGCGCGCGAGTTGCGCTGGCGGCTGATGACGGACCTGCTGGAGCTGCCCTTCGTCGATGGCGCGCGCACGGCGACGCGCGACGGGCTGGCGGAGGCGATCGTCGGCCATCCGCAGGTGCAGGCGCTGCTGGTCGAGGCGGGGAAGGCGGCGGCGGCCCATAGCGACGATCCGGCGTTTCGGCAGCGGCTGGGCGAGGCGCTGACCGGCTATGCCGGGACGCGGGCGGCGGCGGCGGAGATCACCACGGCCCTGCTCGCGATCGGGACGGGCGCGCTGGCCTTCCAGAAGGCTACGCCGGGGGCGATTGCGCTCGGGCCGGTGATCGCGGGGTCGATCGCGCAAGGCTCGGCGATCGCGAGCTTTCCGCTCGGCGCCACCATGGGCGGGTTGTGGAACGCGGTGTTTCCGGCGCAGGCGTCGACGGTGCTCGTCGCGGGCGCCACCGCCGGGGTGATGGGGGTCGCGGCGCTGGCGACGGCCTTTGCCGGGGTGATCGCCGATCCGGTGCAGCGGGCGACCGGGCTGCATCGCCGTCGGCTGACCGCGCTGGTGGCGGCGCTGGAGCGCGGGTTTCATGGCAGCGATGCGGCGGGGTTCGTCGCCTACGACATGTATGTCGCCCGGCTGCTCGATCTTGGCGACATCCTGATGGGGATCGCCCGGACGTTTCGCAGCACCTGAGCGGCCGTCAGGCGGTGGGCCAGGGGGCGCCGTCGGCGAGGGCGGCGCGAATCGCCGGGCCGTGCTCGTCGAGCCGGGGTGGCGGGCGGTCGGCGGCGGTGTCGGCGGCGGAGAAGCGGATCGGGAGTCGGGCGCTGCGCGAGCCGCCGACCTCCTGCACCGCGCCGCGGGCGAGGGCCTGGGGCTCGGCGAAAGCCTCGGCGACGGTGTTGATCGCGCCGGCCGGGACGCCGCCGGCGTGGAGGGCGGACAGGACGTCGGCGCGGGCCATCGCGGCGATGCGGGGTTCGAGGACGGCGAGGAGGGCGGCGCGGTTGGCGAGGCGGTCGCGGTTCAGGCGGAAGCGGGGATCGTGGTGGAGGTCGAGGCCGAGGCCGGTGCACAGGCGCTCGAACTGGCCGTCGTTGCCGCAGGCGATCACGAGGGGCGCGTCGGCGGCGTCGAAGACCTGGTAGGGCACGATGTTGGGGTGGGCGTTGCCCATGCGTCGCGGCACCACGTCGCCGATCAGGAAGTTGGCGGCCTGGTTGGCGAGGACGGCGAGCTGGGTGTCGAAGAGGGAGAGGTCGATCCACTGGCCGAGGCCGGTCCGGTCGCGCAGGCGGAGGGCGGCGAGGACGGCAACGGTGCCGTAGAGGCCGGTGAAGAGGTCGGCGTAGGCGACGCCGGGCTTTTGCGGCGGGCCGGCGGGGTCGCCGGTGAGGTCCATGATGCCGCCCATCGCCTGGATGACGAAGTCGTAGCCGGCGCGGGCGGCCTCGGGGCCGTCCTGGCCGAAGCCGGTGACGGAGGCGTAGATGATGCCGGGGTTCAGCCGGGCGGCGGCAGCGTAGTCGAGGCCGTGGCGGGCGAGGCCGCCGACCTTGAAGTTTTCGAGCACGACATCGGCGCCGGCGACGAGGCGCTGGGCGAGGGCGCGGTCGTGCGCGTCGCGGAAGTCGAGGGAGATGCCGCGTTTGCCGCGGTTGCAGGCGTGGAAGTAGGCGGCGGCGCCGTCGGCGGCGAAGGGCGGGCCCCAGCCGCGGGTCTCGTCGCCGCCGGGGGCCTCGACCTTGACGACGTCGGCGCCGAGGTCGGCGAGGGTCTGGCCGATCCATGGGCCGGCGAGGACGCGGGCGAGTTCGAGCACGCGCAGGCCGGCGAGCGGACGGTCGGACATGGAACTCCTCCGAAGGGCCGGAGGATTGAGGCCGCCGGGGGCGGCCTCGTCAAGCGCGGGTGGAGGCGGGGCCTGTCCGCTCAGCCCTCGGCTTGCCCTTCGACGAGGACCGGGTCGGCGCGCCAGAGGTCGGGGAAGAGCCGCTTCAGGTTCGCGACCTTGGGCAGGTCGTTGTGGACGATGTAGGGCTGGGTCGGGTTCAGGGTCAGGTAGTCCTGATGGTAGTCCTCGGCCGGGTAGAAGGTCTTCGACGGCTCGACGGTGGTGGCGACGGGCTTGCGGTAGACGCCGGCCTTGTCGAGTTGGGCGATGTAGGCTGCGGCGATCTTTGCCTGGTCGGCGTCCTGCGGGAAGATCGTCGAGCGGTACTGGGTGCCGCTGTCGGGACCCTGGCGGTTGAGTTCCGTGGGGTCGTGGGCGACGGAGAAGTAGATCTGCAGGAGTTTGCCGTAGCTGATCTCGGCGGGGTCGTAGGTGATCGCGACCGACTCGGCGTGGCCGGTCCGGCCCGAGCCGACGGTGCGGTACTTGGCGGTGCTGGCATCGCCGCCGGTGTAGCCGGAGACGGCGTTCTTCACGCCATCGACGTGCTGGAAGACGCCCTGCACGCCCCAGAAGCAGCCGCCGGCGAGGACGGCGACCTCGGTGCCGGCTGTCGGCGCCTCGTCGAGCGCGGGCGGGGGTACGGCGATGCCTTCCTGAGCGTGCGCGGGGACGAAGGCGGCGCTGGCGCCGAGCGCGGCGATCAGGGCGAGCGCCCCGCCGGTCAGTATCTTCGGGAAAGTCGTTACCATGGGATCGCTCCTCGTGTCCTCTGGACCGGCCGTTCGCGACGCCGCCCCCTGAAGTTACACCCGACCGGGGCGGTGTCGATCAACAACGCGCGAGCGCGGATCACGCCTCGGGTGTCGGGTCGGGCTCTGCGAGGCCGAGGACGTCGAGCATGGTGTATTCCCCGGGGGGCTTGCCGTAGCCCCAAAGCGCCGCGCGGACGGCGCCGCGGGCGAAGAGGCTGCGGTCGGTGGCGATGTGGCCGAGGACGAGGCGCTCGCCGGGGCCGGCGAAGATCACCTGGTGCTCGCCGACGACGTCGCCGCCGCGGAGGCTGGCGAAGCCGATCGCACCGGCGGCGCGGGCGCCGGTGAAACCGTCGCGGCCGCGTTCGGCGGCGTCGGCGAGCTTGACCTTGCGGCCCGCGGCGGCGGCCTCGCCGAGCATGAGCGCGGTGCCGGAGGGGGCGTCGCGCTTGTCGCGGTGGTGCATCTCGACGATCTCGATGTCGTAGTCGGGGCCGAGCGTCTCGGCGACCTGGCGGATCATCACCGTGAGGAGGTTGACGCCGACGCTCGTGTTGCCGGAGCGGATGACGACGGCGTGGCGGGCGGCGGCGGCGAGGCGCTCGAGATCCTTGCGCTCGAGGCCGGTGGTCCCGATCACGTGGACGAGGCGCGCCTGGGCGGCCAGCTCGGCGTTGGCAACGGTGGCGGCGGGCGATGTGAAGTCGAGTACCGCCTGGCTGCGGGCGAAGACTTCGAGCGGGTCGTCCTCGACGAGGACGCCGACCGGGGCGCCGCCGAGAACCTCGCCGACATCCTTGCCGATCCAGGCGTGGCCCGGGCGCACGGTGGCGCCGCTGAGCGTGGCGCCGGGCGTCGCGATCACCTCGCGCGCGAGCAGGCGGCCCATCCTGCCGGACAGGCCGACCACCGCTATTCCGACTTCATCCGCCATGCGGTTTCTCCCCTCGACCCTTGACTCCGGACGGCCCCGATAGGATCTGAGCCCCATGGCAAAGACAAGACCTCCGACCGACAGCAGTTCCCCGGGCCAGCGCCAGCTTCGCGTGGGCGAGGTCATTCGGCGCGCCTTGTCGGACATCCTCGCGCGGGGCGAGTTGCACGATCCTGAGCTTGCGCGCGTGTCGGTGACGGTGGCGGAGGTGCGGGTCTCGCCCGACCTGCGCCAGGCGACGGCCTATGTCATGCCGCTCGGCGGGGTCAACACGGCCGAGGTGGTGCGGGCGCTCGGGCGCAATCGCGTCGAGCTGCGCCGGCTGGTGACCGACCGCATCGACCTGCGTTTCTCCCCGGAGCTGGCGTTCCGGCCCGACATGCGCTTCGACCAGATGGACCGGACGCGCGAGATTCTCGGCTCGCCCGACGTCCGGCGCGACATCGAGGATTGACGCCATGGCGCGGGGCAAGCGCGGCAGGCCGGTCCACGGCTGGCTGATCGTCGACAAGCCGTCGGGGATCACCTCGGCAGCGGTGGTCGCCAAGGCCAAGTGGGCGCTCGAGGCCGCCAAGGCCGGTCACGCCGGGACGCTCGATCCGGCGGCGACCGGGTTGCTGGCGCTCGCGTTCGGGGAGGCGACCAAGACGGTTCCCTACGTGACCGACGCCCGCAAGGCGTATCGTTTCACGGTGCGCTGGGGGGAGGCGACGGCGACCGACGACGCCGAGGGTGCGGTGATCGCGACCTCCGAGCTTCGGCCTGATGCCGACGCCATCATTGCGGCGCTGACCGAGTTTACCGGGGACATTCTGCAGGTGCCGCCGCAGGTTTCGGCGGTGAAGGTCGACGGGGAGCGGGCCTATGCATTGGCGCGGGCCGGCGAGGTGCTCGATCTGGCGGCGCGGCCGCTGACGGTCGAGCGGCTGGAGCTGGTGGAGATGCCCGACCGCGACACGGCCGTGCTGGAGATGGTGTGCGGGAAGGGCGGCTACGTGCGCAGCATCGCGCGTGACCTCGGGGCGCGGCTCGGGTGCCTCGGGCACGTTACGGGGCTGCGGCGGCTCTGGTCGGGACCTTTCGATCTTGCGCAGGCGGTGAGCTGGGAGAGCCTCATTGCGGAGGCGCGCACGCCGGCGCTCGAAGCCCGGCTGCTGCCGGTTCAGGTGGCGCTGGCGGGATTGCCGGAGATCGCCTGCCCGGACCATGCGGCCGGGCGGTTGCTCAACGGGAACGCGATGCCGTTGCCGGTGCCCGCGGGTGTGCCGGAGGGGGCGACCGTGTGGGCGAGCCGCGGCGGCCAGCCGGTCGCCGTCGGCGCGTGGCGGGCGGGGGCGCTGCACCCGTCGCGGGTGTTCGTGCTCGGCTGATGGGATGGGGTTCCGGCCCGCGCTGGCTGGTGCGACGGGTGACGCAGGCCGTCGAGCCGCGGGCGCTGTTCGTCATTCTGGTCACGGCGGTCTGTGTCTGGGCTTTCGTCCAGCTGGCCGACGAGGTTCGCGAGGGCGAGGCGACGAACTTCGACACGACGGTCCTGCTCAGTCTGCGCAATCCTGCGGACCACGCCGACCCGCTCGGGCCCGGTTGGGTGGAGGAGATGGCGCGCGACGTGACGGCGCTGGGCAGCATGACCTTTCTCGTCGGCCTGACGCTGGCCTCCGCCGGCTACCTCTGGCTGGCGGGCAAGCGGCGGTCGATGGTGCGCGTGCTGGTTTCGGTGGGCGGTGGGATCGCGTTCAGCACGCTCTTCAAGCGGGGGTTCGACCGGCCGCGCCCCGACCTCGTGCCGCACGCGACGGAGGTCTATACGGCGAGCTTTCCGTCCGGCCACGCGATGATGGCGGCGGTGACCTACCTGACGCTGGCCGCGATGCTGGCGCGGGTGCAGCCGACGCGGGCGCTCAGGATCTATCTGTTTGCGCTGGCGACCTTCGTCACCGTTCTCGTCGGGGTCAGCCGGATCTATCTCGGCGTCCACTGGCCGACGGATGTGCTGGCTGGCTGGGCGGCGGGTGCGGCCTGGGCGCTCGCCTGCTGGCTTGCGGTCTGGTGGCTGGACCAGCGCGGCGCCGCGGAGCGGCGCCGCTGAGGGTGGGGCTCAGGCCGAGGCTTCGACGGCTTCGGCGAGGGCGTTGATCTCGGCGACGACCTGGCCGATCAGCATGGCGGCGGCCTCGTTTTCCTCGCGCACCGCCTCGACCTCGGAAATCGAGAAGCGGTGCGAGGTCTCGGTCTCGTGCTTGAGGGCGTTGGCGGCGAGCATCGCGGACTTGGCTTCGGCGATGCGGGCGCGCTCCTCGGTCTGGCGGAGGCGCTCCTCGGTGGCGCGGAGCTCGGCGGTGAGGGCGGTCATCGTGTCGCCGAGCATCAGGCCGGACAGGAGCAGCATTCGCTTCTCGATGGTGCGGCCCTCTTCGCCGAGGCGCGCGGCCTCGATGTCGAGCAGGCGGGCGGCGCGTTCGAGGGACGGCTCCTGGCCGCTCTCGCAGGCGACCTCGTAGACGCGGCCACCGATCTCCAGGATGAGTTCGGGCATTTCAGGCCTCCGCGATCAGGGGCTTCAACTGGGCGATCAGGTCGTCGAGCGCGGCGACGTCCTTGTCCCGCTTGATCCGCAGCCGTTCGAGTTCGTCGGCCATCTCGGCCTTTTCGGCCTCGAGCGCGGAAATCCGCTCACGCAGCGCCGGTTCGTCGGACTCTGCCACCGGGACGGCCTCCCGCGCGGCCAGTGCAGCGCGGAGGCGATCCAGGGCCTCCGCAAGCTGGGATTCGAGCTCGGTGATCTGACTCATCGGTGCGCTTTCGATCTGGACGCGTCCGTTTTAGGCCAGCGGCGTAGGACAATGCAATCTGTCGTTACCTGCGCTTGCCAGCGGCGGGCCGGATGGCCGCCGGTGGTCGAGAAACGGGCAAATGCGCCTTGACCGAGGGGTCCGGATTGGTATCAGTGCCCGTGGTTCAGCCGGCCCGGGGCCGGCCTGCGCACAGGAAAGGGTCTCTCCGTGGACATCTCCGAACTCCGCCGGCGCCATCCCGAGCATTGGAACAAGGCTGCGGCGCTGCGGGTCCTGGCGATGGACGCGGTGCAGAAGGCGAACTCGGGACACCCGGGGATGCCGATGGGCATGGCCGATGTCGCGACGGTGCTTTTCGAGCGGCACCTGAAGTTCGACGCGAGCGCGCCGAACTGGCCGGACCGCGACCGCTTTGTGCTTTCCGCCGGGCACGGCTCCATGCTGCTTTACGGGCTGCTCTACCTGACCGGCTACCCGGGGATGAGCATCGACGAGATAAAGCGCTTCCGGCAGCTCGGCTCGAAGACCGAGGGCCATCCCGAACGCCACCCGAACAACGGCATCGAGACCACCACCGGGCCGCTCGGCCAGGGCCTGGCCAACGCCGTCGGCATGGCGATCGCCGAGCAGGCGCTCGCGGCGCGCTTCGGGCGCAAGGTCGTCGATCACCACACCTGGGTCATCGCCGGGGACGGCTGCCTGATGGAGGGGATCAGCCACGAGGCGATCGGCCTCGCGGGCAAGCAGAAGCTGTCGAAGCTGATCGTCTTCTGGGACAACAACGGCATTTCGATCGACGGGAAGGTGATCCTCTCCGACGTGACCGACCAGAAGCAGCGGTTCGCGGCTTCCGGCTGGTCGGTGCACGAGTGCGACGGGCACGATCCCGACGACATCGAGCGCGCGATCGTCGAGGCCAAGGCCAGCGAGTGGCCGGCGTTCATCGACTGCCGGACGCACATCGGCTATGGGGCGCCGACGAAGCAGGACACCAAGGCGGCGCACGGCTCGCCGCTCGGTGCCGAAGAGATCGCCAAGGTCCGCGAGATCTATGGCTGGTCGTGGCCGCCCTTCGAGATCCCGGCGGACGTGCTGGACGCCTGGCGCGCGATCGGCGCGCAGGGGCAGAACGCGCACGCGGCGTGGAGGGAGAGCCTCGGCAAGCTCTCGGGGGCCAAGCAGGCGGAATTCGAGCGGGTGATTGCCGGCGAGCCGCCGAAGAAGCTCGCCTCCGCGCTGGCGGCCTTCCGCAAGGCGACGTCGGAGTCGGCACCCAAGGTCGCGACACGCAAGTCGTCGGAGATGGTGCTCGAGGTCATCAACGCGGTGATGCCCGAGACTCTGGGCGGGTCCGCGGACCTGACCGGCTCGAACAATACGCTGACCAAGGGGCTCGGCGTCTTCGACGCGGAGAACCGGGGCGGGCGCTACATCCACTACGGCATCCGCGAGCACGGGATGGCGGCGGCGATGA
Source organism: uncultured Alphaproteobacteria bacterium (assembly GCA_963798235.1). Lineage (GTDB taxonomy): Bacteria > Pseudomonadota > Alphaproteobacteria > Rhodobacterales > Rhodobacteraceae > Amaricoccus. The sequence goes on along the minus strand of CAWCSN010000001.1, from coordinate 637,586 downwards.
ACGGCATCGCGGTCCATGGCGGCCTGGCGCCCTATGGCGGCACCTTCCTCGTCTTCAGCGACTATGCGCGCGGGGCGATCCGCCTGTCGGCGTTGATGGGCATCCGCGTCGTTTACGTGCTGACGCACGACTCGATCGGGCTCGGCGAGGACGGGCCGACGCACCAGCCGGTCGAGCATCTGGCGGCGTTGCGGGCGCTGCCGAACATGCACGTCTTCCGCCCGGCGGATACGGTCGAGACGGCGGAGGCGTGGGAGATCGCGCTGACGATGCCCGGGGCGCCGTCCATTCTGGCGCTGACGCGACAGAACCTGCCGACGGTGCGGACGAGGCACATGCGGCAGAACCTGACCGCCCGCGGCGCCTACGTGCTGGAGGAGGCGGTGGCCCGGCGGCGGGCGATCCTGCTGGCGACGGGCTCCGAGGTGGAGATCGCGCTGAACGCACGGACGTTGCTCGAGCGCAAGGGAATCGGTACCCGCGTCGTCTCGATGCCGTGCTGGGAGCTCTTCGCGGCGCAGGACGAGAAGTATCGCAAGAGCGTGCTGCCCGCCGGTCCGGCGCGCGTCGCGGTCGAGGCGGCTTCGGGGTTCGGCTGGGACCGCTGGCTCTGCGGCGAGCGTGGGTCTGAAAAGAAAGCCGGGTTCGTCGGGATGACCGGCTTTGGCGCGTCGGGTCCGATCGAGGAGCTCTATCCGCACTTCGGCATCACCGCCGAGGCCGTGGCGGCTAAGGTCGAGGCACTGGTCTGAGACCGCGGAGACGCGGAGAATGGGGAGTGCCGACGTGACCTGGAAGACGCTCGACGACATGGACCTCGCCGGGAAGATCGTGCTGACCCGGGTGGACATCAACGTCCCGGTCGAGGACGGCAAGGTCACGGACGCGACCCGCATCGAGCGCATCGTGCCAACGGTGAAGGACATCCTCGCCAGAGGCGGCAAGCCGGTGCTGCTCGCCCACTTCGACCGGCCGAAGGGCAAGGTCGTGCCGGGGATGAGCCTCAAGGTCGTGCTGCCGGCGCTCGAGGAGGCGCTCGGGCAGAAGGTTGCCTTCGGGGAGGATTGCGTCGGACCGGTCGCCGAGGCGGCAGTGGCGGCCCTTCCGGAGGATGGCGTGCTCCTGCTGGAGAACACGCGTTTTCATGCAGGCGAGGAAAAGAACGATCCGTCGTTCGCGGCATCGCTGGCGTCGCTAGGGGACGTGTACTGCAACGACGCCTTTTCGGCCGCGCATCGCGCGCACGCCTCGACGGAGGGTATCGCGCATCTGCTGCCCTCCTGCGCGGGACGGCTGATGCAGGCTGAACTCGAGGCGCTGGAGAAGGCCCTCGGCAAGCCGGAGCGCCCGGTCGTGGCGGTGGTCGGCGGCGCCAAGGTCTCGACCAAGCTCGAGCTTCTCGGCAACCTGGTCGGGCGGGTCGACACGCTGGTGATCGGTGGAGGAATGGCGAACACCTTCCTCGCGGCGCAGGGGATCGACGTTGGCAAGTCGCTCTGCGAGCACGATCTCGCCGGCACGGCGCGCGAGATCATGGTGAAGGCCGAAGCAGCCGGATGCACGATCCTGCTGCCCTCCGACGTCGTCGTGGCACGGGAGTTCAAGGCGGGTGCGGAGAGCGCGGTGGTGGCGGCCGACGCCTGCCCGTCCGACGCGATGATCCTCGATGCCGGGCCCGCGTCGATCGCAAAGATCGTCGAGGCCTTCGGCCAGTCGCGGACGCTGGTGTGGAACGGCCCTCTCGGCGCCTTCGAGGTGCCGCCGTTCAATGCGGCGACGGACGCGGCGGCCCGCGAGGCGGCGGCGCTCACCAAGGCGGGGCGCCTGCTGTCGGTCGCTGGGGGCGGTGACACGGTCGCTGCGCTCAACGCGAGCGGCTCGACCGGCGCCTTTACCTATGTATCCACGGCGGGCGGCGCCTTCCTTGAATGGCTGGAAGGCAAGACGCTGCCCGGTGTGGCCGCCCTCGAACAGCCCTGAGCTTTCCCAAGCAACCGAAGGACGACGATGAAGGTTTCCCGCTCCGTACAGAAAATCCTGAGTTTTTACGAGTTCGACAATCCGGGGGTAAAGGGCAACCTCGCCCGGATTCTGATGCAGGGCCGCCTCGGCGGCACTGGCAAGGTGATTATTCTTCCGGTTGATCAGGGTTTCGAGCACGGTCCGGCGCGCAGCTTCGCACCGAATCCGGCGGCTTATGACCCGCACTATCACTATCAGCTCGCGATCGATGCCGGCCTGAACGCCTACGCGGCGCCGCTCGGCATGATCGAGACCGGCGCCGACACCTTCGCCGGTCAGATCCCGACGATCCTGAAGGTGAATTCGTCGAACTCGCTGGTTCCGGGCTCGGCGCCGTTCAATCAGGCGATCACCGGGTCGGTCGACGACGCGCTGCGTCTCGGCTGCGCGGCGATCGGCTTCACCATCTACCCGGGCTCGTCAGAGGGCCTCGACATGTTCGAGGATATCTCGTCGATGCGCGAGGAGGCGGCGGCCAAGGGCATCGCGACGGTGATCTGGTCCTACCCGCGCGGTGAGGATTTGTCGAAGGCAGGCGAGACTGTCGATCGACGTCGGCGCCTACGCGGCACAGATTGCGGCGCTGCTCGGCGCGCACATCATCAAGATCAAGCTCTCGACCGAGCACCTCGAGCAGGCCGAGGCGAAGAAGGTCTACGAGAAGTACGGCATCGACGTCGCGTCGCCGGCTGCGCGTGTGCGTCACTGCATGCAAGCCTCGTTCGGAGGGCGCCGGATCGTCGTCTTCTCCGGCGGAGCGGCGAAGGGCGAGGACTCGGTCTACGACGACGCGCGCGCCATCCGCGATGGCGGTGGAAACGGGTCGATCATCGGCCGGAACACATTCCAGCGCTCCCGCGAGGACGCGATGGCGATGCTCGACAAGCTCGTGGAGATCTACAAGGGCCGCGCCTGACGCACCGGCCTTTCCTGACGCCCGGAGATCTGTCATTCTGCCGGAAGAGCAGTGACAAAACGGGCGTCAGAACCGCAATGTACCAGGAAAATGAGCCCCGCCGCGGGGGCTTTGGCGGCACGGTCTTCGCCGGTGTCGCCATTGCGCTTATCTGCTACCTGACCTTCGCTGCGCTCCAGGGGGAGCATGGACTGTTCAGCTTGCTCAAGGTCGAGGCGGACGAGCATCGGCTGCAGGAGCAACTCTCCGCCCTTCAGGCCGAGCGCGCCGCCATCGCCAACAAGACGGGACGTCTCACTGCAGGGCAGATCGATTTCGACGAACTCGACGAGCAGGCTCGCAAGGTGCTGGGGCTGGCGCGTCCCGACGAGATCATCGTTCGATAGACGCGAGATTTCGCAGACGATTTCGGGGGTTTCCACCGCCGTCAGCGGCGCTATAATCGCATTGGTTTAAGGCTAAACTACAAGCGAGGGGGGATCCGCCGATGGTAACGACGCGCCGCGCCGCGAAACCAAACGCGTCCAAGGACGAGCTTCTCGGCTACTACCGCGAGATGCTTCTCATTCGCCGTTTCGAGGAAAAGGCGGGTCAGCTCTACGGCATGGGCCTGATCGGTGGCTTCTGCCATCTCTACATCGGTCAGGAGGCGGTGGTCGTCGGCCTGGAGTCCACGACCAAGGATGGTGACCAGCGGGTTACAACCTACCGCGACCATGGGCACATGCTCGCCTGCGGCATGGATCCGAAGGGCGTGATGGCCGAGCTCACCGGCCGCTCGGGCGGCTACAGCCACGGCAAGGGTGGCTCGATGCACATGTTCTCGAAGGAGAAGCACTTCTACGGCGGGCACGGCATCGTCGGCGCCAACGTCCCGATCGGCGCAGGTCTTGCGTTCGCGAACAAATATCGCGGCAACGATAACGTCGCCTTCACCTATTTTGGCGATGGCGCGGCAAATCAGGGCCAGGTCTACGAGACATTCAATATGGCGAGTCTCTGGAAGCTGCCGGTGATATTCGTCATCGAGAACAACCAGTACGCGATGGGCACGTCACTGAAGCGTGCCTCTTCGTCGCCCGCTCTCTATACCCGCGGTGCCGCCTTCGGCATTCCGGGCGAGGCCGTGGACGGAATGGACGTGCTGGCCGTTCGCGAGGCCGGTATCAAGGCCGTCGATCACTGCCGCACCGGCAACGGCCCTTACATCCTTGAGATGAACACCTATCGCTACCGCGGCCACTCGATGTCCGACCCGGCCAAATACCGGACCCGGGAAGAGGTGCAGAAGATGCGGGAGGAGCGCGACCCGATCGACCACGTGCGCGATCTGCTCATTTCGGCCAAACTGGCCACTGACGAAGAACTCAAGGCTGTCGACCGCGACACCAAGGCAACAATCAACGAGGCGGCGCAGTTTGCGCAGGAGAGCCCGGAGCCCGATGTGGCCGAGCTCTGGACCGACGTCTACGTTTGAGGGAGAGGGAAAGATGGCGACGCAGATCCTGATGCCCGCCCTGTCTCCGACGATGGAGGAGGGCACGCTCGCGAAGTGGTTGGTCAAGGTGGGTGATACAGTATCGTCCGGCCAGATCATCGCCGAGATCGAAACTGACAAGGCCACGATGGAGTTCGAGGCCATCGATGAGGGGACGGTCGGAAAAATCCTCATCGAAGAGGGCACGGAGGGCGTGAAGGTTAACACGCCGATCGCCGTGATTCTCGAGGACGGTGAGGACGCCTCAGCGGCCGAGTCGCCGGTTGGAAGCGCCGAGACCGTAACCGAGTTCTGAAGAGGCGCCTGCGGCTGCAATGCCGTCCCAGCCCGCGGTGGCTCGCGCGGAGCCCGCCCCGGAGCCCGAAGTTCCGCCGGGAACGACCTTTAAGAGCCAGACTGTCCGCGAGGCCCTTCGCGACGCGATGGCCGAGGAGATGCGCCGCGACGACAACGTCTTCCTGATGGGAGAGGAGGTCGCCGAGTACCAGGGGGCCTACAAGATCAGCCAAGGTCTCCTCGACGAGTTTGGCGGGCGGCGCGTAATCGATACCCCGATCACCGAACATGGCTTCGCCGGCCTAGCCGTCGGTGCGGCTTTCGCCGGTCTCCGGCCGATCGTCGAGTTCATGACGTTCAACTTCGCCCTCCAGGCGATCGACCACATCATCAACTCGGCGGCGAAAACACTCTATATGTCGGGTGGCCAGATGGGATCGCCGATCGTCTTCCGCGGCCCGAATGGCGCCGCAGCCCGTGTTGGTGCCCAGCACAGCCACGACTTCGCATCGATGTACGCGCAGATCCCGGGCCTAAAGGTCGTCCAGCCCTATACGGCGGCCGATGCGAAGGGCTTGCTGAAGTCGGCGATCCGCGATCCGAACCCGGTCATCGTTCTAGAGAACGAAATTCTCTACGGCCGCAGCTTCGACGTGCCCGAGCTCGAGGACTTCACCGTTCCGATCGGCAAGGCGCGGGTTGCGCGTGCCGGCACCGACGTGACCATCGTCAGCTTCGGGATCGGGATGACCTACTCGCTCCAGGCAGCCGAGGAACTAGCGAAGGAGGGCATCTCCGCCGAGGTCATCGACCTGCGCTCCCTCCGCCCGCTCGATACGGAGGCCGTCATCGCCTCGGTGAAAAAGACGAACCGCTGCGTAACCGTCGAAGAAGGCTTCCCCGTCTGCGCAATCGGCAATCACCTCTCGGCCGTGCTGATGCAGAAGGCGTTCGACTTCCTTGACGCTCCGGTCATCAACTGCACGGGCAAGGACGTGCCGATGCCGTACGCCGCGAACCTCGAAAAACTCGCTCTCCTCACGACGGCGGATGTCATCGCCGCCGTGAAATCCGTGACATATCGCTGAGGGACGGCACCATGCCCATCAACATTCTGATGCCGGCACTTTCTCCGACGATGGAGGAGGGTACCCTCTCGAAATGGCTGGTCAAGGAAGGCGATAAAGTCACATCCGGTGCCATCCTGGCCGAGATCGAGACCGATAAAGCTACGATGGAGTTCGAGGCCGTCGACGAGGGAACGATTGGAAAGCTCGTCGTTCCTGAGGGAACGGAAGGGGTTAAGGTCAACGATCTGATCGCAGTCCTCCTTGAGGAGGGCGAGAGCACCGACGCGCTCGACTCTCCGTCCCCCGCCGCGAAGCCGGCCGCTGCACCAGCTGCCGCACCGCTGGCAGCGGCGGCTCCCGCCGCGGCCAGTGCCGCTTCACCTCAGCCGGCCGCCGCCCAAAGCGGCCACCGGGTCTTCGCCTCGCCGCTTGCCCGACGCATCGCGGGCGAGAAGGGCTTGGATCTGGACGCCGTGACCGGCACCGGCCCGAATGGGCGCATCGTCAAGGCCGACGTTGAATCGGCCAAGCCCGGTGCCAAGGCACCCGCCGCAGAGATGCCGACTTCGGTCTCGGCTCCCGCGGCTACGAAGGCGCCGGCGCCGGCTTCGCCGGACGCGGAGGCAGTCAAAAAGATCTACGCTGACCGCGAGTTCGAGGAAGTGAAACTCGACGGGATGCGCAGGACGATCGCCGCCCGTCTGACCGAAGCCAAGCAGACCATTCCGCACTTCTACCTGCGGCGCGACGTCAGGCTCGATGCGCTCCTCGCCTTCCGCTCCAAGATCAACAAGGAGCTCGAAGCGCGTGGCGTGAAGCTGTCGGTCAACGACTTCATCATTAAGGCTTGTGCGCTCGCGCTCCAGCAGGTGCCCGACTGCAACGCCGTCTGGGCCGGTGACCGAGTGTTGAAGCTGAAGCCTTCGGATGTGGCCGTCGCGGTCGCCATCGAAGGCGGCCTTTTTACCCCGGTCTTGCGGGACGCCGACAAGAAGACCCTTTCGGCGCTCTCGGCCGAGATGAAGGACCTCGCAGCTCGGGCGCGAACCCGCAAGCTCGCTCCCCACGAATACCAGGGCGGCAGCTTCGCAATCTCCAACCTCGGGATGATGGGCGTCGAGAACTTCGATGCGGTGATTAACCCGCCCCACGCCTCGATCCTTGCGGTCGGCGCCGGCGTCTCGAAGCCGGTCGTCGGCAGCGGGGGGGAGATCGAGGTCGCGACGGTCATGTCGCTCACCCTGTCCGTCGATCACAGGGTCATCGACGGCGCCCTCGGCGCTGCGTTCCTCGCTGCCGTGAAAGAACACATCGAGCATCCCATCGGAATGCTCGCCTGATAGTCGGGGCCGCGCGCGAACCAAGCCCGCGGCCCCGATCCAGTCACTACAAGATGACTGGCGCTTCGGATCAGATGATCCATGCTCTTCGACGGCTCGGCGCAGCCGGCCTCGCCAACGATTCGCGCCGGTACCCCGGCGACGGTCTTGCACGGCGGCACTTCTTCGAGGACGACCGAGCCCGCAGCGATACGGCTGCAGTGCCCCACGTGAATGTTCCCGAGCACCGCTGCCCCGGCGCCGATGAGCACGCCGTCACCGATCTTTGGATGCCGGTCGCCGTCTTCTTTGCCGGTGCCGCCGAGCGTCACGGAATGCAGCATCGAGACGTTGTCGCCGACCACTGCCGTCTCGCCGATGACGATGGAGTGGGCATGGTCGATCATGACGCCTCGCCCCATCCGAGCAGCCGGATGGATATCGACGCCAAAGACCTCCGACGTCCGCATCTGGATGAAGTACGCCATGTCCCGGCGCCGCTCCTGCCAAAGCCAGTGCCCGATCCGATAGCACTGTAGTGCTTGGAATCCTTTGAAGAAAAGAAGTGGCTGAAGATACCGGTGGCAAGCCGGGTCACGGTCGAAAACCGCGATGATGTCTGCCCGGGCAGCAACGCCGAGGCGTGGATCCCAGTGATAGGCCTCGTCGACGATCTCCCGCAGGATCAGATCGCTCATTTCCGGCGACGCGAGCTTCTGGGCGATCCTGAAGCTCAGCGCCCTCTCCAGGCTGCTATGGTGCAGGATACCGGCGTGGACGAGGCTCGCCATAAGCGGCTCGTCAATCGCGACCTGCTCGGCTTCCCTGCGGATCGTCGACCAAACCGGGTCCACGCTGGCAATACTCGGATGCGTTTGCGCCATCGACTGTTCTCCACCCTACCCCTACGGCGGAAACTTGTCCGACAGCGCCCGAAAATCAAGTCCGGATAACTGCAAAGCTTTAAGCGGCACGCGGCGGTTGGATCGTCAGCAGGTGCACGGCCAACCGGATCGTCCCCGAAGCGAACACGCCTCCCTCGGCTGTTAGCAGCAACGGCGTCGATGCATAGTAGGTCAGCGGCGACCCGCTGAGACCGACCACCGAGGAACCAGCGCCCGTCCCGATGCCGCTTCCATAGCGATTGTCCGAGCCTGAGACGCCAATTCTCCAGCCGGTTACCCCGGTCCCCGATAGGCCCGTGATAACGCGCCCGCTGACCGCGATGACCTGGCTGTGGCTCGGAATCGACACCAAAGTGGTGTTCGTTGCGCCTTCCGTTACCGCATGATCGAACTCCGCTACTTGCCAGGCCGTCCCCGCCCCGTGCGGCGACACGACTATCGCGTCCGCCACCCAGCGCGTTCCATCATGAATCAGCGTCCCGGACCTGCTCTCATCCCAAGCCCGCCATCCTGCTCGCGGTGACAGGAATACCCATCCGCCGTTCGCCCTAACTGCGATGCGGCCGTCCATCCCCGCCCAAGCATCGCCCGCTCCGTCGGGAACGAGATAGCTCGTGCCGTCGCCCGCCGCGGTTGGAGGTGCCGCAACGACCGAGGAAACCACTCGGAGTTGCGCGACCGCGTCGAGCCTGGCCAGCGCCTCGTTGACCGTGACGTGCTTCTGCGCCTGCGCCGGCAGAATGAGCGGCAGTTGTAGCTGTGACGTCCTAGCCATCGACTTCGATCCTTTCGAACGGCCCTGCCCCGAAACGGGCGGAAACCTGCGCAACCTCCAACGTCACCGCGCCTGCCACGCCATCCTCGGCCTGCTCGGCGGCGGTGTAGACGTACAGTGGTGCCGTAACTTCGCTTTCCCGAACCACCGGCGACCCAGCGCGGACCCGAACCAGATAGACCTCCGCCTCCTCCCCGAGAGGCACGTCGATCCCGAGCCAACTGTCTCCGTCGATACGCGTCCGCCGAAACCACCGCGCCTCGATCGACCCGTCCGCGCGTCGGGTCGCCGCCAGATGCCCCGGACGATAGGGTCTGAGGCCCACCCCCTCGAAGGTCTCTACGAGATGCAAGTAGCTCGGATCATCGTAGGACCGCGTCGCCGGCCCGATTCGAAAATGCCGCTCCAGTCCCCGCGCCGACGCCGCCAGCCCGACCTGCTGCACCGCCCCATCGATCACCACGATCTCGGTCCCCACCGGCCATACCTCGGGCATCGCTGCATCGGTCCCCGCCTGCCCACGCAGGAGGCCACCGATCCGATACTCCCCCGGGGCCACCAACTCGGCGCTCGTGAACTGGATCACCTCGCAGTCGCCGCCGTCCGGCGACCGAAGCGCCGCGCCGTTCGCGCCGCCAAGGACCTCCTCCTCGCTCCGGCTTTCCAACGCACCGGATACCTTCACCAGAACCGACGCGCGCATCCACAGCCCCGCCTGCCCGCTCGGCAATGGCTCGAGCAGTGAGCCCATCGTCGCCGGCCGCCGCATCTCACGGTCGAGCCTGTAGCCGAAGTCGTTGCTCGCCGAATAGACTGCCACCGCTCCCGTCCACGGCTTCGCGCTCACCGCCAGATGCGGCGCCCCCGGATCCTCCGACCCGGTCATAAGCGGCAGGTCGAGAAACGCCACACCCACCAGTCCCGGGGCCTCAATTCCCCGCCCCCCGCTCCGCCGCTCCTCCCGTGCGACGCTCTCGTAGACCCCGGGCTCGGCCCGAACCGCCGTGACCGCCCGATGCCCGAGTTCCTCGATCCGGTCGATCCGGTAGAGGTCGCCGCCCTCGATCTCGATCAAATCCCCAGGTGTCAGTGCCAGCAGAGAGGGCGGCAGCGCGCAGTCGAGCCCGTCTCGGGCAATCCGCCCCTCCGCCAGAGCCCGCTCTGCGATCGCCGTCGCCTCGCCTTCGGTCAGAACCAGCGCAAAGGCCATCCGATCCGTGCTCGGCTCCGCAGCATCCGGCGCAAGCGCCTCGACCGCCCCGGACCCGTAGTCCGAGTCTGCCCGGACGAAGCCCACCGCCACCCGGTCAGCGGTCTCCGCCGCTGGAAGCCGCGCCATTGCCAGGTCCCCCTGACCGCTCCGAGCCACGAGATCGTCGCGCGTCACCGACCGCACCACCGAAGCGCCCCGGTTCGCGAACACGAGCCGCTCGTCGATTGCCGTGCTGTCGAAACCATAGGCCAGCATCAATGGCTGCAAGCTCTGCCGCCCGCACTCCACCGCCTCGATCTGATACCCCGTGATCGCGCCGTGCAGCCGCTCCACGTCTACGTCGGCGAGCCCGCTCCGGGCCGACACCTCTGCCACTACGTCCGCGAGCGACGCCACTGTCGCCCGCCCGTTGAGCCAGTGTCCCCGCGCATGGTTTGCCCCGTCCGACCAAACCTCGTCTCGGTCGGGAAAGTCCGGCCATGGCCGCGCGTCCCAGGCCCAGACGTGCGCCCGCGACAGGTCCACCATCGCACCGCCGTAGATCTCCGACACTGGATTGTTTGCCGGATCCTGCCAATGCGCGAAGGTCGCCTGCAGATAGCGGTATTGGATGAAGTCGTCCCGGGCGCCCGTCGAGAAATAGGGAAAGAAGCTCTCTGACGACTTCGGATCAAAAAAGACGTTCGGCTGGTTCGTCCCCTTGTCGACCGCGCCGCAGCCGAGTTCGGTGAACCAGATTGGCTTCGACCGCGGCTCCCATGCCGTCGCCTCGCCTACCTTGACCCCGCCCAGCCGATTGACGTGCGGCCGCGACCACCAGCTCACCAAATCCTTGTAGCGAAAGATCCAGTCCTCGCCGTAAGTCCCATCGACGATCGAGCGTCCGCACCTGCGCCGTCCGGTCCGCGGCACTCGCATAGTACCAGTCATACCCCTCGCCGCCGGCGACGTTCCCACGCAGGTAGTCGAGATCGTAGATCGAGCCCGCCGCCGCATCGGCATGGTCGGAGCCATCGCGCCAGTCCGACAACGGCATGTAATTGTCGATGCCGACGAAATCGACAGCATCCGAAGCCCACAGCGGATCGAGATGAAAGACCGCGTCCCCCGACCCGTCGGCCGGCTGATGGCCGAAGTACTCAGACCAGTCTGCCGCATACCCGATCTTCGCTTCGGGCAGGATCAGCCGAACCTCTTCCGCCAGCGCGATGAGCGCGCTCACGGCCGGATACCCGCCAACTCCATCGCGGACATGCGTGAGCCCGCGAAGTTCAGACCCGACACAAAATGCCTCCACCCCACCAGCGAGCGCACAAAGATGCGCGTAGTGCAGGACGAAGCGCCGATACGACCACTCCTCCGGACCGCTGTAGGTGACTGTCCCGCCCACCGCATGGAAATCACTCCGCTGCGCCGAACCGAAGAACCCCGCCACCGCCGCCGCCGCCGCAACGGTCTTGTCCATCGACCCAACCCGCCCCGGCGCCGTTGCCAGCGTAATCCGCCCGCGCCACGGAACCGGCGGCTGGTCGGCCGCCCCCGTCCAAGGGTCGGTGAGCCCGTTCCCCGCCTGAATGTCCATCAGGATGAACGGATAGAACATCACCGCCCGCCCGCTCTCGCGCAGGCCCCGGATCGCCTGGATTACCGAGGGGTCCGCCGGCGTCCCGCCGAAGATCGGTCGCCCCTCGACCCGGCTTACCGCCACCGCCGTCCCGCGCCCTTGCCCCGACACCACCCATGGCATCGAGTCCCCGTCCTCCACCGTCTGCTCCACCGCTGGCCTGATCCGGCAGCGATCGCAGCGCAGGTCGTCGCCGAACCATGTCGCAACGAGCGACACCGACTCCACCGCCGGAAGCTCTGCCGTCATCTGATCCAGCGACGCGATGAAATCGGGCAGCCCGCGATCGTTGTGGACGTTCGCGATGACGCTCTCGCCCTTCCCGCGTCGGAACCGCACCGGCTCGGTCGCCAGTACATACTCGCCCGTCCCCGGCACCAGCGCGACCCCGCGCACGTCTAGCGCCGGAGACCGCGGCCGCCCCTCCAGCTCGCCAACCCTCCGGAAGACCTCGACATTGAACTGCGGAATGCGGTTGCCGAAGGGCGTCAGGTCGAGGTTCTCGAAAACCAGGTAGGCCGTGCCCCGATACGCCGGCGCATCCCCCTCGATCGCCGCGATCAGGGGGTCGGCAAGCTGATCCTCTCCGCCTTCGTGCAGCCGAAGGGTCAACCCTGCCTGGTCAACGGGCTGCCCGTCCGCCCAGATCCGCCCGATCCGCACCACCTCGCCCTCGCAGAGCGCCAGCGCGAGGCTCACCGAATAGCTGAACTCGCGGACCGTGGTCCCGCCGCCCTTGCCGCCGACCTCCTGCGACCGCACCGCCTCGAGGAAGCGGCTCGACCAGATGATCTGCCCCGCCACCCTGCAGCGCCCGAAGATCCGCGGCAGCACCGAGCCCTCGCTCGACGCCATCACCCTGAACCGCTCGACCTTGCCGGTCTCCACCGGCGCCGAGCCGGCCCCGAGGATGCGCTGGTCGATGGTCGACCCAAGCAGCGCCCCCGCAGCCTTGCCGATCGCCGCCATGCCGAGGCCCGCCACCGAGCCACCGAGCCCGCCACCGAGCGCCCCGCCCGCCGCCGAAAGCAGAAGGGTTGCCATCAGCTCCTCCCTGGAAAACGATAGATCCCGGCGATCCGCCGCGCCCACGTCGGCGTCAGCGGCGATTCAACGACGCCCTGTCCCGAGTAGGCGTGGATCAGCGTCGCGTCGCCCCGCTCCGAGCGGGCGAGGATGCCGACATGCTTGGCAACCCCGCCGTCGCGCATCCGCAGCACCGCCACGTCGCCAGGCCGAGCCTCGTCACCAGCCACCGGAACCAGGTTCCGGTCCGCCGCTGCCAGCAAATCCTCGCTGCGGCTCGGCTCCGACCAGTCGGGCGTATAGGCCGGCACCGTCTCCGGCTCTGGCCCGATCGTCTCCCGCCAAAGCCCGCGCAGCAGCCCCAGACAATCGGTCCCGGCACCGCGGCAGCTCGACTGATGGCGGTAGGGCGTACCGATCCAGCCGCGCGCCCGCGCAACGATCGCCGTGCCTGCATCGTGATCAACTCCGGAGGCTCGATCCGTCATGGTTCTCTCCCTCCTTCGGATAAGCCGTCACCCAGTCATCCCCGGGAATCGTCGGAAAGCCGCGAAAATTTAAGAGGTTGTCGAACTTTGCCCGGCAGGTCTCGACCCGCTTGTCGCATCCGGCGACGACGCGGAACCCGTCCCCGATCGCCACCGGCCGCCCCGGCGCCTGCCACAGTGTCACCCGCCGCGCACCCGACGCATCCCGCCGGTCGGCCTTCACCGCCCCCGTCTGCCCGGCATTCGCCCCGGTCAGCCAGCTCAGCCGCCCCTGCGTGAACCACCCGTCCTCGAAACCCCCGAGGCCACCGGCGATCAGCGCCGCCCCCCGGCTCCCCGCCGCGACGCTACCCTCCCCGGCAAATCCCGGCTGGCCCACGTCGAACCTGCATTTCGCATCCCCGAGCGTCCGGTCGCAGGTCCGCAGGATCGACCGCCCCACCGGCGCATTCAGCGCCTCCGCCAATCCGCGCAGCTCGACCTCGAACGCCCCGTCCGACCGCCGGATTTCGCCGAAACTGCCGCGGAACAGCAGCACCCGCAGGTCGGGCCGCTCCCAATCCACCAGCCAGTGCCAGATCTCTGCCCGGTCATACCGACCCGCCCGAACATCTTCCTCGCTGACACCCGCGTCAGTCAGAGCCCCGACCGCTTGCGCGTTGTCGACGCTCAACCCCGTCGCCGTCTGCAGCGCACTCGCGTCCATACCGCTGCTCGCCCGGTAGCTTACCCCGTCGAAGGCGAGATCCCGGTCGTGGTCAGTGAACCCGAACGCAACCCCGTCCTCGCGCTTCACCAGCCAGCACCGACACAGCCGTGTGGTCCCGCTGTCGAGCCGCGCCTGCAGCTCCGGATCGATCGCACGCATCAGAGCCGAACCTCGATGACCGGCACGGACGGGATCTCCCCCGCGACAAAGCCGGAAATGCTGGTGACGATCCGGTCGGTATCGAACCGCACCGGCACGTCGAACTCGAACCCAGCCGTCACCGCTGCCCCCGCCGCTGGCGCGGCGCTCAGCTGCACCTGCCCGGTCTCGGGATCGACCCCGAACCCCGCGCCAGCCACCTGCGCTACGCCGCCCACCGCCACCGTCACCGTCCCCGCCACCGGCTTCGCGATCCCACGCCAGTAGGTCTCCGCGCCCGAAGCATACCCCTTCCGCAGCCCAAACAGCGTCCGAACCCCGTCGCCCACCCCGAGCACGCTGGTCGCCGGACGCCGGCTGCCCCGAGGGCGCGCACGACTTGAAGTCCGTCCAGTCCTTCCAGCGAAACCCGTGCAACTGCCCGTGCCGCGCCTCGAAGAAGGCGACCACCGCCGCCAGGTCGTCCAGCGACCGCACGCCCAGCCCGGCGTCATACCGCCGCCGCGACTGCGCCCACGGCGAATTGCGCTCCTCGAAGCCATTGCTCAGCGTGACGATCTCGGTCCGCCGCTCCGGCCCGCCGCTCGATCCCGCGGACAGCGCCGCCGGAAACCGTACCTCGTGAAAGCTCATGCCCGGTTCCTCACAGGTTGCGCCGGCCGCGCGAGATGGCGCGGGACATCTCCGCCGCGACCTGGCTCTGCGACCGCCGGAAGCCCTCGGCGTCCGGCGTCGTGATGTTCATCGTCACCGACACCCCGCCGCCGCCGGCCCCGCCCCGCACCCCGAGCCGGCCGTCGGCGCCGCGTGCCAGCGGCATGATCGCCTCCGGCCCGGCCTCGCCCATCAGCCCGAACTCCGCCGCGCATCGGAAAATTCGTCGGCCCGTCGACCACGCCGCCCTTCGCGAAGGCCGCGACCCGACCCGCCCCGAAGGCCGCCCCCTTGGCAAACGGCAGGATCCCCGACAACAGCGACTGCAACCCGGTCCCGACCGCCCCCTGCACAGGCGCCATCGCCTGGTTCAGCACCGCCCCGGAAAGGCTCCGCCCCACCCCGGCCAACGCCTGGCCGAGGTCCTTGCCGTCGAGGATCACGCCCTCGAACGCCCGCCGGAGCGACGATGTCACCGACCGGGACATCCCGCTCGCCTCGCGCCCGGCGTCCTTCATACTGCCCTGCACGCCGTCGAGCTCACGCCGGAACGCGCCGGCCACGCCCTCGAGCCCGCCGAGCGTGCCTTCGAGCCCCGCGAACTGCGCCTCGAGCCGGGCGAGGTCGCTCTCGTAGTCCGCCATGTCACATCCTTTCCGTCAGGGTCGGCCCCACGGTCGGCCGCGGCCGGTCCGGAAACCGCTCAAGCAGGGCCGCCAGCCCAGCCCGCGACAGCGGCGCTTGCCCTGGCGTCACGCCCGCGATCAGCAGCAGCTCGCCCGGCGTCAGCGCCCAGAAGGCATCCGGCGCAAGTCTCAGCTCGACCAGCCCGAGCCGCATCAGCCCGGCCCAGTCGATCCGCGTCATGCCGGGCCTTCCTCGCCGGGCAGGCTGAACGTCAGCTTCAACAGCTTCGCTGCCGCCTCGGCCGCCGCCAGCGGCCCGCCGTCGAGCCCGCGCCTTACGAACTCCGCCTCGCTCACCGCCCAGCCGCCGCCGTTCAACCCGGCAACCAACAATGCGATCAGGTCGCGCACCCGGAAGCCGCCGGTCTCGAACCGCCCGATCAGCTCCATCAGCGACTCGCTCTTCAGCTCCGCCTCCAGAGCCGCCAGCGCGCCGAGCGTCAGCCGCATGGTCCTCGGCTCGCCGTCGACGACGAGCGCCACCTCGCCCCTCCACGGATTGGCCATCAGATCGCCGTGAACGCCAGCGCGCCCGCCGAGGCGAGGCTGATCTCGTAGGTCGCCTCCCCATCGTGCTGGCCCGAATATTCGATCGCCGTCAGCTGGAACGGCCCCTCGATCACCCCGAAGTCCGGCACGATCACCTGAAACACCGGAATTTCCCCGGCAAAGAAGATCGCCCGCGCGCGCTCGTCGGTCGCCGCGTCGCGGAACACCCCAGACCCCGAAACCGCAGCACTTCGCACCCCCGCGCCAGCAAGCAGCTCGCGCCAGCGCCCCTCGCTCCCGAGGTTGGTCACGTCGACGGTCTCGGCGTTGAAGCTGATCCGCGTTGCGCGCAGCCCCGCCACGGTCTCGAACACGCCCGAGCCCATGTCGAGCTTGAGCAGCAGGTCCTTGCCTCTCTGGGCCGCCATGTCCTTCATCCTCTCGACAAGAGCGCTTCCCGGTCTCGGGAACCGCCCGATGGTTAAGAAATCGCGGCGAAAAGACTCCGGTGGAGCCGGCCATGCCGAGCCCGCTCCAGGCTCAGTCCCCGTCCACCACCGCACGGAAGCGCAGCACGACCCGGCGCTTCACCGGCGCCCGGCCGCGCTCCGCGCTCGCCCGCAGGAAGCGCAGCGCCACCAGTCGCCCGGCGTCGAGCGCCAGCGGCGCGTCGACCAGCGCCGCGCACACCGCCGCCGCCACCTGCCTTCACCCCGGCGAAGCCGTCGCGCCCCGAATGCGCCGTCACCGTGAAATCGTGGACCGCGCCGTCGCTGGTCTTGGTTCCGAAGTCGCGCACGCTCTCCTCGCCGATGGTCACGTATTCGGTCTCGGAAGGCGCTAGCGCCGGTGGCGCGTCATAGATCGCGCCACCGACGAGCGCGGCGAGAGCGTCATCGCCCACCAGCCGCGCATGAACGCGCGCCTGCAGGCCGGATGCGAAGGCATAGCTCACGACAGCACCCCCTCTTCAGCGACGATCTCGAGGTAGCGTCCGCGCGCGTCGTGCTCGGCCACCGACAGGATGTCGAAAACCCGCGCCCCTTCACGCAGCCGCTGGTCGGGCCGCGGCCGCGACACCGCCCCGACCGGGGCCCCGCGCACGAGGATCCGGTACTTCATCCGCGGCCGCACCGCCGCCCCGACGAAGTCCTCGCGGCCGGCGCGGGCCGTCACGTCGGCCCACAGCGTCCCGACCGCGATCCACGTCACCGCAAACCCGCCCGAGCCGTCGGCGACAGGCTCCGCCTCCTCGAGCACCAGCCGCCGGAGCAGCCTGACCGCCGCCATCACGCGCCGCCCCCGCCGAGACGCGCCGTCCGATAGGCTTCGATCAGCACCAGCACCCCGAAGGGCATCGAGCCGCCCGAAATCCCGGCCCCGGTCTCCGAGCGGCTCTCGTAGAAATGCGCCGCAAGCAGGAACACCGCCTCGCGCAGATCCGCAGGCACCGCGTCCCAAGCCACACCGAACCCGGCACTGAAGCGGATCTCGGCCCGCCCCGACCGCGGGATCCGCGGCAGGCTGCGCCCGAACCGCCCGACCAGCCGCGGCCGCTGGCTGTCGCGCAGCAGCGACCAGCTCTCCGGGTCTGCCGCGGTCTCCGCACCATCGGCGCCGACCAGCGTCACCGACTCGACCGCCTGCACCGGCCCGATCGGCACCGTCTGGTGCGACTCCTCCCGCCAGCAATACACCGTCCAGGCAAAGTCGCGGACGAGCAGCGCACGGCCCAGCCGCGCCTCGATCGCCGCCATCGCCGCGCGCAGATACAGTTCGAGCACCGCGTCTTGCGCGCCGTCGTCGGTGAAGCCGCGCCCGAGTGCTAGATGCTCGGCGAAGGCGCGCACCGGCACCGCCGCCGCCGGCGGTGCGCTCACTTCCGTCAGGATCATGGATGACTCCTCGATGCCGGCGGCCTGCCGGTCAGGCGAACACACCCCCGCACCGCCCGAGCGGAGGGAGGAGCAGCAACTGGTTAAGCACGGGGGTGTGTCCGGTCCGCCCCGGCTAACCGGAACGGACCATCGCGGGTGGCGCTCGCCGGGTTACCCCGGCTCAGGCCGCCGCGAATTTCAGAAGCTTGATCGCCGCGAAGTCGCTCACGTCGCCACCGATGCGCTTGGTCGCATAGAACAGCACGTGCGGCTTTGCCGAGAAGGGATCGCGCAGGATGCGCAGATCCGGTCGCTCCGCGACGGTATACCCTGCGCGGAAGTCGCCGTAGGCAATTGCGAAGGCGCCCGCCGCGATGTCGGGCATGTCCTCGGCGATCAGCACCGGATACCCCATCAGCCGAGCCGGCTCGCCGGCAGCGAGCCCGTCCGACCACAGGAACCGCCCGTCGGCATCCTTCATCTTGCGCACCGCGCCGGCGGTCTTCGAGTTCATCACGAAGGTGCCGTTGGCGCGGTAGCGGGCGCCGAGCGCATAGACCAGGTCGACGATCGCATCCGCCGGATCGACCGACGAGAAATCACCCGCCGCACCGGTCGGCACGTAGCCGAGCGAGCCCCAGGCGAAAAGATCGTTGTCGATCTTCGGGTAGTGCAGGAAGCCCGTCGGCTTGTCGATACCGTCGCCGCCGATGAAGGCCGCGGCCTCGGCCCGGCTGAACTTGTCGGCGATCCGCTGCGCCAGCCAGCCCTCGACGTCGAAGGCGCTGTCGTCGAGCAGCCGCTGCGACGCCTTCGGCAGCGCCGACAGCTCGTGCAGCGGAATGGAGATCCGGTCGACCTGAGGCGTGCCGGTCTCGGCCACCGAAGCGGTCTCCGTCGCCCAGCCCGCACCGATGTCGGTGTGGTCAACCAGCACGTCGAAGGCGCTCGACTCGACGCTGACCACGTTGGCAATGGTCCGGATCGAGGCGGACGAGCGCAGCACGCCGACGATCTCTGCCGCGGTCTGCGGATCGACCAGATAGCCGCCGTCCGCCGCCACCGCGGTCGACAGCGCCTTCTCCTCGACGGTCAGGCCGCGCAGCCCGCCATCGTCGCCCGAGCGCAGATAGGCGCCGAAGGCCTTCTTGTGCGGGGTCTCGGCGTCCGCCGCGCGGGCGAGATGGGGACGGCTCATGGCGATGGACTTGCGATCGAGCATGGCGATGCGGCTTTCCTGTTCGTGGAGCTTCGACTTGATCTCGGACTGAAAGGCGGAGAACTCGGTAAGAAACCCGGTCATCGCCGCCTTGACCTCGGCTGCCGGGTTCACTCCGAGCCCGGCCGCCGCACGGGACTTGGTTTCAGGCTTCTGCATCTCTCTTGGTCCTCGATGAGGGGCGCCGGCGTGCCTCACGCCAGCAGTTCCCGGGCCTCGCGGAAGGTTTCGGCCAGGGCTCGCGCCAGATCCGTCCCGTCCGCAACGGACTCGTCCGCCTCGTCCGGGAGGGATGTCTGCACCCGCGCGTCTGGAAGCATCGGGAAGGTGACCAGCGACACCTCCCAGAGCTCGATCTCGTGGAGAAGCCGCTGTCCGGCCGCCTTCTCGGCACGCAGCGTGCGGTAGCCGATCGACAGCCCGTCGATGGCCCCCGCCTGCAGCAACACGTGCGCCTCGCGCGCCGCCTGCACCTCGAGCAGCAGCCGTCCGCGCACGAACAGACCCTTCTGGTCCTCGCGCACCTCGTCCCAGACCCCGATCGGCTGGGTCGGATCGTGCTGCCAAAGCATCTTCACCCCGCGCCCGGCGCCGGCGAGCTTGGCGAGCGAGCCGCCATAGGCGCCGCGCTGCACCACGTCGCCGCCCTGGTCGGACGCGCCGAAAAGGCTGGCATAGCCCGAAATCTCGGCGCCCTCCTTGAGCGCCAGCTCGCCGTCGAAGCGGCGGAACTTGGTCTCGAGCAGGCCGAGCGGCCCAAGAACTTGCATCATCGCACCTTCCCTCAGGACACAGTGATCGACAGGAGCCCGTAGGCGATGTCGGCGAGGATCAGCGACGCCGCGCCATAGACGGCGAGCCACATGCGCCGCTCGAGCCGGTCGAGCGTCGCCTCCATGTGGTGGAGGCGGCGTTCGAGCTGCGCCCAGCGCTCCTCGGCGATGCGCTCGTTCACTTCGATGCGGGCGTTGGCCACGTCGAAAGGCTCGTAGAGAAAGCGTGATCCGCCGCCGCGGCTGGCATTGGCACTCATCACGCCTCCACAGACTTCGGCAGCCCGAGGAGCTGCCGCTTCTCGGCGTCGCTCAGGAACCCGGCCGCGGTGATCCGCCGCCACAGCGCCTCGCGCTCCTCGGCCAGCGCCGGCACGTTGTCGAAGTCGACGCGAAGCTGGAACCCGGTGCCGTAGTAGCCCGGCAGCCACCCCGACAGCGCCGCCAGCGTCTTCGCCACCAGCGGCAGCACCGTCAGCCGGTAGAAGGCCCGGTGCGCCTCGGCATAGTTGGCGTAGGTATTGTCCCCGGGCAGCCCGAGCAGCATCGGCGGCACCCCGAAGGCCAGCGCCACATCCCGCGCCGCCGCCTCCTTGGTGCGGTGAAACTCCATGTCGCTCGGGCTGAACCCCATCGGCTTCCAGTCGAGCCCGCCCTCCAGCAGCATCGGCCGCCCGGCGTTCCGCGCCCCCTGATGGTGCGACTCGAGCTCCTCCACCAGCCGCGCGTACTGGTCCGAGGCCAGCTGCCCCATCCCGTCGGCGCCCTTGTAGACGATCGCCCCCGACGGCCGCGCCGCATTGTCGAGCAGCGCCTTCGACCAGGTGCTCGCCGAGTTGTGCACGTCGAGGGCACTCGCCGCCGCGGTCAACGGCGACAGGCCATAGTGATCGTCCTGCGGATGGAAGCCCTTGACGTGCAGCACCGGAACCCGATCCTGCCGCATCTCGAAGACATGCTTCTGCGCCCCGACGGAATACTCGTAGGCCACCGGCCAGCCGTCGCTCCCCGGCACCACCTTCATCCGGTCCGAGCGCAGCACGTAAAGCTCCCGCGGCCCGTTCCCGATCCCCGTGCCCGCGGCCTCGAGATAGCCGTCGCCGCTGAGCAGCAGGTGCCCGTAGAAATTCTCGAGCAGCGCCGCCCCGCTCTGCCCCGGGTTCGGCGCGCCGAGGAGGTCGATCACCGGATGGATGTCGAACCGCCGGTCCGCATCCTGCACCACCACCGGCACGGCCGCGGCCGCCTCCGCGATAATCTTCACGCAACGGAAGCCGACCGGATTGCCGAGGAAACCGACCCGCGTCAGCGTCGCGGTGTCCCGCGCCGACCACGCCGCCCGCCCGGCCCCCTGAAAGGCGACGAGCGGCGCCGCGGCGGAGGCCTTCGCCTCGGGCGCCGGCTTCGGCGCGCGGAAATACTGCAAGACCATCAGCCTGCTCCTCAACTGTCGGGATCCGTCCGGCCGCCGCCGGGCCGGCGAAGGGCCATGTTTCGGGCAAGCCAGTCACCCGCGCGAGGCAAGCCCCCCGCGGCGGCGCGCGCCCATGGCCGGTGGCGCCCAAACGGGCCAGGTCGTGCGATTGTCAGGCGAGAGCGGCAGCCTTCGCGATAAGGACCAGCCGAACCGCAGGCGGGCAGGGCGCCGAACCAGGTCCGAGCCGAACGCCCTCCGCCTCAAAGCCCCCTGACGCGCGGCGCCAGGTGAGCCGCGGCCGGCACCAGCAACAGTTCGGTGATCGCCCAGACCAGCGCGTCAACGCGGTCGGGACTGCCGCCGCCGACGAAGCCCTGCATCGTCATTCGTGTCATCTGCCCGTCGAGCCCGGGGAAGGGGGCCCGATGCCGTATCCGCCCCTGCTCGTACAGGGCCGCCACCGGCTCGGCCCGTGCGGTCTTGCCCTTGCTCGCGTGCACCGTCCGGATCGGCACCATCGGATCGACTCCGCGGATCAGGTGGGCGATCAGGTCGCCGCCCTGGTTCACCTCCGCCACCAGCCGATCGGCGCCATGGGCGTGAAAAAGCGCCACTGCCCGTTCCGCCCAGGTCTGCGGCGAGGCGCCCTGCAAGCTGCCATCCTCGATCACCTCGGCGGTCCACGTCTGCGGCGGCCCCGCGCAGCAGACCCCCGCCACCACGATCCCGCATTCGTCGGAGTCCTTGCGCCCCGTCACCGGCGGATCGACCGCCACCACGATCCGGTCGAGGTCGCGCATCGGCAACCGCCGCGCCGCCTCGACCATCCCCCAGGTCCACAACGCGCCCGGGTGGTCGCTGACGATCTCCCCGTCGAGCTCCTGCTTCTCGAAATGACTGCCGGCGTAGCGAGCGGTCACCGTGCGCAGGAAGCTCTCCGCCAGATGCATCCGGTTCGCCGAGGTCGGCGCCTTGGTCATCACCGTCCCCGGTGCCTCGATCACTGCCTTGAGCAGCGGCGTCCACTGCGGCGTCGTCGTCACCACCGCCTGCGGCAGCGTCCCGAGCCTCAGCGCAAACTGCAGCATGTCCCATGTCTCGGCCTTCGGCCACTTCGCCAACTCGTCGCACCACGCAGCGTCGAACTGCGGGCCGCGGAGCGACTCCGGGTTGCTCGCCGAATAGGTCTGCGCCACGGCGCCGTTCGGCCACACCAGCTGGCGGCGCGAAGCCTGCCACTCGGGCCTCCGGTCCGGCGGGGCGCAGGCAAGCAGGCCCGAGGGCCCGAGCACCATCACCTCGCGTGCCTCGTCGAGGGTCGCGCCGACCAGGGCGACCCGGGAACACTTCCCCGGGTCGCCCGGCCTGCCCCCTTCGACCTGCGCGCGGACCCATTCGGCCCCCGCGCGGGTCTTTCCTGCTCCCCGGCCGCCGAGGACGAGCCAGGTCGTCCACTCTCCCTCCGGGGGCAGTTGATGTCCGTGCGCCCAGTGCTCGAACAGCCAGGGCAGGGACATCAGGGCATTCGCACTCAGTCCATCCAGAAATGTCTCGAGCTCACCCTGCGGCAGCCCAGACAGAAAGGCGCGCAACGATCTCGGCTCGTGCGGCGTCGAGGTCGAGTACCCCTGTCCCGCCGGCCCATTCCCTGCTGCGTCTGCCAATTTTCGCCTCTTGGTCGATCACGGTCTGCAGCGCCTTGCGGTGCGCATCGAGAGCCTTCACCGCGTCGTCGCACTCGGGCTTCTGCCCCAGTCCCGCCTTCAGTGCCGCAATCCTGTCCGCGAGAGCCACGGACAGATCACGATACAATTCGAGCGCACGCCCCAGCAAATCGCCGTCGCCCGCCCACTCACCCGCCGAACTTGTCATGTGATTTAGCCCTGGCTGCTCCGCCCGGGCAGAAAGGCGAACGGCGGGCACGAGGCCCGCCGACTCACTTCTTCCAGCATGCAGAAACCTATACCGAGGAGAGAGCGCTGAGTCAATCGCTAAATCTCAGGTTGATCCCTTCGTCAACCGGCGGGCGCCGGCTCCTGCACCCGATCGGGAGACTTCCGCCAGACCAGCGCCGCGTCCCCGCCCGCAAACCCCTCCGCCAGCGCCGCCAGTTCGGCGTGCAGCGGCGACTTCACGCAGACCGGATCGGTCGCCCGCGCATCCCCCGCCAGCGCCATCGCCTGGCACCGGCACCCGCCGAAGTCGACCTCTCGCCGATCGCAACTCCGGCAGGGCTCCTGCATCCAGTCCGTGCCGCGAAACGCCGCGAACGCCGGCCCGTCTTCCCAGATCGCCGCCAACGGCCGCTCGCGCACCGTCTCGAAGACCAGCCCCGGGATCGTCTCCGCCGCATGGCAGGGCAGCACCCGCCCCTCCGGGTTGACGTTGATCCCCGTCGACCCCCACCCGCCCATGCACGGCTTCGGAAAGCGCGCATGATAATCCGCCGGCACGTAGTCGATGACCAGCCGCCCCCGCAGCCGCTCCCGCGCCGCCTTCACCGTCTCGCCGGCTGCCTTCGCCTGCTCCCGCGTCGGCATCAGCGCCCCGCGATTCGGCATCGCCCAGCCGTGGAACTGCACCGTCGCCACCTCGATCCGCCGCGCCCCCAGACGCTCCGCCAGCGCGATGGCCTCGTCCAGCTGATGCATGTTCTGCCGGTGCATGACGAAGTTCAGCGTCAGGGGCATCCCCGCCGCCGCGATCCATCCCGCCGCCGCCATCTTCCGCGCGAACCCGCCCGGGTAGCCGCCGATCCGGTCGCTCATCGCCGCGTCGGTCCCCTGCAGCGACAGCTGCACATGGTCGAGCCCCGCCGCCTCCAGCGCCGCCAGCCGTCGCTCGGTCAGCCCGATCCCCGAGGTGATGAGGTTGGTATAAAGCCCGGCCCCCCGCGCCCCGGCGACCAGCGCCTCCAGGTCGCGCCGCGACAACGGCTCACCCCCCGACAGATGCAGGTGCAACACCCCCAACGCCGCCGCCTGTTCAAAGACGTCGAGCCACACCGCGGTGTCGAGCTCGCGCTCCTTCCGCGTCAACTCCATCGGGTTCGAGCAATACGGACAGGCCAGCGGGCAGCGATGCGTCAGCTCCGCCAGCATCGCGATCGGGGGCCGCACCGTCATCGCAGGTCCACCAGCCGCCGGTCCGCCAGCCCCTCGAGAAATTCCCGCGTATCCCCGAGGATTTCCTCCACCGGCGCCGCAAACCGCTCCGCCAGCCGGGCCGCGATCTCGCCCACGCTCCGCTCGCCGTCCACCTCCCCGAGGATCGCCTCCCCGGCCGCGTCGAGCAGGATCGCCCGCTCCGGCGCCAGCAGCGTCAACCCGCCCCGAACCGCATCGAAGTGCAAGCGCACCCCCCGCGGCAGCACCGGCCGCGCCGCCTCCGCGATCATTCCGCCGCCCTCGCCAGCAGTCCCTCGCCCGGAACCCACGCCCCCGCCGGTATCCTCCCCGGCGTCACGTAGGCATGTTCCAGCGCGTCGAGCTGCGCCCACAGCACCTCGGTCTTGAAGATCAGCGCCCCCGCCGCCGCATCCTGCCGCTCCCCGCTGTCGGCATGATCCAGCACCCAGTCGAGCCCGAAGGCCACGTCCTTCGGCGCCTCCTTCAACCGGTTGCTGAAATAGGCAAGGCTCGCCTCGTTGGCGAAATCGTAGTGCCGGAGCAGACCCTCGATCCGGTTGGCATGGATCGCCGGCGCGAACAGCTCGGTCAGCGACGACGCCACCGCCTCGAGCAGCGTCCGCTCCCGCACGAAGCGCACGTACGCATCCACCGCGAAGCGCGTCGCCGGCAGCACCCCTTCGGCGCTCGCCACATACCCTGGATCGAGACCCACGGCCTCCGCCAGCCGCAGCCACCGCCGGATACCGCCCTCGTTGCCCTCACTGCCGTCGTGGTCCTCGATCCGGCTCCGCCACGCCCGCCGCAGATCCGGATCCTCGACCCGGCTCATGAACGCCGCGTCCTTCATCGGAATCCGCGACTGGTAATAGAACCGGTTGATCACCCACGCCCGAACTTCGTCCGGCGCGCACCCGCCCGCGTGCAGCCGGTGATGAAACGGATGCCGGTCGTGATAGCGCGCCGCCCCGATCGCCCGGAGCCGCGCCTCGAAGTCCTCCCGCGACGCCATCAGCGCAGTCGTCACAGCGTCACCTCCATCCCGTCGTGCCCGATCTCCCACCCCGCCGCCTCCGCCGCAGCCCGCTCGCGCGACCCCGGACGCCACAGCGGGTTGGTGTTGTTCAGGTGCACATAGACCTTCCGTCCGACCCCGAGCCCGTCAAAGGCCGCCATCGACCCGTCCGCTCCCGACACCGGCATATGCCCCATCCGCCGCCCGGTCTTGCTCCCCACGCCCGCCTGGATCATCTCGTCGTCCTCCCAGAGCGTCCCGTCGAAGAACACCGCTGCCGCGCCCGCCAGCCGCTCCGCCAGCGCCGACGTCACCGCCGCACAGCCCGGCACGTAGAAGGCCCGCCCGATCCGCACCCCGACCGTCTGCTCGCCCTCGACGTCGGTCGCCACCGTCTCGCCCTCGAGATACAGCGGCACCTTCCCCGGCACCGCGAACAGCTCGGCCTCGACCCCGTCGACCAGCTCGAACGGCTCGCCGAGCCGCACCGCCCGCCGTGGAACCAGCCCCGCGTCCAGAACCCCGAACACCGGGTTCGCCGCCAGCACCCCGAGGATCTCCGCCGTCGCGAACAGCGTGAACGCCTGACGCTCCCTGAGCGTCAGCAGCCCCGCCACATGGTCGATGTCACCATTGGTCAGCAGCACCGCCCGCACCGGGCTCTCCCGCGCCGCGGTGGGATGCAGCGCCGCACAGTCCGCCGCCTGCGCCCGCAAGTCCGGCGAGGCGTTGAGGATCGCCCAGTCCCGCCCGTTGCCGCTCACCGCAAGCGAAGACTGGCTCGCCGCGGGGATTGCCCCCGAGCGAGCCAGCCGACAGTTCTCGCAGCCGCAGTTCCACTGCGGCAGCCCTCCGCCGGCCGCCGCGCCCAACACGATCACCCGCATCGGCCGCGCCCCGCCGGCGCTCCGGCTCAGAACAGGTCGCCTTCGTCCTCGGCCGGGCCGTACATGTTGATCTCCATCCCACAGCTGACTTCGCGCAGGACTGGTTTCTTCCAGGGCATGTCAAATCCTCCTGACAAGTGGTGGTCCGGAAATAGTCCGTCCACGTTGACTTGAGAGTCAAGCGTCGATCAATCGCATCATATTTTGGTATTAGGCCGGGCGCCGTGGCGAATTCTTATAATAATAATCTAATAAGTAAGTCGTCTCAATTCGCCGGTCGGGACATCGGCCCATCGACCTGCCCCGGCTCGCCTTCGATGGTGTCCCCGCTCACCGGTTCCGAGCCCGCCCCGGCCGCAGCGGCGTTGGCGGCCGCGGCTTCCGCTGCCCGGGCCGCCGTCGCCCGCTGGCCCTCGATCTTCCGCCAGTTGGCGACGTTGCGGTTGTGCTCCTCGAGGGTGCTGGCGAAGGCGTGCCCGCCCGAGCCGTCGGCGACGAAATAGAGGTCGTCGGTCGCCGCCGGATGCGCCGCCGCCTCGATCGCTTCCCGCCCGGGGTTGGCGATCGGCGTCGGCGGCAGCCCCGCGCGGGTATAGGTGTTGTACGGCGTCGCCGTCTGCAGCTCCGTCGCCCGCAACCCGCGCCCGAGCGTACCCTTGCCTTGCGTGACCCCGTAGATCACCGTCGGGTCGGTCTGCAGCCGCATCCCCCGGTTCAGCCGGTTGACGAAGACCGCCGCCACCCGCCGCCGCTCCTCGGGCACCCCGGTCTCCTTCTCGACGATCGAGGCCAGCGTCAGCAGCTCCTCCGGCGTCGACAGCGGCAGGTTCGGCGCCCGTCCGACCCAGGCGGCGGCGAGGATCTCCTTCTGCTCCGCCTCCATCCGCTCGACCAGTCCGCTCCGCGGATCGCCACGCTGGAAGTCGTAGCCCGCCGGCGCAAGCGACCCTTCCGGTGGCAGCGTCGCGATCTCGCCGGTCAGCTCGTCGCGCGCGTTGAGCAGCTCGACCACCTGCCAGCTGGTCAGGCCCTCCGGGATCACCACCTGCCGCAGGACGTTGCCGCCCTGGTTCAGGAGCTTCAGGATGTCCTGCATCGAGGCGCCGGCCGGGATCTCGTACTCGCCGAACTTCAGCCCCTCGTCGAGCTTGGTATAGCGCGCCGCGATGCGGAAGATCGTCGCGTTGCTGATCGCCCCCTTCGCGTCGAGGCCATCGGCCACGGCCCCGAGCGTCGCCCCGCGCTCGACCTGAAAGTCGAGCTGCGCCGCCAGCGGCCCGGGCTCGCGATAGGTCGACTGCGCCCAGGTCACGATCCCGAACAGGACCACCAACCCGACGATCAGCAGGGTAAGGACGTTGGCCGCGACGTGACGCATCATCGAAAGCTCATGCGAACCGTCGCAACACCAGCGAGGCATTGGTCCCGCCGAAGCCGAAGGAATTCGACAGCACCACGTCGATCTTCCGCGCGACCGCCTTCAGCGGCGCGAGGTCCATCGGCGACTCCACCGAGGGGTTCTCGAGGTTGATCGTCGGGGGCGCCACCCCGTCGCGGATCGCCAGCACCCCGAAGATCGCCTCGATCGCCCCCGCCGCACCGAGCAGGTGCCCGGTCGACGACTTCGTCGACGACATCGTCACCCGACTCGCCGCACTGCCGAGCATCCGGGCCACCGCCTGCAACTCGATCTCGTCGCCCATCGGCGTCGAGGTGCCGTGCGCGTTGACATAGTCGATCTGCTCGGGGGTGATCCCGGCGCCGCGCAGCGCCGACTGCATCGCCCGAAACCCGCCGTCCCCGTCCGGCGCCGGCGAGGTGATGTGATAGGCGTCGCCCGACAGCCCGTAGCCGATCACCTCGGCGTAAATCTTCGCGCCCCGCGCGCGCGCGTGCTCCAGCTCCTCGAGCACGACGACACCGGCCCCCTCGCCCATGACGAAGCCGTCGCGGTCCTTGTCGTAAGGCCGGCTCGCCCGCTCCGGCTCGTCGTTGAACGCCGTCGAGAGCGCCTTGCACGCGTTGAACCCGGCAATCCCGAGCTCGCAGATCGCCGCCTCGGCACCACCCGCCACCATCACGTCGGCGTCGCCATGCTGGATCAGCCGGCTGCCGTCGCCGATCGCGTGGGCCCCGGTCGAGCAGGCGGTCACCACCGAATGGTTCGGCCCCTTGAAGCCGAAGCGGATCGACACCTGCCCCGACGCGAGGTTGATCAGGCTGCCCGGGATGAAGAACGGCGACACCCGCCGCGGCCCCTTGTCCCGGAGGATCAGCGCCGTCTCCGCGATCGTCGCCAGCCCGCCGATCCCCGAGCCGATGATGACCCCGGTCCGCAGCCGGTCCTCCTCGTCCTCGGGCGTCCAGTCGGCGTCATGCAGGGCCTGCTCGGCCGCCGCCATCGCGAACAGGATGAAGCTGTCGACCTTGCGCTGCTCCTTCGACGACATCCAGTCGTCGGCATTGAAGGTCCCGTCGCTGCCGTCGCCGACCGGAACCTCGCAGGCGATATTGGTGGCGAGGTGCGAGGCGTCGAAGCGGGTGATCTTGCCCGCCCCCGACTGCCCGGCGACCAGCCGGGCCCAGGTTTCCTCGACCCCGCAGGCCAGCGGCGAGACCATGCCCAGACCGGTAATGACCACACGGCGCATCGTCATCGCATCCCCCTCCCCGAAATTGCCTCCCCTTACCGCGAAAGGACGGAACCCGACAAGTATGGTCGATTTCCGGCCCGCGGCCCTCGCCCATCCGGAGGATGGGCGCCGGTCCTGCCGAAGCAGGCAAGGGAGGCCAACTTGACCATCCCCACGCCGAAAAGCAACGGCGTTCTAGAGTGTTAGCCGGCAAACCCGGCCTATCTCCGAACGTGCGCCGCGCGGGAACCCTCGCTTCTGAGCGGCGTTTTATGACCAGGACAGGCGGCGGATTGCCGATCAAAAGCGGGTTGAAACCTTTCCAACCCTGGCGCCGTTGTCCGAGCGAGTCAGCGGTCCCCGTGCCGCGGGCAGTCCGCCCGCGACAGCCGCTGGTTCGAGGGCGGTGCCGTCCCCCCGGTGCCGCCCTCTCCACATCCCCCACTTTCCTGACGTCGCGTTACGGGCCATTGGCCTCAACGCCGTTGGGTGCTAATCGTCCGATGGTCACGGCGCTTCGTCCGGTGTCATCGGGGGCTCAAGGCCTCTTATCAGGGTCTCGTTCATGGTCGGTATCGTGCGCCAGATGACGCTCCGGCAGCGTCTCGTCGCGCTCGTCGCGGTCGCCATCGTCCCGGGACTGATCGCGCTCCTCGTCTTCATCGCCGCCTTCCACCAGGAGCGCCAGCGCGAGGTCCGCGACCAGGCTCTGCGCACCAGCGAGATCATTGCGCTCGAGATGCAGCGCATCGTCACCGGCGCCGGCGCAGTGCTCGAGACTCTCGCCGTCGCCCCCGCCGTGCGCACGCTCTCGCCCTCCTGCACCGCCTACCTCGACGAGCTCGACTCCCGCCTCCCCCAGCTCGCCGGCTTCGCCGTCGCCGAAACCGACGGCACCGTCCGCTGCGCCACCGCCACCTTCGCCAACGCCGCCTTCGCCGCTCAGCCCTTCTTCGCCGTGGCCGCATCCCACACCGACGAGCTGGTCGTCGGCGCCTACGTCCCCGGCCACGACGGCCGCCCGGCAGCTCTGCCCGTGGCGATCCGCATCGACAGCCCGACCCCGCGTGTCCTCGTCACCGGCATAGACCTCGTCTGGCTCGGCGAACGCCTCCGCGATCGCGACCTCGCCCGTGGCAATTCCGTCGTGATCGCCGACTCCGGCGGCGTCGTCCTCGCCCGGGAGCCCGATCCGGCGCAATTCGTCGGCGGCAAGCTCTCCGAGCCGGCGCTCTCGCTGTCGCAGACCGCCACACCCGGCACCGTCGAACTGGTCAGCCCCGACGGCACCCGGCGGATCGTCGGCTACCAGCCGGTCAAGGCCAGCGCGGTCGACCTCTACGTCGGCGTCGGCTTCTCGACCGAAGTCGCCTTCGCTTCGATCTATCGCTCGACCTGGCGCAGCCTCGCCCTCGCCGCCGCCGGCGCCGTCGCCGCCTTCCTCCTCGCCTGGACCATCGGCGACCGCCTGCTCCGCCGCCCGGTCCGCCGCATCCTCGGCACCATCGCCAGCTGGCGCGCCGGCGACAACAGCGCCCGCACCGGCATCGCCGCCGACGCCGGCGAGCTCTCGATCCTCGCCGCCGCGATCGACGAGTACATGGACAACCTCGTCACCGTCCGCGCCGAGCGCGCCAAGGCCGAGCTCCGCCGCAGCCTGCTCCTCCACGAGATGAACCACCGCATCAAGAACATCCTCGCCGCGGTCCAGGCGATCGCCAACCAGACCTTCAAGGACCCCGCCTCGTCCGACAGCCTGAACACCTTCGGCAGCCGGCTCGCGGCGATGGCGACGACCCACGACCTCCTCGTCACCGAGAACTGGGAGAGCGCCGACCTCGCCGACACCATTGCCGCCGCCCTCCGCCCCTTCGCCCCCGACCACCCCGACGGCTTCACCCTCGACGGCCCGCCCGTCCAGGTCACCGCCAAGGCTGCCCTCTCGCTCTCGATGGCGATCCACGAGCTCTGCACCAACGCCGCCAAATACGGCGCCCTCTCGGTCCCCGACGGCCGCGTCGCCGTCCGCTGGCGCCTCGACGGCAAGCCCGACACCGGCCGCTTCCACCTGACGTGGCACGAGGCGGGCGGCCCCCCCGTCGCCCCGCCGACCCGCCGCGGCTTTGGCACCCGCCTGATCGAAACCGCCCTCGCCGGCGAACTCTCCGCCGACGCCCGCCTCCAGTTCGACCCCGCCGGCATCGCCTTCACCCTCGACGCCGAAGCCGCCGAAATCATCGCCCCGCCCGTCCGTCTCACCGGCACGGCAGCCTAGAGCGGGATCCGCTTCCCTTGCGGGGCGGGCGAGACTCGAGGCATCGCGCAGCGAGTAAACTCCAGACAGCTCCGCGCCCGGCACTTGCCGAATTTATGGACAAGCGTAGTCTGACCGCAGACACGCTGGCCCATGGTTCAGGTCGGGCCAGCCTGCCTCAAAGCATAAAAGTGCAAGGCCGTCCTTACGACCCGAGGAGCGGCCATCAGGGAGGACAACAACATGAGCGATACTGTCGAAAGTGCCGCCCCCCGCAGGGGCCCCCCGTGGATCGATCCCGACATTCAGCAGAAGATCGCGTGGCGCGACGGTGACATCGTGATCTCCGTGCCCCCCAAGAGCGGCACGACATGGACGATGAACATCGTCTATCAGCTGCTCAACGGCGGGACCGCAGACTTCCTCGACATCTACCAGGAAGTGCCGTGGATCGAATTCCTCGGCTATCCCGGCCAGCCGCATCAGGACGTTCTCGACCGCCTGAGCGCGATGCCCGTCGGCCGCCGCGCGTTCAAGACACACTCGGCGCCCCCGGACCTGCCATTCAAGTCCGCCACCTCGGACTGCGCCGTGAAGTACATCATCGTCCTTCGCAACCCGGAGGAGGCGCTCGTCTCCTTCCGGCCATTCCTCGATCAGCACTCGGACGAATGGTTCGATCTCTGGGGGGTGCCAAGGGCGGCCTGATGTCGCCCGGACTTCCCATCCTTCTATGCCGAGGTCATAGACGGCCACGGAATACAGGGGGCCTTCTTCGGCTTTCTGGCAGCGTGGTGGCCGCTCCGGAATGAGCCGAACGTCCTCTTCATCCACTTTTCGGACATGAAGCGGGACCACGAGGCATCGATCCGAAAAATAGCCAAATTCCTCGGCGCCGAACCGAGTGACGAGCAGTGGCCCTCAATTCTGCAATACACATCGTTCCCATGGATGAAACAGCATGAGAGCAAGTTCGAGGCGTGCACCCCCGGCAGGGTTCCAATTCTGAAGTCCGGCGCAATGTTGCGCGCGGGCGAAGTCGGCAACGCAAGGTCCGACGGCATGACGGACGATATTGCCCGGCACCTCCGCGACGTGGGCGGCCGGATTTGCCCAGATGCCGCAGCCATCGACTGGCTCTACAACGGGGGCGCGCTTCCCTGACGCCGTCGCTAGAACGGCAACGCCGCCGCAAAGCTGACCCGGGCGCCCCCTTCTGGATGGCGCACCGAAATCTCCGCCGCGTGCAACTGCAGGCGGTCAGCCGACCCGGCGTCCCCATAGAACGGGTCCCCGAGGATCGGGTGGCCCAAGGCGGCGAGATGGACGCGGAGCTGGTGACTCCGCCCGGTCAGCGGCCGAAGCTCCACCCGCGTCGCCCCGTCCTCGCGAGCCAGCACCCGCCAGTCGGTCACCGACGCCTTGCCGCGCTCGAAGCAGACCATCTGCCGCGGCCGGTTCGGCCAGTCGCAGATCAGCGGCAGGTCGATCCGCCCGGCCTCCCCCGCGATCTCCCCGGCGACCCGCGCGACATAGACCTTCCCCACCTGCCGCCGCTCGAACTGCCAGTTGAGGTGGCGTTGCGCCAGGCGCGTCCGCGCCATCAGGATCACCCCCGAGGTGTCGCAGTCCAGCCGATGGACGAGCAGAGCATCCGGGAAGGCCGCCCGCGCCCGGGCCTCCAGACAATCCTGCGTCCCCGGCGGCTTCGCCGGCACGCTGAGCAACCCCGAAGGCTTGTCCCAGACCAGCAGATGCCCGTCGGCATGCAGCAGCCGCTCCACAAGGGCGGACGCGAGGACCGGCCCCGCGTTCGACGCCTCGGGAAAGCGCAGCGCGATCTCCGACAGCATCACCCCGGCTGATCGCTCAGCGCAGCGGTCGCGTCGATCGCCTCCGGGTAGGGCAGGTCCGACACCAGCTTCTCCGCGGGCTGCGTCTGCGCGAAGATCGCGTCGAGGTCGAGCGTGACGAAGGTCGTCCGGTGAGCGTAGTCCGCAATCAGCAGCCGGTTGTTGGTCAGGTCCTTGATCGCCACCCACTGGGTATGATCCGACACCAGCGCGTCACCCTCCTTCGTCTGGGCGACGCCGAGCGGGATGTCGACGGTGTCGAGAATGTGCGCGATCGCCTGCACCGCCTCCGGCCCGTCCTTCGGCGGGGTCACGGCATGGCGCATGAAGGCAGCGCGGATGAAGCGCCCCGGCGGCGTGAAGTCGCCGGGCAGCCCGAGCAGCCCGCCGCCCTGTCCCAGCGCCGTGACGTTCACCTCGCCGATCTCGCGGCTCGAAACGCCCACGGTCGACAGGTTGAGATAGTTGCGGGCGTTGAGCAGGTGCCAGTCGTAGGTCGGCGCATTGGTCAGCACGTGCGCGACGTTCTCGTGCATCTGCAGCGCGCCGCCGACATATTCGACGATCACGCTGTCCCCGGTCCTGTCGGTAAACACCATGTGGATCGTCGGCGGCGTCGGCCCGCTCGGCAGCGACGGATCGGCCCAGACCTTGATCGCCGGCAGCGCCGCGCGGACCTCGGCGACGCTGGCGTTCATGCCGAGCACCCAGGCCCCGAACCCGAGGATCGAGACGTAGGCCTTATCCTCCTTGCTCACCGTCTGATACTCGGTGAACCCCGGCAGGAAGTTGCCGCTCACCCCGAGCCCCTCGGCATTCTGCCCCTCGAGGATGGCCCCCCCGGGGATCACTTCGGCGCTGACCCCGGCGAAGGCGTATTTCGTTGACACCTCGTTGGCAGGGAGCCCGAGATCCGGCGGCGCCGTCAGGGAAAGCCGGGTGCCGGCCGGAACGCTCTTCAGCGTCCACTTCATGTCGAAGGCCCACTCCATCGTCCGGCCGGCGATGACGGTGCCATCCGCGGCGACGATATCGACCGCGGTACAGGCAACACCCGGCACGGCAGTGGCGAGGAGGGCCAGGCAGGTAGCAGTAACTCGAAACATCAGCAATCTCCTGATCAGGCCGCGCTCAGCCGCGCTTACTTGCGAGAGGATGGCGGGTGCGCCTGAACGCACGAGTGCGTTCAGGCGCGCAGTCCCTTGATCACGCCGAGCAGGCCCGCGGTGGAGCCGTCCTTGCCCTCCGCCCCCGCCTTGCCCTCCACCAGCGGCTGCAGCGCCGTGGCAAGCTCCTTGCCCAGCTCGACGCCCCACTGGTCGAACGAGTTGATCCCCCAGATCACCCCCTCGACGAAGACGCGATGCTCGTAGAGCGCCACGATCCGCCCGAGGGTAGCCGGATCGAGCCGCGGATAGACCAGCGTCGTCGACGGCCGGTTGCCCTTGAACACCTTGTGCGGCGCCAGCGCCGGGTCCTTCACCGTCTTCTCCGCCGCCGCCAGATCGCGCCCCTTCATCAGCGCCTCGGACTGCGCCAGGCAATTGGCGAGCAGCAGGTCGTGGTGCACCTTCAGGTCCGCCTCGTGCCCGTTCGCCGCCACCATGAACTCGCAGGGGATCACGTTCGTCCCCTGATGGATCAGCTGGTAGAACGCGTGCTGCCCGTTCGTCCCCGGCTCCCCCCACACCACCGGCCCGGTCGCCGTCGTAACCGGCGACCCGTCGAGCATGACCCCCTTGCCGTTCGACTCCATGTCGAGCTGCTGCAGGTAGGCCGGCAGCCGCAGCAGCCGCTGGTCATACGGCAGGATCGCCCGCGTCGCGTAGCCCATGACATTCCGGTGCCAGATCCCGATCAGCCCGAGCAGCACCGGCATGTTCTTCGGCAGCGGCGCCTCGACGAAATGCCGGTCCATCTCCCAGGCGCCGGTCAGGAACTCGCCGAACCGCTCCGACCCGATCGCGATCATCAGCGGCAGCCCGACCGCGCCCCACACCGAATAGCGCCCGCCAACCCAGTCCCAGAACCCGAACACCCGATCCGCGTCGATCCCGAAGGCCGCCGTCTTGTCGAGCGCGGTCGAAACCGCGGCAAAATGCTTCCCCGCCTTGTCCCCGAGCGCCGCGCGCATCCACGCCTGCGCGGTGCGCGCATTGGTCATCGTCTCGATGGTGGTGAAGGTCTTCGACGCCACGATGACCAGCGTCCGCGCCGGGTCGAGGGTCGCCAGCGTGTCGGCAATGTGCGCGCCATCGACGTTCGAGACGAAATGCGCCCGCGGCCCGTCGTGATAGGGCGCCAGCGCCAGCGTCGCCATCACCGGGCCGAGGTCGGACCCGCCGATCCCGATGTTGACGATATCGGTGAACCGCTCGCCATCGACCGCGGCAATCGAGCCATCCCGGATGCCGTCGGCAAAAGCGCCCATCCGCGCCAGCACGTCGTTGACCTCGGGCATCACGTCGTGCCCGCCGACGAACACCGGCGTATTCGCCCGGTTGCGCAGCGCCGTATGCAGCACCGCCCGGTTCTCGGTGATGTTGATCGCATCCCCGCGGAACATCGCATCCCGCCGCGCCGGCACGCCCTTCGCCTCGGCCAGCTCGATCAGCAGCGTCAGCGCCCGCGCATCGAGCGAGGTCTTCGAGAAGTCGAGCAGCATGTCGCCGAGCGAGACCGAGAAAGTCTCGAAACGGCGCGGGTCGCGGTCGAAATGGGTCAGGATCGGCGTATCCTTCACCGCCTTGCCGGCCGCATGAAGCTGATCCCAGAGCGCGTCGGTCATGGCTACCTCGCGAACTTGCTGGCCTCGGACGCGAGGCGTTCGACCTCGTCCCACTTGCCCTGCCGCGAGCAGCGCCGGATCGGCCGGCCACGACCCCCCGACGCAGAGCACGTTGGGCAGCGACAGGTAGTCGGCGACGTTCTTCGTCGACACCCCGCCCGTCGGGCAGAACTTCATCTGCGGCAGCGGCCCGGCAAAAGCCTTCAGCGCCGGCGCCCCGCCATTGGCCTCGGCCGGGAAGAACTTGCAGACGTCATAGCCCCGGGCCAGCATCCGCATCGCCTCCGACACCGTCGCGACCCCGCCGAGCAGCGGCAGCTCCTCCGCCTCGCAGGCGGCGAGCAGGTCGTCGGTGATCCCCGGCGACACGCCGAACAGCGCCCCCGCCTCCTTTGCCGCGCGCACGTCGGCCGGCGTCAGCAGCGTCCCCGCCCCGACCACGCCGCCCTCGACGTCCGCCATCGCACGGATCACGTCGAGCGCGACCGGGGTGCGCAGCGTCACCTCGAGCACCGGCAGCCCGCCGGCGACCAGCGCCTTCGCCAGCGGAACGGCATGGGCGACATCCTTGACCACGATCACCGGGATCACCGGAGCGAGGCCGCAAATCTCGTGCGCATAGGCCGAAGCGTCCTTGGGAGTCATCACGGGGCGAATCTCCTTCGCGGGGGCCAGTCAGAACGGGCCAGTCAGAGCGAGCCAGTCAGGGCGACCGCTCAGAACAGCGGCGAGGCACCGGCCTCGGCCGGACCGACATGGTTGCGGAAAACCCCGAACAGCTCGCGCCCGAGGCCGAAGCCGTTGGCGACGAGGTCGGGGCGAACATTGGGCCGATCAAGCACGCCCGGCGTCAGCACATCAAGCGTCCCCGCCACCGCATCGACGCGAACGATGTCGCCGTCGCGCAGCCGCGCCAGCGGCCCGCCATCCAGCGCCTCCGGGCTGACATGGATCGCCGACGGCACCTTGCCCGAGGCGCCCGACATCCGCCCGTCGGTGACGAGGGCGACCTTCAGCCCCTTGTCCTGCATCACCGCCATGATCGGCGTCAGGCTGTGCAGCTCCGGCATCCCGTTGGCCTTCGGTCCCTGAAAGCGCACCACGACGACGGTATCGCCAACCAGCTCCCCCGCCTTGAACGCAGTCTTGACCGCTTCCTGGTCCTGGAACACCCGCGCCGGCGCCTCGATGATATGCCGCTCGACCGCAACCGCCGAGACCTTCATCACCCCGGTCCCGAGGTTGCCCGCCAGCCGGCGAACGCCCCCCGTCGGCTGGAACGGGTCCGACGCCGGCCGAACGATCTTGTCGTTCAGCGACGTGCCCGCACCATCCTCCCAGACCAGCTCGCCCTCGATCAGCTTCGGCTCCTTCGTATAGCGTCCGAGCCCGTCGCCCGCGATCGTCCGGGTGTCGTCATGCAGCAGCCCCGCATCGAGCAACTCCCCGATCAGGAAGCCGAGGCCGCCCGCCGCATGGAAATGGTTCACGTCCGCCAGCCCGTTCGGATAGACCCGCGCCATCAGTGGCGTCGCATCGGAAAGATCGGCGAAATCCTCCCAGTCGAGCAGAACCCCCGCCGCCCGCGCCATCGCGATCAGATGGATCAGCAGGTTCGTCGACCCGCCGGTGGCATTCAGCCCGACGATCCCGTTCACGAAGGCCCGCTCGTCGAGCACGTCGCAGACCGGCGTATACTGGTTCCCCAGCGCCGAGATCGCCAGCGCCCGCCGCGCCCCCTCGATGGTCAGCGCATCGCGCAGCGGCGTGTTCGGATTGACGAACGACGACCCCGGCAGATGCAGCCCCATGAACTCCATCAGCATCTGGTTGGTATTCGCCGTCCCGTAGAACGTGCACGTCCCCGGCCCGTGATACGACGCCATCTCCGACGCCATCAGCGCATCCCGCCCGACCTCGCCGCTGGCAAACTTCTGGCGGACCTTGGCCTTCTGGTCGTTGGGGATCCCGCTCGTCATCGGCCCCGCCGGCAGGAACACCGCCGGCAGATGCCCGAAGGTCGCCGCCGCGATCACCAGCCCCGGCACGATCTTGTCGCAGACCCCGAGGTAGACCGACGAATCGAACACGTTGTGCGACAGCGACACCGCCGCCGCCATCGCGATCACGTCGCGGGAAAAGAGCGACAGCTCCATCCCGACCTGCCCCTGCGTGACCCCGTCGCACATCGCGGGCACCCCGCCCGCCACCTGCGCCGTCCCGCCCATCGCCCGCGCCGCCTCCCGGATCAGCTCCGGGTAGCGCTCATACGGCTGATGCGCCGAAAGCATGTCGTTGTAGGCGGTGACGATCCCGAGGTTCCCCGTCGTCTCCGCCACCAGCGACGCCTTGTCGCCCTGCGTCATCGCCGCATAGGCGTGCGCCTGGTTGCCGCAGGCGAGGTGCGCGCGCTTCGGCCCCTCGTCGCGGGCGCGGGCCATGCGCTCGAGATACTGGCGGCGGACGGGCCCGGACCGGGCGACGATGCGGTCGGTGACGCGGGCGACGGTGGCGTTGAGCGACATGGCTACCTTCCCTTTCATGGGGGGCCAGCGGCCCTAGTCGGCATAATGGACGGTGACGGGGCAGGGCGCCGTGAGGACGACCCGGACCGGGCCTTCCTCGACGGGTCCGCCGGCGACGGCGCGGTCGAGAGCCTCGAGCTTGTCGGGGCCGGTAATGAGAATGTGGATGACGTCCGCCCCGCGAAGCACCGGGGCCGTCAGGGTCAGCCGGGCCTCGGGCTCCCCCGGCGGCGTGATCTCGAGCAGCGCCGGCGCGTCGGGCGCAAGCGCCGCCGCCAGCTCGGGCGCCCCGGGAAAGAGCGAGGCGGTATGCATGTCCGCCCCCATCCCGAGCACCAGCACGTCGATCGGCAGGTAGGACGTCACCCGCCCGGTCATCGTCCCGAGGATCGGCTCATGGAGCGGCACCAGATGCGCGCCCGCGGCCTGCTCCCGGATCAGGTTCGAGCGGATCAGCCCGGCGTTCGAGCGCGGGTTGGACTCGGCGACCAGCCGCTCGTCGGTCGGCAGGACATGAACGTCCTTCCACGCCAGATCATACTCCGACAGCCAGCGCAGGAACGGCGCCGGCGTCGTGCCGCCCGGCACCGCCAGCGTCGCCCGGTCCTTGGTTGCATGCGCCGCCCGCAGCTGGTCCGCGACCAGCTCCGCGAGATCGCGCATCATCGTATCGCGGTCGGGGTAGATCTGGCGCGCGACCTCGATCATACCGCGATCTCCCGCCACAGGTGCCCGTCCGCTCCGGTGAGCTTGTAACTGTCGATCGGACCACCGCTGCCAGCGTCGTAGAGGGACGGACGAGACCCCGAGTTCGCCCAGGCCGAGAGGATCGGGTCGGCCCAGGCCCACGCCGCCTCGACCTCGTCGCCGCGCATGAAAAGCGTCTGGTTGCCGCGGATCACATCCATGATCAGCCGCTCGTAGGCTTCGGGCATCTCGGCGTCGGGCCCGAGCGTGCTGGCGAAGGTCATGTCGAGCGGCACCTCGGTCAGGCGCATCCCCCCGGGCCCGGGTTCCTTGATCGCCACGCGCAGGGTGATGCCCTCGTTGGGCTGGAGCCGGATGATGAGGGCGTTGCCGCGCAGCCGGTCGACCTGCGGAAAGATCGTGTGCGGCGGGTGCTTGAAGACCACGCAGATCTCGCTCATCCGCGCCGACAGCTTCTTGCCGGTGCGCAGGTAGAAGGGCGTCCCCGACCAGCGCCAGTTGGAGATATGGATGCGCAGCGCGACGAAGCTTTCGGTGCGGCTCGCCGGGTTGCCGACGTGATCGAGATAGCTTCCATCCTGATCCTTGCCGCGGTACTGGCCGCGGACGGTGTCGCCGAGCTGGAGCGGATCGAGGGCGCGGATGACCTTCAGCTTCTCGTCGCGCACCGCGTCGGGGTCGAACTTCGACGGCGGCTCCATCGCGGTCAGGCACAGGAGCTGCATCATGTGGTTCTGCACCATGTCCCGCATGGCGCCCGACTTGTCGTAATACGCCCCGCGCCCGTCCACCCCCAGCGACTCGGCGACGGTGATCTGCACCTGCTCGACGTAGTGCGAGTTCCACAGCGGCTCGAAGAGGGCATTGGCGAAGCGGATCGCCATCAGGTTCTGCACCGTCTCCTTCCCGAGATAATGGTCGATCCGGTAGATCTGGTGCTCGTCGAAGTGCTTGCGCAGCTCGGCGTTCAGCGCCATCGCCGAGGCGAGGTCGTGGCCGAGCGGCTTCTCGACGACGATGCGGCTGTCGGGCGTGGCGATGCCGGCCCCGGCCAGCTGCCCGGCGATCGGCGCGAACAGCGCCGGCGCCACCGACAGATAAAAGGCGCGGATGTTGCCCGGCTTCTCGTCCAGCCTCTTGGCCAGCCCCGGCCATCCCGCCTCGCCGGTGGCGTCGATGGCGATATAGTCGATGGTGCCGAGGAACTCCTCGAGCAGCGCCGGCACGAGAAGCTTCGGCTCGACGAACGAGGTCAGGGCGTCGCGGACCGTCTTGCGAAACTCGACCTTGGTCATCTTGGACCGCGCCGCGCCGATGATCCGCGAGCCCGGCGGAATCTGGTGGACGGCGTACCGGCGGAACAGGCCGGGAAGGATCTTGCGGTGCGCGAGGTCGCCGGTCGCTCCGAAGATCACGAGGTCGAACGGCTGGACCGGGATGACGGTGGAGACCATGGAAGCGTCCTTATTCGGTCAGCTCGGCGAGGCGCGGCAGGTCGGCGCCCCGGCGCGAGCAGGTGATCGAGGCGGCCCGCGCGGCCAACGCCAGCAGGCCGGTCAGGCGGTCGGAATCGAGCGCGTCCACGCCGGCGCGCGGCCCGTCCGCCGTGCGCAGCAGCTGGGCGATCAGCGCCGCCTGGAAGGTATCGCCCGCCCCGACCGTGTCGACGATGGTGACCCTCGGCGGCGTCGCGGTCCCGGTCGCGCCCGACGCCGCCCAACCCCGCGCCGCGTCGCCACCATCGGTGACGACGACGAGCCCGACGCCCTTGCCGATCAGGTCGGCCGCGAAGGGCTCGGCCGCGGTGCCCGGGTGGAGGAGCTCAAGGTCCTCGGCGCTGATCTTGACCAGCGTCGCCAGCGGATAGAGCGCCGCCAGCCGTTCGCGCCAGATATCCATGTCGGGCTCGACGGTTGGCCGCACGTTCGGGTCGATCGAGATGAAGCGGTCGCGGTGCCGGCTGGCGAGCACCGCCGCCGCGTCGGCGACGGGCGCGGCGGCGAGGGTGTAGGAGCCGAAGTGCAGGCCGATGACCTCGGGCCCGATCTCGGGCAGGTCCTCCGGCCGGACGCCGGTGTCCGAGCTGTCGTAGAACTGGTAGGCGGGCACGCCCTCGGCGTCGAGGCCGACGAGGCTGATCGTCGTCGGCCGGTCGGTCGGGATGGCGTAGGCCCGCGACACGCCCTCGGCGTCGAGCACGCGCGCGAGGCGCTGGCCGAGCATGTCGGTCGAGAGCCCGGCAAGGAGCCCGGCCTCGGCGCCGAGCCGGGCGAGGCCGATCGCGACGTTGAAGGGCGAACCGCCGGCGCGGGCGGCATAGGTCGCCGCACCGGGGCCGGCCTCGCTTTCGAGGAAGAAGTCGAAGAGCGTGTCGCCACACACCAGAAACATGACCCGTCCCCCGCCCCGCGAGCCGCCTTGCACGAGCCCGAATTGATCGGAGCGCAGAGAAATGCGCAAGGGCGAACACGAACTCGCACCTGCGAACCGGCGAGCGGCCCTCCGCCGCCTTCCCCCCCGCAGCCGCCCGTCCCAGGGGCGGCACTTGACGCCGCGGGCCTGCGGGCTCAAGCGTGACCCCCTGCGGGACTGGTTGTCAGGAGAGTGAAAATGCGCGTCGATACCCAGGCCCCGACCGTCCGGCTCAGCGACTACACGCCGCCGGCCTTCCTCGCCGACAGCGTCGAGCTCACCTTCACGCTTCATCCGACCGCGACGCGGGTAAAGGCGAAGATCGCCTTCCGCCGCAACCCCGACCACGAGGGACCGGCCCCCGACCTCCGCCTCGACGGCCGCAGCCTCAAGCTCGTCTCCGCCGCCATCGACGGCGTCGCCGTGCCCCAGAACGCCCTCGCCACCGACGACGAGGGCCTGACCGTCGCCGCCGCACACGTCCCCGAGGCCTTCACCTGGGAATCCGAGACCGAGATCGCCCCGGAGAAGAACACCGCCCTCGAGGGCCTCTACATGTCGCGCGGCATGTACTGCACCCAGTGCGAGGCCCAGGGCTTCCGCAAGATCACCTACTGGCCCGACCGCCCCGACGTGATGACCACCTTCAAGGTCCGCATCGAGGGCCCCGGGGACGGCAGCACGCCCGTCATGCTCTCCAACGGCAACCTCGTCGCCTCCGGCGACGGCTGGGTCGAGTGGGAAGACCCGTGGCGCAAGCCCTCCTACCTCTTCGCCCTCGTCGCCGGCGACCTCAACGCCGTCGAGGACCGCTTCACCACGATGTCCGGCCGCGACGTCCTCCTCCAGATCTGGGTCCGCGCCGGCGACGAGGCGCGCTGCGCCTACGCGATGGACGCCCTCAAGCGATCGATGAAGTGGGACGAGGACACCTACGGCCGCGAATACGACCTCGACCGCTTCATGATCGTCGCCGTCGACGACTTCAACATGGGCGCGATGGAGAACAAGGGCCTCAACGTCTTCAACTCCAAATACGTCCTCGCCTCCCCCGAGACCGCCACCGACGCCGACTACAAGGGCATCGAGACGGTGATCGCCCACGAGTATTTCCACAACTGGACCGGCAACCGCATCACCTGCCGCGACTGGTTCCAGCTCTCGCTCAAGGAAGGCCTCACCGTCTTCCGCGACCAGCAGTTCTCCGGTGACCAGCGCAGCGAGGGCGTCAAGCGCATCGAGGACGTCATCCGCCTCCGCGGCGCCCAGTTCCGCGAGGACGCCGGCCCCCTCGCCCATCCGGTCCGACCGGCCGACTACGTCGAGATCAACAACTTCTACACGTCGACGATCTACGACAAGGGCGCCGAGGTCATCCGCATGATCCGCCGCCTCGTCGGCCCGGAGACCTACCGCAAGGCCCTCGACCTCTACTTCGAGCGCCACGACGGCCAGGCCTGCACCATCGAGGACTGGCTGACGGTCTTCGAAGACGCCTCCGGCCGCGACCTCACCCAGTTCAAGCGCTGGTATGCCCAGGCCGGGACCCCGCGGGTCAAGGCCGTCGAAAGCTGGAACGACGGCCGCTACACCCTCACCCTCTCCCAGACGACGCCCCCGACCCCCGGCCAGCCCCACAAGGACCCGCTGGTCATCCCCGTCGCCTACGGCCTCCTCGCCCCCGACGGCAGCGAGGCGGCCTCCGGCGTCCTCGAACTCACCGAGCCCGAGCAGCGCTTCGACTGGGACCTCCCCGAGCGCCCCGTCGCCTCGCTCCTCCGCGGCTTCTCCGCCCCGGTGATCCTCGGCCGCGCCATCACCGCCGAGGACCGCGCCTTCCTCCTCGCCCACGACAGCGACCCCTTCAACAAGTGGGAGGCCGGCCGCGCCTACGCGCTGACCCTCCTCGGCCGCCTCGCCGCCGACCGCACCGCCGACATCGACGCCGCCTGGCTGGACGCGATGACGGCAGTCGCCGACGACGACGCCCTCGACCCCGCCTTCAAGGCCCTCGCCCTCGGCCTCCCGTCCGACGAGGAGATCGTTTCCGACATCGCCTCCAACGGCGGCGTCCCCGACCCCACGGCAGTCTACCGCGCCCGCCGCGCCCTCGAAGGCGGTCTCGCCGCCGCCCTCGGCGACCGCGCCGCCCGCCTCTACGCCGACAACGCCGTCCCCGGCCCCTACAGCCCCGACGCGGTCGCCGCCGGCAAGCGCGCCCTCCGCGGCCGCGCCCTCGCCCTCCTGACCGCCGCCGACCCCGACGCCAGGGCGGCCCGGAGCTCAGTTCGACACCGCCAACGACATGACCGAGCGCATGATCGCCCTCGGCCTTCTCGTCGCGAGCGGGCAGGGGGCCGACGCCCTCGCGCGCTTCCACGCCGACTGGTCCCACGACCGCCTCGTCACCGACAAGTGGTTCGCCGTGCAGGCCAGCCTGACCCCCCCGGAGACCGCCGTCGCGACCGTGGCGTCGCTGACCCGCCACCCCGACTTCGACTGGCGGAACCCGAACCGCTTCCGCTCGTTGATCGGCGCGTTCGCCTCGGCGAACACCGCCGGGTTCCACGCGGCCGACGGCAGCGGCTACCGGCTCGTGGTCGACTGGCTGAGCGACCTCGACGCGGTGAACCCGCAGACGACCGCACGCCTCGCCGCGACCCTCGGGACGTGGCGGATCTTCGACGAGGACCGGCAGGCTCTGATGAAGGGTGAACTCGAACGTCTGGCCGCACGCCCCGGCCTCTCCCGCGACACCGCCGAGATCGTCGGGCGGCTGCTCGGACGCGGATCGGCCTGAAGGGGTTGCGACACGCTGCCGCAACACCGA
Organism: uncultured Alphaproteobacteria bacterium; assembly: GCA_963798235.1. Classification (GTDB taxonomy): domain Bacteria; phylum Pseudomonadota; class Alphaproteobacteria; order Rhodobacterales; family Rhodobacteraceae; genus Amaricoccus. The sequence goes on along the minus strand of CAWCSN010000001.1, from coordinate 593,438 downwards.
CTTGTCACGTGGCCGTCAAGGTGAGACGATAGAGGACAGCATGCGCGAGATCCTGGACCAGCTGATCGAGGAACGGGCACCGTGGCTGCGCCGCCGCGGCCCGCTCGTTCGCACCGTCCGGCCGCTACTCCACCGCATCCTCCAGTACGAGAAGACCGCCCGCGTCGGCGAGGCCCTTTCGCCGATGCCCGGCGGCGTCGCCATGCAGTCGCTCGCCGACATGATCGGCCTGCACGTCGAGATCACCGGCCTCGAGAACGTTCCCCGCAGCGGCCCGGCCCTCATCGTCGCCAACCACCCGACCGGGATCGCCGACGGCGTCGTCCTCTACGCCGCACTCGCCAAAATCCGCCCCGACCTCTTCATCTTCGCCAACGCCGACGCCATCCGCGTCCTCCCGGCGCTCGGCGACCTCATCGCCCCGGTCGAGTGGCGCCCCGAGAAGCGCAGCCACAAGCAGAACCGCGAGACCATGGACTACGCCCGCACCGCCTTCGCCGAAGGCCGGATGGCGGTACTCTTCCCCTCCGGCCGCCTCGCCAAGCGCACCTGGTGGTGGCTGAACGAACGCCCGTGGATGGCCTCGGGCGCGATGATGGCGCGCAAGTTCAACCTGCCCGTCGTGCCCCTTCACATCACCGCCCGCAACTCGGCGCTCTTCTACCTCTTCGACCGCATCCACCCGACGCTCCGCGACATCACCCTGTTCCACGAGGTCCTGAACAAGACCCGCCAGCGCTACCGCCTGACCATCGGCACCCCGATCGACCCGGAAAGCCTGCCCGCGGGCTCGGCCGAGGCGATCGAGGTCATGCGGGCGCGCACGCTCGAGCTCGGCGGCCGCAAGCCGCAGACCGTGCTGACCGCCCCGATCTACGGCCGCCCCCGCGGCCTCAAGCCCGCCGGCCTCTCGGCGTAGGGCCGGGAACGGCCGGCCCCACCGTCACAGAAGGTCCGCACGCCGGCAGCTCCCCAGTGGAGGGTCGCCATGGTCCCCTCCCAAGGGGGCTAAAGCCCGGCGCGCGCGCCGATCGTCGCGCTTGCCCGTGCCGCGACTGCCCACCTTTCAACCAGTCGCGGGCGGCGCCTCTTGTCGCACCCACGCGCGGGGCGTATGAGACGCCATTCCTCGCCCCGGGAGTCAGGACCGCATGGCCGAGCTTGCCTATACCGAGCCCGAACCGAAGATCATCGCCGGCGCGAAGGGCGACTGGGAGCTGGTGATCGGCATGGAGGTCCATGCCCAGGTCGCCTCCAGCGCCAAGCTCTTCTCCGGCGCCTCGACCACCTTCGGCGCCGAGCCCAACACCAACGTCTCCCTCGTCGACGCGGCGATGCCGGGGATGCTCCCGGTCATCAACGGCTACTGCGTCGAGCAGGCCGTCCGCACCGGCCTCGGCCTCAAGGCGTCGATCAACCGGTTCTCGCGCTTCGACCGCAAGAACTACTTCTACCCGGACCTGCCGCAGGGCTACCAGATCAGCCAGCTCTACCACCCGGTCGTCGGCGCCGGCGAGGTGCTCGTCGATCTCGCCCCCGGCGTCGCCCGCCGCGTCCGCATCGACCACATCCACCTCGAACAGGACGCCGGCAAGTCGATCCACGACATGGATCCGCAGCTCTCCTACGTCGATCTCAACCGCACCGGCGTCGCCCTCATGGAGATCGTCTCCATGCCCGACATCCGCGGGCCCGAAGAAGCGGCGGAATTCGTCCGCAAGATCCGCCAGATCCTGCGCTACCTCGGCACCAGCGACGGCAACATGCAGGAGGGCAACCTCCGCGCCGACGTCAACGTCTCGGTCCGCCCGAAGGGTTCGACCGAACTCGGCACGCGCTGCGAGATCAAGAACATGAACTCGATGCGCTTCATCACGCAGGCGATCGAGGTCGAGGCCCGGCGCCAGATCGCCGTCCTCGAGGACGGCGGCACCATCGACCAGGAGACCCGCCTCTACGATCCGAACAAGGGCGAGACCCGCTCGATGCGCTCCAAGGAAGAGGCGCACGACTACCGCTACTTCCCCGACCCCGACCTCCTGCCCGCTCGAACTCGACCAGGCCTGGATCGACGCCATCGCCGCGACCCTCCCCGAGCTCCCCGACGCCCGCAAGGCGCGCTTCGTCACCGCCTACGGCATGACCGAATACGACGCCGGCGTCCTCACCGCCGAGACCGCCAGCGCCGCCTACTTCGAGGCGGTGGCCACCGGTCGCGACGGCAAGCAGGCGGCCAACTGGGTGATCAACGAGCTTTTCGGCCGTCTCAACAAGGAAGGCCGCGCCATCGACGACAGCCCGGTCTCCGCGGCGCAGCTCGGCGGCCTCATCGACCTCGTCGCCTCCGCCGAGATCTCCGGCAAGATCGCCAAGGATGTCTTCGAGATCCTCTGGACCGAGGGCGGCGATCCGGCGACAATCGTCGCGACGCGCGGCCTGCGCCAGGTGACCGACACCGGCGCGATCGAGGCGGCGGTCGACGCGGTGATTGCGGCGAACCCCGACAAGGCGGCACAGGCGCGCGAAAAGCCCTCGGTCGCCGGCTGGTTCGTCGGGCAGGTGCTGAAGGCGACCGGGGGCAAGGCCAACCCCCAGGCGGTCAACGCGTTGGTCAAGGCGAAGCTCGAAATCGAGTAGGCCCGGGGAGGGGTGACGATGCCGCACTACGACTACAAGGTGGTCCCCGCGCCGAAGCGGGCGAAGCGGGTCAAGGGCGTGAAAACCCCCGAGGACCTCTTCGCGCTGACCCTGACCGACGCGATCAACGAGGTCGCCCGGCAGGGCTGGGAGTACGTCCGCGCCGAGCACATGCCGGCGGAGGCGTCGCGCGGCTGGTTCCGCACGGCCCTCGCCGGCGAGCAGACCGTGCTGGTCTTCCGGCGCTCGCGCGAGACCCTCGGCCCGCGCCTCGCCGCCGTCGGCTCCGAGCCGCCGGCCGAGACCTACGCCCCGCTGGACGCCGCCCCGGCGCCGGGGCCGGGGTCGGGGAGCGGGCCGACGCCGATGCACACGGCCGAGCGCGCGGTCATCGACCGGATGCGCCGGCGCGAGCCCTCGGTGCGCCTCGACCCGCTGCCCGACGAGCCGGCCCAGCCGACGCCGCTCCGCCCGTCGCCGCGCCTCGGTCCGGCCGACAATACCTGAGCGGAACGCAACCGCGGTCTGTCCGCGTCGTCTGGAGATCGCGCCGAAGAGGCACGAACCGCAGGCCCGAGTCCGAGCGGAACCTCCGCTCTCCCTCACCCCGGTCCCGCAGCAACGGGTCCCCTCAGGTTCCCGCGAGATCGAGCGCCAGCGCGTGGACGCCGCCGGCCAGATCGTCGGCGAGGGCGGCATGAACCGCCCGGGACCGCTCGACGCGGCTCAGGCCATTGAGGGCCGCGGCGCGCATCACCACCTTGAAGTGGGTGCCGCCGCCCTCGCGCCAGCCGCCGTGGCCGCGGTGCTGTTCGCTCTCGTCGAGCACCTCCAGCCGTTCCGGCGCGAAGGCCGCCTCGAGCTTCGCGTGGAGCGTTTCTGTCGTCGGTCCGTTGGTTTGCGCCATCGTTCTCTCCCAGTGCCGCGCGGGCCTTGGCCCGCCCCGGCAAATGACTAATATAAACGCCCCGAGTTCGCCCGAGACCAGTGAAGGACCGGACGCTGCCATGAGTCGCTCGCCTTTCGATTTCGACATTTCGGTGTCCGCCGACAAGAAGCGACGCGCCCGCGGGCGCGGATTTTCCGGCGCCGTAGAGACGTCGTCGCGCCAATGCGAAAAGCCCGGCTGTGACCGGCCGGGCAAGTATCGCGCGCCGAAGTCACCCGATCACCTCGACGATTTCCACTGGTTCTGTCTGGACCACGTCAGGGAATACAATCTGAGGTGGAATTTCTTCGAGTCCCACTCGGATGCGGAGCTCGAACGCCAGTTCGCCGCCGACCGCGTCTGGGAGCGCCCGACCCGTCCGATGCGCGAGCAGGTCGGCCAGCCCCACGCCGAGGGCCGGGCGTGGCAACGCTTCGGCTTCGACGACCCGACCGAACTCCTCGGCGACAAGGCGACGCTGAACCCCGGCGGCGCCCGCGCCACCCGCCCGCAGCGCGCCCTTCCGCCGACCGAGCGAAGGGCGCTCGAAATCCTCGACGCGCAGGACACCCAGTCCAAGAGCGAGATCCGCCGCCAGTACAAGGTGATGGTCAAGGACCTCCACCCGGACTCGAACGGCGGCCGCCGCGACGACGAGGCCCGGCTGGCGGAGGTGGTCTGGGCCTGGGATCAGATCAAGGGCAGCCGCAGCTTCCGCGACTGAGAAAGCAGCCGGGCAGGGCGGTCGCCGCCCTCCCGCCGCGCTCAAGGAGACCTCTGCAAAACCGCCCGAATCCGTCGCCCGTCAACGGATGAACGAGCGGTTAACGCGCCGATGAATAAGCCGGCAGATCAACGGCTTGACCCTTGTCGCACGCGTGCGACTCCCCTGTGACAGCACGGCCCCCTGGCCTGTCGCCTCACAGAAAAGCCGCAGCCAGCAGCCCCGCCGTCAACAACAACCCGCAGTCGCGATTCGACCGGAACAGCGTCAGGCAGACCGCCGGATCGTCGATATCGAGCCGCCGGAGCTGCCACCCGAGATGCCCGGCAAAAGCCGCCACCCCCGCCAGCGCCGCCACCAGCGCCGGCCCCGACAGCCCCGCAACCACCACCGCAAGCGCCGCAAGAACGGTCGCCCCGGCCAGGAACGCCGCCAGCCACCCCCGCGTCCGCGTCCCGAACAACCGCGCGGTAGACCGGACCCCGATCAGCGCGTCGTCCTCGCGATCCTGATGCGCATAGATCGTGTCATAGAACAGCGTCCACACGATCCCCGCCCCATAGAGCAGCACCGGCGCCGCCCCGAGCCCGCGCGCATGGGCCGCCCAGCCGAGCAGCGCCCCCCAGTTGAAGGCCAGCCCGAGAAACACCTGCGGCCACCAGGTAAACCGCTTGGCGAACGGATAGATCGCGACCAGCGCCAGCGACGCGGTCCCGAGCGCCACCGCCTGAGTCGGAAAGCTGACGAGGATGGCGAAGGCGAGCAGCGCCTGCGCCACCATCCACACCGCCGCCTGAATCGGCGTCACCTGCCCCGACGGCAGCGGCCGCGACCGCGTCCGCGCCACCCGCGCGTCGAACTCGCGGTCGGAAAGGTCGTTCCACGTGCACCCCGCCCCGCGCATCAGGAAGGCGCCGAGCGCGCATCCCACCGCGATCCACAGGTCGAAGGGCCGGAGCCCGCCCGGATCCGCCGCCGCCGCGAGCAGCAGCCCCCACCAGCACGGGATCAGCAGCAGCCACGTCCCGATCGGCCGGTCGGCGCGCGACAGGCGCAGATAGGGCCGCGCCGCCGCCGGCGCGTGGCGATCGACCCAGTTGCCGCGAACGGCATCGGCAACGCTTCCCTCGGCCATCGAGCTCGTCATAGTCTGGCGTGTCATGTGGGGCACTCTATGGCAGATGGCGGCGGCAAGATCAGGCTTTTTGTCACAGGGGACCTCGGCCCCGGCGCCGAGGTAACACTCGACGCCGCCCAGACCCACTACCTTTTCACGGTGATGCGCCTCGCCGCCGGCGCCACGGTGACCGTCTTCAACGGCCGCGACGGCGCCTGGTTCGCCGAGGTCGCCGACGCCGGCCGCAAGTCGGGCCGCCTCGTCGCCATCAGCCCCGGCCAGCCCCAGCGCCGCCCCCCCGACCTCTGGCTCGCCTTCGCCCCGATCAAGAAGGCGCGCACCGACTTCATCGTCGAAAAGGCCACCGAGCTCGGCGCCGCCCGCATCCAGCCGGTCTTCACCCGCTACACCGCCGCCGAGCGCGTCCGCCCCGATCGCCTCCGCGCCCACGCCATCGAGGCGGCCGAGCAATGCGGCGAGACCTACGTCCCCGAAGTCGCCGAGCCCATCAAGATCGGCGACCTCCTCGCCGGCTGGGACCCCGCCCGCCGCCTGATGTTCTGCGACGAGACCCGCGACGCCCGCCCCGCCCGCGAGGCACTGGAAGCCGCCGGCCCCGGCCCCTGGGCCATCCTCACCGGCCCCGAGGGCGGCTTCTCCCCCGAGGAGGCCGCCCGCCTCCGCAGTCTCGCCTTCGTCACCACGGTCACCCTCGGCCCCCGCGTCCTCCGCGCCGACACCGCCGCCGTCGCCGCACTCACCCTCTGGCAGGCCACCCTCGGCGACTGGCGCGGAGACCCCCGATGACCACACCCCCCGCCCGCCATCTTCGGTCCCCAAATATCCTCGGGGGTGAACTGGCCGCAGGCCAGGAGGGGGCAGAAGGCCCCCTGCAACCGCGCCAGAGGAGCGCCGCCCCCCGGTCGCCCGCACGATGAAAATCACCGTCACCCCCGAGACCTTCCCCCTCGCCGAGGTCTTCACCATCAGCCGCGGCTCGCGCACCGAGGCCCACGTCCTGACCGTCACCGTCACCGACGGCGCCCACCACGGCCGCGGCGAATGCGTCCCCTACGCCCGCTACGGCGAAAGCCTCGACTCGGTGGCCGCCGAAATCGCCGGCCTCCCCACCGTCCTCGACCGCGCCACCCTCCAGCACCTGCTCCCCGCCGGCGCCGCCCGCAACGCCGTCGACTGCGCGCTCTGGGACCTCGAGGCGAAACGCACCGGCCGCCCCGTCTGGCAACCGCGCCGGCCTCCCCGAGCCCGGCCCCGAGATCACCGCCTTCACCCTGTCGCTGGCGCCGCCGCAAGCGATGCGCGCCGCCGCCGCCCGTCACGCCCACCGCCCCCTCCTCAAGATCAAGCTCGGCGGCGAGGGCGACATGGCCCGCCTCGAAGCCGTCCGCGCCGGCGCCCCGCGCGCCCGCATCGTCGTCGACGCCAACGAAGGCTGGACCCCGGAGGAATACGCAGCCCTCGCCCCCGCCCTGCTCCGCCTCGGCGTCGAACTCGTCGAACAACCCCTCCCGGCCGGCCGCGACGAAGCCCTCGCCGACATGGCCCGCCCGCTTCCGGTCTGCGCCGACGAAAGCTGCCACACCAGCGCGGATCTCCCGGCTCTGCTCGGGCGTTACGACATGGTGAACGTCAAGCTCGACAAGACCGGCGGCCTGACCGAGGCCCTCCTCCTCCGCGACGCCGCCCGCGCGGCCGGCTTCGGCGTGATGGTCGGCTGCATGGTCGGCTCCAGCCTCGCGATGGCCCCGGCGGTGCTGGTCGCCCAGGGCGCGGCCGTCACCGATCTCGACGGCCCGCTGCTCCTCGCCCGTGACCGCGCCCACGGCCTCGTCTATGACGAGGCCGGCGTCCATCCGCCGACCCCCGAACTCTGGGGCTGAAACGTACCGGCCGCGATCCTCGCGAGCCAAATCTTCTGGGGGCTAGCCCGTGAGTCGCATCGTCTACGTCAACGGAGACTTCGTGCCCGAGGAGGAGGCGAAGATCAGCGTCTTCGACCGCGGCTTCCTCTTCGCGGACGGGGTCTACGAGGTCACCAGCATCCTCGACGGCAAGCTCGTCGACTTCGCCGGCCACCTCGCCCGCCTCCACCGCTCGCTCGCCGAACTCGAGATGCCGCTGCCGGCCTCGGACGCGACGCTGGAAAGCATCCACCGCGAGCTCGTCACCCTCAACGCCGTCGCCGAAGGCATGGTCTACCTCCAGGTCACCCGTGGCGCCGCCGACCGCGACTTCACCTACCCGGCCGAGCCCGTCCCGAGCCTCGTCCTCTTCACCCAGGCCCGCCCGCTGGTCGAGACCGCCTCGGCCCGCGACGGCCTCAAGGTCATCACCCTGCCCGACATCCGCTGGCAGCGCCGCGACATCAAGACGGTCCAGCTTCTGGCCCCGTCGATGTGCAAGATGATGGCGAAGAAGGCCGGCAAGGACGACGCCTGGCTGGTCGAGGACGGCTTCGTCACCGAGGGCACCTCCAACAACGCCTGGATCGTCACCCCCGACGGCGCCCTCGTCACCCGCAACCTCTCGACCTCGATCCTCCACGGCATCACCCGCGCCGCGGTGATGACGCTGGCCGCCGAGGCCCAGATCCGCGTCGAGGAGCGCCCCTTCACCGTCCTCGAGGCCCACGACGCCGCCGAGGCCTTCATCACCGCCGCCTCCGCCTTCGTCACCCCGGTCGTCGAGATCGACGGCAAGCCCCTCGGCGACGGCACGCCGGGCGCGCTCACCCGCCGCCTCCGCGAACTCTACATCGCCGAGGCCCGCGCAACCGCAACCTGATATGACCAAACGGATGTTGACGTCGGTCAGAATCGTCAACTGACTGTCGCGCTGGTTCAGGCGGCGCACCGGTTGAGGCACTCCGGCGGAACGCCGGGCTCCTCACCCAAAATGAACTCCCCCGCGACAATCGCTCGTTCTGGACCCGCTGCGGCGCTTCTCCCGAACCTGCAATGGTCGGCTGTGATAGGAGTCGCGATATCCGAAATTCCTTTGCCTTCCTGCCTCCCTTCGCGTTGATGCCCCCCCGAGATGCTGACCTTTTCGCAATTGGAGACTTCCGAATGACCAGCCTTTCCCGTGTCCGCCACCTGGTCCGCCTGTCCTGTGCCGCCTTCCTGCTGGTCCCTGCGACGCTGGCTGATGCCTGCACCCGCGTGGTCTATCTGGGCGCGAATGACACGATCATCACGGCGCGTTCCATGGACTGGAGCGAGCCGATGCTGACCAATCTCTACGCCCTGCCCCGCGGGATGGAGCGCAGCGGCGAGGCCGGGCCGAATTCGCTGGAATGGGTCGCGAAATACGGCTCGGTCGTGGCGACGGGGTATGACGTCTCGACCACCGACGGGATGAACGAGGCGGGGTTGGCGGCGAACCTGCTGTGGCTGGTGGAATCCGAATATCCGGAGTTCACGGAAGACTCGAAGCCCGGCCTGACCATTGCCGCCTGGGCACAATACGTGCTCGACAATTTCGCTACCGTGGCCGAGGCGGTGGAGGTGTTGCGAGATCCGCCTTTCACGCTCGTGACGGCGAACGTGCCGGGGCAGGACCGTCTGACGACGCTGCACCTGTCGATCTCCGACGCGACGGGCGACAGCGCGATCGTCGAGTACATTGGCGGCGAGCCGCTCGTCCATCACGGGCGCGAGTTCCAGGTCATGACCAACTCTCCCCGCTTCGATGACCAGCTCGCGCTGAATTCCTACTGGAAGGAGATCGGCGGGGCGGTGATGCTGCCCGGCACCTCGCGCGCGGCCGACCGCTTTGCCCGGGCGTCCTTCTACGTGAACGCCGTCCCGCAGGACACCACTCCCGACCGCGCGCTGGCCAGCGTCTTCGGCGTGATCCGCAATGCGTCGGTGCCGCTCGGCATCGGCACCTCGGATCGCCCCGAGATCAGCTCGACCCGCTGGCGCACGGTGGTCGATCACAAGCGCGGACTCTACTTCTTCGAATCCGCGCTGACCCCGAACACTTTCTGGGTGACTATGGGCGATATCGACTTTTCGCCGGAATCGGGGCAGGTGATGCGGCTGGATCTGGGTCCGGAGCAGGGGCATATCTTTTCGGGAAATGCGACCGGCGCTTTCGAGGCGGCCGAGCCCTTCGTGTTCGAGGGGCTCTGATCAGACGGCTCCGGGCTCGCGGCGCAGGCCCTTAGTATGAGGCCCAGCTTTACCAAAGGGCGTTCTAAACCCCAGCGAAGATAGGGGAGTCGTTGCCCTGACTGTGCGGCCCTGCGGACCGGTCTCCTCGTCCGGTTTCAGCCCCGGAGACCTCGGCAAAACCCCCGCGCCGTCGCCCGTTAACCTGAATGAACCAATCGTTAGCGCGCAGCGGGATGTGATTGAATATCAGAGACTTAACCCTCTGCGCACGCGTGCGCAGCGGTGCGCTGGCACGGCCTCCGGGGCATCGGAGGGGGCGGCCGGCGGGATCAGACCTCCTCGATCGCCACCCGGCGGGGGTCGAAGGCGATGAGCCCGGCGATGCGCTCGGCGCCGTCGCGCGGCGCCTCGTAGGACCAGGCGGCATCGACGAGCACGCCGCTCTCGACGACGATGTTGTAGAACTTCGCATCCCCGAGGCTGCGGCTCGCCGCCGTCGTCGGCGAGCCTTCGAAGAAGGCCATGCCGAGATCGGCGCGGGGGAAGTAGATCACCGCCGGACCGTCGTCCTCGACGCATTCGAAGGCGTGCTCGCTCTCGCCGATGACGGCGCCGCCAGCGCGCACCACCCAGGTTCCCGGGGCAGCGACGATGGAAAAGTCGGTCAGGGGCATGCGGTGGCTTCCTGTTGTTGGCCGGCCCGGACGGCGCCCGGACCGCGCCGGTCGGCGGCGGTCGGAGCGGTCCGGGGCGGTGCGGCGGTCAGAGCGGCGCGCAGGCGGCGCGCAGCCAGCGAAGGGTCTCGGCGTCGACCAGCGGTCCGACCGCCTCGAGGACGCGGGCGTGGTAGGCGTCGAGCCAGGCCCGCTCGGCCGGCACCAGCAAGGCGCCGTCGATCAACCGGCGGTCGATCGGGGCGAGGGTCAGCGTCTCGAAGCCGAGCATCGCCCGGTCGCCACCCTCGGGCACCACGGCGGGCGTGACCACCGCCAGCGTCTCGATGCGGATGCCGAAGGCGCCCTCGCGGTAGTAGCCGGGCTCGATCGACACGATCATCCCCGGCAGCAGCGGCTCGATCCCGCGTCGCGACAGGTTCTGCGGCCCCTCGTGGACGCCGAGATAGGTCCCGACGCCGTGCCCGGTGCCGTGGTCGTAGTCGTAGCCCGCCGCCCAGAGCGGGGCGCGGGCGACCGCGTCGATGTCGCGGCCGGCCAGCCCCTCCGGCCAGCGCAGGCGCGACAGGGCGATCAGGCCCTTCAGGACCAGCGTGAACGGCCGCACCGCCTCGGCCGGAGCGGTGCCCACGGCGATGGTGCGGGTGATGTCGGTGGTGCCGTCGAGATACTGCGCGCCACTGTCGACGAGCAGCAGCTCCCCGGGCGCGACCCCGCGGTTCGACGCCTCGGTGACGCGGTAGTGAACGATGGCGCCGTTCGGACCAGCCCCGCAGATCGTCTCGAAGGAGATGTCGCGGAGCGCCCCGGTCGCGGCGCGGATTTCCTCGAGCCGGCGGACGACGTCGATCTCCGTCAGCCCGCCCTCGGGCGCGGTCAGGTCGAGCCAGGCGAGGAACTCCGCCATCGCCCCGGCGTCGCGGAGGTGCGCAGCGCGGGTGCCGGCGATCTCGGCCTCGGTCTTGCAGGCTTTGGGCAGGATGCAGGGATCGCGCTCGCGGACCATCTCGACACCGGCTTCGGCGAGGCGGTCGGCGACCCAGACCGGGGCGCTCGCCGCATCGACGGCGACCCGGCCGCGCAGGGCGTCGAGCGCCGGGCCGAAATCGGCCTCCGACCGGATCTCGACCCCGGCGCCGAGGTGGGCGCGGAGCGCGTCGTCGGCCTTGGCCGGCTCGGTGAAGAGCGCGACGCGGCCGTCGGCGTGGAGGATGGCGAAGGCGAGGGCGACGGGCGTTCGGGCGACGTCGGCGCCGCGGACGTTGAGGAGCCAGGCGATCGAGTCGGGCAGGGTCAGCACCGCCGCCGCGAGGTCGCGCTCGACGAGACCGGTGGCGATCGCGGTGCGCTTGTCGGCGGAGGTACGGCCGGCGAAGGCGTCGGGATAGGCCACGATCGCCGCCGCCGGGGCCGCGGGCTGGTCGGTCCACACCCGGTCGACGAGGTTCTCGACGCGGACAAGGCCGATCTGGCGGGGGCCGAGGATCTCCTCGAAGCCCTCGATCTCCTTGCCGGTGTGCAGCCAGGGATCGAAGCCGAGGCGGCCGCCGCCGGGCATGACCTCGACCAGCCACTCGGCCGGCTTGTCCTCGGGGATGCGGAGCACGGTGAAGGCGCTCGTATCGACCTGGTCGCGCACCTGGAGGCGATAGCGGCCGTCGACGAAAATCCCGGCGCGATCACGGGTGACGAGCGCCATGCCGGCCGAGCCGGTGAAGCCGGTGAGCCAGGCCAGCCGTTCGTCGCGGGGGGCAACGTTCTCGCCCTGGTGGGCGTCGGACCGCGGGATCAGGAAGGCATCGACGCCGGCCGCCGCCATCGCCTCGCGCAGGGCCGCGAGCCGTCCGGCGCCAGTGTCGGGCGTGGTGCGGCGCCGGAAATCCTGAAACATCGGGGGCCCCTTCAGGCTTCGTTAAGGATTCCTGTTAACAAGGGCTAAAGCCTGCGGTCAATCGCGGTTGGGTGCGGGCCTTGACGTTCGCCTTCTGGGTGCAGAGGCCGCCATGCGCGCTGTCATCACGCTTCTCCTTCTTGCGCTGGCCTTGTGGCGGGCAGCGGTCGACTGGCAGGCGACGATCGGGCAGGGCTACGCCTATCGCTTCGGAACGCCCGGGACGCTGCTCGGCGGGCGCTGGCCGGAGCAGTACGGGCGTCTCGTCGAGGGATTGCAGCGAACCGGCCTGTCGTGGACGTGGGATCCGGTCGGCGCACTGGTCCTGTCGCTGCCGGTCTCGCTGGTCCTCGCGACGCTGGCGGCGGCAGTGTGGATCACCCGCGAGCGGGCCTCGTCGCGGCGATCCTGGCGCTGAGGGAGGCGTCGCGGGCGGCGCCGGCACCGCGCCGGCGTCTCCGCTCCCTTGCGACGCGGGCGGGGCTCGCTTAAGCACCGCAGCCGAGCAAACCCGGAGAGCCCCAATGCCCGCGCCCTTTCGCATCGGCCTCGCCGGCCTCGGCACCGTTGGCGCGGGGGTCGTGAAGATCCTCCAGACCCATGGCGCCCTCATCGCCGCGCGCGCCGGGCGACCGGTCGAGATCGTCGCGATCTCCGCACGCTCGCGCCATCGCGACCGTGGCGTCGACCTCTCGGCCTATGCCTGGGAGGACGATCCGGTGGCGCTGGCGCGGCGCGCCGACGTCGATCTCGTCGTCGAGGCGATGGGCGGCGAGGACGGGCCGGCCAAGGCGACGGCGGAGGCGGCGCTCGGTAGCGGCAAGCACCTCGTCACCGCCAACAAGGCGATGCTGGCGCGGCATGGCCAGGCGCTGGCCGAGCTCGCCGAGGCCAGGGGCGTGGCGCTGCGCTTCGAGGCGGCGGTGGCCGGGGGCATCCCGGTCGTGAAGGCGCTGACCGAGGGGCTGGCGGGGAATGCCATCACCCGGGTGATGGGGGTGATGAACGGCACCTGCAACTACATCCTGACGCGGATGGAAGCCGAGGACGCGCCCTACGAACGCGTGCTCGAGGATGCCAAGCGCCTCGGCTACGCGGAGGCCGACCCGAGTTTCGACGTCGGCGGGATCGACGCGGCGCAGAAGCTGGCGCTGCTGGTCGCGACGGCCTTCGGGACGCGGGTGGACTATGACGCGATCACCGTCGAGGGGATCGACCGGGTGAGCCTCGCCGACATCGAGCATGCCGCGGAACTCGGCTACCGGATCAAGCTGCTCGGCGTCGCGGCGCCGGCGGCGGGCGGGCTGGAGGCGCGGATGCAGCCCTGCCTGGTGCCGGCGAACTCGCCGATCGGGCAGCTCGAGGGGGTCACCAACATGGTGGTGATCGAGGGCGACTTCGTGCGGCGGATCGTGATGTCGGGGCCGGGAGCGGGCGAGGGGCCGACGGCCTCGGCGATCGTCGGCGACGTGATCGACGTGGCCCGCGGCCTCGTCATCCCGCCGTTCGGGCGGCCGGCGAAGACCCTCGCCACGGCGACCCGGGCGACTGACGGCGCGGCGGCGCCCTACTATCTGCGGTTTCTGGTGGCCGACGCGCCGGGCGTGCTCGCCCGCGTCGCGGCGGCGCTCGGCGACGCCGGCATCTCGATCAACCGGATGCGGCAGGTCGAGCATGCGGGCGCCGAGGCGCCGATCCTGATCGTGACCCATGCGGCCGAGCGGGCGGCGCTTGACCGGGCCCTGGACGCCATCGCCGGGCTCGACGACTGCCGGGCAGCGCCGGTCGCAATCCGCATCGAGGAGATCTGATGGAACCGACGATCCGCACGGCGACCGGCGACGACATCCCCGCCATCACCGCGATCTACGCCCAGCATGTCCTGACCGGGATCGCGACCTTCGAGGAGGTTCCGCCGGAGGCCGCAGAGATGGCCCGGCGCCATGCCGGCATCGCCGGACGCGGGCTGCCCTACCTCGTCGCCGAGGAGGGCGGCCAGCTGCTCGGTTACGCCTATGCCGGGCCGTTCCGGGATCGCAGCGCCTACCGCTTCACGCTGGAGGACTCGGTCTATCTCGCGCCGGCGGCCTTCCGGCGGGGGATCGGGCGGGCGCTCCTCATCCGGCTGCTCGCGGACAGCACGGCCTGGGGGGCGCGGCAGATGCTGGCGGTGATCGGCGACAGCGCCAATGCCGGCTCGATCGGGGTGCATCGCAGCCTCGGCTTCCGCCACGTCGGCACCAGCGAGGCGGTCGGGTTCAAGTTCGGGCGGTGGATCGACACGGTGACGATGCAGCTCGCACTCGGCGACGGCGGCAGCACAATGCCAGCCTGAGCGTCAGCGACCCTCGCCGAAGCGGTTGCCGACGAGGCTGCGCAGAGCCTCGGCCAAGGCATCGGCATCGGTGCCCTCGACGGTGACGTCGATCGAGGTGCCGGGACCGGCGGCGAGCATCAGGAGGCCCATGATCGAGTCGCCGGAGACTTCCATGCCGTCGCGGCTGACCGTGGCGCGGGCGTCGAAACGCTCGACGGTCTCGACGAACTTGGCGGAGGCCCGCGCGTGCAGGCCCTTCTCGTTGATGATGTCGAGGGAGAAGTTCAAGCGCAGCCCCCGGCCCCAATGTCGCCTACTCGTGTCGCCGGCCCGTCTCGCCTCAAGAGGCGTCAGCCCCGACCGAGCCGGCTCTTCCGCTCGAGCGCGCTACTCGATGACGCTACCGTTGCCACCGGGCGATCCCCATCGGCCTTGATCTCGATCTCGACGGCCGCAGGCGCTTCCAAGGCCCCGGCGCCGTCCACGCAGTTGATGTATTTGCGGCCGGCGGTCAAGGCGCAAGCAACGGCGTCGTTCAGCGGCTTGTTCCGGGCCTTGGCGAGCTTGACGAGGAGGGGCAGGTTGGCGCCGCAGACCACGCGGCTGTTCGGGGCCCTGCGGGAGGCTGTCATCGCGAGGTTCGACGGGGTGGAGCCGAACATGTCCACCACCACCACCACGCCCTCGCCCTCGTCTACCGCGTCGACGGCGGCGTCGATCTCGGCCTGCTTGGTGCTACAGGTGTCGTTTTCTTCAATGGCCACGGCCGCGGTGCCGGGGTGCTTGCCGACGACGTGTTCCATTGCGGCCAGATATTCGCGCGCCAGGCCGCCATGGGCGACAATCACGATTCCGATCACAGCCTACCCACCCCAGTCCCCGATGCGGCCTCGCCCGTCGTCCGCTCCAGGTCACGGTGTCGAATAGACACCTGCCACCCGATTGCCGCAAGCGATTCCGCCAGCGCCTCGACCAGCATGACCGACCGGTGCTTGCCGCCGGTGCAGCCCAGTCCGAGGCCGAAGTAACTTTTGCCCTCGGCGCGGTAGCGCGGGAGCAGGAAGATCAGAAGGTCGAGAAGCCGATCGTAGAAGGGCGCGTAGGCGGGATCGGCCTCGACGAAGGCGCGCACCTCGGGATCACGCCCGTCGCGCGGTCGCAGCTCTGTATCCCAATGCGGATTGCGCAGGAAGCGGGCGTCGATCACCATGTCGACACCGCGCGGCGTCCCGCGTTTGTAGGAGAATGACTCGAGCGTCACGGCGAGGCCGTCGCGGGTCTCTTCCCGGCCGAACTGGCGGCGCATCTCGGCGCCGAGCTCGCGCGGGGTCATCGCGCGGGTGTCGATGAGCACGTCGGCGCGGGCCCGGACCGGGGCGAGCAGCGCGACCTCGCGCTCGATGCCGACGATCGGGCTCTCGAGCGGGCTGAGGGGATGACGGCGGCGGGTCTCGCTGTAGCGACGCAGGAGCGTGGTCGCGTCGCAGTCGAGGTAGACGAGCACCGGCGCGCGCTCTGCGGCGGCCTCGACGTCGAGCAGGGCGGAGAGTAGCGCCTCGAAGGAGAATTCGCGATTGCGCGGGTCGATGCCGATCACGACCGGCCGATCGACCGGGCCGGCGGAGAACAGCCGCGGGAGAAAGCTCAGGGGCAGGTTGTCGATTGCCTCGAAGCCGATGTCTTCAAGTGCCCGGATCGCCGTCGAGCGACCGGACCCAGCAGGTCCGCTCATTATCACGATGTGCTGCCCCGCCTCGGGACGTTCTGCCTCGTACACCACCGGTACCTCGTGCCCGACCGCGCGCCTTAGTCTCGGAAGGCGCGGCCGTTCTGCACGACAATGCTCAACACGCTCTCAAGATTTGGGACACCACACCCCAAAATCAACTCGACTGCGACATGGTGATACCGAATGGCCGCACCCTGTGGCATTCGTGCCGCGGGGGCGCGGTCGAGATCGACAACGAGGGTCAGAACCGCCTCGGGAACGGCCGGCAACGGCAGGATGCCGACGCCGCGCGCCTCGACGAGGCCGGCGATGGCCTCCGGCGCCCGGACCACCAGCGCCTCGCCGCGACGGAGGATCGCGACACGGTCGTCGGCGACGAGTCCCGCGCCCGCGCCGATCAGCGCCAGGGCGAGGCGCGACTTGCCGGAACCGGACGCCCCGAGAATCAGCAGCCCGCGGCCGGCAAAGGCGACAGCGGTTCCGTGCACGATCAGGGGCACTGCTGAATCCTTCACCATCGCCTCTTTCCCTTTGGTGCGGCGCGAACGCAACCGAAACCCGAACCCAACATCCCGGCACACCGCGCGCTGCATTTTTCGCCTCATGCGGGTGCGTTCACCCTAACTCAACGGAAATTGCCCGGTGGAGCGTGTTATATGATTCGGATGCGGAGTTGCTGCACTGCGGTAGCAACGAGACCGCCTGTCAGGGGTTAGGTCCGATGGGTCTGGGGAGGCCAACGGACTTGGAGAAAGGTGATCGGCGAATGACGACGGTGTTCAAGGTTCAGGACCAGGTCAACCCGAAGTTGACGCTCGAGGCGAGCGGTCTCCCCGGGGTCGGGCGCGTTCACTACAACCTGCTCGAGCCGGCGCTCATGCAGGCTGCGGTCGCCCGCGGCGAGGGCGAGCTTGGAATCGGCGGTGCCTTCCTCGTCTCCACCGGGCGCCACACCGGTCGCAGCCCCAAGGACAAGTTCGTCGTCCGCGAACCCTCGGTCGAGACCGAGATTTGGTGGGAGAACAATGCCCCGATGGCGCCGGAGGCGTTCGAGACGCTTCTCGCCGACATGCAGGCGCACGTGAAGGGCGGCGAGCTCTTCGTGCAGGACCTCTACGCCGGCGCCGACCCCGCCTACCGCCTCAACGTCCGCGTCATCACCGAGCTTGCCTGGCACGGCCTCTTCATCCGCCACCTGCTGCGCCGCCCGGAGCAGGATGAACTCGCCGACTTCGCCCCCGGCTTCACCATCCTCAACTGCCCGAGCTTCCACGCCGATCCCGCCCGCCACGGCTGCCGCAGCGAGACGGTGATCGCGATCTCCTTCGAGAAGAAGCTGATCCTGATCGGCGGCACCGCCTATGCCGGCGAGAACAAGAAGGGCGTCTTCACCATCCTCAACTACCTGCTCCCCGAGCAGGGCGTGATGCCGATGCACTGCTCGGCCAACCACGCGCGCGGCAACCCGGACGACGCCGCCGTCTTCTTCGGCCTGTCGGGAACCGGCAAGACCACCCTGTCGGCGGACCCGGAGCGCGTGCTGATCGGCGACGACGAGCATGGCTGGTCGGACGAGGGCACCTTCAACTTCGAGGGCGGCTGCTACGCCAAGACCATCAACCTGTCGCCCAAGGCCGAGCCCGAGATCTACAAGACCACCTCGATGTTCGGCACCATCGTCGAGAACATGGTCTACGATCCGCGGACCCGCGTCCTCGACTTCGCCGACGACAGCCTGACCGCCAATACCCGCTGCGCTTATCCGCTCGAGGCGATCTCCAACGCCTCGCCGACGGCGTGCGGCGGCCAGCCGAAGAACATCGTCATGCTGACCTGCGACGCCTTCGGCGTGCTGCCGCCGATCGCGCGGCTGACGCCGGAGCAGGCGATGTACCACTTCCTCTCCGGCTTCACTTCCAAGGTCGCCGGTACCGAGCGCGGCGTGACCGAACCGACCCCGACCTTCTCGACCTGCTTCGGCGCGCCCTTCATGCCGCGCCGGCCCGAGGTCTACGGCGCGCTGCTCGGCGAGCGCATCGCCCGGGCGGAGGTCTCGTGCTGGCTGGTCAACACCGGCTGGACCGGCGGCCCCTACGGCACCGGCAAGCGCATGCCGATCGCCGCGACCCGCGCGCTGCTCACCGCGGCGCTGAACGGCTCGCTGAACGACGCAACCTTCCGCGTCGATCCGGTCTTCGGCTTCGAAGTGCCGGTCTCGGTGCCCGGCGTCGACGACGGGCTCCTCGACCCGCGCTCGACCTGGGACGACGCCAGCGCCTACGACGCCCAGGCCGCCAAGCTCGCCGGCATGTTCGCCGACAACTTCACCCAGTACGAAGAGCATGTCTCCGACGGTGTAAAGGCGATCGCCGTCAAGGGCTGACCCTTACGGCCTCACCGCAACCGGCTCGCCGGCCACGTCGGCCGGCGCCACCGCGACGATCCGGTTCCGCCCCTGCGCCTTCGCGGCGTAGAGCGCGGCGTCGGCGCTGCTCAGCAGTTCGGACAGCGCCGGCGCCGGCTCGTAGGGCGCCAGCACGAGCAGGCCGCCGCTGATCGTCACCGGCAGCGTCGCGCCGCCGCCGATCGGCACCGGCGTACGGCCGACCGCCTCGCGCAGCCGCTCGGCGATCGGCGAGGCGCCCGCGGGCGCGACGTCGGCAAAGACCGCGAGAAACTCCTCGCCGCCGATGCGGCCGAGCAGGTCTCCCCCGCGGCAGTTGGCGGCCATCCGCGCCGCGATCTCCTTCAGCACCCGGTCGCCGACAGCATGGCCGTGTCCGTCGTTGATCGCCTTGAAGCGGTCGACGTCGACCATGACCAGCGCAACCCCCCGGCCGCCGGCAACGGCGCGCTCGATCAGGTCGGCGGTGCGGGTCAGCATCGCCGAGCGGGCAAGGACGCCGGTCAGTCCGTCGAAGCTCGCCCGGCGCTCGAGGTCGTTGCAGGTCTCGGCGAGGGCCTCGCTCAGGCGGGCGATCTGGGCGGCGGAGCGGCGAAGCTCGATCTCGTCCATGACGATCGCAGCCAGCGTCTCGAGGAAGCGCAACTCGCGCGGGGTGACGCCGCGCGGGCTGCGGTCCATGCAGGAGAGGGTGCCGAGCGTGTGGCCGTCGTGGGTGCGCAGCGGCACGCCGACATAGAACTCGAGGCCGACCCGCCCCCTCACCAGCGGATGCTCGTGGGTGCGAAGGTCGGCGCTGGCGTTCTCGACGACGTAAGGACCCTCGTGGGCGATCGCGGTGCCGCAGAGGCCGGGGAGGCGGGCAACCTCGCGCAGGCCGAGGTCGCCGTGCACCGACTTGTACCAGACGCGGGCGGTGTCGACGAGGCTGACCACGGCCCAGGGCACGTCGAGAAGCTCGGCGGCGAGGGTGGTGATGCGGTCGAAGGCGCCTTCCGGCGGGGTGTCGAGGATGGCATAGCGCCGAAGTGCGTTCAGGCGCCCGAACTCGCTGTCGGCAGTAAGACCCACGACGCGCTTCCCCTCGTTACCAATGCGAAAGGATAGCGGCAGCACCGTTAAGGGTTCGCCAACGCCGGCAGCGGCAGTCGCAACCAATCCGCAGCGATTTTCGCCAAACTCAGGAGAGCGCCCGGCGCATCAGGTTGAGGCCGGTGGCGACGAGGACGATCAGGGTCACGGTACGGAACCGCTCCTGGTCGAGACGGTCGTGGACGCGGTAGCCGACGACCATCGCCGCCATCGTCGGCAACACCATCCATGCCGAAGCCGGCAGGGTCGTGGCGTTGAGCACGCCGTTGTGGAGGTAAGCGACGAGGAGAACGATGCCGCCGAGCAGGAAGAAGACGCTCTGGGCGCGGATCATCTCGGCCTTCGAAAGATGCAGCGCGTAGAGGTAGATGGTCAGCGGCGGACCCCAGACGCCGGAGAGCCCGCCGAAGAAACCGCCGATCGCGGCGGCGGCGGTCTCGACGGCGAAACGGTGCCGTGGCTCGAACCGCAAATGCCACCCCGCGAGCTGCGACAGCGCCGAAGGCACAGACGGCGAGGCCGAGGACGCCAAAGAGCAGACGGTCGGGCACGAGGACGACGAGCTGCGCCGAAAGACCGATCATCACCACCAGGACGAGGCTCATCCACCAGAACCGCTGCAGCGTCTCGAAGGCGGGGCCGACGCCTTGGCGCAGGGTCTGGGCGATGTTGGAGACCAGCGTCGGGACGACGAGCAGGGCGACGGCGACCTGATAGGGCACGAAGGAGCCGAGGATGCTGACGGCGATCAACGGCAGCGCGAATCCGACGACGCCCTTGGTGAAGCCGCCCGCCGCAAAGGCGAGGGCGGCGCCGACCGCCGCGGCGGTGCCATAGGTGGCGATGAAGGCGTCCAGTCCGATCATGGCGCCCTCTTCGCAGGCGCGCAGACACGCTGCAACGCTAATAATCTTGCAGGTGCAGGAGGATGTTCGCATCAAAATTGCGCCGCCGGTTGACCGCTCTCGGCATTGGCTCTAGCTTGTGCGCAACCGCAGCATTCCCGATTCTGCACCGCACAACGGAGCCCCGATGACCGAAGCCGCCCTGGCGATCGCCCCCGAGACCGCGCTTCTCCCCGACCTGCTGCCGCTCTGCGAGGCGGCCGCCGCCGACGCGAAAGCGATGGTCGATGCGGCCCGGACCGGGCTCGCCGCCCGGGTGACCAGGGGCGGGCGGGTATCGGGAGCGGCGCTTGAGGCCGAGCAGACGGCAGCGCACGGGCTGGCGTGGATGGCCACCTACGCCGAGGCGCTGCGCGAGATGGCGGGCTGGGCGCGCGGCCTCACCGAGGCCGGCGCCTTCGGCGAGACCGAGGCGCTGATCCTGCAGATCGCGTCGGGCGAATACCTCGCGCAGCTTTCCGGCGGCATCCCGATGTCGCAGGTCGAGATCGTCCGCCCCGCCGACGTCGGCGTGTCGACCGCGGCGCTGGCGACGCCGGCGGTCGAGACCCTGATCGCGCGGGGCAACACCGACGCGGCGCGGGCGCGGCTGGTGGCGCTGATGCTCGAGACCGGCGGCAGCGCGAGCTACGGCGCGACCGGGCTCGACGAGGACTACGAGATGGTCCGCGACCAGTTCCGCCGCTTCGCCGACGACAAGGTCGTGCCCTTCGCCCACGAATGGCACCTGAAGGACGAGCTGATCCCGATGGCGATCATCGAGGAGATGGGCGCGCTCGGGGTCTTCGGCCTGACCATCCCCGAGGAATACGGCGGCGCCGGCATGTCCAAGACGGCAATGTGCGTCGTCTCGGAGGAGCTGAGCCGCGGCTACATCGGCGTCGGCTCCCTCGGCACCCGCTCGGAAATCGCCGCCGAGCTGATTCTCGGCGGCGGCACCGAGGCACAGAAGGAGGAATGGCTGCCGAAGCTCGCTTCGGCCGAGATCCTGCCGACCGCGGTCTTCACCGAGCCCAACACCGGCTCCGACCTCGGCAGCCTGCGCACCCGCGCGGTGCGCGACGGCGACAGCTGGGTGGTGACCGGCAACAAGACCTGGATCACCCACGCGGCCCGCGCCGACGTGATGACCATGCTCGTCCGCACCGATCCGTCGACCACCGACTATTCCGGCCTTTCGATGTTGCTCGCCCCCAAGCCGCGCGGCACCGAGGGCGACGCCTTCCCGGCCACGGGGATGAGCGGCGGCGAGATCGAGGTGCTCGGCTACCGGGGCATGAAGGAATACGAGCTCGGCTTCGACGGCTTCAAGGTGCCGGTGGAGAACCTGCTCGGCGGCGTCGAGGGCCAGGGCTTCAAGCAGCTGATGCGCACCTTCGAGAGCGCCCGCATCCAGACGGCGGCGCGCGCCATCGGCGTCGCGCAATGCGCGCTGGAGCTCGGCCTGCAAGTATGCGCAGGACCGCAAGCAGTTCGGCAAGCCGCTGGTCGCCTTCCCGCGGGTCTACGGCAAGCTGGCGATGATGGCGGTCGAGATCATGGTCGCTCGCCAGCTCACCTACTTCGCCGCACGCGAGAAGGACGAGGGCCGGCGCTGCGATCTCGAGGCCGGCATGGCGAAGCTGCTGGCCGCCCGCATCGCGTGGTCGAACGCCGACAACGCGTTGCAGATCCACGGCGGCAACGGATTCGCGCTCGAGTACCAGATCAGCCGGGTCCTCTGCGACGCCCGGATCCTGTCGATCTTCGAGGGAGCGGCGGAAATTCAGGCACAGGTGATCGCGCGGCGGTTGCTGGAGGCGAAAGCCTGAGGTCGGCATTGAAATCGGGGCCGGCCGGGTGCAGTATTCTTTTGCCGGAGCCGCTGATCTGGTCCGTGACTTGTGCCCGGCTTCCCGGAGTTCAGGTTTGTGACAGGGGCGGCCTTGCGTCGGACGGGCGGGGGCGCTAGATAGTGCGCTTCCCGTTCCCGAGGGTTGTTTGGAGGTCTTTGCATGGCCCGCGTAACCGTTGAAGATTGCGTCGACAAGGTTCCCAACCGCTTCGAGCTGGTCATGCTCGCCGCGCACAGGGCCCGGTCGCTCGCGTCCGGCTCGCCGCTGACCGTGGACCGCGACAACGACAAGAACCCGGTGGTCGCGCTCCGCGAGATCGCCGACGAGACCCTGACCGCCGACCACCTCCGGGAGGCGGCCATCGAGAGCTTCCAGCGCCAGATCGAGGTCGACGAGCCCGAGGACGATGTCATGACCCTGCTGACCGGCAACGATGCGCCGGCCGAGGGCGACATGTCCGAGGAGCGCCTGCTCCGGGCGTTGATGGAAGCCCAGGGCGACAACTGAGCGCCGACCTTTCGCCGGTTGCCGAGAAGGTCCGGGTCAAGCCCGGGCCGGACGGCGTCATTCCGGTCGAAACGCTAATCCGGGTCGTCCTCTCGTACAATCCGAAGTCCAACACCGGCCTGATCGAGGCGGCTTACGAATACGGCCGCCAGATGCATGCCGGCCAGACCCGGAGCTCGGGCGAGCCCTATTTCAGCCACCCGGCCGCAGTGGCGATGCTGATCGCCGAGCAGAAGCTCGACGACGCCTCGATCGTCACCGCGCTGCTCCACGACACCATCGAGGACACGCTCTCGACCTATTCCGAGGTCGCGCTCCGCTTCGGTGACGAAATCGCCCAGCTCGTCGACGGCGTCACCAAGCTCACCAACCTCGAGCTCTCCTCGGTCGAGAACGAGCAGGCCGAGAATTTCCGCAAGCTGCTGATGGCGATGTCGAAGGACCTCCGCGTCCTCCTCGTCAAGCTTGCCGACCGCCTGCACAACATGCGGACGATCAAGTTCCTCCGTGTCGAGAAGCAGCAGCGCAAGGCGCGCGAGACCATGGACATCTATGCGCCGCTCGCCGGCCGGATGGGCATGCAGTGGATGCGCGAGGAGCTCGAGGACATCTCCTTCCGCGTGCTGAACCCCGAGGCGCGCAAGTCGATCATCCGCCGCTTCGTCAAGCTCCGGCGCGAGTTGGGCGACGTCATCGCCAAGATCACCGACGACATCCGCACCGTGCTGAAACAGGCCGGCGTCAAGGCCGAGGTCTTCGGGCGCGAGAAGAAGCCCTATGCGATCTGGCGGAAGATGGAGGAGAAGAAGGAGAGCTTCTCCCGCCTCTCCGACATCTACGGCTTCCGCATCATCACCGGCTCGGTCGCCGACAGCTACACCGCGCTCGGCGCTGTCCACCAGCGCTGGCGGGCAGTGCCGGGGCGCTTCAAGGACTACATCAGCCAGCCGAAGTCGAACGGCTACCGCTCGATCCACACCACCGTCTCGGGCCGCGACGGCAAGCGCGTCGAGGTGCAGATCCGCACCGCCGAGATGCACGCCGTCGCCGAGACCGGGGTCGCGGCGCACTGGTCCTACAGGGACGGCGAGCGGTTCGAGAATCCCTTCGCGGTCGATCCCTTCCGCTGGCTGCGCTCGATCACCGAACGGTTCGAGGGGCAGGAGGACTCCGAAGACTTCCTCGAGCACGTCAAGCTCGAGATGTTCCAGGATCAGGTCTTCTGCTTCACGCCGAAGGGCGACGTGGTCAAGCTGCCGCGCGGGGCGACGGCGATCGACTTCGCCTATGCGATCCATACCCGCATCGGCGACAGCACCGTCGGCGCCAAGGTCGACGGCCAGCGCGTGCCGCTGTGGACCAAGCTCCGCAACGGCCAGTCGGTGACGATCATCCGCGCCGAGGGCCAGCGGCCGCAGCCGTCGTGGGAAGACATGGTGGTCACCGGCCGCGCCAAGTCGGCGATCCGGCGGAGCCTGCGCGGCGAGCAGCGGGCGACGCAGGTGCGGCTCGGGCGCGAGATCGCGCGCGTGGCGCTGGAGCGGGTCGGCAAGAAGGCGACCGACAAGGCGCTGGAAGCGGCGGCGAAGCGCCTTGGCCTCGACGAGGGCGAGGACGTGCTCGCGCGTCTCGGCGCGGCGGAGATGACCGGCAAGGAGCTGGTGGCGACGCTCTATCCCGAACTCGTGCGCGATGCGGCGCAGCCGCGGAAGTCCGAGGAGCTGGCGCCGGTGGTGCTCGGGCTCGGCTCGGGGCAGGTGGCGCGGCCGGCGCCCTGCTGCAACCCGATCCCGGGCGAGCGCATCGTCGGCATCGTCGTGCGCGGCAAGGGCGTGATGATCCACGCCATCGACTGCTCGGAGCTTTCGGCCTTCGAAAGTGCGCCCGACCGCTGGCTCGACCTCCGCTGGGGCGAAGCCTCGACGCGGCCCGAGCATACGGCGCGGATCGAGGTGACGATGGCCAACGACGCCGGCGTCCTCGGGCGGATCTGCACGCTGATCGGCGAGCAGCGCGCCAACATCACCGACATCGTGTTCAGCGACCGCAAGCCGGATTTTTACCGTATGGTCGTTGATATAGAGGTTCGGGATATGGAACACCTCACCCATGTCCTGACCGCAATCGACGCCGATTCGGACGTGGCGCAGGTGAGGCGCTTCCGCCAGGCTCCGGTCGCGGCCGGAGGGTCGTAGCCGAGGACGGCGGGGCAACGGCCCCGCGAGGCGGGGCTGACCGGGTTCGATGGTATTCAAGCGGCGCAAGAAGCCCCCCTTCTCCACCCGCCTGCGCGAGGCGGTCCTGCCGCGCCGCGGCTGGCGGCGGGCGCTGGAATATCTCGCCCACCGCATCCGGCGGCTGCCGGACACGCCGCACCGCATCGCGCTCGGCCTCGCCTGCGGGGTCTTCGCCTCGTTCACGCCGTTCTTCGGCGTGCATCTCGGCGCGGCGGCGGCGCTGGCCTGGCTGCTGCGCGGCAACGTCGTCGCCAGCCTGATCGGCACGCTCGTCGGCAATCCGCTGACCTTTCCGATCATCGCGCCGATCGCCCTCGGCCTCGGCCGCAAGATCGTCGGCTACGGCGTCACCGGGCGCGACCCGAGCCGCATCCAGGACGCGTTCGCGCAGTTCTTCGTCGGGTTGTGGGACAGCCTGCTCAGCCTCTTCGGCTACGGCGAGAGCGAGTGGTACAAGGTCCTGCTCTTCGTCCAGGACGTGATCTGGCCCTATCTCGTCGGCGGGCTGCTGCCCGGCCTCGTCGGGGCGATCGCCGCCTACTACGTGACGCGGCCGCTGGTCTCCGCCTATCAGACCCGCCGCCGCAGCCGGATGCTCGCCCGGGCCCACGACAGGCTGGCGCGGGCGGCCGGCGATCCCTACAAGCCCGCCGAAAGCGAAGGAGGCACCGGATCATGACGAGGGCGCTGAGGCTCGGGGTGAACATCGACCACGTGGCGACGGTGCGCAACGCGCGCGGCGCGCCCTATCCCGATCCGCTCCGCGCGGCAAAGCTTGCCGAAGCCGCCGGCGCCGACGGGATCACCGCGCACCTGCGCGAAGACCGCCGCCACATCGGCGACGCCGACATCGACGCGCTGATGGCCGAGCTGTCGCTTCCGCTCAACCTCGAGATGGCCGCCACCGACGAGATGCAGGCCATCGCCCTCCGCCACCGCCCCCACGCGGTCTGCCTCGTTCCCGAGCGCCGCGAGGAGCGGACCACCGAAGGCGGCCTCGAAGTCGCGCGCGAGGAAAACCGCCTCGCCCATTTCATCGCGCCGCTGCGCGAGGCCGGCTGCCGCGTCTCGATCTTCATCGCCGCCGACCGCCGCCAGATCGAGGCGGCGCACCGCATCGGGGCGCCGGTCATCGAGCTGCACACCGGCGCCTACTGCGAGTACGACATCGCGGGGGACACGGCCGGGCGGGACGCCGAGCTTGTGCGCCTCGGCGAGATGGCCGCGCTCGCGTCCAGCCTCGGGCTGGAGGTCCACGCCGGGCACGGGCTGACCTACGACAACGTCGGCCCGATCGCGGCACTGCCCGAGGTGCGCGAGCTCAACATCGGGCACTTCCTGATCGGCGAGGCGATCTTCGTCGGACTGGAGGCGGCGATCCGCAAGATGCGGGCGGCAATGGACGCGGCGCGCGATCCGTCAGGGTTAACTGGTTAATCCGCCGGCGCCCCCGATCAGGATACGGCGCGCAAGCGTCGTCCCGGCCGGCAGTTGCGCCGGAGGGTTAAAGAGACCGGTCGGCGCCATCCCGGACGGGCTGGTCCCTCCGCCGACGGCACGCGCGCGCTGGCCCCGTAACCCCGCAGGCGAGCCCGGAATCTCTGCGTGGGGGTGCAGGGTTTTCAGAAAAAGCTCTGCGGATCGACGTCGATCGTCACCCGCACGTTGCCCGGGCAGGGAACCGCGGCGGCCCAGGTGCGGAGCGCCGGTTGCAAGGCGGTGCCCTTTGCGGCGCGGACGAGCAGGCGGACGCGGTGGCGGCCGCGGACCCGGGCGATCGGCGCGGGGGCCGGGCCGAAGAGTTCGGCACCGACCGCGGCCAGCGGCGCCTGCTGGCGGGCGAGGGCGCGGGCCACCTCCCAGGTCTTCGGTTCGTCGGTGCCCGTGACGACGATCCCGGCGAGGCGGCCGTAGGGCGGCATCATCGCGCGCCGGCGGGCGTCGGCCTCGGCACGCCAGAAACCCTCGTCGTCGCCGGTGAGGATGGCGCGCAGCGCCGGATGCTCGGGCTGGCAGGTCTGGACCAGCGCGAGGCCGGGGCGTTCGGCGCGGCCGGCGCGGCCGGCGACCTGGCGGATGAGCTGGAAGGTCTTCTCCGCGGCACGGAGGTCGCCGCCCTGCAGCCCGAGGTCGGCGTCGATGACGCCAACGAGGGTCAGGAGCGGGAAGTTGTGCCCCTTCGAGACGATCTGGGTGCCGATGACGAGGTCCGCCCCGCCGCCGGCGATGGCCTCGATGCGGGCCTTGAGGGCGCCGGGGCCATCGGCGAGGTCGGAGGACAGGATGGCGAGGCGGGCGTCGGGCCAGAGCGCCGTCGCCTCCTCGGCGAGACGCTCGACGCCGGGGCCGAGGGCGGTCATCCGGCCCTCGACCTTGCAGGCCGGGCATTCGTTCGGGATCGGCTTGGTCGCCCCGCACTGATGGCAGACGAGGCGCTTGCGGAAGCGGTGCTCGACCATCCGCGCGTCGCAGGCGTCGCAGCCGACCTGATGGCCGCAGGCCCGGCAGATGGTCAGCGGCGCATAGCCGCGGCGGTTGAGAAAGAGCAGGGACTGTTCGCCGGCGGCGAGGCGGGCGTTGACCGCCTCGACCAGCGGCTGCGAGATCCAGCGGCCGGTGTCGGGGGCGTTCTCGCGCAGGTCTATGGCGCGCATCTCGGGCAGGGTGGCGACGCCGAACCGCTCGGGCAGGTCGAGACGCGCATACTTCCCGGCCTCGGCGTTGGCCCAGCTTTCGAGCGAGGGGGTGGCCGAGGCGAGGACGACGGCGGCCTGCTCGATCGAGGCGCGCAGCACCGCCATGTCGCGGGCGTGGTAGCAGGCGCCGTCCTCCTGCTTGTAGGAGCCGTCGTGCTCCTCGTCGACGACGACGATCCCGAGGTCGGCGAAAGGCAGGAACAGCGCCGAGCGCGCGCCGACGACGAGGCGGGCGTCCCCGCTCGCCACCGCAAACCACGCCCGCCGCCGCGCGGCCTGCGTCACGCCCGAGTGCCACTCCGCGGGCCGCGCCCCGAAGCGCGCCTCGACCCGGTCGAGGAATTCGACCGAGAGGGCGATCTCGGGCAGGAGCACCAGCGCCTGCCGCCCGCGGCGCAGCGCCTCGGCGACGGCTTCGAGGTAGACCTCGGTCTTGCCCGAGCCGGTGACGCCCTTGAGAAGCGTCGTCGAATAGGCGCCCGACCGCACCGCGTCACGGAGCGCCTCGGCGGCGGCATGCTGCGCGGGAGAAAGCGGGCGGGCAGGGATCTCCGGATCGAGCCGCGGGAAGGGCGCGTCGCGGGGTGCGTCCTCGCGGAGCAGAACACCCTGGGCTTCCAGCCCCTTGACCACCGCGGAGGAAACCCCGGCAAGGGTGGCGGCCTCCATCGGCGCCAGCCCGAGAGTGCCGTACTCGGCGAAGGCCGCGAGCACCCGCGCCCGCGCGTCGGTCATCCGGTCGGGCTCGCGGCCCGAGAGGCGAAGGTGGGGCCGGGCCGCGGGCGCCGCGCCGAGGCCCGGGGCGCGGGTGGCGAGGCGCAGCATCACCGGGAGCGGCGTCAGGGTGTAGTCGGCGGCGCGGGCGAGGAAAGCCTGCATCGCGGCGCCGAGGGGCGGGGCGTCGAGGACGCGGGCGATGGCGCGAAGCTTGCTCTCGTCGAAGCCGCCGTGCGCCTCGCCCCAGACCGCGCCGAGGACGCGGCGCGGACCGAGCGGCACCTCGACGAGATCGCCCGGGCTGACGCCTTCGGCGGGCGCCCGGTAGTCGAGGGGCCGGTCGAGGCCCTCGGTGGTGACCACCGCGACAGGCGTCCCGGGCGCGAAACGGCGCATCGAACTCGGGGCGTTTGGGGTGTTCCATCGCGCAATACCTTGGGCTAGTATCCCGCCCCACCACAAGGGCTGACAGCCCGCGAGCCAGGGGTGACTTTAATGAAATTCTTCGTGGACACGGCAGAGATCGCAGAGATTCGCGAGTTGAACGCGCTCGGTCTCGTCGACGGCGTGACGACGAATCCAAGTCTGATCAAGAAGTCGGGCCGGGATTTCATCGAGACGATCCGCGAGATCTGCGAAGAGGTTGAAGGGCCGGTCAGTGCCGAGACCGTTGCTCTCGACTATGAAGGAATGCTTGCCGAGGGGCGCAAGCTGGCGCAGCTCGCCCCCAACATCACCGTGAAGGTGCCGCTGACCTGGGACGGGCTCAAGGCCTGCCGGACGCTCTCCGAGGAAGGCCGGATGGTCAACGTGACCCTGTGCTTCTCGGCCAACCAGGCGTTGCTCGCCGCCAAGGCAGGCGCGACCTTCATCTCGCCCTTCGTCGGCCGGCTCGACGACATCAACATCGACGGCATGGACCTGATCCGCGAAATCCGCCAGATCTACGACAATTACGGCTACGAGACCGAGATCCTGACCGCCTCGGTGCGCACGGTGAACCACATCAAGGAAGCGGCGCTGATCGGCGCGGACGTCATCACCGCGCCGGCGGGCGTGCTGCGCAAGCTCGCCGACCATCCGCTGACCGAAGCCGGCCTCCAGGCCTTCCTCAAGGACTGGTCGTCGACCGGCCAGAAGATCATCTGAGGCACGGGGCGATGACCGACAGCGCCACCCTCTCCCTCCGCGATCAGATCCTCAGCGACCCGGACCTGATCCTCGAGGACCACGAGCTGATGCGCGCCCTGCTCCAGGCCGACCGCTCGACCAAGGGGCGCAACGTCGTCGACCTCCGCGGCGTGCTCGTCGACCGGCTGGAAGAGCGGCTCGACCGGCTCGAGGACACCCACCGCGAGGTTCTCGCGGCGGCCTACGAGAACGTCGCCGGGACCAACCAGGTGCACCGCGCCTGCCTCGCCCTGCTCGACCAGGGCGATTTCGGCAGCTTCCTCCACGCCCTCACCCACGAGGTCGCGCCGATCCTCGCCGTCGAGGTCATCCGCCTCGGTCTCGAGGCCCCCGCAGCGGAGCCGGGCAGCGGGCTCGGCCCCGACGGCCCGTTCCGCGACGCGGTGGTGGCCCTCCCCGCCGGCGGCGCCGACGCCTACGTCACGCAAGGGCGCGGCGTCGGCGCGCGGCGGGTGACCCTGCGCCAGCTCGCGACCGCCTCGCCCGACCTCTACGGCCGGGCCGCGCCCGACGTGCGCTCCGAGGCGGTGATCCGCCTCGATCTCGGCGCCGGCAACCACGGCGGGCTCCTCGCCTTCGGCGCCACCGACGGCCTGCGTTTCCATCCCGACCAGGGCACCGACCTCCTCGCCTTCTTCGGCGGCGTCTTCGAGCGCAGCCTGCGGCGCTGGCTGGCGTGACCGGCCTCGCGCCGTCCGACGGGGCGGTGCAGCTTCTCCACGACTGGCTCGCCCAGCTCGGCTCGGTGCGCGGCGCCAGCCAGCGCACGCTGATCGCCTACCGCCGCGACGTCTCGGCCTACCTCGGCTTTCTCGCCAACCACTGGGGCGGCCCGGCGGGCGCGGCGGCGCTGGCCGCTGTCTCGACCGGCGACCTCCGGGCATGGATGGCGCACGAGCGCGGGCGCGGACTGTCGGCGCGCTCGCTGTCGCGGGCGCTGTCGGCGGTCAAGAGCTTCCACCTCTGGCTCGCCGAGGCGCGCGGCCTGCCGGCGCCGGCGGTGACGGCGACGCGGGGCCCGCGGGTCAAGCCGCGGCTGCCGCGGCCGGTGGCGCCCGACGCGGCGAAGGCGCTGATCGCGACGGTCGAGGCCCAGACCACCGAGCGGTGGATGCAGGCGCGCGACGCGGCGGTGGCGACGCTGCTCTACGGCTGCGGCCTGCGCATCTCCGAGGCGCTGGCGCTCCGCGCGGCCGACGCGCCGCTCGGCGAGATGCTGCGGGTCCGCGGCAAGGGCGGCCGCGAGCGGCTGGTGCCGGTGCTGCCGGTGGCGCGGGCCGCGGTCGAGGCTTACCGCGCGCTGGTACCCTTCGCGCCCGCCCCCGGAGCGCCGCTCTTCCGCGGAGCGCGCGGCGGGGAGCTCAACCAGCGCCACATCCAGAAGGTGGTGGCGGCGGCAAGGATGCAACTCGGGCTGCCCGCCACCGCGACGCCGCACGCGCTGCGCCATTCCTTCGCCACGCACCTCCTCGAGGCGGGCGGCGACCTTCGCACGATCCAGGAGCTGCTCGGCCACGCGACGCTGGCGACGACGCAGGTCTATACCGGCGTCGACCAGGCCCGGCTGATGGAAGCCTACGCGGCCGCGCATCCCAAGGCCCGGGGCTGACGGCAGTGTGGCGGACGGCTGGCCCTCAGGGCAGCGCGAGATCGACCCAGACGAGGCGGTGCGCCGTGGCGGCGGCCGCCTCGGCCAGCGGTTCGCCCGGCGCCGGCCAGAACACCCCCGCCCCCGCGACCGCCAAATCCGCCGAGGGCAGGACATAGTCGACCCGAAGGTTGCCCGGCCCCCGCTCCTCGCGCCAGTCCGCGGTATCGAGCGCCGGATCGCCTCTCTGGCCCGGCGAAGCCGCCGCCGCCCCGCCGGGGCTGCCCGGGTGCGGATCGCGGAGCCGCGGGTGCCCGAGAAGGGTGGCAATCGCAGCGTGCTCCCCGGCCCCATCGGCAGGGTCGAGGTTGAGATTGCCGAGGATCACGAGCGGCGCATCCGCCAGCGGCGCCGTCACGCCGGCATCGTCGGCGAGGGCGACGCCGTCGAGGGCGCGGCACCAGAGGGCGATCTCGTCGGCATTGCGCCGTCGGTTGAAGCGCTCCGGACCGTCGAAGAGCGGCGGGGTCGGGTTCGACGCAAGCAGGTGAAGGCGGCGGCCATCGGGCAGGATCACCGGTACGTCCCAATGGGCGCGCGAGGACAGACGCAGCATCGACTGTGCCTCGGCGTCGGGGAAGGGGCTGCCGTCGGCGCGGGTGGGAAGACCGGCGCCGGGGAGGTCGGCCCATTTCAGCAGGCGAAAGCTCCGGGCGGCGGCATCGTCGAGCGGCAGGCGCGAGAGCAGCGCCATGCCGCCGTGGCCGGGAAAGCGCCCCCAGCCCCAGGCGTCGGCCGGCCCCATCGTCCGCCCGTCGCCGTCGAGGTCGCGGCCGCTCGGCTCGCCGGCATTCACCGGGCCGTCGAAGGCGTAAGGATAGGCGATGCCGTCCGGCCCTTCGGCGAGCTGGCGGCGGAACGCGGCGAGGGCGAGGCTGCCGCCGTCGTGGTCGAAGCCGGTAAGGAGCAGCACGTCGGGTCGGGCGGCGCGGATCACCGCGACGACGCCGGCGACCGCGCCCTCGGGCGGCGCTGCCGAGTTCGGCGAGAAGCAGGCCGGGTCCGTCGCGGGTCAGGCCGACGTCGTAGGTGGCGACGCGCAGCGTCGCCGCTGCGAGAGGGGCCGCGAGGGGCCCCCCGCGAGGGCCAAAGCGAGGGTCAAGGCAAGGCGGCGCATGGCCGGGAGGCTCGCGCGCGCGGGGTTAAGCGCGCCTTAACGGGCCGCCACAGCCGTCAGAGCGGCGGGCTCTTCCCGCCTCTCCCGGCCGCGATCGTCTCGATGTAGCTGCGGGCGGCGAGGCCGAGGGGGCGGTCGTTGCGCCAGACGACGTCGACCCACAGGCGCAGCGCGTTGGTCATGCCGACGAAGGGAACCTCGGCGAGGGCGCCCTCGGCGATCCGCGGCGCCGCCATCGACTGCGGCACGAAGGCCCAGCCGAGACCGGCTTCGACGAGGCGGAGGGCGGGCAGGTAGTTGTCGACCCGCCAGACCGACCGGGCGAGGACCAGCCGCGGATCGGTATGCCCGGCCTCGCGCCCGGCAACGGCGATCTGGCGATGGTCGGGCAGGTCGGCGAGACGCGGGCGGGCGGAGACCAGCGGATGGGTCGGCGCCGCGACCGCGACCAGCACCTCCTCGCCGACCTCCTGGAAGGTCTCGCGGTCGTCGAGGACGGCGCGCTCGAAGAGCAACGCCAGGTCGACCTCGCCGGCGTAGAGCAGGCCGAGCATGGCATCCTGCGGGCCCGACACCACCGCCACCTCGAGCGCCGGATAGGCGGCGGCGATCGCCGCCAGCGGCCGGTCCCAGGCGAAGGAGAGCAGCCCCGAAGCCACGGCGAGCCGCAGGCTTCGCTCAAGGCCGGCATGGAGCGAAAGGGCATGCGCTTCGATCTGGCGGAGGCCGCTGGCGATCGCCCGCGCCTGCGGCTCGAGCGCCCGCGCGGCGGCGGTGGGCACCGGCTCGCGCCCGACACGTTCGAAGAGCGCAAGGTCGAGCTCGGCTTCGAGGTTGGCGATCGCCATGCTCACCGCCGAGGGCACCCGCCCGAGCGCCCGGGCTGCCGCGGAGAAGGAGCCGGCGTCGAGCACGGCGAGGAAGACGCGGAGCGACTCGCTGGTGAAGGCCATGGGGCCGACCTTTCAGTACAATTGACAGAACATGACTTAGTATATCAGCGCGAATTCAGCTAGGAGAAGCGGGCCGGGCATCCTCCCGGCCGCTATCTTCGAGAGAATGTCATGCAGGGCCTGAAGCGCCAGATCGTCTATGTCACCGCCTACGAAGGGATCGCCCTCCTGCTGACCACGGTCACGATGGCGCTGCTGCTCGGCGTCGGGCCCGGCCATGCCGGCGCAACCGCGCTGATGGCCTCGACGGTGGCGATCCTCTGGAACCTGGCCTGGAACCGGATGTTCGAGGCTTGGGAGGCCCGTCAGGCCGAGGGCGGCCGCGGGATCGGGCGCCGCGTGGCGCATGCCGTCGGTTTCGAGGGCGGACTTCTCGTCTTCCTCGTGCCGCTGATGGCCTGGGGGCTCGGCATCGGGCTGGTCGAGGCCTTCGTGCTCGACCTTGGCTTCCTCGCCTTCTTCCTCGTCTACACCTTCGTCTTCAGCCTCGGCTTCGACCGGATCTTCGGTCTCCCGGACTCGGCGGTGCGAGCGTGATCGATCCGGGAAGACCGCCGACACCCGCGCGTCGCACGTTAAAGAGTATGAACAGGTGAATAACGCGACAATAGATATGCTTTAATTTCAGAGCGTTAGGTGGAGTCGCACGCGTGCGACGACCGTGCTACGGCACGGCCACCGGCCGCCTCCCGGGGCTCTCTCAGATGCCGGACGGGTTCCAGCCTGAGAGAAGCGCCTCGGCGAGGGCATCGACGGCGGTCGCGAGGTGGCCGTCGAGGGCAGGCAGCAAGGCGGTCCAGTCGTCGTAATGCCGAAGCGCCTCGGCCCCGTCCGAGATCCCGCGGAGGCCGACCAGCGGCACGCCGAAGTGCTCGCAGGCGCGAAGCACGGCATAGGTCTCCATGTCGACCATCTCGGCGTCGATCGCGTCGTAGGCGGCCCCGGTGACGATGTTCCCGCCGGTCGAGAGCCGCGCCGCAGGCAGGGCGAGCGGCGTCGGCAGCGGCGTTTCGACGGGACGGTCGAGGAAGGGCGTGACGCCCTTGGCAAAGCCGAGGGCCGAAGCGTCGATGTCGCGCCAGCTCACCGAGCCCACCTGATAGACCGCACCCTGCTCCAGCGTCCGCGACCCCGCCGATCCGAGGCAGACCGCCAGCGCCGGCAACGCGCCGGCAGCCGAAAGCGTCGCCAGGGCGACGCCCGTGGCAAGCGCCGCCTCGACCGGCCCCACGCCGGTGCGCAGCGGCCGGATGCGGGCCCGCAGCGCCGGACCATACTCGGCATCGGCGGCCATCAGGAAAAGCACGGGCCGCCCGCCGATCGTGTCGGGTCGGGCGGCGGCTGGCTCGAGGATCATGCCGGGGACGCCGGGCGGGGACCGCCGTCAGCCGGCCCGGAGCCAGGGCGTCGCCGCCGCCTGCTTCGCCTCGTAGGCGTCGATGGCCTCGCCCTTCTCCATGGTCAGGCCGATGTCGTCGAGGCCGTTGATCAGGCAGTGCTTGCGGAAGGCATCGACCTCGAAGGGGATCGTCCCACCGTCAGGCCCGCTGATCGTCTGGTTCTCGAGATCGACGGTGACGACCGCGTTGGCGCCGCGCTCGGCGTCGTCCATCAGCAGGTCGACCTGCTCCTGCGGCAGCACGATCGGCAGGATGCCGTTCTTGAAGCAGTTGTTGAAGAAGATGTCGGCGAAGGACGGCGCGATCACGCAGCGGATGCCGAAGTCGAGCAACGCCCACGGCGCGTGCTCACGCGACGACCCGCAGCCGAAGTTTTCGCCGGAAACGAGGATCTCGGCGTTGCGCCACGCGGGCTTGTTCAGCACGAAGTCGGGCTTCTCGTTGCCGTCGTCGTCGTAGCGCATTTCGTCGAAGAGGTTCTTGCCGAGGCCCGAGCGCTGGATGGTCTTCAGGAACTGCTTCGGGATGATCATGTCGGTATCGACGTTGATCATCGGCATCGGCGCCGCGACACCGGTGAGCTTGGTGAACTTGTCCATGGCGATCGCCTTCCAGTCAGGGTGAGGCGGGTAAACCACACGCGCCCCGCCCCGGCAAGATCCACGTCCCCGTGCCTCGCGGCCCGGCGAGCGGCGGCCCCGGCGCGCGCCCTGCGAAAGAGCCGCCGGCCCCCTTTGCGGGCGCCGCCCTTCTGGCGTAACAGCGGGGACGCCGCCCGCTGCCTCCAGGCTAGGGCCGAGGGAGATCCGGTTCTGGCCGTCCACGTCCGCCACCCGCACACGCTCGCGCTCGCGCCGGCCCGCGCCGGGGCGTGGACCTTCAGCCTGCTCTTCTTTCTCGAGTTCGATCGCCCGGGCGACGCTGGTCACCGTCCTGCCGCTGACCGCCTTCGCCCTCTTCGGGAGCAAGGAGGCGGTCAGCCTCGTCTATACCCTCGTCTCGGTCGTCGCCCTCGGCTTCACCTTCGCCATCCCCGCGCTCGTCCGGCGGCTCAGCCGGCGCTGGGCCTATACGCTCGGCGCCGCGCTCATCGGCCTCTATGCGCTGCTCCTCGCCCTCGACGCGCCGCCGGCCCTCGTCGTCGCGATGCTCTTCCGGACGGCGGGCGCTGCGATGCTGAACGTGACGCTGAACCTCTACATCATGGACAATATCGGCCGCCGCGACCTCACCCGCTCCGAGCCCCTCCGCCTCGCCGTCGCCACCCTCGCCTGGGGCATCGCGCCCTACGTCGGGGTGCGGCTGATGCAGGGCGTCGGCCTGTGGGCGCCGGCTGCGCTCAGCGCCTCGGCGGCGGTGGTGCTGGTCGCGCTCTTCTGGACGCTCCGCCTCGCCGAAGGCGGACCGATCCGCGCCGGGCGGCCGCCGGCCCCGGTGCCCCACCCCTTCGCCGCCGTCCGCCGCTTCGCCGCGCAGCCGCGGCTGCGGCTCGCCTGGGCGATCGCCTTCGCGCGCTCGGCCTTCTGGACGACCTTCTTCGTCTACGTGCCGATCCTGATGGTCGAGGGCGGCCTCGACGCCACGACCGGAGGCCTCGCGGTCGCGGCCGGCAACCTCATGCTCTTCAACAATCTCTTCACCCGGCGCTGGGCCGAGCGCTTCGGCCTGCGCCGCGTCCTCGGCGCCGCCCTGATCGCCGCCGCGCTCCTCACCCTCGGTGCCGGGCTCCTGAGCCTCGGGCTTCCGGCGCTGGCCGGGGGCGCGATGGTCGCCGCCGCCTTCTTCACCGCGATCCTCGACGGCCTCGGGCCGGTGCCCTACCTCCGCGCGGTCCGCGTCCACGAGCGCCCCGAGATGACGGCCGTCTATCGCACCTACCTCGACGCTTCGGAGCTGTTGCCGCCGCTCGCCTACTTCTTCCTCTTCCACATCGGCGGCTACGTCGCCGCTTTCGCCGGTCTCGCGGCCCTGCTCGCTGCGGTCGGCGCCCTCACCCTGCGTCACCTGCCACGCGGCATGTGACGGATGACAGCCGCGCTGCCCGCGTGCTAGCGGTTGCTGAACGTGGGCGCGGGGGGACCAGATGCGACACGACGGCGGCCTCCTGATCGCGTTCGGCGCGGCCCTCGGCTTTGTGGCCTCGGTCTACAACTACTTCGCGGCGGCACCCCTGTTTGCCCCGACCAGCGCCATAGCGGGCACGCCCGGCGCGCTCGTCCCGATCGCGACGACCGCCATCCTCTTCATGGCGGGGCTGGTGCTGGCGGGGACCGCGGCGGGGCCGCTTCTGGCGGCGCTCCTGATCGTCGGGACGCTCGCCGGTATCCTCGGTACGGCGCTGGCCGGGTGGCTCCTCGAAAGCCAGCTCCTCGTGGCGCTGATGCTCCTCTGCTTCATCGGCTGGCTGATGCGGGTGCTGACCCGCCGGCCCGTCTACCGATGAGGTCTCCGGCGGTGCGCGCGATCGGCCTTGCCCTCGCCCTGGCGCTCGGGGCGGGCGCCGCGCCTGCGCAGGAGTGGACGACCTTCAATGGCGACCTGCGGGCGCAGAAGTTCTCAGCCCTGACCGACATCACGCCGGAAAACGTCGGTGACCTCACGGTCGCCTGGCGCTTGCACACCGGTGACGTCTCCGACGGCGTCTCGCGCCCGACCCGGATGCACGGGCCGGCCGGGGACGTTCCGCCGACGGTCTGGTCGGCGACGCCGCTCTTCGTCAACGACACGCTCTACCTCGGGACGCCGTTCTACCGGATCTTCGCCGTCGAGCCGGACACCGGCGCGGTGCGCTGGACCTACGACAGCCATTCCGCGCTCGAGGCGCTCACCCAGCCCGACCTGAAGAACCGCGGCGTCGCCTACTGGGCCGCCGCCACGCCGGTGGCGGGGGCGCCCTGCCAGAAGCGGGTCTATCTCGGCACCATGGAGGCAACGCTGCACGCGGTCGATGCCGACACCGGCCAGCGTTGCGCCGACTTCGGCAGTGGCGGCGTGCTCGACATCAACGCCTTCAACACCACCGATGCCCGGTGGCCGCTGTCGCTGCTGCAACCGCCGACGGTGTTCGAGGACACGCTCTTCCTCGGCTGGGCGGGCAAGGACTGGGCCGAGGCAGTCGACTCCCCCGGCTCGGTCTATGCGCTCGACGCCCGCACCGGGGCGGTGAAGTGGCGCTTCGACACCCTGCCGGCCGACCTCTGGCCGAAGAGCGGCACCGCCAACGTCTGGGCGTCGATGTCGATCGACCCCGAGCGGCGGCTGCTCTACATCCCGGTCTCGTCACCGAGCCCGAACTTCTTCCAGGGCGCACTGCCCGTCGACCTGCCAATCGTCACCTCGGTGACCGCGATCAACGTCGACACCGGCGCGATGGTCTGGACCCGGCAGCTCGTCCACCACGACCTCTGGGACTACGACACCAACGCCGCGCCGACGCTCGTCGACATCGAGCGCGACGGCCGGACCATCCCCGCGCTGGTCCAGACGTCGAAGCAGGGTTTCCTCTACGTCCTCGATCGCACCACCGGCGAGCCGGTGTTCCCGATCGAGGAACGCCGGGTGCCGACGACCAACGTGCCCGGCGAGACCTCCTCGCCGACCCAGCCCTTCGTCGACCTGCCCGAACGCGCCGGACCTGACCGCTGGCCCGGCGTCTACCCGCTCGCCGACCTCGCCTCCGGCGGCTGGTGCTCGCGCACCGCCGCGGGACTGCGCGACGAGGGTCCCTTCACCCCGCCGAGCATCCAGGGCTCCCTCGTCTATCCGTCCTTCATCGGCGGCATCGAGTGGGGCGGCGGCGCGGTCGATCCGCGCAGTTCGACCTTCGTCGTCAACTATTCGAGCGTTGCCGAGCTTTACCGGCTCATCCCGCGCGCCGACTACGAAGCGGCTGCGGCCACCGCCAGCGAGTCCGGGGGGCTCTCGCCGATGACCGGCGCGCCTTACGGCATCGAGCTTTCGACCTTCCTCAACCCGCTCGGAATGCCCTGCTGGAAGCCGCCCTACGGCTCGATCACCGCCTACGACCTGCGGACCGGCAAGACGCTCTGGGACGTGCCGTTCGGACAGGTGCAGAAGTGGGGCTTCTACATGCCCGAGTCGTGGGGCTCGGTGACGATCGGCGGGCCGGTGATCACCGCCAGCGGCCTGATCTTCATCGGCGCCTCGATGGACAACCGCGTCCGGGCGCTCGATCTCAAGACCGGCGCGGTGCTGTGGAAGGCGCCGGTCGCCGCCCCCGCCGTCGCCCTGCCGGCGGTCTATCGCTACAAAGGGCGGCAGTACGTCGTCTTCGTCGCGGGCGGCAACTCGATCCTGTCGCCGCAGGTGAGCGACGAGGTCGTCGCCTTCGCGCTGCCACAATGACCGCGGTGGCGCTCCTCTATCTCGAAGACCTGCGCGAGGGGCAGACCTTCGTCAGCGCGAGCCGCGAGATCACCGCGGCGGCGATCAAGGCTTTCGCGGCGGATTTCGATCCGCAGCCTTTCCATCTCGACGAGGAGGCGGCGAAGGACAGCTTCTTCGAAGGGCTCGCCGCCAGCGGATGGCATACGGCGGCGCTGACCATGCGCCTGCTCGTCGATGGCGGGCTGCCGCTCGGCGGCGGGTCGATCGGCGCCGGGGGCGAGATCCGCTGGCCGCGACCGACGCGGCCCGGCGACGTCCTGACCGTGACGAGCACCATCGAGGCGATCAGGCCCTCGCGCTCGCGCCCCGACCGCGGCATGGTGACGGTGCGCAGCGAGACCAGGAACCAGCGCGGTGAGACCGTGCAGGTGCTCGTCTCGACGGTCATCGCTTTCCGGCGGCCGGCTCCGCAGGCATGACCCGGGCCCGCCTCCCCGACTGAGCAGGGACGGGCGGGCCGATGCGATCAGGCGGCGGCGTCTTCCTCGGCGTGGTACTTGTCGAGCAGCGCGTCGGCGTGCTGGATGACCTTCTTCACCCCGCGCGCCGCCTGGCGGATGCGCTGCTCGTTCTCGACGAGGCCGAGGCGGACAAAGCCCTCGCCGTACTCGCCGAATCCGACGCCGGGGGAGACCGCCACCTCGGCCTCGCGCAGCAGGATCTTCGAGAAGCCCATCGAGCCGATCGAGGCGAACTGCTCGGGCACCGGTGCCCAGGCGAACATCGTCGCCGGGGGCGAGGGGATCTGCCACCCGGCGCGGCCCATCGCGTCGATCAGCACGTCGCGGCGGTGCTTGTAGGTGGCCCGGATCTCGGCCACGCACTCCTGCGGCCCGTTGAGCGCCGCCGCCGCCGCCACCTGCACCGGGGTGAAGGCGCCGTAGTCGAGGTAGCTCTTGATCCGGGTCAGCGCGTCGATGAGCCGGGGGTTGCCGACGGCAAAGCCCATGCGCCAGCCCGGCATCGAATAGGTCTTGGACAGCGAGGTGAACTCGACGGCGACATTCTTCGCGCCTTCGACCTCGAGGATCGACGGCGGTGGCTTGTCGTCGAAATAGATCTCGGCGTAGGCGAGGTCGCTGAGCACCCACAGGTAGTTCTTCTTCGCGAAGGCGATCAGCTCGCGGTAGAAGTCGAGGTCACAGACCTGCGCCGTCGGGTTCGACGGAAACGACACGACCAGCGCCACCGGCTTCGGCACCGAGTGCATCACCGCCCGCCCGAGGGCGCGCATGTACTCCTCCGGGTCGAACCGCCCCTCGTGCAGCGCCGGAACGTGACGCAGCGTCCCGCCGGCGATCATGAACCCGTAGGGATGGATCGGATAGCTCGGGTTCGGCACCAGCATGACGTCGCCCGGCGCGGTAATCGCCATCGCGAGGTTGGCGAGCCCCTCCTTGGAGCCGAGCGTGGCGATGACCTCGGTCTCGGGGTCGAGCGTCACGCCGAAGCGCCGCTCGTAGTAGGCCGCCTGCGCCCGCCGCAGCCCGGGGATGCCCTTCGATGCCGAATAGCGGTGGGTCCGCGGCCGCTGCACCGTCTCGACCAGCTTGTCGACGATGTGCTTGGGCGTGTCCATGTCCGGGTTGCCCATGCCGAAGTCGATGATGTCCATCCCCTCGGCGCGGAAGCGGGCCTTCAGCCGGTTGACCTCGGCGAACACGTAGGGCGGGAGGCGCTTGATGCGGTAGAATTCTTCGGACATGGCAGGATGGCCCGGCTGGGATGAGGGCCGACCTTATACGTCCGCGCCGACTCGAAGGACAGAGGGATTACCGTCGCCGGAGCCTGCCCTCCCGGCCTTCACGCGGTTGCCAACGGCGGGCCGACCTGTCGCGTCGGGCTGATCGTCAGGATCGCCAGCGCGGCGGCGAGGCAAAGCACCCCGGCGAGGAATAGCGCCGGCATGTAGGTGTCGAGCCCCGTCCGCACCGCCCCGGCCGTGTAGGCCGCGGTGGCGGCGCCGAGTTGATGACCCATGAACACCCAGCCAAAGACGAGGGGCGCGCGCTCCGGCCCGAACCGCTCGGCGGCCAGCTTCACCGTCGGCGGCACCGTCGCCACCCAGTCGAGGCCATAGAACACGGCAAAGACCGCGAGCTGGCTGATCGAGAAGTTGCTGAACGGCAGGAAGACCAGCGACAGCCCGCGCAGGCCGTAGAACCAGAACAGCAGCCAGCGGTTGTCGAAGCGGTCCGACAGCCAGCCCGAGGAGATCGTGCCGATCAGATCGAACACCCCGATCACCGCCAGCAGCCCGGCCGCCCCGACGGGGCGATGCCGAAGTCGCCGCAGATCGAGATCCAGTGCATCTGGATCAGGCCATTGGTGCTGAAGCCGCAGACGAAGAAGGTGCCGAAGAGCACCCAGAAGACCGAGCTGCGCGCCGCCTCGGCAAGGGCGCGGACCGGCTGGGCGAGAAGCGCCGCGAGGCTGGCGGCGCGGGGCGGCGCCGACGTGATCCGGGTCTCGCCGTAGCGCGGCAGGCCGAGGTCCTCCGGGCGGTCGCGCATGAAGACCAGGATCAGGACGACCGTCGCCAGCAGTACCGCGACGAGGATGGCGAGCGCGCTGCGCCAGCCGAGCGCCTCGGTGACGCTGGCGAGCATCGGCAGGAAGACCAGCGAGCCGGTGGCGTTGGCCGCGGTCATCAGCCCGATGACGAGCCCGCGCCGCGCCCCGAACCAGCGCGTCGCCACCGTCGCCCCGAGGACGAGGGCGGTCATGCCGGTCCCGACCCCGATCACCACGCCCCAGAGCGCCACCAGCTGCCAGAGCTCGGTCATGAACAACGACGCGACGATCCCGGACATGATCGTCAGCAGGGCAAAGGAAGCGACGCGGCGAACCCCCCACTGGTTCATGAAGGCGGCGGCAAACGGCCCGAGCAGGCCGAAGAGCACCAGCCGCAGCGCGAGGGCGACCGAGATCTGCTCGGTGGTCCAGCCGAACTCCTGCTCCAGCGGCTGGATCAGCACGCCGGCCGAACCCATCGCACCGGCGGTGGCGAGCATCGTCAGGAAGGTCACCCCGGCGACCACCCAACCGTAGTGGACGTTGCGGGCGGCCAGCGCCGCCGACAGGCGTTGCGAGAACATCGACAGGCTCCTCAAACTACCTGCATATGCAGATGTTGTGGAGATATACCAGCATATGCTATCTTTGCAAGCGCCTCGCTCAGGAAACGGCGACAAAGGAGGCAGCCATGGACAAGCCAGACCACACCCATGCCGCGC
The DNA here is from genome assembly GCA_963798235.1 of uncultured Alphaproteobacteria bacterium. GTDB lineage: Bacteria > Pseudomonadota > Alphaproteobacteria > Rhodobacterales > Rhodobacteraceae > Amaricoccus. Next base: position 550,937 of record CAWCSN010000001.1, on the reverse strand, counting down.
CGGCCGCGCTACAGTGCTATGCGACAGCCCTCCGCCGGGCGTCGCGGTCCCTGTCGCAGTTCTACGACGCGGCGCTCGAGGACAGCGGGCTCAGGACCACCCAGCGCGCGATCCTGTCGACGGTCGAGCGCCTCGGCCCGTTGACGGTCGGTGCCTTGGCGTCGGCACTGGTGATGGACGCCGGCGGCCTCGCGCACACCCTGAAGCCGCTGATCCGCGACGGGTTGCTCTCCGCCGCCATCGACCCCGAGGACAAGCGCGGCCGGCTGATCGCGATCGAACCGCCCGGGATCGCGGGGCTGAGGGCCACCGACGCCGGCTTCGCGCGCGCCCAGTCCGACTTCGAGCGCGCCTTCGGGGCGGACGATGCGGCCGCCCTTCGTGACGCGCTGATCCTGCTGACATCCGAAAAGGTCCAGCGCACCCTTCGCGGCGCCGCGTCCTAGCAGACGGCCGCAACGTCAGGGCCCGACTCGCCTCATGGTCAAGGCGTCGGTACCGCGGCGACAGACGCGCCGGGCTCCCGAGGCGCCAGCGCATCGAGGTAGTCGCCGACGGCCTTCCAGTCGCCGGCCGCGGCGCTCATCGCGACATAGCCGTCGGGACGAACGAGCCAGATGCCGTCTGCGGCAACCGCCGGCCGGACGTCGTCTTCGAGCAGGCGCGCGTGCCTCGCACGCAGGGCCGCGGTGGCCTCGCCCGCATCGCCCGCGAAAAGCGCGAAGCGCGGGCTCGCGCCAGCGCCGATCGGGCGCCTGCCCCGCGGCGACAGCCGGTGGCCGGGGAGCGGACCGCCCAGCCCGCGGGCATGGCCGCCGTTGAGCGCGCTCGTCTCATAGCTGATCCCGATTTCCGACAGGACCTCCGCCGCGGCACGGCGGACCGACTTGAGCCCGAGCAGGTGCCGGGCGACGAAGTTGCGCGCGCCCTGCGCGAAATGGTTCGACAGCATGGCGAGCTTCGTCAAACGCCCGGATTCCGCGATCACCGTCTCGGCGACGGCGCTGCGTTCGGGACTGTAGCTCGCCAGCAGGTCCTCGCCGCAGGTGCCCTCCACCACCAGCGCCAGCTTCCAGGCGAGGTTGAAGGCATCCTGCATCCCGGTGTTCATCCCCTGTCCGCCGGCCGGGCTGTGGATATGCGCCGCGTCACCGGCGAGAAAGACGCGGCCGGAACGATAGTCCTCGACCTTGCGCTCGTTGATGCGGAACCGCGCTAACCACACAGGGTCCGAGGCAATCAGGCCGCCCGGCACCCGCTCGTCGATGATCGCCTGGACTTCGGCGAGCGTCGGCTCCGGCGCCTCTGTACCCGAGGTCGAGCCCATGTTGGCGATCACGCGGAAGCGGTTGCCGGGCAGCGGCAGGAAGATGATCACGCCCTTCTCGTGCCAGTAGGACGCCAGTTCCCCGACCGGCAGGTCGCCCCCGGCAATGCGCAGGTCGGCGAGAATGAAATCGGCCGGGATGGTGTCGCCGTCGAAAGCCATGCCGAGGCCGTGGCGAACGAGGCTGTGCGCCCCGTCGCAGCCCACCAGCCAATCGGCCTCGACCGTCTCGGAGGCGCCATCGGGACCCGCGATGGTTGCCCGGACCCCCGCTCCGGTGTCGACGAATGCCGCGAGCCCGACGCCGCGCTCGACGGTCACGCCGAGCGAGCGGAGATGCGTCGCCAGTATCCGCTCGGTGTCGTACTGCGGGATCATCAGCGCGTAGGCATAGTCGGTATCCGATACGTCGAGGGCGAAGCGCGCGATCTTCCTGGTGCCGGCGACGATGTTCGCCGCCTTCACCTTGACGCCCGCTGCGACCAGTGGCTCGGCCAGGCCGGCGCGGTCGAAGAGTTCGAGCGTCCTGGCCCAGACGACGACCGCCTTGGACTTGTCGGTCGCGGCCGGCGCCTTGTCGACGATGCGCACAGGCACGCCGTATCGCGTCAGCTCGACGGCGAGCGTCAGCCCGACGGGACCGGCGCCCGCGATCAGGACCTTTGGGTTCATGACGGTCTCCCGACCTTTGCACGGCGCTGCGGCGGCCTACGCCGGACGCCGGCCTTGCGGCGAGCCCCGCTCATTGACCGGGTCCTCCTGATCGGGAAATAGTAGGTGAATCGCGCGGCCGCAGTACGGCTTTCAACCCCAGAACACTCGCTAACCCGCCGGTTGTATGCCCGTACGACCGGTTGAGCACGCCAGTCACGATTCGGTCACCTTGCGCGAGCAGCACCCATCCTGGCTCCATCGGCCTCGCTGATCAATCCCGTCCGGCGAGGCATATGCCCAGCCCGATCAGCAATCGTAATACGCGCATGACAGGACACGAGGAAAATCCCTGGATCGAGTTCGACGCCCCGGTGCGCGTCAATCCGCGAGGCGCTGGACAGCGGCGACCACTTCGTCGGTTGCGACCTGATGCACCATGTGGCCGATGCCCGGGAGCCGGGTCAGGCGGGCGTGGGGGATCTGGCGGGCGAGCACCGCCGAATGGATGTCGAGGGGCACGGTAAGGTCGGCCTCGCCATGGACCAGTTCGACCGGCAGGGCGAGGCCCGGATACGCCGGGATCATCGGACGCAGCTCCTCCTTGAGTGCGGTGAGTTGCCGGGCGTTCTCGCGCAGGCTCGCCGGTTGCAGCACCAGCGACAGGTCGAGGTGGGCGAGATACCCCGGCGGCGGGCTCTGCGGCGCAAAGACGCTGGTCAGAGCGCGCTCGGCGAAGCCGCGGCTGACCAGGTGCGGCAGCGCCCAGGCGAGGGGCGGGCCGGTGAGCGGGCTCGCAAGGATGCCGTTGGTGACGCCGAGGCCGCCCTCCCAGACCTCGGACGGCGCCGCGAGCAACGCGAGGCCCGAGAGGCTGTCGGGCGCATCGACCGCCCAGGCAAGGGCGACCGAGCCGCCGTAGCTGTGGCCAACGACGATCGGCCGCTCGATCCCGAGATCCGCGACCGCGCCGCGGAGCAGGGCGGCCTGATCGTTGATCGAGACGCCGCCGCCCGGCGGCAGGCCGCTCGAGCCATGGCCGGGTCGGTCGAGGGCGATGACCTCGAAGCGGTCGGCGAGACGCGGTGCGAGCCGGAATGTCATGTCGTTGAGGTTGCCGCTCGCGCCATGGAGCAGCACCACCGGCCGCCCACGACCCATCCGCACGAAGTGGATCGGCACCCCGTCGACGACGCGAAAAGCCCCGGCCGGCTGGGCGCCGCCCGCGGTCATCGGCGGCGTGCCGCAGGCAGCGAGCGCCGCGGCAGCGCCGGCGAGGAAGCCGCGGCGGGAGACGCCGGCCACGTCAGCTCACCCCGGGGCGGATGGCGCCGACGCGCTCGCCCATGAGGATGCCGAAGCGGCGGAACTGCGCACGGTTGACGATCAAGCCATCCTCGCCCCGGTAGAACCAGTCGGTTACGTCGACCCGCCAGCCGCCGGCATGCTCGGGCAGCCGCAACGGGTAGCGCTGGGTGAGCGGTGGCGCCGGAAACCGTCCCCTGGCCAGTGCCGGCTAACGTCGTCGGCGCCCGGGGCGGTCAGCCGCCACGCCCGGTCCTGCGTTCCGCCCGCGATGGAGCGGAACGACTCGTTCAGCGTGCCGCCGGTCGAATCCCATGTCCCCATCATGGTGGCGGTGTAGCCGGTGGCAACCCGACCCGTCGGCCCGTAGATCACGCCGCTGGCAACCAGCCGGCGATGTCCCGAAAGGGCGAGACCTATGACCGTCCGCGCGTGCCCGCCGAGGCAAGCAGCAGCCTCGCAGAGCGCGACCATTCCGGCGTTGCCGCCGCCGATCACGGCGACGCGCGGTCTCGGTCCTGCGTCGAGTGGCATCGACCTCTCCCATCATACGCCGGGGGCTACGAGAACGCGCGGCGGGCGGATCAATATAAGAACGATCCGGCCCGCGCCAACGCGGCTCAGACGCGGTCGCGACGGTACCCGCCCGCAGGGGCGGCCGCGGCCGCAGCGCCCGCCCAGGAACCGTCGGGCCGGACGCCCCGATCGCCGCTGGCTCGGGCGCGGGTGCGGACACGATGCCACGCCGCCCTTCTGGCGCGCGGTCCCGCTTCCCAGCGCCCGGGCGATCTGCCACGGTGGCCCGGAGAAACACGGGCAAATCGCGATGGCGGCGGCGGAGCGGGACGAGGCGGAGGCGATGTCGGGGCTGATCCGCGGGCTCGGCCGCGCCTTCGGCGGCGCGCTGATCTTCGGCCTGCCGATGCTGATGACCAACGAGTTCTGGGAGCTCGGCGCCGAGATGAGCCGGCTGCGCCTCGTCATCCTGATGGCCGCCAGCGTGCCGCTCCTCGTCGGCGTGGCGCACAGGGTCGGCTTCGAGGCGACCTTCGGCTGGCACGAGGACTTGCGCGACGCCGGCATCGCCCTCGGCATCGGCCTCCTCGCCACGGCGCTGATCCTCGTGCTCTTCAACCTCGTCGACGCTGCCGAGGCCCCGGACGTCGCCGCCGGCCGCATCGCGGTGCAGGGCGTGCCCGCCGCCCTCGGGGCGATGCTCGCGCGCAGCCAGTTCGGCGCGACCGACGAGGAGGACGAGGGCGGCGAGCGGGCGCTCGACGGCTATTTCGGCGCGCTCTTCATGATGGTGGTCGGCAGCCTGTTCCTCAGCCTCAACATCGCCCCGACCGAGGAGGTGATCCAGATCGCCTACACGATGACCCCGTGGCACGCCCTCGCCACCGTGGTGCTGACCGTCGCGGTGATGCATGCCTTCGTCTACGGCCAAGGGGTCTCGTCGGACGACGACGGTCCCGGGTGGGGCGACTTCCTGCGCTTCACCCTCGTCGGCTACCTGCTGGCGCTCGCCATCTGCCTCGCGACGCTGTGGCTCTTCGGGCGAATCGACGGGATCGGGACCGGGCGCCTGCTTATGACGGTGATCGTCCTCGCCTTTCCCGGCGGCCTCGGCGCTGCCGCGGCCCGGCGTGCTGCTCTGACGATGGCCGCCGCCCGCACCCCCGACCGCATCGAATGGGCGCTCGGCTTCGCATCCGGTGCCGTCGTGCTCGCCCTCGCGGGCTATCTGCTGTTCGACGGGCTGACCGGCGCGCAGGCGCTGCCCGAGCTTCGCGCCGAGATCCTGCCCGCCGGCCCCGGCGGCAATGATCAGCTCCGCTTTGTCCTCCACAACGACGGCGGCCAGACCGCGACCGCCGTCGCCCTCGCGCTGCTGCTCCGCGACGCCGCCGGGACGACGGTCAGCGAGCGGCGGCTGGTGATCGACTACCTGCCCGGCCACTCCGAGGCGACCGGCGGTTTCGTCCTCCCCGAGGGCACAGCCCGACTCCGGCCCGAACTGGTGGTCGAGGGCTATCTCGATCCATGACGCAGGCGAGGCGCGGGCCTGGCAGTCAGGGGTTGCTGAGCAGCATCAGGACGAGAAGGGCCATTCCGCCGACGCCGAGGGCGAGGATCGCGCCGCCGAGGCTCGCCCCGACGCTGACGCTCTGGATGAAAAAGACGAGGAGCGCTGCCCCCGCCGCGACTGCCGCGTAGCCAAAGGCCTGGCTCTTCGGACCCCACACGCGCGCGCGCCGGATCCCGGCGGAGACGCTCGCGACGGCGGTGAAGGCTGCCACGACCATCGCAATACTCAATACCGGACCGTTCGTCTCCAAGGACGCCTACCTCGCCTGCCGTGATGACCCCGCGCGTCGTCTCGACGCAGACCAGAAATACCACGGCTTGCGGTTGCGTGCGCGGGTTATGCTGCAGTGCGGCGGAAGCTTGCCGACCACGGGGGAGCGGCCTGTCGGGCGGTCGGAGGAACGGCCCGAGCGTCAGCCGCCGATGTCGACCACCACGCGGCCCTGCACCTTGCCGGCGAGGATCGCCCGGCCGAGTTCGGGCACCTCGGCGAGCGTCGCGGGCCGGATCATCGTCTCCAGCTTGGCGAGATCGAGGTCGCGGACCAGCCGCCCCCAGGTCTCGACCCGCCGCGCATAGGGCTGCAATACGCTGTCGATGCCGAGCAGTCCGACGCCGCGCAGCAGGAACGGGATGATCGACAGGGGCACGTCGGCGCCGCCGGCGTTGCCGACCGCGGCGGTTGCGGCCCGGTACTTGAGCTGCTTCATCACCCGCGCCAGCACCGGACCGGCGACCGCATCGACGCAGCCGGCCCAGGTCTCCGCCTCCATCGGCCGCGGCGTCGGCTCGGCGAGTTCGGCGCGCGGCACGATCCGCGCCGCGCCGAGGTCGCGGAGATAGCCCTCGGCCTCGGGGCGGCCGCTGACCGCGGCGACCTCGTGGCCGAGGCGCGCGAGGATGGCCACGGCAACCGAGCCGACCCCGCCGGCGGCGCCGGTGACCAGCACCGGCCCGTGGCCCGGCCGCAGGCCGTGGTCCTCGAGCGCCATCACGGCGAGCATGGCCGTAAAGCCGGCAGTGCCGATCGCCATCGCCTGGCGCAGCGTCAGGCCCTCTGGCAAAGGCACCAGCCAGTCGGCCTTGACCCGCGCTTTCTGCGCATAGCCGCCCCAGTGCGCCTCACCGACGCGCCAGCCGGTCAGGATCACCGGGTCGCCGGGCCGGTAGCGCGGGTCGGCCGAAGCCTCGACGCGGCCGGCGAAGTCGATGCCCGGCACGTGCGGATACTTGCGCACCAGCCCGGCCCCGGGTCCGAGGCAGAGCCCGTCCTTGTAGTTGACCGTCGAGTAGTCGACGGCGACCGTGACCTCGCCCTCGGGCAGGTCGTCAAGGCCGAGCTGGCGAAGGCCGGCTTGGGTTCGCCCCTCGGCGTCCCGCTCGACGACGATGGCGTCGAACATCTATTGGTTGCCCGCGTCGTCTTCCACCGGGCTCCAGCCGTCGCCGGGATCATAGCTGTCGATCGCCGCCGCCACGGTCAGGGTGTCGTCGCCGAGGTCGGCCTCGTAGACCGTGCCGTTCTCGCTGACCATGAAGCTCATCACCCCGGTATCGCCGTAGTCGGACGGAAAGGCGATCAGCGCGTGGCCGGCGACCATGTGGCCATCGACCATGTAGTCCATCGCCCCGCCGGGCGCATGCGGACCCTGCTTGGTCAGGATGTGATAGTAGTACCCGAGGTAGGGCTCGGGATCGACGTCGGTGCCATCGACGTTGTAGCCGCCGGCCGCCGCGCGCGCCATGAAGTCACCGATCGGGCTTTCCGGCGCCCCGGGCTCGTCGGGCCAGTAGAGCCCGTCGCGGGTGCCGGCGTCGCTGATGATCGCGCTCGCGAAGGTCCGCAGCCCGTCGTTGTCCGGATCTTCGGCCCGGTAGGCCGCCTGCGCCCGCACGTAGCCGCGCAGCAGGTCGATCACGTCGAGCTCGTTCTCGCCGATCCGCCGCAGCGTCACCTCCTCGCGTGCGGCGTCGCCGTCGAAGTGCCAGCCGCCCGCGTCCTTCACCAGCGGGGCGGGAAACGGCCAGAGGTCGGTGCCGATCTCCAGCGTCGCGGTGTCGCCATCGACCTCGATGCGGTGCAGCTTGCGATAGTTGGAGAGGAACTCGCCCCAGGTGTCGCGGTCCTGGGCGTCGTCGCCGGTCAGGATCACGTCCTCGGACTCGGGGCCGAAGACGGCGATCAGCGCGTCCTTGTCAGTGGCGTCCAGCGCCGCGATCACCGCATCGACGGCGGCCTCCGGCGTGGCGAAGGACTGGGGCGCCGCCAGTGCTGGAACCCCCGTCGCGAGCAACAGCGCCACGGTCGCGGCGGCGGACGTTCCAAATGCATCGATCCGCATCGTCGGTCTCCTACTTGCGCTTGGCCTTGCCGGCATGCGCCGACCCGCGTTTCTTTGCCGCCGGGGCGCGATGGGCCCCCTGCGGTTTCTTCATCGCCGAACTCTTCGCGGCGGGCTTGCGCGGCGGGGCCTTCGCGGCCTTGGGTTTCGAGATCGCCTTCGCGTGCCCCGTGCCCGCCTGCCGTGCCTTGGCGGCCGTGGCGGACTTGTCGCCCTTCAGGCTCCCCGCGCCACGGGCCGCGGCCGCCTTTGGATGATCGCCCTTGGCGCCGGGCTTCAGCGCCGAGGTCTTCGCCTCTCCCTTGCGCGGGGCGACCTTGTGGTCGGCGCCGGCCGCCTTGAGCTTTGCCGCCGCATCGCCGTTGCCGCCGCCGCCCGCGAGCGGGCCGCCAGCCTTGCCCGATGGCGCGATCTTGTGGTTCGCCTTGGCCGCATCCAGCTTCGCCTGGGCGTCGTTCCTGCCCGGACCGGCGCCGAGTTTCTCGCGCGCCTTGGCCGCGCCGGCCCCGTCGCCACGCGCCGCGAGCTTGTCGCGCGCCGCGTCCCGCTGCTTGGGATCGGCCTTCCACGCCCCGTCGCGGCCGAGGTTCGGGCGATCGCGGTCGCCGATGCGAACGGTGTTGCGGTTGCGGTCCACGTCGATGTTGACGTCGCCGCCGGCATTGATGCCCCGGCGCGGATAGACGTCGTTGTTGTCCCAGTTGATCGGTGGCGGCCCGCGCCAGTAGTTGTCCCAGTCGTCGTTGTCGTTGTCGAAGATCTCGTTGATGAGCAGCGCGCTGCCGAAGGCGATCGCCCCGGTCGTGAGGATGTCGCCCGTCGTCATCCCGGTGGTCGTCGTGGCCACCGGTGTCGTCGTTGTCGCCACCGGCTGGTAGGCGGCGGTGGAGTCGTAGCTCGGGACGTAGACCACGTCCGGGTCGGCCGGCGCGATCGAGATCTGATCGTCCTCGGTCGTGTCGACCACCTGCGCGTCGTTGCTCTCGAGGTTGCCCGCCGCCGCTGCCCGCGCCCGCATCCGCTGGACCGCGTCGAGCAGGTCGTCGGTCTGCGCCAGCATCGCGTCGCCGAGATCCTCGCTCCAGTCGATGTCGTCGGCCATCTTCTGCACGACGGTCGGGAAGCCCCCGGCCAGCACCTGCACGCTCGGGTCCCAGTCCTCCGCCTCGGCCTTGTCGGCCCGCTCCTTGTCCGGCAGGTCGGGATTGTCGGCGAGGAAGCGGTCGGCCTTCACCAGGTCGAGCGGGTAGGTCGCGGCGACCAGCACCTGCGTGAGCAGCGCGTCGGGATAGAGCGCGACCGGCGCCACGAGGGCGTCGAGTTGCGCGTCGTCGAGCAACGCCTCGTCCTGCTGCGCCGCGACGCCGGTCTCGATCGTCGTCGCGGCGTCTCCTGCGCCCAGGCCCCCGAGGCGAGGGTGGCGAGCATTGCGCCCGCAAGCAGTCTTCCGAGAGACATTCTATCCTCCCCGGACACGGGCGCCGGTCCGCCCGTTTTTCCCAAGTCTACACCCGGCCGCCGCGTTGGAAACCTCTCTCAGCCGCGCGGGCCGATCTTGCCGCCGAGCTCGTCGGCGACGTGCGCCGCGATGATCGCGTCGAACGAGGCGTCCGCGGTGAAGCCGAGCGCCAGCGCCCGGCCCGGATCGAAGCGCGTCGCCCAGCCGTCGACGATCTTCTCGATCATCGGGTCGGGCACCTTGCGGATCAGCGCCACCGCCTCGTCGCCCGCCGCCCGCCGCAGGGCCTCGATCTGCTCGCCGACCGTCGCCGACAGCCCGGGCATCGCGAGGCTGCGGCGCGGGCCGACCTTGGCCGTGTCGAGCCGCAGCGCGTGCCGGAAGAAGCCGATCGCCGCCCGCGGGCTCGCGTGCCAGTGGCGGACGTTCTCGCTGACCGGGAGGATCGCCTCCTTGCCGACCAGCGGCTCGCGCAGGATGTTGGAGAAGAAGCCGGACGCCGCCTTGTTGGGCAGGCCCGGCCGGATGCAGATCGTCGGCAGGCGGATGCCGAGGCCGTCGACGATACCCTTGCGCGAATAGTCGGCAAGGAGCAGCTCGCCCATCGCCTTCTGCGTGCCGTAGCTGGTCAGCGGCGTCAGGAAGTAGTCGTCGGGGATCGTCTCGGGGAAGGGAGCGCCATAGACGGCGATCGACGAGGCGAAGATCAGCTTCGGGTGGTAGTCCTTCTCGGCACGGATCGCCTCGAGGATGTTGAGCATCCCGTTGAAGTTGACCGCGTAGCCCTTCTCGAAGTCGAGCTCGGCCTCGCCGGAGACCACGGCCGAGAGATGGAAGATCACGTCCGGCTTCGCGGCGAGCGCCTTCCGAACCGCCTCGGCGCTGGTGATGTCGAGCGTCGCCACCTTTACCGGGAAAGGCGCGGGCGTGGACGGCGCCTTGGGCTCGATGACGTCGACGAGGGTCATCTCCTCAAGGCCAGCCTCCGGATCGCTCGCAAAGGATTCGGCCAGCTTCGCGCCGACCATGCCCGCGGCCCCGACGATCAGGATTTTCATGTGGTTCCTCCCCGTTTCCCCGACTGCTAGCACGGCCCGAGGACGGTCGGGAACCCCGGACAGCGCGGCAGCGGTCAGGCAGGGCTTCCCTCCGCGGCCTCCTGCAAGTCGGGCACCTCCGCCTCGCGGAGGGCGCGGACCGCGGCCATCGCCTCCTCGAGCCGCACGACGCACCGCCGCCACTCCGACGCCGCCTCGTCGGGCGCCAGCCACGCCTCCGGCTCCATCGGCCGGTCCGGGTCGCAAAGCCGGATCGCCGTGGCAAGGGCGGGGGCGAGCGCCGGCGGGGGCGCCTCCGGCCGCCGCTGCATCGCCGTCGCCAGCGCCGTCCCGAAGAGCAGCGCCGCCGCATAGGCGCGAGTCGAGCGCCGGCTGAAGCGGGCGGCGACAAGGCGGACATCGCGCCGCACCAGCCGGCCGCGCAGCGACCACTGCGCCGCGCTCCGGGCGTTGTCGATGCCGGCGGCGAGGGCGACGACGCTCGAATGCGCGTCCGAGAAGGTGCGGAGCGCCGCCTGCGCCGCCCCCTGATCGCCGGCGGCGAGCGCCGCCTCCGCCTGGCGGAAGGCTTGGCCGAGTGCTGCGAGCAAGGCGCGCTCTGCGTCGCGGAGCTGGCGCACCGGGTCGGGCGTGAACAGCACCTGGCTGAACAGCAGCGCGACCCCGGTTCCGCAGGCAACGTCGAGCATCCGCACCAGCCCGGCCGACTCGGGACCGAGCGCGAGGACCAGCAGGGCCGAGACCCCCGCCTGGATCGGGACGACGGCGATCAGGCCGTAACCAGAGGCGATCATCAGCGCGACGAAGCTCGCCAGCCCGATGCGCAGGGTCGCGGCGATGTCGGGAATGAGGAGCGCCGCCTCGCCGACAAGGATGCCAGTCGTCACCCCGAGCGCCAGCCCCGCTGCCTGCCGGCCGTGGTTCGGCAGGCCGGGGGCGAGGCAGACGATAGCCGTCACCGCGGCGAAGACCGGGTGGGGGTGGCCGAAGGCCGCCTTGGCGATCCCCCAGGCGAGTGCCGCCGCGACCGTCGCCGCCAGCGCGTCGGGAAGCGCCGTCCACAGTCGGGCCGCTACCCGCCTCACGAGGTCCATCGCCGCCTCCGTCCGCTGCCGCGCGCTTCGGATTGGAGCCGGACGGCGGCCGGGTGGCAAGGGCGGTCCGCCCGCGAGCGCGCCATGGCCGGGCATCCGCGCCGAGGTCGGCCGCAGGACCGGCGGCCAGTGTTACAGAGTTTCACAAATCCGCGCCTCGGGGCGACGCCGCGGCCGGGGAATCCTATGTTGGCTTACGAGACGACGCGAAAGCACGCCGCCTCTCTGACAGACAGGGATCAAAACGATGACCAGACTTATCCCCGCGGCCTCTCGCCTCCGCCGCCCTTCTCGGTGCGTCCTTCGCCATGTCGACGACCGCCAGCGCCTCCGACCGCAGCCAGCTCATCGCCGGCGTCGGCCTCACCCCCGCCGAGGCGCAGTCGCTCTCGCTGAGCGAACTCGCGGCCATGCACTTCAACCGGGGCTCCGACCGCGACAACCAGCAGACGGTCCTCCATCCCGGCCCGGTCGTCGCCCAGACCAGCGCAGCGACGATGATGAGCCGCAGCCCGACCTTCGTTGACACCCAGCTCATCGCCGGGGCCGGTCTCACCGAGAGCCAGGCCCAGGGCATGACGCTGAACCAGGTCGCCTTGAAGAAGTTCAGCCGCGACAACACGCTCTGACCCCAGCCGGCCCCCGGCGACGATCCGCCGCTGGGGGCCTCGCGTTCACTATTTCGTCATGCTTTCGCTTGACTCGAATCGGCACCACGCCCATCTCGGAACTGACCGGCGCGGATGTTCAAACGAATGCGCTATTTCGCTCCCCGCCACCGGAAACGGCCGGAGGGGGACGAGCCCGCCCAGTCCCATGCGCCGCACCGGCGGCGCTGGACAAGCGATACCGTGAAGGAAGACAGAAGATGACCCGTATTTTTGCCACCGCCGTTCTTGCTGCCGTGACCATGCTCGGCGCGACATTTGCCGCCGGCCTCTACGCCCAGGCCGCCGAGGTCGTGGTTCCGGTGATTGCCGCCGCTTTCTGACGGCCGATCTCCCCGGTGAAGCCTCTCGCTTCGCCAACCCACTGAACACAACGCCGCGGCCCCGCCGCGGCGTTTCCGTTTTGAGGGGCGCGACGGCGTCCCACCCGACCGGCTGGCGGTATTTTCGTGAATTGTTCATCTGAACATCAGCTCACGCGCGTCTCACACTGATTCGGGCATAAGCCGTCCTGTCACCCGACGGAGCGGCACCAAGCATCCCGGAACGGGTCGATCGAACGAAGGACAGTTCGTGCATGCGTCCATTTCCGGGCGCGACCCTGGCTTGTATTTTATGGAGCAAAAGAAATGACCCGCATTTTCGTGCGCTGCGGCCTCGTCAGCGCGACCATCCTCGGAGCAACCTTCGCCGTCGGTCTTCAGGCGCAGGCTGCCGACACCAGCCAGCTCGCTGCCGCCGCCGGCATCTCGCCGGCAGAGGCCAGCACGATGTCGCTGACCGAAATCGCCGCGGCCAAGTTCAACCGCGACAGCGCCGGCGACGACCGCCAGTCGACCAGCCACGCGACCGCGACCGCCGTCGATCCGGCGCGTCACGCGCAGCTGATCGCCGCCGCCGGTCTCACGCCCGACGAGGCGACGGGCCTCACCCTGACCCAGCTCGCCGCCAGCGCCTTCAACGCCAGCAGCGACGGCGACGCGCGCCAGCCGGTCGTGTCGATGTCGAGCCGCGGCCCGGTCGTCCTGACCAGTGCCGACGCGCACCTCGCCTTCGCCGCGGGCCTCACCCCGGCCGAGGCGCGGGGGATGAGCCTGACCGAGGTCGCCGCGGCCAAGTTCAACCGCGACACCCGCGACGACGACCGTCAGTCGGCCGGGTTCTGATCCACCGTCTCCGGCGCGTCCGGGGCGTCAAAGCGCACCCGGACGAAGGAGCCGGGCGCGGGCTCGATCGCACCGAGCCCCGCGCCCGGCTCCCGCGCCGGCACCATCTTGCCGGAGCGCTTGGAGAGCCAGGCGTCCCAGTCCGGCCACCAGCTCCCCGCGGTCTCGACCGCCCCCTTGAGCCAGTCCTCCAGCGACGCCGCTGACAGATCCTCGTTGGTCCAGAACTGGTACTTCTCCAGCACCGGCGGATTGACCACCCCGGCGATGTGCCCGGAGCCCGACAGCACGAAGTGCACCTTCGCCTTCGTCATCTGCTTGGCGCCGCGGTAGACCGACGCCGCCGGGGCGATGTGATCCTCCTTGGTGGCGATGTGATACACCGGCCCCTTGATGTCGCCGAGGGTGATCGGCACGCCGTCGACCTTGAGCTCGCCCTTGGCGAAGGCGTTCCGGATGTAGAATTCCTCCAGATAGAAACGGTGCGCCCGCGCCGGCATCGCCGTCGAGTCGGCGTTCCAGTAGAGCAGGTCGAAGGGGAAGGGGTCCTTCCCCAGCATGTAGTTGCTGACCATGTAGCCCCAGATCAGGTCGTTCGCCCGGAGCATGTTGAAGGCGTTCGCCATGCGCTCGGCGGGCATGTAGCCCTTCTCCATGTCCTCGCCGATCACCTCGAGGATATGCTCGTCGACGAAGATTTGCAGCTCGCCCGCGTCCTGGAAGTCGAGCTGCGCGGTGAAGAAGGTCGTGCTCGCCACCCGCTTGTCGTTGTGCTTGCCGAGCCAGGCCATCAGCGTGCCGGTCATGGTGCCGGCGACGCAGTAGCTGACGAGGTTCAGGCTCTTCTCGCCGGTCTCCGCCAGCACGTTGTCGATGGCGGCGAGCCCGCCCTCGAACATGTAGTCCTCCCAGGTCTTCTGCCCGTGCCGGTGGTCGGGGTTGACCCACGAGACCACGAACACGGTATAGCCCTGGTCGCAGAGCCACTTGACCATGCTCTTCCGCGGATTGAGGTCGAGGATGTAGAACTTGTTGATCCACGGCGGGATGATCAGCAGCGGCCTCGCGTGGACCTGTTCCGTCGTCGGCGCGTACTGGATCAACTGGATGAGGTCGTTCTGGAAGACGACCGAGCCCGGGCTGACCGCGGTGTTGCGCCCGACCTCGAAGGCGTCCATGTCGGTCTGCCGGATGAGCAGCTTGCCCTTGCCGCGCTCGAGGTCGGCCAGCATCATCTTCAGCCCGCGGAGCAGGTTCTCGCCCTTCTCGTTGGCCGTCGCCTCGAGCACCTCGGGGTTCAGCGCGAAGAAGTTGGCGGGGTTCATCGCCTCGACGAAATAGCGCGTGTAGAAGGCCGCCTTGCGCCGCTCCTTGGGGTCCATCTCGCCGACCGAGCCGACCGTGTCCTGAATGAAGCCCGAAGCCAGCAGGTACGACTGCTTGAGGTAGTCGAAGACCGCGTTCTCGCTCCATTCCTTGTGGGCGAAGCGCTTGTCGGCCTTCATCATGTGCGGCAGGTCGAGCTTTTCCGGCACGTCCTTGGCGCCGAGCCAGCGCAGCATCGAGTGCTGCCAGAGCTGCTGCTGCGCCGACCAGAACTCGATGGTCTTGTCGGCGACCTGCTTGGGATTGTCCCACATCGTCCGGTAGAGCTCGGCGAAGGACGGCCAGGCGTTGAGCGGGTCGGCGCGCAGCGAACCGCCGCCCTCCTGCATCTGCGCCTGAAGGAATCGCTGCCATATCTGGCTGGAGACGTCGAACACCTCGGCCATGTTGTGGGCCATGTGCTGGCCCTGTTCAGCGAGGGTTTCCGGTTCCTTGTCGTCGTCCATGCGTCTCCACCCGGTCTCTATGCGCTGCCTTGCGGCCGTTCTGCCCGGGCGATACTACAGACTCCCGGTGCCTTTGCCCAGAAAGGGAGCATGCGGACTCTCCTGACCATCCGCCTCGCGATCCTGCTCGCCCTGGCGGCTTGCGGAGCGCCCGACGCGGCGCGGGTGCCGATTTCCGAGGAGGCGCGCGCCGCCCCGCTGCCGATGCTCGGTCCGACCGCGGGCTTCGATTCCGCCCGCGCCGATGCCGGTCCCGCCGCGGACCAGCTCCGCACCGACGCCGCGACCCTCGCCGCCCGCGCCGAGGCCCTGCGCGCCCGCGCCGGGGGCCTCGCCGGTCCGGTCGTCGATCCCGCCGTCCGTCCTCGCCTCGAAGCGGCGACGGCGGCCGGCCAGAACTAGACCCGAACGAACCGGCCTATCCCGCGGCCGGCGGCTCCAGGATCGCGTAAGCCTTGGTGACGCGGCCGACCGACTCCCAGGTTCCGCGGAAGCCCGCCGAGATGACGAAGGCGTCGCCCTCCTCGAACTCGACGCTGCCGCCGTCCGAGCTCAGCCGCACCCGCCCCTCCAGCAGGACGCAGAGTTCCGTCTCGGTATAATCGACGGCGAGGACGCCCGGCTGCGCCTGCCAGATCCCGGCGTTGAAGCGGCCGCCCTCGGTGGTGAAGCCGTTCCAGACCTTGGCGGCCCCCGAGCCGCCGAGAACGCGCTCGGGCCGGGCATTGGCGATGTCGGGCTCGCCGCTCTCGGATAGCGGGTGAACGTGGTCCAGTTGCATGGGCACTCTCCTCGCTTGAACGACGGATGTTACACGACCCGGCGCCGCGCGCCACCGCCGGTTGCGCCAGAGAGCGCCGCGGTGAGCGCAATCCCGATCATCCGGGAAGGGCAGGGGCGAGGCCCGCCCCTTGGCTTTCGGCAGGTCAGCCAGCGCAGCGTCGCCTTAAGCCGCAAACTCGTTGAGCCGGGCGACGTAGCGGGCGAGGGTGTCGACCTCGAGGTTGACGAGGTCGCCGGCGCGGGCGCCGCCCCAGGTGGTGTTGCTGCGGGTGTGGGGAATGATGTTGACCCCGAAGTCCGCCCCAACGACCTCGTTGACCGTCAGCGAGGTCCCGTTCAGCGCGATCGACCCCTTCGGCGCGATGTAGCGCGCCAGCGCCTCCGGCGCCTGGAGGACGAAGCGCAGGCTGTCGCCCTCGGCGTGCAACCCGACGATCTCGGCCAGCCCGTCGACATGCCCCGAGACGATGTGCCCGCCGAGTTCGTCGCCGAGGCGCAGCGCCCGCTCGAGATTGACGCGCGTGCCTGGCTCCCAGGCCGTACGGTTGCGGCGCACGTTGGTGCGCGCCAGCGTCTCCGCCGACAGATCGACCTCGAACCACGCGCCGCCCTCCGCCGGCCCGCGGTCGACCACGGTCAGGCAGATGCCATCGCAGGCGATCGAGGCGCCGATGGCGATCCCCTCGGGCGCATAGCCCGACCGCAGGCGCACCCGAAGGTCGCCGCGGTCGTCGAGCCGCTCGATGGTGCCGATGTCTGTGACGATTCCGGTGAACATGCCAGCGTGCCTCCGACTAAGCCGCGTCCTAGCCCGCAGGTGCCGCTCCGGCAAGGGCCGCGACCGCTCCGCGCAGGCCGCCCATCCTGCCGGATCGCTGGCGAACCGCGGCGCGAAGGCCACAGGCCCTGCGCGGAATCGTCTCGTTGCTGGCAAGCGAACAGGAATGCGACTAGACTCCGACACTAAATACGGCGAGCGAAAGCCGAAACGCGGCAGTGGGGCTATCGATGCAGGGTTCGCGGATCGCGAAGACGCGCGGCGCACGTGCGCTTCTCCTGGTGGCGGCGCTCGCTGGCTGTACGCTGCCGCGCTCCGGTCCCACCATCAGCGAGATCAAGTCGGCCGGGAACGTGCCCGGCTACGACATGCACGTCGTCAACGTCACGCCGACGATCGCTGCTGCGGCGCGTTCGGTCGAGACCCTCGGCTTCGGCTCCGACTTCGTCAACGCCTCCACCGTCTCCCCCGACCAGATCCGCCCTGGCGACAAGCTCGCCGTACGGGTGTGGGAGAACGTCGACACGGGGCTCCTCGTCGGGGCCGGTCAGAAGGCGACCTCGCTGGAGGGGGTCGAGGTCGACGAGTCCGGCAACATCTTCGTCCCCTATGCCGGCCGGATCGAGGCTTCGGGCAACAGCCCCGACCAGCTCCGCCGGAAGATCACCGACGTCCTCCAGGCCCAGACCCCCGACCCGCAGGTCGAGGTGGTACGCGTCGCCGGTGACGGCTCGACCGTCAGTGTCATGGGCGGCATTGCCCGCCCGGGCGTCTACCCGATCCAGGCCCCGACCCTGCGCCTGACCGCGATGCTGGCCCAGGCCGGCGGCGTCTCGCTCGTGCCCGACATCGCCCAGGTGAAGATCGAGCGCCGCGGCAAGACCGGGCGCGTCTGGCTCCAGGACCTCTACGACAACCCGCGCATGGACATCGCCCTTCGCCCCGGCGACCGGATCATCGTCGAGGAGGACCGCCGCGCCTTCACCGTTCTCGGCGCCACGACGAAACAGGAGCGCGTGCCCTTCAACTCGCAGGACATGACCGCACTCGAGGCGCTCGCCGCCGCCGGCGGCCTCAACGGCGCCTCCGCCAACCCGACCGGCGTCTTCGTCTTCCGCCAGGAGCCGTCGAGCCGTGGCCAACCGCGTCCTCGGCGAGAGCGACCTCGTCGGCGAGCAGCGGATGGCCTATCTCATCAACCTGACCAAGCCCGAGGGGCTGTTCTCGGCCCGCGAGTTCGTCATCCAGGACGGCGACACCGTCTTCGTCACCGAGGCCCCGCTCGGCTCGTGGACGCGGATCCTCGCGGTCGCCGTGACCGCCCTCGCCCTCGCCCGGTCCGTCGATGTCCTCACCCGGTAGCGGCCCGCCGGGCGAACTGATCGGATTGCGCCGGAAGCATGACGAATGCTTGCCGTGACGGAGCGAGACGGTTACGGACTCAAATTCGCCAAAAACCTTTTCTGTGACCAGACGGTGTCAATTAACCGTTCATTAAGGTTGTGAATATTTTCTTCCGATGCGGGATTTCAATCAGTAAATACGGCGAACCCACCAAGCTGAAACCCCGCCTTGGGAAGATGGATGGATAATCCACATCGGGTTTCGCGCCACGATGCATCGGATGGGAGATGTAGTTGGGTTGGACTGTGGACGTAGCCTTCAGGAATAGCGCGACTCATGGAGTCGGGGTATTCGCCAAGAAAACAATAATCGCAGGGACACGAATTTGGGAATATGACGAAGGAATGCGCGCTTGCGATCGCGATGCGATGGCGGCGCTTGACCCGCGGACGCTTCGCTACGCGCTCCACGGCGGTTACCTGCACAAGCCGTCGGACCGCTTCCTGTGGTACACCGACGGCATGCAGTACATGAACCACGCCCCCACGCCCGGCGCCAACATCGGGCTCGGGCTGTGGCCGCCGCTGAGCGAGGACCACACCGTCGCCCTCCGCGATATCGCCGCGGGCGAAGAGCTGCTCGAGGACTACGGCTTCTGGTCGGACGGCGGCCTCGACCCGTCCCACTGGCTCCACGCACTCTACCAGGCGCACTGCCCCGAGCATTTCGCCTTCCTGACCAGCCTCGAGCCTCTGGCGGAAGCAGCCTGAGGCTCAGGCGGCGAGGTACCGCCGCAGAAGGGCGGTAAGGTCGCCGAGTACGATCGGCTTGGCGAGGACGCAGGCAAAGCCCGCGTCCTCGCAGGCGTTCCGCACCTCGGGCGCGGCGCTCGCGGTCACCGCCACCATCACCATCTCCGCACCGACGCCGAGCGCCCGGATCGTGCCCGCCGCGGCCAGCCCGTCGAGACGGGGCATCTGCAAATCCATCAGCACCAGCCGCGGCCGCATCCGCCCGGCAATCTCGATCCCCTCGAAGCCGTCGGAGGCCATCAGCGGCTCATGCCCGCACTTGCGCAGCATCGCCCGCAGGATCAGCGCGTTGACCTGATTGTCCTCGACCACGAGGATCGTCCCGGTGCCGACCGGCACGGCGGGAACGAGGGCAGCCCGCTCAGGCCGCATCGCGCACCGGTCCGGCGACGTCCACGATCGGGAACCGCGTCGCGAAGGTGAAGGTCGAGCCGACGCCCGCCTCGCTCTCGACTTCGATGCCGCCACCCATCATCCGCGCAAGCCCCTGGCTGATCGCGAGCCCGAGGCCGGTGCCCTCGGTGGAGCGGGTCAAAGAACTGTCGGCCTGGTAGAAACGGTCGAAGATATAAGGCAGGGCCTCGTCCGGGATGCCGCGCCCGGTGTCGGAGACCCCCACCGCGACCTCGGCCATATCGTCACGGCAGGTGAGGCGCACCCGCAGCTCGACGCCGCCGTGATCGGTGAACTTCACCGCATTGCCGAGCAGATTGGTGACGATCTGGCGAAAGGCGCGCTCGTCGCCGCTCACGGTGAGGCCGTTCAAGGCGTGGAAGTCCGCCTGGAAGGCGATCCCCTTGCGCGCCGCGGCGAGGCGGATCATCTCGCCGAGGTCCTTCAGCACCATCGCCGGGGAGAAGGGCTCCTCGACCAGCGCGCGATTGCCGCTCTCCATCCGGCTGAAGTCGAGCAGGTCCGAGATCAGCGCCATCTGCGCGTGCGCCGAGCTGAACAGCACCGACACCAGCTCCTGCTGCTCGCCGTCGAGTTCGGTGGTCTGGAGGAGCTGCGCCACCCCGAGGATACCGTTCATCGGCGTGCGAAGCTCGTGGCTGACGTTGGAGAGAAACTCGGTCTTGCTCTGGTCCGCCGCCTTCGCCGCCAGCAGCGCCCGCTCGAGCCGCCGGGCCGAGCGCACCGCATAGGCCGAACTGACCCCGCTCGCCACGGTGACGAAGAGCAGCGCCAGCCCGAGCGGCAGCGCGACCCGCTTGAGGATGCTCGCCCCCGGATGCGGCGGCTTCCACGAAACATAGGCGATGGTCCGCCCCGCATAGTCGACGAGCGGCACCTCCGCCCTCGCCTTGTCGGGCCGGTCGGACAGGCGGAGGTCGTCGATCAGCAGCCCCTGCCCGATGCGCATGAGCCGGTCGCCCGCAAGCTGGAAGCCGTGGATCTGCACCGGCAGGAGCTCCGGTGACACGCCCGCCGGGGCGCCTTCCACCGGCGTGACCCGCGAGGCCGCGAAGGCCCAGGGCACGCCGTCGCGCAACGCAAGCAGGGTCGACGACTGGCCGTCGCTGCCGGTATCCCGGTCGAGGGTGAGCAGGATCTGCCCGAGCAGGTCCGCCGGCAGCAGGCCGGTTTCCCCCGGCTTCGGCGAACCCTCCACCCAGCCGAAGGGCGCGCCGAGCAGCGGATTGACGAAGACGATGAGATCGAGCGTCCCGATCTCGGCCGCGGCGTTGCCGATGTTGCGGTAGAGCCAACTGCGGTCGTCGGCGACGGCGGCATCATAGGCCTCGTCCCAGATCGAATAGTCGCGGACCAGCGTCCTCAACCGGGTACGAAAGGCGTTGATCCCGCCCTGAACCAGGCTTTCGGAGGACTGCACGGCGAGCTTGTTGTGCTCCACCGAGATCCAGACCGACCGTCGAGAGCACCACGAAGATCAGCATGAAGCACGCCGCCGACGTGAAGGCCGGCGAGCCGCCGCGACAGGCGGACTTCGCCCTCCCGGTCGCCGGACTCTTCTGGTCGTCCCGCCATCACTACTCTCGAAGGCCTCTCGACGTTCACGCTGCGAGGGTATGTTCAGCCGGATATTGTCGTCCGGCACGAAATCGCCTGACGAACGAATAACCCGTAATGCGGTCTCTGTCGAGCGTGGAGTCGCGCTAAGGGCGATCACAGGCCACCGCTGGGCCGACTTCCCAGCCTTTTCCTGCGGCGGAGACCTCAGCCGCGCCGGCGCCACCGGCTGCGCACATCCTGCCCGATCGGGGTCGAATCGAGCAGGCGATAGCGCGGGGCGAGTTGCAGCGCCGAGACTTCGAGCGGGCCGACGGCCGGAATCGCCTCGGCCCCAAGCACCAGCCCGGCGCTGTAGCAGACCACCTCGTCGACGAGGTCGTCCTCGATCAGCGCCGCCGCCAGGCGCGCGCCGCCCTCGCAGAGCACCCGGGTCAGGCCGCGGTCGCCGAGGCGCTGGAGCATCGCCGACAGGTCGAGCTGGCCGTCGGCCTGCAATGGTATCTCCAGCAGATCCGCCCCGAGTTCGCCCCAGGCATGGCGCCGCTCCGCGCTCGCCTCGACGTCGTGGCAAAGCCAGAGCGGCACGTCGCGCGCCGAAGCCGCGAGCTTGCCGTCGCGCGGCACCGACAGCGCCCCGCTCACCACCACCCGCACCGGGTTCGCCCCGCTCAGCCCGAGGTTGCGGACGTCGAGACGCGGATCGTCGCTGCGCACCGTCCCGGCACCGACCAGCACGGCGTCGGACTGGGCGCGCATCAGGTGCACTTCGGAGCGGGCGCGCGGACCGGTGATCCAGCGGCTCTCGCCGGTACCGGTGGCGATCCGTCCGTCGAGCGAGGTGGCGAGCTTCAGCGTCACCATCGGGCGCCCGATGCCGATCCGGGTCAGAAAGCCGCGGTTCATCGCCATGGCCTCGTCAAGCAGGCATCCGACCTCGACCTCGATCCCCGCCGCCTTCAGCGCCGCGATCCCGGCGCCGTCGACCCGCGGGTCCGGGTCCCCGACGGCGATGACCACCCGCTTCACACCGGCCGCGATCAGCGCCCCGGTGCAGGGCGGCGTCTTGCCGGTATGGTTGCAGGGCTCGAGCGTGACATAGACCGTCCCCCCGCGGGCGCTCTCGCCCGCCTCGGCCAGCGCCAGCGCCTCCGCGTGCGGCCGCCCGCCGTCCGCGGTACGCCCGCGCCCGACGACCCGCCCGTCCGCGACGATCACGCAGCCCACCGCCGGATTCGGCCACACCCGCCCGAGGCCGCGTTGCGCCAGCCCCAGGGCCACGCGCATCCAGCCCGCGTCCCGGTCGCTCTGTCTCATGGTGTCAGTCTTCCGGAATTGCCGCCGTGGGCCGCAACTCGGACACGAAGTCCTCGAAGTCGTCCGCCGCCTGGAAATTCTTGTAGACGCTGGCGAAGCGCACGTAGGCGACCGTATCGATCCGCGCGAGCGCCTCCAT
Organism: uncultured Alphaproteobacteria bacterium; assembly: GCA_963798235.1. Classification (GTDB taxonomy): domain Bacteria; phylum Pseudomonadota; class Alphaproteobacteria; order Rhodobacterales; family Rhodobacteraceae; genus Amaricoccus. The sequence continues at coordinate 528,803 of CAWCSN010000001.1, read as the reverse complement.
GACGATCGCCCCGATGGTGTCCGACGGGATATCCGTCTCGCCCATCGATTCGAGCCGCCGCACGATGCCCGAGATCATCTGGTCCAGCCGCTCGCTCTCGATCGGCCGCTTCTGCATCGCGATGCGGATCGAGCGCTCGAGCTTGTCGCGGTCGAAGGGCTCGCGCTTGCCGTTCTTCTTGATGACGACGAGGTCGCGCAGCTGCACCCGCTCGTAGGTGGTAAACCGCCCGCCGCAGGCCGGGCAGAAACGCCGCCGCCGGATCGAGACATGATCCTCGGCCGGCCGGCTGTCCTTCACCTGGGTGTCGATATTGCCGCAGAACGGACAGCGCATCCCTTCCCTCGACCTCTCTTTCGTCGCCAAGGCCATCACTATAGGGGGCGGTCAACTGCTTGGGTAGACCTTTCTTGCGGCCACAAGATGGCGGCGCTCCCTTGTACGCGCCGTCACTGGCAGCTTCTTCCTGGCACAAATCAGCGGCCCTCGGCGTGCTGGCCCACAAAGCCGAAGCCGCTCCCGAAGCCTGAAGGCGACTGCTTCGCATACCTCAAAACCCTATCGTCGCCGGCGTTACCACAGCTCCAAGCCGCCTCCACCAAGAGCCTCGGGCTCGAGCCTCACGGCCTCGGCGCTTTCAGTTGATCTTTGAGCAAGTTCCAATTGCAATAACGGGCGTATTGTCGTTATTCTCTCCGCCTTCAGGAATGTTGATGTAACCCTCGAAGTAAGTTCGAAGAAAGCGCAAAGTGCTTCGGCTAAAGCGAAACTGCCCAATCCAGTACAGTTCAGAACGGAAAAAGTTGCATAGCTTCCGGAAGATAGAAGAAAATTGAACCCATCACACGATCATAGCTGGCGTATTCCTCACCGAAGGGAAATACTCCATAAGAGCTCAGCTTAGAATTAGCGTCAAATCTCCTATCTCCGTCCGAAAGAGGTTCGAGAACGATATATTGCCTTGCACGAATTGCTCTGCTGCCAGCTACCGATTGCGAAGGCGAAACCAGTGAGCTTTCCTCAATGCATAGCCAACTTTGATCTGCGCACGCGCCGATCGTTCCGAAGGCAAGTATCACCACCGCGACGTCTCACTATAGGATGCCGTGCGGTTTAGCTTTCGGATGATCCATGTCGAGGCCACGCCTGCCTTCTCGGCACGGAGCCGGACGTAACCTCTTACCATCTTTTCTGTACTCTACCACCCTGCTCTGATCCTGTTAAGATACTAGCGTGACTGGCCGCTTAGCTGTTTATTCTCTGGTTGAACTGGCGCGCTCATCGGATTTGGCCTAGGCTATCCATGACATACTCGTAGCTCTTGTTACCGTGCGCGCTGCTGAGGGTCGCCCTCGGCAACCGCCCACAACCCGTGCCTGTCGTTGCTGTACTTCTGTGTCGCCTTTTCGTAAGCCCGCGAGCTTCATCTCCATTGCGCCGATGCGTCTGACATGGCTCCTGGCAATGAATTGGTTGAACCACGCCACTGGAGCTTGTCCTCGATACTCTCCAGTAATTTCGATATGAAATGCACGTAGTGCGGAATCCATCGGAGATCTTACTATTCAATCACTGTATGACCGTCAACAACCACCCCGACAGTATCAGCCGCCTCCTTTAAAATCTCCTCACGCGCCTCCCACGGTAGCTGTCTCAGCCCGACGGTATCGAAATACCTATCCGCGCTTCCATGTGCCGACATTAGGGAGTCAACGCTTTCGCCAATTCCGCAGAAGATAAAGCGCGCCTCGATGTGCCTGTCTGATACTTGCTTGACAAACGCAGCGAAACGCTCCTGCTCGGCGCGGCTAGAAATCTGATCGAACTCATCGATTACTATGACTAAATTTTTGCGTTGTCTCGCAAAGATAGCTGACTAGTCGGACGGCGTCGTTCGTCGAGGAGGGATTGGATACGGGGCCCTCATCTGGGATACCGCAGCCGTCACATCGATTCCGAACCTCAAACAAGCCGCCCAACTCTTTGACACGTTCACGGACCTTTGGTTGCGGTTCTCAGCTTCGTCGAAAATCTCTCTGATCACGGAATGAAAGGTCGATGCGCTGTCGCATCCAATGACAATTGGACGGAGTTCTGCGAGAGGCTGTACGCCGCCGTTTGCGCCAACGAGGATTTTCCTACGCCACGAAGCCCGTGGATCAGCACGTGTCTGCCCGGTTGGTAGAGCGCTTTCCTAATGTCTGCCATCTGCGCATGGCGTCCCCGCAGACTCCTCCGATTGGAGAGGTCTGAAGGGATAGAGCGCCCTAGCAAGCCAAACTGGTCGTGCTGAAGTTTAAAACGTCGATCGCTAATGAGCTTTTGAGCAGCAACTACCAACGCTCCCTCGTTGCTGATGGGAGTGCCGAACCTAGCAGCAGAATTTCACACTCGCTATGGTCCTGCGCCTGCCGCAGAACGATACTGGGCTTCGGCGTAGTGCATCAGGTTCGGCCCCGCCGCACGTTAACGCACATGAACCGATAGGTTAACGCGCGAAGGAATATCCTTCAATATCATAGGCTTGACCCTCTGCGCACGCGTGCGCAGAACCGTGCGCCGGCACGGCCTTCTGGCTCATCGGGGCGCCGTGTGCGAGATCACCCCTGTTCGAACCCGGTCAGCACGCCGACCGCATTGACCCCGATCGCCTCGACCGCATAGCCGCCCTCCATCACGAAGAGCGTCGGCAGCCCGAGCGCGCCGATCCGCCGTCCGATCGCCGGATAGTCGCCCGAAGAGAGCCGGAACTGGCTGATCGGATCCTCGAAGAAGGTGTCCACCCCCAGCGACACCACCAGCCGGTCTGGCGCGAAGGCCGCAACCGCCTCGCAGGCGACATCGAGCGCCGCCGCCCACTCGGCGAAGGTCGTCCCATGCGGCAGCGGCAGGTTCAGGTTGAACCCGCGCCCATCGCCTTCGCCGCGCTCGTCGGCATGGCCGAGGAAATAGGGATACTCCACCCGCGGATCGGCATGGACGTTCACCACCAGCACGTCCCCACGCCGATAGAAAATCTCCTGCGTCCCGTTGCCGTGGTGATAGTCGACGTCGAGGATCGCCACCCGCCCGGCCCCGGCGCCGCGCAGCCACTCGGCCGCCACCGCCGCGTTGTTGATGTAGCAATAGCCCCCGGCAAAACGGCTCATCGCGTGATGCCCCGGCGGCCGGCACAGCGCAAAGGCCGCGCGCTCCCCGCCATGCACCAGCCCCGCCGCGGTCAGCGCCACGTCATGGCTCGCCTTGATCGCGTCCCAGCTCCCCGCGACGAACGTCGCGCCGGCATCGAAGCTGTAGATAGCCGAGCAACCCGTCGATGTCCTCCGGCGGCAGGTCCGCCCGCAGCCCCGGCAGCGGCCAGACGAAGGGCATCGCACTCCCGCTCCGCCCCGCCGCCTCCCAGAGCGCATGCGCGCGCGGCAGGAATTCCAGATAGTCCGTCGCATGCACGCGCGCCGCCGTCGAAAGGTCATGCTCCTCCGGCGCCAAGATCGGCCCGAGCCCCACCGCCTCGACGCGCGCCCGGATGATCTCCGCCCGCCGCGGCAACTCGAAGGCCGGCACGATCGCCCCGGAGTTCAGCTCGACATTGCCGCCATGGCCGGCGTGGCGCGGCGAATAGACCGTCCGCAAGCTCAGGCCGCCGCCGCGGCTTCGTCGAAGGCCGCGAGCGTCGCGTCCCAGGCCAGCAGGATCGAGGCATGGCGGTTCTTGTAGTCCCGCGCCGGCATCAGCACCTCGAGCTCCGCGAAGCTCCCCTCCGGCGCCGCCCCGCCCTGCTTCAGCATCGCCACCAGCGCCTCGCGCGCCGCCGCGATCTCGCCGCGCGTCGCGCCCACCACATTCCGCGCCAGGATCGACGCCGAAGCCTGCCCGAGCGCACAGGCCCGCACGTCCTGCCCATAGGCCGCGACCCGGTCGCCATCGACCGCAAGGTCCACCGTCACCGTCGAGCCACACAGCGGCGAGCGCCGCCGGGCCGTAGCGGCGGGCGCGGCCAGCCGGTCCGTCAGCGGAATGTCGGCCGCCAGCGCAAGGATGCGCTGCGAATAGAGCTGGATCATGTCGTCGTCGGCGCTCATCCCAGTATCCCTTCGCCCGAACGTTCGGGCCCTCAGCATCCACCGCCCTTTGCTTTCGCCGCGGCCCTTCATAGATAGGCCGGAACCAGCAGCCGGAAAAGGGAGGCCCGCATGGCCAGTTTCGACATCGCGAGCCTCCGCTTCGACGCCAACGGCCTGATCCCCGCCATCGCCCAGTCCCGCGACGGCGCCGTGCTCATGCTCGCCTGGATGAACGCCGACAGCCTCGCCGAGACCCTGCGCACCGGCGATGTCACCTACTGGTCGCGCTCCCGCGCCGAACTCTGGCGCAAGGGCGCCACCTCCGGCCACGGCCAGCGCCTCGTCGAACTCCGCGTCGACTGCGACCGCGACTGCCTGTTGATGATCGTCGACCAGACCGGCCCCGCCTGCCACACCAACCGCCCGAGCTGCTTCTACACCGCCGTCCGCGACGGCGCGGAAGTCGTCCTCACCGACCCCGAGCCCGCCTGATCCGAGCCGGGCTCATCCGCCGAGCCCGACCATCCCCCGCACCTCCGCCGGCGTCACCCCTTCCGCCCGCAGCGCCGCCAGCGACCGCGCCGCGTCGCGCTTCGCGAGCCGCTGCCCGGCGTCGTCCCGGATCAGCCGGTGATGGTGCCAGACCGGCACCGGCAGCCCGAGCAACGCCTGCAACAGCCGGTGCAGCGGCGTCGCCGCGAAGAGATCCGCGCCCCGCACGACATGGCTGATCCCCTGAAGCGCATCGTCCACCACCACCGCCAGATGATAGGCCGTCCCGATATCCCGCCGCGCCAGCACCACGTCACCGGTCCCGGCAAGCAGTGCAGCGCCGTCGACCGCGTGGTTTCCCGCCGCCCCCGGTCCCTCCTCCGTGAAGGTCAGCGGCCCGGCCAGCGCCAGCGCCCGCCCGAGATCCAGCCGGATCGCGTCCCCGGGGCCTGCCTCGGCCAGCGCCCGGCCCCGGCACGTCCCCGGGTAGACCGCGGCCGCCGCTACGCCTTCCTGCGGGGCCGACAAGGCGGCGCGGATCTCGGCGCGCGTGCAGCGGCAGGGATAGGTGACACCGAGCGCCCCCAGCCGGTCCAGCGCGGCGGCGTAGCGTGGCAGATGTTCGGACTGGCGCAGCACCGGCTCCGGCCAGGTCAGACCGAGCCAGGCGAGGTCGTCGCGGATCCCGGCCTCGAAGGCCGGCCGGGACCGGGTCGTGTCAATGTCTTCTATGCGAAGGAGAAATTCGCCCCCGGCGGCCCGGGCGAGGTCCCAGGCGGTCAGCGCCGAGAAGGCATGCCCGAGGTGCAGCTTGCCCGTCGGCGACGGGGCGAACCGCGTGCGCGGGCTCAGTTTTCGCGGCCTGCGCCGGCGCGCCCGTCGTTGCGGGCCTGATAGATCAGGATCCAGGCGAGCAGGATGAACATCGGGTGGGTGAGACCGCCCGAGAAGATGACGGCCGGCACCCAGATCAGGAAGGTGACGACGGCAACGATCGGCCGGCCGGCGAGGAGGATCGACAGCGGCGGCAGGAAGAGGGCGAGGACGTAGTTCATGACGGAGAGATAGGAAAGCGCTCGCGTCTCCGCAAGCCTCCCGGCGCGCGGGCCACCGCGCGCCGGACTGAAGGTCAGACCGGTCTTGGCTGATCGATGCGGGCGGCGGCGCGAGAATCTGGCGGCTGCGCACGCGTGCGCAGAGGGTCAACCAACTGCAAAACATACATATTATAAATTCCGTTAACCGACTGTACATGCAGATTAACGGGCTCGGGAAGCGGCGCGTTCAGCCGGTGACCGGGTCTTGCAGCACCACGTCCAGCCGATCTCTGCGCTTCCCGTTCCCGCAGCCCCGCGCGCGGCTGCCCCTTCGCTACGGAGATCCGGGGCACACAAAATTCCGACCGCGCCCGTCGGCCAAGCACTCACGGGATCAAGCGGCCACGGCTCCGGCCGAGGGCAAGTTCGGCTGCGGCCCCCTTTAGCGGGGTGACGGCGTCACACGCTCGGGCCGATCGGCAGCGCGTTCACCCGCTTGCCGGTCGCCTGGAAGACGCCGTTGACGATGGCGGGCGCGATCGGCGGCACCCCCGGCTCGCCGACCCCGGAGGCGGGGACGCTGAAGGGGTGCTCGACGATATGGACGGTGACGACCGGGAAGTTGTCGCTCCGCACCATCTCGTAGTCGCTGAAGTTGGATTGCTCCACCGCTCCTTCGGCGAAGGTGATGCCCGAGTGCAGCGCCAACGTCATGCCCATGACCGCGGCTCCCTCCATCTGGCTGCGGATGCGCTCGGGATTGACCGGGAAGCCGCAGTCGATGGCGATGTCGATGGCGGGCACGGTGACCGTGCCGTCGACCATCCTTCACCCGCGCGGCGGCAGCGACGTAGGTGACGAAGCTCCGGTGCACGGCGAGGCCGATGCCTTCGCCTTCCGGCAGCGCCGGCCCCAGCCCGCCGCGTCCGAGGCGAGCGTCAGCACATTGGCGAGACGGCCGGTGTCGATGGGATAGACCTCCGGCGCCTCGCCGTAGTTCCAGAGCCCGCCCGCGACGCCCATGGCCGACTGGTCGACCTGGCGTGCCGGGCCGATGAGCTCGAGCAGGAGCTCGCGGTGGTCGCGCCCCAGTTCCTCGGCCAGTTCCGCGACGAACGACTGCTCGGCGAAGGCGCGCGGCACGTTGTTGACCGAGCGCCACCAGCCGATCCGCGCCTGCGCCATCGCCTTGCCGTTCTCGCAACGGATCGCCGCGATGTCGTAGGGCAGGTCGGTGTGACCCATCGCGCTCTCCCAGTCGGCGAGGTAGCCGTCGTCGGGCGCGAAGGTCGAGTTGATCGACGGGGCCACGACCCGGTGCAGCCAGCCCGTCACCTTGCCGTCCGCATCGACCGAGGCTTCCAGCCGGTCGACAGAGGTCGAGTGGTAGAAGCCGCTGCGGATATCGTCCTCGCGGCTCCACTGCACCCGGACCGGCGCACCCACCTCCTTCGAGAGAAGCGCGGCCTCGATCGCGTAATCGCACTTCGACTTGCGCCCGAAGCCGCCGCCGAGGAGGGTGGTGTGGACCGTCACCGCGCTCTCCTCGAGCCCGAGGACGCCGGCGATCATCTGCCGCGTGCCGTAGGGGCTCTGCAACGGCGCCCAGATCTCCGCTCCGGTGGCGCTGACGTCGGCGAGCGCCACGGGCGGCTCCATCGGCGCGTGCGCCATGTGCGCCTGGTGGTAGGTGCGCACGACGGTCTTCGCCGCGGCGGCCCTGGCGGCGTCCCAGTCGCCCTGGTCGCGGATCACCTTGCCGGGCGCTTCCGCCGTCTTCTCCATCTCGGCCCGGAAAGCCGCGCTGTCGTAGCCGGCGTTCGGTCCGGCGTCCCACTCGACCTGAAGCTGGCGCACGCCCTCGAAGGCGGCCCAGGTGTTGGTCGCCACGACGGCTATGCCGCCGAGCGGCGCGAAGACCATCGGCGCGGGCGTGCCCTGGAGCTCGACGACCTTCTCCACGCCCGGCACCTTCAGCGTCGCGGTGGCGTCGTAGGACTTCACCTTGCCGCCGACCACCGGCGGGCGGGCGACCGCGGCGTACCTCATCCCCGGTCGGCTTACGTCCGCGCCGTAGACCGCCTTGCCGGTGGTGATGTCGTGCAGGTCGGTGATCGGCACGTTGCCCTTGCCGATGTAGCGGAAGTCCGCCTCGTCCCTGAAGACGAGCTCCTCGAAGGCCGGCACCGGCAGCGCCATTGCCGCCTCCGCGACATCGCCGAAGCCCAGCCGGTCGCCGGAGGGCGAGACGACCTCGTGCACCTCGACGGTGACCGCGGTCGGATCGACGCCCCACTGCTCGGCCGCAGCGCGGGCGAGCATGGTGCGCGCGGCCGCGCCCATCTGGCGCATCGCCTGGAGGTGATGGCGCATGGAGCGCGAGCCGTCGGTATCCTGGTTTCCGTAGCGGGGCTCGTCGCCGGGCGCCTGGACGATCGTCACGCGTTCCCAGTCCGCGCCCATCTCGTCGGCCAGCACCATCGGCAGGCTGGTGCGCGACCCCGTGCCCATCTCCGAGCGGTGGGCGACGAGGGTGACCGTCCCGTCCGGGTCGATGGCGACGAAGACCAGCGGATCGGTGACGATGCCGTGGGGCATGTCCTCGCCGCCGGTCCGGTAGCGTTCGAAGGCCCCGGCCGGCGTGGCGACGGCGGCGAGAACGAAGCTCGCGCCCTTGAGGAAGTCGCGGCGGTCGAGCCGCAGGATGCGGGTCGCGCCGGCGATCGGCCGCGCGCCGGTCAGCTCACGAATGTTCAGCATGGCTCAAATCCCCGTGGCGGCGAGACGGACGGCGGCGGCGATGCGCTGGTAGCAGCCGCATCGGCAGATGTTGCCGCTCATGGCGTCGAGGATGTCCTGGTCGGTCGGGTTCGGCGTTTCCGCCAGCAGGGCGGAGGCCTGCATGATCTGCCCGGCCTGGCAGAAGCCGCACTGCGGCACCGAGAGCTCGCGCCACGCGCGCTGCACCGTATGGTCGCCCGCGGGGTCGAGCCCCTCGATGGTGACGACCTCCGCGCCCTCGACGTCGCCGAGCGAGACCATGCAGCTCCGCTCGGCCTTGCCGTTCACGTGGACGGTGCAGGCGCCGCACAGGCCCGCGCCGCAGCCGTACTTGGTGCCGGGAAGGCCCGCGAGGTCGCGGATGGCCCAGAGCAGGGGCATCTCGGCGGGCGCGTCGAAGCTCGCCTCCGTCCCGTTGAGCGTGAATTTCGCCATGATGGTTGGTCTCCCCCTCTGGCCCTCTTGCTGGAGCGGCTTCGTTCCGGCGGCGTGCAATCACGCGGGACCGGTCCGTCCAAGGTACCAGAGGCCCGCGATTCTCGCCATTCGCAATCACAGTCCGCACGGAGACACCTTCTCCCGCACGATCGATGTCGCACGCGAGGACTTCGACAGGGAAGTTCCTGTCCATGGCGCTGGAGGCCCGCGGCTCGCGGCGCCTTCGCGCCGGCTCAGGCGGTCACCGTCTCCGGCGCGAGCCACGTGGTAAAGTCGGCCTTGGCGCGGTCGGTATAACCCTTGTAGCGCTCGCGCCGGCCCCGGCGGCCGCCCCGCGCGTCGTCGAGCGGCGGGAAGAGGCCGAAGTTCACGTTCATCGGCTGGAACGTCGTCGCGTCTGCGCCGCCGGTGATGTGGGTGACGAGCGCGCCCATGGCGGTCTCGGGCGGCGGCGGGGCGAGCGGCCGGCCGAGCCGCTCCGACGCCGCCAGCCGCCCGGCGAGGAGCCCCATCGCGGCGCTCTCCACGTAGCCCTCGACGCCGGTGATCTGGCCGGCGAAGCGCAGGCGCGGGTCGGCCTTGAGGCGCATGGCGCCGTCGAGCAGGCGCGGCGAGTTCAGGAAGGTGTTGCGGTGGATGCCGCCGAGCCGGGCGAAGTTCGCGCTCTCCAGGCCGGGGATGGTGCGGAACACCTCGGTCTGGGCGCCGTACTTCATCTTCGTCTGGAAGCCGACGATGTTGTAGAGCGTGCCGAGTGCGTTGTCGCGGCGGAGCTGGACGACGGCGTAGGGCTTCCTGTCCGGTGCGTGCGGGTTGGTCAGGCCCACGGGCTTCATCGGGCCGTAGCGCAGCGTCTCGCGGCCGCGCTCGGCCATCACCTCGATGGGCAGGCAGCCGTCGAAATATGGCGTGTCGGCCTCCCAGTCCTTGAAGTCGGTCTTGTCGGCCGCGAGAAGCGCGTCGATGAACGCCTCGTACTGGTCGCGGTCCATCGGGCAGTTGAGATAGGCCGTCCGCTCGTCCTCCGTCTCGCCCTTGTCGTAGCGCGACTGGAACCAGGCCCGCGAAAGGTCGATCGTCTCGAAGTGGACGATCGGCGCGATGGCGTCGAAGAAGGCGAGCGCGCCTCGTCGGTGAGCCCCCGGATCGCCTCGGCGAGGGCGGGGGAGGTGAGCGGGCCGGTGGCGACGATCACGCTGGTCCAGTCGGCGGGCGGCAGGCCCGCGACCTCGCCGCGCTCGATGGTCACCAGCGGATGCGCTTCGAGCCGGGCGGTGACCTCGCCGAGAAGGGGTCGCGGTCGATGGCGAGCGCGCTGCCGGCGGGAACCGCGTGGCGGTCGGCGGCGCCATGACGAGGCCCCGGCGGCGCGCATCTCCCAGTGGAGGAGCCCCACCGCGTTCTGCTCGTCGTCGTCGGAGCGGAAGGAGTTGGAGCAGACCAGTTCCGCCAGGGCATCGGTCTGGTGGGCGAAGGTGCCGACGTCGGGCCGCATCTCGTGCAGGACCACCGGCACGCCCGCCTCCGCGGCCTGCCAGGCGGCTTCGGAGCCCGCGAGGCCGCCGCCGACGACGTGAACGGGTGCATGTTTTTCCATGGCTCCCCCTAGGCGAACTCCGCCGGCAAGGGAACCCGGGGGGCGCCCGGGCTCGGCGGGGATGGTCAGCCCGCGCTGTACGGCCGGCCGCGCGACGAAGACCTCGAGCGCCCGCGCCGCCGCCGGGAAGTCGGCGAAGCCGACCAGCTGGCCCGCCTGATAGAAGCCGATGAGGTTGCGCAGCCACGGAAAGGTCGCGATGTCGGCGATCAAATAGTCGTCGCCGGCGATCCACGCCTGCCGGGCCAGCACCCCGTCGAGCACGCCGAGCAGGCGCCGCGCCTCCGCGGCATAGCGGTCCCGTGGCCGCTTGTCCTCGATGTGCCGGCCGTCGAACTTGGTGAAGAAGCCGAGCTGGCCGAACATCGGCCCGACCGGCCATCTGGAACATCACCCATTCCATCACCCGGTAGCGCCCGGCCGGGTCCGCCGGCATGAACTGCCCGGTCTTCTCGGCGAGATAGACGAGGATCGCCCCCGACTCGGTCAGCGTGATCGGCTTGCCCCCCGGCCCGTCCGGATCGAGGATCGCCGGGATCTTGCCGTTCGGATTGAGCGACAGGAAGGCCGGCGACTTCTGCTCGCCCTTGTCGAAGCTGATCCGGTGCGCCTCGTAGGGCAGGCCGGTCTCCTCGAGCAGGATCGAGACCTTCACCCCGTTCGGCGTCGGCACCGAATAGAGCTGCAGCCGCTCCGGGTGGCGGGGCGGCGATCGTGCGGCAATCGGGAAATCGTTGGGAAAGGTCATCGCTTGCCTTTGGCTCAAGTCCCGGGACGCGGGCTTGCGTCCCGGGGGAGGGGGATCAGCGGCGGCCCTGGCGCGCGTCGAGCGACAGGCGCCCGGCGCCGAGGCCGGCGAGCACGAGCAGGCCGCCCGCGATCGCTATGTTCTTGTTGAAGTTGATCATCTGCCCCATCGCCGCCATCGGGTCGGTTGCCGACTGCGCCGGGATGTAGTGGTAGAGCACGCCCGCGGCGACGGTGAAGGCGGCGAGGATCAGGGCCGCCCAGCGCGTCTGCCAGCCGACGAGCAGCGCGAGGCCGCCGAGAAGCTCCGCCGCGAGCGCCGGGATCGCGAACCACCCCGGCAGGCCGCCCGACGCGGTGTAGGCCATCGCACCGGCCAGGCCGGTGAGCTTGCCGAAGCCGGCGGGCACGAAGAGAAAAGCGATCATAGCGCGGCCGAGAAGGGCCGAAAAGAGAGCCGAGGTTTTCCATTGAGGCGGTTCCTGTAAGGTTGGGCGCAGTCGCAACGCGCCGACGCCTGCGAGATAGCACAGGCTCGTCGGGAGACAAACCGGGCGATCAGGAACCAACTGTGCTCAATTCATCAACAATAGCCGCCAGCGTTCTCCTGCGCCCGAACTAGCTCCCTGCCAGTATGAAGCCGCCGGCGAGCACGTCCGCACCTCCCCGCCGACCAGACGGTCATTGCCCATACCGCCGCGGAGCTCGACCCTGCATTGCCGCCGATCAACGTGTCGTTGACCATGCCGGTCCAGAACATTCTCGATCGAGGCCAGGCTCTCCGCGCCCCAGGTCGTCGTCGAAGCGCGCGACCTTGGCTCCCAGGTCGACGACGATCAACTCCCCGACGAAGTCGTAGCGCACCGTGTCGATCCCGGCCCCACCATCGATCAGGTCTCGACCCCCGCCGCCGTCGATGGTGTCGTTTCCGCTTCCGCCGCGAAGCGTATCGTTCCCGCCGCTGCCGCTCAGGCTGTCAGCGCCAGCACCTTCGTCCAGAAGGTCGGGCCTGCGTCGGCCTCCAGGAGATCGCTACCGGCTCCCCCGAAGAGTCTGTCACCGAAGATGCCACCATGGAGCCAGTCGTTTCCAGCGAGGCCGCGCAGCTCTCTTCCGTCCAGCAATTCGTAGGAGAAAATCCGGTTGTCGCCGTCGTTTCCGACAAGGACTGACCGATCCGCCTATCGCGGTAACCAATACGAACCCGTCGGGCAGAACGAAATCGAAGGTTACCAGAACGATGTCGTCGCCGCCGGTCTCGACGATGGTGTCGAACTCATCGATGAAGTTGTTGCTGCCCGTGCCACCGATCAGGGTGTCGGCGCCGGCACCGCCGTACATGATCGCAAGGCCGAGTTGGCTTGTGATCGAATGGATCAGATCATTCCCGTCGTCGCCGTATATAACGATGAAGAAACACCAGAGACTTCGATTGTGTCATTACCACCCAAACCGAATACTCGATCGTACGCGTCTGAGGTAATAAGAATGTTGTCGTCATTCTCCGTGCCGTAGTAGGAAGCCATTATTTCCTCCCGAGCGAACAAATCGCCAAAAACGGCTTGTGCATTCTCGCACTGAAGGAAATCCCAAGTCTACACGACCGTGGGCTCCTCCCTCCTGCGCACGACGAACGAAAACCGGTTCGAACCGGTTCGAACCTATTCGAGAGAATGTAGTGATATCGGAGACTTAAGCGCTTGCACCGCGCGCGTGCGCAAGCGCGTCTGCACGGCCTTTGGGCACTGTCCAGCTGCAGGGAGACTTCCAAGCCTGAGCGGGAGCGCCCGCGGCTTGCACGCCGCTGCATGCCGGCCGTGGCTGTACGCAGCCTTCAGCCCTCGTCCTCGCCGTTCTCGGCGATCGGCGCCACCGAGACCACGCGCTCGCCGTTGCCGGTGTTGAACACCCGGACGCCGCCGGCGCCGCGCGAGCGGAACGAGATGCCGGCGACCGGCACGCGGATCGACTGCCCGCCGTCGGTGGCGAGCATGATCTGGTCGTCCTGGTCGACCGGGAAGAGCGCGACCAGCGGCCCGCCGCGCATCGCCCTGTCCATCGCCGCCACGCCCTGGCCGCCGCGGCCGCGCACCGGATAGTCGTGGGAGGACGAGAGCTTGCCCAAGCCGCGCTCGGTCACGGTCAGCAGCAGGTCCTCGGCTTCGGACATCTCGACATAGCGGCCTGGCCGAGTCGACGTTGCCGTCGGCGACCTCCTCGCTCCTCGTCGGCCTCGACCTCCTCCTCGGGCGCGCCGGCAACCGCGCGGCGCATCTTGAGATAGGCCACCCGCTCTTCGGGAGTCGCCTCGAAGTGGCGGATGATCCGCCATCGACACCACCTCGTCGCCCGCCGCGAGGCGGATGCCGCGGACGCCGGTCGAATCGCGCCCCTTGAACACGCGCACGTCCGGCACCGGGAAGCGGATCGCCCGGCCCCGCTTGGTCGTCAGCATCACGTCGTCGGTCTCGGAGCAGATCCGCGCGTTGATGAGCCGCACGCCCTCGGGCAGCTTCATCGCGATCTTGCCGTTGCGCATGACGTTGGTGAAATCGTCGAGCGCGTTGCGCCGCACGTCGCCGTCCGAGGTCGCGAACATGATCTGCAGGTTCGCCCACTCCTCCTCGGGCACGTCCACCGGCATGATCGCGGCGATCGAGACCCCGTGCGGGATCGGCAGGATGTTGACGATCGCCTTGCCGCGGGCGTTGCGCACCGCCGAGCGGCAGCCGCCAGCACTTCAGCGTGTAGACCATGCCCGTCGGTGGTGAAGAACAGCAGCGCGGTGTGGGTGTTCGCGACGAACAGCGTGGTGACGAAATCCTCGTCCTTGGTCGCCATCCCGCCGACGCCCTTGCCGCCGCGGCGCTGGGCCCGGTACTCGGTCAGCGGGTGCGCTTGATGTAGCCGCCCTGGGTGACGGTGACGACCATGTCCTCGCGCTCGATCAGGTCCTCGTCGTCGAGGTCCGCGTCCCAGTCGCCGATCTCGGTGCGCCGCGGCACGGCGAAGAGCTCCTTCACCTCGCGCAGTTCGTCCGAGATGATCGCCATGATCCGCGTCCGCGAGCGCAGGATGTCGAGGTAGTCGGTGATCTTGCCCGCCAGCTCGTCGAGCTCGTCGGTCACTTCCTTGACGCCCGAGCGCGGTCAGCCGCTGCAGCCGCAGGTCGAGGATCGCGCGCGCCTGGATCTCGGAGAGATTGTAGGTGCCGTCCTCGTTGACCGTGTGCGACGGGTCGTCGATCAGCACGGATGTAGGGCACGATCTCCGCCGCCGGCCAGCGCCGCGTCATCAGCCGCTCGCGCGCCTCCGCCGGGTCGGCCGAGGAGCGGATCGTCGCCACCACCTCGTCGACGTTCGAGACCGCCACCGCGAGGCCGCAGAGGATATGCGCCCGCTCGCGCGCCTTGCGCAGCTCGAAGGCGGTGCGCCGCGCCACCACCTCCTCGCGGAAGGTGACGAAGTGCATCGAGAAAGTCGCGCAAGGTCAGCTGCTCGGGCCGCCCGCCGTTCAGCGCCAGCATGTTGCAGCCGAAGCTGGTCTGCATCGGCGTGAAGCGGAACAGCTGGTTCAGCACCACGTCCGGCGTCGCGTCGCGGCGCAGCTCGATGACGACGCGCACCCCGAGGCGGTCGCTCTCGTCCTGGACGTGGGCGATGCCCTCGATGCGCTTCTCGCGGGCCAGGTCGGCGATGCGCTCGATCATCGTCGCCTTGTTCACCTGATAGGGAATCTCGGAGACGATGATCGCCGTGCGCCCGCCGCGCACCTCCTCGATCCGCGTCCGCGAGCGCAGGATCACCGAGCCGCGCCCCTCGTGGTAGGCCTTGCGCGCCCCGGAGCGGCCGAGCATCAGCCCGCCGGTCGGGAAGTCCGGCGCCGGGGATGAATTCCATCAGCTCGGCCACCGTCAGGTCGGGGTTCTCGATCAGCGCCAGCGTCGCGTCGATCGACCTCGCCGAGATTGTGCGGCGGGATGTTGGTCGCCATGCCGACGGCGATGCCCCCGGCGCCGTTGACCAGCATGTTGGGGAAGCGCGCCGGCAGCACCGTCGGCTCCATGTCCTTGCCGTCGTAGTTCGGCTGGAAGTCGACGGTGTCCTTGTCGATGTCGGCGAGCAGGTAGTTCGCCGCCTTCGCCATCCGCACCTCGGTGTAGCGCATGGCCGCGGCCTTATCGCCGTCCATCGAGCCGAAGTTGCCCTGCCCGTCGAGCAGCGGCAGCGACATGGAGAAGTCCTGCGCCATGCGCACCAGCGCGTCGTAGATCGCGCTGTCGCCGTGGGGATGGTACTTGCCCATCACGTCGCCGACCGGCCGCGCCGACTTGCGGTAGGACTTGTCGAAGGTGTTGCCGGTCTCGTGCATCGCGAAGAGGATGCGCCGGTGCACCGGCTTCAGCCCGTCGCGAAGGTCGGGGATCGCGCGGCTGACGATCACGCTCATCGCGTAGTCGAGATACGCGGTCCGCATCTCCTGCTCGATCGTGACCGCCGGGCCCGCGTGCGGGTGGCGCGGCTTCTCGGGCGACAGGTCGTCGTCTTCGGGGTGTCGGTCAAGGGTCTGCCTTGCGGGGAAAGCGCTCCCCCGATCTATAGGCGCTGCAACCCCCAACGGCAAGGGCCGGCCGCGGCCGCCCCCCGCCCTTATCCGCTTGAAATAGCGATGGAAAGCGGGCCTTTCCCGAAAAGCCCGCCGCCACCTGGCTGTCAGCCCCTCCGGGCTACATGAAGTCCCAGCCGCTCACCGCCAGCTTGTGGCCTCGTGGGTGTGCTCGACGAACGCCTGGCCGTGCCGTTCATCAGGGCCTGCGCGTCCTGCCAGTCGATCCGGCGTAGATGACCCGCTGGCGATAGCCGTCGCCCGTGTCGATCAGGTGCTCGGCATTGTCGCCGCGGGCGATGTTCTCGCCCGGCCGCAGCCGGTTGTCCCACGCCGCGAGCAGCGCCTCGGTATCGGCGGCGAAGGCATGGCTGCCCGCGTCCGACCCGTCCTTGGTCGCCTTGAAGGTCGCCTGCTGCGGCAGGTTCTTGAAGGACGTGAGCCCCTGCGCCACCGAGGTCGCCTCGGCGTAGGCCGCGCCGAAGGGTGCGCCCGACAGCCACACCCCGTCCCGCACCAGCAGCTTCAGCCCCGGCCCGGTATCGCCGTTGGTATACAGCGCCGGATCCTGCTCCGAGATGGCGATGGTATAGGGCCGCGTGATCGTCGTCGCCTCGGGTTCCTGGTTCGACCACCAGTTGGTGTCGCCGTGCTGGACCACGGCGAAGTAGCGGACCAGCGTCGCCTCCGACATTCCGCTGTTGCGCAGGTAGGCGATCGCCTCGGCCGCCACATGGGCGCCGCCGCCGGCGCTGTAGACCACCACCTCCTTGGGCTCGCCGGTTGCGGTGCTGCCCTTGCCGGCGGCCGTCCTGATGTCGTCGGCCAGTTCCCACGCCGCCGTACTCATGTCCGCGCGGGCCCTGGGGTCGTAGTTCCACTCCCGCTGGCCGCCCTTGTCCTCGGCGAGCAGGTCGATGCGTTGCCAGCCCGGCGCCATCTTCCGGATCGCGTCGTTCGCGTACTGCTTGAAGAAGGCGTAGTTGCCGACCGCGATCCGGTTGCCGTTCGCGTCGTCGTAGCGGGTGTCCCCGTCGTCCATGGCGGCGGGAACCGCCTTGTACGGATTGAGCATCTTGAACTGCGCCGCGTCCTTGGTATCGCCGAAGACGACACCGGCGATCCGCACCGCATCGTTGCTCTTCGCCACCGTCCGCGCCTGCGCGGCGCCGACCAGCAGCGCCAGGTTATCGTCCGGATCGCGGTAGCCGTCGTGCCCCAGCCAGATTCGAATGCTTGTCATCGTAACTCTCCCCTCAACCCCTACAAGAGTAGAGCATCAGGCAACTCGCATTACGATCAAAGACAATTCCGCGTGGCGCGTCGATTTCCGGCGGCTTCCGCTCTGGCCCGCCTGCCGCGCAAGCAGTCCGTATGCGGAATTTGAACCACCTGCCCGATCACGCGGCACTCCGCCCCGCTGGCCGGCCCGCACCGGGACAGAGGCCGCTCCCGGCCGGGGACGCAGAACGCCCGTCTCGCCGATCGCCCCGGGAGCCGGCGCAGCCCGGGCTTTCGCGCCGCGCTCAGGCTCCCGGCGAGCGAATCGCTACAGCCCCGCGTAGACCGGAAAGCGATCGCAGAGCGTCTGGACCCGCGCCTTCACCGACGCCTCGACCGCGCCGTTCCCGTCCGGCGCCGTTGGCGGCGAGCCCGTCCATCACCTCGACGATCAGCTCGCCGATCTCGCGGAACTCCGCCTCGCCGAAGCCGCGGGTGGTGCCCGCCGGCGTGCCGAGCCGCACGCCCGAGGTCACCGTCGGCTGCTGCGGGTCGAAGGGGATGCCGTTCTTGTTGCAGGTGATGTGCGCCCGGCCGAGCGCCGCCTCGGCGTCCTTGCCGGTCACGCGACTTCGGCCGCAGGTCGACCAGCATCAGGTGGGTGTCGGTGCCGCCGGTGACGATGTCGAGGCCGCCCTTCATCAGCGCCTCGGCCAGCGCCTTGGCGTTGGCGACGACCTGCGCGGCATAGTCGGCGAACTCCGGCCGCAGCGCCTCGCCGAAGGCGACGGCCTTCGCGGCGATGACATGCATCAGCGGCCCGCCCTGCAGCCCCGGGAAGACCGCCGAGTTGATCTTCTTCGCGATCGCCTCGTCGTTGGTCAGCACCATGCCGCCGCGCGGGCCGCGCAGGGTCTTGTGGGTGGTGGTGGTGACGACGTCCGCGTGCGGCATCGGGCTCGGATGCTGCCCGCCCGCGACCAGACCGGCGAAATGCGCCATGTCGACCATCAGGTAGGCGCCGACCTAGTCGGCGATCTCGCGGAAGCGCGCGAAGTCGATCTGCCGCGGGATAGCCGAGCCGCCGGCGATGATCAGCTTCGGCTTGTGCTCGGCCGCCAGTTCGGCCGACCTGGTCATAGTCGAGCCGCTGGTCCTGCATGCGCACGCCGTAGTGCACCGGCTTGAACCACTTGCCCGACATGTTCGGCTTGGCGCCGTGGGTCAGGTGGCCGCCCGCCGCGAGGTCCATGGCGAGGAAGGTGTCGCCGGGCTTGAGCAGCGCCAGAAACACCGCCTGGTTGGCCTGACTGCCCGAATTCGGCTGCACGTTGGCAAACTTCGCACCGAAGAGCTGGCAGGCCCGCTCGATCGCGAGGTTTTCCGCCACGTCGACGAACTGGCAGCCGCCGTAATACCGCCGGCCCGGATAGCCCTCGGCGTACTTGTTGGTCATCACCGAGCCCTGCGCCTGCAACACGGCGCGGCTGACGATGTTCTCCGAGGCGATCAGCTCGATCTCGTCGCGCTGGCGACCGAGTTCGTCGCCGATGGCGCCGAAGATCGCGGGATCACGGCTGGCGAGATCTTCGGTGAAGAAGCCGCTGTCGGTCACGGTGTCTTTCACGGGGGGCGCTCCTCGGGCTGTCGCGGGATCGCGCGTCCCATACTCCGATCGCTCGTGCCGGGAAACCCCCGGATCGGCGGCCCCGGCGGGGCTGCCTCGGCGGGTCACACCAGGGGTCGCCTCAGAAGTCCGTCGGCGCGCCGCCCTCGCGCTTCCGGCGGGCGACGAAATCCGCGAGTTCATCGCGGATGCCGTCGTCGATCGGCGGCGGCTCGAACTCGGCGAGGATCGCCTTCCAGATCGCGGTTGGCGCGCACCTCGGTCGTCGGCGACCCGGCCTCGGCCCAGGCCTCGTAGTTGCGCCAGTCGCTGAGGAAGGGCGCGTAGAAGGCGTCCGTGTAGCGGCTCTGGGTATGCTCCGCCCCGAAGAAGTGCCCGTGCGGTCCGACCGCCGCGATCGCCTCGACGGCGAGGGCGTCCGGCGAGGTGTCGGTCAGCACCGGCTCGAAATAGCGCTGGAACTGCTGGAGCACCTCGCAGTCCATCACGAACTTCTCGTAGGAGGCGATCAGCCCGCCCTCGAGCCAGCCGGCGGCGTGGTAGACGAGGTTCACCCCCGACTGCACCGCCGACCACAGCGAGTTCATGCTCTCCCACATCGCCTGTCCGTCGGGCGCGTTCGAGGCGCAGGCGTTCGACGCCCGGAGCGGCAGCCCGTAGAAGCGCGCCATCTGCCCGGTCATCTGCGTCGCCCGCACGTACTCCGGCGTCCCGAAGGCCGGCGCGCCCGACTTCATGTCGACGTTCGAGGTGAAGGTGCCGATCATGCAGGCGAGCCCCGGCCGGATCACCTGCAGCAGCGCGACGGCGGCGAGCGCCTCGGCGATCGACAGCACCACCGCGCCCGCCATCGTCACCGGCGCCATCGCCCCGGCCAGCGTGAAGGGCGTCACGATCACCGGCTGCCCGCGCCGCGCGAAGCGCATGGCGCCGTCGAGCATCGGCCAGTCGTGCTTGAGCGGGCTCGACGAGTTGATGTTGGTGAAGAGCCGCGGCCGGCTCTCGAATTCCTCCTGCCCCAGCCCGCTCGCGATCCGTGCCATCTCGATCACGTCCTCGACCCGCTCGGACCCGAGGCTGTAGGCGTGGACGACCTTGTCGGTCAGCGTCAGCTTTTCGTAGAGGCAGTCGAGGTGGCGGACCGAGGCGTGGACGTCGACCGGCTCGACCGGATAGCCGCCGGCGACATGGATGCAGTTGAAGTACTGCGTCAGCCGGATCAGGTTGCGGAAATCATCCATGTTCCCGACCCGCCGCCCGCGATCGAGGTCCA
This sequence comes from uncultured Alphaproteobacteria bacterium, assembly GCA_963798235.1. Lineage (GTDB taxonomy): Bacteria > Pseudomonadota > Alphaproteobacteria > Rhodobacterales > Rhodobacteraceae > Amaricoccus. Next base: position 508,920 of record CAWCSN010000001.1, on the reverse strand, counting down.
TCGCGTTCGGCGGCGACGAGACGTTGACGAAGCACATGTGCCCCGCCCCCATCGTCACCCGCCGCTCGGGATTGCGCGGCGTGATGTCGAAGCTCCGCGGCGCCTTGGCGACCTGCTCCAGGACGAAGCCCCGGTCCATCCGCACCGTCACCCCGTCGACCGCACACCCGGCCGCCCGCAGATAGTCGCGCGCCTCCTCGTTGAGGAAGTCGATCCCGGTTTCCTCGAGCACCCGCATCGCCGCGTCATGGATCGCGGCGACGCCCTCCGGCGGCAACGGCTCGGTCGGTCGGTCGGGGTTGAGCGGAATCCGCCACGGCATCTGCGCGATCGCCCCGGCCGGGACGCCCCGTCCATGGCCTCCGCTGCGGCGGCTCCTGCGTTCGGTCATCGGCAGCGGTCCTCCCCCGCGCAGAGTGGAGGGGTGCCCGGGCCATGCTTGTCCGCCAGCGACGGGCCCGGCGTCGGTTTCGTCGGGTCGCCGGAGGAGGCCTGGTCCCCGGTTGCGCCGTCCGGGGCCCCAGCGAAGGCCGCCAGGAAGTGGTCGCGGAACGCCGCCATCGGCCAGGCGGCCACGCCTCGCGTCGGGGATCATCCCCGCCGTCCAGCCCCAGCCGTCGAGGCGCGCGAGCAGCGCCGGCGGCCCGATGACGTGGATCGGCACGTCGCGGTTTACCGCGTCCCCGGAGACGAAGGCCACCGGCTGGTGGTCGCCGAGCACCACGAAAAGCCGTGGCCGCTCGCTCGGCAGGGCCGCGAACCCGCCGACGGCCCGCAGCGCATAGTCGATGGCCCGGCGATACTGCTCGCGCACCCGATCATCGTCGCGCCAGACCACCTCGGCCGGGTCTCCGGCCTCCAGCGCCGCGGTATAGACGCTGCCGTCGCCGATCGCGTCCCACGGCAGCAGCGGCGGCAGCGGCGTCCACGGCGCGTGCGACGACACCAGCGCCACCTCCGCCATCACCGCCGGCCGCTCCCCCGGGCCGAGCAGCGCGCGGTCGAGGGCGGCAAGGGTGTACTGGTCCGGCATCGTCACCCAGCCGAAGGGCAGCCCGCGATAGCCGAGGTCGCCGGCCGCGAGCACGCGGTCGTAGCCGAACCACGCGGCCTCGGGCCAGGCGAGGGTGATCGCCGGCATCACCGCCGCCGTCTCCCAGCCCGCCTCGTGGGCGAGGCCGAGCAGCGTCCGCCGCGGACTGCCCAGCAGCGCGCGATATTTCCCCTCATCGTCGATCGACAGCCCCGACAGCACGCTCGAATGGGCAAGCCAGCTCTGCCCCCCGACCATCGGCGCCGTCAGGAACCCCGATCGCGCCGCGAGACCGGCCCCTGCGAGCGCCGCGTCGGTGTCGCGCAAGGCCGCCGTCGTCGTCGGCCCGTAGAGCGGGTTGTCGAGGGTCGCCCGGCCGTAGGACTCGACGAAGACCAGCAGCACGTCGGTCCCCCGCAGCGCCGGCAGGATGTCTGCGGGCGCCACCGCCGCCCACGGATCGCGCGTCGCATCGACCCGGAACCGCGCGAGGTCGGCGCGGGCGCGGAACGCCGCCGCCACGTGCTCGCCCGCCATCTCGGTCGTCCGGGCATGGCCCGGCGGATCGGCCCGGCCCGAGGCATCGACGACGACGAGCGCCAGCGCCGGCAGCGCGAGAACCGCCGCCGCCCGCCGCGCTCCCGGGGCCGCGAGCGTCGCCAGCCGGCCGCTCGCCCACCAGCACAGCCAGCCGACGAGCCCGACCGCCGCGACGATCCCGACCGCTGCGGCAAGGGCGAGCGGCCAGCCCACGGCCCCGCTCGCCAGCCGCCAGGCCGCGACGACCAGCGGCCCGTCGAGCACCGGGTTGAACGGCCGCAGGAAGGCGGTCTCCGCCGCGAGATCGGCAAGCTTGAGCACGACGCTCGCGGTCAACAGAGCGGTCAGCCCCCCGCGCAGCACCGGCGCGATGCGCGGCGGGCAGGCGGCCAGCGCCAGCAGGATCAGCGGAAACTCCAGCGGAAAGCGCCGAAGCCCGGCCGGCGTGAGCACCCCCGGCTGGTTCGGCAGCACCAGCAGCCCATAGATCACCGCCGCCGCGGCGAAGCCGACGATCAGCCGGGGCAGGCGATCACGCACCGACGAGCCGCGCATAGACGTCCCCGGACCGGCCATCGCCGGCCCGCGCGGCCAGCACGGGCAGGAAGGCCGCCCCGCCCAGCCACCCGGCAAGCGCGAAGCCGCGCCGCTCGCCGCAAACGAGGTTGAACTCGTAGGGCCCGAGCGCCCCGAGCCGTGCGACACAGGCCTGCGCCACGGCGAGGGCAGCGGGCAGGTACTCGAACGCCACCCAGGGCACCGCCTGCGACAGCCCGGCGAGGACCTCCGCCTCGTATCCCTCGACGTCGATCTTGACGAACCGTGGCGCCCCGTGGGCCGCGATGAGAGCGTCGAGCGTGGTGACGACGACCTCCTCCTCCGCATCCCACCGCACGGCCGCGAACCCCGGCGCCTCCGCCATGCGCGCAGCGAAGCCGGGCGCGAGGGAGGACACGCTCGGATGCAACCGCGACACCGCGAGCCGCGCCACCCCCTCCCGCGCCCCCGCAGCGGCCCGGACGAGGGTGACCCCCGGCGGCAGATCGCGCCGCAGGAAGGCATGGAACCGCCCCTGCGGCTCCAGCGCCACCACCCGCGCCCCGGCGGCGACCAGCGCCCGGGTGCGATTGCCGGCATGCGCGCCGACATCGAAGGCGAGATCCCCCGGCGCGACGATCCCGCGGTAGAAGGCGGCAAGCCGCGGGATCGTCCAGGGCCGGCCCCGATAGATCACCAGCGACCGCGCCACCCCGAGCCAGCTGCGCAGCGCCGCGGTCATCGCGCGCGAAGCAGCCAGGCCGTGTCGATCGCGAAGGAGACCACCAGCGCCGCGAAGGCCGCCGCCGCCAGCCCGGCCGACAGCGGCGGCACCAGCGGCGGCGCGAGAAGCAGGGACAGCACCACGATCTGCACCGCGCACACCGCCCGCCGCCGCCCCGATGGTGCCAGCGGCCGCGCCAGCCGCGGCGCAAGCCAGCCCGCCGCGACGAAGAGATAGCGCAGGAGGCCGATCCCGAAGACCCAAAGCCCGGCCTTCCCCAGCCCGAAGGCCAGCGCCGACAGCGCGAGGATCAGGAGGGCGTCCACCTCCATGTCGAATCGCGCGCCGAACGCCGAGGCGAGCCCCTGTCCCCGGGCAAGCCGCCCGTCGATGCCATCGAGCGCGAGCAGGACCAGCGCGGCGACCAGCGCCCCCCAGGCCGCCCCGCCGCCAAGCAGCCCCGGCTCGACGGCGAGCGCCACGAAGACCGCCGTCCCGCCGGCGCGGGCGACGGTGACGCCGTTGCCCCAGCCGAAGCGGTCGTGGCGGTGAAAGGCGGCCACACGGTCGACCGCAAGCCCGCCGGCGACGGCAAAGGCGAGCAGACCTGCCGCCGCGGCGAGAAGCCCGGTGAACGGCAGCGCGGCGAGCACACCCGCCGTCGCCCCGCCGGTGAGCGCGAGCGCAGGAACGGCGCCCCGCGGCAGCCGCTGGAAGGACAGGCGTCGCGTCAGCGGCGCGGACAGGGGGGCGTCGGTCATCGGTGGTCCCTGCCGGCTTTGGCGACCCGGCGCGTTGCTGCTACAGTCCGACCCGTCAGAGGGGCCGCGGAGGACAACGGATGCGCTATGGGCTGGTTTCCCGGCTGTTTCACTGGATCACCGTGCTTCTCGTGCTGGTGATGATACCGGTCGGATTCCTGATGATACAGGAGATCCCGCGCTCCCTGCAGGACCCTCTCTTCATCGTGCACAAGAGCCTCGGCCCGCTGGTCCTCATCGTCGTGCTCCTCCGCCTCGGCTGGCGCCTTCTGAACCCGCCGCCGCCCCTGCCCCTGTCGGTGAGCGGACCGCAGCGTTTCGCGGCGGAGGCCGTCCACCTCGGCCTCTATGTGCTCCTCATCGTCATGGCGACCAGTGGCTACGTGCGCGTCACCACCGGCGGCTTCCCGATCGAGTCGCTGCGCGCCCTCGGCATCCCGCCGCTGTTCCCGAAGAACGAGGCGGTGGCCAAGGTCGCCGAGCGCATCCACTTCACCGCGATCTGGGGCCTCCTCCTCCTCATCGCCCTGCATATCGGCGCCGCCGTCTGGCACGGGATCGTCCGCCGCGACGGCATCGTCGGGCGGATGTGGCCGCCCTTCTCCGACCCGCGCTGACTCCGGACCCCGATCGCCGCGCCCTCCCGGTTTGACAGCGCGGCCGGTTCGGCTAGCTTGCGCCGCGAAGTCAGGGAGGGCACGCGTCGATGGGAGTTTCCGAGGTCTTCGCCAAGGGCGTCGCGGTGGTCGGTGCGGCCATGATCCTGAAGCGGCGCTGGGGCGCGACCGCGGCGGCGCCGGCACTCGGCACCGCGCCGGTGATCCCCGACGCGAAGGCCCAGTCGATCCCCACCCTGAAGATGCCGACCGCGCGCGGCTGGAAAGCCGGCGAAACCCCGACCGCGGCCCCGGGCCTCAAGGTCAACGCCTTCGCCACCGGCCTCAAGCATCCGCGCTGGATCTACGCGATGCCCGACGGCGCCGTGCTCGTCGCCGAGGCGCTGCAGCCGGCAGGGCCGGTCAAGAGCGCCTTCGACTACGCCATCCTCGCCACCATGCGCCGGGCGGCCGCGGTCGGTCCCAGCCCCAACCGCATCACCCGCCTCCACGACGCCGACGGCGACGGCGTCGCCGAGAAGCGCGGCGTCTTCCGCGACGGCCTGAGCCAGCCCTTCGGCATGGCGCTGATCGGCGACACCTTCTACGTCGGCAACGCCGACGGCCTCGTCGCCTTCCCCCACACCGCCGGCGACGAGCGCCTCGCGGGCGACGGACGGACCCTCCTCGACTTCAAGCCGGGCGGCCACTGGACGCGCAGCCTGCTGGTCTCGGCCGACGGCACCCGCCTCTACGCCGGCGTCGGCTCGTTCACCAACATCGGCGAGCAGGGCCTCGAGGTCGAGGAGGGCCGCGCCGCGATCTGGGAGCACGACCTCGCCACCGGCGCCTCGCGCATCTTCGCGGGCGGCCTGCGCAACCCGGTCGGGCTCGCCTGGGAGCCGACGACCGGCGCGCTCTGGACGGTGGTGAACGAGCGCGACGGCATCGGCGACGAGACCCCGCCCGACTACCTGACGGAAGTCGTCGACGGCGGCTTCTACGGCTGGCCCTACAGCTACTGGGGCCAGACCGTCGACGACCGCGTGCCGCAGGACCCGGCCAAGGTCGCGACGGCCCGCCAGCCCGACTACGCCCTCGGCGGCCACACCGCCTCGCTCGGCCTCTGCTGGCTGCCGGCGGGCACGCTTCCCGGCTTCGGCGACGGCATGGTGATCGGCCAGCACGGCTCGTGGAACCGCAGCAACCTCTCCGGCTACCGCGTCGTCCACGTCCCCTTCGACGCCGGCCGCCCGAGCGGCCCGCCGCGCGACATCCTGACCGGCTTCCTCTCCCCGGACGAAAAGTTCTCCCTCGGCCGCCCGGTCGGCGTGACCCTGGCCCCGGACGGCGCCCTGCTCGTCGCGGACGACGTGGGGGATGTCATCTGGCGGGTGACGGGGGCGTAGCGCCGCCGCGGCTGGTCCGCGGCGTTTGCAAGCGGCGCCCGGAGTCAGTTCCGGAGCACAGCCTCGATCCGCTCCAGCGCCCAGTCGATCTCGGCCTCCTCGATGACGAGGGGCGGGGAGAAGCGGATGGTCTGGCCGTGGGTCTCCTTGGCGAGGATGCCGCGCGCGCGCAGCGCCTCGACGACCGGGCGGGCGGGGCCGGCTTCGGCGTGGAGCTCGACGGCGAGCATCAGGCCGCGGCCGCGGACCTCGCGCACCCGGTTCGAGCGGATCGACTCGAGCCCGGCCTTGAAATGGGCGCCGAGCTTGGCGGAGCGCTCGATCAGGTGCTCCTCGGTCAGGACGCGCAGCGCGGCGCGGGCGACGGCGCAGGCGAGGGGGTTGCCGCCGAAGGTCGAGCCGTGCTGGCCCGGCTTGAGCACGCCGAGGACGTCGGAGTTGGAGAGGACGGCGGACACCGGGTAGAAGCCGCCGCCGAGCGCCTTGCCGATCAGCGTCACGTCGGCCTCGATGCCCTCGTGCTCCTCGGCGAGCAGGCGGCCGGTGCGCCCGAGGCCGGTCTGGATCTCGTCGAGGATCAGGGTGACGTCGTTGGCCGTGCAGATCTCGCGGACGCGGGTGAAGTAGCCGGCCGGCGGGATGATGACCCCGGCCTCGCCCTGGATCGGCTCGACGAGGAAGGCGACGGTGTTGGGGGTGATCGCCGCCTCCAGCGCATCGGCGTCGCCGAAGGGGATGACGCGGAAGCCGGGGGTGAAGGGGCCGAAGTTGTCGCGCGCGTCGGGGTCGGTCGAGAACGAGACGATCGACAACGTCCGCCCGTGGAAGTTGTTGGCGCAGACGATGATCTCGGCCTGCCCCTCGGGCACGCCCTTGACCTCGTAGCCCCACTTGCGCACCGCCTTGATCGCGGTCTCGACCGCCTCGGCGCCCGAGTTCATCGGCAGCACCTTGTGCGAGCGGGTGAGGGCGGCGAGCTCCTCGTAGAAGCGCCCGAGCTGGTCGTTGCGGAAGGCGCGGCTGGTCAGCGTCAGCCGCCCGGCCTGCTCGACCAGCGCGGCGAGGATCTTCGGGTGGCAATGCCCCTGGTTCACCGCCGAATAGGCGGCGAGGCAGTCGAGGTAGCGGTTGCCGTCGATGTCGGTGACCCAGGCGCCCTTGCCCTCGGTCAGCACGACGTCGAGGGGCTTGTAGTTGGCCGCGCCGAGGCGGGTCTCGAGGTCGATCAGGCCGGCGGTGTCGAGCATGGTTTCCTCCATCGTCAGGCGGCTGAGATCGCGCCGTGGGCGCGGTCGAGGACGGTGCGGCCGAACAGGCTGGCGACGAGTTCGGTGGCGGTGATCGCGGTGCGGCCGCGTTCGTCGAGGAAGGGGTTGAGCTCGACGACGTCGACCGAGCCGACGAGGCCCGAGTCGCAGAGCATCTCCATGACGAGGTGCGCCTCGCGGTAGGTGGTGCCGCCGGGGACGACGGTGCCGGAGGCGGGGGCGACGGCGGGGTCGAGGAAGTCGATGTCGAGGCTGACGTGCAGGTGGACGCCGCGCGCCTGCCAGCCGGCGATGCGCTCGGCGAGGAGGGGCGAGATGCCGTGCTCGTCGATCATGCGCATGTCGATGATGTCGACGGAGTCGGCGGTCAGCCGCAGCTTCTCGGCCGGGTCGATCGAGCGGGCGCCGAGGACGTGGAGGTTCGACGGCGCCACCGGGTGGAAGGGGCGGCTGCCGAGGAGCGGGCGGAGCGAGGGCTCGCCGGCGAGGAAGGAGAGGACCATGCCGTGCATGTTGCCCGAGGGCGTGGTCTCGGGGGTGTTGTAGTCGGCGTGGGCGTCGAGCCACAGCACCACCAGCTCGCGGCCGCGCTCGGCGCAGTGGCGGGCGACGCCGCTGATCGTGCCCATCGAGATCGCGTGGTCGCCGCCGAGAAAGAGCGGCACCGCGCCCTTGCCGCACATCCCGTAGGCGTGGTCGTGCAGCCGGCGGGTCCAGCCGCCGATGGTGCCGAGGTGGCGGCACCGCTCGGCGTGGTGCGGTTCCATCGCCACCGACACCGCCTCGACCTCGTGCAGCGTGCCGCGATCGTCGACCCGGTGGCCGAGGTCGGCCAGCGCGCGCAAGAGCCCGGCGGTCCGCAGCGCCTGCGGCCCCATCAGCGTCCCGCGGGAGGGGCCGCCGAGTTCGAGGCAGGCCCCGAGGATCGGAATGTCGCGGTTGGCATCACGGTTGGCATCACGGGGGGCTTCCACGGGCATCTGCACGGCCTTCTCGGTATCGAGCACGGGCGTTCTATCTCCAGTTGAATTGGCTGTTGTCATCAAACTACCTCTCCGGCGTGGTGGCGAAAAGCTAGCATTGTGCCGATTCTTGCTACAGGATTGCGCAAATCGGCAGAAAGGACTGGCGAAGCGTGAATGGACTCGACGACATGGACCGCCGCCTGATCGCGCTGCTCAGCGAGAACGGCCGGCTGCCGAGCGCCACCATCGCCCGCCAGCTCGGGGTATCGCGCGGCACGGTCCAGAACCGCATCGACCGCCTGGTCGCCGACGGCGTGCTGCTCGGCTTCACCGTGCGGCTCAGCGGCGAGGCGGCGGGCGCGGCGGTCCGCGCGATCATGGCGATCGAGGTGCGCTCGGCCGACATGCGCGCCGTGGTCGCCTCGCTCCGGCGGATGCCCGACGTCGGCCGGGTGTGGTCGACCAACGGCCGCTGGGACCTCGTCGCGGAGGTCAACACCGGCGACCTCGCCGCCCTCGACGCGACGCTGACGGCGATCCGCGCGCTGAAGGCGGTGGCCAATTCCGAGACCAGCATCCTGCTCGCGGCACTCAAGTAGCGGCCCTTGCCGCAACGCGGAAGAACGCCTCTTCCCCCTGCGATCCGGTGCGGCTACCAAAGGGGGCGCCGGTGCGGATCGGAAGGAGAAAGCCCCCATGGAGATCGTTTCGTCCGCTGTCTACGTGGGCCCGAATATCTACGCCAAGGCACCGTTGATACGCTTCACCGTCGATCTCCACCGCCGTGCCGGGCGACCGGTCTCCGACTATTCGGACGAACTCGCGCCGCTCTTCGAGCTGCTGCCGGGCCTCGCCACCGCCGCCACCGAGCAGGGCGAGCCCTTCGCCGAGCGGATGAAGGATGCCGACTGCGATCTGGCGGAGCTGATGGCCCAGGTGGCGGTCGCGCTGCAGAACCACGCCGGTGCACCGGCCGGCATGGCGATGACGCGCCCGGGGGCGGAGGAGGACGAGGTCCACGTGCTCTTCGGCTACGAATCCGAGGAGGTCGGCGTCGAGGCGGGCGAGGTGGCGCGCAGCATCATCATCGAGCTGATCGCCCCGCGCGAGGACGAACCCTACGATCTCGACGAGGCGATCGCCGACTTCGACCACTACGCCGGCCGCCGCGCCCTCGGTCCCTCGGCGCTGGCGCTGGTCCACGCCGCCGAGGCGCGGGACATCCCGTGGGTCCGCCTCAACGATGCCAGCCTGATCCAGGTCGGGCAGGGCAAGTACCAGAAGCGGATCGAGGCGGCGCTGACCAGCCAGACCTCGCACACCGCCGTCGAGATCGCCGCCGACAAGGAGCTCTGCTCGCAGCTGCTCTCCGACCTCGGCCTGCCGGTGCCGCGCCAGGCCCAGGTCCGCGACGCCGAGGATGCCGTCGACGCGGCGCAGTCGATCGGCTTCCCGGTGGTGGTGAAGCCCGTCGACGGCAACCACGGCCGCGGCGTCTCGGTCAACCTGATGACCGACGAAGAGGTCGCCGAGGCGTTCGAGAACGCCGCGGACGAGGGCTCGGGCGTCATCGTCGAGAGCATGATCCAGGGCGACGACCACCGCCTGCTCGTCATCGACGGCAAGCTCGTCGCCGCCGCGCACCGCGTTCCCGGCCATGTCGTCGGCGACGGCCGCAGCACCATCGCCGAGCTGGTGGCGGAGGTGAACAAGGACCCCCGCCGCGGCGCCGGTCACGAGAACATGCTGACCCGGATCGAGCTCGACGACGCGGCGGACAAGCTTCTCGCCGAAGCGGGCTACGACCACGACGGCGTTCCGCCCGAGGGCGAGACCGTCTTCCTGCGCAAGACCGCCAACCTCTCGACCGGCGGCACCGCGATCGACGTGACCGACGTCATCCACCCCGACAACAAGCTGATGGCCGAGCGCGCGATCCGCGCCGTCGGTCTCGACATCGGCGGCGTCGACTTCCTCACCACCGACATCACCAAGAGCTACCGCGACACCGGCGGCGCGATCTGCGAGATCAACGCCGGCCCGGGCATGCGCATGCACATCGCGCCCTCCGAGGGCAAGGGCCGCGACGTCGGCGGGGCGGTGATGGACATGCTCTTCCCGACCGGCGCGCCCTCGCGCATCCCGATCGCGGCGCTGACCGGCACCAACGGCAAGACGACCACCGCGCGGATGCTCGCCCACGTCCTGAAGATGGCCGGCCACGTCGTCGGACAGACCGGCACCGACGCGGTCTACATCGACGGCAACGTCACGGTGAAGGGCGACTTCACCGGCCCGAAGGCGGCCTCGATGGTGCTGCGCGACCCGACCGTCGACATGGCGGTGCTGGAAACCGCGCGCGGCGGCATCGTCCGCGCCGGTCTTGGCTATCGCTACTGCGACGTCGGCGCGGTGCTCAACGTCACCTCCGACCACCTCGGCCTCGGCGGCGTCGACACGCTGCAGGAGCTTGCCGACGTCAAGCGGATCGTCGTCGAGGTGGCGAAGGACACCGCCGTCCTCAACGCCGACAACGAGTACACCCTGAAGATGGCCGCGACGACCGAGGCCAAGCACATCTGCTACGTCACCCGGAACCCCGACCATCCGCTGGTCCGCGAGCACATCCGCCTCGCCCAGCGCGCCGTCGTGCTCGAGCAGGGGCTCAACGGCGACCAGATCGTCATCTACGACAACGGCAACCAGCTTCCGCTGATCTGGACCCACCTGATCCCGGCGACCGTCGAGGGCAAGGCGCTGCACAACGTCGAGAACGCGATGTTCTGCGCGGCGATGGCCTATGCCCTCGGCCTGTCGCTCGACCAGATCCGCACCGGGCTGCGCACCTTCGACAACACCTTCTTCCAGTCGCCGGGCCGGATGAACATCTTCGACGAGCACGGCTTCCGCGTGATCCTCGACTACGGCCACAACGAGGCGGCGGTCGGCGCGATGGCCGATCTCGTCCGCCGGTTGAACCCGATCGGCAAGAAGATCGTCTGCATCACCTGCCCGGGCGACCGCCGCGACGAGGACCTGCGCGCCATCGCCGCCAAGGTCGCGGGCAACTTCGACTTCTACATCTGCCACAGCGACGACAACCCGCGCGGCCGCGCCCCCGACGAAATCCCGAAGCTGCTCCAGGCGGCGCTGCTCGACCTCGGGGTGCCGGGCGATGCCATCCAGCTCGCCGAGAGCGAGGAGGCTTCGGTCGCCGCCGGCCTCGACATGGCCCGCCCGACCGACCTGCTGCTGATCTTCTGCGACAGCATCACCCGCTCGTGGAAGCAGATCATCTACTACCGCCCGCGCGAAGCCCCGACGCCGGTCCCGCCGGAGCGGCTGGTCGCGGCGGCCGGTTTCGACGTGCCCGAGGGCTTCCGCCTGCTCAGCGACGAGCGCGGCGTCCGCATCGTGCCGGCAGACTGAGCCCCGTGACACGCCTTCCCGTGACACGCCTATGACCGCACAGAGCGCCGGCGCCGCGCCGCCCGGCAACAAGCTCGCCGTGATCGGAGGTCGGCTCGAGGACAACAACCTCGCGCTCTTCGCCGAGATGCACCGCCTCGCCGGCGGGCGGATCCTCGTCTTCCCGACCGCCTCGGCCGAGCCCAAGGAGGTCGGGATCGAGGGCGCCCAGGCCTTCCGCTCGCACGGCTTCGAGGCCGAGGTCGCGGCGCTGACCATCGACAACGCGCGGAAGATGGCCCACGACCCCGGGCTCGTCGCCCGCATCGAGGCGATGGGCAGCGTCTACTTCACCGGTGGCGACCAGGCGAAGATCGTCGGCGCCCTCGCCCCCGGCGGTGTCGAGACCCCGGTCCTCCGCGCCATCCGTGCCGCCCAGGCGGCCGGCGGCCTCGTCGCGGGATCGAGCGCCGGTGCGGCGATGATGTCCGGCCCGATGATCCTCGGCGGCACCTCGATCGAGTCCGTCGTCCACGGCATCACCAAGGACCCGGAGCGCCCGGGCCTCCTGATGGGCACCGGGCTCAACTTCTTCCCCTTCGGCATCGTCGACCAGCACTTCATCAAGCGGGGCCGCCTCGGCCGTCTCGTCGTCGCGATGGCGGCCTCCGGCGTGCGCCGCGGCTTCGGCATCGACGAGAACACCGCCCTGCTCGTCGAGGGCAACTCGGCGCGGGTCTGCGGCGAGTACGGCGTCATGTTCGTCGACATCGGCCCGGCCGACATCGACGCCAAGGAGCGCCGCTACACCGACTTCCGCCTGAGCTACCTCGACGACGGCGACGCCATCGACCTCGACCGCTTCCGGCCCACGCCGGGCGTGGGCAAGCGCAGGGTGCGCCCGCGCGAGGTCGCCTACAAGGCGCCGGTGCGCTCGCGCCGCAACGTCTTCGCCGCCTACACGCTCTACGACCTGATCGCCCGGCTCGTCCTCGCCGACCACGGCGCCTACGACAGCGACAGCGCCCAGGCCTACGACACGCGCTCCGGCGTCAACGTCACCGTCGAGATCCAGCGCCAGAAGCGCCGCTCGCGCGGGCTGATCTCGACCCCGGAGAGCGGGCTGCGGATGACCGGGCTCAATTTCCGCTGCTCGATGGAAGGCCGCGCCTTCAGCGCCACCCGCCGCGCCGAGGGCCCCGGCGGCCACGCCCGCATCTTCGGCATGACCCCGACCGACGAGGCGCGGATCGCCCTCCTCGGGTCCTCGCCCCTGTCCAGCGCCGCCGAGATGGTCAGCGCCGCCGTCGCCCTCGTCGGCCCCGGGCCGGTCGGCGTCCTCGCCTCGGCCTCCTCCGAGCCCGCCCGCACCGCGCGCGAGCACATCGAGCTTCTCGCCCGCTACGGCGTCCAGGCGATCGACCTCGGGGTGACGATCGACAACCTCGACTATGCCAACCAGGACGGCGAGCTGCTCGAGACCATCGAGTTGATGCGCGGCATCCTGCTCTGCGGCGGCAACCAGATCCGCCTCGTCGAGACCCTGCTCCACCGTGGCGAGGAAAGCGCGGTCCTGCGCGCCATCGCCCGTGCCCACGCCCATGGCGCCTCGATCATCGCCGCGAGCGGCGCCGCCTCGGCGCTCTCCGGGGTGATGATCGCCGGCGGCACCTCCTACGAGGCGCTGCGCTACGGGGTGTCCTCCGACACCGGCCACCGCGGGCTGGTGATCCAGGAGGGGATCGGCCTCTTCGGCGGCGGGATCGTCGACCAGAACCTGATCGGCGGCAACCGTCTCGGCCGGCTCGTCGTCGCCTGCGCCGAGGAGAGCGAGCGCTTCGGCATCGGCATCTTCGAGGACAGCGTCGCCATCGCCTCCCATGGCGGCACCCGCATCGAGGCCGCGGGCAAGCAGGGCTTCATCCTCGTCGAGATCGACCCGACGGCGCTGGTCCTCCAGGGCGACAGCTTCATCGCCAACGGCGTGCGGCTGACCGTCCTCGATCCGGGCGAATCCGTCGACCTGCGCAGCGGCGCGGTGACGCGGCCGGCGCCGACGCCCGCCGCCGAGAAGCGCCTCGCCGCCCTCCTCGCCAAGCTCTCCCGCGAAGGCGGCGGCCGCGCGATCCGGCGCACCGGCACCGGCGCCCGCCGCCTGACCATGGCCATCCGCGACAGCATCGGCCCGACCGCGCTCCTCGACATCGAGTGCCCGCGCGACGAGAACGCCTGATCGCGGCTCCTGGGGCTCTGCCGGACGAAAGCCTGACCCCGCCGCCGACCTCGCCCGAAAGGCGTAACGACGGCCGCGACCGCCCCTTGCGAGCCTTGCCGCTACGCCGCCCGTCTTAAGGATGAGTGGACAAGGGTGGCTCCGGGGGTAGTCTGTTCGGGGTATCGACGTCCCGTCCGGGACGGATGGGGCATGTGCGCCCGCGGGGACCGCGTTCGGGGATGTGCTGAGTGGACGTCGCCCGGACGCCGGGACCGGGCGCTCTGGGAGGAACGGGTATGGAGCGCACGGCCGCGTGGAGCGAGGCCGAGACCCTGGAGATCGTCGGGCGTAACGCGCACCGCGAGGGGCCCCTCCTGCCGATCCTCCACGAGGTCCAGGACACCTTCGGCCACGTCCCCCGCACCGCGCTGCCGGTGATCGCCAAGGCCCTCAACCTCTCGCGCGCCGAGGTCTACGGCGTCGCCACCTTCTACCACGATTTCCGCGAGGTCCCCGCCGGCCGCCACGTCCTCAAGCTCTGCCGCGCCGAGGCGTGCCAGTCGATGGGCTGCGAGGCGCTCGTCGCCCGGGCCGAGGCCGCCCTCGGCACCGCCTGCGGCACCACCAGCGTCGACGGCGTGACCCTCGAGGCGGTCTACTGCCTCGGCCTCTGCGCCACCAGCCCGTCGGCGATGCTCGACGGCCGCCCGGTCGCCCGCCTCGACCCCGCCCGCCTCGACGCCCTGATCGCGGAGGCCCGCGGATGACCGGACGGGTCTTCGTCCCCCGCGACGCCGCCGCCATCGCCTGCGGCGCCGAGGCCGTGGTCGCCGCTCTGGCCGCCGCGGGCTTCCCGCCCACACGCACCAGCTCCCGCGGAATGTTCTGGCTCGAGCCCCTCGTCGAGGTCGAGCACGACGGCCGCCGCTACGGCTTCGGCCCCCTCGACGCCGCCGGTGCCAAGGCCCTCGCCGAGGCCCTCGCCGCCGGCACCCCGGCCGCCGAGATCGCTCACCCGCAGGCGGTCGGCGCCGTCGAGGCGATCCCCTTCCTCGCCCGCCAGACCCGCCTGACCTTCGCGCGGGCCGGCATCACCGACCCGCTCTCCCTGGCCGACTACGAGGCCCACGGCGGCTGGGCCGGCCTCCGCCGCGCCCTTGCCCTCGGCCCCGAGGCCATCGTCGCCGAAGTCGCAGCCTCGGGCCTCCGCGGCCGCGGCGGCGCCGGCTTCCCGACCGGCATCAAGTGGAAGACCGTCGCCGAAGCCGAGGGCCCGCAGAAGTACATCGTCTGCAACGCCGACGAGGGCGACAGCGGCACCTTCGCCGACCGCATGGTCATGGAGGGCGATCCCTTCCTGCTGATCGAGGGCATGACCATCGCCGGCCTCGCCGTCGGCGCCACCCGCGGCTACCTCTACGTCCGCTCCGAATACCCCCACGCCATCGCCGCCCTCGAAGCCGCCATCGCCGCCGCCGAGGCCGCCGGATGGCTCGGCCCCCGGGTCGGCGGCAGCGCCCACGCCTTCCGCCTCGAAGTCCGCGAAGGCGCCGGCGCCTATGTCTGCGGCGAGGAAACCGCCCTCCTCGACAGCCTCGAAGGCAAGCGCGGCATCGTCCGCGCCAAGCCGCCGCTCCCCGCCCACAAGGGCCTCTTCGGCCGCCCGACCGTCATCAACAACGTCCTCTCGCTCGCGGCGGTCCCCTTCATCCTCGCCGAAGGCGCCAAGGCCTACGCCGACTACGGCATGGGCCGGTCGCGCGGCACCATGCCGATCCAGCTCGCCGGCAACATCCGCCACGGCGGCCTGTTCGAGACCGCCTTCGGCATCTCCCTCGGCGACCTCGTCGACGACATCGGCGGCGGCAGCCACTCCGGCCGCCCGGTCCGCGCCGTGCAGGTCGGGCGGCCCCCTCGGCGCCTACTTCCCGCCGGCGCTCTTCGACACGCCCTTCGACTACGAGGCCTTCGCCGCCCGCGACGGCCTGATCGGCCACGGCGGCATCGTCGTCTTCGACGACACCGTCGACATGGCGAAACAGGCCCGCTTCGCCTTCGACTTCTGCGCCATCGAGAGCTGCGGCAAGTGCACCCCCTGCCGTATCGGCGCCGTCCGCGGCCGCGAGACCATGGACCGCATCCTCGCCGGCGAGGACACCGCCGGCCAGGTGGCGCTGGTCGAGGACCTCTGCCACACGATGAAATTCGGATCGCTTTGTGCTTTGGGCGGTTTCACCCCATATCCTGTCCTGAGTGCGCTCGCGCATTTCCCCGAGGACTTCCGGGGCGGCAAGGGCGCGCCAAGGGGAGGATCGCGGCGGAATGATCGAGGCAGTCGGACATCGCGGCGTGCAGGCGGCCCTCGCCGCTGCCGTGCTTTTTGGCCTCGCCGCGCCGTTCGGCAAACTTCTGGTCGGGACGACCGACCCCCTTCTCCTCGCCGGCCTCCTCTACCTTGGCTCGGGCCTCGGCCTCGCGCTCTGGCGCCGGGTCTCCGGTCGGCCCGCCGAGCGCCTTGCCCCGGACGAGCGCCCATGGTTCGCGGGCGCGGTCCTCGCCGGCGGCGTCGTCGGTCCGGCTCTGCTCATGCTCGGCCTCGCCGGGATGGCCGCTTCCGAGGCAGCGCTTCTCCTCAACGCCGAGGCGGTCTTCACAGCACTCATCGCCTGGCTCGTCTTTCGCGAGAACGTCGACGCCCGCGTCGCGCTCGGCTTCGTCGCCATCGCCGGCGGTGCCGTGCTGATCGCCACCGGCGGCGGCCTCGCGACCGGCGGGCTGTGGCCGTCGCTCGCCATCGTCGGCGCCTGCCTCGCCTGGGGCATTGACAACAACCTGACCCGCCGCGTCTCGCTCGCCGATGCCTCGTGGATCGCCTGCGTCAAGGGCTTGGTCGCGGGCGGCGTCAATACCGCCCTCGCGCTCGCGCTCGGTGCGTCGCTTCCCGCCGTCCCGGGACTCGCCGCGGCCCTCGCCCTCGGCTTTCTCGCCTACGGCGTCAGCTTGACGCTCTTCGTGGTCGCCCTGCGCGAGCTCGGCACCGCTCGTGCCGGTGCCTACTTCGCCACCGCTCCTTTCTTCAGCGCCGTCATTGCCTTGGCGATGGGCGCGCCGCTGACCCTTCCGCTCCTTCTCGCCGCCGCGCTGATGGCGGTCGGGGTCTGGCTGCACCTCTCCGAGCGCCACGGGCACGGGCACAGCCACGCCGCGGAGGAGCACAGCCACTGGCATTCGCACGACGAACACCATCGGCACGCCCACGCGTTGCCGATCCCGGCGGGGATTCGGCACCGGCACCCGCACCGCCACGAAGCCCTGACGCATGCGCACTCGCACTACCCGGACGCGCACCACCGCCACGTGCACTGAGCGGATCGACGCCATGACCCTGATCCGAGAGATCGACTTCGGCACCCCGGTCTCCCCGGCCGCGGAGATGGTGAACCTCACGATCGACGGCGAAGCGGTCACGGTCCCCGCCGGCACCTCGATCATGCGCGCGGCGATGGAGATGGGCACCGAGATCCCCAAGCTCTGCGCCACCGACATGCTGCCGTCCTTCGGTTCCTGCCGCCTCTGCCTCGTCGAGATCGACGGGCGCGGCGGCACGCCCGCCTCCTGCACCACGCCTGTCGCCGACGGCATGGTCGTCCACACCCAGACCGACAAGCTGGCGCGCATCCGCCGCGGCGTGATGGAGCTCTACGCCTCCGACCACCCCGACCACGGCCTGACCGATCCGGCCAGCGCGCTCTCCGAGATCCCGCGCATGGCCGCCGCCGTCGGCCTGACCGAGCAGCGCTACGCCCCCGGCGCCAACCACGTCGCCGCCGAGTGCCTCGACGCTCACAATCCGCTGCACATGGCGATGGACGGCACCAACCCGTACTTCGTCTATGATCCCGGCGAAATGCATCGTCTGCTATCGCTGCGTCCGCGCCTGCGAGGAAGTGCAGGGCACCTTCGCCCTCACGGTCGAGGGACGCGGCTTCGACAGCCGCATCGTCGCCGGCATGGACGAGGACTTCCTCACCTCCGAGTGCGTCTCCTGCGGCGCCTGCGTGCAGGCCTGCCCGACCGGCTCGCTGGTCGAGAAGGCGGTCCACGACATCGGCACGCCCGAGCACTCCAAGATCACCACCTGCGCCTACTGCGGCGTCGGCTGCGCCTTCAAGGCCGAGATGCGCGGCGAGGAAGTCGTCCGCATGGTGCCGTGGAAGGACGGCAAGGCCAACCGCGGCCACTCCTGCGTCAAGGGCCGCTTCGCCTACGGCTACGCCACCCACCAGGAGCGCATCCTGAAGCCGATGGTCCGCGAGAAGATCACCGACCCGTGGCGCGAGACGACGTGGGAGGAGGCGATCGACCGCGTCGCCTCCGAGTTCCGCCGCATCCAGCAGGACCACGGCAAGGGCGCCGTCGGCGGCATCACCTCGTCGCGCTGCACCAACGAGGAGACCTTCCTCGTCCAGAAATTCATCCGCCAGGGCTTCGGCGTGAACAACGTCGACACCTGCGCCCGCGTCTGCCACTCGCCGACCGGCTACGGCCTGAAGGCGACCTTCGGCGAGAGCGCCGGCACGCAGGACTTCGACAGTGTCGAGGACAGCGACGTGATGCTGGTCATCGGCGCCAACCCGACCGACGGCCACCCGGTCTTCGCCAGCCGCATGAAGCGCCGCCTGCGCCAGGGCGCGAAGCTCATCGTCATCGACCCGCGCCGCATCGACCTGGTGCGCACCCCGCATGTCGAGGCCGAATATCACCTTGCGCTCCAGCCCGGCACCAACGTCGCGCTGCTGACCGCGCTCGCCCACGTCATCGTCACCGAGGGGCTGCTCGACCACGACTTCATCCGTGCCCGTTGCGACGAGGAAGCCTTCCGCGAGTGGGCCGATTTCGTCGCGCTCGAGCGCAACTCGCCCGAGTTCACCGCCGGCTACACCGGCGTCGATCCCGACCTCGTCCGCGAAGCGGCCCGCCTCTATGCGACCGGCGGCAACGCCGCGATCTACTACGGCCTCGGCGTTACCGAGCACAGCCAGGGCTCGACCACGGTCATGGCGATCGCCAACCTCGCGATGGCGACCGGCAACATCGGCCGCCCCGGCGTCGGGGTGAACCCGCTCCGCGGCCAGAACAACGTCCAGGGCGCCTGCGACATGGGGAGCTTCCCGCACGAGCTCGCCGGCTACCGCCACATCTCCGACACCGAGACGCGGACGCTGTTCGAGGATGCCTGGGACTGCACCCTCGACAGCGAGCCCGGCCTGCGCATCCCCAACATGCTCGACGCCGCGGTGGAGGGCACCTTCCGCGCCCTCTACATCCAGGGCGAGGACATCCTCCAGTCCGACCCGGACACCAAGCACGTCTCCGCCGGCCTCGCCGCGATGGAGTGCGTCGTCGTGCAGGACCTGTTCCTGAACGAGACCGCCAACTACGCCCACGTCTTCCTGCCCGGCTCGACCTTCCTCGAGAAGGACGGCACCTTCACCAACGCCGAGCGCCGCATCCAGCGCGTCCGCAAGGTGATGGCCCCGAAGAACGGCTACGGCGACTGGGAGATCACCCAGCTCCTCGCCCGCGCCGTCGGCCTCGACTGGAACTACCTCGACCCCTCGCAGATCATGGCCGAGATCGCCCGCCTGACCCCGACCTTCACCGGCGTCACCTACGACAAGCTCGACGCCGAAGGCTCGATCCAGTGGCCGTGCAACGAGGAGCACCCCGACGGCTTCCCGGTCATGCACACCGAGGAATTCACCCGTGGCCTCGGCCGCTTCATGCTGACCGAATACGTCCCCACCGACGAGCGCACCGGACCGCGCTTCCCGCTGATCCTGACCACCGGCCGCATCCTCAGCCAGTACAACGTCGGCGCCCAGACCCGCCGCACCGAGAACGTCCTCTGGCACACCGAGGACCGCCTCGAAATCCACCCCCACGACGCCGAGCAGCGCGGCGTGCTCGACGGCAACTGGGTCACCGTCCGCAGCAGGGCAGGGGAGACCGGCCTCCGCGCGCTGATCACCGACCGCGTGGCGCCGGGCGTGGTCTACACCACCTTCCACCACCCGATGACCCGCGCCAACGTCGTCACCACCGACTACTCCGACTGGGCGACCAACTGCCCGGAGTACAAGGTGACCGCCGTGCAGGTGACCCCCTCCAACGGCCCGACCGACCACCAGGAGGACTACCGCGACTTCTCCGAGAAAAGCCGCCGCATCGCCGGCCTCGCGGCCGAGTAGCCCGTCCGGTGGCGCAAGGTGACTGACCCCGTGACCGGCCCGCTCGCCCGCGTCGCCGCGACCCGCGTCCGCGGACGCATCGCAGCGCCGGTCGAGCGCATCCTGCCCGAGGAAGTCCCCGTCGCGCTCGTCTACGACGGGACCACCCACGCCGTCATGCTCGCCAGCCCCGGCGACCTCGAAGACTTCGCCATCGGCTTCAGCCTCACCGAGCGCCGCATCGCCACCCCGGCCGATATCGCCGAGATCGAGATCGTCGCCCAGCCCACCGGCATCGAAGCCCGGATGTGGCTCGCCCCCGCCGTCGGCCGCGCCGTCCTCGACCGCCGCCGCGCGCTTCTCGGCCCGACCGGCTGCGGCCTCTGCGGCATCGACAGCCTCGACGCCGCCCTGCCGCCGGTCCCCCCCGTCGTCGAGGGCCGCCCCCTCCCCGTCGCCGCGATCGAAGCCGCCGCCGCCGCCCTCCGCCCGGCGCAGATCCTCAACGCCGAGGCCCGTGCCCTCCACGCCGCCGGCTTCTGGCGCCCCGGCACCGGCCCCGGCACCGGCCTCGTCGCCGTCCGCGAGGACGTCGGCCGCCACAACGCCCTCGACAAGCTCGCCGGCGCCCTCGCCCGCGCGAACGAGGACGCAACGACCGGCGTCCTCGTCCTGTCGAGCCGCCTTTCGGTCGAACTGGTCCAGAAGGCCGCCGCCATCGGCGTCCCGATCGTCGTCGCCGTCTCCGCCCCCACCGCCCTCGCCCTCCGCACCGCCGAGGCCGCGGGCATCACCGTCGTCGCCATCGCCCGCGACGACGGCTTCGAGATCTTTACACGGCCCGACCGAATCGTGTTCGATCGCGCCGAGGAGTTCGCCCGTGGCGCCTGACGACAAGCTCGTGCTGATGATGAACCAGATCGTCCGCAACCTGGCGATCCAGGGCGAGGCGCGCACCATCGAGGCCGCCGCCGATCACATCCGCCGCTTCTGGGATCCGCGGATGCGCGAGCGGATCATCGCCCGCGAAGCCGCAGGCGGCGCGGGCCTCGACCCGCTGGCCCGCGCCGCCGTGGAGCGCCTCGCCGAGGGACGCGCTGCTTGAGCGAGCCTGCGGCCGACCCGCCGGCCGGGACGAAGCCCCGGGAGACCACGCCAGAAACCAGGCCAGAAACCACACCCGCCGGCATCTATCGCCGCGAGAGCACCGGCCTCGAATTCGACCGCGTCTCCTTCTTCAGCGACGCCGTCTACGCCATCGCCATGACCCTGCTCGTCGTCGAACTGCACGTCTCCGGCGTCCTGCCCGAAGGTCTGGGGGCGGCGCTTGACGAGATGTCCTACGAAATCTTCGGCTTCTTCCTCGGCTTCCTGATCATCGGTCGTTTCTGGCTCGCCCACCACCAGTTCTTCGCCTCGCTGCGCAGCGTCGACGTCACGCTGGTGCGGGTGAACCTGCTCTACCTGTCGCTCGTCGCCTTCTGCCCTTTCCCGGTCAGCCTGATCAGCCGCTACGAAGGCGACCCGGCGGCCTTCTTCGTCTTCGCCGCCACCGTCGGCGGCATCAGCCTGCTCGAAGCGGTGATGCTGCTCGTTGCCGATCGCGGCGGCCACCTCGCCGGCAACCACTCGCCCCGCGGCGTCCGCTTCACGCTGGTGATGGCGATGAGCCCGGTCGTGGTCATCCTGCTGTCGCTGCCGCTCGCCGTTGGTCAGCACCACGGTCGCGTTGCTCTCGTGGCTGGTGATGATGCCGGTCGGCATCGTCCTCGGCCGCTTCGCCCCGGCCGAACTCCGCGACGGGCGCTGGGGCTGACGGGGCGCCGAGATCCCCCGGTTCCGCCCTCACTCCGGCCCGATCGCTTGCCCAAACGGTGCAACCGCCGGATTTTGGCCGTCGACAAAATCCGGCCGCGTCCGCCCCTCCGGGGGTGGACGCGAAACGCGTCCACCGGGGCGGCCGCACCCGGATTGAAACCGACGCGTGGGTGGCACCCCCCTTCGCCTCCGCGCTCACGCGCTCCGGCGAACGGCCCGGCCGAAGCAGGGCTTCGGCTTGTCGGGCCGTGCCTCGCGGGCGAAGCCCGCTTCGGTCGAAGGGCCAGGATCGGCCATAATCGGTCAGGCAGGAAGCGTTGGTATCAGGCGCCGATCTCCGCAAGGGCGCGGCGGAAGGCGGCCAGCGTCTCGGTGCTGACGTGGTGCTCGATCCCCTCCGCGTCGATGCGCGCCGTCTCCTCGCTGACCCCGAGCGCCCGCAGGAAGGCCTCCACCGTCTGGTGCCGCTCCCGGCTCCGCTCCGCCACCGCGCGGCCGCTGTCGGTCAGGAACACCCCGCGATAGCGCTTGCGGGTGACGAGCCCGTCGCTGGCGAGGCGGGCGAGCATCTTGGCGACGGTCGGCTGCGCCACCCCGAGACGGGCGGCGATGTCGACCTGCCGCGCCTCGTTGCCGTCCTCGATCAGGTCGGCGATCAACTCGACGTAGTCCTCCACCAGCGCGTCACGGCGGGCCTCGCGAGTCCGGCGGAAGCCCTCGGAATGGACGTCGGGTTCCGGCAACGTCGCCTCGCGCACCCCCTGCGTACTGCTCAACGCCCCCACCTCCGGCCTGCGGCCGACGCGGTGCGGCCCCCCGGCACCCTAGCACGGCCGGCCCTTTTGTCCCACCCCGGAACAAAGCCGCGGCACATAAAATTAGCCTATTGAATAATTCTCGCATCAGGCACAGATTGCCAGTCGTTCCTTTGATGGTGAGCTTCTTACATGACCGACATCCCCGCCCCTGCGCCCGACACTGCCTTTCTCCGGCGCATCGAGGAGGAGCGCCCGAGCCTGCCCGAGGTCAATGCCTCGGTCGCCGTCCCGCAGACCGGCCGCTGGTTCGTCAAGCTCTTCGCCTTCATGGGGCCGGGCTACATGATCTCGGTCGGCTACATGGACCCGGGCAACTGGGCGACCGATATCGCCGGCGGCGCGCAATTCGGCTACACCCTGCTCTTCGTCATCATGCTGTCGAACCTGATGGCGATCCTCCTGCAGGCGCTGTCCGCCCGCCTCGGCATCGCCACCGGCCGCGACCTCGCCCAGGCTTGCCGTGCCTACTACCCGCGCCCGGTCAGCTACGTCCTGTGGTTCGCCTGCGAGCTCGCGATCATCGCCTGCGACCTCGCCGAGGTGATCGGCACGGCGATCGCCCTCAACCTGCTCTTCGGCATCCCGCTGATCTGGGGCGCGATCATCACCGCCCTCGACGCCTTCCTCGTGCTCTACCTGATGAACCGCGGCTTCCGCGCGCTCGAGGCGTTCATCGTCGCGCTGCTCGTCGTCATCTTCGGCTGCTTCGCCATCCAGATCATCGCCGCGGCCCCGCCCTTCGCCGCGGTGATGGGCGGCCTCCTGCCGTCGCGCGAGATCGTCACCAACCCGGCGATGCTCTACATCGCCATGGGCATCATCGGCGCCACCGTGATGCCCCACAATCTCTACCTGCATTCCTCGATCGTGCAGACCCGCGCCTATCCGCGGACCGAACCGGGCAAGCGCGACGCAATCAAATGGGCGACGATCGACTCGACGGTGGCGCTGATGCTGGCGCTCTTCGTCAACGCCTCGATCCTCATCGTCGCCGCCGTCGCCTTCCACGGCACCGGCCACGAGAACGTCGGCGAGATCCAGGAGGCTTACCAGCTCCTCTCGCCGCTGCTCGGCCTCAGCATCGCCTCGGTGCTCTTCGCGGTGGCCCTGCTCGCCTCGGGCCTCAACTCGACGGTGACGGCGACCCTCGCCGGCCAGATCGTCATGGAAGGCTTCCTCCGCCTCCGCCTGCCGCAATGGGCCCGCCGCCTGATCACCCGCGGCATCGCCATCGTCCCGGTGGTCGCCGTCACCGCGATCTACGGCGAGCGCGGCACCGCAAACCTGCTGGTGCTGTCACAGGTGGTCCTGTCGATGCAGCTGCCCTTCGCGGTGATCCCGCTTGTCCACTTCGTCTCCCGCCGCGAGACCATGGGCCCCTTCGTCGTCGCGAAATGGGTCTCCACGCTCGCCTGGATCGTCGCCGCCCTGATCGTCGCGCTGAACCTGAAGCTGCTCTACGACACGTTCGTCGGGGTCTGATGCGAGAAACCTCGGCAAGGCCGCCGGCACCCGCACCGGCGCACCTTAACGAATATGAGCGCACAGTTAACAGAAAAGCGAATATCGTTTTATTTCAGATAATTGACACTCTGCGCACGCGTGCGCAGAGTGTGCGACGGCACGGCCTCCGGGCGAACCGGGCGCCGCGTGCCTCCTTAGCCTCCCTACCGCCCCGTCAGCCGCCCCAGCGCCGCCACCACCGCCGCCGCCTCCGCGTGCTGCGGCATGTGCCCCACCCCGTCGAGCCGCGTCAGCACCGCCCCCGGGATCTGCCGCGCCAGCGGCAGGGCATGGACGTCGAAGGGCACGATCGCATCGGCCGTCCCATGCAGGATCTCGACCGGCACCGCGATCTCCCCGTACTGCCCCACCATCCCCCGCAGCCCGCCCTTGAGCGCCCGAAGCTGCAGCGCATTGGCCCGCAGCACCGCCGGGCTCAGCACCAGCTCCGGCCGCAGGTGGGCGAGGTAGTCCGCCGGCACCGGCTGCGGCGAGAAGACACGGACCAGCGCATTCCCGACCAGCCGGTCGGCGAGGCGCGCGGGCACGCGCCGCGCCACGATCGGGCCGGTCAGGTGGCTGGCAAGGAGGCCGTTCATCAGCCCGAGCCGCCCGCGCGGCTGGCTCGGCGCGCTCACCAGCACCAGCCCCGCCACCGTCTCGGGCAGCGCCAGCGCCCAGGCCAGCGCCAGCGCCCCGCCGTAGCTGTGCCCGACCAGCGTCACCGGCCCCACCCCGAGCGCCGCCACCGCCTCGGCCAGCAGCCGCGCCTGCCCGACCAGCTGCCGCGCCCGCCGCGTCCGCCCGGAATAGCCGAGCCCCGGCCGGTCGAAGGCGATGACCGTGTGCCGCGCCGCGATCGCCGGCCCGAACGCCAGCGTCAGGTCGCGGAGGTTGCCCCCCGCCCCGTGCAGCAGCACCACCGGCGGCCCCGCCCCGAAGCGACGATAATGGAGCGGAACGCCCCCGACGTCGACGAACGCGCCCTCGGGTTCCGCCGCCGGCGGGCGCGCCGCTCGCGGCCGACGCTCACGCGCCGATGGCGGCGAGCTCATAGGGCGTGGTCTGGTAGATCTGGTTCACCCAGTTACCGTAGAGGAGATGCCCGTGGCTGCGCCAGCGGTTCTCCGGCGACTGCGCGGGATCGTCATCGGGAAAATAGTGCATCGGCGTGGTGATCGGCCCGCCCGACTTCACGTCCCGGTCGTACTCCTCCTTGAGCGTCGTCGAGTCGTACTCGAGGTGGTTGAACATGTAGTGCGCCCGCCGCGCCCTGTCCTCGACCAGGCAAGGCCCGACCTCCTCCGAGTGCAGGAGCACGCGCAGGCCCGGCACCAGCTCCACGTCCTCGATCCGCACCTCGGTCCACCGGCTGACCGGCACCGGCAGGCTGTCCGAGAAGCCCTGCAGCAGCGGCGAGGCCGGCACCACCGGCCGATGCCGGAAGCAGCCGAAGGCCTTGGCCGGCAGCATGTGCTTTGGAATCCCGTGGAAGTGATGGAGCATCGCCATCCCGCCCCAGCACACCGCCATCGTCGAATGGACGTTGGTCTGCGTCCAGTCGAAGAGCTCGCGAAGCTCGTCCCAGTAGCTGACCGCCTCGAACTCGAGGTGCTCGATCGGCGCCCCGGTGATCACCAGCCCGTCGAAGTGCCGCTTCCGCGCCGCGCTGAACGGCTGGTAGAAAGCCTCCAGATGCGCCGCCGAGGTATTCTTCGACTGGTGCTCGCTCATCCGGATCAGCGTCAGCTCGATCTGCAGCGGCGTCGCGCCGATGACGCGGGCGAACTGCGTCTCGGTCTGCACCTTCTTCGGCATCAGGTTGACGAGGCCGATCTGCAGCGGGCGGATATCCTGACGCTGCGCCGCGTCCTCCGCCATGAC
Source organism: uncultured Alphaproteobacteria bacterium (assembly GCA_963798235.1). GTDB lineage: Bacteria > Pseudomonadota > Alphaproteobacteria > Rhodobacterales > Rhodobacteraceae > Amaricoccus. The sequence goes on along the minus strand of CAWCSN010000001.1, from coordinate 483,211 downwards.
CATGACGCCCTCGTGCCGGAGCACGTCGAAGGCGGGCAGGGTCGAGGGGATCTTGATCGGCATGGGGTTTGCGGTCCGCGGGAGGTCGGGGCGCGTTATCTAGGGCCAGTCGCGACGCACGGCAACTCCCGCGATTGCTCGGGGCTGTCGCCGACGCAGGTCTCGACCGTGGCGTGGTCGAATCCCAGCGGCTCCGCCAGCCGCGCCTTGATCGCCCGGCGCACCACGTCGGGATCGGCATCCGCCGCGACCACCGCCTCCAGCGTCACCATCGGCCGGGTCTCGTTGATCGACCAGGCGTGGACGTGGCGCACCGCGACCACCCCGGGCACGGCTGCCGTCAGGTCCGCGGCGATCGCCTTGGCGTCGAAGCCCTCCGGCGTGCCTTCGAGCAGGATGTGGCCGCTCTCGCGCACCACCCGCCAGCCGGCGCGCAGGATCAGCACCGAGACGAGGACCGACAGGATCGGGTCGATCGGCATCCAGCCGGTGAAGAGGATGACCAGCGCCGCGATGATCGCCCCGGCCGAGCCGAGCAGGTCGCCGATGACATGGAGCAGCGCGGCGCGGAGGTTGAGGTTGTCGCGATCACCCCGCGACAGCACCCAGAACGACAGGATGTTGACCAAAAGCCCGAGGCTCGCGACCACCAGCATCACGCCGCCGGCAACCGACTCGGGTTCGCGCAGCCGGCCGATTGCCTCGATGACGATCCAGGCGGCGACCACGAAGAGCGCCACACCGTTGACGAAGGCCGCCAGCACCGACACCCGGTCGAAGCCGTAGGTCCGCGCCGCGTCCGCCGGCCGCCGGGCAACGCGGAAGGCGATCCACGCCATCGCCAGCGAGGCGAAATCGGTGAGCATGTGCCCGGCATCGGCGATCAGGGCCAGCGACCCGGCGAGGACGCCGCCGGCGACCTCCACCACCATGAACCCGCCGGTCAGCAGCGCCGCGATCCCGATCGCCCGCGCGCTTGTCGCATCGCGCGCGACATGGGCATGGGAATGCCCGGCATGGTCGTGCCCGTGGTCCTGCCCTTGGGCGTGGTCGTGCCCGTGCGCGTCGTGTCCCGGCTCGTGTCCCGCTCTCGTGGTCGTGACCCGTGCCCCGCTCCGTCCCGTGTCGGTCGTCGTCGCTCATGGTCGCCTCCGCAGGGCTTGCATCACCAGCGCGTCGAAGTCGGCCGGATCGCGGACGGCGGCGACCTCGGCGGCTTCGACGGTCACGCCCCAGCGGTCGGCGATGGCCTGGTAGCGCGGCAGGCGGTGGGCCATCAGCGCGCGGAAGCCGTGGCGGATGAAGTCGTCGGGATCGACGGCGCCGGGGGCGATGCCACGTTCGGCGATGTAGCGGGTCCAGAGCTCGGTCAGGAAGCTCTCCGGATAGTACATCGGCTTGGGCGCCCGGTCGAAGCGGCTGCAGAGCTGTTCGAGGTCGTCATCGGTGCCGCGGAACCAGATCGGCAGGGTCGCCGAGGCCAGGTCGACGAGCACCGGGTCGGCGGGGTCGAGCGGATCGACCACTTCGCAGAGCGAGCCGGAGGTGTCGCAGACGAAGTTGTCGTAGCCGTAGATCGCCTCGGCCTTTTCGATGAAGCGCAGGGTGTCGCGGGTCGCCGCGATCTCCGCGGTCCGGTGCTGGCGCTGGCGGCGGATGTAGTCGTCGAAGGGAATGCCGCCCTTGTCGGGGTCGCCGGGCTTGCCGAGGTAGGTCGAGAGGGGCGCCAGGTTGTGGAAGGTGATGTTGGAGCCGATGAAGATCGAGTCCGAGCGCAGGAGCTCGCGCAGGAAGGGGTTGCGCATCGCCTCGCGCTTGAAGTTGTCGACGATGTGCTCGCCCATGTAGCGGGTGCCGATGCGGAAATCGATCGAGTAGTGGAACCAGTCGGCTTCCTCGCGGAGCATTGCCGCGATCCGGGTCTTGCCGAGGCCGGACATGCCGAACAGCGCCACGCGCTTGTGGCGGGCGCGCCGCCAGTCCTCGGGTGTGTCGTAGATCATCTGCTCTCCGGGATCTCGCCCCGACTAGCTAGCCGCGGGGTGGGAGGGGTGCAAGGAGCGGAACGTTCGGCGCGCGCGATGGTTGGGGCAGGAACGGAAAAAGGAGGACGATGATGGCCCCGCATGACACCAACACCCCGAAGGAGGCGCGGCGCCACGCCGTGCCGTTGATCGGCATGGGCGTGCTGCTCGTCCTCGTGCTGCTGGGTTTCCTCTGGTGGATCTCTCACGCGGTACAGGGGCCGGACGAGACCCAGGCCTCGCCCGTCGAGGAGCAGCCGACGACATCGCAGCCGTCCAACTGACCGGCCCCGGGGCTGCGTGGCGGGCTCGCCGAGGCTAGAACGTGTAGCCCACGCGCAGGCCCGCTCCCCAGACCGTGCCGTCGTCGAACTCGGTCTGGAGCACGTTGTAGGTGTCGCCGAGCACGCCGTAGCTGAGGCCGCCGGTGATTTCGATCTGGCCCATTTCGTAGGTAAGGGCGGCCGTGCCGATCGTGCGCCCGTCGTAGGGGCCGAGCGTCGTCATCTCGCCGCCGACCGCGGGCTCGTAGCTGATCGACAGCGATCCGGCGAGCTGATCGGTGAGCTGGCGGCCGATGCCGAGGGTATAGGTCCACCAGTCGTCGTCATAGGCGACGAGCGGGCGCGGGACGCCGATGAGCGCGTTGATTGCGATCTCGTAGTTGGGCGGCGAGATCTCGAACTCCGACCAGTCGACCCAGCGGATCGAGCCGAAGACCAGCGTCTTCGGGTTGATGCCGGTCTGGAAGTCGAGAGTGGCCGATTGGGGCGTGTCGACGGCGGTCGTGGTCTGGCCCGTCGTCCCGGGGTATAGCGAGGACTCATTCGTGGCGAGGTCGTAGCTGATCTTGGAATAGTAGGTGAGCGCCACGCGGAGCGCGTACTCGGGGATCTGGTAGGACGCGCCGACCAGATAGCCGTAGCCCCACTTGTTCTCGGCATCGACCGAGTAGTCGAAGACGAAGGAGAGCGCCGCGCTGGCCTGGAGTTGCTGGGCGCGTAGGCCGCCGTAGACGGTGACGTTGGGGGTCACCTCGTAGGCGAGAGCGCCGGTGAACTGGTAGGTCTTGAGGTCGGCCGCACTGCCGCCGTAGAGCGCGAAGGGGAAGGAGCCGGCGCCGAAGCTGGTGTCGGCGATCAGAGGCTGATCGAAGATCAGGACGTAGGACAGCTTGTCGGTGATGTCGTCCTTCCACGCGCCGCTGAAGTTCCAGCGATCGTTCAGCATGTTGCCCGTACTGCCCGCGTAGCGCCCCGGCGGGATGCCGAGGGGGTTCGGCGGGATGCTGACGCCCTGGCCGTCCTGGCGGGGGCTGGTGAAGGCGACGTTGAACTCGACGTAGCGGCCCTCGTGAGAGAGGAGCCGGATCGTCGCCGGCACGCTCTGCTCGAGCGCGGCGGCGTGCGCAGATCCGGCTGCGAGGGCGGCGAAGGCAGTGCCGGCCAGAGCTCGGGCGCCGGTTCGGGCGGCGGTGCGGTTCCTGATCATTTCCGATCCTCCCTAGATCGCGCAATTTTCTTTCTTTGGAGTCTGCGAATATCGCACTGTCCGGGCGCGTAAAGAAATGACGCTACGGCAATCGCGGCACGTGCGGCCGACGTGTTGCGTACCGGCAACAGGGCTCGTGCCTGTGGCGCAAGCCCCAGGGGGCCTTCAGCCCCTCTTGGCCTTCGCCAATTCACGCCCGAGGATGCTTGAGGAACGATGATGAGGCGGAAAGGCCCACCGGGGGCAATCGCCAATCAAGGCTCTGGAGCCGTCCGGCTCAGGCGGGCGCGATCTCGACGACGTAGCGCTGGAGGTAGGGTGCCTCGGGCGAGCGGATGATGCTCGGCCAGTCGGGGTTGTGCAGGCTGTCGGGGAAATGCTGGGCCTCGAAGCAGAGGCCGGCGAAGGGCCCGTAGTGGGCGCCGCCGTGGCCGGGGGCGGTGACGGTCATCGTCGGGGCGTCGAAGATCTGCATGCCGGGCTGGTCGGTCCATACGGCGAGGCGCAGGCCGGAGCGCGGGCAGGAGGCGGTCGCGGCGGGCGTGTCGGGGTCGCGGGCGGGGCGGAGGACGAAGTTGTTGTCGATCGGCGTGTCGCCGACCGGGCGCTCGCTGCGGAAGTCGAGGGGGGTGCCGGCGACGGGGGCGATGGTGCCGTCGGGGATCGAGTCCGGCAGGAGCGGGGTGTAGGCCTCGGCGTCGACCCAGAGGCGGTGGTCGTGGACGGTGCCCTCGCCGGCCAGGTTGAAGTAGGCGTGGTGGGCGAGGCTGATCGGCGTCCGCCGGTCCGGCGTCCCGCGCATCGTGCAGGTGAGGCGTGGGCCGTCGAGGCTGTAGGTGACGGCGAAGTCGACGGCGCCGGGGTAGCCCTCCTCGCCGTCGGGGCTGGCGTAGGTCAGGGTCACGGTCTCGCCGGTGGTGTCGGCGATGGTCCAGTTGCGCTTGCCGAGGCCGGTGGCGCCGCCGTGGATGTGGTGCTGCTTCTGCGGGCCGTGGTTGGCGGTGAGGGCGTAGGTCCGGCCGTCGAGGTCGAAGGCGGCGCCCGCGGTGCGGTTGGCGACGCGGCCGACGATGGCGCCGTGGGAGCGCGAGGCGGTCAGGTAGGCGGCGAAGTCGGGGAAGCCGAGCACCACCGGTATGCCGTCGACGCGCCAGTCCTGGAGGACGCAGCCGTAGGTGAGCACCGTCACCGCCGCCGCCGCCGACTCCAGCGTCACCGCCTCGACCGGCCGCCCGTCCAGTTCCCCGAATACCCACCGCCGCATGGCCGCCCTCCACCGATTCCCGGGGAGAGCCTAGCAGCGGGGCCGGCCCGGGCGCGAGACCGCAGCGTCGCCGGCCCGGTGATGCCAGGGTCACCGTCGTCGTCGCGCGGTCGCCGCCGCCTCGCCTCGGCAGGACAACGACCGCGAAGCGGCCGCCAAAAAGAAGGCGGCCGGTGCGATCAGGCACCGGCCGCGACGTGTCGGGACAGACGGGAGCCGAAAGCGGCCGCCGCGTCAGGCCGCGGCCTTTTCCTTCTTGGCGCGCTCGATCGAGGCCATCAGCAGGCGCTCGGCCTCGGCCTTGTCACCCCAGCCGGTGATCTTGGCCCACTTGCCCTTCTCGAGCGCCTTGTAGTTCTCGAAGAAGTACCAGATGCGGTCGCGCGTGCGCGCCGGCAGGTCGTCGAGCGACTGAATCTCGGCCTGGAAGGGGTCGACCTTCTCGATCGGCACGGCGATCAGCTTGTCGTCGATGCCGCCGTCGTCCTCCATGTGAAGGACGCCGATCAGCCGGCAGCGGATCACCGAGCCGGGGGCCAGCGCGACTTCGGTGCGGACCATCACGTCCACCGGGTCGCCATCCTCGTGCAGCGTGTTCGGAACGAACCCGTAGTTCTCCGGGTAGAACATCGGCACGTTGACGATGCGATCGACGAAGAGAGCGCCCGACTCCTTGTCGATCTCGTACTTCACCGGCGAGCCGCCGGCGGCGCCACCCGGGATCTCGATCACGACGTTGATGTCGTCCGGCGGGTTCGCGCCGGGGGCGATCTTGTCAATGAGCATCTCTCTCTCCACCCATGAAACACCGGGCGTCGCGTATCATATTCGCAGGTGCACCAAAAGCCGAAATCGTCAGGCCCGCGCCCGCCGGGTCTCCGACCTTAGATTGATGAGGTTGCCGGCGATGATCAGCCCGGCGCCGATGAAGACGCCGGCGCGCAGCGCCTCCCCGTAGAGCAGCGCCCCGACCACGGCGATCAGCGGCAGGCGGATGAACTCCATCGGCGCGACGATCGAGGCGGGCGCGTAGCCGAGCGCCGAGGTCAGCGCATAGTGGGCGCTGAGCCCGGTGACGCCGACGACGAGCACCCAGAGGATATCCTGGCCCTCCGGCACCGGGATGCCGCCGGGCAGCGACAGCAGGAGGCTGGCCGAGCCCTGGAGCAGCGTCATCCAGAAGAGGACGCAGAGCACCCGGTCGAAGCGCATGATCTGGCGGGTAAAGATGGTGTTGAGCGCAAAGCACACCGCCGAGAGCAGCGCCGCGACATGGCCGGGCTCGAGCGGCGCCTGGCCGGGCCGGGCCACGATGACCACGCCGATGAAGCCGAGGAGGGCGGCGACGACGCGCATCCGGGTCAGCGCCTCGCCGAGCAGCCACGGGGCGAGCAGCGCCACCCAGATCGGGTTGGTGAATTCGAGCGCGACGAGCTGGCTGAGCGGGATCAGCGCCACCGCGAAGAACCACAGGTTCTGGCCGGTGTAGTGGAAGGCGTTGCGCTTGAGGTGCAGGCCGAAATGCGCGGTGCGCACCTGCGCGAACCCCGCGCGGCTCCGGGAGATGGCGATGGAGACGATGACGAAGCCGACCATCGAACGGTAGAGCATGAGTTCGAAGGTGTTCATGCCGGTGAGCAGCGCCCGCCCGGCGACCGCCATCGCGACGAAGGACACCACCGCGCCCATCATCCACGCCGCGGCCTTCAGGGGGTGCGAGGTTTCCATGCCGGGGCGAGTACCGGCGCGTTTGCGCGGCGGCAAGGTCAAAGACGGCTTGCGGCGGGCGGGCCGCCACCCCGGGGGTCGTTCAGTCCTCGCCGCCCGCGCGCTCCCGGAGCAGGCGCTGGTGGAGAACGAAGTTCTCCACGGTCAGCTTGACCACCGTCGCGAGTAGAATAATCGTTTGGCGATCGCGGGAGACGCTGCGCGCCTCGTAACCGCGGACCATCTCGGCGATCTGCGAGGCGATCATGTCGTACACCGTGTCGCGATCGATTTCGAGGCCATCCCAGGCGATAGGATCGCCGTCCTCGACCTCCCGGGCGAGCCGGGCGAGCAGGCGGTGGTCGAGGGTCAGTCCGGACGCCGTCATCGCCTCCATCCCTGCACCGGCCCCCCCGCCGGGGTCAATCGCCGCGGTCAATGGCAACGGTCTCAGCGCCGTCGGAATCCGCCGTCCCGGACGCTCCGGACCCGGAAACCGGCCAAATCCGGTGCATGGTTTGTGCATGGGTTGTGCATGAGTTGTGCAAGCCCTGCACCGCCCTTTCGGCCCGCCGCCGTCAAGACTATCGCAACCTTCCCAGGCGATTGCCGCCGCCGCCTCTCCCCCCATCAACCGCTTGTCAACGAAGCCGCGTCATCACCGACGGGCCGAAAAACCGCGTCCCTCCCCCGCTGCCGAGGCTCCGATGACCCCATCTGCCCGCCTCGTCGCGCTGCTCCTCCTGCTGTTCCCCGCGGCCGCCGCCGCCCAGCAGGCGTCGACTCTTCCCGGCCTGCCCGCCGCTCCCGCTCCCGAGCGCTGTCGCCCGATCGGGCCCGGCGAGGCCGCCGGGCCGCCCGTCCGGCTGTGGCAGACCTTCCGCGACGACTTCGAGACCTTCGACATCGCCACGGGACCCTGGACCCCGCACTACGACCATGGCACCGCCCGCGACTGGCGGGCCCGTACCCTCACGGCGAACCGGGAGTCGCAGATCTACGTCGATCCGGCCTATGCCGGCAGCGGCAGCGCGCCGCTCGGCCTCGACCCCTTTGCGCCCGTGGACGGCGTGCTCGGCATCGTGGCCCGCCGCACGCCGCCGTCGCTGCTGCCGCCGCTCGGCGGCTTCGCCTTCCTGTCGGGGATGATCTCGTCGCGGGCGAGTTTCCTGCAGAAATACGGCTACTTCGAGATCCGGGCCCGCCTGCCGGAAGGGGCCGGCCTGTGGCCTGCCTTCTGGCTGCTCTCCCCCGGCGGCTGGCCGCCCGAGATCGACGCGATGGAGGCGCGCGGTGCGCCGGGCTATGCCGTCCACCTGCACTGGCGCGAGGACGGCGCCAACCGCGCGACCGGCTGCGAGATACCCTTGGCCGACGGGACTGCCGCCTTTCACGCCTTCGGGGTGCTGTGGACGCCGGCCGCCGTCGCCTTCTATCTCGACCGCGTCCCGGTCGCCTGGGTCGCGGCCAAGCCCGGCTTCGACCGGCCGATGTACATGATCGCCAACCTCGCCGTGGGCGGCTGGGCCGGCGAACCCGACGACCTGACGCGCTTTCCCGCCACCTACGCCATCGACAGCATCGCCGCGTGGGCGCTCTCCGGGGCGCCCGAGTGAAGGCCGTCGCCCTCGCGGCAGACGGGGGCAGGGACCTCGTAAATCCTTACCTGCGCATCGTTTTCGGCGATCCCGCTTTCACCGAGACCGCCGCACTGCGCCCGCTTCATGCCGTGTTCCTGCCCGGAGACGTCCGCAACCTCCACCTGCACTGGCCCGAGTATCCGCTGCACGGCCGCCTCGCCCGGCGCTCCGCGGTGGCGGCCGATGGCGCCTACCGCCTGCTCGTCGCCGCCGCCGACCGCGTCCGGCGCCGTGGCGGGCGGGTGGTGTGGACCGCCCACAACCTCGCCCCCCACGGTTTTCCTTCGCCCCACGGGGCCGCGGCCTACGCCCGCTGGGCGCCGCGTCTCTTCGAGCACGTCGACACCGTCGTCGCCCTGTCGGACGCCGGGGCGAGCGCCGTCCGCGCCGCGCTGCCCGCCGTTGCAGAGGCGCGTTTCGCCGTCGTCCCGCACCCGCACTACCGCGGCGTCTACGGGCGCCCCGACCCGTCAGGGGTGCGCGCCGGTCTCGGCATCCCGGTGCAGGCGCACCTCACCTGCGCCGCCGGGCTGATCCGGCGCTACAAGGGCATCCCGGCCCTGATCGCCGCCTTCGCCGCCGCCGCCCGTGACGACGAATGGCTTCTGGTTGCCGGCCCTTGCCACGAGCCCGCGCTCGCGGCCGAGGTCGCCCGCGCTGCCGTGGTTGCCGGCCCGCGTGTCCGCCTTGCCATCGGCCCCCTCGACGACCGGACCTTCGCGGCGACGCTGGCCGCCGCCGATCTCTTCGCCGCCAACTTCGACGCCATCCTCAACTCCGGCTCCGTCCTCGCCGCCCTCTCCCTCGACACCCCGGTCCTCGCCCCGCGCACCGCGACCCTCGCCGAGCTCCAGTCCCAGGTCGGGCCCGGCTGGCTCACCCTGTTCGACCGCCTGCCCGGCGACCCGTCCCTCGCCCCGTGCGGCGCCTCCCTCGATGCCACGACCCTCCGCCGCCATCTCGACAGTCTCCGCACCGCCCCCCGCGCCGCGCCGCCCGACCTCGACCGCAACGCTCCGGCAACAATCGCCCGCGCCCACGCGGCGCTCTACACCTGACATTCACACCTCCCCTCCCCAATCCTCCGGAGTCTCCCGGAGTCGCCCTCATGCCCCCCCGCCTCCTCCCAGCCCTCCTCATCGCCGTCGCCCCGACCAGCCGCCTGCGCGTCCTGCTCTACCGGCGGTTGCTCGGCTACGAGATCGGCGCGGGTGCGCGGATCGGCCCGCTGAACCTCATCGCCTGCCGGAGCTTTCGCCTCGGGGCGGGAGCGACGATCGGGCGGTGGAACGTCTTCCGGGGCAGTTTCGCCTTTTCCGCGGGACCACGGCTCTTCGTCGGCCATGGCAATGTCTTCACCTGCCCCGAACGCTTCGACCCGAAGCACGTCGACCGGGCCTATGCCCGGACGATCGCCTTCGGGGCGGACTGCCTCGTCAACGACGGCCACTATCTTGACGGCCACGGCCGGATCGACGTCGGCGACGGCACGTGGATCGCCGGCCGCGACAGCCAGTTCCTGACCCATGGCGCCGGGACGCGCGACCGCGACATCGCCATCGGTGCCGGCTGCTTCATCGGCTCCGCCGTGCGCTTCGCCCCGGGGTCCGGCGTCGGCGACGCCAACGTCGTCGGCATCGGTTCGGTCGTCGTCGGCCGCATCGAGGCCGACGAGGCGCTGATCGCCGGCTTCCCCGCCACGGTGATCCGCGGCATCGCCGAGGAGCGCGCCCGGGGGCGGTACGCCTTCAGCAAGGGCGACTGGGCGGCCTGACCCATGGCGGACGCAGCGGCCTTTCCGCGCCTGCCGGCGGCCGACCTGCACCGCTTCGCGTTGTCGGTCGTGCCGACGGCGGCAGCGGCGGCGCTGCAGCTCGTCGTCTTCGCGCTCACCGCCCGTGCCCTCGGGCCCGGTGCCTTCGGGGCGCTGGCCGCGGTCTATGCCGTCGCCGCGATCGCCACCGACGCCGCCGGGCTGGGCGGGGATCAGGCGATGGTGCGGGCTGTCGCCAGCGATGGGAGCCGGTTTCCGCGCGCCTGGGGCCACGCGCGCGCGCTCGTCCTGCTGTCGCTGCCGCCGGTGATCGGCGGGGCCGCGCTCGCCGCCGCGTGGCTCGCGCCGTCGCTCGGGCTCCTGACCGTGCTGCTGCTGGTGACCGGCGAGGTGACCGTCGGGCGGGCGGCCGCCGCGGCCGAGCTGGCCCTGGTTGCCCACGGCGCGGCGGTCGGTGCCAGTCTGGTGCGGCTCGGTACCGCGGCCGCGCGGGCGGTCGTGGCCGTCGTCGTCTTCGGGATCGCCGGATCGGCAGACCCGCGCGTCTGGGCGGCCGCCGCCTGCGGCCAGTCCGTCGCTGCTGCCGTCGCGCTGATGGTCGGTGTCGGGGTTCTCTACGGGCGGCCGCGCGGCGGGGTCGACCGGGAGGCGCTGGGGTTCGGGTTCCTCCTGATGCTGAACCAGATCGCCCGGTCGCTGAACGGCAATGTCGACCGGGTGGTGCTCGCCGGGGTGCTCGCGCCGGCGGCCTTCGGGGTCTACGCCTCGGCCGCGCGGTTGCAGCTCGTCGGCGCGATCCTCAATCAGGCGGCGACGCGGCTCGCCTATCCGCGCTTCTTCCGGGCTGCCGAGCACGGCCCGGCGGCCCTTGGCGCGCTGACCCGCGGCGTTGCCGGGCGGATGGCGGGGGTCGGTCTGCTCGCCCTCGCGCTGACCGCCGCGGCGGCGCAGGGCCTGCCGCTGGTGCTCGGGCCGGCCTACGCCGGGCTGACCGGGCTCGCCACCGGGCTCGCCTGCGCCTGCCCCTTCGTCGCGCTCCAGTATCCGGCCGCCGATGCCCTGACGGCCTCGGGCCGGCAGGGGTTGCGGACGCTGCTCTACGGCCTCGGGGCCCTGGCCTCCGGCGGCCTTCTCGCGCTTGGTGGTGCTGTGGCCGGGGCGCCCGGGGCGGTGGCGGGTTTCGTGCTGGCGCAGGGCCTGCTCGCCGCCGGGCTGTGGCTGGCGCTCCGGCGCGTCCTTCGGCGGGCGCGGTAGTGCGGCGCGGGGCGATCGCGACGCCCGCTCTTGCCGTGCTGCTGATGGCGCTCGTCGAGTTCGGGCAGGTGTGGTTCTACCCCGGGGGCGTCGGCGGGGTGGAGGTGACCCGCGCCTTCGGCGGTGCCTTCCGGATGGCGCTGTGGCTGGCCGCCGCCGCGGTCATCGCCGCCGCGCTCGCCGGGCGCGGCCCGGTGGCGATGGTGCGGGCGCTCTGGCCCTTGGCGCCGTTCCTTGCCTGGGGGGCGATCGTCGCCTGCCTGTGGTCGGTCGACCGGACGACGAGTGGGCGGACGCTGGTCTTCTGGGCGCTCGCGGCCGGCCTCGCGGTGGCCGCGGGGGATGCGGTGCCTCCCGCGCGCCTCGCCCGGGGGGTGGCGGTGCTCTTCGGTGGCGTCGTCGGGGCTTCGCTTCTCCTTGCCGTGGTCCTGCCGGACGCCGCGCATACCGTCTACGGCGACGGGCTGATGGTGCGCGGGCTCTTTCCGCACAAGAACCAGTTCGGCTGGTTCGCGGCGGTCGGCCTCCTCTGGACCTGGACGCTGCGCGCAGAGCTGTCGCTGCGCCTGTCGCGGGGCGTGCTGGCCGTGCTTGTGGCCGGCCTCGTTGTCGCGGGCTCGACCACGGCGCTTGCGATCGTCGGGGCGGCGGGGGGCTATCTGCTCGGGCTGCGCCTCTGCCAGCGCCTGCTTCCCGACGGCGGGCGTGCGGCGCTGGCGATGGCGGTCGGGACGCTGGCCGTGGGGCTCGTCGCGGTCGCGCTGGCCCCGCTGCTGGTCGATGCCGTCGGGCGCGATCCGACGCTGACGGGGCGCACCGACGTCTGGCGTCATTACGTTGCCGCGGTCGCGGACCGGAGCCTGACCGGCTACGGGACCGGGGTCTTCTCGACGGCGAGCGCGCTCAATGCGGAAGTGGGCGGTACGGTGCCGGGCCATGAGAGCGAGGGGCTGCACTCGCCGCACAGTCTCTACATCGGCCTCGTCGGGGAGACGGGCTGGCCGGGCGTCGCTGCCCTGGTCCTCGCCCTGCTCCACCTCGCCTTCGTTGCGCCGTTCCGGGCGGTGTCGCCGTGGCTGCGGCTCTCGGGCGCGCTCGCCTTCGCCATCCTCGTCGCCGGCCTCGCCGAGACCCGCGACGGCTATGCGCCCGGCGTCGCCACCGTCGCGCTGCTGGCGGCGCGCGCGGCTGCCCTGCGCCGCGGTTCGGTCAGCGCGGGATCGGCGTCACGCGGCGCTGGGTGACGCCGTCGCGGCCGTATTCGAAGCTGCGAAGCCCGCGGTGGGCGGCGATGCGCCCGCCGAGCTTGGTCGCCTCGAGGCGCCAGCCGAGGAGCGGGGCCTCCGGCTCGCGGCCGAGGAGCGGATAGACGGCGAGGCGGGCGATCAGGCCGGCGGTCTTCAGCATGGGGCGCAGGCGTCCGAGGCGGCGCTCCTCGTCCATGACCATATGGTTGCCGACGCGCCGCTTGCGGCGGGCCAGCCAGGCGAGGGAGGCGCGCTCGGGCGGGACGTCCTCGCTCACGCGGGCATCCGCGGACCAGGCCATCGCTGCGCCGCGGTCGAAGAGACCCGAGAAGAAGACGAGGTCGCCGCCGCCGGAAAGGCCGTGCGCGGCGTCGAAGAGCGGCAGCGGGCGGAGGGCGGCAAGGTCGAGGAGGACGTTGCTCGTCGCATGGACGAAGGGTCGGCCATTGCGCTTCTGGGGCAGCACCGACCAGAAGCGCCGCCAGCGGTCGAGGTGGGCGCAGCCGGGCGGAAAGCGCGGCTCGACCGGGCCGCCGACCACGGCCGCGCCGGTCGCGGCGCGGCAGGCGAGGAGCGCCGGGAGCCAGCCGGGCTCGGGCCATTCGTCGTCGTCGATCAGCGCGAGCAGGTCGATGCCTGCGCTCTCGGCCAGCGCGAGGGCGCGGTTGCGCGCCGCGGAGATGCCGGCCTCGGGCTCCACGGTCAGCCGGACGTCAAGCCCGGTGGCCGCTGCGACGGCTTCGGAGACTCGCGGGTCGGTGCCGTCGTTGTCGACGACCACGACGATCGGCTGGAAGGGCGCGACGGCCTCTGGAAGCGCCGCGAGCAGCCGCGCGAGGCCGCCGGGCCGGCGGTAGGTGCAGATCGCCACGCCGAGGCGGGGCGGGGGCGTCACGATGCGGCGAGGCGCGCGGCGGTGCGGGCGAGTACGGCCGCGAGCAGGCGGGCGGCGGCCTCTGCGGAGGCGCATTCGGTGTAGCAGCGCAGCTCGGGCGCGTTGCCCGAGGCGCGGAGGTGGACGACGTCGCCATCGGTCAGCGTCATCCGCACCCCGTCACGGGTGTCGACCGTCGCGACGGGCGCGGCCAGTCCGTCGAGCAGGGCGTCCCGCGCTGCCGGGTCGGTCGCGAGCGCGGCGAGGAGGGGGCCGGAGCGGGTGTCCGGCACCGCCTGCAGGCGGTCGCTGGCGGTGGCCCGCGCCGGCAGCGTGGCGGCAAGGGCCGAGAGCGGCGTCCGTGCGTCGGCGGCGGCGGCGAGGAGAGCGAGGAGCGGGGTCATCGCGTCACGCGTCGGCAGGGCGGCGAGGGTGCGCGCGCCGTGATGCCGGTCGCGGTGCCGGTCGCGGTACCGCCGAGGAGGAAGCCGCCGTTGGCCTCGAAGCCGACGGGGAGCGCTGGCGCCTTCGGCGGCGAGGCGGTCGAGGGCCTCGATGACGAAGGGCGAGCCGATGCGGGTGCGCTCGACCCGGGCGAACCAGCCCGAGCGTTCGATCGCGGTGGTGGCGTTGAGCGGCGTCGCCACGGCGTCGGCGGCCAGCGCGTGCGCGGTCAGGATGCCGACCGCGTCGCCGCGCAGCACGGTGCCGGTGTCGTCGGCGATCAGCGGCCGGTCGCCGTCGCCGTCGGTCGAGACCAGCGCGTCGAGCCGGTGCTCGGCCACCCAGGCGGCGATCCGGCGGGCGTCGTCCGCGGCGATCGCCTCGGTGTCGATGGGCACGAAATCGTCGGTGCGGCCGAGCGGCACCGCCTCGGCGCCGAGCGCCTCCAGTGCCGCGACGAGCAGGTCGCGCCCGGCGGCGCTGTGCTGCCAGACGCCGATCCGGCGGCCGGCCAGCCGCCCGGGGCCGAAGAAGTCGACCGAGCGGGCGAGGTAGCGCGCCCGCGCCCCGTCGTCCGCCAGCGTGCGGCGCGCCGCGGGCGGGGCGGGGGCGTCGACCAGTGCGGCGAGGATGCCGGCCTCGTCGGCCTTGGTGATCTCGCCGGCGGCGCGGTAGAACTTGAGACCGTTGCGGTCGAAGGGGATGTGGCTGCCGCTGACCATCACCGCCGGAACCCCGGCCCGCGCCGCCTCCAGCGCCAGCGCCGGGGTCGGGAGCACGCCGCAGTCGATCGCCGCCGCCCCCGCCGCCTCGATCGCCGCGCAGCAGGCGGCGGCGATCCGTGGCGAACTCGGCCGGAGGTCGCGGCCGACAAGGACCACCTCGATCGGCTCCTCCCGCGCGAGGTGGCGCAGGAAGGCGGCGACGTAGGCCGCCGAGACCGCGTCGGTCATCTCGCTGACGAGGCCGCGGAGGCCGCTGGTCCCGAATTTCACCCCTGCGGCTCCCTTCAGCTGCGTCCGAAGTCGTCCTCGAAGCGGACGATGTCGTCTTCCTCGAGATAGGCCCCGGTCTGCACCTCGACGATCTCGACGGGGATGCGCCCGGGGTTCTCCAGCCGATGGGTACATCCGAGCGGGAGGTAGATCGACTCGTTCTCTCGGACGAGGACCACCTCCTCATCCCGGGTAACCTGCGCCACCCCGCGCACGACGATCCAGTGCTCGGCGCGGTGGTGGTGCTTCTGGAGCGAGAAGCGCTTGCCGGGCAGGACGACGATGCGCTTCACCCGGAAGCGTTGCCCGAGGTCCATGGTCTGGAACCAGCCCCATGGCCGGTGCACGCGCGCCGGCGTCCGCGCCTCGGCGAAGCCGCGGGCATCGAGGCTGGCGACGAGGGCCTTGACCTCCTGCGCCCGTGCGATCGGCGCGACGAGCACGGCGTCGGCGGTATCGACCACCGCCAGCCCCGAGACCCCGAGCACGCAGACCAGCCGCCCGTCCGAGCGCAGGTAGCTGTCGGTGACGTCGGTCGCGTGGACCCGGCCTTCGGTGGCGTTACCGTCGGCGTCGCGGGGGCTGAGTTCCCAGACCGCCTTCCAGTCGCCGATGTCGGACCACGCGAAGGCGGCCGGCACCACCGCCGCGCGGCGGGTGCGTTCCATCACCGCATGGTCGAAGCTGATCTTCGGGACTTCGGCGAACGAGGGTCCGAGCACCAGCGGCCCCGGCCCGCCGCTGCCCTCGGCGATGGCGCGCTCGACCGCGGCGAGCGCCTTCGGTTGGAGGGCGGCGATCTCGCGCAAGCCGGCGTCGGCGCGGAAACAGAAGATCCCGGCGTTCCACAACGCGCCGTCGGCGATCAGGGCCGCCGCCCGCTCCGAGTCGGGCTTCTCGACGAAGCGGTCGACGACCCGCGCCTCGGGGCCGAGGGCGGCGCCGGGCGCGATGTAGCCGTAGGCCGTCGAGGGGCCTGTCGGGGGGATGCCGAGGACGACGATGCGCCCGTCGGCGGCAACGCGTGCGGCAGCGGCGGCCGCGGCCTCGAAGGCGGCGTGGTCGGGCACGAGATGGTCCGACGGCATGATCAGCACGATCGCCGCCGGGTCGCGCCGCGCGGCGAGGCAGGCGGCGAGGGTGACGGCGGCGAGCGTGTCGCGGCCTTCGGGCTCCAGCGCGATCTCGACGGCGACCCCCGCGGCCTGGGCCTGGTCGGCGAGGAGGAACTGCGAGTCCGCGCCGCCGACGACGATCGGCGCGGCGAAAGCGCAGCCCTCGAGACGTTGCAGCGTCCGCTGGAACGGTGAGGCCCCGCCGAGGACCGGGACGTGCTGCTTGGCGAACTCGCGGCGCGAGACCGGCCAGAGCCGCGAGCCCGAGCCGCCGCAAAGGATCGCCGGAACGATCACGGGCGCGGGCTGCACCGGCGACGGGGAGGCGAAGGGCGAAAGGTCGGTCATGGTCCGGTGTCCTCAGCGGCCGGTGGCGGCGAAGGGAAGCCGGAGGGTCTGCAGGAGCAGGCGGACGTCCATGCCCAGCGTCCGACCCTCGACGTAGGCGCGGTCCATTGCGACGCGTTCGGCGTAGGTGGTGTCCGGCCGGCGATGGACCTGCCAGACCCCGGTGAGGCCGGGGCGGACGGCGCAATAGTGGCCGACGCTCGACCCGTAGCGGCCGAGCTCGTCGCGGGTCACCGGGCGCGGTCCGACGAGGCTCATCTCGCCGGCGATGACGTTCCAGAGCTGCGGGAGTTCGTCGAGGCTGGTCCGGCGCAGAAACCTTCCGAACCGCGTCGTGCGCGGGTCCGCCCGAAGCTTGCGATCGGCCGACCACTGGCTGCCGGGAGACGGGATCGATCTGGAGCAGGGTGTCGAGCTGTGCGGCGGCGTCGCGGCGCATCGTCCGGAGCTTCCAGCAGCGGAAGGGGCGCCCGCCGCGGCCGACGCGTTCATGGGGGTAGAAGGGCTCGCCGCCGCCGAGGGCCACCGCCGTGGCCGCGACCGCCACCAGCGGGGCGGTCGCGACGAGCAGCACCGACGCGGCCACCACGTCGAAAGCCCGCTTTGCGGAGAGGTCTGCAGCCCTGCCGTCGAGGGTACGACGAATTCGCTCCAAAAGCGTGGGTTTGACCGTGCTGAACGGAAAACCCTTTAAATACTCTGTTGAGACATGGGCTGCTAAGCGAAGTTCGCCGGACATTGTGTGACCTTGCAAGCGTTGTGACTCGGTACGGAGTTGAGGCTATGGCGAGACGGATCGATTTTGAATGAATTCATTGATAAATAGTAAATCGCACTTGTCTCGGTTCAAACGAGAGCTTGCGGGTCAGGATGATCGACCCATCGCTTTTTACCATTGCCTACGACGAGGCCCTGATCACCGCGCTCCGCGCGGAAGGCTGCGATGCGGTGCTCCATGCGCGCGAGCCGCGGCCCGAGGAGATGCCGCCGGCGGTGCCGGTCGTCGCCGGCTTCTACCGGCGTTTCGACGACGCGCCGCGGCGGCTCGGGGCGGTCGGGGCGGCGCTGAAGGCGGCCGAGCATGTCCGCGACGGCTTCGCGCTGGCCGGCGGCGGGACGGCCGGCGGGGTGACCCATTTCCAGTGGCTGCCGTTCCCGGTCGCCGACGCCCGGATCGTGCGGCGAATCCGGCGCCGGGGGCCGGTGGTGGTCACCGTCCACGACACCCGGCCGTTCAATGGCGCGCCGACCTCGCGGGTGCAGCGCTGGGGGTTTGTCGCCTCCCTCGCCGCGGCCGACCGGCTGATCGTGCACACCGAGGCCGGGCGCGGGCGCCTCGTCGCGCTCGGGCTTGCGGCGGAGCGGATAAGGGTGATCCCGCATGGTCCGCTCGGGATCTCGCGCCCGCTCCGGCGCCGGCCGGACGCCGGGCGGTTCACGCTGGTCGCCTTCGGGAAGATGCGTCCCTACAAGGGTCTCGAGCTGCTCGCCGCCGCCCTTGGCCGGCTCGAGGCGCGGCACCGGGCGCAGCTGCGGGTGATCGTCGCCGGTGAGCCGCTGATGGATCTGACGGCGCTTCGCGACATCGTCGCGGACGCCGGCCTCGGTGGCGTCGTCGAGGTGGTGCCGCGCCGGCTCGGGGACGTGGAGATGGAGGCGCTTTTCGAGCGCGCCGACGGCTTCGTCTTTCCCTATCGCGAGATCGAGGCGAGCGGGGTCTTCTACCTCGTCCAGGGTCTCGGCCGCTGGGTAGTCGCCTCGCGCCTCGGCGCATTCGCCGAGGCGATCGAGGACGGCGTGTCCGGGCGCCTCGTTCCGCCCGACGACGTGGCGGCGCTGGCCGAGGCGCTGGTCGAATGCGTGGAGTTGAGCCCGAGCCCCTCGGCTCCGGCGCGGATCACCGACTGGGCGACGATCGCCCGCGCCACCCTCGCGACCTATGCCGAGGCGAGCGCTGACTGGGGGTTGGCGCAGCGCCGGAGGGGCGCCGCGTGATCCACGCGCGGGAGGCGGTGCGCGGCGACGAGCAGACCGCGTTCCGGCCGATCAGCCTGCGCCGCCTCGTGCAGCCTTTCGTCGGGCGGTGGCAGGCGCTGCTCGCGGCGACGGTGATCCCGGTGGTCGCGATCTGGATCGCGAGCGGCTGGCTGCCGCCGACCTACCGGGCGACGGCGCAGATCCTTCTCGAGGAGGACCAGGTGCAGCTCGGCAAGATCGCCGAGATGATGAAGGCGCCGGTCCTGCCCGATTCGGCGACGGTGTCGAACGAGATCGCCATCCTGCTGTCGACGCCCGTTCTCGAAGCGGCGGCCCGCACCCTCGGCATGCTCGACGGCGACGGCCGGCCGGTGGGACCGGCGGCGAGCCTCGGCGCCAGCGGGGCGTCGCCGCTGGTTCGCCTTGCGCGCAAGGTCGGCCTGGCGCCGCGGGGGCCGGCGGCCGCGCCGATCAGCGCCGAGGCGGAGCGGCTGCGGGGCGCGGCGCGCGTCACCGACTCGATCCGCGCGGCGCTGTCGGTCAGCCGCAACCTCAACGCGCTGGTCATCGAGGTGGTCGCGGATGCCGCCGACCCGGTGACCGCGGCCGCGATCGCCAATGCGGTGGTGGACGAGTACATCGCGCGCCAGGGCCAGCGGAAGCGGCAGGTGGCGGACCAGACGCTCGGCTGGATGAAAGGCGAGATCGGCGACCTGCAGCGCCGGATTGGCGACCTCAACCGACGCGCCCAGGCCGAGCGCCGGACGCTGCTCGGTGCGGAGGCGGCCGACCCGGCGACGACGGAGACCCAGCTCCGCGCCATCGGCAACGCCCTCGCGCTCGCCCGCACGGAGCGGGCCGAGGCGGAGGCGCGGCTGGTCGAGCTGCGCTCCGCCGTGGACCGCGTCGGGGCCAAGGCCGCGGGCCAGCTGATCGACACGCCCGAGATCGTCGCCGCCCGCCGGCAGCTCGCCGATCTCGACCAGCGCCTCGCGGCCGAGCGTTCGTCACGCGGCAGCAGCCGGCCGATCGTCGCCGAACTGGAGGCGCAGGCGACCGCGCTTCGCGCCTTCGCGGCGCGGCTGGTCGCGCACGAGACCGATCGCCTCGACCTCGACCTCCGCATCAGGACCGAGCGCGTCGAGGCGCTCCAGCGCGAGTCGCGCTCGTTGCAACTCGACGCCCTCAGCCTCGAGCAGACCCATGTCGCCATCGCCGACATCGACCGCGAGGCGGCTGCGAACCAGGAACTCTACGTCGTACTCCTCACCCGGCAGAACGAGATCGCCGCGCAGAAGGAGGCGATCCAGTCCGACGCCCGCATCCTCAATGCCGCGGTCCCACCGGAGGCGCCGTCGGGTCCGCGCCGCGGCCTGCTCGCGGCGCTCGCCGGGGTTCTCGGCTTCGCTGGCTTTACCGCCACCATCCTCGCGGTCGATGCGCTGTCCGGGCGTTTCGAGAGCCTCGGCGAACTCGAGGCCGCGGCGGGGCTGACCGTGCTCGGCGCCGTTCGACGCGCACCCGGGACGGCGCCGTCGCGCCGCCTCGTTGATCGCGACATCGGTGCCTTGCCGATCGAGGACGGGATCGAGCTCGCGATGATCCTGCGCGGCAGTGGCGCCCTGCCGTGCCTCGTCGTGCTCGTCCCGGCGGGCGAGGTTGCCGATGCAGAGGCGCTGGCGCTGCGCATCGTCGCCTCAGCCGACCGACGGGACCGCGCCGTCGAGGTCATCACCCTGGAGCCCGAGCCGGGCGCCGGAGGGGCGTCGCCGCTCTTCCGCACGATGCCGCTCGCGGCACAGATGGCGGCGGAGCAGGACGGAGGCGCGCGCGCCACCCTGCAGATCCGCCAGAACTGCGCGCATTGCGACCTCGTCCTTCTGATCCTGCCGCCGGTCGCCGAGACCGCGCTCGCCGCCGCCTGGGCGCGGCAGGCCGACAGCACGATGATCGTCGCCGCCGGTGCGCGGCCGGCGCGGGCGCCGGTGATCCGCACAGTCGCGCGTCTGCGCGAGGCGGGCGTGCTGTCCGCGGGCGTCGTCGTCGTCGCCGACTGAGATTTTTCGCGCGCGGCCTCTTGAAGGACTGGAAACGCGTCCCGATTTGTGGGATGTTAATCGCATTAACATCGAAACCCTCGGAAAGGAGAGCGCCGATGAGCAGCGCCGTTCGCGGCATTCAAGGTGCGCGTGACTGGCTCGACGGAAGGGGCAAACTGGCGTGGATCGCCGTGATGGTGATCGGCTTCGTCCTGTTCTGGCCGGTCGGTCTCGCCCTTCTCTTCTACATCATCTGGAGCAAACGCATGGGCTGCAACTGGGGACGCCATCGCCACTTCGACGGCCGTCGGGGCATGACGCAACGGACCGGCAATACCGCCTTCGACACCTACCGCGAAGAGACGTTGCGCCGTCTCGAGGACGAGCGTGACGCCTTCCTCGGCTTCCTCGCCCAGCTTCGCGCCGCCAAGGACAAGGCCGAGTTCGACCAGTTCATGTCGAACCGCGAAACGCCGCAGGCCGGCTGAGCGCCGCCTGCCACAACGGCCCCGGATCGCGTCACTGCGGCCCGGGGCCGTCGCTCGTCCGCAGGTCGTCCGGCGCGTTGATGCCGAACTCGGCGAGGATGCGGGCGGCCTCGTCACCGCGCACGTAGCGCGTGCCGCTCCGGATTCGCATCCACAGCCGCTCGAGCGGACCGTTCTGCCGGAGCCCGTTCAGCACGTTGCGTTCGTGGATGAGGGTGAGGACGGTCCCGTCGATCATCCGGGGCGCCCCGAAGACGCGGTCGAGCCGATTGTGCGGGGCGGCGAAGACCGTCTCCGGCGCTTGGCAGGCAACCCTCCGCTCGACGAGTGAGGCATAGGGCGAGACCTCGCGGGCGCGCATCACCTTGATCTCGCCCCGCGCCACATCCCACCAGCAGACCCGGCGGACGTCGATCACGAAGGGCGTCGGCGCCCCTTCGGCCAGCCCGGCCTCCGCCTCGCGGCGCACCGCGGCGATGTGGCCGTGGCCGAGCATGTCATCGTTGTCGAGCCGAGAGGTCACGACGGGCCGCTCCTCCGGCGTGGCCGCGTCGATCGCGGCAACCAGCCCGGCGGTGCCGTCGAGGAAGACCGGCTCGAAGGGTCCCAGCGCCGCAAGGTGGGCGATCTCGTCCATCCAGGGCTCCGACCTTACCCGGTCGAAGAAGACGAGCCAGCGGAAGCGCCGCTCGTCCTGGCCGCTCACCGACGGCAGGCACCACTTCGCGAAATGCGCCATGCGGTGCGCCATCCACGCCTCGGAATAGCGCTCGTCGTAGACGCCCCCGCTCCGCAGGTTGAACCGGGTGAGGAGGAGGTGGGTAAGGTCGCTCACGGTGCCCGGATCATGGATCAGGACATACGATGCAGCAATGACTACAAAGTGGGCAGGCGGCGCTATGATCAGTCATGGTTTACGGCGAAGTCATGATCAGCCGGATGCTGAGCGGCAGGACGGTCGAGATCTGGGGCGCGCCGGCCGTCGAGCCGAAGTCCCGCCGGTCGATCTGGCCGCTGATCGCGAAGTCCGCCCGGGTCTCGCCGGGGCTGTCCGTGGCGGGACCGAAGGCAAGCACCTTCGCCTTCAGGTCAACGGGACGGGTCACGCCGCGCAGCGTTACTTTGCCTGTGACGTCGGCGGTGTTCCCCGAGGTCTTGGTGAGCCGGTCGAGTTCGAAAGTGATGGCCGGGTGTCGCTGGGCGTCGAGGTAGTCGCCGCTCCGCATCATGGTGTCGACGAGCGGATTGCCGGTCGTCGCCTCTCCGGCCGGCACGGTGAGCGTGGCGCGGGCGGTCTCGATCTTCTGCGAGTCGAAGGCCACCTTGCCCGGACAGTCCGGGAAAGCGCACGTCGACGGGGGCGCCCTGCCAGTCGATGCGCGTCGAGACCGTGGAGGACGGATCGAGGGTCCACGAGGCGGACTGGGCGACCGCCGGGAGCAGAAGCATAACGCAGAAGCCGATCACCCGCAGCATCCGACACCCCCGATCCAAACCATCGCCCGGCACCGCCCAACGCGTGCCGATACCGGCCGTTCCCGGGCGTCCGGTCAGAGGTCATGTGCGACGGCGTTACGCAGCCTTGTGGACAAGTGGTGCGCAGCATTGTCAAACTGGCGCGTGTTCGGTCGTCCTCGCGGCGGCCGGTCGTCCACTGGGGAGTCAAGAAGAACCATGTTCGCCACCAGGAGCTGGAGTGCCGTCTGCGCGCTCGCCATCGGGCTCGCGGCCGCGCCGCTATCCCTGACCGCCGCCTTTGCCGAGACCCCTGCCGATACCCTCGTCGTCGCCGACAAGATCGACGACATCGTCTCGCTCGACCCGGCGGAGTCGTTCGAGTTCTCGGGCAACGACATGCTCAACAACATCTACGACTCGCTGATCGAGCTCGACCCGATGAACCTCGGCCCGCTGGTTCCCGGCCTCGCGGAGAGCTGGTCGGTGGCGGACGACGGCGTCACCTACACCTTCAAGATGCGGCCGGGCGCGAAATTCCACTCGGGCAATCCGGTGACGGCCGAGGACGCGGCCTGGTCGCTGCAGCGCGCGGTCATCCTCGACAAGACCCCGGCCTTCATCCTGACGCAGTTCGGCTTCACCGCCGACAACGTCGCCGAGAACATCAAGGCGACCGACGACGGGACGCTCGTCATCGTCGTCGACAAGCCCTACGCGCCGACCTTCTTCTACAACTGCCTGACTTCGATCGTCGCCTCGATCGTCGACAAGAAGGAGGCGCTGGCGCACGAGGCCAACGGCGATCTCGGCTACGAGTGGCTGAAGACCAATTCGGCCGGCTCGGGCTCCTACAAGCTGCGTTCCTACAAGCCGTCGGACAGCTACATCCTCGAGGCGGTGCCGGACGGCTGGCGGGGGGCGCCGCCGCTCGCGCGGGTCTTCGTGCGCCACGTCGCGGAGCCGGCGACCCAGCGCCTGCTGCTGGAGAGCGGCGACATCGACATCGCCCGCAAGCTGACCCCGGTCGACATCGCCGGCGTCGAGGGCAATCCCGACATCACCGTCGTCAACGAGCAGCGTGGGCGGATCTATTACCTCGGGCTGAACCAGAAGGTGCCGCCGCTCGACAACCCGAAGGTGGTCGAGGCGGTGAAGTACCTGATCGACTATCAGGGCATGGCCGACAGCTTCCTCAAGGGCTCGAACATCGTCCATCAGGCCTTCCTGCCCGCGGGCTTCCTCGGGGCGATCGACGACGCGCCCTATTCGCTCGACGTCGAGAAGGCGAAGGGGCTGCTCAAGGAGGCGGGCGTCGACCATATCGACGCCAAGCTCTTCGTGCGCAACGACCAGGAGCGGCTGGAGATCGGCCAGTCGCTGCAGAACACCATGGCGCAGGCGGGGATCAACCTCGAGCTGCGGGTCGGCACCGGCGCGGAGATCCTCGGCGAGTACCGGGCGCGCAAGCACGAGTTCATCATGGAAGCCTGGGGGCCGGACTATCCGGACCCGCACACCAACGCCGATACCTTCGCGCGCAACCCGGACAACTCGGACGAGGGCAACAACACCGGCATCCTCGCCTGGCGCAACGCCTGGCCGGCGACCGAGACCAACGACGAGACCAACGCCGCCGTGCTGGAGATGGACGGCGACAAGCGGGCGGCGATGTACGAGGAGATCCAGCGGATCCACCAGAATGTCGCGCCGATCGCGCCGATGTTCCAGCAGATCGAGCAGGTGGCGATGCGTTCCAACGTCGAGGGCTTCTCGGCCGGCGGCTCGATCAGTTCGGCCGCCTTCTACACGACGTCGAAGAAATAGCGGCAGCAGTCCGGCGGGCCGTCCGCGGCCCGCCGGACGAACGGGATGGCGCATCAGGAAGACATCAGCGGGCCGGGACATCTCGAGCGGGCCGTGCTCTTCGGGCGCGGTGTCGCGGACTTCCTGCTGACGCTGGCGGTGACGCTGCTCGGCCTGCTCGCCGTCACCTTCGTCATCGGCCGGGTGATGCCCATCGACCCGGTGCTCTCGATCATCGGCGAACGCGCGACGCAGGCCCAATACGACGCCGCCAAGGAGGCGCTGGGCCTGAACGATCCGCTGTGGACGCAGTTCGTGATCTACGTGCGCGACGCGGCGACCGGCAACCTCGGCAAGTCCCTGCTGACCGGGCAGCCGGTGATCGACGACATCGCCCGGGTCTTTCCGGCGACGCTGGAGCTGGCCACGATCGCGACGCTCTTCGGGGTGCTGCTCGGCATCCCGGCCGGGGTGCTCGCCGCGACCCGGCCGGGGACGATCGCCGACCAGGTGGTGCGGCTGGTCGGGCTGATCGGCTATTCGATGCCGGTCTTCTGGCTCGGGCTGATGGGGCTCCTCGTCTTCTATGGCAAGCTGCACTGGGTCGGCGGGCCGGGGCGGCTCGATACCTCCTACGAATTCATCGTCGAGCTCGACGTGGCGCGGGTAACGGGGTCGATCCTCATCGACTCGGCGCTGGCGGGGGCGTGGGACGTCTTCGCCAACGCGCTGACCCATCTCGTGCTGCCGGCGCTGGTGCTCGGCGCCTACTCGATGGCCTACATCAGCCGGATGACGCGCTCGTTCATGCTCGAGCAGCTCGGACAGGAGTACGTCACCACGGCGCGGGTGAAGGGGATGCCGGAGTGGCGGGTGATCTGGGTCCACGCGCTCCGCAACGTCTCGGTGCCGCTCGTCACCGTCATCGCGCTTTCCTATGCGGCCCTGCTCGAGGGCTCGGTGCTGACCGAGACGGTCTTCGCCTGGCCCGGACTCGGCCTCTACATCACCAACGCGCTGTTTTCGGCCGACATGGCGGCGGTCATGGGCGGAACCGTCGTCGTCGGCACGGTCTTCGTCCTGCTCAACATGCTCTCGGACCTGCTCTATCGCCTGCTCGACCCGCGGGCCCGACAATGAGCGGGCTGTCGCGGGCGTGGCTGCTCGACGCGAGCCCGGCCTCGCGGCGGCAGGCGCGGCTCGGGCAGTTCTATCGCGGGTGGCTCCGGCTCGCCCGCAATCCGCTGGCGCTGCTCGGCCTCGGGATCGTCGTGGCGCTGGTGGTCATGGCCGTCGCGGCGCCGCTGCTCGCGACGGCCGACCCCATCGCGCAGGACCTGGCGCAGCGGCTGCTGCCGCCTTTCTCGCCCGGGCACCTGCTCGGGACCGACGAGTTCGGGCGCGACATCTGGAGCCGACTGGTCTACGGCGCGCGGATCACCCTCTACATCGTGCTGCTCGTCACGGTGACGGCGCCGGTCTTCGGGCTGCTGATCGGGACGGTGGCGGGCTACTACGGCGGCTGGGTCGATCGCATCCTGATGCGCCTCACCGACATTTTCCTCGCCTTCCCCCGCCTGATCCTCGCCCTCGCCTTCGTCGCGGCGCTCGGCCCGGGGATCGGCAACGCCGTCCTCGCCATCGCCCTCACCGCCTGGCCGCCCTATGCGCGGGTGTCCCGGGCGGAGACGCTGACGGTGCGCAACTCGGACTATATCGCCGCGGCGCACCTGCAGGGTGCGAGCGGGGCGCGTATCCTGCTCTCCCACGTCGCGCCGATGTGCGTGCCCTCGGTCATCATCCGGGTGACGCTCGACATGGCGGGGATCATCCTGACCGCGGCCGGCCTCGGCTTCCTCGGCCTCGGGGCGCAACCGCCGCTGCCGGAATGGGGGCTGATGATCGCCTCGGGACGCAAGTTCCTCTTCGACCAGTGGTGGGTGGCGGCGATGCCCGGCCTCGCGATCTTCCTCGTCTCGCTCGGCTTCAACCTGCTCGGCGACGGCTTGCGTGACGTCCTCGACCCGCGCAGCGGGGGACGGTCGTGAACCTGCTCGAGGTCGAGGACCTGCGCGTGACCTTCCCGACCGAAGCCGGGCCGGTCGAGGCGGTGCGCGGCGTTTCCTTCAGCCTCGGCCGCGAGCGGCTGGCGATCGTCGGCGAGTTCGGGTCGGGCAAGACGATGACCGGCCGCTCGATCCTGCGGCTGATCCCCGGCGCCGACGTCACCGCGCGGCGAATGACGTTCGACGGGATCGATCTCCTCACCGCATCGAACCGCCAGATGCGGGCGCTGCGCGGCCAGCGGATCGCCATGGTCATGCAGGACCCGAAATACTCCCTCAACCCGGTGATGAAGATCGGCAAGCAGCTGACCGAGGGCCTGCGCCGCCGCGACGGCATGGGCGCGCGTTCGGCGCGGACGAAGGCGATCGAGATGCTGGAGGCGGTGCAGATCCGCGACCCCGAGCGGGTTCTCGACGCCTATCCGCACGAGCTCTCGGGCGGCATGGGCCAGCGGGTGATGATCGCGATGATGCTGATCCCCGAGCCCGACCTGCTGATCGCCGACGAGCCGACCTCGGCGCTCGACGCGACGGTGCAGGCGGAGGTGCTGAAGATCCTCGACGGGCTGGTGCGCGAGCGCGGGCTCGGGCTGCTCTTCATCTCGCACGACCTCCAGCTGGTGGCGCGGTTCTGCGACCGGGTGATGGTCATGTACCGCGGCAAGGTCATGGAGGAACTGGCGGCGTCGGATCTCGATGCGGCGAAGCATCCCTATACCCGCGGGCTGCTCAACTGCCTGCCGAAGATCGGCGGCGACCGCGGGCCGCTGCCGGTGCTCGACCGCGACGCGGCCTGGGCGGAGTAGGGCGCGATGGCGACGATCGAGATCGACAACCTCTCGGTGACCTTCCAGCAGGGCCGGCGCTCGATCCGGGCGGTGCGGGACGTTTCGCTCACCGTCGCCGACCGCGAATCCTTCGGCCTCGTCGGGGAGTTGGGGTCGGGGAAGTCGACGATCCTCCGGGCGATCTGCGGGCTCGCCCCGGTTTCTGGCGGAGCCATCCGCATCGACGGCAAGCCGGTGCCGCGGCGGCGGGACAAGGACTTCGTGCGGCGGGTGCAGATGGTGTTCCAGGACCCCTACGCCTCGCTCCATCCGAAGCGCACGGTGGACGCGACGCTGGCCGAGTCGCTGGCGATCCACGGCATCGCCGGCCGCGACGGGCGGGTGCTGAAGGCGCTCTCCGACGTCGGGCTCGATCCGCGCTTCCGCTTCCGCTACCCGCACCAGCTTTCGGGCGGGCAGCGCCAGCGCGTTGCCATCGCCCGGGCGCTGATGCTGGAGCCGGAGATCATGCTGCTCGACGAGCCGACCTCGGCGCTCGACGCCTCGGTGCAGGCCGAGGTGCTGAACCTCCTCGCCCGGCTTCGGGCCGAGCGCGGGCTCACCTACCTCATGGTCAGCCACAACCTCGCCGTCGTCGACCATATGTGCGACCGCCTGCTTGTCATGCGCAATGGCGGCGCGGTCGAGGCGCTCGACCGCGCCGACCTGGCAGCCCGACGCGCCAAGGACCCCTATACGCTGGCGCTCTTCGCGGCGAACGCCCACGAGGCCGCCTGAGCAGGCGCGTCAGGTTTCCTCGAACTCGCCGGTGCGCGAGAGGGCGATGGCGTAGGGGCGGGTCGCCGGGAAGTAGCTCATCGTGATGATGATGATCGCGGTCAGCGGCATCGCCACGAACATGCCGGTCACCCCCCAGATCGCCCCCCAGGCGAAGAGCGCGAAGAGGGTGACGAAGAGGCTGATGTTGAGCGTGCCCGACGACAGTCTGGGGAGAAGGACGTTGCCGATGACGAACTGGACGAGGCCGACGCCGGCGAGGACCAGAAGCGGCAGGCCGAGCGTCTGGAACTGCAGGAGGGCGAAGGCGACGGGCAGGATGGTGCCGAGGATCGAGCCGATGGTCGGGATGAAGTTGAGAAAGAAGATCGCCGTGGCGAGGAAGCCGGCGTATTCGACGCCGACGAGGAGCAGGATGACGTAGCTGAGCGTGGCGGTCAGCAGGCTGACGAAAGCCATCACCCGCAGGTAGGCGTGGATCGCTCCGACGATGCGCCCGAGGATCGTGCGCACCCGGGCCTGCCGCGCGGGATCGGGGACCAGAATGCGCAGCTTGGCCTCGAAGAACTGCTGATCGACGAGCAGGAAGGCGACGTAGATCGCGACGATGCTGAACTGGCTGATGGTGCTGACCGTCGCCGCGAGGATGCCGCGAATGGCGGTCTCGATGCCGAGGCCGCCGACGAAGCGGCCGAGCATCGCCTCGCGCTCCACGCCGAGGCGGTCGGCGAACCAGACGAGGACGGGATCGAGGCCGTGGCCGAGGCTGACCGCCCGGGGTCCGAGATCGCTGACCGTGCGGACGGAGTTCTCGACGACGAGGAAGCCGACCACGAAGGCGAAGAGCGCGGCGGCAATCAGGGCGAGGCCGCGCGGCAGATGGCGCCCGACGACGGGGATGCGCCCGACACCGTCGGCGACGGCGTTGAGCACGAACCAGACCACCAGCGCCTCGACCACCGGCAGGATCACGCGGGCGCCGGCGGAAAGCGTCACGACGATGACGAAGGCGATCACCGCGACGGCGGCGGCGCGGATCACGCCGGGGGTCGAGCCTTTCTCCGTGGGCCCGGCCGGCACGGGATCAGATCCCGTCCAGCAGGCTGTCGAGATCGTAGGTCGAGCGCACGCCGATGTCGGCACTGTGCGCGGCGCCGAAGTCGGCGGCGGCCTTGCGGCCCTCGTCGCGGAGCATGGTCAGGAAGGCCCATTCGGCGTTGAGCTTGGAGGAGTCGCCGAGCTTTTCCATGATGTCGCCGTCGATGCGGTGGATGCGCATGCCCGCCCAGCGCCGGCCCTCGCCGCTGCCGGCGTCGACGACCTGGCGGAGCACGGCGATCATCCGGAGTTCCTTCAGCAGCACCGCGTTGAACGAGATCTCGTTCATGCGGCTCGCGATCTCCCGGGCCGAGCGCGGTGCCTTCTGGCGCACGGTCGGGTTGATCTGGACGAGGAAGGTATCGCCCGACTCGCACTCGCGCACCAGCGGCGTCAGGGTCGGGTTGCCGCTGAAGCCGCCGTCCCAGTAGGGCTCGCCGTCGATCTCGACCGCCTGGAACATCGTCGGGAGACAGGCCGAGGCGAGCAGCACCTGGGGGGTGATCTCGTGCTTGCGGAAGACGCGGCCGCGCCCGGTGCGGACGTTGGTGGCGGTGATGAAGAGCTTGACCGGGCCGCTGGCCAGCCGCTCGAAGTCGATGACTTCGGAGAGGATGTCGGCGAGCGGGTTGGCGGAGCCGGAGCCGGCGGCGTAGGGCGAGACCAGCCGCGCCATCAGGTCCATGGCGATGAAGGCCGGGGCGTGGTCGAGCGTCCAGTTGCCGGTCATCCGGTCAAGGGGCGTCCGCTGGAAGGGGCTGAGCATGGCGGCACGGGACACCCGGCGCCAGAACTCCTCGAGGGCCGCGCGCGCGCCGTCGCGGCCGCCGGTGGCCATGCCGGAGGCGAAGACCGCGGCGTTCATCGCGCCGG
Source organism: uncultured Alphaproteobacteria bacterium (assembly GCA_963798235.1). Classification (GTDB taxonomy): domain Bacteria; phylum Pseudomonadota; class Alphaproteobacteria; order Rhodobacterales; family Rhodobacteraceae; genus Amaricoccus. The sequence continues at coordinate 453,667 of CAWCSN010000001.1, read as the reverse complement.
CGGACGTGCCGGAGATGCCCTCGACCTCGATCCAGTCCTCCTCGAGCAGGCGGTCGAGGGCCCCCCAGGTGAAGGCGCCGTGCGAGCCGCCGCCCTGGAGCGCGAGATCGACGCGAACCCGTTGGCGCGAGGGCTTCGCGTCGTCCACCGGCGCGTCGGCCATCAGGCGGCCTTGCGCAGGCTGAGGGCCATCCAGCCGATGGCGATGCCCTCCGAGATCAGCTGGATGCCGATGAAGAGGCCGAGCACGAGGATCGAGAGCGCGGGGTTCATCAGCAGCCAGCCCCCGATCAGGATGCCGATGATGCCGCTGGCGAGGACCCAGCCCCAGTTGGGCAGCGGCCGGATGCTGAGCGCCAGCACCACCTTCGCGACGCCCTCGACGAAGAAGAAGATCACGAGGAGGAGCGCGAGCGTCGCCACCGCCACGCCTGGATTGCGCACGAAGATCAGGCCGACGACGATCGAGAGCACCGCGGAGATGAACTGCAGCCAGAAGTGCGGCAGCCGGCGGTTGGCGATCACCGTGATCGCCTGGATGACGCCCGAGAAGATCAGCATCCAGCCGAGGATCAGCGTCACCGCGATCGTCGACAGCAGCGGATAGACGAGGGCGACGACGCCGGCGGCGATCATCAGCGCGGCCTGGACGAGAAACAGCGTCGTGTTACGCCGGATCGCCCTTTCGACGTGCGCCTGGCCCTCGGCCACCGCGGCGTCGAGCGACAGTGATTCGGCCATGGCAGGCCCCCTTTTCGCAATGCCCCCGGAACCCGGCGCGCCGGGGTTCTCCGCGCCGGCAGTTCGCTCCGGCCCCCCTTGCTTGTCAACGAAAACCCGTTGAGACCAATGCCGATTTTCCGGCTGCGGCATGATTTCCGGCACCGATGCCGCCGGTTTCGGCAGTCCCGATTCGGTGCTAAGGGGGCTCAGGTCACAGACAACTACCCGCGAGGCCCCCGATGGCTGTCCGTTCGCCCGTTCCCGCCGGCCCTGCCGGACAACGCGCCGCGCCCGTCGTGGCGCGCACGACCGGCCGACGCGGGCCGGTGGCGCGACTGGGCGGCGGGGTCGCCTCGCTGTGGCGGTCATTCTCCGGGCTCGGCCTGATGATCGGGGCGCTGTTTCTCGCCGCCTCGCTGACGCCGTCGCTGATCCCGCGGACCTTCCTGCTGCAGGGGGTGCTCGGCGGGGTCTGCTTCGCGATCGGCTATGGCGTCGGCGTGCTCTGCCGCGAGATCTGGGCCTATCTCGAACTGCCCTTCCCCAGCGACCGCCTCGGGCGCGGGCTGACGTGGATCGCCGCGGCGGTGGCGGCGGCGATCGTGCTTTCCTTCCTGTGGAAGGCGACCGGCTGGCAGAACTCGATCCGCGCGCCGATGGGCATGGCGCCGGTCGAGAGCGCCCGCCCGATCGAGGTCGCGGCGATTGCGGCGCTGGTCTTCGTCGTCGTCATGGCGCTTGCGCGGCTGTTCGCGCGGGTCTTTTCGCTGGCCCGGCGCCGGGTCGACCGCTACGTGCCCGACAAGGTGTCGCGGGCAATCGCGCTGCTGGTTGCCGCGGCGCTGTTCTTCATGGTTGCGGACGGGGTGATCTTCCGGGCGTTCATGCAGCTGTCGGAGACCTCCTTCGCCGCCCTCGACGCCCTGATCGAGCCGCAATACGACGAGCCGACCGACCCGATGGTGACGGGCAGCGCCGCCTCGCTGGTCACCTGGCAGGATCTCGGTCGCGCCGGGCGCCAGTTCATCGCCTCGGGGCCGACCGAGGCGGATATCGCGACCTTCACCGGCCGGCCGGCGAAACAGCCGCTGCGGGTCTACGTCGGGCTCAACTCCGCCGACGACATCGACGACCGGGCGAAGCTCCTCCTCGACGAGATGGTCCGCACCGGCGCCTTCGACCGCAAGCTCCTCGTCGTCGCCACCCCGACCGGCACCGGGTGGATGGACCCGGCGGCGATGGATACGCTCGAGTATCTCCAGGGCGGCGATACCGCCATCGTCGGGATGCAGTATTCCTACCTGACCAGCTGGATTTCGCTCCTCGTCGAGCCGGGCTACGGCAGCGACGCCGCGCGGGCGATGTTCCGCGCCGTCTACGGCTACTGGACAACGCTGCCGAAGGACCATCGGCCGCGGCTCTACCTCCAGGGCCTCAGCCTCGGCGCCCACGGCTCGAACCAGTCGTTCCAGCTCGAGGAGGTGATCGGCGATCCCTTCAACGGCGCGGTGTGGAGCGGCCCGCCGTTCACCACCCAGCGCTGGCTCGACGCCACCCGCCACCGCAACCCCGGCAGTCCCGAGTGGCTGCCGACCTTCGGCGACAGCTCGATCATCCGCTTCACCAACCAGGAGAACCACCTCGACATGGCCGGCGCGGCCTGGGGGCCGATGCGGTTCGTCTATCTCCAGTATGCGAGCGACCCGATCACCTTCTTCTCGCCGGACACGCTGTGGCGCAAGCCGGACTGGATGGGGGCGCCGGTCGGGCCCGATGTCTCGCCGGAGCTGCGCTGGTATCCGGTGGTCACCTTCCTCCAGCTCGGCCTCGACATGGCGGTCGGACTGGCGGTGCCGCGCGGTCATGGCCACGACTACGCGCCCGAGCACTACATCGACGCCTGGGTTGCCGTGACCGCGCCGGAGGGCTGGGCGCCGGCCGACCTCGAGCGGCTCAAGACGCATTTCGCCGTCGAATGACGTGAAGAGGCTCGGGCGCAGGGGAAAGAGGATGCTGGCCGGGGCTGGAGCCTTCGTCGTCTTCGTCGTGCTCGCCGTTGCGGGCAATTCGCTCGCCCACTACCAGGGCTGGGGCGTGCACCGGATGCAGCCGGAGGCGCTGGCGGCCAAGCTGCGGCCCTACTACCGCATCGCGAAGCCCGCGGGCGACGGACGCTTTCCGACGGCGCTGCTCTATTCCGGCTGCGACGGGCCCAAGGACAACCTCGACCGCTGGGCGGCGATGCTCAACGCCCACGGCTGGGCGGCGATCATCGTCGACAGCCACACGCCGCGGGGCTTTGGCGACCACGACGTCTGGCGGCTGATCTGCGCCGGTCAGATGTTCATGGGCTCCGAGCGCGCCGGCGACGTGCTGGTCTCGCTGGCCGACGCCCGGCGGATGCGCTTCGTCGATCCCGACCGGATCGTGCTGGTTGGCGCCTCCCACGGCGGCTGGGCGATCATGGATCTGCTGGCCCTCGATCCGCCGCGACGACTGCCCTTCAACCTCGCGGCGCTGCCCGACGATCCCGAGGACGATCCGCTCGCCGGCGTCGCGGGGACGATCCTGCTCTATCCCTACTGCGGGCCGGCCAACCGCGCCGCGCACGGCGGCTGGCGGCGGCCGGTGCCGACGCTCTTCGTGCTGAGCAAGGACGACGCGATCGCCGACGCCGACGACTGCCTCGCGATCGCGCAGGGACTGGAAACGCGGGGCTCTCCGGTCCAGACGCTGGTGCTCTCCGGCGTCACCCACGCCTTCGACCAGCAGGACCGCGCGGCGTTGAGCACGCTCGTCTTCGACGAGGCGGCGACAGAAAAGGCGCTGGACCGTGCCGGCGCCTTCCTCGACGGCCTCAGAACGGCCAGATGACCGGCACGAGGCCGACGGCGACGATGAAGAACCAGATCATCATCGGCAGGCCGAACTTCCAGTAGTCGCCGAAGCGGTAGTCGCCGGGTTCCATCACCATCAGGTTCGTCGGCGTCGCGACCGGGGTCAGGAAGGACGCCGACGCCGCGACGGCGACGCACATCAGGACGGGCTGCGGCGAGAGCCCCATCTCGACGGCGGCGACGACCGAGATCGGGATGATGATCAGCGCCGTCGCGGTGTTGGAGATCACCTGCCCGAGGACCGCCGTCAGAACGAAGAGCCCCGCGAGCAACGCCCGCGGGCCGAAGCCGCCGACGCCGGCAATCAGCCCGTCGGCGAGAAGGCGCGCCGCGCCGGTCTCGGTGATCGCCGTCGACAGCGGCATCATCGCCCCGACGAGGATCACGGTCGTCCAGTTGATCGCCCGGTAGACCTCGTCGACGGTGAGCACCCCGACGAGGATCACCGCGCCGGCGCTGACGAGGCCCGCGACCGCGGCGGGCACGAGGCCGGTGGCGAGCAGGAAGACCATGCCGGCGAGGATGACGAGGGTCTGGATCGCCCCCGGTCCCATCGGCAGGGCCTGGCGCCGCACGAGATCGGGCGAGTTGACGACGAGGACCTCCGCCGGCGCGAGGTGGTCGTCGAGGGCGGCCCAGGTTCCCTGGAGCAGCATGGTGTCGCCGGCGGCGAGCGGTCCGGCGATCTCCTGCCCCTGCCGCTGGACGGCGAGGACGATCAGGTTGCCGCTCGGGGTGACCATGCCGGGGAAGAGGCGCTGGCCGATCAGCGGCGAGCGCGGCGGGATCACCACCTCGGCGAGCCCGGAGGCACGGTTGAAGAGATGGTCGGCGATGTCGCCGCCGGTCTCGGCGTCGTCGCGGAGGCCGAGCCCGAAGGTCGAGGCGACGGCGGCGATCGCCTCGCCCTCGCCGCGGACCACGAGGATGTCGCCGACCTTCAGCGCGCCGAGCCGGGCGCCGCCGCCCTCCGGCTCCCGCACCGTGACCAGCGTCGCCTCGCCGGCGCCGGAGAGATCCAGCGTGGCGCGGGACGTCCCGACGAGGGACGAGTCCTCGCGGATGCGGAGCTGGTGCATCCCGGTGGTGAGGCCGAACTGCTCGACCAGCGTGCGCGCGTGGGTGCTGAGGTCCGGCGGCAGCACCCGGCTCTCGCGCTCGGGGAGGAGGCGGCGGCCGAAGAGGATCGCGATCACGATGCCGCCGATGACGAGCGGGATGCCGACCCAGGCGAACTCGAAGTAGTTGAAGCCCTCGCGCCCGGCCTCGAGCGAAGCCTCGAGGACGAGGACGTTCACCGGCGTACCGGTCAGCGCCAGCATCGAGCCCGCGTGGCCGCCGAAGACCAGCGGCATCAGCAGCTGCGACGGCGGATAGCGCAGGCGCATCGCGGTCACCACAACCATCGGGAGCAGGGCCGCGACGGCGCCGTTGACGCTGATGAGGGCGGACAGGACGCCGACGAAGAGCATCATCAGTCCGATCAGCCGCGGCCGGCTGTCGCCGGCGCCCGAGACGAGGAGCTGTCCCGCCCGGGCGGTGATGCCGGTCTTCTCCAGCGCCGCGCTCACGACGAAGAGCGAGGCGACGAAGACCGTCGCGGGATCGCCGAAGCCGGCGAGGCTCTGGTTGAGGGTGACGACGCCGGTCAGCCACAGCGACAGGGCGCAGCCGACGCACACGACCACGACCGGCAGGCGGTCCCAGACGAAGAGTGCGATGACGACGGCGATGATGCCGAAGACGATCCAGATATCGGTCAAGCCAGCCCCCGCGGTCGATATCGGCGTGCGGCCGCGACCCGGGCCGCCCCCGCCGGGCTCCGTGGCACGAATCCCTTGCCGGCGCAATCGCAACCGCTGTACGGTCGGCTGCGACCGGGCGGCGCAGGCGCTTGACGCCTAAAGAAAAAACTGGCCGCCGCGACGCGCCCGGACCGAGGGGAGTTCAGGGAAGATGGCCACGACGAAAGGGGCGACCGGTCCGGCCGAGCAGTCGCACGGCGCGCTCGACGGCTTCCTCAGCACCATCGAGCGGGTCGGCAACAAGGTCCCGCATCCGGCGATCATCTTCTTCATCCTGATCGGGCTCGTCATCGCCCTGTCGGTGATCCTGGGCCTGGTGGGCTGGTCGGCCACCTACGATGTGATCGACCCGGCCTCGGGCGAGATCGTGACGCAGACGACGGCGGTGCGCAGCCTGCTCTCCGCCGACGGCATCCGCTTCCTCTTCACCTCGATCGTGCCGAACTTCATGAACTTCGGCGCGGTCGGCGTGATCATCGTCGCCATGGTCGGCGTCGGCGTCGCCGAGGAGTCCGGCCTGATCGCCACGCTGGTGCGCAAGATCGTCGAGATCGCGCCCCGCTCGATCTTCACCTTCATCATCGTCATGCTCGGCGTCACCTCCTCGATCGCCGCTGACGCCGGCTACCTCGTGCTGGTGCCCCTCGGCGCCGCCGCCTTCCACAGCCTCGGCCGCCATCCGCTCGCAGGCCTCGCCGCCGCCTTCTCCGGCGTTGCGGCAGTGTTCCTCGTCAACCTCTTCGTGACCCCGACCGATGCGCTCCTGGCCGAGATGACGAACGACGCCATCCGCATGGTCGATCCCACCCGCGAGGTCACCCTCGTCGGCAACCTCTACTTCATGATCGCCTCCTCGATCCTGATGGGCATCGTCTGCACCATCCTGACCGACAAGGTCGTCGAGCCGCACCTCGGCCCCTATGAAGGCGGCGTGCCGGTGGAGGCGCAGCTGCCGCTGACGCCGACGCAGTTGCGCGGCCTGCGCTTCGCCGGCTATGCGCTGCTCGGCTACGTCGTGGTGATCGGTCTTCTGCTCGTGCCGCCCGGGGCGCCGCTGCGCCACCCCGAGACCGGCGAGATCCTCTCCGGCTCGCCGTTCATGTCCGGGCTCATCGTTCAGATCAGCGCGTTGTTCTTCACGGTCGGCTTCGCCTACGGCAAGGGCGCCGGCACGGTGAAGGATCTGACCGCGGCCATCGGAATGATCGTCAAGACCTTTTCCGGCATGGCCGGGCTGATCTTCCTGCTTCTCGTGATCGCCCAGTTCATAGCCTTCTTCAACTTCACCAACATTGCCACCGTGCTGGCGGGGAATCTCGCCGACTTCCTCGAGACGGTGCCGCTCGGGCTGGTGAGTTACATCATCATCTTCATCGTGGTGATCTTCTTCATCGACCTGATCATCACCGGCGCCGTCGCCAAGTGGGCGATCTTCGCGCCGGTGTTCATCCCGCTGTTCATGCGGCTCGGCGGCGATCCGAACATGGTGCTCGCCGCCTACCGCGTCGGGGACTCGCCGGCGAACGTCATCACGCCGCTCAACGTCTATCTCGGGGTGATGGTCGGCTTCGCCGCCAAATACCAGAAGGACGCCGGGATCGGCACCATCGTCTCGCTGATGCTGCCCTATACCGTCGTCCTGATGGTGCTGTGGACGGGGCTGCTCGTCGCGTGGGCACTGCTCGGCCTGCCGCTCGGCCCGGCCTGAGAAAAATCTGGGGGAAACGATGTCCGATCTCGACAAGGTCCTCGCGACCATCGACGCCAATCTCGACGCCGCGCTGGAGCGCCTCTTCGCCACGCTGCGGCTGAAGTCGATCTCCACCGACCCGGCCTTCGCTGCGGAGACCCGCGCCTGCGCCGAGTGGCACGCCGCCGACCTGCGCGAGATCGGCTTCGACGCCGCGGTCCGCGACACCGCCGGACATCCCATGGTCGTCGGCCACGACCGCGCCGGCAGTGGCCCCTCGGTCCTGTTCTACGGCCACTACGACGTGCAGCCGGTCGATCCGCTGGAACTCTGGGACAACGATCCCTTCGATCCGAAGATCGTCACCCGGCCCGACGGCACGCGGATGCTGATCGGCCGCGGCACCGCCGACGACAAGGGCCAGCTGATGACCTTCGTCGAAGCCTGCCGCGCGTGGAAGGCGGTGACGGGTGCGCTGCCCATCCCCATGACCATCCTGCTGGAAGGCGAGGAGGAGTTGGGCGGGGTGAACCTGCCGCCGTTCCTCGCCGCCAACAAGGACGAGCTCGCCGCCGACATCGCGCTGATCTGCGACACCAACATGTGGGACGCGGCGACCCCGGCGATCACCACCTCGCTGCGTGGCCTCTGCGGCGAGGAGATCGTCATCCACGCCGCCGACCGCGACCTGCACTCGGGCTTCTACGGCTCGGCCGCGGCCAACCCCAACCACGTCCTCGCCCGCATCCTCGCCGACCTGCACGACGCCGACGGCCGGGTCACGCTCGAGGGCTTCTACGACGGCGTCCCCGAACTCCCCGACGCGCTCCGCGAGAGCTGGGGGAAGCTCGACTTCGACCCGGCGCAGTTCCTCGGCGAGATCGGGCTCTCGGTGCCGGCCGGCGAGAAGGGCCGGTCCGTGCTGGAGATGACGTGGTCGCGGCCGACAGCCGAGGTCAACGGCATGGGCGGCGGCTATCAGGGCGCCGGCTTCAAGACGGTGATCCCGGCGCAGGCTTCCGCCAAGGTCTCCTTCCGCCTCGTCTTCGACCAGGACCCGCACAAGGTTCGCGCCGCCTTCCGCGCGCACGTCAAGGCGCGGCTGCCGGCCGACTGCACCGTCGACTTCCACGAGCATGGCTCGGGCACCGCCGTCGCCTTCGACACCTCCGGGCCGGTGTTCCGCACCACGCAGGCCGCGCTCACCGACGAATGGGGCAAGGATGCGGCCTTCGTCGGTGGCGGCGGCTCGATCCCGGTGGCGACACTGATCGAGACGACCTTCGGCGTGCCGGTGGTGATGGCCGGCTTCGGCCTTGCCGACGACCGCATCCACAGCCCGAACGAGAAATACGAGCTGTCGAGCTTCCACAAGGGCATCCGCTCGTGGGCGCGCATCCTCGACGCGCTCGCCGCGAAGGGATGATCGCCGCGGCCAGGGGGCGACGCGGTGTCGCCACACTCGGCCGAATTCGTGAGTGTTCCGGCGTGAAGGCCGGTTGAAATCGGGACCGAGCCGCACTTCATGGTCTGCGAGTGCGTCATTCCGTCGCACGGAGGGCCGGCGTGGAGTGATCCGTCGGCCGCGTCCACCGGCGGGAGGCGCGCGACGGCACGATCCGCCGGCGCGGGACACGAGACCTGCGTTTCCGACTGACGCATCGAGGAGCCGCAATGGCCGATTTCTTCGCCACCCACTTCGTCTTCCTGACCACGCCCGAAGGCTGGGCCGCGATGATCACCCTGATTGCCATGGAAGTGGTGCTCGGGATCGACAACCTGATCTTCATCTCGATCCTGACCAACAAGCTGCCGGCCGAGCACCGGGTCCGCGCCCGCCGCCTCGGCATCGGCGCCGCGCTGATCATGCGCCTGATCCTGCTCGCCACCATCGCCTGGATCGTCGGCATGACCGCCCCGGTGTTCTCCGCCTTCGGGCACGACTTCTCGTGGCGCGACCTGATCCTGATCGCCGGCGGCCTGTTCCTGGTCTGGAAGGCGACCAAGGAGATCCACCACACCGTCGATCCGGCAGACAAGGACGGCTCCGGCGTCGGCGAGACCCTGACGCTCAGCCTCGGCGGGGCGATCTTCCAGATCCTCGTGCTCGACCTTGTCTTCTCGGTCGACTCGATCATCACCGCGGTCGGCATGACCGACTACCTCGCCATCATGTACATCGCGGTCATCGTCGCGATCACCGTGATGCTGGTAGCGGCGACGCCGCTCGCCATCTTCATCGAGAAGAACCCGACGATCGTGATGCTGGCCCTCGGCTTCCTCCTGATGATCGGCATGACGCTGATCGCCGACGGCTTCGGCTTCCACGTGCCGAAGGGCTACATCTACGCCGCCATGGGCTTCTCGGCGCTGGTTGAGGGGCTGAACATGCTCGCCCGCCGCAGGAGGCACTGACCCCACCAGGGCGGGCGGCGGGCAGGAGCCGGCCGCCCCCTGCCCGCCGCTCGGGGACTTTACCATCACTTGGCGAGCCCCTACCCTTTTCCGCGTGAATGCCTCCGCCTGCGGGCGCCCGGAGGCAACGGCCCTTGCGTGCGGAGCCGAAGTCACTGCGTTCCGCCGCGGCGGGGCCTTCGGGGTAGGCCTATGTTCGAATCGCTTACAAGCCTCTTCACCCTCACCATCCTCGAGGTGGTGCTCAGCATCGACAACCTCGTGGTGATCGCCGTCCTCGTCGGCAAGTTGCCGAAGGACCGGCAGGCGACGGCGCGCTATACCGGCATGACGCTGGCACTGGTGCCGCGGCTGGTGCTGCTGTTGTTCATCGGCTGGATCATCGGACTGACCGAGCCGCTGATCCATGTCTTCGGCCACGGCGTCTCGGGCAAGGACCTGATCCTTGCCGCCGGCGGCCTCTTCCTGATCTACAAGGCGACGCAGGAGATCCACGACAGCCTCGAAGGCGAGGAGGGCGAGGCGAGCGCCAGGGTGATGTCGAGCTTCACCGGTGTGGTCGTCCAGATCGCCCTCATCAACCTCGTCTTCTCGATCGACAGCATCGTGACCGCGGTGGGGATGGCCAACGAGATCTGGGTGATGGCGGTCGCGGTGATCCTGTCGATGATCGTGCTGATGGTTGCATCCGGCCCGGTTGCGTCCTTCGTCGAGGAGCACCCCACGGTAAAGGTGCTCGCCCTCGGCTTCCTGATCATGATCGGCATGTCCCTGGTCGCCGACGCCTTCGGCGCGCATGTCCCGAAGGGCTACATCTACACGGCGATGATCTTCTCGGTGTTCATCGAGTGCATCAACATGGTCGGCCGCAAGCGCCGCGGCCCGGTTCACCTGCGCAACCCCTACGGCGCCGAGACCGACGAGACCGGCGACGAGCGCCGCGCCCTGGAGGATGCCGGGATGACCCGGCGCGGGAACTGACCCCGGGGAGCCTGCCAGCGGTACGCCGTGTGCCCGACGGGCCTAGGACTCGGCCAGAAGCTCGGCGACCAGCGCCGGCACGGTCTCGGTGGCCGGCCCGTAGCGGGACTCTTCGAAGGCTCCTGCGGTGTCGGAGGGCTCCAGATTGACCTCGATGGTACGGATTCCGAGCGCCCGGGCCTCGGCGACGTAGCCCGCGGCGGGATAGACGGCGCCGGAGGTGCCGATGGCGACGAAAAGATCGGCCTCGGCCAGCGCCGCCTCGATCCGGTCCAGCCCGCGCGGCATCTCGCCGAACCACACCACGTCGGGCCGCATCCCTCCGGCCCGGCCGCAGGCGGGGCAGGGGGTTGCGACGGACAGATTCCAGCCGCCAGTCCGCCACGGCTCCGCAGCGGGTGCAGCGCGCCTTGAGCAGTTCGCCGTGCATGTGGTGAACGGCAAGGCTGCCGGCGCGCTCGTGCAGGTCGTCGACGTTCTGGGTGCAGAGGAACAAGGCGCCGTCCCGCGCTGCCAGCCCCGCTTCGAGTGCGGCGAGCGCCCTGTGGGCGGCGTTCGGCGTCGCCGCGAGCAGGTTGGCCCGCCGCAGGTCGTAGAAGGCGTGGACGCGGCCGGGGTCCGCGGCGAAGGCTTCCGGCGTCGCGAGCTTCATCGGGTCGAAGCGCGCCCAGATCCCGCCCCTGTCGCGGAAGGTGCCGAGCCCGCTCTCGGCCGAGACCCCGGCGCCGGTGAGGACGAAGACCTTCACGCCGGGTCCGGGGCGAAGGCGCCGGGCCGGACCTCGGCCAGCTTCGCGCGCTGTTCGGGCGTCAGCGACGCGGGCCGGACCATGTAGGTGTGGATCGAGAAGATCACGGCCCGCGTCACCGGCAGGCGCAGGAGGGTCTGGCGCTCGACGCGCACGAAAGCGGCCGCGCCGTCGGCCGGGGTGTGGCGGGCGAATTCGGCACGCGGGTTGTGGAGCGCCGGGTCGCTGTAGAGCAGCAGGTTGGCGCGCATCATCGGCGTCTCGGGCCGGATGGCGTCGAAGAGCCGCTGCACCCGCCGCGCCAGCCCCTCGTCGTAGCGATCGACCGGCAGGTGGATGCGGACGAGGCCCTTGCCGAACTTCTCGGCGAGCGTCCAGTTCGAGGGGAAGCACAGGATCGCCCCGGTCAGGACATGCTCGCCCCCGTCCGCGGGACGTTCGAGGATCACCAGATCCTCCTGAACCAGACGCCCGGCTGCGATGAGCGGCGGCCCGTCGAGCGGGACCAGCACGCCGTCGGGCCGTCGCATGGCGGCGCCCTCGCGGACGTAGCCCGGGACGCCATCGAGGTGGGAGAGGACGAGCGCGAGCAGCTCCTCCGCCGCCGGCCGGGCGCTGTCGGCGAGGGCATGGACCTCGGCCGGGCGCCCGGCGATCAGGCGGTCGCGCTCGGCCATCTGCGCGGCGAAGCGCTCGTCGCGCTGCAACCAGTCCGACAGCGCGATCGGCACGGTTCCGGGCAGGCGCAGGGTGTGGTCGGCCATCCACGGGGCGACGGGCAGGCGGTCCTGCAGGATGGGGGGCATGCGCGAACCTCTTTGCTGCGCGGGCGCGACAAGATATAGGAAGAGGGGAGCAGTCCTTCGCAATCCATGGCGTAGGGTAACGACAAAGAAAAGAGGCGACCCATGGTCCACGCCCCCGATCTGTTCGGCGACGACGCGGCCTCCAATGCCTACGACGCCAGCTCCATCGAGGTGCTGGAGGGGCTCGAGCCGGTCCGCAAGCGCCCGGGCATGTACATCGGCGGCACCGACGAGCGGGCGCTGCACCATCTGGTCGCCGAGGTCGTCGACAATGCGATGGACGAGGCGGTGGCCGGTCACGCCAGCCGCATCGAGGTCGAGCTCCACGCCGACTTCTCGCTGACCGTCCGCGACAACGGCCGCGGCATGCCGGTCGACCCGCACCCGCGTTATCCGGGCAAGTCGGCGCTGGAAGTGATCCTCTGCACCCTCCACGCCGGCGCCAAGTTCTCGGGCAAGGCTTACGAGACCTCCGGCGGCCTCCACGGCGTCGGCATTTCGGTGGTCAACGCCCTCTCGGACCGGGTTGCGGTCGAGGTCGCCCGCAACCGTATCCTCTACCGGCAGGAGTTCTCGCGCGGCCATCCGCAGGGACCGCTGGCAACGCTCGGACCGACCGCGAACCGCCGCGGCACCACCGTCACCTTTCACCCCGACCCCGAGATCTTCGGCGCCGACGCCCACTTCCGGCCGTCGCGGCTGCTCAAGATGGTGCGCTCCAAGGCCTACCTCTTCTCCGGCGTCGAGATCCGCTGGCGCTGCGCGCCCGAGTGCCTGTCGTCGGGCGACGACACGCCCGAGCAGGCGACCTTCCACTTCCCCGGCGGCCTCTCGGACTATCTCGGCGAGCGGCTCGAAGGCGCGCAGTGCTATGCCGACAAGCCGTTTGCCGGGAAGGTCGAGTTTGCCGAGAAGTTCGGGGCGGGGACGATCGGGTCGGTCGAATGGGCGGTGAACTGGACGCCGCAGCGCGATGCCTTCGTCGCCTCCTACTGCAACACCATCCCGACGATGGAGGGCGGTACCCACGAGCAGGGCTTCTGGGCGGCGATCCTCAAGGGCGTGCGGGCCTACGGCGAGCTGTCGTCGAACCGCAAGGCGGCGCAGATCACCCGCGAGGACGTCATGGCCGGCGGCTCGGCGATGATCTCGGTCTTCATCCGCGAGCCGGAGTTCGTCGGCCAGACCAAGGACCGGCTGGCGACGCAGGAGGCAGCGCGGCTGGTCGAGGGGGCGGTCCGCGACCGCTTCGACAACTGGCTGGCCGCCGACACCCGGACCGCCGGGGCGATCCTCGACTATCTCGTGCTCAAGGCCGAGGAGCGGGCGCGGCGGCGGGCGGAAAAGGAAACCAGCCGCAAGACTGCCGTCAAGAAGCTGCGGCTGCCGGGCAAGCTCGCCGACTGCTCGGGCGCTTCGCGCGAGGGCTCGGAGCTTTTCCTCGTCGAGGGCGACTCGGCCGGTGGGTCGGCCAAGCAGGCACGCGACCGCAAGACCCAGGCGGTGCTGCCGCTGCGCGGCAAGATCCTCAACGTGCTCGGCGCCGCCTCGGCAAAGCTCATGCAGAACCAGGAACTCGCCGACCTCGCGCTGGCGATGGGCGTGCAGGCGGGATCGAGGTTCAACCTCGAGGACCTGCGCTACGAGAAGATCGTCATCATGACCGATGCCGACGTCGACGGCGCGCATATCGCCGCGCTGCTGATGACCTTCTTCTTCACCCAGATGCGGCCGCTGATCGACTCCGGCCACCTCTACCTCGCCGCGCCGCCGCTCTACCGCCTGACTCAAGGGGCGCGGTCGGTCTATGTCCGCGACGACGCCGCCAAGGAGGCGCTGCTGGCCAAGGGCCTCGGCGGCCGCGGCAAGATCGAGGTCTCGCGGTTCAAGGGCCTCGGCGAGATGATGCCGGCGCAGCTCAAGGAGACGACGATGGACCCGACCAGGCGCACGCTGATCCGCGTCACGATCGCCGACGACGAGGGCGAGACCGGCGGGCTGGTCGAGCGGTTGATGGGCAAGAAGCCGGAACTGCGCTTCCAGTATATTCAGGAGAACGCCCGCTTCGTCGACGAGGGCGAGCTGGACGTCTAGCGGCTGCGGCGCCCCCCGGCTTACCGGGGGAAGCGCCGACCTCGGGGAGGCGCGCGCGAAGAGCGCGCCCCCCGCTCGGCCGACGCTGGTCGGTCGGCCGCCTTTGCGGCCTCCCTTCGAAGGAAGCCGGCATTCGCCGGCTGAGTTGTTTTTTCTCCCCGCCTGTTGGCGGGGCCCCGCGTCCTGCCCGATAGGCTTCCTGCCAGTATGAAATCCGAAGAGAGGCGGGGCAGCCTCGCACCTCTCTTCTTCGGCGGCACCCCGGCGGAAAAGCGTGTCGCCGAAGAAGAAGACGGTGCGGCCTGGTGCAACGGTGAAGCGCGCCGCGGGCGGAGCGGTGCAGGGTGCGGGCGGCTGACGCGGCGCTTTCGGCCGGGGCCGCGGGCCTCAGGCGTAGCGCGCGACTTCGGCTTCGATGTCGCCGACGATGCTCTGCAGGAGGTCGGGGTTGTCGCATTCGCCCATGATGCGGACGAGGGGCTCGGTGCCCGACTTGCGGATCAGGAGGCGGCCGTGGTCGCCCATGCGCGCCTCGCCGGCGGTGATCGCGGCGCGGACGCTCTCCTGTTCGAGCGGGGCCGCGCCCTTGCGGTAGCGGACGTTGGTCAGCATCTGCGGGAATGCGGGAAAGACGCGGGCGAGGGCGCTCGCGGGCTTCCCGGTCTCGACCATCGCCGAAAGGAACTGGAGCGCCGCGATCAGGCCGTCGCCGGTGGTGACGAAGTCGGTCATCACGACGTGCCCCGACTGTTCGCCGCCGAGGTTGTAGCCGCCGGCGCGCATCGCCTCGACCACGTAGCGATCGCCGACCGCGGTGCGCAGCAGCCGCAGGCCCTGGCCCTGGAGGTGGCGCTCGAGGCCGAGGTTCGACATGACGGTGGCGACCAGCGTCCCCTTGGCGAGCGTGCCCTCGGCCGCCCAGCGGTCGGCGATCAGCGCCATGAACTGGTCGCCGTCGGTGATCGCGCCGGTCTCGTCGATGATCACCACGCGGTCGGCGTCGCCGTCGAGGCTGATGCCGAGGTCGGCGCCGTGGGCGACGACAGCGGCGGCGGCGGCCCCGGGGTGGGTCGAGCCGCAGCCGTCGTTGATGTTGAAGCCGTCGGGAGAGGTGGCGAGCGGCACCACCTCGGCGCCGAGTTCCCAGAGCACTTCCGGCGCGGTGCGATAGGCGGCGCCATTGGCGCAGTCGACGACGACCTTGAGACCATCGAGGCGCTGGCGCTTCGGAAAGGTCGTCTTGGCGAATTCCATGTAGCGGCCACGCGCGTCGTCGATGCGCTGGGCGCGGCCGATGGCGCGGGGCTCGGCGAGCGCCGGGGCGGTCTCGAGGAGGGCTTCGATCTCCTCTTCGACGGCGTCCGAGAGCTTGAAGCCGTCGGGGCCGAAGAACTTGATGCCGTTGTCCTCGAAGGGGTTGTGCGAGGCGGAGATCATCACGCCGAGGTCGGCGCGCATCGAGCGGGCGAGCATGCCGACGGCGGGGGTGGGCACCGGGCCGACGAGGAAGACGTCCATGCCGACGGAGGTGAAGCCGGCGATCAGCGCCGTCTCGATCATGTAGCCGGAGCGCCGCGTGTCCTTGCCGATCAGGACGCGGTGGGCGTGGTCGCCGGTGGTGAAGTGGCGCCCGGCGGCCTGGCCGAGACGGAGCGCCGTCTCTGCGGTCATCGGGGCGTCGTTGGCCCGGCCGCGCACGCCGTCGGTGCCGAAGAGCTTCCTTGCCATGCCTCTACTCCTCGTCCCCGTTCAGGGCGCGCCACAGGGCGACGGCCTGTCGGGTCTCTCTTACGTCGTGCACTCGTATCACCTGCGCGCCCTGCCGCAAAGCCTCGAGCGCGACGGCGATCGAGCCGGGCGCGCGGTCGCGGGCTTCGGGCGCGGCGCCGAGGGTGCCGATGAAGCGCTTGCGCGACGCCCCGAAGAGCAGGGCGCATCCGAGGCCGTGAAAGGCTGACAGGCCGCGGATCAGGGCGAGGTTGTGGGCGACGGTCTTGCCGAAACCGATGCCGGGGTCGACGAGGAGGCGGCTCCGCGGGATGCCGGCCGCCTCGGCGGCGGCGACGCGGGCGTCGAGCATGTCGAGGACGTCGAGGAGGACGTCGTCGTAGGCCGGCGCGTCCTGCATGGTCTTCGGCGCCCCGAGCGCGTGCATCAGGCAGACCGGGACGCTGCGGGCGGCGGCGAGGCCGGCGCTCGCCGCGTCGTGGCGGAGGGCGGAGACGTCGTTGAAGAGATCGGCGCCGGCGTCGAGGGCGGCGGCGGCGACGGCCGCGTTGCGGGTATCGATCGAGATCGGCAGCGCGAAGCCCTCGGCGCGGAGGGCGGCGATCACCGGGACGGTGCGGGCGATCTCCTCGGCGAGCGGCACCGGCTCGGCGCCGGGGCGGGTCGACTCGCCGCCGATGTCGAGGATGTCGGCGCCGGCCTCGGCCATCGCCCGGGCGGCGGCGAGGGCGGCGGGGAGGCTGGCGTGGAGACCGCCGTCGGAGAAGCTGTCCGGCGTCGTGTTGAGGATGCCCATGATCCGCGGGCGGTCGAGGGCGAGGCCGCAGAGCGGGGCGCGCGGCGCGATGAGCGCGGCGAGGGCTTCGGGCGGCAGGTCGGCCGCGGCAAGCAGGCGTGGCGGCGCATCGCGGCGGTGCTCGGCGACGCGGTCGAACCACAGCGGGCCGCCGGCGAGCGGCAGCGCCCCGGGCGGCCGGGGCCGGCCGCTCTCCGGGATCGGCCGGTAGCGCACGGTCATGCGGTTTCCGCGGGGCCCAGGACTTCGGCGACGAGGCCGGGAAGCTCGGCGAAGGCGGAGAAGGCCGCACGGTGCGGGAGCGCATCGACCGGCGTGCGGCGGTAACCCTCGGTGAAGAGCAGGAAGGGTGCGCCGGCAGCCGCGGCGGTGGCGGCGTCGACCTCGCTGTCGCCGACGTAGACGAGCGGCCCGGGGGCGAGCTGGTCGGCGGCGTGGCGGACCATGCGCGGGTCGGGCTTCAGCACGCCGGGGATGCTGTCGCCGCCGGTGAAGCCGGTGATCGGCGGCATCAGGCCGCGGCCGCGGAGGATGGCGAGGGCGGGCTCGTTCGGCTTCTGGGTGCAGACCGCGAGGCCGTGGCCGGCGGCGGCGAGGGCGGCGAGGGCCTCGGGGACGCCCGGGAAGGGCTCGGTGCCGGTCAGGGGATCGGCGGCGTAGATCGCGCGGAAGCGCGCGAGGTGCGGGTCGAGGTCGCCGCCGGGCACGCCGCCGGTGTGGCCGAGCAGGCGTTCGACGAGGACCGCGACACCGTGGCCGACGAAGGTCGCCACCGTCGCCTCGTCGAGCGGGTCGCGGTCGACCGAAACGAGGAGGGCGTTGCCGGCGGCAGCGAGGGACGGGGTCGAATGGACCAGGGTCCCGTCGAGGTCGAAGACGATCCGCGCCATCAGGCGAACGATCCCGGGCTGCGGCGGGGGGCGGTCATGCGGTTCTCCATTTGATCGAGCAGCCGATGGCCTGCTTCTGGTCGCGGGGCGCCGTGCCGGTGTCGGCAACCGCGCGCATCGCCTCGTAGAGCTCGCGGCGGTTGCCGGGTCGCGGGTCGCGGCCGGTGTCGTCGAGGCGCCCGCGGTACTGGAGCCCGAGGCCGGCGTCGAAGCCGTAGAAGTCGGGCGTGCAGGCGGCGTCGTAGGCGCGGGCGACCGACTGGCTGGCGTCGTGGAGGTAGGGGAAGGGCAGCGCGTGGTCGCGGGCGAAGGCGACCATCTCGGCAAGGCCGTCGCGCGGCGAGAGCGTGGCGTCGTTGGAGCAGATACCGGCGGTCCCGAAGCCGAGCGTCTGCAGAGCGCGGAAATCGTTGGACATCTTGTCGACGATCGCACGGACGTAGGGGCAGTGGTTGCACATGAAGACCAGCACGAGGCCCTTCGGCCCGCGCAGCGTCTCCGGGGTCCAGATCTTGCCCGCGGTGTCGGGCAGGCTGAAGGCGGGCGCGGGCCAGCCGAAGGGCACGTCGAGGGGGGAGACCGCGCTCATGGCATGTCCCGGCCGAGCGCGGCGATATCGGCCGGTGTCGCCGCTTCCCGGACGGGCAGGCTGGTCGCCGGCGGCTCGGCGGCGCCGGCGACGACGAGGCGGCTGGCGTGGAGGTCCTCGGCCAGCCAGGCGGCGAGCGCCGCCGGGGCACTGGCGTCGGGCGCGGCGCGGCCGACGGCGGCGGTGATCATGTGCGACGGCGCCCAGACCGACAGGCGGCCGGTCTTCAGCGCCCAGTCGAGTTCGGTGCGCGTCGCCGAAACCCCGAAGCGGTCGTCGCCCTCGGCGAAGGCCCAGGCGGCCTGCTCGATGGCGAGGAGGCCGATGCGGCGGGCGGCCTCGCTGCGCGGAGCCGCGGCGGGGGCGGCGGTGCGAGGCAGACGACGAGGGGGCGGCCGAGGGCGGCGAGGGCGTCGCGCCAGGCAGCGGCGCGGGCGGGACCGGTCTCGGCGGGGCCGAGGTAGACGACGAGCGGGCGGATCGCCGGGCCGGCCGCGCGCGGCGGCTCGACCGGGCGGAGGCGCGGCCCGGCGGACCGTGGCCGGCTGCGGACGATCTCGACGCCGAGGGCACCGGGGATGCGGTCGAGCTTCTCGATGCGGACGAAGACGCGGACGGCGCGGGGGTCGGCGAGGACGCGGGTCGCGACGCGCTCCGCCAGGGTTTCGAGCAGGTTGATCCGCTCGGCGGCGAGCTCGTGCTCGATCGCCTCGGTGATGGTGTCGTAGGAGATGACCTTGTCGACGTCGTCGTCCTGCGCAGCGGTATGGTTCGAGACTTCGAGCACGACGTTGAAGCGGATGCGCTGGGTGACGCCGCGCTCGGTGCGGAAGGCGCCGATCTCGACCGCGCGGGTGTAGTCGCGGACGGAGATGCGATCGAGCGGCGGGCCGACGTGCGTGGCCGATGCGCGGGCATGCGGCAGCTCGAACGCGATGGCGGTCTCGTCCATGTCACCCCCTCGCGGTTCCCCTGTCGTGATAGCGCCGCGGGCGCGGATTTTCAAGGGAAGGCCGGCGTCGGTTAACCCTCACCCAACGCCTCGGGCGACGTCTTAACCCGGCGGGAAGCATCCGGTCCCAGCCTTCCCGTCGACCTGGGACGGAGGGGAGCGCGATGCGCAGGATCGGATGGTTGGTCTTGGCCGGGCTCGCACTCTGCGGCTCTGCCGCCGTTGCCGCAGCACCCGTACCGGCGCGCCTGCGCCAGCCGGTCTCGGTCGACCGGCCGGATCAGGCCCTGTTCGGCGAGGCGGTACTCCTCTACTCCAACGCCGCGCGGCGCGCTCATGGGCAGCCGCCTCTCCGGCCCGACGTCGGGTTGTCGCGGGCGGCGGCGGGTCATGCGGCGAACATGGCGCGGCTCCGCACCCACAGCCACGAGTTGCCGGTCCGCGGGCAGGCGAAGCTTGCCGACCGGCTGCACAGGCAATCGACGGCCTTCCGGCTGGCGGCGGAGAACATCGCGATGGACAAGGTCTATCGCCTGCTCGGCCGGCCGATCGCGCTGAAGAGCGAAGGCTGCCGCTTTACCTACGGCGACACCGGGGAGACGGTGCCGATCCACACCTACGCCAGCTTGGCCGAGCAGGTGGTCGGGCGCTGGCTGAAGTCGCCGAAGCACCGGGCGTCGCTGCTCTCGCCGACCTTCCGGCGGCTCGGGGCGGGCGTGGCGGTCGACCCGAAGGGGCCGGCGTGCGGGGACTTCTATCTCGTGCAGGATTTCGCGGATTGACGCGGCTGAGTCGTTTTTCGCGCCACGCGGACTGCGTCACGGTTGGCAGGCCCCTCGTCCTCCCCGACAGGCTTCATGCCGGTATTGGACCCGACGAGGGCCTCGGCGCTACGCGGCGGCGGGGCCGCGGATGTGGTCGACGAGGCGGGCGAGGAGGCTGCTCGGGCGGTCGCGGCCGGTGACGACGTATTCGGCGGTGTTGGCGTTGAGCAGCGTCTCCGCCATCGCCCGGCTGGCGCGTTCGCGGCCGGCGAAGAGGAGTTCGTCGCCGGGGCGGAGGTCGGTGTCGGCGGCGGGCAAGGGCCGGCGGTCGCCTTCGCGCACGAGGAGCAGCGGCAGGGCGGGCAGGGTGCGGTCGCGGTCGCCCGGATCGCGCAGCAGGTCGCCGAGGCGGACGCTGCCGCAGTGACGCATCGCGTCGAGGAGGCCGGGGGCGTCGGCCTCGCGCACCGTCAGGCTCCAGAATCTCGGGCGCCGCGTCGTTGACGAGGGGCGCGAGCCGGCTGGTCGCCTCGGCGGCCCAGGCCTCGTCGCGGTCGTGGGCGATGCCGAGGAAGGTCGAGAGGTGCCGGGCGCGGAGCAGGGCGATGCACTCGTTGGCGACGATCTCGCTCGGGACCATCGTCATCTCGGCGCCAAAAGCCTCGAACAATGCCTGGTGGCGGGCCTGGTTCTGGCGGGCGATCACGAAGATCCCCGGACGGAGCTTGCGCGCCGCCATCGCCATCGCGAGGTTGGCGACGTCGTCGTCGCTGCCGGCGACGATGCCCTCGGCCGCGGTGATGTCGGCCCGGCGCAGGCTCTCGGCGTCGGAGCCGAGCCCCTGCACGAGGTCGAGCCCGGGCTGCGGCGGCTCGTCGGGATCGACGACGGTGACCTCGAAGCCACCGTCCCGGATCGCCCGGGTCATCTCTTCCCCGAAGCGCCCGTAGCCGCAGACGATCCAGTGTCCCGGCGGCGGCGGCAGGCGGGGCGGCAGCTTGGCGCCGGCCGGGCCGGTCAGCCAGGTGACGAGGCGGTGGGTGTCCGGGGCGCGCATCGCCGTGGTCACCCGCTCGGCGAACTCGCGGTAGGGGTTGATGATCTCGGCGACGCCGCAGGTGCGCATCGCCTCCATCACCGGCGCCGACTGGGCCCGGCAGATCACCCGGAGGCCGGGGTGGAGCAGGCGCGTCGTCACCGCGATCGCGAGATTGGCGCGGTCGTCGGGGGTGAGGGCGAGGACGCCGCGACACTCGCGCTTGCCGATGCCGGCGAGGAGCAGGGTCTCGGGCGACGAGGCGTCCGCGGCGACGCCGGGCGGGTCGGTGGCGAAGTCCCCGAGGTCGAGCTCGAGGATGCGCGACTCGTCGCCGTCGACGGCGACGAAGCGCCGCCCCATCGCATCGAGGGCGCGGGCGACGATGATCCCGGTCTCGCCGAGGCCGCAGACGAGGTAGAAGGGCTCGCGCAGGTGGCGGACGGCGCGACCGAAGCGGGCAGTGATCAGCGCCGCCTGGAAGCCCTTGTCCTGGACCAGCGCGAGGATGTTGCCGAGCAGGTAGGCCCAGCCGATCACTGACAGGTAGATGATCGCCGTCACCCACAACCGCTGGAGGTTGGTGAAGGGGAAGGGCAACTCGCCGAAGCCGATCGTCGTCGCCGTGTAGGTGACGAAGTAGAAGGCCTCGAAGATGTTCGGCCGCCACGGCTGGCCGCTCGGGTCGGTGCCGGGGATCAGCGCGAAGCCTGCCGTCGAGATCGCGAAGACCACGATCAGGAAGACGAGGGGCGCGCGCAGGCGCCGGATCGAGATGAAGAAGAGGCCGCCCACCGGGACCGCCGTCCCCGCCTAGCGCCGCTGCATCGTCGTCTCGATGATCATGATCACCACCGAGACGAGGTTTGCGATGAGGGCGCCGGCGGCGAGCGAGACCACCGCCGCCGAGGAGGAGGCGACGAGGGCGCCGTCGGTCGGCGAGGCGACGATCCAGACCACGGTGGCCACGGCCAGCTGGAGCAGGGCGACCAGGCTCGCGGCGAGGTGCACGGCGCCGACGTGGGTGCGGTCGCCGAACTTGAGGACCGCGGCGATCAGGCTGACCGTCAGGGCGGCGAAGAGTTCCCAGGAGGCGTGCAGGGCGGGGTTGGACAGATCGCCGTAGACGAAGCCGAAGTTCAGCGTCGCCGCCAGGAGGATGAAGAAGCCGAAGACGACTTTCTCGACGTTCATGCCGGGCTTCCCTTCGCTCTGCGCGGGCCAAGCTTAGGCGATGGCGGGGCGCGGTGTCACGGGGGTGGCGTCGGGGAGCTGGCGGATGCCAGAGGCTTACCCGAAACGGTGTGTCGGAACGCATACGGAGGCCGTGCGGCACCCGGCGGGCGTCAGGCCGGGCGGGTCCAGGTGGCGGCGTGGAATTCGGCGGCGTCGTTGGTGCGGGGGAAGGGCTCGTCCGGGACCGGTACGCCGAGGAAGGCGGCGAGGGGACCCCAGCCGTCGCGGACGTCGGTGACGAGGAGGCGGTCGGGGGCGATGGCGGCGCGGACCTCGGCGGTGTGGCGCTCGAAGACGGCGATGGCGTGGGCGCGGTCGAGCGGGCGGCCGTCGAAAACCTGATCGGCGATGATCGCGCGCTGCATGTGGCGGCGGGCGACGGCGGCCGGGTCGGGGGAGGACGGCGGACCGAGGATCTCGGGGGCGACGGTCGCCGCGAAGCTCGCGAACCACGCCTCGGCCGGGCGGATGGTCAGGAGGACGCGCGCCGCGGGAAAGGCTGCGGCGAGCTCGCGCCAGTAGCGGGCGCCGGGCCAGTCGACCTGAGCGCGGTAGCCGGCGAAGACCTGTTCCCAGTCCATCGCCGCGCCGCGGGCGGCGGCCTCCCAGAGGGCCACCTGCTCGGGGTGGTGGGACAACTCGTGCATGTGGTGGCAGGGGCCGAAGCCGAGGCGCTCCAGCGCCAGCCGGAACGAGTTCGTGCCGGTGCGTCCGAAGCCGGCGCCGATCACGGCAAGGGGCATGGCGGAGTCCTCCCGCGCCCGAGCATAGGCGCGCGGCGGCCTGGCGGGAAGGCGCCCGTGAGGGCGCCTGGAGCGATCTCCAAATGGACGGAACCGACTGGATCGCACCCCGCTCTAGGGGTGCATGTAGACGAAGCCCTGCTGCTCGAGGTGAGCGATCTCGGCCACGCCGCTCGGGACGACGTCCTCTTCCTTCGCCCCGTAGAGGTCGGCCGCAGTCAGCTTGCGCGCGTTGAGCGTGTTGGCGCAGACGAGGAAGCGCACGCCCTCGCCGCGAAGCGCGTCGATGCGTTTGGCGAGCCCGGGATCGGTTACGGCTTGCTGGAGCATGTCGACGCCGCCGCCGTGGGAGACGACGACGATCTCGGCATTCTCCTCGCCGAGCGCGCGGATGTGGTTGGCGACGTTGGCCAGCAATCCCTTGAAGTAGTGATCGTCCCCCGGCTGCGCGCCGTTGTTGTGATAGACGACCTTCTGCTTGCCGTAGGGCTCTTCGGCGGCCGCCGGGGCGGCGAGGCTCGCGGCCACCGGCACGGCGAGAACCGGCACGGCGAGAACGAGGGTGGTCGCCAGCAGGGGCGAGTGGAGGAGAAATCGGGTCAGGGTCATCGGTGTGGCCTCTCGCGGCAGTCGACAAACGGGCAGGTCGGACGCCTTTCGGCCGCACCCCCCCGCGCAACGCCCACCTGCCTGCGATAGCGGAACCGTCCTGCGGCGGTGTCAAATTCTGCGGGGCGTGCGACCGCGGTTGGAGCGGGGAGAGCGGCCGAAGGGCAACAGGTTGCCTGCTTTTACAGCAACCTGCCCCTTGTGCGTGCGCCTTAGAAACGAGGTTTCGGGGGGCGGACGGGGACGCTATAGAGGGTCCGCATCAAGGAGGCGGGCATGGGCAACGTCGTGGTCGTCGGCGCACAATGGGGCGACGAGGGCAAGGGCAAGATCGTCGACTGGCTGAGCGAGCGCGCCGACGTCATCGTGCGCTTTCAGGGCGGGCACAACGCCGGCCATACGCTGGTCATCGACGGCACGGTCTACAAGCTGTCGCTGCTGCCCTCGGGCATCGTGCGGCCGGGCAAGCTCAGCGTCATCGGCAACGGCGTGGTGCTCGACCCCTGGGCGCTGATCGCCGAGATCGACAAGCTCACCGCGCAGGGCGTGGCGATTTCGCCGGCGAGCCTGATGGTCGCCGAGAACACGCCGCTGATCCTGCCGCTGCACCAGGACCTCGACCGCATCCGCGAGGAGGCGGCGGGCTCGGCCAAGATCGGCACCACCGGCCGCGGCATCGGCCCGGCCTACGAGGACAAGGTCGGGCGGCGCAGCATCCGTGTCGCCGACCTCGGCGACGCTGCGACGCTGGAGACCCGGATCGACCGGCTGCTCGCGCACCACGACGCGCTGCGCTCCGGGCTCGGGGCGGAGCCGATCGACCGGGCCGTGCTGACGGCACAGCTTCGCGAGATCGCGCCGCAGGTGCTGCCCTACGCCCGGCCGGTCTGGCGGGTGCTCGACGAGAAGCGCCGCGCGGGCCGGTGGATCCTCTTCGAGGGGGCGCAGGGCTCGCTTCTCGACATCGACTTCGGGACGTATCCTTACGTCACCTCCTCGAACACCGTCGCCGGGATGGCGGCGCCCGGCACCGGCATGGGGCCGGGCGCGATCGACTTCGTCCTCGGCATCGTCAAGGCCTACACCACCCGCGTCGGCTCCGGCCCCTTCCCGGCGGAGCTCGACGACGCGAACGGCCAGCGCCTCGGCGAGCGCGGGCACGAGTTCGGCACGGTCACCGGCCGCAAGCGCCGCTGTGGCTGGTTCGACGCGGTTCTGGTCCGCCAGACCTGCACGACGAGCGGCGTCAACGGCATCGCGCTGACCAAGCTCGACGTGCTCGACGGCTTCGAGGAGCTCAAGATCTGCGTCGGCTACGACCTGGACGGCGTGCGGCTCGACTATCTGCCGACCGCGGCGGCGCTGCAGGCGCGGGTGACGCCGATCTACGAGACCGTGGAAGGCTGGTCGGAGACGACGGCCGGGGCGCGGTCGTGGGCCGAGCTGCCGGCGCAGGCGATCAAGTACGTCCGCCGCATCGAGGAACTGATCGGCTGCCCGGTCGCCATGCTTTCGACCAGTCCCGAGCGCGACGACACCATCCTCGTAACCGATCCGTTCACCGCATGAGCCTCGGCTGGCACGCACGCCGGCGCTGGTCGCTCGTGCTCCTGCTCGTCGGGCTGCCCGTCTACATCATTGCGGCCGTCACGATCATGAACCGGATCGGGCGGCCGGGGATCCTCGTCGAGTTCCTCGTCTACGCCGGGCTCGGCGTTCTCTGGGCGCTGCCGTTCCGCTTTGTCTTTCTCGGCGTCGGCCGGGAAAACCCCGAGGCTTCGAGCGAGGATACGCCGCGCGGCGACTAGACGCGGTGTGGCTTTGACGCCGATCGAGCAGCCGAAGTCGGACTGCACCCTTCCCTTGTGCTGCGTCGCAATATACTCTTGCCGAGTGTATCGCGCCTGCTGTTGCAGGCGCCATTCCTGTTGGGGTGAGGTCGAATGGCGGTTGTAAGCCACAAAGCGCGTCTGCATTACGTTGTCGTGCCGAAGGCGGCCTGTACCAGCATCAAGACCTTCTTCGCCGATCTCGACGGGATCAGCCGGGAGCATCCACGGGGGATCGTCGATCGCCTGCTCGGCCGGCGGCAAGCCAGGGAGCGCTCCGTCCACCAGATCGACGGCTACGTGACCGGCGCCTTCGACGCGGCCGAGACGCTTCCCGCCGGGTACACCCGCATCGCGGTCCTGCGCGATCCGCTGGCGCGGCTCTATTCGGCCTGGTCGAACAAGGCGACGGCCGAGGTCTTCGAACAGCGCGGCGAACGCGCGGCTCTCGCCAGCGCGGGCCTGAGCAGCGACCCGACCTTCGGGGCTTTCCTCGACGGCTACGAGCAGTACCGCGCGATCTCCCAGCCGGCGATGATCCACACGCGGCCCCTTCGATGGCATCTCGGCGACGATCTCGGGGCCTATGACCGGCTGTTCCACCTCGAAGCCCTCCGCGCCTTCGAGGACTATGTGGCAGAACGGGCCGGGGTGCCGGTCAGGCTCGCCCGGGAGAACCGGGGCGAGGCAGAGGCCCGCCCCCTCGGCTTCGAGGCGCGCCACGTCGACGTCGCCCGCCGGATACTCGCGCCCGACTACGCCTTCCTGGCCGGGCACTACGACTTCGACGCCGGCCTCGACAGCTTCCAGCGGCGGCACGCGCTCGCTGCCTAGCGATGCGGCCGCCGGCGGCGGCCTTCCCTGATGCGACAACCCGAAGGACAGCGCGTTGATCGGTATCCTGACCATCCACACCGGCTACAACGAAGGGGCGGTTCTCCAGTCCCTCGCCCTCTCGCGCCTGCTGGCGAAGGTCACCGGCAAGCCGGTCGAGGTCATCGATCACCGCTACGCCGGAGCCTTGAAGACGACCGAGGGGCCCGCGGACACGCCCCGCAAGAAGGCGATCGTCGCCTTCCGTGACGCCCGGCTCCCGCTCAGCCCGCAGCGCATCGAGGACGATCATCGCGCCGCCTGGGCCTATGCGGCGAAGCGCTACGCCGCGATTGTCGTCGGCAGCGACGAAGTGTGGAAGGTCGTCTACCGCAAGCGCCTCAAGGGCCTGCTGACCGTGCAGGACGACCCGCTCGCGCCGGCCTACCCGAACGTCTGGTGGCCGGACGCGAGTGCTGGCCCGGTGCGCATCGCCTACGCCGCGACCGCCGGCGCGCGGACCGACTGGCGAATCATTCCGCGCAAGCATCAGGCGATGATGGCCGGGGCGGTCAGCGGCTTCCGGGCGCTCGGGCTCCGCGACGAACGCACGCGCGCCTTCATCGAGTCGGTGGCGCCGGAGGCGGCGGCGTCCAGCGTGCGGGTGCCCGACCCGACCCTCGGCTTCGACCTCCTCGCCGACGCCGGCCTGGACATGCGCCCGACGCTCGAGGCCCTCGGCGTCGACTTCACCCGGCCGCGGGTCGTCTTCGTCGCCAGCGCGAGCAAGGCGACGGTGGACCTCGCGAGCCGGCTCCGGGCCAAGGGCATCCAGACCGTGGCACTATCGCGCCCGATCGAGGGGATTGAGCTCGATCTTTCGGGGGCGCCCTTCGACCCGCTCGAATGGGCCTCGGCCTTCGGCTGTTTCGATCTCGTCGTCTCCGACCGGATGCACGGCTGCATCTTCACGCTGCGCAACGGCGTCCCCTTGCTCGTGCTCGACGAACGGCGGCGCACGCTCGGCTTCGCGACCAAGAACGAGGAGATCGCCGAGCGGTTCGGACTCCGCGACTTCTACTTCGCGCTGCAGCAGCCGACCACGACGGGCGCCACCCTCGAAGCCGCCGCGGACCGGGCGCTCGCGGGCGATTGGCCCTTCGAAACGGTGCGGGAGCGGATCGCCGCGGAGGAGGCCCTTGCCGCCGACTTCCTTGCGGGAGCCTTTGCAACCGTCCCCTGACTGCCGGCGCTACCGCGCGGATTTCGTGAACGAAAACTGGCTCATCTATACCGCCGGCGACAAGCTGCTCGTCGACGACGTCGTCCGTTTCGAGCATTTCGAGGAGGATCTGGCGCGGATCAGCGCGCGGATCGGCTTCGATCACAACATCTACGACGAAATGAAGCTGATCAAGGCCAAGAGCGGCTTCCGCCCGAAGGGCGAAGCGAAGCCCGAGATCGGTCCGCTCGAGGACGACATCATCGCCAGCCTCTGCTCGCAGGAGATCGCGATGTTCGGCTACACCCGCCCGACGATCGGCGCGCCCGCGTGAGGGAATCCGCTTGCCGCGCCGCCGCAGGCGCGCTTAACCGGACGGGCGCGGGCCCGTCCGCGCCGACGGGTGGAGCGCGGTCGCAGATGGTTCGAAACGGTATCGTCGCCCTGCTGGGGCTCGCCTGCATCGCGGCAACAACCGCCCGGGCCGAGGAGATCGGCAGCGTGACGACGGCGATCAAGATCCTCGGGGCCAACCACCGTATCGTCGTCGAGGCCTTCGACGATCCCAAGGTCGAGGGCGTCGCCTGTTTCATCAGCCGGGCGCGGACCGGCGGCATCTCGGGCAGCCTCGGGCTCGCCGAAGATACCTCCGACGCCGCGGTCAGCTGCCAGCAGACCGGCCCGGTCCGCTTCCGCGAGGAGCTCGACGATGGCGACGAGGTCTATTCGGCGCGGGCCAGCATCCTCTTCAAACACATCCAGGTGGTGCGGTTCTTCGACAGGACGCGCAACGCGCTGGTCTATCTGACCTATTCCGACAAGCTGGTCGACGGCTCGCCGAAGAACAGCATCTCGGCCGTGGTGATCCGCGATTGGCAGACCGCAGACCCCTCCGCCACGCCACCGGCCCAGTAACCCTGGTCGGCGGTGGCCCGGTTCCGCCGGGCGCCCTCGCGGCGGCGCTGGCCCTCGCGCCCGAGGCCGTGGGCGCCGACAGCGGGGCGAACGTGCCGCTGCCCGGCGGTGCGCGCTTCGCGGCGGTGGTCGGCGACATGGACTCCGTTGCCGGTCTCGACGGCCTGCGGGCCGCGGGGGTCGCGGTGCACCGGATCGCCGAGCAGGACACCACCGATCTGCAGAAATGCCTCTATGCCGTCGCGGCACCGCTCTATATCGGCGTCGGCTTTCTCGGCGGACGCGTCGATCACGAACTGGCGGCGCTGAACGCCCTCGTCTGCAATCCCGGCAAGGCGGTGGTGCTCATCGGCGAGAGCGACCTCTGCTTCCTCTGCCCGCCGGTGCTGACCCTCGACCTGCCGGCGGAGACGCCGGTGTCGTTCTTCCCGCTGGCGCCGGCGACGGGGACGGTCTCGGAAGGATTGCGCTGGTCGGTGGCGGGGCTGGATTTCCGGCCCGACGGCCGGATCGGAACCTCGAACCGGGCGCTGGGCGGACGGGTCCGCGCCGGCTTCACCGCGCCTGCGGTGATCGTGATCCTGCCCGAGGTCTTCCTCGGGCAGGTCGTCGCTTCGGTGGTCGCGGGGGTCAGCTCGCCGCAGTCGGGGTGATCGTCACCGCCACGGCGTCGGTCATCGTCACGGCGACGCGGGCGCCGCGCTGGAGGCCGGCGGCGAAGGTACGGAACTCCGGCTGCACGACGGTGCGGCGGGTCAGGCCGTCCGGCGAGCGGAAGACCGCGAGGCCGGATCGGTCATCGTAGGAAACGAGGGTGAGGACGAGGCTGCGGGTGGCGACGGCGAGGCCGCCGGGCGAGGCACCCTCGGGCGCGCGCGCAGCAGCGCCAGCCTTGATCTCCTCGCCGGTGTCGCTCGGCGAAGCCATCGAGGCCGTCGTCGAGCTGTAGTAGTCGACACGGACCTGATCGCCGGCGGAAACCTGCGGGAGGTTGCGGATCTCCGGGCCGGCCACGACCTGGAAGCGGTCGCCGTCGGCGTTGTCGGTGAGCGTCACGACCCGGGTCTTCTGGTCGACGGCCGCGACCGTCGCGGTCGTGGTGATCAGCGTCGAGTCCGTGGTGGTGTCCCGCGTTCCGCTGCTCAGGCTGGCGCAGCCGGCCAGCAGTGCCGCAGCGAAGAAGCCGCCGATGACGTGTTTCAGTCGCATCTTCCGTCCCCAAATGATTCGCGCCGTTCCGCGGCGCCGGGGCGTCAGTTAGCTGCGGCCGCCTGTCCCTGTCGAGCCGTTTCGGCGTCTCAGCAAAGCGGCACGTTGACCGCGAGGCCGCCGAGGCTGGTCTCCTTGTACTTTGTGTGCATGTCGCGCCCGGTCTGCCGCATCGTCTCGATGCAGGCGTCGAGCGGGACGAGATGGGAGCCGTCGCCGCGGAGGGCGAGCGAAGCGGCGGAGACCGCCTTGATCGCCCCGAGGCCGTTGCGCTCGATGCAGGGCGCCTGCACCAGCCCGGCGATCGGGTCGCAGGTCATCCCGAGGTGATGCTCCAGCGCGATCTCGGCCGCGTTCTCCACCTGCCGCGGCGTGCCGCCGAGCACCGCCGCCAGTCCCGCCGCCGCCATCGCCGCCGCCGAGCCGACCTCGCCCTGGCAGCCGACCTCGGCGCCGGAGATCGAGGCGTTGCGCTTGATCAGCCCGCCGATCGCCGCCGCAGTCAGAAGGAAATCGCCGATGCCGCGCCGGCTCGCCCCGGGCACGTGGTCGAGCCAGTAGCGGATCGTCGCCGGCACCACGCCCGCCGCGCCGTTGGTCGGCGCGGTGACGACCTGGGTGCCGGCGGCGTTCTCCTCGTTGACCGCGATGGCGTAGACCGCGATCCAGTCGTTGATCGTGTGGGGCGCGAGCAGGTTCTGCCCGCGCTCGGCGACCAGGCGGTCGTGGATCGCGTTCGCCCGCCGCCGCACCTTGAGGCCGCCCGGCAGGACGCCCTCGCCTCCGACGAGGCCGCGGTCGATGCAGCCGTCCATCGTCTCCCAGAGCCGCGCCAGCCCGGCGTCGAGCGCCGCCGCCGGCCGCCGCGCCAACTCGTTCGCCCGCTGCACCCCGGCGATGGTGATCCCCGCCGCCTCGGCCTGCGCGACCAGTTCGGCGGCGCTGTCGAAGGGATGCGGCAGCGCCGGCCCGGCCTCCGCCGCCGGGGGGCGGGTCAGTTCGCGGGCGGTCAGCACGAAGCCGCCGCCGACCGAATAGTAGGTCTCCGCCAGATGCAGGTTCCCGGCCGCGTCCCAGGCCGAGAGCACCAGCCCGTTGGCGTGCCCGGGCAGCGGCGGCCCGTAGTCGAAGACGACGTCGTGCGCGGGATCGAAGGCGAGCGACGGCAACCCCGGCGGCGTGACCCGGCCGCTCGCGGCGATGTCGGCGAGCACCGCCTCGGCCCGCGCCGCGTCGAAGGTGTCGGGAGCGAACCCCGCGAGCCCGAGCACCACCGCCCGGTCGGTCGCGTGCCCCTTGCCGGTGAAGGCGAGGCTGCCGTGCAGCCGGCACCCGAGCCGCGCCGCGTCGCCCGACCCCGGCACCCGGTCGCTTCCGGAGCGCAGCAGGTCGAGGAAACGGGCGGCGGCAACCATCGGCCCCATCGTGTGCGAGGACGAGGGACCGACACCGACCTTGAAGACATCGAAAACGCTGAGGACCATCGCAGCATTAGAGACCGCCCGCCCGCGCCTGTCGCGCGAAATGCGACCCCCCTCGGCGATGCCGCGGCAATTCGGCTTTCGGCGGCCCCGCAACCCGCCTATAACCGGCACGCCCCCGAGCACACGCCCCGAGCGGAGACCGCCAGCCATGCCCCAGACGCCCTCCGAGATCGCCAAGCGTGCCGCCGCGGCGCGTGCCCTCGAGATGGTCGACGACGGCATGACCCTCGGCCTCGGCACCGGCTCGACCGCCGCCTGGTTCGTCCGCCTGCTGTCCGAGCGCATCCGCTCGCCGGGCCTCGACGTCGTCGGCGTCGCCACCTCGAGCGCGACCGTCTGGCTCGCCGAGGAACTCCGCGTCCCGCTCCGCCGCCCCGAGGAGGTCGCCCGCATCGACCTCACCGTCGACGGTGCCGACGAGATCGACCCGCGTTTCAACCTGATCAAGGGCGGCGGCGCGGCGCTCCTGCAGGAGAAGATCGTCGCCACCGCCAGCGAGCGCATGGTCGTCATCGCCGACGACAGCAAGTATCGCCCCGACCTCGGAGCCTTCCCGCTGCCCGTCGAGGTCGTCCGCTTCGGCGCCGCCCTGACCGAACGCGCCATCGCCGAGGTCCTCAAGGGCATGGACGTCGACGGCCGCAGCGTCGTCCGGCGCATGGGCTCGAACGGGCCGGTCGTCACCGACGAGGGCCACTACATCGTCGACCTCCACCTCGGCCGCATCGGCGACCCGCCCGCGCTCGCCGCGGCGCTGACCTCGATCCCGGGCGTGGTCGAGACCGGCCTCTTCATCGGCACGGCCTCCTCCGTCATCATCGGGCGCCCCGACGGCACCGCCGAAGTCCTCTACCGCCCCGGCTCCGAGCCCGGCGACATCGTCGAGCAGATGCGCAATCAGGACGCCTGACGGGTGCCCGATTTCGACTTCGACCTCTACGTGATCGGCGGCGGCTCGGGCGGCGTCCGCGCCGCCCGCATCGCCGCCGAGGCCGGGGCGCGCGTCGGGCTTGCCGAGGAATACCGCTACGGCGGCACCTGCGTCATCCGCGGCTGCGTGCCGAAGAAGCTGCTCGTCTACGCCTCGTCCTTCCGCGAAGCCTTCGAGGACGCCAGGGGCTACGGCTGGACCGTCGAGCCGCCGCGCTTCGACTGGTCGGCGCTGATCGCCGCCAAGGACACCGAGATCGACCGGCTCGAGTCGATCTACCACCACAACCTCCGCCGCGCCGGGGTGGCGCTCCACGCGGCGCCGGGCGACGCTCGCCGACGCCCATACCGTCACCCTCGCCACCGGGGCGGTCTACCGGGCCAAACACATCCTGATCGCCACCGGCGGCCGCCCGGTCCGTCCCGACATCCCCGGCGCCGAACTCGGGATCACCTCGAACGAGATGTTCGGCCTCTCCGAGCAGCCGAAGCGGCTGGCCATCGTCGGCGGCGGCTACATCGCCTGCGAGTTCGCCGGCATCATGAACGGCCTCGGCACCCGCGTGCACCAGCTCTACCGCGGCGACCAGATCCTCCGCGGCTTCGACGACGACATCCGCGATCACGTCGCCACCGCCATGCGCGACCGCGGCGTCATGCTGGAGATCCAGCGCGATCCGGTCGCCATCGAACGCAGCGGCGAGGCCCTCCGCCTCACCCTCGACAACGGCGAGAGCCACGAGGTCGACCAGGTGCTGTTCGCCACCGGCCGGGCGCCGAACACCGCCGGCCTCGGCCTCGAGGCGCTCGGCGTCACCGTCCACTTCAACGGCGCGGTCGAGGTCGACCGCTGGTCGCAGACCGCGGTACCCTCGATCTACGCCGTCGGCGACGTCACCGGCGGGCACGCGCTCACCCCGGTCGCGATCCGCGACGGCCATGCCTTCGCCGACACCGTCTTCGGCGGCCGCGCCCGCCCGGTCGACCACGGGCTGATCCCGACTGCGGTCTTCACCCAGCCCGAGGTCGGCACCGTCGGCCTGAGCGAGCAGGCGGCGCGCGCGAACGGGGCGATCGAGATCTACCGCGCCACCTTCCGTCCGCTCCTCAACACCGTCTCGGGCCGGCAGGAGCGCACGCTGATGAAACTCGTCGTCGCCGCCGACAGCCAGAAGGTGCTCGGCGTCCACCTCGTCGGCCATGGCGCGGGCGAGCTGATCCAGCTTGCGGCGGTCGCGCTCGGCATGGGCGCGACCAAGGAAGACTTCGACCGGACGATGCCGGTGCACCCGACGTCGGCCGAGGAACTGGTCACGATGCGGAAGCCGATCCCCCGCACGTCTTGAATTACACGTCCGAGTGGTCAAATGCAGCGGGCCCCGACGAACGCGAAGGAGAAGCGAGGCGCATGCCCTATAACAACAACGGCGGTCCCTGGGGCGGCGGTGGAAACGGCGACGACGACGACGACAAGAAGAAGTCGGGCGGCGGCCGGACACCCTGGGGAGGCAACGACCGCGGCGGAAATCGCGGGCCGGGCGGGCAGCCGCCGGTTCCCGATATCGACGAGATCGTCCGCAAGGGGCAGGAGCAGCTCAAGATCCTGATCGGCGGCCGTGGCGGCCGCGGCGGGCGCCCGAGCGGTGGCGGCGGCAGCGGTGGCGGCTTCTCCGTCGGCCGGCGCGGGCTGGCGGTCATCGCCCTCGGCATCGTCGGCGTCTGGCTTCTGATGTCGGTCTATACCGTCCAGCAGGACGAAGAGTCGGTGGAGCTGACCTTCGGCGCCTGCCGGGGCGACTGCATCGGCCAGCCGGGCCTGAATTTCGCGCCCTGGCCGGTGGTGACCCATGAGGTCATCCCCGTCACCCGCGAGAACGTCGAGGATATCGGCTCGGGCACCATCCGCGGCACCTCCGCCGGCCTGATGCTGACCGGGGACGAGAACATCGTCGACATCACCTTCCAGGTGGTGTGGAACGTCCGTGATCCGGCGCAATTCCTCTTCAACCTCTCCGAACCGACCGAGACCATCCAGGCGGTGGCCGAGTTGGCGATGCGCGAGGTGGTCTCCCGCTCCGAGCTGTCGCCGATCCTCAGCCGCGATCGCGGGATCATCAGCCAGGAGGTCAAGGACCTCATCCAGCAGACCCTCGACGACTACGGCTCGGGCGTGAACATCGTCCGCGTCAACTTCGACAAGGCCGACCCGCCGCAGGAGGTCATCGACGCCTTCCGCGAGGTTCAGGCGGCCCGCCAGGAACGCTCGACCCTGCAGAACCGCGCCGATGCCTACGCCAACCAGAACCTCGCCGCGGCGCGCGGCAACGCGGCCCAGAAGCTCCAGGAGGCCGAGGGCTACCGCGCCCAGGTGGTCAACGCCGCCGAGGGCGAGGGCGCGCGCTTCACCGCCGTCCAGCAGGAATACGTCAAGGCCCCGGATGTGACCCGCAAGCGGCTCTATCTCGAGACGATGGAGGGCGTGCTCGGCGGCGTACAGATGTTCCTGCTCGACACCCCGAACGGCGGATCGTCGGGCGTCGTGCCCTACCTGCCGCTGAACGAGCTGCGCCGTTCGGCGCCGGCGACCCAGCCCGCGGAGACCAAGTGATGCGCCTTCCCATCGTCCTCGGACTTCTCGTCGTCGCCTGCTTCCTGCTGCTCAACTCGATCTTCACCGTCGACGAGCGGCAGAAGGCGATGGTGCTGCAGTTCGGCCAGGTCCGCGCCATCAAGGAAGATCCCGGCCTCGCGGTGAAGATCCCCTTCATCCAGAACGTCGTCTACTACGACAGCCGCATCCAGGGCCTCGACACCAACGCCCTCGAGGTGACGCCGCTCGACGACCGCCGGCTGATCGTCGACGCCTTCGCGCGCTGGCGGATCTCGGACGTCGAGCAGTTCCGCCGCGCCGTCGGCGTCGGCGGCATGTCGGCCGCGAACCAGCGGCTGGAGGCGATCCTCAACGCCAACGTCCGCGAGGCCCTCGGCGCCGTTCGCTCCGAGGCGGTGCTCTCGGCCGACCGTGTCGGACTGATGAACCGTATCCGCGACCAGTCGATCGAGGAGGCGCGGGCGCTCGGCATCGAGATCATCGACGTGCGCCTCAAGCGCGCCGACCTGCCCGAGCAGAACCTCAAGGCGACCTTCGACCGGATGAAGGCCGAGCGCGAGCGCGAGGCAGCCGACGAACGCGCCCGCGGCAACGAGGCCGCCCAGCGCGTCCGCGCGCAGGCAGACCGTACCGCGCTCGAAATCG
Organism: uncultured Alphaproteobacteria bacterium; assembly: GCA_963798235.1. Lineage (GTDB taxonomy): Bacteria > Pseudomonadota > Alphaproteobacteria > Rhodobacterales > Rhodobacteraceae > Amaricoccus. The sequence continues at coordinate 418,507 of CAWCSN010000001.1, read as the reverse complement.
TCTCCGAGGCCGATCGCGACGCGCGGGTGATCCGCGGCGAGTCGGACGCCGAGCGCAACCGCATCCTCGCCGAAGCCTACGGCGCGGATCAGGAGTTCTTCTCCTTCCTGCGCTCGATGGACGCCTACAAGAATTCGCTGAAGGGCGACAACACCACGCTGATGCTCGAGCCCGACAGCGAGTTCTTCCACTACCTGCGCTCGGCCGACCCCGACGGGCCGCCCCCCGCCGCGCCGGCGGCGCCCGGTACCGCTGACTCCGGGGGCACGGCAGACGCCACCGCTGCAGAGGGCGCGGCCACGCCCGCCGCGCCGGCCGTGCGGGTCGGGGCCGACTGAGGGCGCTGCGGTTGACCGGCGATCTGCTGCTCGGCCTCGGCTTCGTCGCCATCGTCGAGGGGCTGGTGCTCGCGCTCGTGCCCGGCCACCTCGAACGGGCGCTCGCCTTCGTCACGGCGATGGAGCCCGAGCGCCGGCGGATCCTCGGCCTTCTCGCCGTCACGGTGGGCGTCGGCCTTGTGTGGCTGGCCCGCTCGTGAAAAACTGCGGATGAAAGAATGCGGCCGGGTCCACCGGCCGGCGAGGGATCCCGGCAGTATTCAAGCGCGCGGCGAGGTTCGTCCCCCGGCGCGATGGAGGACATGAGGCAGTGGCTCTGGTGACCGGATCTTTCCCCCGCGGGCTCGCCCTCGCGCTCTCTCTCGGGCTGGCCGCGCCCGTCGCCGCCCAGACGGCGCCCGAGGCCGACGCGAATCCCGGCCCCGAGGCCGGCAGCGCGGCGCCCCTTACCGTCGATCCCGGCCCGCGCTACGTCCCCGAAAGCTTCTCCAAGCTCTCCGACCGCCTGAGCCCCGCCGTGGTGAACATCACCACGACGACCAACGTGGCCGAGGTCGACGACAGCATGCGCCCGGTCCTCCCGCCCGGCTCGCCCTTCGAGGACTTCTTCCGCGACTTCATGGACCGCCAGCCCGGCCAGCGCCGCCAGCAACGCTCGCAGGCCCTCGGCTCCGGCTTCATCGTCTCGCCCGACGGCTACATCGTCACCAACAACCACGTCATCGAGAGCGCCGACGAGATCTCGATCGAGTTCTATTCCGGCAGCACCCTCGACGCCGAGCTGGTCGGCCGCGACACCCGCACCGACATCGCGCTGCTCAAGGTCAAGGCCGACACCGACCTGCCCTTCGTCAAGTTCGGCGACAGCGACGCCTCCCACGTCGGCGACTGGGTGCTCGCCATCGGCAACCCCCTCGGCCAGGGCTTCTCGGTCTCCGCCGGCATCGTCTCGGCGCGCAACCGCACCCTTCAGGGCAGCTACGACGACTTCATCCAGACCGACGCCGCCATCAACCGCGGCAACTCCGGCGGCCCGCTCTTCAACATGAACGGCGAGGTCATCGGGGTGAACACCGCGATCCTGTCGCCGAACGGCGGCTCGATCGGCATCGGCTTCGCCATGTCCTCCGCCGTCGTCGCCCGCGTCGTCGACCAGCTCCGCGACTTCGGCGAGACCCGCCGCGGCTGGCTCGGCGTCCGCATCCAGAACGTCGACCCCGACATGGCCGAGGCCCTCGGCCTGAAGGACGCCAAGGGCGCCCTCGTCACCGACGTCCCCGAGGGCCCCGCCCTCGACGCCGGCCTCAAGTCCGGCGACCTCGTCCTCCGCTTCGGCGACGAGCCGATCGACGACACCCGCGAGCTCGTCCGCATCGTCGCCGACACGCCCGTGGGCCAGACCGTCGACGTCGCCATCATCCGCGACGGCAAGGAGCTGACCCTGCCGGTCAAGGTCGGCCTTCTCGCCGAAGACCCGACCCTCGCCTCCGCCACCTCCACCCCCGACCAGGCCACCCCCGACACGCCGCCGGAGGAGTCGCTCCTCGGCATGACGGTGGCGATCGTCACCGACGACCTCCGCCGCTCCTTCGCCCTCGACGCCGACGTCAACGGTCTCGTCGTCACCGGCGTCGACGAAAGCTCCGACGCCTATGCCAAGGGGATGCGCGCCGGCGACGTGATCACCGAGGTCGGCCAGGAAGTCGTCGCCACCCCCAAGGACATGCGCAGCCGCCTCGATTCGGCCGAAGCCGCCGGCCGCAACTCGATCCTCCTCCTCGTCCGCCGCGAGGGCCAGCCGCGCTTCGTCGCGCTCAACCTCAGCAACTGACGGCGGGCGCCCCGGCGCCCGCTCCAAGACCGTCTCACCCAGGACTGGCGCACATTAATGAGTGTGAAGATTTGACTAACGCGGCAAGAAATATGATGTAATATCAGATGCTTGATCGGAGTCGCACGCGTGCGACGGCACGGCGTCCGAGCGCATTTGGGACCTTTTTGCAGACCGCCATCAGAACAGGCTGCCCTGGTCGGACCCCGGCGTGCGCCGACGCGCACGCCGCTCCGTCCGCGGTTCCTCGGGCCTCGGCTCCTCGGACCCCGCCTCCTCCGGCCGGGCCGCGACATGCCCGTCGGAGAACTCGACGTCGAGCAGCGCCGCCCCCCGCGCCGCCGCCGCCCCGGTGAGCACCGCCCCGGCCCCGTCGCGCACCACCGCATAGCCGCGCGCCAGCACCGTCTGCGGCCCCAGCGTCGACAGCGTCCGCGCCAGCGCCTCGAACTTCGCCCGCTTGTCGCCGGTCAGCCGCCCCTCGACCCGCGCCAGCCCGGCCCCGCGCTCCGCCAGACGTTCGCCCAGCCGCTCCAGCCGCGCCGCCATCCCCTCCGGCCGCACCCCGACCTCCGCCCGCGTCAGCCGCTGGCGCTTGCGCGCCGCCCCGAGCGCCAGCAGCCCCGGCGCGAATCGCCCCGCCGCCCCGCGCCCGAGCGCCAGCCGCCGCTCGCGGACGAAGGCGGTCAGCGCCCGCGGCAGCCGCATCGACAGCCCGTCGAGCCGCTGCGCCCGCTCGGCGACCAGCGCCTCCGGCCGCGGCAGCGCCCGCCCGAGGTCGCGCAGCCGCTGCACCCGCAGCCCGACGCCGCGCGCCACCGCCACCCGCCGCCGCTCCTCGAAGCGCGCCAGCGCGGCGAGGAGGTCGAGCCGCACCGGCACCGCCATCTCCGCCGCCGCCGTCGGCGTCGGCGCCCGCCGGTCGGCGACGTGGTCGATCAGCGTGGTGTCGGTCTCGTGGCCGACCGCCGAGATCAGCGGGATCCGGCTCTCCGCCACCGCCCGCACGACGATTTCCTCGTTGAACCCCCAGAGATCCTCGATCGAGCCACCGCCACGGGCGACGATCAGCACGTCCGGCCGGGGCACCGGCCCGCCCGGCGCGATGGCGTTGAAGCCACGGATCGCCGCCGCCACCTCCGCCGCGCAGTTCGGGCCCTGCACCGTCACCGGCCAGAGCAGCACCGGCCGCGGAAACCGCTCGCGCAGCCGATGGAGGATGTCGCGGATCACCGCGCCCGACGGCGAGGTCACCACCCCGACCACCTCCGGCAGATAGGGCAGCGGCTGCTTGCGCCCGGCCGCGAACAGCCCCTCCGCCTCCAGCGCCTTCCGCCGGGCCTCGAGCATCGCCATCAACGCCCCGACCCCGGCCGGGGCCAGCGATTCGACGATCATCTGGTATTTGGACGCCCCGGCGTGGGTGGTCATCCGCCCGGTGGCGACGACCTCCATCCCCTCCTGCGGCTGCACCTGCAACCCGCGCACGCCCGCCCGCCAGACGATCGCCCCGAGCGCCGCCCGGTCGTCCTTCAGGTCGAAGTAGACGTGCCCCGACGCCGGCCGCGACACCCGCCCGACTTCGCCGCGCACCCGGATGCGCCCGAACTCGCCCTCGATGACCTTGCGGACCGCGCCCGCGAGGTCGGAGACGGTGAATTCCGGGGCGTTCTCGCCGGGGCGGGCGTCCTCGAACAGATCCATGCGGCCTCTCGCCTTGCTCCGGCCTGGGTTGCTCTTGCCGGGCGGGCACCATAGAACGCAGCCCCGACGGGGCCAAGCCAACCGCGGGACGATCGAATGAACATCCTGATCCTCGGCGGCGGTGGCCGCGAGCACGCCCTCGCCTGGGCCTTCGCGCAGAACCCGAAGTGCGACCGGCTGTGGTGCGCCCCCGGCAATGCCGGCATCGCCGCCGAGGCAGAGTGCGTTGCCCTCGACATCCTCGACGGCGACAAGGTCCTCGCCTTCGTCCGCGAGAACGCCGTCGACTTCGTGATGGTCGGTCCCGAGGCGCCGCTCGCCGAGGGCGTCGCCGACGTGCTCCGCGCCGGCGGCGTCGCCACCTTCGGCCCGGGCCGGGACGCCGCGCGGCTCGAAGCCTCCAAAGCCTTCACCAAGGAGATTCTGCGACGCCTGCGGCGCCCCGACCGCGGCCAGCCAGACCTTCACCGACCCGCAGGCCGCCCATGCCTACGTCGCGGCGATGGGCGCCCCGATCGTCGTCAAGGCCGACGGCCTCGCGGCCGGCAAGGGCGTCACCGTCGCCGAGACCCTCGCCGACGCCCACGCCGCCCTCGACGCGATCTTCGCCGACGGCCCCGAGTCGGACGGCGCTAGGCGCCCGCGTCGTCATCGAGGATTTCATGACAGGCGAGGAGGCGAGCCTCTTCATCCTCGCCGACGGCGAGGATATGATTTTCCTCGGCACCGCCCAGGACCACAAGCGCGCCTTCGACGGCGACCGCGGCCCGAACACCGGCGGCATGGGCGCCTATTCGCCCGCCCCGGTGATGACCCCCGACGTCACCGAGGCGGCGCTTGCTGAGATCGTCCGCCCGACGCTGGCCGAGATGGCCCGGCGCGGCACTCCCTTCCAGGGCGTGCTCTACGTTGGCCTGATGATCGAGGACGGCGCGCCGCGTCTCGTCGAATACAATGTCCGCTTCGGCGACCCCGAGGCGCAGGTCCTGGCGATGCGCCTCGGCGCCCAGCTTCTCGACGCCTGCCACGCCTGCGCCACCGGCGGCCTCGCCGACATGCGGGTCACCTTCGCCGAAGACGACGCGCTGACCGTGGTCATTGCGGCCGACGGCTACCCCGGCGCGGTGCGACGCGGCGAGCCGATCGGCTTGCCGACCCTCGACGATCCCCGCGTCGCGATCTTCCACGGCGGCACCCGCCTCGAGGGCGAGCGGCTGGTCTCGAACGGCGGCCGCGTCCTCTCGGTCACCGCCCGTGCCCCGAGCCTCGCCGCCGCCCGCGACCTCGCCTACGCCGCCGTGGCCGGCATCAACTGGCCCGGCGGCTTCCACCGCACCGACATAGGCTGGCGCGCCCTCACCCGCTGACCGTCGCCGTGGCCGGCCGCCGATAGCGCCGCGTCAGCCGCCCGCACCCTTCACCGTTCCGCCCGCGGCGCGCTGCATCGGCGCGGTGGGCCGCACCGTCTCTTCTTCTTCGGCGACACGCTTTTCCGCCGGGGTGCCGCCGAAGAAGAGGTGTGCCCGGCTGCCCCCCCTCTTCGGATTTCATACTGGCATGAAGCCTATCGGGCAGGACGAGGGGCCCCGCCAACAGGCGGGGAGAAAAAACAACTCAGCCGGCGAATGCCGGCTTCCTTCGAAGGGAGGCCGCAAAGGCGGCCGACCGACCAGCGGCGGCCGAGTGGGGGGCGCGCTCTTCGCGCGCGCCTCCCCGAGGTCGGCGCTTCCCCCCGGCCCCGGGCAAGCGCGAAAACGCCGGCGGACCATCGATCCGCCGGCGCGTTTCATCGGTCGGTCGGGCTCAGTGCTCGCCGCCTGCCATGGCCGCCTCGCGCAGCTCCGCCTCGGTGGCGCTGGCGCCGTTGAAGACGACGTTGAGCAGGACGGAGCCGATCGCGGCGAGGATGATGCCGGAGTCGATCAGCGGATGGATGACGTGGGGCAGCCACATCTTGAAGTCCGGCGCGACCAGCGGGATCATCCCGAGGCCGATCGAGATCGCGACGACGAAGAGATTGTTGCGGTTCGAGCTGAAGTCGACGCGCCCGAGGATGCGCACGCCGGTCGCCGCGACCATACCGAACATCACCAGCCCCGCCCCGCCGAGAACGACGGTCGGCAGCGCCTCGACCAGTGCCCCCATCTTGGGGATCAGGCCGAGGACGATCATGATGGCGCCGCCGGCGACGCAGACGAAGCGCGAGCGCACACCGGTCACGCCGACGAGGCCGACGTTCTGGCTGAAGGAGGTGTATGGGAAGGTGTTGAAGAGGCCGCCGATCATCGTGCCGAGGCCGTCCATGCGCAGGCCCGCCGAGAGCGCCGGCTGGGTCAGCTTCTTGCCGGTGATGTCGGAGAGGGCGAGGAACATGCCAGTCGACTCGATCAGCGTCACGATCATGACCAGGGTCATCGTCGCGATCAGCACCGGGTCGAAGATCGGCGTGCCGAAGTGGAACGGCTTGATCGGCGCGAACCAGCCCGCCGCGGCGACCTTGTCGAAGCTCATCAGCCCGAGCATCGCCGCGATGACGCCGCCGACGACGATCCCGAGCAGGACGGCGATGTTGGAGAGGAACCCCTTGGCGTAGCGCGCGAAGCCGATGACGATGCCAAGCACCACCAGCGACAGGACGATGTTCTGCAGCGGCGCATAGGCCGGGTTCGGCAGGCTCGGCTTGATCGCGAAGCCGGCCGGGGCCGGCGGCAGCGCCGCGCCCGCAGCCTTCGCCGCGTCGAGCCAGGCCTGGTTGGCGGGATCGACGATCATCGGCGCCGTCATCGGCACGGCCGGGTTGCCGAAGATCCACGAGATGCCGATGCGCATCAGCGAGATGCCGATGACGAGAATGATCGTCCCCGTCACCACCGGCGGGAAGAAGCGCAGCATCCGGCTCGCCGCAGGGGCGATGAGGATGCCGATGAAGCCCGAGGCGATGATCGCGCCGAAGATCATCCGCGCCCCCTCCGGTCCGGGATGGCCGATAGCGATCGCGAGCATCGGCCCGACGCTGGCGAAGGTGACGCCCATCATCACCGGCATCTTGACGCCGAACCACTGGGTCGCGCCCAGCGACTGCAGGATCGACACGATGCCGCAACAGAAGAGATCCGCCGAGATCAGGAAGGCAACGTCCTGCGGCTCGAGCTTGAGCGCGCGGCCGATGATCAGCGGAACGGCGATGGCGCCGGCGTACATCACGAGGACGTGTTGCAGGCCGAGGGTGAAAAGCTGCGGTGCCGGAAGCACCTCGTCGACAGGGTTGGTGGCTGATGCCATCGGCTCTCTCCGGGCTGGGACGGGCTTCCTCGCCGGCAGAAGTGCCTGCGATATCCGCCGATCGTGGTTGCCGGAGCGCCTCCTGTCTAGACAGGCAGCCGCGAAGGTCCTTCGCCCGGATGCGTAAAGTCGCGCCGTTGCCGCTTCATTGTGCAGTGCGGCGTAAGTGCAGCGGCGCCAGCCGCTCAGATCTGCTTCTCGGGCATCCGCACGACGAGGCCGTCGAGGTCGTCGGTGACGCGGATCTGGCAGGTCAGGCGGCTGGTTGCGGGATCGGGCTGCCAGGCGAAGTCGAGCATGTCCTCCTCCATCGCCTCCTTCTCCGGCAGGCGGTCGATCCACGCCGGATCGACGTAGACGTGGCAGGTCGAACACGCGCAGGCGCCGCCGCAATCGGCCTCGATGCCGGGGATGCCGTTGTCACGCGCCCCTTCCATCACCGTCAGGCCGGTCGGCACCTCGACCGCGTGGGGGGTGCCGTTGAATTCGATATAGGTGATCTTCGCCATCGGGAGCCTCTTGGACGGCCGGTTATCTATCGCGCGGGGGCGCCGCCTTCCAGTCCGATTCGCGGCGCGGGCGCGCGGGAACCGCGACGGCTTGCCGGGAACGGGACGGATGTTCTATGTTCGTTCCCGAGAAAAGCCCGATCGAGTCCCGCATGTACCACGCCCGTCCCCCCTGGCCCCGTCCGCCCTACTGCCTGACCGCCGATCACCTGGACGAGCCGGGCGACGGGCCGGCACCGGGCAACGGGGCGCGGGTGGCGGTGGCCGGGCTGGTCATCTGCCGCCAGCGGCCGGGGACGGCCAAGGGGGTGATCTTCGTCACGCTCGAGGACGAGACCGGGACGGTGAACGTCGTGGTCTGGGCCAAGGTCTTCGAGCGGTTCCGCCGGGCGGTGATCGCCGGGCGCTGCCTCAAGGTCACCGGCCGCCTCCAGCGCGAGGGCGCCGTCGTCCACGTCGTCGCCGAGCGCATCGAGGACATCTCCGACCTGCTCGACGAGATCGTCGCGGTCGACAGCCTGCCCGCGGTCAAGCGCCACGGCCCCGGCTCGTGGCGCACCGAGGGCGAGGTGGGATGACGCGCGCCTCCCGCAACCGCACCGCCTCTGCTATCGTCGCGCCATGGACTCCGCTGCCGCCCAGCCCCCGCCCAGCCTCTGCCGCGCGTGCCTGACGGCCTTCGCCGGCGCCGGGCGCTGTCCGGCCTGCCGCAGCCCGCGAATCGCCCGTCACCCCGAGCTCCTCGGCCTCGCCGTCGCCCATCTCGACTGCGACGCCTTCTACGCCTCGGTCGAGAAGCGCGACGACCCGACGCTCCGCGACAAGCCGGTGATCGTCGGCGGCGGCCGGCGCGGGGTGGTGTCGACCGCCTGCTACATCGCCCGCATCCGCGGGGTGCGCTCGGCGATGCCGATGTTCCAGGCGCTGAAGCTCTGCCCCGAGGCGGTGGTGATTCGCCCGCGCATGGAGCGCTACGTCGAAGTCGGGCGGGCAATCCGCGCGATGATGCTCGAACTCACCCCGCTGGTCGAGCCGCTGTCGCTCGATGAAGCCTTCCTCGACCTCTCCGGGACCGAGCGCCTCCACCGGGCGCCGCCGGCGGTGCTCCTCGCCCGGCTCCAGAAGCGCATCGAGGCGGAACTCGGCGTGACCGCCTCGGTCGGCCTCTCGCACAACAAGTTTCTCGCCAAGATCGCCTCGGAGCTCGACAAGCCGCGCGGCTTCAGCGTCATCGGGCAAGCCGAGACCGTGGCCTTTCTCGGGGCGAAGCCGGTGTCGGTGATCTGGGGCGTCGGCAAGGCGGCGGTCGCGGCGCTGGAGAGCGAGGGCATCCGCACCATCGCCGACCTCCGCGCCCGCGAGCGCAAGGCCTTGATTCGCCGCTTCGGCTCGCTCGGGGACCGGCTCTGGCACCTCGCCCGCGGCGAGGACGCCCGCCGGGTCACCCCCGACCACGCGCTGAAGTCGATCTCCCACGAGACCACCTTCGCCGAGGACACCGGCGACGCCGCCCTCCTCCGCTGGCATCTCTGGTCTCTTGCCGAGCAGGTGTCGGCGCGGGCCAAGGGCAAGGGCATCGCCGGATCGGTGGTGACCCTGAAGCTCAAGCGCGCCGACCACGGCCTGCTCACCCGCCGCCTGACCCTCGATACCCCGACCCAGATGGCCGACCGCTTATACCGCACCGCAGCGCCGATGTTGCGTCGCGACATGGATGCGGCGCCGTTTCGGCTCATCGGGGTGGGTCTGTCGGGCCTTGTGGCGGCGGAGGGACCAGAAACCGGGAGTGACCTGCTCGATCCGGGAGAGGGCCGCAGGCTGTCTGCTGAAGCAGCAGCCGACCGGATCCGGGCTCGTTTTGGCCAGGACTCGATCATGCTTGGACGATCGCTCCGTGGCTGAAGCCTATCGATCAGGCGCGAAGGCGTTTTTTTGAGCAGCCATCGGAAAAAAGTCGCAAGCGAACGAAAAAACGGGGGTTACCGGTTGACCTTGCTGCAGCGCCGCATAAATTCAATCTCGTGATGCGTTGCATCATACACGCCCTACGGGCGTTTCCTCCCTAAACTTGGGCCGTGCCTTGTGCACGGCCTCTTTTTTTGTCCAACGCCCATCGGCGGCGCCATGAGGCCGTGGCCTCGATTCGGCGGCCGCGGCCGGTCCGGCCCTACTCCGCCGCCATCCGCATCGCGCCCGGAACGAGGGAGGCGAGCTCGGCCGCGACGCGCGCCAGGCGAGCGGCGACCTCGGGAAAGCAGTCGAGGCGCTCGACGCGGGCCTCGTTCATGTAGAGCGAGCGGTCGATCTCGATCTGGAGCGCGTGGACCCCGCCCTGGCTCCGGCCGTAGGTCTGGGTGATGTAGCCGCCGGCAAAGGGAGCGTTGCGGGCGACGGTGAAGCCCTGCGCGCTGAAGGCGGCGGCGGCGGAATCGATGACCGAGCGGTCGCAGGCGGCGCCGAAACGGTCGCCGAGGACGATGTCCGGGCGCCTGCCGCCGACCAGCGGCGCGGCAGCGAGGGCGTCGTGCGGCATCGAGTGGCAGTCGAAGAGGATGGCGACGCCGAAGGTGGCGCGGGCGCTCGCGAGCAGGGACCGCAGGCAGTCGTGATAGGGATGCCAGCAGGTCGAGATCCGGCGCTGCGCCTCGGCGAGGCTGAGCTTGCCGACCATGATCGGCCGCCCCTCGCCGACGACGCGGGGAATCACCCCGAGGCCGGCGGTGACGCGGGCGTTGAGGAAGCGGCGCGAGGTGCCGGCGATCAGCGCCGGGTCGAGATCGTCGGCAGAGCGGTTGAGATCGATGCAGGCGCGCGGCACCCGCGCGGCGATGAGCGGCGCGCCGAAGCCGGGGACGGCGGCGTAGAGCTCCTCGACGAAGGCGTCCTCGGACGAGCGCAGCTGGAGCGGTGTCAGCGGCGAGCCGGCGAGGAAGTCCGGCTCGTAGTCGCGGCCGCTGTGCGGCGAGCTGAACACCGCGCAGGAGGACAGCCCGCGGGGGGGCATGGTGAGGGTGAAGACCTCGTCCGACATGGAATCTCCTGCGGCCAACCCGGTCCTTATACGCCGTGATCTCGTCGAGGCAAAATGGCTTGAACCCCGCCGCGCGCCGCTCTATAGGACTGCCGACGGAGCGGGGGCGTTCGCGCACCCGATCCCGGGCGTATAGCTCAGCGGGAGAGCACTTCGTTGACATCGAAGGGGTCACAGGTTCAATCCCTGTTACGCCCACCATATATCCGCATCCCGCAAGGGATCGACTGAACCGAGGCGCAGACTTCCCCGAGGAAATACGGGGCCGCGCGCCGCAGAGAGGAGAGAGGCCATGAAGGTCGTTAATTCGCTTCGCTCCCTGAAGGCGCGCCACCGGGACTGCCGGATCGTGCGCCGCAAGGGGCGGGTCTACGTCATCAACAAGACCCAGCGCCGTTTCAAGGCGCGCCAGGGCTGAGCCCTTCGGTCCAGACGGGCCACGGAACCGCGCCCCTGGCGCGGTTTTTTGTTTTTGCGGCAGCACTCCTGCTCGGCGCCCCCGCTGTCGGGGCGCAGGAGATGACGGCGGAGAGCCTTCGCGGGATTTGCCGAAGGCCGGACGCTCTATTTCACCCTCGACGGCGCTCCCTTCGGCGCGGAGCAGTATTTCCCCGGCCAGCGCAGCCTCTGGCGTCTCGACGACGGTACCTGCGAAGAGGGCCGCTGGTGGGGCGAGGGGCCGCTGATCTGCTTCCAGTACGACGGCGAGGGGCCGCAGTGCTGGCATTTCCGCGGTGGCCCCGACGATTTCGTCGCCGCCAGCGTGCGGGACGGTGTCGAGACCGGTTTCGAGCTCCGCTTCAGCCACGCCGACGAGCAGCCGCTTTCCTGTCCAGGCCCGGACGTCGGAAGCTGACGCGCTGCGACTTTGCCGATCCCGCGCCGGCCGCTCAGCGTCCAGACGCTCTTCCGCAAGGCGACGGCCAGACCGCCCGCACCCCGTTCCGGCGCACATTAATGTGTATGACCGGATGGTAAACGAAAACACGAATATCTTCTAATATCAGAGGCTTGACCCTTTGCGCACGCGTGCGCAAGCGTGCGCCGGCACCCCCCGCATCACCCCTTCGGCTTGTCGAACACGGCGCAGGGGTCCGGCCGCTCCGCCGGCGGGGAACTGACCACGAGGTCGAAGCTTCCCCTGTTGTCCGATCCCGTCTCCACCTGCCCGACCGAAAACACCGCCAGCGTCGGGTCTGCCGCCGCGAGAGCGGCAGGAATCCCGCGTGTGCGGTCGGCATGGCCGGTGCCCGCGATCACCACCACCCGCCCGCCGCCGGTCATCGTCCGCGCCCACAGCGCCGCGTCGGCAAGGCCGGCGTCGCGAAACCGCTGCGCCTCGACCATGCCCGGCAGCATCTCTGCCGGCAGCTTCCCGCAATGCGACGCCGCCATGTCCGCCTCCCGCGCCGCGAGGTCGTCGGGCGCGAGCGGCACGTCGAGCGCATAGGCGGTGGCGTCAGGCCCGAAAGCCGCAGCCGCCCCCTCCACGGAGGCCCGGCGCACGTCCTCCTGCGGCTGACCCGCCCCGAACACCCGCGCCTGCGGCGCCGCATCGAGGATATCGGCGTAATAGTCGAACGACGGCCAGCCGCTGTCCGCCCAGTCCAGCGCTTCCTCGATCGCCGCGCGCGACGCGTTCTGCTCGCGGAGGTCGTTGACCTCCGCCTCGCGCGCCTGCGGGATCATCTCGAAAACCAGAGCAGCGGGCTGAAGCCGCGCCACGACCGCCGCCTGAATGGCGTGATGCGTCGGGTTGTCGTGCATTTCGCCGAGGATCACCACCTCAGCCTCCTCGGCAGCGGAAGCTATCTTGGCAACGTCCTCCGCAGGGGCGACCACGCCGTCAGCGAAGGCCGCCGACCAGCCGACCATGCCCAAGAGGGCGATGACGCCGACTTCGTTCCGCATCCCAGCTCCCGATCCCGCTCGCAGGCGACCATGCCATGCCCTCCCGCAGCGGTCACGGCCTTTCGAAGACGCCTCGCAGCCACCGCTCAGGCGGTCGCCAGCATCTCCGCCGCCCCGCCGGTCATCCCCTCCAGCCGCTTGCGCAGCTTGGTCAGGGCCTGCGCCTCGAGCTGGCGAATGCGCTCCTTGGACAGACCCAGTTCCTGCCCGAGGCTCTCCAGCGTACGCGGTTCGTCGCGCAGCTTGCGCTCGATGATGATCATCCGTTCCCGCGCGTTGAGCGAAGCCAGTGCATCGGCAAGCCACCCGCGAACGCGATCGAGATCCGCATCGCGGGTGACGGTCTCGGCAGCCTGCGGCGAGTTGTCCTCGAGCGCCTCAAGCCACTCGCGGCCTTCATCGCCAGCCTGTTGCGCGTTGAGCGAGAAGTCGGCGCCGGCAAGCCGGGCGTCCATCATCTCGACGTCGCGCAACGGCACGCCGATCTCCGCCGCGATCATCTCACGGAGCCGATAGCCGTCCAGCACCTCGCCGTTGGCCCCCGCCTCCCGCTCCAGCCGGGCACGCACGCGGCGCAGATTGAAGAACAGCGCCTTCTGCGACGAGGTCGACCCCGTACGGACCATCGACCAGTTGCGCATCACATAGTCCTGGATCGACGCCTTGATCCACCACACCGCATAGGTCGAGAAGCGCACCCCGCGGTCGGGATCGAACTTCTCCGCCGCTTTCATCAGCCCGACGCCAGCCTCCTGGATCAGGTCCGGCATCGGCGCGCCGTAGCGCTTGTAGCGCGAGGCCATCGAGATCGCGAGGCGCATGTAAGCGTTGACGAGGCGGTGCAGAGCCTTCTCGTCCCCGTCGTTGCGCCAAGCCCGGGCCAGCCCGAGCTCGGTCTCCGCGTCGAGCATCTCGGCGCCCATCGCGCGGCGCGTGACGGTGCGGATCCCGGAGTCATCGAAAGCCATGTGGCGTCCTCCTTGCGGCAGACGGACCTCTCACGACGTCGGGGAGGCCTTTGAACCGGGTTACGCCCACCCTTAACCTTTGGATCACAGCCTGGTTCCGACAATCGGACTGCACTGCACACCGATCGCCTGCGCCGGTCATCCGGGCCGCGCGAAGCATCTGGCTGCGGAACGATAAAATCCTCGTTCGTCGGTCTTCACATACTTTTGTCGTAGATCGGCCGCGGCGGCGATCCGCGGCGAAGGCGCGCCCGGCCGCCTTGACCCGGTCGGCGGCGCGTGGATGCTCCGGCGAAAGGGAGAACGCAATGACCTACACGCTCGCCATCGCCGACCGCGCCTGTTCGAGCTGGTCGCTCCGCGCCTGGCTCCTGTTCGCGAAGTTCGACATACCGGTGAACCTCGCCTTCGCACGCCTCTACGATCCGGGCTTCGCCGCCGCGCTGGCGGACTTCGAGCCGGCGCGCACGGTGCCGGCACTGCGGATCGACGATGCGCGGCCGCCGGTCGTCGTCTGGGATTTGCTCGCCATCGCCGAGACGCTGGCCGAGCGCTTTCCTGATCGCGCCTTGTGGCCGGGTGGGCTGGCGGCCCGCGGTTGCGCCAGATCGATCTCGGCCGAGATGCACGCGGGTTTCCGGGCGTTGCGCGAGGCTTGCCCGATGAACCTGCGCCGCGCCTATACCGGCTTCGAGCCGTCGGAGGCGGTGCGGGCCGACGTCGCCCGGATCGAGGCGCTGTGGGCGGCGGCCCGTGTCCATGCCGAGCGCGGGCCGTGGTTGTTCGGCGCCTACAGCGCCGCTGATGCCTTCTACGCCCCGGTCGCGGCGCGCATCGCCACCTACGACCTTGCGGTCGGCCCGGAGGCTGCGGCCTACGTCGCGGCCCACCTCGCCGATCCGGTGTTCGTCGCGTGGCGGGCCGAGGGGCTGGCCGATCCGGTCGTGCAGTCCGTCTACGACAAGGATCTGCCCGAGCGCGCGTGGCCGGGGCCGGCGTAGACCGAAGACTGGGTGCTTTCGTAACGCTTCGGAGTCGCCGTTAACCGTGCGCTAACGACGGCCAGACCAGGGTCGGGCCGGTTCGGCACGGGGGCTTCATGGTCGCGCACGCCTATACGGTGGCATTTCAGGGCGTCGAGGCGCGGCTCGTCGAGGTGCAGTGCGCCATCGTCGCCGGTCTGCCGGCCTTCAACGTCGTCGGCCTTCCCGACAAGGCGGTGTCCGAGGCGCGGGAGCGGGTGCGGGCGGCGCTGACCTCGATGGGGCTGGCGCTGCCGGCGAAGCGGATCACCGTCAACCTGTCGCCTGCCGACCTTCCGAAGGAGGGCTCGCACTTCGACCTGCCGATCGCGCTGTCGGTGCTCGCCGCCATGGACGTGCTGCCGCACGACGCGGTGGCCGGGCATGTGGCGCTGGGCGAACTGTCGCTCGACGGCACGCTGATCCCGGTGATCGGGGCGCTGCCAGCGGCGCTGGCGGCGGCGGAGGCCGACTGCGGGCTGGTCTGCCCGGCGGGATGCGGGGCCGAGGCGGCGTGGGTCGGGGCGGTGCAGGTCATCGCGCCGAAGTCGCTGCTGGCGCTGGTCAACCATTTCACCGGCCGCGCGGTGCTGGCACCGGCGGCGCCGGGGACGGTGGCGGATGCAGCGCCGGCGCGGGACCTTTCCGAGGTCAAGGGGCAGGAGAAGGCCAAGCGGGCGCTGGAGATCGCCGCGGCGGGGCGGCACCACCTGCTGATGGTTGGGCCGCCCGGGTCGGGGAAGTCGATGCTGGCGGCGCGTATCCCGGGCATCCTGCCGCCGCTCGATCCGGCCGAGGCGCTGGAGACCTCGATGATCCATTCGCTCGCCGGCCTGCTCGACGAGGGCGGGATCAGCCGGACGCGGCCGTTCCGCACCCCGCATCACACCGCGTCGATGGCGGCGATCGTCGGGGGCGGGCGGGCGGCGAAGCCCGGCGAGATCAGCCTCGCCCACCATGGCGTGCTCTTCCTCGACGAACTGCCCGAGTTTCCGCGCGCCGTGCTCGAGACCCTGCGCCAGCCGATCGAGACCGGCGACGTGGTGGTTGCGCGGGCCAACGCCCACGTGCGCTATCCCTGCCGGTTCCTGCTCGTGGCCGCGGCAAACCCGTGCCGCTGCGGGCATCTCGCCGATCCGGCGCGGGCCTGCGCTCGCGTGCCGGACTGCGGCGTCGAGTATCTCGGGCGGATTTCCGGGCCGCTGCTCGACCGTTTCGATCTGCGGGTCGAGGTACCCCCGGTCTCGGTCGAGGATTCTGACTCTGGCCGGCGGCGGCGAGCCGAGCGCTGCCGTCGCCGCGCGAGTCAGCCGCGCCCGGGCGGTGCAGCGGGCGCGCTATGCCGGTCACGACTCCGTGAGCGTCAATGCCGATGCGGAAGGGGAGTTGCTCGAAACGGTCGCGGCGCCGAGCGAGGCGGCCGCGACGCTGCTCGCCGAGGTGACGCGGCGTTTTCGCCTCAGCGCGCGCGCCTATCACCGGATTCTGCGTGTGGCCCGTACAGTCGCAGACCTCGACGGCTCGCCTGGGGTCGAGAAGCCGCATCTGGCCGAGGCCGTCGGCTACCGGCTCGCCTTCTGATCGCGATGGCCTCGTATCCTTCGAATGGAGGATGCGCCGCGCTCGCGGGGCGACGAAACTGACCAGGCCGCCCGGAGTGGGGATTTTCGGGTGCGCGAACCTAGGGGGGGTTTTCACCAAAAGGCCTTTTTGAAGCAGCGGTTTTGCCGGCGCTTCCTGCTTCGGCTCGTCAACCGGTATGCTCGTTGCATCCTCGCCTGATGCGCGCATGCCGGGCGGCCTTCGGGTCGCTGGGGGCCGAATTCAGGCGGCGACGGTGGATCGATCCGGCTCCCGGACGTGCATCGGTGTAGTGCGCTTCGCCCGACAGGGTGAGGTCGACGCTGCCCCGGACTGCATGCCGGGAGCCAATTTCGTTTTGGCCGGTGCAGTGCCGGGGAAGTGCCAGCGATTCTCGACCGGGTGCCGCCTCATATCGACGGCCTTCGTCCCTGACCCATGGGCCGCGGGTCAGAGCGAAATGACGCGAAAACCGCGGGCATGGGTGGAGATAAGGCAAGAGCCTGAAAGGGCGAAATTTTCTTTGGTTGGAACTCGGCTGAAAAGCGGCTGGAAAATGGCTTGCCACTTTTCAGGGTTCGGGAAGGGTTCGGCACGAGTCGGCCGCCCAGACCGTTAATTGCGCGTTGTAACGGGGGCGGCTGGAGCAATAGGCCAGCGGCGGGATCAATCGTCTCGAAAGGGCGAGATGCGGCCAAGAAGGCGGACGAGATCGCTCTGGCCGCGCGTCCCGGTCTTGTCGAGGATCGCGCGGATCTGGAAGCGCACGGTGCTGATCTTCACGCCGCGTCCGGCGGCAATCTCCTCTGGACGCTGGCCGCCGAGGAGAGCGAGGGCGAGTTCGGACTCGGCCGCGGTCAGACCGAAGAGCTGGCGCAGGCGGGGCGCCACCGCCGGGCGCGGGCCAGCGAGCGGGCGGAGGGCGATGAGCGCAAGTCCGTGGCCGGCGGTCGCGTCGGCGAGGCCGGGCGGCAGCGGGGTGACCAGCGCCGCGACCGGCGTCTGTCCAGGCGGCTGGAGCACAAGTGCACCGCCGGGTCCGCCGGTCGCCGCGTCGCGGACGAGGGCAAGCAGCGGGCGGGTGCTGGTGGCGTCGCAGGCGGCAATGGGCCGGTGGCGCGCGCCGATGGCGATCGAATCCGAGGCGAGGGCGGCGGCGTTGGCAAAGACCGGCGATCCGTCGCTGCGGGCGACCACGACGCCGATCTCGAGCGTGTGGAGGATCTCGAAGCCGAGATCCTGTCCGGCCGCGGCGCCGAGTCGCTCGCGCAGGCGAAGCGCGCTCTGGAGATGGGGGAGGAAGCGGTCGATCCGCTGGCGGTCCGCCTCGTCGAAGGCGGCGGCGTCGCGGTTGCGGAAGAGGCCGATGATGCCGAGCGTACCCTCGGACAGCGCCACGCTCGCGCCCATGATGTGGAAGGCGTCGAGGTGGACCCGCGAGAAGTCCCACCAGATTTCGGACCGCTCGTAGTCTTCCATGGACAGGAGGTCCTGGCCAAGGAGTGCGGCGCCGGTCGCTGCGCCCGACCAGATCGGGACCCATGGGTCAACCGCGACGTAGTAGTCGTCGTAGAGTTTCTGCGCCTCGGGGGTGAAGCCCGGTGTCACGAAGATGTCCGGGCGCGGGTTGCCGGTCTCGAAGGTGGCGAGGGTGACGGCGGAGGCCGCCTGCCCCCCGGCAAGGGCACGCATCGCCTCTTCCCAGAGCGCCGGTTCCTCCACCGCGCGGTAGATCATCTCCACCGTTCTGGTGAAGGGGTAGCGTGAAGCCATGCCGGATGGTCCCGCGAAAGAATATTACAACTGTACCGCATGCGGCGGAACCGGTCCATTGCGTCCGCCTCCGGCGCCGCTCGCCCGGAACGATGGCGGCAAGGGGGCGTTTTTCGGACGAGGGCGGCCGCGCGACGCCGGCCCGCGTTACATAAGGAGCAGGACATGGCCGATAAGACCGACGGCGAAACCACCCGCGTGATCACCGAAAAGACCGAGAACGAGCCCGACCGTGAGACCGGCACCGGCCCGGCCGTCGCCGCACAGCGCGCCATCCAGGCGGAGGTGGCGCTGGACGACAAGGCGCCGTCGCATCGCGACGACAGTCCGATGCAGGCGGGGGCGCGGACCTATCCCGAGCCGCCCTTCCCGGAACAGCATCAGGCGAAACCCGGGCTCGAGGCCGAACTCGAGCCGGCGCCGATGTACGACGCGCCGTTCTGGCAGGGCTCGGGCAAGCTCAAGGGCAAGGTCGCGCTGATCACCGGCGCGGATTCCGGGATCGGCCGCGCCGTCGCGGTGCTCTTCGCGCGCGAGGGGGCTGACGTCGCGATCGGATACCTCTCCGAGGACGCCGATGCCGAGGCGACCAAGGCCGCGGTCGAGGCGGAGGGACAGCGGGCGATCCTTCTCCGCGGCGACGTGACCGACCGCGCCTATTGCGAGGCGGCGGTCGCCCGTACGGTGCGCGACCTCGGGCGGATCGACGTGCTGGTCAACAATGCCGCCTTCCAGGTGCACTCGAAGGACTTCCTCGACCTGACGCCCGAGCATTTCGACGAGACGGTGAAGACCAACCTCTACGGCTATTTCCACCTCGCGCAGGCGGCAGTGCCGGAGATGGAGCCGGGGTCGGCGATCATCAACACCGGGTCGGTGACCGGTATTGACGGCTCGAAGGACCTCGTCGACTATTCGATGACCAAGGGCGGCATCCACGCCTTCACGCGGGCGCTTTCCGGCAACCTGCTGTCGCGCGGCATCCGGGTCAATGCGGTGGCGCCGGGGCCGGTGTGGTCGCCGCTCAACCCGTCCGACAAGGATGCCGTCGCCCACTTCGGCGAGAAGACCCCGATGAAGCGACCGGCCCAGCCCGAGGAAATCGCCCCGGCCTACGTGTTTCTCGCCTCGCCGCAGTGCTCCAGCTACATCACCGGCGAGATTCTCCCGATCGTCGGCGGTTACTGACGGCGGCGGGAGCCTCTCCCGCGCGTCAGGCGGGGGTGTGGCGCAGGAGAAAGGCGGCGGCGCGGTCGAGGGCGGCGTCGGCCTCCGGCAGGGCGCCGGCGAAGGCCTGAAAGACGTGCGGGGCGCCTGCCGTGAGGTCGAGGGTCGCCTCGGCGCCGTCAGCGATGAGGCGGTCGGCCATGCGGCGGGCGTCGTCGAGAAGGATTTCGGCGCCGCCGGCCTGGATCAGCGCCGGCGGGGCGCCGGGGAAGCGGCCGAGCCACGGGGAGGCCATGGGGTCGCGGGGATCGGCGCCGGCGAGGTACAGATCGCGGATCTCGGGAAGCCGTGCGGCGGGCAGGTAGGCGTCGCGGCGCGCAAGGCTGGTGATGCTGGCGCCGGTTAGGGTCATGTCCGTCCACGGGCTGAAGGCGATCACGGCGGCGGGCGGAGGCTCGCCGGCGGCGAGGAGCCGGTGCAGGAGGGCGAAGACGAGGCCGCCGCCGGCGCTGTCGCCGCCGAGAAACAGGTGTCCGGCGGGGATGCCCTCCGCGCGAAGGGCGTGCCAGGCGGCGGTGGCGTCGTCGATGGCGGCGGGGAAGGGGTGGTCGGGGGCCAGGCGGTATTCGGGCAGCACCGCCTCGACGCTGGCGCGGCGGGCGAGGGCACCGACGAGGCCGGCGTGGGTCCGGGCCGAGCCGAGGCAATAGGCGCCGCCATGGAGCCAGAGCAGAGTGGCCTTGGCGCCGGGTTCGGATCGGCGGAGGGCGGGCAGGGTGCCGAGGGCGGCTTCCGACCAGCGCTCAGCGTCGGGGAGAGGATAGCGGCGGGCGAGGCGCTCCATGCGCGCCCGCGCCCGGTGGACGTCGGTCTCGCGGGCGAGGCGGCGCTTTTCGGTCAGGCGCAGCCAGGTGTCGAGAACGGTCAGTTGCCAGGACATCGGCGGGCGCTCGGTCGGGGCCGGGCCTGGACCGTCAGGCGCGGCGCCGCTCGATCGCTTCCCAGATCGTCGCGGTGGCGTTGATCCCGTCGAAGCGTTCGAGTTCCTGCAGGCCGGTGGGTGAGGTGACATTGATCTCGGTCAGCCACCCGCCGATGACGTCGATGCCGACGAAGACCTGACCCTTCTCGCGGAGGAGCGGGCCGATGGCGGCGCAGATCTCGCGGTCGCGGTCTGTGAGCTTGACCGGCTCGGGGCGGCCGCCGACGTGCATGTTGGAGCGGGTCTCGCCCTCTCCCGGCACGCGGTTGATGGCGCCGACCGGCTCGCCATCGACGAGGATCACCCGCTTGTCGCCCTTTGCGACGTCGGGGAGGAATTTCTGTACGATCAGCGGCTCGCGGTTGATGCCCGTGAAGAGCTCCCAGAGGGCGTTGAAGTTGCGGTCGTTGGGGTCGAGGCGGAAGACGCCGGCGCCGCCGTTGCCGTAGAGGGGCTTGAGGATGACGTCGCCGTGGCGGGCCTTGAACGCCTTCAGCGTCGCGAGGTCGCGGGCGATGGTGGTCGGGGGCGTCAGGTCGGGGAAAGTGGTGACGAGGAGCTTCTCGGGATAGTTGCGGACCCAGAAGGGATCGTTGACCACCAGCGTCGCAGGGTGGATGCGCTCGAGGATGTGGGTGGTGGTGATGTAGCCCATGTCGAAGGGCGGGTCCTGGCGAAGCCAGACCACATCCCAGTCGGCCAGGTCGATCGTCTGCTCCTCGCCGAGGGTGAAGTGGTCGCCCTTGACCCGGCGCACCTCGACGGGCCAGCCGCGGGCCGTCACCCGTCCCTCGTCGAAGGAGAGGCGGTCGGGGGTGTAGTAGAACAGGCGATGGCCGCGGGCCTGGGCCTCTTCCATGATCCGGAAGGTGGAATCGGCCGCGATGTTGATCTTTTCGATCGGGTCCATCTGGACCGCGACGTTCAGCGTCATGCTCTTCCCCTCCGGCGGCATCGGGGGCGAGTCATGGCCGAGCCGCCGGGGGCTGGCAAGGGGGGGCGCGTTCGGTGGCGCCGGCCGTTGAGGCGGGCCGGTCAGGCGGTCCGGTCGACCACGAATTCGGCGAGGTCGGCGAGGTCGTCGCGGAGCGGGCCGGCGGGGAGGCTGTCGAGGGCGGCGCGGGCGCGGTCGGCTTGGGCGACGGCGGCCGCATGGGCGGCCTCGAGCGCGCCACGGCGGTGAAGGATGGCGAGGGCACGGTCGAGGTCGGCCGGCTCCTGCTGACCCTTGCCGATGGTCCGGGTCCAGAAGGCCCGCTCGTCGGCGGCGCCGGCCGAATCGGCGGCGGCGAGGGCGCGGATCACCGGCAGGGTCATCTTGCGCTCGCGGAAGTCGTCGCCGACGTTCTTGCCGAGGGTGGCGCCGCGGCCGCCGTAGTCGAGCAGGTCGTCGGCGATCTGGAAGGCGATGCCGAGGGCGTCGCCGTAGGCGAAGAGCGCGCGGACCGAGGGCTCGGGCGCCGCGGCGATGACGCCTCCGACCTCGGTGGCGGCGGCGAAGAGCGCCGCAGTCTTTCCGCGGATCACCTGGAGATAGACCGCCTCGTCGGTGGCGAGGTCGGAGGAAGCGGTGAGCTGGAGCACCTCGCCTTCGGCGATCACCGCCGAGGCGTTGGCGAGGATGTCGAGGACGCGCAGCGAGCCGGTCTCGGTCATCAACTGGAAGGACCGGGCAAAGAGATAGTCGCCGACCAGCACGCTCGACTTGTTGTCCCAGAGCAGGTTCGCGGTCGGGCGGCCACGCCGGCGGCCGCTCTCGTCGACGACGTCGTCGTGGAGGAGTGTGGCGGTGTGGATGAACTCGACGGTGGCGGCGAGCTTGACGTGGTCGGTGCCGTCGTAGCCGCAGAGCCGGGCGGCGGCGAGGGTGAGGAGGGGGCGGAGGCGCTTGCCGCCGGCCTCGACGAGATGGGCGGTGACTTCGGGGATGCGCGGGGCGTGCTCGCTCGCCATGCGGGTGCGGATCAGGGTGTTGACGGCATCCATGTCGCCCGCGAGCCGCGCCTGCAGTCGCTCGATCGGGGTCTCGACCCGCGCGCTCGTGTCCATCGCCTGGCTCCGATCTCGACTCTGCCGCCGGGGTCACTAGTGTGGCGCGATGCGTGGAGATCCTTCGCACCACCGACCCGACGGCCGTCGCCTTCAGCACTGCCCTGCTGCGCGGCGAGGGTATAGACTGCTTCGTGCTGGACGTCCACATGAGCATTCTCGAAGGCTCGATCGGCCTGCTGCCGCGCCGGCTGATGGTCGCCGACCGCGACGCCTTCCGCGCCCGGGTGGTGCTCCGCGACAACGAGGTCGACGGGCTGGTCCCGGAATGAGCGGCCCCGGATGAATGTCACCGGATGAGCGCGGCGATCTTCGCGCCCGAGGCGCTGACCGCCGATACCCTGCTCGACGGTCGGGTCCGGCTGGCGCAGCCGCGCGACGGCTATCGCGCGGCGATCGACCCGGTGCTGCTCGCGGCCTACGTGCCGGCCCGTGCGGGGGAGCGTGTCCTCGACCTTGGATGCGGGGCGGGGGCGGCGGTGCTCTGCCTTGGCGCCCGCGTGTCCGGCCTCGATCTCCACGGGCTTGAGCTTCAGCCGGCCTATGCCGCCCTCGCCCGGGCCAATGCGGCCGCGAACGGTGTCGGGCTTGCCGTGCACGAGGGCGACATCCGCCAGCCGCCGGCCGAACTGCGGGCGCTGTCCTTCGACCACGTCTTCGCCAATCCGCCGTTCCACGGAGCGGCGTCGGCGGCGGCTCCGGATGCCGGTCGCGACACTGCCCTGCGCGAGGGCGAGGCCGGAGTCGCCGCGTGGATCGACGCGGGCCTGCGCCGCCTCGTTCCCGGAGGGAGCCTGAGCCTCGTCCATCGGCCCGACCGGCTCGCTGCCATCCTCGCGGCGCTGGAGGGGCGCGCCGGGGCGGTCGAGGTGCTGCCCGTCGCGGCTTGGGCCGGGGCACCGGCCACCCGCCTGCTCTTGCGCGCCCGCAAGGGGAGTGGCGCGGCGTTGCGGCTGTGGCCGCCCTTAACCTTGCATTCGCGCGAGTCGGGCGTGGCCGGCGCGGGCAGCTATACTGAGGCGGCGCAGGGGGTGTTGCGCGGGATGGAGCCGCTGGAGCCGGGATAGGGCAGGCGGGTGGGGGCAGGCTTGCGGACCGGAATAGCCTGCCTCGTCGTCGCGATGCTCCTGACCCCGGCGGCCGACGCCGTGGCGAAGACGCTGGCGTCCGCGGCGCCGCCGATGACGGTCGCCTGCCTGCGCTACCTCTGTGCCGGTCTCGTTGCCCTCGCTTTCGCCGCGGCGCGACGGCAGCGGATCACCGTGCCGCGCGCCGACTTCGGCGGACAGCTCCTGCGCACCGCCCTGCTGATGGGGGCGATGACCGCCCTCGTCGCCGCCCTCGGCCTCGTGCCGATGGCCAAGGCGGCCGGGGGTTTTCTCATCGCGCCGATCGTCTCCGGCGTCCTCGGCCTCGTCGTCTGGCGCGAGCCGGTGACGGCGCCGCGCCTTGCCGGCACCGCCCTAGGCAGCCTCGGCGCCGTGCTGCTGCTCCGGCCGCAGGCGGGGGTCGAGGCCGGCACCCTCCTTGCCCTGCTCGGCGGCGCGCTGCTCGGCACCTATCTCGCGGCCCAGCGCGGCGCCCGGACAGGGAGCGACGCGCTGTCGACGCTCGCCGTGCAGTCCTTGCTCGGCGCCGGGCTGCTCGCGCCCTTCGCCTTTGCCGCCGGCCTGCCGCAGGCGACGCCCGCCTTGGTCGCCGGGGCCCTTGCCCTCGGGGTACTTTCCGCAGCCTGCCATGGCCTGACGGTCGCCGCCTATCGCCGGGCCGACGCGGGGACGCTTGCGCCCTTTCTCTACTTCAACCTGCCGGTGGCGGTGGTGATCGGCCTCGCCTGCTTCGGCGAGACTCTCGCCGCTGCCACGGTTGCCGGGCTCGCCGCCATCGTCGCGGGCGGGCTCGTCACCCTGCTGCCGGTCGACCGGCTCCCGGTGCGCGCACGGAGGGACGCAACCCCTTTTCTTCCGGGGTGCGGTCGTATAAGGGGCGCGCTCCGGTCCTGCACCCTTGGAGGAGGCCGGAGCGTGTAACACGAAGGAGAAGTCCCATGGCCGAGACTCCGGTTCTCGAAGCCGTGGCGCGCGCAGGGGTCGGCAAGGGGGCCGCCCGCAGCGCACGTCGCGAAGGCTACGTACCAGGCGTGATCTATGGAGGCGGCCAGGAGCCGCTGCCGATCAACGTCAAGTTCAACGTCCTGCTGAAGCAGCTGAAGGCCGGCCGCTTCCTCTCGACCCTGATCAACGTCAAGGTCGATGGCGCGGACAACACCGTGGTCTGCCGCGGTGTCCAGCGCGACGTCGTCAAGGACCTGCCCGTCCACGTCGATTTCCTGCGATTGACCGACCGCACCCGGATCGCGCTGCACATCCCGATCGAGTACGTCAACCGCGAGAAGTCCCCGGGCCTCAAGCGCGGCGGCGTGCTGACCGAGGTGCGTCACGACCTCGAGCTGCTGGTCACCGCGGGCAACATCCCCGACAAGATCACCATCGATCTGGCCGGCACCGAGATCAACGACACGATCCACATCAGCTCCGTCACCCTCCCGGCCGGCGCCTCGCCGGTGATCTCCGACCGCGACTTCGCGATCGCGAACATCCAGGCCCCGTCGGGCCTGCGCTCCGAGGAGAACGAGGCCGAGGCCGCGGAGGGCTGACCCGCCCTCGGCTTTCGTGCTAACCCGAGCGCGCCGCGGACCTCCGCGGCGCGTTTGCTTTTCGCGAGGACAGCGCCTTGAAGCTCTTCGTCGGTCTCGGCAATCCCGGCGGCGCCTACGCCGGCAACCGTCACAACGTCGGCTTCATGGCCGTCGATGCCATCGCGTCGGCCCACGGCTTCGGCCCATGGCGGGGGAAGTTCCAGGGCGAGATCGCCGAGGGGCGCCTCGGGGACGAAAAGGTCCTGCTGCTCAAGCCCGCGACCTACATGAACCTCTCGGGCGACTCGGTGCGCGCGGCGCTGCAGTTCTACAAGCTCGAGCCCGGGGACATCACCGTCTTCCACGACGAGCTCGACCTCGCGCCCGGGCGGGTGCGGACCAAGACCGGCGGCGGTCATGCCGGGCACAACGGCCTGCGCTCGATCGACGCCCACCTCGGGCCGGCCTTCCACCGCGTCCGCATCGGCATCGGGCATCCCGGCGACAAACGGCTGGTAAGCCCTTACGTCCTCGGGGACTTCGCCAAGGACGAGGCGGCGTGGCTCGATGACCTGCTGCGCGGCATTGCCGACGGGGCCCCGGCACTGGCCGGCGGCGACGGGGCGGGGTTCCTGAACGCCGTCGCCCGGCGCCTTCCGCCCCCGGCGTCGAAGCCGGCGAAGGCCGTGGAAGCGAAGCCGGCCGAGCCGAGGCCCGCTGCCGAGGCGGCGCCGGAGCCGGAGAGGAGCGCGCTCCAGAAGCTCGCCGACCGCTTCCGCTAAAGGCGGCTCGCAGCCCTGGGCCGCGTCCTCGCTGTCCGCGTCACGTCCGGCGGAAGTCCTTTACCCAGCGCCGGTGGAGCCAGAAGTACTGGCCCGGTGTCGCCCGGACCCGCGCGGCGAGGCTGTCGGCGGCGGCCTGGGTCATCTCGGGGACGGTGGTCGGGGGGATCGGCGCCTCGAAGTCCACGACGACGTGGAGACCGTCGGCCTGGCGGGTGCCGTAGACCGGGATCATCGGGAGGTCGTACTTCAGCGCGAGCTCGGCAGCGAAGGTGCCGCTCGGGGCGGGCTGGCCGAGGAAGTCGATCTCGAGGCCGCGCTTGGTGTACTGGTCGAGGAGGATCGCCATGACGCCGCCGCCGCGGATGTGGCGCACGAGGTCGCGGAGGCCGGCGCGATCGCGGCCCACCACCGGCAGACCGCCGGCCTCGACGCAGGCGAGGTAGTCGCGGTTCAGCCAGGGGTTCTTCACCGGCCGGATCAGGGCGCCGCATTCGATGCCCCGCGCCTTCAGGGCGGCGCGGACCGCCTCCCACTGGCCGAAGTGGCCGGAGACGAGCAGCGCGCCGCGGCCGGCGGCCTGTGCCTGCTGGAGCGCCTCCCAGCCGGGTCCGTCGGGGCCCGTCCAGGCGTGGCGGGCCTGGAATTTCCGGCTGGTCATCACCTCGATCATTGTCCGGCCGAAGGAGTCGGCCATGCCGGTGCGGATGCGGTGGCGCTCGGCATCGGGCATCGCCGGGAAGATCAGCGTCAGGTTGTTCTCGACGCGCCGCCGCATGTCGGGAACGACGGCGACGAGCGCCCGCGCGAAGCCGGCGCCGAAGGCGAGCCGGGCGCGATAGGGCAGCGCCCGGGCGATGCCGAGCAAGGCGGCCTGCGGCAACCAGGCGAGGAAGCTCAGGGTCGGATTGCGGCGAGCCATCGTCAGACCCCTTCCACCAGCCGCAGGAAACGCCGCCCGAGCAGCGCCACTGCCGTCATGCAGCCGATTGCCGTCCCGAGGAAGAGGCCGGATTCGGCGAGCGGGGTGTGGAAGGAGAGGACGAGGGCGACCGGCAGCATCACGCAGAAGAAGGCAAGGAAGAAGCAGAGCGTCGTGCCCCAGCTGTCGCCGAGGGCGCGGGTCGACTGGCCGAGCACGACCTGGCCGGCGTCAAAGACCATCGAGATCGCGAGGATCGCCATGATCGGTGCGGCGCGGGCGATCAGGCCGGCGTCCTCCGTGTAGAAGCCGACGACCTGCGGCGCGATCGCGAAGAGCCCGAGGCCGAGCACCGCGACGAGGGCCATCGCCGCGCCGACGCCGGCGAGACCGGCGAAGCGCGCCTCGGCGCGGTCGCCGCGGCCGGCGGCCTGGCCGATACGCACCGCGGTGGCGACGGCGACGCCGAGCGCGATCATGAAGACCAGCGCCTCGATGTTGTGGAGGATGGTATAGGCGGCCAACGCCTGCGCCCCGAGCAGGCCGGCAGCCTGGGCGAGGGTGGCGAAGGCGACGGTCTCGAAGAAATAGGCGGCACCGCCGGCAAAGCCGATCCGCCGCATCTCGACGCCAGCCGCCCAGCCGCCCGGGCCCCACAGGCGCAGGCGGCCGCGCCACGGCGCGAACTCGGGCAGGCGCAGCATCCAGATCACGAGGCCCGCGACCATGGCTGCACGGGCGAGCGAGGTGGCGAGGGCCGCGCCGGAGGCGCCCATCGCCGGAAAGCCGAGGTTGCCGCCGATCATCAGCCAGTTGAGCGCGACGTTGAGCAGGTTGGCCCCGGCCATCGCCACCAGTCCCGGCCGCGGGCGCCCGGTGCCTTCGAGGTAGAAGCTGGCGGCGACGAAGACGACCTGAAAGGCCGTTCCCGGCGCGATCGCGAGGGCCACCGCCGCGCCGCCGGCGACGAGCG
Organism: uncultured Alphaproteobacteria bacterium; assembly: GCA_963798235.1. Lineage (GTDB taxonomy): Bacteria > Pseudomonadota > Alphaproteobacteria > Rhodobacterales > Rhodobacteraceae > Amaricoccus. Next base: position 391,044 of record CAWCSN010000001.1, on the reverse strand, counting down.
CGGGCGCCTGTCCGACCGCGTGCAGGATCGGGCCGGCGAGCAGGCAGAGCAGTGCCGCGACGGTTCCGACCGCCAGTGACCAGTGCAGGCCGCGGAGTCCGATCGCCGGGACCGCGGCGCTGCCGCTGCCGTGTTCGCGCGCGGTCATGGCGATGACCCCGACCATGCAGCCGATGCCGGTGACGAGAAGCGGCATCGACACGGCGTAGCCGAGGGAGAGCGCCGCCAGCGCCTCGGTGTCGTAGCGCCCGGTCATCACCACGTCGGCGACGGCCATGACGACGAGGCCCGCCCGGCTGAAGACCACCGGCCAGGCGAGATGGAAGAGACCGCGCCAGTGCCGCGCGAGGCCGGCAGCCACGCTTTCGGGGACCGCGCGCGTGCCGGCCGGCGTTTCGGGAATCGGTGAGGCCGTGACCATCCGCGGACCCCTCCCGGCCCCGCGTCCGCCGTCCGGACGCGGGGGCTGTCTCCCCCGTCGGCCGATGAGTTGGTGGCGCCGACTCGCCGGCGCCGGTTTCAGGAGTGGTGCGTCAGTGCTTGACCGGGTTGATCATCATGACCATCTGCCGGCCCTCGAGCCGCGGGATGGACTCGATCTTGCCAAGCTCGGTCACATCGTCGGCCACGCGCTCGAGCAGCTTTCGCCCGAGGTCGGGGTGTGCCATCTCGCGGCCGCGGAAGCGCAGCGTGATCTTGACCTTGTCGCCGTCCTCAAGGAACTTCACCACCGACCGCATCTTGACATCGTAGTCATGCGTATCGGTGTTGGGACGGAACTTGATCTCCTTGATCTCGATGATCTTCTGCTTCTTGCGAGCTTCGGATTCTTTCTTCTGGGTTTCGTACTTGTACTTTCCGAAATCCATGATCTTCGCGACCGGCGGTGTCGCGTTCGGCGAGATCTCGACGAGGTCCAGCCCCGCCTCCTGGGCAAGCGCCATCGCCCGCTCGGGCGTGATGACGCCTACGTTCTCGCCCTCCGCTCCGATCAGTCGGATCTCGGTCGCGCGGATGCGTTCGTTCACTCGGGGGCCAGTGTCGCGCGTCGGGGGCGCGTTGTGCGGTCTGCGGGCTATGGTCGTGACATCCTTGTCATCGTTTCCTGGGGCAAGAGGCCGGGCCGGGCCCGGTCAGGGCCGAGAACATAGTGCAGAACGACCGTCAAGTGAAGATCCCTAGCCTCGACTGGGAGTCGATCGGGCTCTACACCACGTAGTGCAGCCGTCGCCGCCGGAACCTGCAACCGGCGCGCGACGTTCCGTCTGCGCGCGGAGGGGCGATCCCGCCCCCCCGGGGACCGAAGAGTCCCGAAGAGGAGGAGACATTATGCGTCAACGCACCTGGATGTGGATCGCAGCCGCCGTCGTGGTGGTTATCCTGATCTATTTCTTCACCGGCTCGCGTACCGCGCCGCCGCCACCCCCGCCGCCGCCGCCGGCTGTGACCGCTCCGGCAGAACCCGCGCCCGCACCGGCGGCCCCGGCTCCGGCTCCCGAGCCGGCAACCCCGGCCCCTGCCACGCCCGAGCCCGCCGCACCGGCGACGCCCGAGCCCGCTGCTCCGGCAACGCCCGCTCCGGCCGAGCCGGCCCCGGCAACGCCTGCCCCGGCGGAGCCGGCCCCGGCAACGCCGCCGGCCAACAACTGATGCGATGTGGCGAGGGCCGGTGGGCCCTCGCCACTCAGCTCAGGGACGCACAGAAGCGGTGGATGCGGTCGCAGGCCTCGGCCAGAGTCGCATCCGCCGCCGCGTAGCTGACCCGGAAGTGCGGGCTGAGGCCGAAAGCCGCCCCGAAGACCACCGCGACCCCCTCGGTCGCCAGCAGGCCGCTGCAGAAGGCCGAATCACTGTCGATCACCGTCCCGTCCGGCATCCGCCGCCCGATCAGCGCCGCGATCGACGGATAGACGTAGAAGGCGCCCTCCGGCGTCGGGCAGGTCACGCCCGGGCAGGCGTTGAGCCGCGCCACCACCATGTCGCGCCGCCGGAGGAAGGCCGCTGCTGCCTCGGGGATGTAGTCCTGCGGGCCGTTCAGCGCCTCGACCGCTGCCCATTGGCTGATCGAGCAGGCGTTGGAGGTCGACTGGCTCTGGATCGCCGTCATCGCCTTGATCAGCGGCTTCGGACCGGCGGCGTAGCCGATGCGCCAGCCGGTCATCGCGTAGGCCTTGGAGACGCCGTTCACCGTCAGGGTGCGTTCGTGCAGCCGCGGCTCGATTTGGGCCGGGGTGCAGAAGGCGAAGGGCGGATAGGCGACATGCTCGTACATGTCGTCGGTCATCACCCAGACCTGCGGGTGGGCGAGGAGCACGTCGGTCAGCCCCTTCAGCTCGTCGGCGGAGTAGCCGGCGCCGGACGGGTTCGACGGGGAGTTGAAGATCAGCCACTTGGTCCGCGGCGTGATTGCGGCCGCGAGGGCCTCCGGGGTGATCTTGAAGCCGCTTTCCAGCCGTCCCTCGACGATCACCGGCTTGCCGCCGGCGAACTGGACCATGTCGGGGTAGCTGACCCAGTAGGGCGCGGGGATCACCACCTCGTCGCCGGGGTTCACCGTGGCGAGGAGCGCGTTGAAGAGCACCTGCTTGCCGCCGGTGGAGACGACGACCTCGTCGGGGGCGTAGGTCAGGCCGTTCTCGCGGGCGAACTTGGCGACGATCGCCTGGCGTAGCTCGGGGATGCCCTCCGGGGCAGTGTAGCGCGTGGCGCCGCGGTCGATCGCGGCCTTGCCCGCCGCCCGGACGTTCGCCGGCGTGTCGAAGTCGGGCTCGCCCGCCGACAGGCTGATGATGTCGCGTCCCTCGGCCTTGAGCCGCAGGGCGTGGGCGGTGATCGCCACCGTCGGCGACGGCTTGATGCGGGCGAGGGCGTCGGAGAGGAAGGCCATCTCGGGGGGCTCCGGTTTGCGTTCGGGCGGCCGGTGTCTTAGGCTCGGGCCGGGCTCGGGACAAGCCCGGGTCCGCAGGATGCCGCGCGATGATGGAGAACCCCGCAGCCCCCGGCGAAACCCCGGAGATCCGTCTCCGCCGGGTGCGGATGCGGAGCTGGCATCGCGGGATCCGCGAGATGGATCTGGTACTCGGCGGCTTCGCCGACGGGGCGCTGCAAGATCTGGGACCGCGGGATCTTGACGCTTTCGAGGCTTTACTGTCCGAAAACGATCATGATATTTATCAGTGGATCGCAAAGCGTGTAGAGACGCCGGTTAATCACCTGGAAATGGTGGTGCGGATCAGGGCCTTTCATCGCGTCGACTGAACCTGCCCCTTAACGAGTTGGTTATGATTCTCGGCAAGGCTTTGTCGAGGAGCCAACTTGCAGGGTGACAGCATGAGTATTCACGCGAAGGTTGCGCCGGTCATCGAGGTGACGGAGCCGGAGGACTTTCTTCGCGCCTACCTCGAGACGCTCTCGATGGTGGAACGGCTGCATCGCCTGCTGCTCGACGTGGTCAAGGACGAGTTCGAGCGCCTCGGGATCATCGACATCAATTCGGTGCAGGCGCTGCTCCTGTTCAACATCGGCGACAACGAGGTGACGGCAGGCGAACTCAAGACGCGCGGCTACTACCAGGGGTCGAACGTCTCGTACAACCTCAAGAAGCTCGTCGAGTGCGGCTACATGCACCACCAGAAATGCGACGTCGACCGCCGCGCGGTGCGGGTGCGGCTGACCGAGAAGGGGCGGAACATCCGCACGATCATCGCGACGCTGTTCCAGCGCCATGCCTCCGGCATCCAGGGGCGGGAGGTTCTCGGCGAGATGCGGCTCGAGGACATCAACGCCAGCCTGCGGCGAATGGAACGCTACTGGAGCGATCAGATTCGCTACATCTACTGATTGATGGTGCCGGATTGCCTGCTCGGAGGAGTCGCACTGAGGCACATGGGCAACGTCGTAACCAATCTTCAGCAGGGCTGCCCAAGCGCGTTGAAAACATGGTACGATCCGGCAAAACACTAATCCGGTCGCGGGTGATTCGGCGGCAGGACACTTAGAGCAGGGCTTGGCGTAAGTTGGTCTGCAGGCGGTTCCCATGAGCACGTCGTCTTTTACCCCGCGGTCCGCGGGTCACGGACCATATGAGTACTGTCTCGGCGACGAGTTGCGCGGCGAGCGCGCGACCCTCGGCAAGACGTTGCTGGACATCCAGCGCGACCTGCGGATCAAGGCCGCCTATATCGCGGCGATCGAGGACGCGAAGCCCGAGGTGTTTCCGAACCCCGGCTTCATCTCCGGCTATGTCCGCTCCTATGCACGCTATCTCGGGCTCGACCCCGACGAGGTCTACCGGCGCTTCTGCGCGGAGAGCGGCTTCACCACGGCTGCCGCTGCCGCGGTTGCGCGGCCGAGCCTGTCGGGTGGGCAGGCGCGGAAGGCGCCGGCCGGCTTCGACTTCCCGCTGGCACGCAAGCCGCTGGACGCGGTGCGGACCATCCCCTTCGGGGCGATCGGCTCGCTTGCGGTTCTTCTGATGTTGATCTCCGGGCTTGGCTACGGCGGGTGGATGGTGCTGCAGAACGTCCAGCGGGTGACCTTCGCGCCGGTCGAGGATTTGCCTGTCGCCGTGGCGGAGATCGATCCGCTGTCGGCGCCGGAGTCCGCGGCGCTCGAGGGGCCGGAGCTGACCGAGCTCGAGGCACCGGTCGCCACGACGGCCCTCGCCGACCTCTACCGTCAGCAGGAGCTCGAGGTGCCGATCATCGCGCCGCGCGACGGTCCGATCGCCGCGCTTGATCCCGACGCGACTGGGATGCTCGCGCGCTACGTGCCCGCCGCGGTCTTTGTCGGCCCGATGCCGGCGGCCGCGCCGTCCGAGGTTCCCGCCGCGCTGGTCGGGGCGTCCGCAGCGCCGGAGACCCCGGAGGGGGCCGTCGCGGCGGCGGTCGCGGCGCAGCCCTTGCTGATCGTTGCGGAGCGTGCGGCCTGGATCCGGGTCTATCAGGACAACGGGACGGTGCTGTTCGAGCGCATCCTGGAGAAGGGCGAGACCTATGCGCCGCCCGAGGGCGTGACTTCACCGCTGATCTGGGCCGGGAACTCGGGCTCGGTCTATGTCAGGGTCGGCGAGACCCTCCGCGGCCCGCTCGGGCAAGGCACCCGCGCCGCCAAGGACATTCTGCTCCAGCCCGCGTCGCTGACCGAGCTCTACCCGGTGGTGGAGAACGTGCCCGAGGTCATCTCGCAGTCCTTCGCCATCCCGCAGCCGGCCGTAGCGATCCAGTAGGAGTTGCGGGCCGTCGCTTAGGTGATTTCACAGCAAAAACCGCGCCGGCTTCAGCCTGGCGCGGTTTTCGTTTGGGCGGCGCGGGAAGCTGCAGGCGGTCAGCCGAGCTTCTTTTCGAGTTCGGGGACGATGGTGAAGAGGTCGCCGACGAGGCCGTAGTCGGCGACCTGGAAGATCGGCGCCTCCTCGTCCTTGTTGATGGCGACGATGACCTTGGAGTCCTTCATGCCGGCGAGGTGCTGGATCGCGCCGGAGATGCCGACGGCGATGTAGAGGTCGGGGGCGACGACCTTGCCGGTCTGGCCGACCTGCCAGTCGTTCGGGGCGAAGCCGGAGTCGACCGCGGCGCGGCTGGCGCCGACGGCGGCGCCGAGCTTGTCGGCGAGGGACTCGATGATGCGGAAGTTCTCCTCCGAGCCGATGCCGCGGCCGCCCGAGACCACGATCTTCGCCGAGGTGAGTTCGGGACGGTCGGAGGTCGCGACCTTGTCCTCGACCCACGACGACAGACCGGCGTCGGCCGGTCCGTCCGCGGTCTCGACCGGGGCGGCCGCCTGCTCGCCGGTTGCGGCGAAGTTGGCCGAGCGGACGGTGACGACCTTCTTCGGGTCGGTCGACTGGACGGTCTGGAGGGCGTTGCCGGCGTAGATCGGCCGCTCGAAGGTGTCGGCGGAGGAGACGCCGGTGATGTCGGAGAGCACCATCACGTCGAGGAGGGCCGCGACGCGGGGCGCGACGTTCTTGCCGGAGGTGGTCGCCGGAAAGACGATGTGCTCGTAGGCGTCGGCCATCGACAGGACGAGATCGGTCAGCGGCTCGGCGAGGCGGTGGCCGTAGGCGGCGCCCTCGACGTGGATGACCTTCGCCACGCCGTCGAGTTTGGCGGCGGCTTCGGCGACGGCGGCGGCGTTTTCGCCAGCGACGAGGACGGTGATGGCGCCGCCCATCGCCTTGGCGGCGGTCACCGACTTGGCGGTGGCATCGTTCAGGGTGGCGTTGTCGTGCTTGGCGAGAATGAGAACAGCCATCAGAGAACCCCCGCCTCGTCCTTGAGCTTCGCGATCAGTTCGTCGACCGAGGCGACCTTGACGCCGGCCTTGCGCGTCGCCGGTTCGACGGTCTTGACCACCTTGAGCCGCGGGGTGACGTCGACGCCGTAGTCGGCGGGCGTCTTTTCCTCGAGCGGCTTCTTCTTGGCCTTCATGATGTTCGGCAGGCTGGCGTAGCGCGGCTCGTTGAGGCGGAGGTCGACGGTGACGATCGCCGGGAGCTTTACCGTGATGGTCTGGAGGCCGCCGTCGACTTCGCGGGTCACGGTGGCGATGCCGTCGGCGATCGCGACTTCGGAGGCGAAGGTCGCCTGCGGCCAGCCGAGGAGGGCGGCGAGCATCTGGCCGGTCGCGTTCATGTCGTTGTCGATCGCCTGCTTGCCGGCGATGACGAGACCGGGGCCCTCGGCGTCGACGATGGCCTTGAGGATCTTGGCGACGGCGAGCGGCTCGATGTCCTGGTTCACGTCGTCGGCGGCGACGACGAGGATGGCGCGGTCGGCGCCCATGGCGAGGGCGGTGCGCAGCGTCTCCTGGGCCTGCTTGACGCCGATCGAGGCGACGATGACCTCCTCGGCGACGCCCTTCTCCCTCAGGCGGATCGCCTCCTCGACGGCGATCTCGTCGAAGGGGTTCATGCTCATCTTGACGTTGGCGAGGTCGACGCCGGAGCCGTCGCCCTTCACCCGCACCTTGACGTTGTAGTCGATCACCCGCTTGACGGGCACGAGGATCTTCATGGTGCACTCCCCCGGGCCGAGCCGCACGACGCGGCGACGATTTCAGGCCCGAGGGTCTACGATCCGGCAGGTTGCGGCGCAATAGCAACTTCGGCGAGGGGCGCTCGCGCCGGCCGTTGCCCTGGCGTCAGAATGAGCCTCGCAAAGGGGCCCGATGCGCCCCGGAGGCGGGCCGTCGAGCACGGGTCTGCGCACGCGTGCGCAAGCCGGCTCAACGCTGTTGATATTGCATGATATTCCGTGCGCCCGTTAACCTCCCGGCTCATGAATCGTTAACGTGCTGGCTGGCGCGGATTGCAGGGGGTTCTTCAGACGAGTATGTTGTCGGGCTCCAGGTCGAGGATCGTGGTGTTCCACAAGGTAAGCCGTCCCTCGGCGAAGGTGAGGGTCAGCGCGCCGGCGGACTGCGAGGCTGCCGCGACCACGTCGGCGAAGTCGTCGAGGCCGGCGATCGAGCGGAGGTCGAGGATCTCGTCCGCGGCGACGTAGTCGACGATCAGGTCGCGGCCGGCGGTGAAGATGAAGCGGTCCTCGCCGCCGAGCGCCGGCGAGCCGGTCGTTGCCGTCGCCGCCGGTGACCGTGTCGTTGCCCGCGCCGCCCAGGAGCGAGTTGTTGCCGACGCCGCCTGCGACGAAATCGGCGCCGCTGCCGCCGTCCACGGTGTCGCTGCCGGCGCCGCCGGCGAGCGTGTCGTTGCCGCTGCCCCCGACGAGGATGTCGTTGCCGTCGTTGCCGAAGAGGAAGTCGTTGCCGTCCTCGCCGAACAGGCGGTCGTCGTGGGCGCCGCCGTCGAGATTGTCGTTGCCGCTGCCGCCGAAGAGTTCGTCGCTGCCTGCGTCTCCGAGCAGGCGATCGGCTCCCGAGCCGCCGACGATCACGTCCCAGCCGTCGCCGCCGAAAACCGTATCGTTGCCGTCGCCGCCGTAGATCCCGTCGGCGCCGCCGCGGCCGGTGATCAGGTCGTTGCCGCCCCGTCCGAAGATCAGGTCGGCACCATTGCTGCCGGTCAGAACATCACTGGCGTTCGATCCTATCAAATATGCCATTGGGGACTCCCGCGTCGCGACGGCGCAGTAATTTGCGCCGGTCCGACAGCATACCACGAAACGGCGGCGCGCGGGCGAAGGTTTGCCGGGAGTCTGCCGGTGGCCGGCGCTCCCTTGCCCGGAGCAGTCCGGGTTGCTACCGAGAAGGGCGCGCCGGGTATAAGGCGCGCCGATAAGGAGGATGTTATGACCAGGTTCGGCCTTGCCGCCCTCGTCGCTGTCCCGATCGCGCTGGCTGCGTGCCACAGGGAGCCGCCCCCGCCACCGGTCCCCGTGCAGACCGCCGGTGAGGCGGCCTGCGCCGCCCGCGCCGCCCAGGCGGCCGGAGTTGACGCGGCCACCGTCACGGTGATTCCGACCGCGTCGACCAAGACCGGCGCCACGATCTACACGGCGAGCGTCAACGGCGTCGACTATCGCTGCGTCGTCGAAGTCGACTCGACGGTCTCGACCTTTGGCGTGGCGCACGCCGGCGACTAGGCCGGCGCCAGCCCGACGCGGCCCTGCCCGAGCGGCGGGGCCGCGAATCAGCGGAGATTGCCGCCTCGTGACCCGTACATCCCGTCCTGCTGGCCGGCCTGCTCGCCCTCGGCGGCTGTGCGCCGGCACCGGCTGTCGTCGCCCCCGGCACCGATCAGGGTGCGGCGGTAGCCGCCTGCGCGGCCGCGGTGGCGGCGCATGTCGGCAAGCCGGTCGAGGCGGTGACTGCGCGCTGGACCGGAGCCTCGGCCGCGGGCGGCGGGGTGGTCAGCGTCACCGATGCCGGCGGGCCGGGGGGCGAGCGGCTCCATACCTGCGAGGTCGACGCGGACGCGCGGGTCCTCGCCATCCGGCACCCCGGCGCATGAGCGTCGACTACCCGCTCCGCGTCTATTACGAGGACACCGACGCCGGCGGGATCGTCTATTACGCCAACTACCTGAAATTCATCGAGCGGGCCCGGTCCGAGGCGCTGATCGCCCTCGGGCTCAGTCAGGTCGATCTCAAGGACCGGCTCGGGGTGCTGTTCGCGGTGCGGGCGGTGGCGGCCGACTACCTCGCGCCGGCGCGGCTGGAGGATCAACTTGTCGTTACGACCGCGGTGACCGCGCTCGGCGGGGCGCGGATCGACATGGAGCAGGATGTCCGGCGCGACGGCGTCGTGCTGGTCAAGTGCCGGGTCACGCTCGTCTGCGTCGGACGCGACGGACGCGCCGCCCGCATCCCCGACGAGGTCCGGCGGGCGCTCGCCGGTCTGATGCCCGCGGAAGGCCGCCCCTAGACAGTTCACGGGATTTTCGCCACAAGCCCGCCCAAATGCGCTATGGTCGGGCGCAGAGCCGTGGGTCAACCGCGGCCGGATCCGAGCAGGCACTTCGTCGACAGGCAAGCAATGGAAACCGAGACTCTGGCCGCCGCGCAGCAGATCGACTTTTCTCTGCTCGCCCTTTTCTTCCGCGCCACGATCACCGTCAAGCTGGTGATGCTGCTGCTGGTCGGCGCGTCCTTCTGGTCGTGGGCGATCATCATCCAGAAGATCCTCGACGTGCGCCGGGCGCGGGACGAGGCCGCCGCCTTCGACCAGGACTTCTGGTCGGGCGAGCCGCTCGACACCGTCTACGAGCGCATCGGCCCCGATCCGGTCGGCGGCTCGGCGCGGGTCTTTGCCGCGGGCATGACCGAGTGGCGGCGATCGCACCGCAAGGACGGCGGGCTGATCGCCGGGACGCAGGCGCGGATCGAGCGGGCGATGAACGTCACCATCGGCCGCGAGTCCGACCGGCTGACGCGCGGGCTGAACTTCCTTGCCACCACCGGGTCGATCGCGCCCTTCGTCGGGTTGTTCGGCACGGTCTGGGGGATCAAGCACGCCTTCGAGGAGATTGCGCTGCAGCAGTCGACCAATCTCGCCGTCGTCGCGCCGGGCATCGCCGAGGCGCTGCTCGCGACCGCGCTCGGGCTGCTTGCGGCGATCCCGGCGGTGGTCTTCTACAACAAGCTGAGCCAGGACACCGACCGGGTGATCGGCAGCTACGAGAGCTTCTCGGACGAGTTCACGATGATCCTCTCGCGCCAGCTCGACCGGGCGGCCTGACATGGGCGCAGCCTTGCAGGGGTCGGGTCGGCAGGGCCGCGGCCGCCACGCGCGCAGGCGCCCGATCGCCGAGATCAACGTCACGCCGATGGTCGACGTGATGCTGGTGCTCCTGATCATCTTCATGGTGGCGGCACCGCTCCTGACCGTGGGCGTGCCGATCGCGCTGCCGAAGACGGCCGCAGCGCCGCTGCCGACCGAGCAGGAGGAGCCGCTGACCATCGCGCTGACCGCCGACGGGCAGATCCTCGTGCAGAACCAGGAAGTGCCGCGCGAGGAGCTGATCCCGAAGCTTCGCGCCGTGTCGGCGGAGCGCAAGAGCGACAAGATTTTCCTGCGCGCCGACGGGGCGATCCCCTATGAGGGCGTCATGCAGGTGATGGGCGCGCTCAACGCCAGCGGCTTCCGCAACATCGGGCTGGTCACCGAGCAGGGCGGGCCGAAGTTCGACGGCCCCGGGCAGGACGGCTGACCCCGCGGCGATGCAGACCGGCACCAAGATCTCGGCCTTCGGCCACGGCGCGCTCATCGCGCTTGCGGTCTTCGGGTTGCCGTGGTTCGGGCCGCGGGACCGCGAGACCGTGCGCGTCACCGACGTGAGCTTCGTGACCGAGGCCGACTTCCGCGCCGCGCAGGCCGCGGCCTCGCCCGACGCTCCGCGCGACGAGGCGGCAGCGGCGGCCCCGCCGCGGGCGCGGCCGGCGCCGAGCCCGGCACCGACGCCCGAGCCCGAGGCGGCGCCGGAGGTCAGCGTGAGCGCGCCGGCGGAGCCCGAGCAGCAGGTGGCGACGCTGGAGCCGCCGCCGGCGCCGTCGCCGTCCGAGCCGGCGGAGATCACGCCGCGGATCATCACCCTGGATTCCGCCGACCGCGGAGGCGCCGCCGGCCCGTCCGGCGCTCCGCGCGGCGCCGGAGCCGACGCCCGAGCCCGAGGCGAACCTGCGGCCGGCGGAGACTCCGGTGCCGGTGCGGACCCCGGAGCCGGCGCCGGTGGCAAAGCCGGTGGAGGAGACCCCGGCGGCGCCCGAGGCGGCCGCGCCGACGCCGGCGCCCGTGGCGGTGCCCGAGGCGCCGCTGGCGCTCGCCACGTCCGGGCGGCCGAAGGCGCGGCAGGTGGCGCCGAAGCCGGTGGAGAAGCCGGTGGTCGCGCAGGCGGCGAAGCCGGTGGAAAAGCCTGTCGCGAAGCCTGCCGCGAAGCCTGTTGCCAAGCCGAAGCCGAGCCAGGAGGACGCGGTGATGGCCGCGATCCAGGAGGCCCAGCGCCGGCCGGCGCCCGCGGCGACGCCGGAGAAGGCCCCGGTCGGCGAGAGCCGGCCTGCGGCGTCGGCGGCGACGTCGCTGCCGGTCGGGCCGCCGCTGTCGTCGTCGGAGAAGGACGGGCTGAAGCTGGCGGTGCAGCGGTGCTGGAACGTGCCGGCGGGCGTGCGCGACGCGCAGGAGCTGAAGGTCACGCTGGCGGCCGAACTGAACGCGGACGGGTCGGTGATTGCCGGGTCGATCCGCATGATCGAGCCGGCCTCGGCCCCCGACGCGCGCTTCAAGAGCGCCTTCGAGGCCGGGCGGCGGGCGCTTATCCGATGTTCCCCCTATACGGACCTGCCGCGCGAGAAGTATGCGCAGTGGCGAAACCTCGAAGTCGTCTTCAACCCCGAAGGAATGGTGTCATGGTAGACCGCTTCCGGCGCAACCTGCTGATCGGCGTGCCGGCGGCCCTCGTCCTTGCTCCCTTTGCCGCTTACGCGCAGGGGCCGCTCCGCATCGAGATCACCGAGGGCGTCGTCGAGCCGATGCCCTTCGCGGTGCCGGGCTTCGTGCCGGACAGCGGTGCGGCGAGCAAGGTCGCGGCGCAGATCACCCAGGTGGTGATCGACGACCTCGCCGGGACCGGGCTGTTCCGGGAGATCCCGGCATCGGCGCATATCGGCCGGGTCGACAGCTTCGATGCGCCCGTGGCCTTTGCCGACTGGAAGGCGATCAACGCGCAGGCGCTGATCACCGGCGCGGTCGGGGTGAGCGGCGACCGGGCGACGGTGCGGTTCCGGCTGTGGGACGTGTTCGCGCAGGCGCCGCTCGGCGAGGGGTTGCAGTTCGACGGCTCGACGGCCAACTGGCGGCGGCTGGCGCACAAGGTCGCCGATCAGGTCTATGCGCGGCTGACCGGCGAGGGCGGGTATTTCGACAGCCGGGTCGCGTTCATTGCGGCGAGCGGGCCGAAGGAGGCCCGGCGGAAGCAGCTCGGGATCATGGACTACGACGGGGCGAACGCGGTGATGCTGACCGACGGCTCGTCGCTGGTGCTGACGCCGCGGCTGTCGCCGGATGCCAAGCGGGTGCTCTTCACCAGCTACGCCGGGGGGGCGCCGAAGGTGATGATGCTGGAAGGCAACGGCAGCGCGCGGACGGTGATCTCCGACGCCGCGGGCATGACCTTCGCGCCGCGCTTCTCGCCGGACGGGCGGCGGGTGGTCTATTCGCGGTCGGTGGGGACCGGGGCGGATCTCTTCGTCGCCGACATCGGCGGGCGCGGCGAGACCCAGCTGACGCGGGGCAGTTCGATCAACACCTCGCCGGCCTTCTCGCCGGACGGCAACCAGATCGTCTTCGAGAGCGACCGCGGCGGCACGCAGCAGATCTACATGATGTCGGCGGCGGGCGGCGAGGCGACGCGGATCAGTTTCGGCGAGGGGCGCTATGCGACGCCGGTGTGGTCGCCGCGCGGCGACCTCATCGCCTTCACCAAGATCGCCGGCGGGCGCTTCCATATCGGCGTCATGCAGACCGACGGCTCGGGCGAGAAGCTCCTGACCGGCAGCTACATCGACGAGGGGCCGACCTGGGCGCCCAACGGGCGGGTGGTGATGTTCACCCGCGAGGCGCCGGGGGCCAGCGCCGGGCCGCAGATCTATTCGGTGGACATCACCGGGCGCAATCTTCGGAAGGTGCCGACCAACGGCTTCGCCTCGGAGCCGTCGTGGTCGGGGCTGCTGTCGTGAGCGGGCGTGATGGACGGCGGGGACGGGATGGAGGACGGGGGGTTGCGCGTGACAAGAGGCCGGAACGGCCAGGAAGGGATCGGACAGTGATGAAGATGCGGACGACGCTGGGGACCGGCGGCGCGCTGCTCCTGATGGCGCTTCTCGCCTCGGGCTGCTCGCGGATGGGCAACGAGCCGGTGCCCTACGACGCGGCCGGCGGTTTCAACGGCACCGACGGGACGCTCGGCGGCCTGGGTGGCGACGGGATCGGCACTGGGGCGCTGCCCGGCGGCGGGACGCTGCCCGGCAGTTCGATCAGCGACCGGGTGCTGTTCACCGTCGACCAGTCGACGCTGAACCCGCAGGCGATGGGCATCCTCGACGCGCAGATCGGCTGGCTGAATTCGAACCCGACGCTGCCGGTGCTGATCGAGGGCCATGCCGACGAGCGCGGGACGACGGAATACAACCTCGCCCTCGGATCGAGCCGGGCGAGCGCGGTCCGCAACTACATGGTGAGCCAGGGGATTTCGGACAGCCGCATCTCGATCATCACCTATGGCCGCGAGCGGCCGGTGGCGACTTGCCCGGACGAGAGCTGCTTCGCGCAGAACCGCCGGGCGGTGACGGTCGTGACCGGCGGCACCGGCGCCTGATCGACCGGAGCGGGAAGGGGAAAGCGATGCGCGCTGCAATCTCGATGGTCTTCGCCGCCGCGCTCGCGGCCGTCGCGGTGCCGGCCGCGGCGCAGCAGACGGCCGTCAACGCCAAGACGGTCGCCGACGTCAAGGCCGAGCTCGGCGTGCTCGACGGGCAGGTCGAGCAGCTTCGCAACGAGCTGGTCCGCACCGGCGCGGCGCGCGGCCTGCCGAGCAACGCGGCGAGCGCGCTGACCCGGCTCGACCAGCTCGAGGCGGAACTGCGGGGGCTGACCGACCGCGTCGACGTGCTGACCAACGACATCCGCCGCATCGTCGACGACGCCAGCAACAAGGCCGGCGACCTCGAGTTCCGCCTGACCGAACTCGAGGGCGGCGACACCAGCGCCCCGGTCCCGCCCGAGCCGCTCGGCGGCGGCCTGACCGGGCCGCGGCCGCGGCCGGCCGGGGGTGCGGTCGCGCCGACGCAGGGCGGCGAGATGGCGGTGAGCGAGCAGTCCGACTTCGACGCGGCCAAGGCGGCGGCGGACAGCGGCGACAACGTCGGAGCCGCGGCGCTGTTCGGGACTTTCCTGCAAGCCTATCCGGGCGGGCCGCTCTCGACCGAGGCGCAGTATCGCCGCGCCGAGGCGCTGGCCGCGACCTCCGACTGGCGCGGGGCGGCGCATGGCTTTCTCGACGCCTTCAGCGGAGCGCCGCAGGGGCCGCTGGCGCCGCGGGCGCTCTACCGGCTCGCCGGGAGCCTGAAGGAACTCGGCAACGTGCAGGAAGCCTGCCTGACGCTGACCGAGGTGGTCAGCCGCTATCCGGGGTCCGCCGAGGCCGCCGACGTGCCGGGCCAGCAGCAGGCCTTCGGCTGCCAGTGAGCGCGGGCCCCCCGCCGGACGAGATCGGGCGGGCGGTTGCGGCGGCAGTTTCGGCGGCACTGTCTGCGGATGCGGCCGGCCCGATCGGCGTTGCGGTGTCGGGCGGCGGGGATTCGGTGGCGCTGCTGCTGCTTCTCCAGCGGTATGGCGGGCGGCCGGTGGCCGCGATCACCGTCGACCACGGCCTGCGGGCCGGGAGTGCCGCGGAGGCCGAGGCGGTGGCGGCGCTCTGCGCCGCGCGCGGCATCCCCCATGCGATCAGGCGCTGGGACGGCGGCGGGACCGGCAACCTGCAGGACCGGGCGCGCGAGGCGCGGCGGGCGCGTATCGTCGCCTGGGCCGGGGAGGCGGGGATCGCGGCGGTGGCGCTCGGCCATACCCTCGACGATCAGGCGGAGACCTTCCTGTTGCGCCTCGCCCGCGGCTCCGGTGTCGATGGGTTGAGCGCGATGGCGCCGGCGGTGGCCCGCGACGGGCTTGCTCTGGCTGCGGCCGCTGCTCGGGGTGCGGCGGGCGGCGCTGCGCGACTGGCTCGTCGCCGAGGGCGTCGGCTGGGTGGAGGACCCGAGCAACGCCGATCCGCGCTTCGACCGGGTGCGGGCGCGGGCGGCGCTGCCGGACCTCGCCCGGCTCGGGCTCGGGCCGGTGCGGCTGGCGGCGACGGCGGCGGCCATGGCGCGGGTGCGGCTGGCGCTGGAGCAGGCGACGGCGGAACTGGCGCGGTCCTGCCTGACCGTGGGGGTGGCCGGGGACGTCGAGATTGCGACCGAGCCGCTGGTCGAGGCGCCGGCGGAAATCGGGCTCCGGCTGCTCGCCGGGGCGCTGTGCTGGGTGGCGGGGGCCGGCTACCGGCCGCGCCTTCTCCGCCTGGAGGCGGCGCTGGCGGCGATCCGCGTCGGGCGGCTCGGGCTCGGGCTGACGCTGCACGGCTGCGTGGTGCGGGCGCGGCGGACTCGCGTCGTGATCCGGCGCGAGCCCGGGCGGGTCGGGGCGCGCGTCCCGCTGGCGGCGGGCGCGGTCTGGGACGGGCGGTGGCGCCTGGTCGAGAGCCCGCGAGCGGGCCGGAGAGGGGCTGGAGATCGGCGCGCTCGGGGCGGAGGGGCTGGAGCGGCTGCCCGACTGGCGGGCCGCGGGGGTGGTCCGTGAGGCCCTGCTGACGACGCCGGCGATCTGGCGCGGGCCGGCGCTGGTGGCGGCGCCTTTCGTGCAAGCCGGGACTGGCTACGCGCTGCGGCGGGTCTCCGCCGTGCCCCCGCCATGGGGTTCGGAGATAATGCGTTGAATCCGGCCCGGCAGACCTTATGTTAGCGACGTAGACTGGACGCGCGGGCATACCCGCCGGTCGGGCTGTCCGAGGAGATGATACCCGTGGGCAATACCAAGAACATCGCGTTCTGGATCATACTGTTTCTGCTGATGGTGGCGCTGTTCAATGTTTTCTCGAACGGCAGCCGGACCTCGATGGGCCGGGAGATCAGCTATTCCGACTTCCTCAACAAGGTCGAGGCCGGGCAGGTCGCCTCGGTGCGGCTCGACGGCGAGCGGATCGCGATGACTGGCACCGACGGCGGTTCGCTTCAGACCATCCAGCCGCGTGGCAACGACGTGATCCCCGACCTTCGCCAGCACAATGTCGAGATCCAGGCGGCGCCGCAGGAGCAGTCGGGCTTCATGTCGGCGCTCGGGCTGTGGCTGCCGTTCCTGCTGCTGATCGGCGTCTGGATCTTCTTCATGAACCGGATGCAGGGCGGCGGGCGCGGCGGGGCGATGGGCTTCGGCAAGTCCAAGGCCAAGCTTCTGACCGAGAAGTCGGGCAAGGTGACGTTCAACGACGTCGCCGGCATCGACGAGGCCAAGGAGGAGCTCGAGGAGATCGTCGAGTTCCTGCGCGATCCGCAGAAGTTCTCGCGGCTTGGCGGCAAGATCCCCAAGGGTGCGCTGCTGGTCGGGCCTCCGGGCACCGGCAAGACGCTGCTGGCGCGGGCGATTGCGGGTGAGGCGGGGGTTCCGTTCTTCACCATCTCGGGCTCGGATTTCGTCGAGATGTTCGTCGGCGTGGGTGCTTCGCGCGTCCGCGACATGTTCGAGCAGGCGAAGAAGAATGCGCCCTGCATCGTGTTCATCGACGAGATCGACGCGGTCGGCCGGCATCGCGGCGCGGGCTACGGCGGTGGCAACGACGAGCGCGAGCAGACGCTGAACCAGCTGCTGGTCGAGATGGACGGGTTCGAGGCCAACGAAGGCGTGATCCTGATCGCCGCGACCAACCGGCCGGACGTGCTGGATCCGGCGCTGCTGCGGCCGGGTCGCTTTGACCGGCAGGTGCAGGTCACCAATCCCGACATCAAGGGGCGCGAGAAGATCCTCGCGGTCCATGCGCGGCGGGTGCCGCTGTCGGCGGACGTCGATCTTCGCATCATCGCCCGCGGCTGCCCCGGTTTCTCCGGTGCGGACCTCGCCAACCTCGTCAACGAGGCGGCGCTGCGGGCGGCGCGGACCGGCAAGCGGTTCGTGACGATGGACGACTTCGAGAACGCCAAGGACAAGGTGATGATGGGCGCCGAGCGGCGGTCCATGGTCATGTCCGACGACGAGCGCAAGCTGACCGCCTATCACGAGGCCGGGCATGCGGTGGTCGGGCTGAACGTTCCGCAGCACGACCCGATCCACAAGGCGACGATCATTCCGCGGGGCCGGGCGCTCGGGCTGGTGCTGAGTTTGCCGGAGCGGGACCAGCTGTCGGTGACGATGACCAAGTACAAGTCGATGATCGCCATGGCGATGGGCGGCAAGGTCGCGGAGCAGCTGGTGTTCGGGCCGGAGAACGTGACCTCGGGCGCTGCGAGCGACATCCAGCAGGTGAGCCGGATCGCGCGGGCGATGGTGACCAAGTTCGGGATGAGCGACAAGCTCGGGAACATCGACTACGCGAACGAGCAGTTCTCGTACCTCGGGCCGCAGGGCGGGGGGATGAATGCCGGGCCGGACACCCAGGAGATGATCGACGAGGAGGTTCGCAAGCTCGTCGACGAGGGCTACGAGACGGCGAAGCGGATCCTGACGGAGCAGCGCGACGACCTCGACCGGCTGGCGAACGGGCTGCTTGGAGTACGAGACGCTGACCGGCAAGGAGATCACGCGGGTCATCAACGGGCAGCCGCTGAACCGCGGCGGCGGCGACGACGACCAGAAGGACGAGGGGACCGGCACGGGTATTGCCGCGATCCCCAAGACCGGCAAGGCGGCGCGGCCTTCGCGGGACGACGGGATGGAGCCTGAGCCGATCGCCTGAGCGATGCTGGGTCGGGCCTGAATTGAAGAAGCCGGAGCGGGCGCCGCTCCGGCTTCTTTCGTTTCGGAGCGCCCGCGTCTTGGGTCAGCGAGACCTCCGCTACAGGTCCCGGATGTCGGGCGGGTCGTCGCACGCGTGCGACGACGATCAAGTCTCTGATATGAAATCATACTCAGCGGCGCGCTAACCCCGTGTTCATCTCCGTTAACGTGCGACGGCGGGGGTGCGGGCGGTTGGCAGCGGTCTGTCGGAGACCGGCCACGGGCAAGGCGCGCTTGCGAGTCCGGTGCGCCGGTGCCGGATGGCACCGGCGCACTCATCACGGCCGTCAGGCGGCGGCGACGGCGCGGGCGGTGACGACGGCGATCAGGTGGGCGCGGTATTCGGGCGTGCCGTGGAGGTCGCCGATCATGCCGTCGGGGTCGATGGTCAGGCCCTTGACGGCGTCGGGGCTGAAGTTGGCGGAGAGCGCCGCCTCGGCGTCGGTCCAGCGGAAGACGCCGCTCTCGGAGGCGCCGGTCACGGCGACCCGTACACCGTCGGCGAACTTCGCGACGAAGACGGCGACGAGGGGGAAGCGGGAGGCGCGCTGGATGAACTTTTCGTAGCGCGCCCGCTCGGGGATGGGGAAGCGGACCTCGGTGACGAGCTCCGGGCTTTCGAGCGCGGTGGTGAACATGCCCTGGAAGAAGTCGTCGGCGGCGATCTCGCGCCGGTCGGTGACGATCGTCGCGCCCGAGGCGAGGGCGCCGGCCGGGTAGCAGGCCGAGGGGTCGTTGTTGGCGATGCTGCCGCCGATGGTGCCGCGGTTGCGGACCGACGGGTCGCCGATGCGCTCGGCCAGCGCGGCGAGGGCGGGGTAGTGCGCCGCCGCGTCGCGCGCCACGGTGGCGTGGGTGGTGCCGCCGCCGATGCAGAGCTGGCCGCCGTTCATGGCGATGCCCTTCATGCTGGCGATGCCGTTCAGGCTGACCAGCGTCGTGGGCTGGGCGAGGCGCTGCTTCAGCGTCGGGATCAGCGTCTGGCCGCCGCCGAGGGCCTGGGCGTCCTCGTCGGCGAGGGCGGCGAGGGCTTCTGCGACGGTCGCGGGACGGGCGAATTCGAATGCGTACATGTCGGGTTTCCCTACTTCGCCGCCTGCATCGCGGCCCAGACCCGGGCCGGCGAGAGCGGCATGTCGATATGGGCGACCGCAAAGCCGCCGGTGTTGAGCGCGTCGAGAACCGCGTTGACCAGTGCCGGCGGCGAGCCGATTGCCCCGGCCTCGCCGCAGCCCTTCACCCCGAGCGGGTTGTGGGTGCAGGGCGTCACCGTCGAGTGGTCGACCGCGAAGTTCGGCACGTCGCCGGCGCGCGGCATCGCGTAGTCCATGTACGAGCCGGTCTGGAGCTGGCCGGTGTCGTCGTAGGCGCAGGCTTCGCACAGCGCCTGGCCGATGCCCTGGGCGAGGCCGCCGTGGACCTGACCCTCGACGATCATCGGGTTGACGATGTTGCCGAAGTCGTCGGCCGCGGAGAAGGCGAGCACCTCGACGAGCCCGGTCTCGGGATCGACCTCGACCTCGCAGGCGTAGCAGCCGGCGGGGTAGGTGAAGTTCGACGGGTCGTAGAAGGCGGTTTCTTCCAGTCCCGGCTCCAGTTCGGTCAGCGGGTAGTTGTGGGGGACGTAGGCCGCGAGGGTCACGTCCGTCCACGCCACCGACTTGTCGGTGCCGGCGATGGAGAAGCGGCCGTCCTTGAGCTCGACGTCGGCGTCGGAGGCCTCCATCAGGTGGGCGGCGATCTTCTTGGCCTTGGCGATGATCTTTTCGGTCGCCCGGAACAGCGCCGAGCCGCCGACCGCCAGCGAGCGCGAGCCGTAGGTGCCCATGCCGAAGGGGATGCGCGCGGTGTCGCCGTGGACGATGTCGATCTGGTTCTCGTCGATGCCGAGCATCGAGGCCACCACCTGCGGGAAGGTGGTCTCGTGGCCCTGGCCGTGGCTGTGGCTGCCGGTGAAGACCGAGATGCCGCCGGTCGGGTTCACCCGCACCGTCGCGCACTCGTAGAGGCCGGCGCGGGCGCCGAGCTGGCCGACGAGGTTCGACGGCGCGATGCCGCAGGCCTCGATGTAGGACGAGATGCCGAGGCCGCGGAGCTTGCCCTTGGCCTCGCTCGCCGTGCGGCGTGCCGCGAAGCCGGCGAGATCGGCGATCTCCTCCAGCTTGTCCATCGTCGCGTCGTAGTTGCCGGTGTCGTAGTTGACGGCGACCGGGGTCTGGTAGGGGTACTGGTCGGGCTTGACGAAGTTGCGACGGCGGATCTCGATCGGGTCGATGCCGAGCTCGCGCGCCGCCATGTCGATGACGCGCTCGATCTGGAAGGTCGCTTCCGGGCGCCCGGCGCCGCGGTAGGCGTCGACGGGGACGGTGTTGGTGAAGACCGCCTTGACGTTCACGTAGATCAGCGGCGTCGTGTAGTTGCCGGCCATCAGCGTGCCGTGCAGGTAGGTCGGGACCGAGGGCGCGAAGGTCGAGAGATAGGCGCCCATGTTGGCGAGCGTCGTCGAGCGGATCGCGAGGAACTTGCCGTCCATGTCGGTGGCGAGCTCGATCCGGGTGACGTGGTCGCGGCCGTGGGCGTCCGACATGAAGGCTTCGGAGCGGGTCGAGGTCCACTTGATCGGCCGGCCGACGACCTTGGCCGCGGCGGTGACGAAGGCCTCCTCGGCATAGTGGAAGATCTTCGAGCCGAAGCCGCCGCCGACGTCGGGGGCGACGACGCGGAGCTTCTGCTCGGGGATGTTGAGCACGAAGGCGCCCATCAGGAGGCGGATGACGTGGGGGTTCTGCGAGGTGGTGTAGAGCGTGTACTGGTCGTCGGCGGAGTCGTACTCGCCGATGGCGCAGCGCGGCTCCATCGGGTTGGCGATCAGGCGGTTGTTGACGAGGTCGAGCGTGGTGACGTGGGGCGCGGCCTTGATCGCGGCATCGACGGGCTCGCGGCTGTCCTCGACGAAGCCCCAGTCGAAGCAGAGGTTGTGGCCGACGTCGTCGTGCACCGTCGCGGCGCCCGGCTCGAGGGCGGCGCGCATGTTCGACGACGGCGGGGAGTTCCTCGATGTCGGCGACGATCGCCTCGGCGGCGTCGCGGGCTTGCGCCAGCGTCTCGGCGACGACGGCGGCGTAGGGGTCGCCGACGTGGCGGACCTTGCCCTCGGCGAGGATCGGGTGCTTCGGCTCCTTCATCGGGTCGCCGGCGCGGTCGTGGATCTGCCAGCCGCAGGGGATGCCGCCGGCGGAGGCGAAGTCCTCGGAGGTGAAGACCTTGAGGACGCCGGGCATTGCCGACGCGGCGGTGGTGTCGATCGAGCGGATGCGGCCGTGCGCCACGTCCGAGCGGACGAAGGCGACGTAGGTCTGGAACTGGCGGCTGAAATCGTCGGTGTAGCGGCCTTTTCCGGTGAGAAAGCGTACGTCCTCGCGGCGCTTGCTGCTGGCGCCGATCCCGAAGTCCTTAGGCATGATCTGTCCTCCCTGGACCGGCTTCTTATTCGGCCGCGACGCGCGTGGCGCCAAGCTCTGCGGCGGCGGCCCGGATCGCCTTGACGATGTTGTGGTAGCCGGTGCAGCGGCAGATGTTGCCGTCGAGGTATTCGCGGATCTCGGCCTCGGAGGGGTCCGGGTTCTCGTTGAGGAGGGCGGTGGCGCTCATCACCATGCCGGGGGTGCAGAAGCCGCACTGGAGGCCGTGGTGGGTCTGGAAGGCGGCCTGCACCACCGACAGCGAGCCGTCGGCGTTGGCCATGCCCTCGATCGTGCGGACCTCGGCGCCCTCGACGTCGAGGGCGAAGACGTTGCACGCCTTCACCGGCTGGCCGTCCAGGTGGACGACGCAGGCGCCGCACTGGGCGGTGTCGCAGCCGACGTGGGTGCCGGTCAGGCGCAGGCTTTCGCGGATGAAGTCGACGAGGAGGGTGCGTCCCTCGACCTCGCCGGTTGCGGGGCGACCGTTCACGGTCATCGAAACCTTGGGCATTCTGGTAGCTCCCTCCCGTGGCTGCCGTGTCCGTGCCGCCCGGGCATGCTCCCGGAGTCCCCACGGACAATTCCACCGGACTTTGCGGCGGAAATCAGGCGGAAGCCAACTGGATTTTGGTCGTAGGCGCAAGAGACGGGTTGCGCTCCGGCGGCCCCGGTGCGGCGCTTGCCGGCTACTCGCCGCAGACGTCGCCGGGCGACAGCGCCCCGTCGCCGAGGGCGCCTTCGAGGCAGGCGCGGAGCTTGGCGGCCTCGGGATCCTGGGCGTAGTAGGCGTCCTGGGTCTGCTCGGCGAAGGCGACGGCCTCGGTGGCGTTGCCGGCCTCGCAGAGGGCGGCGACCTTGGCCTCGTAGCCGGCGTCCGTCGCCCAGGCTTCGGCGCGGGCGGTCACGGCCGGCACGTCGACGCCCTCGGTGCAGGCCTGGATCTGGGCCTGGATTTCCTCGGGCGTGCGCTGCTGGGCGAGGGCCGGGGCGGCGAGGAGGAGAAGGGCGAGGGCGAGGCGCATGGTCGGTCTCCGGGCGGTCATTGCGGCCGAATCTTAAGGGTTGCGGCGTGCGGAAGCGAGTCCGCGGGGTGGGAGCGGCGAATCGGTGGGATTTCAAGGGTTAACGGCGGAATCCGCGTTGCACAGTCCATGCACATCGCATGCACAAACCATGCACCGGTCTTGCGCCGAAGGCCGATAAGTTAACGCGGGAAGGGCCGGGCGCGGGAGAGGTGAGGATCGGGTGAACGGCGGCGCCGGGGGGTGCGGCCGCGCGCCCATGACCTGATTGCGCAACGGTCCCGAGGGCGCTTGCGGGACCGACGCCGGGGTGCTGCGTCGCGGCCTCGCCGACAATGGCTACGCGGAACTGGCGATCACCGCGGCGCACGCCTGTGCCGTGGCGGCGCTGCCGCCGCTCCACCGCGATCCGTTCGACCGGATGCTGGTGGCGCAGGCGCTGGTCGAGGGGGTGACGCTGGTCACCGCCGATCCGGCGCTGCGCGGCTATCCGGGGGCGGTGCGGGTGGTGTGAGACGGCTTGCGGCAAGGTGCGCTGCGGCGCGGGTCCGCATCGGCGACGTGGGGTGTGGGCGGGACGGGTTCAGCCGCCGGATTTTGGCCGTCGACAAAATCCGGCCGCGGCCGCCCCTGCGGGGGGCGGACGCGAAACGCGTCCGCCGGGGCGGCCGCGTCCGGATGGCAGCCGACGCAGCGGCCGCACCCCCCTTCGCCTCCGCGCTCGCGCGCTCCGGCGAACGGCCCGGCCGAGGCAATGCCTCGGCTTGTCGGGCCGCGGACTTCGTCTCATCCGAGCAAGGCGGGGATGTCGCGGCTCATGTGCAGAAGGCGGGCGACGTCGAGGTGATCGGGGCGTTCGAAATAGAGGAGGAGATACGGGAAGCGCCGGATCGGCCAGGCGCGCAGGCCGGGCAGGCCGGTGAGCCGCTCGTAGCGGAGCGAGCCCGACGTCGGGTGCGCCCGGAGATGGGCGAAGGCGCGTTCCACCGCGGCGACGAACTCGAGGGCCACCGGCTCGCCGGCTTCCGCGGCGTAGTGGGTGGTGACTGACCGGACGTCCGAGCGCGCCGCCGGGCGGAGGCGCAGCGGGCGGGAGGTCACTCGGCGGCGCGGGTGCGGATCTCGGCCCGCAGCTCCTCGAAGAAGGCTTCGTCGGCTTCGACGGCCGGGCCCGACCTGAGCCCCTCCTCGATCAGCGCCCGGAACCTCTGGATGTCCGCGTCGCGCCGGATCAGGTCGCGAACGTACTCGCTGGCGCTGCCGTAGCCGCGCGCGTCGACCTGCGCGTCGACGAAGGCCTTGAGGCCTTCGGGGAGGGAGATGTTCATCGTGGCCATGGGGCAGAGGCTAGGCGGGATGGCAAACTTTGGCAAGGTGGGGTCGGTGGGTCGATGACCTGCCCTACGCTTGCGACCTTCGCTTACCTTGGCGCTACCAAAGACGAGATCAGCGATCTATTGCCCCCGCCAAAGCAATCGCTGCCGCGGCGAACGCAAACATTTACTCGCCGAACCTCTTCCCGCGATAGATCGAAGCGCGGGACGTATCTGGGACCGGGCTGGCAAATCCGACCGCTGTGCGTGGGGAGAGAGGCATCCAAATCTCAATCGGCCGATTAAGGACACCAGCCTGCCCTACACCCCTCTCGAACGGCATTAGGCGCGTCCCCTACGATGAACTGTGACCTTCCGCAGCTACTCCCATACGATGTCCATCTTCTTTATCTCGTCGAGTATATGGCTGGGCTGGCGCAGAAGATTTTGAACCCGCGCACCATCTGCAACATACCGCAGACTCTCGTGAGAAAGAAGGTGCTCACGTCTGGGCTGGTCAATTGGACCATCCGCATCCTCAATTTCAGCGATGACAGTCAACGCCGTTTTCATGACATCGCTCTCCACATCGACTGACTGCCAGAATTTCGGCGTTCTACTTATCGAGTTGTAGAAGTACTGACACAGAAAATCTCTGTTCCCGCCCTTGATGCGCGGGACCGCGCCGCGCTCAAGAATCGGCACTACTTCTGCCAACAGGAGGGCAATATCGTTATCAATCTTCTGGAAAAATTTCGACTCCGCGGCGTCATTTGATGTGCCGTCGGTGTGTCGGACGGTGTGCCAATGTATCTTATCGAAGATGCTGCCAATGTTTCTTTCTGCACGCCCTTGTCGGATTGCCGAAAACTATAATAATACAAGGTCTCGCCGGAGAAGCAGAACCTTCTCAAGATCGCCTTCGGTATGTAGCGATGTTTTGCGGACTGCGTCACCGGTATCGCAATCCCCTCAAACTCCCGCCACTCCCCCGCGCTCATCCCGACGTCCTCGCGGGTCACCGTCTCGCCCTTCAGCATCCGGCGCAGCGCCTCCATGCCCTTGCCGGAGAAGGTGACGGCGTTGAGGCGGTAGTCCTCGAAGGCGCCCCAGGCCGCCGGCACCCAGTCCTGGACCACGGTGCACAGCGCCTCGGCGTAGGCGCGGATTTCGTATTGGGCGTGGGCGTCGGCGCGGAGGCGGAGGAAGTGGAAGAGGTTGTGGAGGTCCACCTTCCAGTACCACTGCGTGTAGATGTTGGCGGGCAGGTTCATCCGGGCGAGCTCGCGGGCGAGGCCCTGCTGGCCGTCCTGGGAGAGCATCGCCTCGTAGTGGTCGTAGGCGCGGTCGCTGTCGTCGCGGAGGAGGGCGAGGACGCGGGCGGCCTCGTCGCCGGTCAGGGTCTCGCCGCGGCCCTGGTTGTTGACGCGGGACTGGGCGGCGAGGTGCTCGGGGGCGGGGATGTAGAACTCGCGGTCGAGGATCGAGTAGCGGGCGGAGTACTCGTTGACGTTGGCGGTGCGGTGGCGGATCCACTGGCGGGCGACGAAGACCGGCAGCTTCACGTGGAGCTTGATCTCGCACATCTCGAAGGGCGTCGAGTGCCAGTGGCGCATCAGGTAGCGGATCAGGCCGGCGTCGTCGCGGGCGGTCTTGGTGCCGGCGCCGTAGGAGACGCGGGCGGCCTGCACGATGGCGGCGTCGTCGCCCATGTAGTCGACGACGCGGATGAAGCCGTGGTCGAGGACGGGGATGGGCAGGCCGAGGCGGGCCTCGAGGGCGGGGACCGTCGCGCGGGTGGTGGCGAAGGGGGGGGTGTCGGACAAGGCGGCCTCCTCGGGCTTCTGCTCTAGCGTGACCGGCATTTTGGGCTACCTTTCTCCACGCTCACCGCAGGGAATCGCCCGGCGGCAACCAGATTTAGCATAATAGGGGAGTGAGGCCACAACATGAAGACAAAGTATCTTCATACGATGGTACGCGTGAAGGATCTCGACGCGTCGATGCGGTTCTACGGATTGCTCGGGCTCAAGGAGACCCGGCGGATCGACAACGAGAAGGGGCGGTTCACCCTGGTGTTCATGGCGCCGGAGGGGCAGCCGGAGGCGCCGGTGGAGCTGACCTACAACTGGGACGGCGACGAGGGATTGCCGTCGGACAGCCGGCACTTCGGGCATCTCGCCTACGGGGTCGGGGATATCTACGCGATGTGCAAGCAGTTGCAGGAGGCGGGGGTGACGATCAACCGGCCGCCGCGCGACGGGCACATGGCCTTCGTGCGCAGCCCGGACAACGTGTCGGTGGAGCTGCTGCAGATCGGCGACGCGCTGGAGCCGGCCGAGCCGTGGGCGAGCATGCCGAATACCGGAACCTGGTGAGGCGGGTGCGGCACGCCGGCGCCGCGGCGCTCGCGATCGGGACGGTCCTTGCGACCGTCCTCGCGGGCGGTGCGGCGGAGGCGGCGTGCCGGCTTGCGCTGTCGCTGGGGCTCGACGTGTCGTCCTCGGTCGATGCGCGCGAGTACCGGCTGCAGACCGACGGACTGGCGGCGGCGCTGACCGCGCCGGAGGTGGCGGAGGCGTTTCTGGCGGCGCCGGAGGCCCCGGTCCTCTTGCAGATCTACGAGTGGAGCGGCTGGCAGCAGCAGGTGGTGCGGGTCGACTGGACGATGATCGGCGGGGCGGCGGATCTGGCGCGGATCGCCGCCGGGCTGCGCGGGCAGAAGCGGAGCTTCGAGCAGTTTCCGACGGCGCTCGGCCATGCGCTGCGCTTCGGGGCGGAGGCGCTGGCGGGGCAGGCGTGCACGCGGCGGACGCTGGACCTTTCGGGGGACGGGACCAACAACGACGGGATTTCGCCGGAGGTGGCGCGGCTGGCGCTGCCGGACGAGGGGATCACGGTCAACGGGCTGGTGGTCGGCGCCAACGTCGTGACGCTCGGGCGGTATTACCAGCGGTTCGTCATTCACGGGCCGGGGGCCTTCGTCGAGGCGGCGCAGGCCTATGACGATTTCGAGCGGGCGATGCGGCGCAAGCTGCTGCGCGAGCTCGGGGTGATCGAGATGAGCGGGCGGCCGGAGGACGGGGCGGTCCGGCGGGAGTGAGAGGGGGCCGGCGCTCCTCTCGTTGAGTCGGCGGGCGCGGGGCGCCTTGACAGGCGGCCAAAGGGTCGCCACCTAGACGGACATGGATCGATGCGTCGCCCTCCGCAGCTTCATGCGAAAGACACCTTTCTCGGGCAGTTAGTCCGGGCAGCGCGCGTCTGACGGTCCGGCGCTGCCCGGACGTCGTAATCCCGCAGCACAAATTCTCGAAAACCAACCGGCCGCGCAGAAGCGGTGGCCGGGATTCAAAACGGAGGAACTCCCTTGTCCACACCCTTGCCCGACATCGTCATCCGGGCCGCCGACGAGGATCGTCTGGCGGAGCTCGCCAACGGGCTGCTCGACAGCCGTCCCGAGCTTGGCGAGGAGCTGCTCGCCGAGCTGGCGCGCGCCCGTCTCGCCACCGACGAGGTGCTGCCGGCGAATACCGTCCAGATGGGCGCGACCGTCGTCTACGAGGCGGAAGGCCGCCGCCGGCAGGTGACGCTGGTCTATCCGGCGGACGCCAACATCGACGCGGGCTGCATCTCGGTGGCGACGCCGATCGGCACGGCGCTGCTCGGCCTCGCCGAGGGGCAGTCGATCGACTGGACCGCCCGCGACGGGCGGCGGCAGAAGCTGACCGTGCTTACGGTCACGCAGGACCGCCCCGCCGCGGCGTGAACGAAAAAGGCCCCTGCCTTGCGGCGGGGGCCGTTCGTGTTCTGGAGGTCGGCGCCGCGTCAGGCGCGGCCGCCCTCGTAGACTTCCTCGAAGGCTTCGCCGGGGACCACGCGGTCGCGAAGAACGTTGGCGTCGTCATGCTCGGAGACGATCACGAAGCTGCCGCGCGCGTCGTAGGCGGCGCTCTGGTCGTCCTCGACCACCCGGCGTGCCTGCCAGACGACGCTGATGATCCGCGAGCCGGCGTCCGTGAGCGAGTCGAGGCGGGTCTGGAGCGCAGTCAGGTCGTCGTCGCAGGTTTCCACTTCATGGCGAAGCATGCTTTTCTCCTATCGGTTTCCGATGGGGCAACGCACGGGGCCGACGTCCGGTTGCGTCCTGATCGCGTCGCGGGCGGCAAGAAACGCGCGATCGGCAGGGAGCCGCTTGCGCCGGTCGAGCGCACGCGTATCTAGGGAGTCATGTCAAAGCCCGCCGACAATCCCGCCGATCCGTTCAAGAAGGCCCTCGCCGAGGCGACGCGCGCCATGGCCGGCTCACCGGAGCTGACCGTCGCCTATTCGGTCGACCCGCCCGGCTTTGCCGCCGGGGCCATGCGGCTGCCGCAGGTGACGCGGCGGCTGACCCGCGAGGAGGTGATGCTCGCCCGCGGGACCGCCGACGCCTACGCGCTGCGCCTGCGCTATCACAACGACACGACGCACCGCCGCTACGCCCCCGAGGGCGAGATGGCGGTGGCGCTGTTCGACGCGATGGAGACGGCGCGCTGCGAGGCGGTGGGGGCGCGGGCGATGCCGGGGACCGCCGGCAACATCGACGCGCGGATCGCCGACGAGGCGCGGCGCATGGGCTACGCCGAGATCACCGAGCCGGGCCGGGCGCCGCTGGCGCAGGCGGCGGGCTATCTGGTGCGCCATCTCGCCACCGGGCGGCCGCTGCCGGCGGGCGCGCAGAACGTCATGGATCTGTGGCGCGGGTTTCTGGAGAGCAACGCCGGCGGCACGCTGGACGGGCTGGAGGACGTGCTCGGCGACCAGCAGGCGTTTGCGCGCTTTGCCCGGCGGGTGATCGAGGACCTCGGCTACGGCGACCAGCTCGGCGAGGACCCGGACGCCGGTGACGACCTCGACCAGGAAGACAGCGACGAGGAGCAGGCGCCCCAGCCGCAGGAACAGGCCGGCGACTCCGAGGACGAGAGCGAGCAGGAGGGCGACCAGGAGGAAGCCTCCGACCAGCGCACCGACCCGCAGGACATGCAGGCGGCGATGGACGTCGCCGACGACAGCGAGATGGCCGAGGAACTCGACGTCGAGGAAAGCGAGGCGCCCGAGCGCCGGCCGCCGCCGCCGCATTCCGACGCCGATCCGGGGTACAAGGTCTACGTAACGCGCTTCGACGAGGAGATCTCCGCCGAGGATCTCGCCGACCCGGTCGAGCTGGAGCGCCTGCGCGCCTACCTCGACCAGCAGCTCGATCCGCTCAAGGGCGCGGTGGCGCGGCTGGCGAACCGGTTGCAGCGCCGGTTGCAGGCGCAGCAGAGCCGGGCCTGGGATTTCGATCTGGAGGAAGGCACCCTCGACGCCGGGCGGCTGGCGCGCGTTGTTGCGAACCCGATGACGCCACTCAGCTTCAAGATGGAGCGCGACACCGAGTTTCGCGATACGGTGGTGACGCTGCTTCTCGACAACTCGGGCTCGATGCGCGGGCGGCCGATCTCGATCGCGGCGATCTCGGCGGACGTGCTGGCGCGGACGCTGGAGCGCTGTCAGGTCAAGGTCGAGATCCTCGGCTTCACCACGCGGGCGTGGAAGGGCGGCCAGAGCCGCGAAGCCTGGCTCGCCGACCATCGCCCGGCGCTGCCGGGGCGGCTCAACGACCTGCGCCACATCATCTACAAGAGCGCCGACGCCCCTTGGCGGCGGGCGCGGCCCAACCTCGGGCTGATGATGAAGGAGGGGCTGCTCAAGGAGAACATCGACGGCGAGGCGCTGGAATGGGCGCATCGGCGCTTGATCGGCCGGCCGGAAGCGCGGCGGGTGCTGATGGTGATTTCCGACGGCGCCCCGGTGGACGACTCGACGCTGTCGGTCAATCCGGCCAACTATCTCGAGAAGCATCTTCGCGACGTCATCGCGATGATCGAGCGGCGGCGGCTGGTCCAGCTGATCGCCATCGGCATCGGGCACGACGTCACCCGCTACTACGGCCGTGCCGTGACCATCACCGACGTCGAGCAGCTGGCCGGCGCGATGACCGAGCAGCTGGCGGCTCTCTTCGACAACGATCCGATCCGGATCGCTCGCACGGCCCGCGAACGCGCCCGGGCCTGAGGCAGACGGACCCGACAGGAACGGGGGTCGGGGCAGCGCGTTGCCCCGCGAAGGGAGGCAAGGACTTGCATATCAACATAGGCGGCATCGGTGGCTTCATCCTGCTCGCGCTGGACATCTGGGCGCTGATCTCGGTGCTCGGTTCGACCGCCGAGACGTCCAAGAAGGTGATCTGGGTCCTGGTGATCCTGTTCCTGCCGCTCATCGGCTTCATCGCCTGGCTGTTCCTCGGACCGCGCGCCTCGCGGGCATGAGGTGAAGCTTTCCCTCTGCGCGAACTGCGGCCGGCTGATGCAGTTCGAGTATGCGGCCTGCCGGGGCTGCGGCGCGGCGCAGGGCTTCATTCCGGGCACGCAGGAGCTGACGGCGATCACGGCGCAACCCGACGGGAGCGTCGTCGCCGCCGCCCGGCCGGAGGAGGGGTGGCGGACCTGCGCGAACCGCAAGGCGGCAGGGTGCAACTGGCTGGTGCCGGCGGCGGTCGAGGATATGCGGTGCGAAGCCTGCCGGCTGAACCGCAACCTCGCCGACATGGCGGTGCCGGCGAACCGCGAGAAGTGGCGGCTGCTCGAATGCGCCAAGCGCCGGCTGCTCTACGCGCTTGCGGCGCTTCGGGCTGCCGGTGGCGTCGAAGAAGGACGGCGAGCCGCGGGGGCTCGCCTTCGACTTTCTGGAGGGCAGCCGCGGGGCGCCGGTGATGACCGGCCACGCCAACGGGCTGATCACCGTCAACATCTCCGAGGCCGACTCGGCCGAGCGCGAGCGCCAGCGCGTCGCTCTCGGCGAGCCCTACCGCACGCTGCTCGGGCATATGCGGCATGAGGCCGGGCATTATTACTGGGACCTGCTGGTCGCGGACGGCGGGCTGGTCGACGCGAGCCGGGCGGTCTTCGGCGACGAGTCGGAGAGCTATCGCGCGGCGCTCGACCACTACTACGCGCACGGGCCGAAGCCGGGGTGGGAGGACACCTACGTCAGCGCCTACGCGACGATGCACCCGTGGGAGGACTTCGCGGAGACCTGGACGCACTATCTCCACATGGTCGACACGCTCGACACCGGAGCCGGCTTCGGGCTGTCGGTCAATCCGAAGGTCGGCGAGGACCCGCGCCATGCGGCGGTGATCGATTTCGATCCCTACGCCCCGCCGAGCCTCGACAGCCTCGTGCAGGCGTGGCTGCCGCTGACCGCGGCGGTGAACAGTCTCAACCGCAGCATGGGGCAGCCCGACCTCTATCCCTTCGACCCGAGCCCGAGCGTCCTGACGAAGGTGCGGTTCGTCCACGAACTTTTTCATCCGGGCGGCAACCGTTCCGGCCCTTCGGCGTTTGCGGCGTGACGAGAAGCCGGTCTCCGACGGCTAGAACGAGGGACAAGAATGAAAGTCTTCACCTGCCAGAATTGCGGGCAACTTCTGCATTTCGAGAACGTAGCCTGCATGCGCTGCGGTATGACGCTGGGATTCCTGCCTGATTCTCTGGATCTGTCGGCGCTGGAGCTGGGCGCCTCGGGGGCCGTCTGGAACGCCCGCGCCGACGGCAAGCCGTGGCGTCAGTGCAAGAACCTGAACGAGGCCGCCTGCAACTGGATGGTCCCGGCCGACTCCGCGGACGATTTCTGCGTGTCCTGCGCGCTGAACCGCACGATTCCCGACCTCTCGGAGCCCGGCAACCAGGAGCGCTGGCAGGCGCTGGAGGTGGCGAAGCGCCGGCTGATCTATGCGCTCGAGCGCTTCGGGTTGCCGCTGGCGAGCCAGCAGAAGCTCGACATCGGGCAGGGGCTCGCCTTCGACTTCCTGTCGGACGCGGCGGGCGGGAAGCCGGTGATGACCGGGCACGACGACGGCCTGATCACCATCAACATCGCCGAGGCCGACTCGGCGGAGCGCGAGAGGCGGCGGCTGGAACTCGGCGAGCCCTACCGCACCTTGCTCGGCCACCTGCGCCACGAGGTCGGGCATTATTACTGGGACCTCCTCGTTCGGGACGGCGGGCGGATCGACGCGTCGCGCGCGGTGTTTGGCGACGAGAGCGAGGACTATCAGCAGGCGCTGGAGCGCCACTACCAGAACGGCTCGCCGGCGGGGTGGGAGCAGAATTTCGTCAGTTCCTACGCGACGATGCACCCGTGGGAGGACTTCGCCGAGACCTGGACGCACTACCTGCACATGGTCGACACGCTCGATACGGCGTCGAGCTTCGGCATGGTGGTGGCGCCGGACGCGACCGACGACCCGACCCTCGAGACCGAGATCGCCTTCGACCCCTATCGCAGCCGGAACTTCGAGCGGCTGGTGCGGGCGTGGCTGCCGCTGACGGTGGCGGTGAACAGCCTGAACCGGAGCATGGGCCAGCCCGACCTCTATCCGTTCTCGCTGACGCCCGCGACGATCGAGAAGCTGCGCTTCATCCACACGCTGATCCACGAGGGCAAGCACGACGGGGGGTAGTCGGGGGTTGGCGATTGGGGGGCGGCCGGTCCGTCGTCTCCCCGCGTCTCGCGGGAGCGGGCCGCCGTGAACGCCTGGTTGCCGGCAAACCGCCGCGGATCAGGTCGTTGCCGCCGGCGCCGTCGATGCGCCCGGCGGGATCGGCACCGAACAGCCGGTTGGCGGCGTCGTTGCCGGTGAAGCTGCCATTGAAGGACCCATCTCGACCTGCAACGGCAGCACGAAGGTCTACTTGAGCGCCCGTCGATCAGGACGACGCCGTCGGTGCCGCCGCCCGCCCGTTCGGTGATCGTCGCATTCTCGTAGAGGATGTAGGTGTCGTCGCCGCCGCCCCCGATCAGCCTGTTGATGCCCGCCCTTCGGTCGAGACCAGGATCGCGTCGGCACGTGCATCGTCGTGCTTGAGTCCGTCGTTGATGACCCTGGACGGATTTCCCTGAGCGGAGCCTGTCGAGAATTCGTCAAACATCTTCGCCTGCTCGGCCGCCGTAATGGTGTCGGCGTGGAAGGTCTTTCCGAACATCGCGACTTGGG
This sequence comes from uncultured Alphaproteobacteria bacterium, assembly GCA_963798235.1. Classification (GTDB taxonomy): domain Bacteria; phylum Pseudomonadota; class Alphaproteobacteria; order Rhodobacterales; family Rhodobacteraceae; genus Amaricoccus. Next base: position 358,196 of record CAWCSN010000001.1, on the reverse strand, counting down.
CGCCGGAGGCCTTGAGAACCCCGGGCAGGGTCAGCGACGGGTCGATCCGGTTGAGCGAAGTCGTGTTGTCGGTGACGCCGGTCGCGCTCGGATACAGGCCGGTCATGACGCTCGACCGGGAGGGATTGCATACCGGCGCCTGAAGGACGGCATGATCGAACGTCGTCCCCATTGCCACAATCAATATTCGGCGTCTCGACGAGGTCTGCGAAATGCCCGAGAGTCTTCAGCGCTCTCATGTCATCTATTGAGAACATCAGGAGATTTTTTGCCGGCATGCCTTACTCCACAGGTCGAGCTCGCATCCAACACCCGGGTCCCGCTTCGGCATGCACAATACGACGATCGGAGTCGTGTAAACGCGCGGCGAGCATCGTCGGCGAGTTCGCGCCGGCCTGTTGCCCGCGGGCGTGGGGCTGGGGATGACCGCGCCGTGGACCGCCCGCGTCCTGACCCTCTTTCCCGAGATGTTCCCGGGACCGCTCGGCCTGTCGCTGACTGGCCGCGCCCTGGCCGACGGGCTGTGGCGGCTCGAGCCCCGCAATATCCGCGACGCCGCCACCGACCGCCATCGCACCGTCGATGACAGCCCCGCGGGCGGCGGGGCGGGGATGGTGCTGCGCGCCGACATCGCCGCGGCCGCGCTCGATGCCGCCGAGAGCGGCCTGCCGCGGGACGCGTGGCCGGTGATCTACCTGTCGCCCCGCGGGCCGCGCTTCGACCAGGCGCGGGCGCGCGCGCTCGCGCGGGGGGCGGGGGTGACCCTGCTCTGCGGGCGGTTCGAGGGAATCGACGAGCGGGTGCTGGCGGCGCGGGCGGTCGAGGAAGTCAGCCTCGGGGACTTCGTGATGACCGGCGGCGAGATCGCAGCTCAGGCCTTGATCGACGCGACGGTTCGGCTTATAGGCGGCGTTCTCGGGAACGCTGACTCGACGGTGGAGGAATCCTTCGCCGGCGGGCTCTTGGAGTTTCCGCAGTATACACGCCCGACCGACTGGGAAGGTCTGAGGATACCCGAGGTGCTCCTCTCGGGCCATCACGGACGCATCGCCGCATGGCGACGCGAACAGGCGGAGAGGCTGACAAAGGAACGTCGTCCCGACCTCTGGCGGGCCTTCCTCGCGCAGGCGGGGAAAGCGGACCCGGCAGGAGCAGCAGAGCTCTCGGACGCGCACACCACCGCCGAACCAGGCGGGCCAGAGAAGGACGACGCGGTATGAATCTCATCGCGCAGATCGAGGCCGAGCAGATCAAGGCGCTCGGCAAGGATATCCCGGACTTCGCCCCCGGCGACACCGTCCGGGTCGGCTACAAGGTCACCGAGGGCACCCGCTCCCGCGTGCAGGCCTACGAGGGCGTCTGCATCGCCCGCAACAACGGCTCGGGGATCGGCGCCAGCTTCACGGTGCGCAAGATCTCCTTCGGCGAGGGCGTCGAGCGCGTCTTCCCGCTCCACTCGCCGAACATCGATTCGATCACCGTGGTCCGCCGCGGCAAAGTCCGCCGGGCGAAGCTCTATTATCTGCGCGACCGGCGCGGCAAGGCCGCCCGCATCACCGAAAAGACCAACTACAAGCCCAGCGCCAGCGCTGGCGCGAACGCCTGAGGAGAGCGGCCATGAAGGACGGCATCCACCCCGACTATCACTTCATCGAGGTCCGGCTCATCGACGGCACGACCTACCGGACGCGCTCGACCTACGGCAAGGACGGCGACAAGCTGGCGCTCGAGATCGATCCCTCGGTCCACCCGGCGTGGACCGGCGGCTCGGCCCGCCTGATGGACACCGGCGGCCGGGTCTCGAAGTTCAAGAAGAAGTACGAGGGCCTCGGCTTCTGAGGCCGCGCTTCCCCCGGCCCGGCCGGGGGAAGCGCCGACCTCGGGGAGGCGCGCGCGAAGAGCGCGCCCCCCACTCGGCCGCCGCTGGTCGGTCGGCCGCCTTTGCGGCCTCCCTTCGAAGGAAGCCGGCATTCGCCGGCTGAGTTGTTTTTTCTCCCCGCCTGTTGGCGGGGCCCCTCGTCCTGCCCGATAGGCTTCCTGCCAGTATGAAATCCGAAGAGAGGCGGGGCAGCCGGGCACCCCTCTTCTTCGGCGGCACCCCGGCGGAAAAGCGTGTCGCCGAAGAAGACGAGACGGTGACGCCGGCGCAGCGGTGAAGCGCGCCGCGGGCACGGCGGCGAAACCCTCGGGCGGCTGACGCGGCGCTTGCTCCGAGGGTGGTGCCGGGCGGTGAATGCGGGCATCACTCGGCCATGCTCGAATCGCCCGCCTTTCTCAACGTCGAGGCTTCGGTCACCGGCCGGCGCTGGCTCGGGCCGACGGCGGAGGTCGACCGGATCGGGCGGGCGATCGCCCAGGCGGCGGGCGTGCCCGACATCGTCGGGCGGGTGCTGGCGCGGCGCGGTGTCGATGCGGCCGGGGCGGCGGCCTTTCTTGCGCCGGCGCTGCGCGATCTGATGCCCGATCCGTCGTCGCTGCGCGACATGGACCGGGCCGCGGCGCGGTTCTGGCAGGCGGCGAAGGGGCGCGAGCGGATCGCGGTCTTTGCCGACTACGACGTCGATGGCGGGGCCTCGGCGGCGTTGATCCTGACCTGGTTGCGGGCGCTCGGGCTCGATGCGACGCTCTATATTCCCGACCGGATCGAGGAGGGCTACGGGCCCAACGTTCCGGCGATGCGGATGCTCGGGCAGGGCCACGATCTCATCGTCTGCGTCGACTGCGGGACGCTCAGCCACGAGCCGATCGCGGCGGCGGGGTGTGATGTGATCGTGCTCGACCATCATCTGGCCGGCGAGACGCTGCCGGCGGCACTGGCGGTGGTGAACCCCAACCGGCAGGACGAGACCACCGACCTTGGTTATCTCTGTGCGGCGGGCGTGGTGTTCCTGATGCTCGTCGCCGCAAACCGGTTGATGCGGGCGGAGGGGCTGGGCGGGCCCGACCTGCTCGGGTTTCTCGACCTCGTGGCGCTGGCGACCGTCGCCGACGTGGCGCCGCTGACCGGGCTCAACCGGGCGCTGGTGCGGCAGGGGCTCAAGGTGATGGCGCAGCGCGGGCGGCCGGGGCTGGTCGCGCTGGCGAGCGTCGCCGGGGCGACCGGGGCGCCGAGCACCTGGACGCTCGGCTTTGCGCTCGGGCCGCGGGTCAATGCGGGCGGGCGGGTCGGGACGGCGGACCTCGGGGCGCGGCTGCTGGCCACCGCCGACGTGCACGAGGCGGCGGCGCTGGCCGAGCGGCTGAACCGGCTGAACGGGGAGCGCAAGGAGATCGAGGCGGGGGTGCTGGCGGCGGCGCATGCGCAGGTCGCGCTCCGCGGCACCGACGGGCCGCTGGTCTGGGCGTCGGCGCCGGGCTGGCATCCCGGGGTCGTCGGCATCGTCGCGGCGCGGCTGAAGGAGGCTTACGGGCGGCCGGCGGTGGTCATCGGTTTCGACGGGACCGAGGGCAAGGGCTCGGGGCGTTCGGTGCCGGGCGTCGACCTTGGCGCGGCTGTGGCGCGGCTCGGGCGCGAGGGGCTGATCGGGCGGGGTGGCGGTCATCGGATGGCGGCGGGGCTGAGCCTGTCGGCGGAGCAGCTCGAACCGGCGATGGACCGGCTCGGGGCGCTGCTCGCCGGAGCAGGCGCCGGGGCCGAGCCGTCGCGGAGCCTGCGGATCGACGGGCTGGTCGGGCCGGCGGGGGCGACCGTCGAGCTGGCGCAGGCGCTGGCGGCGGCGGGTCCCTACGGGGCGGCGGCGCCGGCGCCGCGGCTGGCGGTGTCGGCGCGGCTCGCGGGCGTGCGGCGGGTCGGGGCGAACCATCTGGCGCTGGCGATTGCCGAGCCCGGCGGGCGGCGGCTCGATGCCATCGCCTTCCGTGCGGCGGAGACCGCTCTCGGCGGCTTCCTGAGCGAGCGGCTCGGCGCCGGCGTCCACCTCGCGGGGCGGCTGGAGCAGGACGAGTACGGCGGACGGGTGCGGGTCAAGCTCCACGTCGAGGACGCCGCGCCGGCCTGAAGCCGCGGCCGGCGGCTTCGAGCCCGCGCGGCCTCGGGCTTCCGCGCGGGCAGCCCGGACGGCTCGCTATCGGTCGAGGTGCCCCAGCCCCCGCTCCGGGCTGACGACGTCGCGGACCCGCTGCTTGAGCGCCTTCACGTCGGGAAAGCCGCCGTCGCGCCTGCGGTCCCAGATCAGCGCCCCGTCGATGCGGATTTCGAAGATGCCGCCGGTTCCGGGAAGCAGCGCCACCGACCCGAGGTCGGTCCCGAAGGTCGAGAGCAGCTCCTGCGCCATCCACGCCGAGCGGAGCAGCCAGTTGCACTGGGTGCAGAAGGCGATCGTCACCGCCGGTTTTTCAGGCGGTTTTTCAGGTCCGTCCGTCACCGTCCGCCTCCCCGTAGCCGCCCCCTCCGGGCGTTTCCAGCCAGAAGACGTCGCCGGGCCCGACCTCCGCGCGGTCGGCGGAGGCCAGTTCCTCCACCGTCCCGTCCGCCCGCACGATCCGCGTCCGCCCGAGCGCCGCCGGCCCGCCCCCGGCGAGCCCTGGCGGCGGCACGACGCGGTGCCCGGCGAGGATCGCCACCGTCATCGGCGCAAGGAAGCGGATCCGCCGCGTCACCCCGTCGCCGCCGCGAAAGCGCCCGGTGCCGCCCGAGCCCTGCCGGATGGCGAATTCGTCGAGCACCACCGGGAAGCGCCATTCCAGCACCTCCGGGTCGGTCAGCCGCGAGTTGGTCATGTGCGAATGCACCCCGCTCGTCCCCTGGTACCCGCGCCCGTCCGACAGCACCCCGGCCCCGGTCCCGCCGCAGACCGTCTCGTAGTACTGCAGCCGGTCATCGCCCCAGGTCGTGTTGTTCATCGTCGACTGCGCCGCCGCCTGAACGCCGAGGGCGAGGAACAGCGCCGACGTCACCGCCTGGCTCGTCTCGACGTTCCCGGCGATCACCGCCGCCGGATAGGCCGGCGACAGCATCGTCCCCCGTGGCAGCACCACCTCGAGCGGCTTCATCACCCCCTCGTTCATCGGGATGTCGTCGTCGACGAGGCAGCGGAACACATAGAGCACCGCCGCCCGCGTCACCGGCTCCGGCGCGTTGTAGTTGGTCGCCAGCTCCGCCGTCGTCCCGGTGAAGTCGACCCGTGCCCCGCGCTTCTTCCGGTCCACCGTGATCTTCACCCGGATCTCGCGCGGCGTGCCGTCGAAGTCCGGGTCCATCGGATAGACGCACTCGGCATCCTTCAACGCCTCGATCGCCCGCCGCACGCACTCCTCGGCGTTGTCCTGCACGTGCCCCATGTAGGCCTCGACCACCGGCAGGCCGAACTGCGCCACCATCCGCGCGAGCTCCTGCGCCCCCTTCTCGCAGGCGGCGACCTGCGCCCGCAGGTCGGCGAGGTTCACCTCCGGCGCCCGTGCCGGCCAGTCCCCCGACCCGAGCAGGTCCCGCGTCTCCGCCTCGCGGAACCGCCCGCCTGCCACCAGCGTCCAGTTGTCGATGTAGACGCCCTCGTCGTGGATCGTCCGGCTGTCCGGCGGCATCGACCCCGGCGTCAGCCCGCCGACGTCGGTATGGTGCCCGCGCGCCGCCGTGAAGAACAGCACACGGCCGCCGCCCTCGTCCCACACCGGCCGCACCACGGTGATGTCCGGCAGGTGCGTCCCGCCATTGTAGGGCGCGTTCAGGACGAACACGTCCCCCGCCGCCATGCCGGGATTCTGCGCGATGATCGCCTTGACGCTCGCCCCCATCGACCCGAGGTGCACCGGCATGTGCGGCGCATTGGCGATGAGATCCCCGCGCGCATCGAAGACCGCGCACGAGAAATCCAGCCGCTCCTTGATGGTCACGCTGACGGCGGTGTTTTCCAGCACCGCCCCCATCTGCTCGGCGATCGACATGTAGAGGTTGTTGAACACCTCGAGCATCACCGGATCGGCCTTGGTCCCCACCGCCTCGCCCTGCGCCCGCGGCACCACCCGCACCAGCCGCACATGGTCGTGCGCCGTGATCCGCGCCTGCCAGCCCGTCTCGATCAGGATCGACGTATGCGGCTCGACGATCACCGCCGGCCCGCTTACCCGGTCCCCCGGCCCCAGCGCCTCCCGCCGCACGAAGCGCGCCTCGACCCAGCCCCCGCCGAGCCACACCGGCGCCACCAGCGCCGTCTCCACCGCCCCCTCCGGCCGCTCCACGACCGCGCGCTCGTCCTCGGCCAGATCCGCCGCCGCCCCGACCGCCTCCGCCTCCGCCGCCTCGATGACCAGCGCCGCCTCGCCCGGATCGAAGCCGAACCGCGCCCGGTGCGCCGCCGCGAACGCCTCCCGCATCGCCTCGACCGTCCCGAACCCCACCGGCAGCGCCGTATCCGTCCCCTTCACCTTCACATGCAGCACCTGCGCCACCCGCACCGCCGCCGCCGCCACCCCCTGCGCCGCCACCTCCATCTCCGCGTCCGACCCGAGCGCGTCGAGCAGCGCCGCCGCCGCCATCCGCCCGTCCGCGTCGAGCGCCACCTCCAGCGCCTGCGTCCGCGTCGCCCGGATGTCGGCCAGCCCCATCCCGTAGGCCGACAGCAGCGACGCCATCGGATGGATCAGGCAAACCTCCATCCCGAGCGTGTCGGCGATCGCGCAGGCATGCTGCGCCCCGGCCCCCCCGAACACCGTCAGGCAGTAGCCCGACACGTCGTAGCCGCGCTGCACGCTGATCTTCTTGATCGCGTTCGCCATGTTCTCGACGGCGATGCGCAGGAACCCCTCCGCCACCGCCTCCGGCTCCCGCCCGATCTCCGCCGCCAGCCGCGCGAACCCCGCCCGCGCCGCCGCCCCGTCCAGCGCCCGGTCCCCCCCGGGCCCGAAGATCGCCGGAAAGAACTCCGGCCGGAGCCGCCCGGTGACGACGTTCGCGTCCGTCACCGCCAGCGGCCCGCCGCGCCCGTAGCAGGCCGGCCCGGGATTGGCCCCGGCGCTCTCCGGCCCCACCCGCATCCGCGCCCCGTCGTAGGACAGGATCGAGCCGCCCCCCGCCGCCACGGTATGGATGTTCATCATCGGCGCCGTGATCCGCACCCCGGCGATCTCGGTGCGGAACACCCGCTCGAACGCGCCGGCGAAGTGGCAGACGTCCGTCGACGTGCCGCCCATGTCGAAGCCGACGATCCGCCGCTCCCCGGCGATCGCGCTGGTCCTGACCGCCCCGACGACGCCCCCCGCCGGCCCGCTCAGGATCGCGTCCTTGCCCTGAAAGTTCCCCGCGCCGGTCAGCCCCCCGGACGACTGCATGAACAGGAGCTTGCCGCCCATGTCCCCGTCGAAGGCCGCCGCCACCCGGTCGATGTAGCGCCGCAGGATCGGCGTCAGGTAGGCGTCGACGACGGTGGTGTCCCCCCGGCTCACCATCTTCATCAGCGGGCTCACCCGATGGCTGACCGACACCTGCGCGAAGCCCGCCGCCTCCGCCAGCGCCGCCGCCCGCGCCTCGTGCGCCTGATGCCGATACCCGTGCACGAAGACGATCGCGCACGCCCCGAACCCCGCCTCCCGCGCCTCGGCCAGCGCCGCCGCCAGCCCCGCCTCGTCGAGCGGGACCTCGACCGTCCCGTCCGCCCGCACCCGCTCGGCCGCCTCGATCACCCGCCCGTAGAGCATCTCCGGCAGCACGATCTGCCGGTCGAACAACCGCGGCCGGTTCTGGTAGGCAAGGCGCAGCTGCTCCCCCAACCCCTGCGTGGTGACCAGCACCACCGGCTCCCCCCGCCGCTCGAGCAGCGCGTTGGTCGCGACCGTCGTCCCCATCTTGACGCTCGCCACCCGCCCCGCCGGGATCGCCTCCCCGGCCCCGAGCCCGAGAAACCCCCGGATCCCGTGCAGCGCCGCGTCCTCGTAGAGCTCCGGGTTCTCGGAAAGCAGCTTCGCGCGGCTCAACAGCCCGTCCGGGTTCCGCGCGACGATATCGGTGAACGTCCCGCCCCGATCGACCCAGAAATCCCACCCCGCCACGCCCGTCTCCCGCCCGCTTCCTTCAGGTCTTCATACGGCCTTGAAACCTGGAGAGCAGTCGTTTTCCGCCCACAGGCGGAAAACCAGCAAAGCGCACCTGCGCGCCCCTCATGGCCGCAAGGCGGCGGGCGGCACCGCCCCCGCGCGAGACGGTGGGCCGGCCCGAAATTATTGTCAGTAGACGGCGCGCCCTCCAGACACGTCGAACGAGGCGCCGGTGTTGAAGGAGCAGGCCTCGGAGCAAAGAAACAGGACGATATCTGACACCTCTTCAACCGTGCCGAGACGCTTCATAGGGCTGATCTCAATCATGCGGGCCACGGCCTCCGGCGATAGTTGACGAAGGATGTCGGTTTCGACCGCGGCAGGCGCGACGCTGTTCACGCGAATGTCGGTGTCGGCCAGTTCTTTGCCGAATGACTTGGTGAAGGCTATGACGCCGGCCTTCGCCGCCGCATAGGCGGACATCAAGGGCGTCCCTTCCTTGCCGGCAAGCGAAGCCATGTTGACGACTCGGCCGTAGCCGGCCTGCTTCATGAGAGGCACGACCTGCCGGCAAACCTCGAAGATGCTGAAGAGGTTCACCTCGACGATCTGGCGCCACGCGTCGGGGTCAAACTGGAGGACGGGCGTACTGGATCCGGCGAAGCCTGCGTTGTTGACCAGAATATTGACAGGCCGACCTGCAGTGGCAAGGTGGCCGACAGCTTGTGCAATTGATCCCCGGTCTGAAACGTTCACCTCGGCATAGGACACCCCTTCGAATGCGGGTGGAACAAGGTCCCAAACGAATACTTCCGCGCCCGCATCGCGCAGGCGCTCGGCAACACGCTTGCCTATCCCTTTCGATCCGCCGGTGACGATCGCTGCTCGACGCCGAAAATCGTAAATGATCGGCATGTCCCTGCCCTCCAATATGGACAACCTGAACAAGTGCACTGCCTAGACGGCAACTATAGGCCTGGCTGATCGGAATGTCTGGCCCAAATTTTCCGGACGACAAGGCGGCAAAGGGCGCAGCTGGACTGGGGCACCAATCAGCGAAGAACCCGACAAGGCGATCCTCTGCGGTGCAATGAACCTGAACAAAGCCGGAGCATACGCAATCGGCTGTCCGGCGCGCTTGCCCGCGGAGGCAAGCTGCCGGTTAAACCACTGCCTTGGAAGATCCCGCGACTAAATGCGCCGGCACGTCACCGTTCCAGCGCCGCGTCGAAGGCTGCCTCGCAGTGCACGAGGGTCGTGTCGAAGACCGGCACGGCGACGTTGCCCTGGTCGAGCAGCATTCCGACCTCCGTGCACCCGAGGATCATACAGTCCGCCCCTCGTTCGACGAGCCGCGCCGCGATCCCCTCGAACGTCGTCCGGCTCTCCGCGGTAATCACGTCCAGGCAAAGCTCGTCGTAGATGATCCGGTGCGTCACGCTCCGGTCCGCAGCGTCGGGCACGATCGGCTCCAGACCCGCCTCGACCAGCCGGTCGATGTAGAACGCCTGCTCCATCGTGAACGCCGTCGCCATCAGGCCGGGCCGGCGCAGCCCCCGCGACCGGATGCGCCCGGCGGTCGCGTCCGCGATGTGCAGGAGCGGGATCGAGACCCCGCGCATCATCCTGTCCGCAACCTTGTGCATGGTGTTCGTGGCGAGGATCATCAGATCGGCCCCGCCGCGTTCGAGCGCCAGCGCCTCGGCGTTGAGCAGGTCCCCGGCCTCGTCCCACGCCCCAGCCGCTTGCAGACCCTCGATCCGTGCGAAATCGAGCGAGCGGATCAGCAGCTCCGGCGAGTGCAGTCCCCCGAGCCTTTCCCGCGCCAGCACGCAGAGGCTCCGGTAGTAGATCTGCGTCGAGGCGGCCGACATGCCCCCGAGAATTCCGATGGTCTTCATGGCATCGCGCCTCTCCGATCCGCGCCGTTAACCTCGTTAACCCTTGGGCGCCCCGCCGAAAACCCGTGCATGCGATGTGCATGAAGTGTGCATGCGTTGTGCAAGCCGCGTGCAGCCCGTTCATCTCGGTTAACCGAACGATTCCCGCCGCTTGCTTCTCCCGGCGACAGCCGCCCCGACACCTGCTAGTCTTCGCCCCCATGTCGATCTGGACCCGCATCACCGAGGCTCTCGCCGCCCTCCTCGCCCGGGGCGAGGGGCTGCTTGCCGTCTTCGACCGCCGCCGGCCGGAGCGCAGCGTCGCGTTCACCATCGCCGTGATCAGCCTCGGCGCCAAGATGGCCAAGGCCGACGGACAGGTGCGCCCCGCCGAGGTCGCCGCCTTCCGCCAGGTCTTCCAGATCGCCCCCGAGGACGAGGCGGCCGCCGCCCGCGTCTTCAACCTCGCCCGCCAGGACGTCGCGGGCTTCGACGCCTATGCCACTCAGATCGCAAAGCTTTTCCGCGACCGTCCGGCCGTCCTCGAAGACATCGTCGAGGGGCTGTTCCGCATCGCCCTCGCCGATGGCCGCTACCACGAGGGCGAGGAGGGCTTCCTGCGCCGCGTCGCCGAGATCTTCCAGATCTCGCCGGAGGTCTTTGCCCTGATCGAGTCGCGCCACCTCGAGGGCCAGCGCGAGGATCCGTGGCAGGTGCTCGGCGTTCCCCGCGACGCCCCCCTCGCCGAGGTCCGGGCGAAGTGGCGGGAGCTCGTGCGCACCCACCACCCCGACAAGGTCATCGCCCGCGGCCTTCCCCCGGAAATCGTCACCCTCGCCAACGCCCGCATCGCCGCGATCAACCGCGCCTGGGAGGAAATCTCCTCCCGCCGCGCCCCGGCGCCCGCCGCGTAACCCTCAAGCCTGCCTGATGAAACTGCCGTTGCGCAACTCGCGCATTGCCTGCGCCAGCTCCGCCTTGGTGTTCATCACGATCGGCCCGGACCAGGCCACCGGCTCCTTGAGGGGCCGCCCGGCGACGAGGAGGAAGCGCACCCCCTCCGCCCCGGCCGTCACCGTCACCTCGTCGCCGGCGCCGAACCGCACCAGCGTCCGGTTGCCCGAAAGATCACGGATGTTTAACTCCTCGCCGCGATATTCCTTCTCGACCCGCACACCCTCCGGCACCGAGGCGTCGCGAAAGGTCCCCGAGCCCGCGAAGACATAGGCGAAGGCATTCGCCCGCGTGTCGACCGGCAGGGTCTTGCGCTTGCCCGCCGGCACCGAAACGTCGAGGTAGAGCGGCTCGGCGGCGATGCCGTCGACCGGCCCGCGCTTGCCCCAGAACTTGCCGGTGATGATCTTCACCACCGTCCCGTCGTCGTCGACAATCTCGGGAATGTCGCCCCCGCCGATGTCCTGATAGCGCGGCGTCGTCATCTTCAGCGACCCGGGCAGGTTCGCCCAGAGCTGGAAGCCGTGCATCTTGCCCGACCGCGCCCCGCGCGGCATCTCCTGGTGGAGGATGCCCGACCCGGCCGTCATCCACTGCACCGACCCCGGCCCGAGGACGCCGCGGTTGCCGAGCGAATCCGAGTGCTCGACCGAGCCGTCGAGCACGTAGGTGATCGTCTCGATCCCGCGGTGCGGATGCCAGGGGAAGCCCGCGGCATAGGCGGCCGGGTCGTCGTTGCGGAAGTCGTCGAGGAGCAGGAAGGGATCGCTCTCGCCGGGATCGCCGAAGCCGAACACGCGGTGGAGCTGCACGCCGGCGCCCTCGATCGTCGGCTCGGCGCGGCTGGTGGAGGTCACGGGACGAAAGGACATGGGGTCGTCTCCTGTTGTCTTGCCGGCGCTGGACTGCCGGTCGCTGGCACCAGAGATGCGCCGCCGATGGCGCGCGGACAATCCCGCGATACGCGATACACTGTTTCCATCCCCGAGCGGCTGTAGCGGGCCGGCTTGCCGCGCCGCGCCCGCCCCCGCACACTCGCGCCCGTCGCAACCCTCCGAGGCGCCCCCCGCATGATCCACGCCATCACGCTTCTCTTCGTCTGCCAGCTCGTCGGCGAGGTCATCGTCCGCGCCCTCGGCGTCGCCTTCCCCGGGCCGGTGCTCGGCATGGGGCTGCTCTTCGTCGGCCTGCTGATCCGCGGCCGCTCCGATCCGGCGCTCGACAGCGTCGGCGACGGCATCCTCCGCCACCTGTCGCTGCTCTTCATCCCCGCTGCGGTCGGGGTCGTGCAGCAGACGGGCCTGATCGCGCAGAACTGGCTGGCGATCTCGGCGGCGCTGGTGGTTTCGACGCTGATGACGCTGATCGTCACCGTCTACGCCTTTCGCGCCGTGGCCCGGCTGACCTCCGAGCGGACCGGGGAGCGCGCATGACCCATCCCGATCTCTATGGCGTCTGGGTCTATCTCGCCTCGACGCCGCTGCTCTGGCTGTCGCTGACCCTCATCGCCTTCGCGATCGGCGACGGCATTTCGGCGGCGGTCCGGCGCAATCCGCTGGCCAATCCGGTGGTGATCGCGGCCGGGCTGCTGATCGTGCTGCTGCAAGCGACCGGCACCACCTACCAGACCTACTTCCAGGGCGCGCAGTTCGTGCACTTCCTGCTCGGCCCGGCGACCGTCGCCCTCGGGCTGCCGCTGTGGCGCAACCGCGCCGCGGTCCGCCGCAACCTGCTGCCGATGCTTGCGGCGCTTTTCGCCGGGTCGCTCACCGCCATCGGCTCGGCGGTGCTGGTCGCCTACCTGTTCGGTGCCCCGCAGCCGATCCTCGCCTCCCTCGCGGCGAAGTCGGTGACCGCGCCGATCGCGATGGCGCTGACCGAATCGATCGGCGGCATTCCGGCGCTCGCCGCGGTCCTCGTCGTTCTGACCGGCATCCTCGGCTCGGTGGTCGTCACGCCACTGATGAACGCTCTCGGCATCCGCGACTTCGCCGCCCGCGGCTTTGCCGTCGGCGTCGCCAGCCACGGCATCGGCACCGCCCGCGCCTTCCAGGTCAGCGAGGAGGCCGGCACTTTCGCCGGAATCGCCATGGGCCTGAACGGCGCGCTCACGGCGCTCGTGTTCTCGGTCGTCGTGCTCTTCTTGTAAGCCGCGCGCAGCGGGCTACACTCCCGCTCCCGGACCAGTCTGGAGGAGTACCCAATGGCCAAGACCAAGAACGCCCCGGCGAAGGGCACGCCCGCCGCCGCGCCGACGCGGCTGCGCACGCGCAGCGACCTCGGCGAAGAGGCGACCCGCGACATTTCCGCCGGCCTCGGCGGGCTCCTCGCCGACACCTTCGCGCTCTACCTCAAGACCAAGAACTTTCACTGGCACATGTCGGGGCCGCACTTCCGCGACTTCCACCTGCTGCTCGACGAGCACGCCGACCAGATCTTCGCGATGACCGACCCGATGGCCGAGCGCGCCCGCAAGATCGGCGGCACCACGCTGCGCTCGATCGGCGACATCGCCCGCCGCCAGCGCATCAAGGACAACGACGCCGACTACGTCGAGCCCCAGGACATGATGGCCGAACTCGCCGAGGACAACCGCACGCTCGCCGCGGCGATGCGCGTGCTCCACGGCACCTGCGACGACTATGGCGACGTGGCGACGGCCAGCCTGCTCGAGACCGTGGATCGACGACGGCGAGCGCCGCGCCTGGTTCCTCTTCGAGATCACCCGCGCCGGTCGCAACACCAGCTACTGAGAGCCGCGCGTTCCGAGGCTCACGCGTTTCGGGCTATGGCGCCCGCCGCCCCTAGGCCGGTGCGGGCGCATCAGGCGTGGGGGTTCGACGATGGAAAGAGAAACGGGGAGGCGACGTGGACTACAGGAAGCTCGGCAACAGCGGCACGGTGGTTTCGACGCTCTGCCTCGGCACGATGACATTCGGCATGGAGGCCGATGAAGCCACCGCGCACCGCATCATCGACGACTACGCCGCCGCCGGCGGCAACTTCCTCGATACCGCGGACGTCTACTCGACGGGGGTCTCGGAGGAGATGGTCGGCCGCTGGCTTGCGGCCCACCCCGAGCAGGCGCGGCTGATGGTGGTCGCGACCAAGGCCCGCTTTCCGATGGATCCGAGTCCGAACGGGCTCGGCACTTCGCGGCGCCACCTCGGCGACGCGCTCGACGCTTCGCTCAGGCGGCTCGGCGTCGCGCGGATCGATCTCTACCAGATGCATGCCTGGGACGCCCTGACGCCGCTCGAGGAGACGCTGCGCTTCCTCGACGACGCGATCTCGGCGGGCAAGATCGCGTACTACGGCTTTTCCAACTTTCTGGGATGGCAGTTGACCAAGGCCGTCCACGTCGCGCGCGCCGCACACTGGGCGCCACCGGTGACCCTGCAGCCGCAGTACAACCTGCTGGTGCGCGACATCGAGCACGAGATCGTTCCCGCCTGCCTCGATGCAGGCATCGGTCTGCTGCCGTGGTCGCCGCTTGCCGGTGGCTGGCTCGCCGGCAAGTACAAGCGCGACGTCGTTCCGACCGGCGCAACGCGGCTCGGCGAGAACCCGAAGCGCGGCATGGAGGCGTTTGAGGCCCGCAACGCGCAGGAGCGCACCTGGCGGGTCATCGATGCGGTCGCCGCCATCGCCGTCGCCCGCGGCGTCACGTCCGCCGAGGTCGCGCTCGCCTGGGTCGCGGCGCGACCTGCCGTGACTTCGGTGATCCTTGGCGCCCGGACCCCCGGGCAGCTTGCCGACAACCTCAAGGCGGCCGACCTCGTCCTCAGCTCCGAGGAAACCGAGGCCCTCACCGAGGCGAGCGCGCCGGTGACCGCCGACTATCCCTACGGCAAGGGCGGGGTCGCCCAGCGCCACCGCAATATCAGGGGTGGCCGCTAGGCGCCCTGGAGGCTCAAGCGCTCATCCGAGTAGCGCGTGCAGCATTCCTGCTACAGCAGTCCGAGGCTCTTGAACGAAGCCTCGGCGCCCTTGCCGATCACCACGTGGTCGTGAACCACCACCCCGATCGCTCCGCAGGCCATGTCGATCTGCTCGGTCATCGAGATGTCGGCCTGGCTCGGCGTCGGATCGCCCGAGGGGTGATTGTGCACGAGGATGAGCGCGCTGGCGTTGAGTTCCAGCGCCCGCTTCGCCACTTCGCGCGGATAGACCGGCACGTGGTCGACCGTGCCCCTGGCCTGGGGCTCGTCGGCGATCAGCACGTTCTTGCGGTCGAGGAAGAGGATTCGGAACTGCTCGGTGTCGCGGTAGGCCATCACCGTGCGGCAATAGGTCATCAGCGCCTCCCACGACGACAGCACGGAGCGGTCCATCACCTTCGCCCGTGCCATGCGGTGGGCGACCGCCTCGATGATCTTGAGCTGGAGATGCACCCGCGGCGTCGTTCCCGGCACCTGCAGCAGCCGGTGTTCCGAGGCGGCGACCACGCCGTTGAGGTCGCCGAAGGCCGCGAGCAGCGCCTTGGCCAGCGGCTTGACGTCGATGCGCGGGATGGCGTCGAAGAGCACCAGTTCGAGCAGCTCGTACTCCGGCATCGCCCCATGCCCGCCGCCGAGGAACCGCTCGCGCAGCCGCGCCCGGTGGCCCCAGTAGTGCGGCCGCGGCGGCACGGTGTCGCCGTAGCTTTCCGGCGGCGGCAGCCGCAGCTCCAGATCGCTCAGGCCGCGGAGCGCCTCTTCCGAAAAACCGATCCGTTCGTTCTTCTCGCCCATCGGCATCCTCCCGGCTGACGGACCAGATTTCCGCGGGCAGGGTAAACGCACCGTTGACGCCGCCAGTCAGGCGGCGCGTGTCAGGCGACTTTGGGGGATGCTCTCAGAACTCGACCTCGAGCTCGACGATCTCGTCCTCTTCGGCGGCGCCGGCGGTCCACTCCTGCATCAGCGGCCAGTCGAGGATCATGTCGCAATACCGCTGGAGCTGACTGTCGAGTTCGACCGCGTAGGTGCGGAAGCGGCTGCAGACCGGTGCGTACATCGCGTCCGCGACGGTCGGCTCGCCGAACAGGAACGGGCCACCATGGGATTCGAGGCATTCGGTCCAGATCGCCTTGATGCGCTCGACGTCGGGCCTCGCCCCCGAGAAAATCTTGAACTTCTCGTGCCGCGCCTTGAGGTTCATCGGCAGCGCCGACCGGAGGTTGTAGAACCCCGAATGAATCTCGCCGGAAACCGAGCGGCAGTGCGCGCGAATGCCGCGATCGGCCGGGAGCAGCTTGGCCTTCGGCGTCACCTCGTTGAGATATTCCGCGATAGCGAGGGTGTCCCAGACCGACACTCCGTTGTGGGTGAGTCGCGGAACCAGCACCGACGGCGACAGCAGGAGAAGCTCCTGCCGTGCGTCCGGATCGCCGAGATCCACCGGTTTTTCCTCGAAATCCAGGCCCGCCATGCGGCAGAGCAGCCATCCCCGGAGGGACCAGGACGAATAGTTCTTCGACGAGATCGTCAGCGTCGCGCGTGCCATACCGCTGGCTCGACTCCCTTGCTTCATTGCAGTGCACACAATCTTCTCGCACCGCAAAACCAAATGCACTAACTTTCTCCGAAGCAGGTGGAGTGATGAAAAAATGATCTACGAGGCATACCAGTTTCAGGACGATGCCTTCTCGCCGCTCCGCTCGTTCGCCCGCTGGATGCGGAGCGCAACCGCGCCCTTCATGCCGACGCCGCGGCGCGACCTCGACGCCGCGCTGGAGATGATCGACCGCTTCAAGCTTACCCACGCCAGCCCCGGCTTTCACATCGACACCGTCCGGGTCGGCAACCGCGAGGTGCCGGTGACGGAGGAGGTCGCGCTCGACCTGCCCTTCGGCCGCCTCCTCCACTTCGCCAAGGACGTCGACACGCCGCAGCCGCGCATCGTCGTCGCCGCCCCGCTCTCCGGCCATTTCGCGACGCTGCTGCGCGGAACGATCATGACGCTGCTCCGCGACCACGACGTCTACGTCACCGACTGGAAGAACGCCCGCGACGTGCCCCTCGCGGACGGGCTGTTCGGCGTCGAGGATTACGTCGACTACCTGATCCGGTTCATGGAGGCGATCGGCCCGGGCGGCCACATCCTCGCGGTCTGCCAGCCCTGTGTGCAGACCCTCGCCGCCGTCGCGGTGATGTCGGCCGACAAGAACCCGGCGACGCCGCGGTCGATGACGCTGATGGCCGGCCCCATCGACGTGCGCGAGAGCCCGACGGCCGTCAACGACCTCGCCAACTCGAAGCCGATCGACTGGTTCGAGAGCAAGCTGATCGGCAAGGTGCCCAGCCGCTATCAGGGCGGAGGCCGGCGGGTCTACCCGGGCTTCATGCAGCTCGTCGCCTTCCTGGCGATGAATATCGACCGCCACAAGGAACAGCATCGCCGCCTCTACCGCCACCTCGTCCGCGGCGAGACTGCCGAGGCGGCCAAGATCAAGGACTTCTACGACGAATATTTCGCCGTCCTCGACCTGACCGAGGAGTTCTACATCGAGACGATCGATCGCATCTTCCAGAAGGCGGAGCTCGCCACCGGGAAGTTCACCTACCGCGGTCGCAAGGTCGACCCCGGCGCCATCCGCGGCACGGCGTTGCTGACCGTCGAAGGGGGCCGCGACGACATCTGCGCCCTGGGGCAGACCTCGGTCGCCCACGACCTCTGCACCTCCCTCCGCCCGCACCTGAAGCGCCATCACCTCCAGGCCAACGTCGGCCACTACGGCGTCTTCAACGGCCGTCGCTGGGAGAAGGAAATCTATCCGGTCGTCCGGAACATGATCCTCGCGATGGAATAGCGTCGGCCCGGCTCGCGTCCCCAGCAGCCCGTTACCCCTTCCTTGCGACGCTGAAACCCGTGCCCACGCCACCAGGCGGCGCGGGCCGAACGCCGTCACCCGCGCCCGGCTGACGCGCCGCTCCTGTCGGCGGCCGTCATTCCGCCGCGACGTCGATGAAGCCCCCCGACTGCCGCTCCCAGAAGCGGGCGTAGAGTCCCCGCCGGGCGAGGAGCGCCGCATGCGTTCCCTCCTCGACGATCCGCCCGCCGTCGAGCACGACGATCCGGTCCATCCGGGCGATCGTCGACAGCCGGTGGGCGATGGCGATCACCGTCTTGCCCTCCATCACCGTGTCGAGCGTCTCCTGGATCGCCGCCTCGACCTCGCTGTCGAGCGCGCTCGTCGCCTCGTCGAGCACCAGCACCGGCGCGTTCTTGAGGATCACCCGCGCCAGCGCGATCCGCTGCCGCTGTCCGCCCGAGAGCTTCACCCCGCGCTCGCCGAGATGGGCGTCGTATCCGATCCGCCCGCGGAAGTCGCGCAGGTTCAGGATGAACTCGTGCGCCTCCGCCCGCCGCGCCGCCTCGTAGACCTCCTCCGCGGTGGCGTCCGGCCGACCGTAGAGGATGTTGTCGTAGGCGGAGCGGTTGAACATCGCCGTGTCCTGCCGCACCGTTCCGATCTCGGTCCGCAGCGCGTCCTGGGTCAGGTCGCGGATATCGGTGCCGTCGAGACGGATATGCCCGCCCTCGACCTCGTAGAGCCGGAGCAGCAGCGAGACTGCCGTGGTCTTGCCCGCGCCCGACCGGCCGACCAGCGCCACCCGCTCGCCGGCGCCGACGCGAAGGGTGAAGTCCTCGAGGGCCGCCGAAGGCCGGCCGTAGCCGAAGCGGACGTGCTCGAAGTCGACGGCGCCGCGGGTGCGATCCGGCGTGATGGCGCCCTCGGCGTCGACGATGGTGTGCGGCGGCGACAGCGTCCGCATCCCGTCCTCGACCTCGCCGACGTTGGAGAAAACCCCCATCGCGGTCATCGAGACCCAGCCCGACATCTGCGCCAGCCGCGTCGCGATCAGCCCGGCGGTGGCGATGTCGCCCGCCGTCGCCGACCCGTTGGTCCAGAGCAGCAGCGTCCCGCCGATCAGCACCACCGGCAGGATGCCGGCCAGTGCCATCAGCCAGAAGCGGAAGGTGGCCGAGGTCACGCCGAAGTCGATCGTGGCGCCGCGATAGCCGGCGAGGGCGTCGAGCGCGGCGCGGTCCTCGTGCTGGCCGTGGCTGAAGAGCTTGACCGTGGTGATGTTGGTGATGGTGTCGACGACCTGCCCCGTCACCACCGCCCGCGCCGCTGCCCGCGCCTTGGAGCGGGTGCGGATGCGCGGCATGTAGTGGCGGACCAGCACGACGTAGCTCGCGATCCAGCCGACCATCGCCACCGACAGCCAGCCGTCGACACGCCCGACAACGACCATTGCGCCGATCACGGCGGTCACGGCGAGGCCGAGGGTGTTGACGGACTCGGAGACGACCTCGGTCAGCGCCCGCGCCACCTGCTGCTGCTTGGCGGCGATGCGACCGGCGAAGTCGTCGTCGAAGAACGACAGCGCCTGCCCGAGGGTGTGGCGATTGAGCCGCGACAAGACCAGCGGATAGAGGTTCGGGCCGAGGGTCAGGGCGTTGATCGCCGCCCCGGTCCCCATCAGCACCGGACGCAGCACCAGGAAGAACAGCGTCGCCGCGAGCAGCATCGGCCAGCTGTCGGCGATCAGGCCCTCCGGCCCGCGGCCCTGGGCGAGGTCGATCAGCCAGCCGACGATCCATGCCGCCCCGACCTCGGCGAGCCCGACGAGGATCGAGATGACGAGACCGACCCAGATCGCCGGAAAGGCGCCGGCCAGCGACCAGCGCATGAACCGCCACAGCCGGTCGGGCGGCGGCCCTTCGGCGCGGGCGAAGGCGTCGATCATGTCGGAGAAGAGCTTCACCAGACGCCCTCTCCGGCGACCGTCGAGCCGTCCGCCTCTGGAATGAAAGGATTGCACATCATTGTTGCGCCTCAAATAGCCCCGATCCGGCGCCGTGCAAGGCGCTTTCGCGAACGCCTCCCCCCGGGTGTCTCGCAAGGTTTCGCGTGGTCTTGCGGGCGGACGGTTCTCCATGCCAGTGCGATCCCGCGATGGGGAGAGTGCGATGATCATCACCGACGTTCGGGTCTCGGCCTGCAGGCTTCCACCGGCCTCGCCGTGGGAGGATGCCACCAACCGGGTCGAGGCGCTCGAGTTCGTCTTCGTCGAGATCGACGCCGGAGGGCAGACAGGGGTCGGCTTCACCTACACCGTCGATATCGGCGGATCGGCGATGCTCGCGCTTGCGCGCGACTACCTCGCGCCCCTCGTCCTTGGCATGGACGCGCGCAATCCCGAGCGGATCTGGGGGCACCTCAATCGTCAGGCCCGCCGCCTCGGCACCGGGGTCAACGCCATGTGCGTCGCCGCCTTCGACATCGCCGTCTGGGACCTGATCGGCAAGCACCGCGGCGAGCCGCTCTGGCAGATGCTCGGCGGGGCGCGGGACCGCATCCCCGCCTACATCAGCGAAATCCGCCTTGGCGCCGAGGATCGGGTCGCCGACCTCGAGGCGCGGATCGACGGCTACCTGTCGCGCGGCTATCGCGGGATAAAGATCAAGATCGGCCGGCCGGACTTCGCCGAAGACATCGCGCGGCTGGAAGCAGCCACCCGGCTCATCGACGGCCGCGCGCGGCTGTTCGTGGATCTCAACCAGAAATGGACCCTCGCGGAAGCACTCGAGAAGGCGCCCGAACTCGACCGCTTCGGGCTCGGCTGGATCGAGGAGCCGCTGTCCTACACGGACGTGTCCGGACACGGACGCCTTCGCGCGGCGATCCGCACGCCGCTCGCCGCCGGTGAGAGCCTCCACGCCCGGCACCAGGTGCTGTCCTATCTCGAAGGCGGCGCCCTCGACTTCATCCAGGCGGACGTCGCGTTCGTCGGCGGGATCACCGAGTGGCTGAAGCTCGCCCACCTCGCCGAGATCTTCGGCCGCCCTGTCGCGCCGCACTACATGATGGAGCTGTCGCTCCAGCTGCTTTGCGGCGTTCCGAACGCCTTCATGCTCGAAGACGTCGTCGGCGGCAGCTTCACGGAACTCGGACTTCTCACGACGCCGATCCGTATCGAAGGGGGCGTCGGCATCCCGCCGGATCGACCGGGGCACGGCATCGAGTTCGACTTCCAGGCGCTCGCGAAGCACGACCTCGCGCGAGGTCTGGCCGAAAGGCCCTTCTCCGGCGGCAGCAAATAACGCGGCCCTGTCCTCATACCAACGGCCTTCGTCCCCGACCCACGGCCCGCGGGCCGGGCGAAATGACGCGAAAACCGCGGTCATGGAAAAAGATGGGGAAGAGCCTGAAAGGCCGCAATTTTCTTTGGGTGGAAGTCGGCTGAAAAGCGGCTGGAAAATGGCTTGCCACTTTTCAGGATTCGGGAAGGGTTCGGCGAAAGTCGGGCGCCCGGGCCGTTGATATCAGTCCCCGGTCCTCAGTCGCCGAGTGGCACTTCCGCCGCGGCGGCATCGGCACCGTCGCCGCGGAGCCCCGCGGCGACCCCGGTACGGTCGGCGGCGCTCCGGTTCTGA
Source organism: uncultured Alphaproteobacteria bacterium (assembly GCA_963798235.1). Taxonomy (GTDB): domain Bacteria; phylum Pseudomonadota; class Alphaproteobacteria; order Rhodobacterales; family Rhodobacteraceae; genus Amaricoccus. The sequence goes on along the minus strand of CAWCSN010000001.1, from coordinate 336,963 downwards.
CTGAACTTGCGCTTGCCTTCGAGTCGGGAGATCGGAAGGCGGACCCCGACGATCCCCTTCAGCTGCGCCTTCACGAAGGGCTCGGGCGCGTCGTCGACCGACCACGGCGCGGCGCGGCCGGCCTCGTGGCGGTCGGTCAGGCGAGCGACGAGGGCGTGGAGACGCGTCCGGGTCTTCGAAGAACTCCGGCACCCCGTAGGCGTGGACGGCGGCGTAGTTCCACGTCGGCACGACCCGCCCGTGCTCGGCCTTGGTCGCGTACCAGCCCGGCGAGATATAGGCGTCCGGCCCGGCAAAGATCGCCAGCGCCTCGCCGACCGGGGCGAGGCGCCACTGCGGGTTGGCCTTGGCGACGTGGCCGTAGAGCGTGCCGAGCGGACCCTCGTCGGGGGAGAGAAGGAAGGGGAGCGGCGTGCCGACCAGACCCTCCTCCGTCATGGTGACAAGGGTGGCGAGGCCCGCCGCCTCGATCCCGGCGTGGATCGAGGCGCGGTCGTCGTCGCGGAAGGCGGGGGGCGTGTACATCGATCCTCCTACTCGGCCGCTTCGAGGAAGCCGCCCGACTGGCGGCCCCACAGCCCGGCATAGAGGCCGTCCCGGGCGATCAGGTCGGCGTGGGTGCCTTCCTCGACGATCCGGCCGCGGTCGAGGACGACGATGCGGTCCATCCGGGCGATGGTCGACAGGCGGTGGGCGATGGCGATCACCGTCTTGCCCTGCATCACCCGGTAGAGCGTGTCCTGGATCGCCGCCTCGACCTCCGAGTCGAGCGCGCTCGTCGCCTCGTCGAGGACGAGGATCGGCGCGTCCTTGAGGATCACCCGCGCCAGCGCGATGCGCTGCCGCTGGCCGCCCGAGAGCTTGACCCCGCGCTCGCCGACGTGGGCGTCGTAGCCGGTGCGGCCCTCCGGGATCGACCAGCGCCTCGACCACCTCGTCGATGCTCGCCCGCCGCGCCGCCTCGATCATCTCGGCGTCGGACGCGCCGGGCCGGCCGTACTTGATGTTCTCGCGGACCGAGCGGTGGAGGAGCGAGGTATCCTGCCCGACGACGCCGATCGCCTTGCGGAGGCTCTGCTGGGTGACGGCGCGGATGTCCTGGCCATCGATGCGGATCGCGCCCGAGGCGACGTCGAACATGCGGAGCGTCAGGTTGACGAGGGTGGACTTGCCCGCCCCCGACCGCCCGACGAGACCGATCCGCTCGCCCGGCCGCACCGTCAGGCTGAAGTCGCGGACCACCGACCCGGCATCGCCGCGCCAGTAGTCGAAGCCGACGCGGTCGTAGACGAGCTCGCCCCGCGTCACGACGAGGGGCTTGGCGTCGGGGGCATCGACGAGGGTCAGGGGCTTGGCGATCGTCACCATCGAGTCGCGAACGGTGCCGATCTGGCGGAAGACGTTCGAGCCGACCTCGAGGATCCAGCCCGAGATGTTCATGATCTGGAGGACGAAGGGGATCGCGGTCGCCACCATGGCCGTGGTCATCCGCCCCTCGTTCCAGCCGGCGAGGGCGATCCAGCCGACCGAGGCGACGAGGAGGGCGTTGAGCAGGAAGAGCAGCGACCAGCTCCAGGTGAAGGTCGCCATCAGCCGGCGGAAGGGCCGGACGTGCGCGGTGATCGCGTCGGCGACATAGGCGTCCTCCTCGCCGTCGTCGGCGAAGGTCTTGAGGGTCTGGATGTTGGTGTAGCTGTCGACCATCCGCCCGGACATGATCGAGCGGGCATCGGAGACCTCCTCGGAGAGGCGGTCGACGCGGGGCATCGTCCAGCGGAAGAGCAGGGCGTAGGCGGCGAGCCAGACGATCATCGGGATCAGGAGGAGCAGGTCCATCCCGGCGAGGGCGATGGTGGCGACGACGACGAAGACGGCGGCGTACCAGACCGCGTCGATGGTCAGGTTGACGGTCATCTCGATCGACTCGCCGGCCTGGAGGATCTTGTTGCCGATCCGGCCGGCGAAATCGTCCTGGAAGAAGGTCCAGCTCTGGCGGATCACGTGCCAGTGGCTCTGCCAGCGGACGAGATCGACGAGGTTCGGGGTGATCGCGTGGTTCCGCACCAGCGCGTCGGCGGCGAAGGTGACGGGCCGGAACAGGATCACGGCGAGCATGAAGAGCAGGGTCCGCCAGTGCTCGGTGAAGAGGGCGCCGGGAGGTGTCGTCGACAGCATGCCCACCACCCAGCCGACGAAGACCGGGAGCATGGCGTCGGCGACGGAACCGAGACCGACGAGGACCAGCCGGGCGACGAGGGCACCGCGGAACTGGCGGATGAAGTAGCCGAAGAAGGCGCGGGTTCCCATCGGCGGCTGCCGGTCGGCGGCCAGCGCGGTGGGGGAATAGAGGGCGTCGAAGCGGGCGGTGATGCGGGCGGGCATGGCGGGTCTCGTCTGTCTCGGCTTGCGGCCCGGGGAGCGTCGGTTCAGCGCGTCCGGGTATGGGGCAGTCTTGTCAGGGGGAGCGGCGCGAAGGCGAGGGGGCGGGGTTGTCTGTTACTTCGTGATCGTCGGCGTCAGCGGCCAGGCATAGGCAACCTCCGGCAGGCTGTATCCGTCTCCGCGCCACTCCCGCTGCCCGACCATCGCGCCGCCGATCTGCTCGTAGAACCGGCGTGATCGGGTCAGCGCCTCGAACGTCCAGACGATGGTCGAGAGGCCGTGGATCGCTGCGGACGACAGGGCCGCGCGCACGAGGGCGTGGCCGATCCCGCGGCCGGTCATGTCGGGATGGGCGTGCAGGCCGAAGATCTCGAAACCATACGGCCCGTTGCGCTCGACATCGACGATCGGGCCAGCGCAGGTGAAGCCGCGAACACCGTCTCCGTCATCGAACACGAACAGGTTGGCGGGATGCGCCTCGAACACCCCGACCCAGCCTTCGAGGCAGCTCTCCGGGGTTTTCGCAGCCAGGGCGGCGTCAGGGACGATGCCGCGATAGGCCGTTCTCCACGACCGGGAGTGGATCGTGGCGATGGGGGATAGATCGGCCTCGGTTGCGGGCCGCACGACGCCGCGCAGGAGCGTGTCCGGCAACCCGGCTTCGGTCGGGGAGCTTATCGGGTTCCTCTGGGTCATTCGGCTGCACTCGGGAAGGCTTCGCAATCGAGGAAGCCGCCGGCCTGGCGGGACCAGAAGCGGGCGTAGAGGCCGCCGCGGGCAAGAAGCTCGGTGTGGGTTCCCTGCTCGGCGATGCGGCCGTCGTCGAGCACGACGATGCGGTCCATCCGGGCGATGGTCGAGAGGCGGTGCGCGATCGCGATCACCGTCTTGCCCTGCATGACGCCGTAGAGCGTGTCCTGAATCGCCGCCTCGACCTCGCTGTCGAGGGCGGAGGTCGCCTCGTCGAGGACGAGGATCGGCGCGTCCTTGAGGATCACCCGCGCCAGCGCGATGCGCTGGCGCTGGCCGCCCGAGAGCTTCACCCCGCGCTCGCCGACCTGGGCATCGTATCCCATGCGGCCGTCGCGGTCGGCGAGGCCGAGGATGAAATCGTGCGCCTCGGCCCGCCGCGCGGCCTGCTCCATGGCCTGCTCCGAGGCGTCGGGGCGGCCGTAGAGGATGTTCTCGCGCACCGAGCGGTGGAGGAGCGAGGGGTCCTGGGTGACCATGCCGATCCGGGCGCGGAGCGAGTCCTGCGTCACCGAGCGGACGTCCTGCCCGTCGATGCGGATCGCGCCGCCCTCGGTGTCGAAGAAGCGCAGGAGCAGGTTGACCAGCGTCGACTTGCCCGCACCGGACCGGCCGACGAGGCCGACCTTCTCGCCCGGGCGGATGGTCAGGTCGATGTCGCGGAGGCCCCCGGAGCCGCGGCCGTAGTGGTGGCTCACCCGGTCGAGGACGATCTCGCCGCGGCTCACGTCGAGCGTGCCGGCGCCGTCGGCGTCGGTCAGGGCGATCGGCTGGGCGATGGTTTCCATGCCTTCGCGGATCACGCCGATGTTCTGGAACAGCGAGGACAGCGACCACATGATCCAGCCGGTCATCGCGTTCAGCCGCAGCGTCAGCGCCGAAGCGGCGGCGACGGCGCCGATGGTGGCCGCGCCTTGCGTCCAGAGCGCGATGGCGGTGCCGATGACGGCGACGATCAGGAAGCCGTTTATCAGCGTCAGGCCGAGGTCCATCCAGGTGATGATCCGCATCTGCGCCATGAAGGTCTTGCGCGCGTGCTCGATCGCCTCGCCCGCGTAGGTTTCCTCGGTGCGGGTGTGGGCGAAGAGCTTCACCGACTGGATGTTGGTGTAGCTGTCGACCATCCGCCCGGTGATCGCCGAGCGGGCGTCCGAGAAGGTCTTCGAGGCGCGGCCGACGCGCGGGATCGTCCAGGCGACGAGCGCGAGGTAGAGGATGAGCCACACCAGGAGCGGCAGGCCGAGGCGCCAGTCGGTGTCGGCAAGCAGCCAGAGGGCGCCAACGAGGTAGATCGACGCATAGACGAGGGCATCGAAGGTCTGGAAGGTGACCTCGCCGACCGCCGGGGCGGTCTGCATCAGGCGGTTGGCGATGCGGCCGGCGAAGTCGTTCTGGAACCAGCCGACGGACTGGCGGAGGACATGCCGGTGCGAGCGCCAGCGGACGATGGTCCCGACGTTCGGCATCAGCGACTGGTTGAGCAGCGCGGCGCTGGCGACGTAGATCAGCGGCCGGGCGAAGAGGATGAAGAGGGCGACGAGGGCCAGCTCGGCGCCGTGGCGGATCCAGACCTCGGCCGGGGGCGTGGTGCCGAGCACGTCGACGAGGCGGCCGGCGTACCAGATCAGCCAGAATCTCGAGCAGGGCGACGGCGAGCACGGAGAGGAGGGTCCAGCCCATGACGGTGCGCGCCGGGCGCAGGTAGGTGCTCAGGAACGGCCAGAGGCGCGCGGGGGGCGTGTCGCGCTCGGAATAGGGCACATAGGGGTCGACGAGCGACTCGAAGAAGCGGAGCATGGGAGGGACCTGAAGGCAGGAGAAGAAAAGGCGGGCCAAACGGCCCAAGTCCGGGCCGACGTTACGATCGGGGGGTAAACCGGACTTTCTCCATGCGACGGTCTCCTTGAGGTTGCGCGTGCCTCCTTACATCAATTCGCCGCCGTTGTCACCCCCGGCAAGTCGCGAGGGTCTGGCGAGGGGTGGACCCGGCCTTGTGCTCGGTTGCACTTCGGGGTCAGGCACGAGCCCGTATCAGCGGGCGCCTTTTCTCGTACGCGCGGCCAGGATTTCTTCCGGGCGACGCTTTGAGCGATTTCGGCGAGAGGCAATCGATGCACCTGAGAGCGTGCCGTCGCACGGTCGTCGCACGCGTGCGACTCTGGTCAACACTCTGAAATTGCATCATATTTATTGTCGCGGTAACGACCTGTTCATATTCGTTAACGTGCGACGGCACGGGTGTGGGGCGCCGATTTCCCGAACGGCGCCCCTTGGGCTACGGCCGGGGATGTCTGCACCGACGGCGTGGCGATCCGGCCGGGTCGGACGCGATCACACCCGCGCGTTCCGCCGCCAGAGCGCGACGTTCAGGGCTGCGGCGTAGCTGATCCATACCGCGTAGGGCACGATCAGCCAGCCGGCCACGGCATCGACCTGCGCGAAGAGGGCCAGTGTCGCCAGCACCGCCACCAGCAGCGCCGCCATCACCACAGCGCCGGCGCCGAGCCGGCGGAGGCCGAAGACCACCGGCGACCACAGCACGTTCAGCGCGATCTGGCAGCTCCAGAAGGCCAGCGCCGCCGGGACCAGCGGCGACCCGTGGCCCGCGACACGCCCGGCGGCCACCGCCATCGCGATATAGAGCACCGTCCAGGCCACCGGAAACAGCCAGTCCGGCGGAGTCCAGGCGGGCCGGTCGAGGCCGCGGTACCAGTCGCCGGGGCGGAACAGCGACCCGGTCGCGGCCGCGGCGAGAACGGCGAGGAGGAAGCCGACGAGGGCGAGCCAGTTCATTGCTGAGTCCTTTGTCGAACGCGGTCCGGCGGCAACGCGCCGGAAGCCCGCGGGGTTTCGCTAACCTTCCGGTAACCCTCGCGCGCCTAGAGCGGAAGGAACGTCGGCACCGAGGAGAACCCCGCGATGACGCCCCGGCCCGTCCCGTGGCTCGCTGCCCTGCTCGCGCTCGCCGTCGTCCAGCCGGCACTGGCGGGCGAGGACCCGTCCGAGCTCTGCGAGCGCGCCATCGTCAACGGCGCCCGCCGTGGCGGCGTCCCGGTCGAGGTGCTCCATGCGGTCGCCCTCAACGAGACCGGGCGCAAGGACGAAGGCAAGCTCCGCGCCTGGCCGTGGGCGATCAACCGCGAGGGCAAGGGCTACTGGTTCAAGACCTACGAGGAGGCGCTGGCTTTCGCCAAGGAGAGCCTCGCCGAAGGGCGGACCAGCTTCGACGTCGGCTGCGTGCAGATCAACTATCGCTGGCACGGGCGGGCCTTCCCGAGCCTCGAGGCGATGTTCGACCCCGAGTGGACCGCGACCTACGCCGCCCAGTTCCTGCGCACGCTCTACGAGGAGCGCGGCGACTGGTCGGCTGCCGCCGGCGCCTATCATTCGCTGACGCCGGAGCTTGCCCGCCAGTACGCGGCGCGCTTCGACACCATGCTCGCCGGTCCGGCCTCGCGCGGCCTCGACGCGGCCGACACCCCGGAGGCGCTGGTCGCCGCCGCCTCTCCACAGCGCAGCACCCGCGCCGAACGCCGCGAGGCCCAGCACCGTGCGCTCGCCGACCGCTTGCGCCGGGCCGGGCCGCCACCGCCCCCGGTCAACGGCGGCATCGCCGGCGGCCTCCTCGGTTCGGCGCCGGGACCGCTGCTGGTGCAGGGCACGCCGCTCCTGACGCAAGGCCAGCCGCTGCTCTCCGCGCCGGGCGGCTCGCTGTTTTGAGAGCCGCAGGCATGGTGACGCTGAGTCCCTCGCGGGAAGCCTCGACGGAGGCGGTGGGAAGGGGCGTCGCACCGACCGCAAGCGGATCGCGGATACGGCCACCGGCTGCTTCTTCCTACCCTTTGCCTCGGTTCCGCTCTCACCGCGGCCCGATCGCCTGGCGAGGCGGTGCAGCCGCCGGATTTTGGCCGTCGACAAAATCCGGCCGCGTCCGCCCCTCCCGGGGGTGGACGCGAAACGCGTCCACCGGGGCGGCCGCACCCGGATTGAAACCGACGCGCGGGTGGCACCCCCCTTCGCCTCCGCGCTCGCGCGCTCCGGCGAACGGCCCGGCCGAAGCAGGGCTTCGGCTTGTCGGGCCGAGACTCGCGGGCCGGGCCCGCTTTGGTCGAACGGGCCTGCCCTTCGCCTTCGCCCTTGTAACCGACCACCGGGGCTTCGCCGCATGAGCCTCAAGACGCTCTACCAGCCGACCGTCCTGCTCGCGATGGCGCTGATGGCGGTCATCGCGATGATGATCCTGCCGATGCCGGCCTGGGTCCTCGACATGGGGCTGGCCGCCTCCTTCGCCATCGCCATCCTGATCTTCACCATCACCCTCTTCATCCAGCGGCCGCTCGACTTCTCGTCCTTCCCGACGATCCTTCTCGCCAGCCTGATGCTGCGCCTGTCGCTCAACGTCTCCTCGACCAAGCTCATCATCGGGCAGGGGCATACCGGCACCAAGGCCGCCGGCCACGTGATCGAGGGCTTCGCCATGTTCATCATGGGCGGCTCGGTCTTTCTCGGGCTGGTGGTCTTCGGCGTCCTGCTGATCGTCAACTTCATCGTCATCACCAAGGGCGCCGGCCGGATGGCCGAGGTCGGCGCGCGCTTCGCCCTCGACGCGATGCCGGGCAAGCAGCTCGCCATCGACAGCGACATGGCGGCGGGGGCGATCTCCCATGCGGAGGCGCGGGAGCGGCGGCGGATCGAGCAGGAGGAGACGACCTTCTTCGGCTCGCTCGACGGCGCCTCCAAGTTCGTCAAGGGTGACGCGATTGCGGGTCTGCTGATCACGCTCCTCAACCTCGTCGTCGGGCTCGCGATGGGCGTGCTCGTCCACGGCATGGGGCTGAAGGACGCCTTCGAGACCTATTCGATCCTGACCGTCGGCGACGGGCTCGTGACCCAGATCCCGGCTGTCATCATCTCGATCGCCAGCGCGATGCTGCTGTCGAAGGGCGGGCTGGTCGGGTCGACCGACCTTGCGCTGATCCGCCAGCTCGGCGGGCATCCGACGGCGCTCGGCACGGTGGCGGTGCTGATGGCGCTTTTCGCCTTCATCCCCGGGCTGCCGTTCCTGCCCTTCATGATCGGCGCCACCAGCCTCGGGGGCGCTGCCTGGCTGGCGCGCGAGACCCATCGCAAGGCGGCGGTGAAGGCCGCGGCCCCGCCAGCGCCGCCGGCCACGCCGCCGAAGAAGTCGCTCGGTGACCTCCTCGACGTCGACGAGATCCACATGGAGTTCTCGCCGAACCTGGTGCCGGTGGTGATGGACGAGGCGACCGGCCTCGACGCGCGCATCGCCAACATGCGCAATCACATCGCCACCGAGTTCGGCCTGATCCTTCCCGAGATCCGGTTGACCGACAATCCGGGCCTTGCTCCGGGCACCTACGCGATCCGCATCCAGGGAGTGGAGAGCGCGCGCAGCGTCATCGAGACCGACCGCGTCCTCGTGCTCCTGCCCGACGAGGGCGCCGACGCCCCCGAGGGCCGCTCGGTCGCCGAGCCGGTCTACGGCGCGCCCGCCCGCTGGATTTCTCCCGCCCAGCAGGAGCAGGCGGCGCTGATGGGCCTGTCGGTCGTCACCCCGACCGAAGTCGTCGCCACCCACCTGCTCGAGGTGGTGAAGTCGAGCTTCGGCCGCCTGTTCAACCGCCGCTCGCTCCGCAAGCTTCTCGACGAGTTCACCGCCGTCTCCGACCCGAGGCGGGCCGAGGCCAACCGGCGGATGCTCGAGGAATTCGTCCCCGACAAGGTGCCCGTCGACACCTTGCAGGCGGTGCTGCGCCTTCTGCTCGAGGAGCGCGTCTCGATCCGCAACCTGCCGCTGATCTTCGAGGCGATCGCCGAGGCCGGGGGTCCCGGCGTCGGGGCCGAGGTGCTCTGCGAGCACGTCCGCCACCGCCTCGGCTTCCAGCTGGTCGCCGGCATCCAGGAGCCCGACGGCGCGCTGCCCCTGATCCAGCTCGCCCCGAGCTGGGAGGAGATGTTCCAGACCTACCAGATGCCCGACGGCGCCGGGATCGTCGACGTCGCGCTGCCCCCGGCCGAGTTCAACCGCCTCGCCGCCTCCGTCGCCGAGAAGATCGCGGCCGCCGGCGCCCAGGGCCGCTACCCCGCCCTCGTCACCTCGACCCGCCGCCGGCGCTTCCTGCACACCGTCCTGACCGCCAAGGGCATCCGCAACCCGGTCCTCTCCTTCGAGGAGATCGGCGCCAACGCCCGGCCCGCGGTGCTGGGCCTCGCCTGATGCACGGAGTCGCCGCGGCATCCCGCACCGCTGACCCGGCCGAAGGCGCGGCGCTTCGGCGTGGTCGCCACCCGCTGCGCGCCCGCCGGGCGGGAGCCGGGTGCGGGGCAGAGCGGGGGGTCTGACGTGCAAGGGCTCGCCGCGCTTCTCGACATGACGCAGGCTGGCCTCGCCGGCTTCATCCTCGTCTTCGTCCGCGTCGGCGGCGTCGTCTCGCTGCTCCCCGGCTACGGCGAGCGGCTGATCCCAGCGCGCGTCCGGCTCGCTGCGACCATCGCCTTCGCCATGGTCGTCTGGCCGATGGTCGCGCCCGACCTGACCACGCCCGACCCCACGCGTCCTTTCTTCGCCCTGCTGCTCGTCGAGGCGGCCATCGGCCTGATGCTCGGCCTCGCCATCCGCCTGCTGGTCATCGCCCTCCAGCTCGCCGGCTCGATCGCCGCGCAGTCGACCGCCCTCGCGCAGATCTTCGGGGCCGGCGCCGCGCCCGAGCCGATGCCGGCGATCGGCTCCATCCTGATGCTCGCGGGGATCACGCTCGCCGTCGCCTCGGGGCTCCACGTCAAGGCGGCGATCGCCATGGCGCGGTCCTACGAGATCCTGCCGATGGGCCTGCCGATCCCCGCCGCGGACGTCGCCGCCTGGGGCACGGCGCGGGTGGCGCAAGCCTTCGCCCTCGGGTTCTCGCTCGCCGCGCCCTTCGTCATCGCCGGCTTCGCCTACAACCTCGCGCTCGGGGCGATCAACCGGGCCATGCCGCAGCTGATGGTCGCCTTCATCGGCGCCCCGGCGATCACCGCCGGCGGGCTGCTCCTGCTCCTGCTCGCCTCGCCGGTCCTGCTCCACTTCTGGGGCCACCAGCTCGACCGCACCCTCGCCGACCCGCTGGCGCTGCCGAAATGAGCGAAGGCCGATGAGCGAAGGCGGCGACGGCGGCGGCGGCGAGAAGACCTTCGACCCGACGCCCCAGCGCCTTGCGGAGGCGCGGCGCAAGGGCGACATCCCGCGCTCCACCGACGTCTCGGCCGCGGCGAGTTACCTCGGCCTGCTCGCCGTCCTCGCCACGGCCGGCGGGGCTGCCGTCATCGCCGCCGGTTCGGTCCTCGAGATCTTCATCGCCCAGCCCGACCGCCTCGCCGGCCTCGTCCTCGGCCCCGGTGGCGCGAAGCTCGCGGGCTCGATCCTCGCCGAGGCGCTCGCGTCGCTCTCGCCGATCTTCCTCGTGCCGATCGCCGCCGTCCTAATCAGCCTCTTTGCCCAGCAGGCGGTCACCTTCTCCGGCGACAAGATCCAGCCGAAGCTCTCCCGGCTCTCGATCCTCGCCAACGCCGGGCGCAAGTTCGGCCCCACCGGCCTCGTCGAGTTCGGCAAGGGGGTCGTCAAGCTCGTCGCCGTGGCGACGGCGCTCTTCTACACCCTCGCGGGCGACCTCGACCGCATGATCGGCGCCAGCACCGCCGAGGCGCGGACCATCGGCGAGATGATCCTGCACACCCTCGTCGTCCTCCTGACCATCACCACCGTGATCGCCGTCGCCATCGCCGCCCTCGACGTCGTCTGGCAGCGGTTCGACCACAGCCGCCGGCTGCGCATGTCGTTCCAGGACATGCGCGACGAGAACCGCCAGTCCGAGGGCGATCCCCACATGAAGGCCCAGCGCCGCAGCCGTGCCGAGGCGATCGCCACCAACCGCATGCTCCTCGACGTCCCCCGCGCCGACGTCGTCGTGGTCAACCCGACCCACGTCGCCGTCGCGCTGAAATGGTCGCGCGCCAAGGGCTCGGCCCCCGCCTGCGTCGCCAAGGGCGAGGGCGAGCTCGCCCTGAAGATCCGCGAGATTGCCGCCACCGCCGGCGTCCCTCTCCACGAGGACCCGCCGACCGCCCGGGCCCTCCTTGCCACCGTCGAGATCGGCCGCGAGATCCACCCCGACCACTACCGCGCCGTAGCCGCCGCCATCCGCTTCTCCGACCGCATGCGCCAGGCGGCCCGGGCGCGCGGCCGATGACCCCCGCCGCCCTCCGCGACCTCCTGCGCCTGATGGAGGCGCGCAAGGCCCGCGACCTCGCGAGCCTCGACCGCCTGCTCTCCGAGGACCGCCGCCTCGCCGCCGAGATCGCGACGCTCGCCACCACCGGCCGGCGCGATCTGGCCGAGGGGCCGCTGCCCCTCGCCGAGCAGGGCCGCCGCCTCGCCTGGGCCGCCGCCTGCATTCGCGCTGCCGAGCACCGCCGCCGCGCGCTCGCCGCCGAGATCCGCGCCGCCCGCTCCGCTGCGGTCCAGAGCCTCGGCAAGCACGAGGCCCTCGGCCAGCTCGCCACCCGCGCCGACCGCACCGCCCGTCAGGTCCGCGACGCCCGCGCCGAACGCGAAGCCCCACCCCCGGCAAAGCCGGCAGGGTAGGGCGCGCCTGTGGTCAACCGACGCGCTGTGGTGCGAAGGTCGGCTGTCGGCCGATCCCTGCCTTTTGCGACGGATCATGGGCGTTTAGCCGGTCGTGCCCTGGCCAATGGTGAGCTCGCCGGTAGCGTCGGCGGCTGCCTGCGCGGACTGTCGCGCTGGCAGCCTTCGGCGCGGTGGTTACTGCGCGATCTTCGGTCGCGGACGAGCGTCTGACCTTACACAAGAACGCGGGATTGTGATCCTCTGCGATCTTGCGCGCTTACAGGAGGCTTAGCAGTTTGCGCGCGGCTTCTTCCGACGAGGCCGGGTTCTGGCCAGTCACCAGCTTGCCGTCGGTCACCACGAAGGAGGCCCAGTCGTCGCCCTTGTGGTAGTCGCCGCCGTTGGCGATCAGCATGTCCTCGACGAGGAACGGCACGACCTTGGTCAGGCCGACGCCCTCTTCCTCGGTGTTGGTGAAGCCGGTCACTTTCCGGCCTGAGACAAGCGGCTTTCCGTCCGCGCCCTTGGGATGCTTGAAGACCGCAGGAGCGTGGCAGACTGCGCCGATGGGCCGATCGCTCGCGGCGAAGGTCTCGATCAGCGTCGTGCTGTCGCCGTCTTCGGCCAGGTCCCAGAGCGGACCGTGACCGCCGGGATAGAAGATCGCGTCGAAGCCATCGGCGGAGATGGTGGAGAGCACGGCAGTGTGGGCCAGCACCTTCTGGGCGGCTTCATCGCCCTTGAAGCGTTTGGTGGCTTCGGTCTGGGCATCGTCTGCGTCGCTGCTGGGATCGAGCGGCGGCTGTCCGCCCTTGGGCGATGCCACAGTGATCTCGGCACCGGCGTCCTTGAAGACATAATAGGGTGCCGCGAATTCCTCGAGCCAGAACCCGGTCTTCTTGCCGGTATTACCCAGCTGGTCGTGAGATGTGAGCACCATGAGAATTTTCATCGGAACGTCTCCTTCTGGAATTTATGGTTCAGCCGTTCAGCTTGATGACTCGCTTGCCGAACGCCTCGCCTCTCAGCAGGCCAACGAAGGCCTTGGGTGCCTGTTCCAGACCAGGGATCATTTCCTCGCGGTATTGGATTCTTCCTTCCGCCACCCAGTCGCCCATCTGCTTGGCGAAGTCCGGATAGAGATGGCCGAAATCGTTGAACACGATGAAGCCGCGCATGGTCATCCGCTTGCGCAGGATCGCACTCATCAGAAGGCCCATCCGATCAGGTCCGTCCGGCAGCGATGTCGCATTGTATTGCGCGATCAGACCGCAGACCGGGATGCGCGCGCAGGGGTTCAGGAGGGGCAGCACCGCGTCGAACACCGCGCCGCCGACGTTTTCGAAGTAGATGTCGATACCGTCCGGCACGGCGGCCTTCAGCGCGCCAGGAAAGCCGTCGGCCTTGTAGTCGATGCAGGCGTCAAAGCCCAAGGTGTCGACAACGTGGGCGCATTTCTCGGGCCCGCCAGCGATGCCGACAACGCGGCAACCCAGGATTTTGCCGATCTGCCCGACCGTGGCGCCCACCGGCCCGCTGGCCCCGGCGACCACGAGGGTTTCACCCGCCTTCGGCTGTCCGATCTGGGTCAGGCCGGCCCAGGCGGTCAGGCCGGGCATCCCGAGCACGCCGAGGGCCCAGGACGGGTTCTCAGGCTCCTTGCCCAGGTTGATCACGCCCTTGCCGTCGGACAGCGCGTAGTCCTGCCAGCCACCGAACGCCACGACCCAATCGCCCGGTGCGAAGCCGTCGACGTCCGAGGTCATGACCTGCGCGACGGTGCCCCCTACCATGACCTCGCCGATCTCGACCGGTGCGGCATAGGAGGGCGCGTCGCTCATCCGACCGCGCATATAGGGGTCCAGAGAGAGAAATTCGTTCCGCAGCAGCATCTGGCCTTTGCCGGGGGTCGGTAGATCGTCGGTTTCCAGCCTCAGCGTGTTGGCGTCGGGTTCACCCTTGGGGCGCTCGGCAAGTACGAACCGGCGATTTCGGGTGTTGGACAGATTCACGAGTGGTCTCCTCCATTGGTCGGCCCCCCGTTGGCGGAGGGCATGCAATCGGATAGCGTCTGGCGTCGATCCGCAGGGTGCCTCAAGGCGGCCAGCACAAGTCGCTGGATAAACCTGGCCAGCCCATAGCTATGATCGTTGACCTCGAAAACAACGCCAAGGGACCTCGACGTGGACCTCGCCGCCGCGAAAGTCCGCTTTCCGCCCGAAGTACCCGCCCGTCGCTGCGTCGCCACGAACGCCGGCTCCTGGCGCAAAGCCGGCCCCGCCGGAGGCAAAAACCCCCCGCTTCCCGTGACATCCGGCCTTGCGACCGGCGCCGATCGCGCTAACCATGGGCGGGAGAGCCCCGATGGCGCCGCCACGAAGGGGTCACGCAACGACGATAGGGGATGGGGCGACCCGGGGCCGACAGGCTCCGCACCGTCCGGTTCCCGGACGCTCTGGGAGGAGCACCCGCCATGTACAGAAGCCTTCTTTCCGCCGCCACGGCCCTCGCCCTCGCCGCCGGCCTGCCGGCCGAGGCCGCGCAGCAGATCAGCTGGTGGCACGCGATGACCGGCGCCAACTCCGAGGTCGTCGCCAAGATCGCCGCCGACTTCAACGCCAGCCAGTCGGACTACGAGGTCATGCCCGTGTTCAAGGGCACCTACCCGGAGACGCTCAACGCGGGTATCGCCGCTTTCCGCGCCGGCCAGTCCCCCGACATCCTTCAGGTCTTCGACGTCGGCACCGGCGTGATGATGGCCGCCGAGGGCGCGGTGAAGCCGATCGCCGAGGTGCTGACCGAGGGCGGCTTCACCTTCGACAAGTCGCAGTACCTGCCCGGCATCGTCGCCTATTACTCGAAGCCCGACGGGACGATGCTGTCCTTCCCCTACAACTCCTCGTCGCCGATCCTCTACTACAACAAGGACATCTTCGCGAAGGCCGGCCTCGACGTGGACGCCCCGCCCAAGACCTGGAACGAGGTCTGGGACATGGCGAAGAAGATCAAGGCCTCCGGGGCCGCGCCCTGCGGCTACACCACGACGTGGCTCACCTGGATTCACCTCGAAAACTTCGCCGCGTGGAACGACGTCTCCTACGGCACCAACGAGAATGGCCTCGCCGGTCCGGAGGTCGAGCTCAAGATCAACGCGCCGATCTTCGTGAACCACTTCCAGGCGATCGCCGACCTCGCCAAGGACGGCACCTTCAAGTACGGCGGGCGCACCTCGGAGGCGAAGCAGATCTTCCTTGCGGGCGAATGCGGCATCTTCACCGAGAGCTCGGGCGGCCTCGGCGACATCGTGAAGTCGGGGATGAACTACGGCATCGGCCAGTTGCCCTACGACAGCGATGCCCCCGGCGCGCCGCAGAACACCATCCCGGGCGGTGCGAGCCTCTGGGTGCTCGGCGGCAAGTCCGACGAGATCTACAAGGGGGTCGCCGCCTTCTTCAACTACCTGAGCCAGACCGACGTGCAGGAGTACCTCCACCAGACTTCGGGTTACCTGCCGGTGACGATGGCGGCCTACGAGGCGACCAAGGCGAGCGGCTTCTACGACAAGAACCCCGGCCGGGAGACCCCGATCACCCAGATGATGGGCAAGCCCCCGACCGAGAACTCGCGCGGCGTCCGCCTCGCCAACCTGCCGCAGGTCCGCGACATCCAGAACGAGGAATTCGAGAACATGCTCGCCGGCAAGCAGACCGCGCAGCAGGCCCTCGACAACGCCGTCAAGCGCGGCGACGAAGCGATCAGCCAGGCCCTCGGCAACTGACCGCGCCGGCCGGGTCCGTCGATGCCGACGACCTCCCCGCCGCCTCGACCGGCGGCCCGGCCCTTCCCCGCCGGAGCCATGCGGCTCCGGCCGGCTCGCCGGCCCGACGGTGGGCGGCGGAGTCGATCCGTCCGCCGGGGCCGCCTGAGCGATGCGCTCGACGTTTCCTCACCGCTGGCTTCCGTGGCTGCTCGTTGCGCCGCAGCTCGCGATCAGCGTGATCTTTTTCTACTGGCCGGCGGTGCAGGCCCTGCGCCAGTCGATGCTGCGCGAAGATCCCTTCGGTCTTTCCACCCGCTTCGTCGGCCTCGAGAATTTCCGCCGGGTGCTGGCCGATCCCGCCTACCTGACCTCGATCCGGGTCACGGTCGTCTTTTCGGGCCTGACCGTCTTCCTGTCGATGGCGATCGCCCTGCTCCTCGCCGTGCAGGCCGAGAAGATCGTCCGGGGCAAGGGCTTCTACCGCACCTTGCTGATCTGGCCCTATGCCGTCGCTGCGGCCATCGCCGGGATGCTCTGGCTTTTCCTGTTCAACCCCAGCTTCGGCACCCTCGCCTGGCCGCTGCGCCAGCTCGGCATCCCGTGGGACCCCCTGCTCAACGGACCCCAGGCCATGGGCCTGATCATCGCGGCGGCCTCGTGGAAACAGATCAGCTATAATTTCCTGTTCTTCGTCGCCGGTCTGCAGGCCATCCCGAAGTCGCTGATCGAAGCCGCCGCCATCGACGGCGCCGGGTCGGCCCGCCGTTTCTGGACCATCGTCTTCCCCCTGCTTGCGCCCACCACCTTCTTCCTGCTGGTGGTCAATACCGTCTACGCCCTCTTCGACACCTTCGGCATCATCCACGCCGTTACCGGCGGCGGGCCGGGCAAGGCGACGGCGACGCTGGTCTACAAGGTCTACAACGACGGCTTCGTCAATCTGCAGCTCGGCAGCTCCGCCGCCCAGTCGGTGATCCTGATGATCCTCGTCATCGCCCTCACCGCCTTCCAGTTCCGCTACATCGAGAGGCGCGTCCACTATGGCTGAGCCGCAGATGATCGGCGCACCGCCCGGCGCGCGGATGCTCGCCCACCTCGTCCTGATCATCGGGGTCGTCATCGTCGCCTTCCCGATCTGGTACGTGGTCGTCGCCTCGACCCACTCCCTCCAGACCATCCTCCGCCCGCCGCTGCCGATGCTGCCCGGGCCCTACGGCGTCGCGAACTACACCGAGGCGATGACCGGGGGCGTCAGCCGCATCGGCGGGGTCGGGGTCGGGCGGCTGCTGCTCAACACCACCATCGTCGCGGTCGGGATCGCCGTCGGCAAGATCCTGATTTCGCTGGCTTCGGCCTATGCCATCGTCTTCTTCCGCTTTCCGCTGCGCATGGCGGTCTTCTGGCTGATCTTCATCACCCTGATGCTGCCGGTCGAGGTTCGCATCCTGCCGACCTACAAGGTGATGGTCGACCTCAACCTCATCGACACCTATGCCGGGCTGATCCTGCCGCTGATCGCCTCGGCGACCGCGACCCTGCTTTTCCGCCAGTTCTTCCTGACCATCCCGAACGAGCTTCTCGAAGCCGCGCGCGTCGACGGGGCGGGGCCGTGGCGCTTCTTCCGCGACATCCTGTTGCCGCTGTCGGCGACCAACATCGCGGCGCTCTTCGTGATCCTCTTCATCTACGGCTGGACGCAGTATCTGTGGCCGCTGCTGGTGACGAACTCCAACTCGATGAACACCATCGTCATTGCGCTCCGGAAGATGATCTCCTTCGCCGACGCCGACACGCCGTGGAATCTGGTGATGGTGACCTGCGTTCTCGCCATCCTGCCGCCGATCCTCGTCGTCGTCCTGATGCAGCGCTGGTTCGTCAAGGGCCTCGTGGAGACCGAGAAGTAATGGCCACCGTAGCCCTCCGCGACATCCGCAAGACCTATGCCGGGACCGAAGTCATCCACGGCGTCTCCATCGACATCGCCGATGGCGAGTTCGTGGTGATCGTCGGGCCCTCCGGCTGCGGCAAGTCCACGCTCCTGCGCATGGTCGCCGGCCTGGAGGCGATTACCGCCGGCACGATCGAGATCGGCGGGCGGGTGGTCAACGACCTCGAGCCGAGGGCCCGCGACATCGCGATGGTCTTCCAGAACTACGCGCTCTACCCGCACATGAGCGTCTTCGACAACATGGCCTACGGCCTGAAGATCGCCGGTATCCGCGGGCCCGAGCTGCGCGCCCGCGTCGAGAAGACCGCCGACATGCTCGAGCTCCGCCCCTACCTCGACCGCAAGCCGCGGGCGCTTTCCGGCGGCCAGCGCCAGCGGGTGGCGATGGGCCGGGCGCTGGTGCGCGGGCCGGCCGCCTTCCTGCTCGACGAGCCGCTGTCGAACCTCGATGCCAAGCTGCGCGTCCAGATGCGGTTGCAGATCAAGGATTTGCAGCGTTCCGTCGATACGACGACGCTCTATGTCACCCACGATCAGGTCGAGGCGATGACCCTCGCCGACCGGCTGATCGTGATGAACGCCGGGGTCGCCGAGCAGATCGACGCGCCGATGCGGATCTACGAGAAGCCCGCCAGCGTCTTCGTCGCCGGCTTCATCGGCTCGCCGCAGATGAACATCCTGCCCGCGACCGTCGCCCCCGACGGCGCCGGCCTCGTCCTCGCCGGCGGCCAGTCGCTGCCGCTGGCCGGACCCCTGCCGCCGGCCGGGACGGCGCTGCTCTTCGGCATCCGCCCCGAGCATCTCGTCCGCGACGACGACGGTCTTGCGGTGGAGGTCCACGCCGTCGAGACCCTCGGCGCCGATGCCTACGCCCACGGCCGCCTCCCCGGCCTCGCCGAACCGCTCGTCGTGCGCCTTCCCGGCAGTGCCCCTCCGAGCCTCGGTACCCGCCTGACCCTCCGCCCCGACCCCGGCTTCGCCCACTTCTTCGACCCCGCCTCGGGCCGGCGCATCGAGCCTTAGCGCCCAAGTCGCGCCGACGGAGAGCGTGTGAAGGTGGCCGAAGGTCCGGCAGCCTTGACCAATTCTTTACCAAAGCCCCGCAGGGTCCGCGTCTAGGCGCCTCGTTTCGGCGCCGGGTTACGCAGTATGCGGGAGTGCACGCCATGGATCTTGCCGGCTACGTCGCGCTGACGCGCCAGTCGGGCCTCGCCAAGGAACTCCAGAGCGTCGCCAACAACATCGCCAACCTCTCGACCACCGGTTACCGCCGCGAGGGCGTCGTCTTCGCCGAGATGGTCGAGGCGCTGCCCGTCGAGGGCGGCAGCGTCGCGATGACAGCGGCGCGCGGCCGCTACTTCGACGAGCTGCAGGGCTCGCTCGACGAGACCGGCGGAACGCTCGACCTCGCCATCGAGGGGGAGGGGTATTTCACGGTGATGACCCCGGCGGGCGAGCGGCTGACCCGGGCCGGCGCCTTCACCCGGGACGCGAACGGGACGATCGTCAACATGGACGGCCACCCGCTGCTCGACGAGGGCGGCGGCGAGATCGCCGTGCCCTTCGAGGCGAAGGCGATCAACGTCTCGGCCGACGGCACCGTCTCCGCCGATGGCGAGCCCTTGGCGCGCATCGGCCTCGTCACCGTCGAGGACCAGTCGAAGCTCTTCCGCGAGGCGGGCGTCCTGTTCCGCGCCGATGCGGCGCCGGTGCCCGTCGAGGAGGGCAAGGTGGTCCAGGGCTTCCTCGAGCAGTCGAACGTCAACCCGGTGGGCGAGCTGGCGCGGATGGTCGAGGTCCAGCGCGCCTACGAGTACGGCCAGAAGCTGATGGACCAGGAGGATGACCGCATCCGCCTCGTCGTCCGCACCCTCGGCAGCCAGAGCTGACACCCCCCCGGATCAGGAGAGACCCATGCGTGCACTGAACATCGCGGCGACGGGGATGGCGGCCCAGAACACCCGGGTCGAGGTCATCTCCCACAACCTCGCCAACATGAGCACCACCGCCTACAACGCCCGGCGGGCCGAGTTCTCCGACCTCCACTACCAGCAGGTCGAGCGGCCGGGCACGATCAACTCCGCCGACGGGACGGTGTTGCCGGCCGGCGTCCAGCTCGGCCTCGGGGTCAGGGCCTCGGCGGTGTCGATGCAGATCGCGCAGGGGACGGTCGCGGAGACCGGCGGCAGCCTCGACCTCGCCATCGAGGGGCAGGGCTACCTCGAGATCACCCTGCCGAGCGGCGACCCGGCCTATACCCGCGACGGGGCGCTGAAACGCAACGGCGACGGGCTGGTCGTCACCTCGGACGGCTTCGCGGTGGTGCCCGACATCACCATCCCCGAGGATGCCCGCGAGATCACCATCAACGCCGATGGCGAGGTCTACGCCTATTTCGACGGCCAGACCGCGGGGCAACTGCTCGGGCAGTTCAGCCTTTCGAGCTTCTCGAACGAGAAGGGCCTCGAGGCGCTGGGCTCCAATCTCTACCGCGAGACCGAGGCGAGCGGGGCGGCCAACGTCGGGGCGGCCGGAGAGGACGGTCGCGGCACCTTCCGCCAGGGCTATCTCGAGAATTCGAGCGTCGACGCGGTGCGCGAGATCACCGGGCTGATCGAGGCCCAGCGCGGCTATGAGCTCAATGCCAAGGTCATCACCGCCGCCGACCAGATGCTGGCGGCGACCACGCAGATCCGCTGACGCCATGGCTCGTGCCGCCGCCCTCTTCACGCTCTTCGTGGCGCTTCTCGCCGCCGGGGCGGTGCTGGCGCAGGACGTCGCGGAGGCTGCGGGCGGGACCTCGATCCAGGTCGTGCGGGCGATCCGCGGCCAGAGCGTGCTCACCGCCGACGATCTGACCGTGGTCGCGGCGGCGGTGCCCGGTGCGGTCGCCACCATCGAGGAGGCGGTGGGCAAGGAGGCGAAGGTGACGCTCTATCCCGGCCGGCCGATCCTCCACGCGCAGCTCGGCGCTCCGGCGCTGGTCGAGCGCAACGCGCTGGTGCGGATGAACTACGTCAGCGGGCCGCTGCGCATCGTCACCGATGGGCGCGCCCTCGACCGCGCCGGTGTCGGCGAGCCGGTGCGGGTGATGAACCTCGCTTCGCGGCAGACCGTCACCGGGACGGTTGCCGCAAACGGCAGTGTCGAGGTCCGGGAATGACCGCCCGCGGCGCCGGCGCGCTTTCCTCCGGAACCGGTGAATGACCATGCATCAGACTTCCCGGCGGCTGTCCGCCTTCGCTGCCTGCCTCGCCCTCGCCGCCTGCGGGGCGGGCTCGATCGGCAAGCCGCCGGAGATGACCTCGATCGGTCGCGCCGAGGACGGCGCCCCGCCGATCCTCACCGCCGAGCGGGCCGCGCTGTCGGTGCCGCCGCCGCAGGCGGCGCGCTATTCGTATCAGCAGGCGTCGCTGTGGAATACGACGCCCTCCGGCCTGCTCGGCGACCGCCGGGCGCAGAGCCTCGGGGATATCCTGACCGTGGTCATCGAGATCGACGACCAGGCAGAGATGCGCAACCAGACCCAGCGCACCCGGGACGGCAGCGAGGACGCCGGGATCGATGCCTTCCTCGGCATGGGCAAGATCCTCCCGCCCGGCGTCACCAAGATGAGCCCGGAAGTCGGCATCCACGGCCAGTCGGAGTACAAGGGCAACGGCTCGACCAAGCGCAACGAGAAGCTGACGCTGCGCGTCGCGGCCACGGTCGTCGAGGTGCTGCCGAACGGCCAGCTCGTCATCCAGGGCGACCAGGAGGTGCGGGTCAACTTCGAGCTCCGCGACTTGCAGGTCACCGGCATCGTTCGGCCGATGGACATCTCGCGCTACAACGAGATCGACTACGACCGGATTGCCGGCGCCCGCATCTCCTATGGCGGCCGCGGCCAGCTCACCAGCGCGCAGCAGCCGCGTTACGGCCAGCAGGCCGTCGACCAGTTCATGCCCTATTGAGGCCGCGCACCCCGTGAAGCTCCTGACCCCGATCCTGCTTGCGCTTCTCGGCCTCGGTGCCGGTGTCGGCGCGGGCATCGCCCTGAAGCCTGCCCCGGCGCCCGAGGCGACGGCCTGCGCCGAGCCGCACGCGGCCGAGGCCGGGGAAGACGGCCACGCGGCTGGCGGCGAGGCGGCGGCGCCTTGCCCGCCGGCGGTGGCCGATCCCTTCGCTCCGGCGGCCCATGCGGCGGAGAAGGGGCATGGGGGGGAACCGGCTTACGTCGAGATGGACAAGCCCTTCGTCGTGCCGGTGTTCAAGGCCGACAAGATCGTGGCGATGGTGGTGCTGTCGCTGTCGGTGGAGACCGACACCGAGGCGGCGCCGACCGTCGAGGGCGTCAAGCCGCGCCTGCGTGACAGCTTTCTGGAGACGATGTTCCGGCACGCCAACTCCGGCGGCTTCGACGGCAGCTTCACCGCGGGGACCAAGATGGAGGACCTGAAGGCCGCGCTCCTCCAGGTCGCCCGCACCATCCTTCCCGATACCCCGGTCGACGAGGTTCTGATCACCGGGATCGCCCGGCAGGACGTCTGAGAGACGTCTGCGAGAGGCCCCCGACGGCGCCCTGAGGCCGTGCGTGCGCACGGTTTGCGCACGCGTGCGCAGAGGGTCAAAATCTTGATATTACGGCATATTGTTCGCCGCGTTAGCAAACGATTCATACTCGGTAGCGGGCGGCGGTGCGGGGGCTTTGGGCCTTGCGGAGGGCGCGTCGATGGCGGTCAGACCGCGGGCGGTGCGACCGAGTTGCGGTCGACGAGCGGGCAGTCGACCTTGATCTGGGGCTGGCGGGCGCCGGGCAGGGTCTGGCCGTCGAGCAGCGCCTCGGCCGCCTGGCGGCCCATGGCGGTGTGGGGCAGGACGACGGTGGTCAGGGCGGGGCGCATGAAGCGCGCGATCTCGCGGTCGTCGTAGCCGACGACGGAGACGTCGGACGGAATGCGCAGGCCGCGTTCGCGGAGGGCGTCGTAGACGCCGAGGGCCATCATGTCGCTGGCGGCGAAGATCGCGGTCGGCGGCTCGGGCAGGTCCATCAGGGCCATGGCGCCGTCGTAGCCGCTCGACGCCTCCCAGTTGCCGGGCCGCACGAGGGCAGGATCGTAGAGGATGTCGTGCTCGGCGAGCGCCCGGCGATAGCCGCGGATGCGGTCGCGCGCCGGATCGGTCCACGACTGGCCGTGGACATGGGCGATGCGGCGGTGGCCGGCGCGGATCAGGTGGCGGGTGGCGACATAGCCGCCGAGGATCTCGCCGGGGACGACCGCCGGGACCGAATGATCGGGCACGGCGCAGTTGAGGAGCACGGTGCGGACCTCGCGGAACTCGGGCAGGGGCCGCACGCCGCGCGTCAGGATGGTGGCGTAGACCAGCCCGACCAGCGGCCCGGCGAGCATGCCGCGGAGGATCGCCTGTTCGAGCTCGGGGTCGCCGTGGGTGACGGCGGCGGTGACGGTCAGCCCGTTCTCCCAGGCCCGTTCGCGCACCGCCTCGAGCTGCATGGCGCACCACGGGTCGGTGGCGATCTCGTCGGCGACGAAGCCGATGACGCTCGCCCCGCTCGGCCGGGGGGCGGGATGGGCGGCGGCGGGTTGGCGGGCGAGGGTGTAGCCGAGGGCGGTCGCCGCCTGATGGACGCGCTGGCGGGTGCCGGCCGAGAGGCGGGCCTCGCGGATGTCGTTGAGGACGAGCGAGACCGTCGTCTGCGACACGCCGGCCGCGTTGGCGACGTCGGTCATCGTCGGCCGCTTGCCGGCCGGTGCCGCAACGGGCGCGGGCGCGCGTTTCATTTTTCCCCCAACCGTTCGATTTTCTTGTCGATTCCGGTCTCGCGACCCAGCCCCGCCGGGCGGTGCGCTGAAGTTATTATCAGCATTAGCAGGTTGCTACGTCAACATTTTCCCTGTCACCGGAATACGGATTGACTGCTATTAGCTGTTCTGGAAAACTCTCCCGCACTCGAAGCGCCGCGGCCGTCCATCGGACTGCGAGCGAAAGAAGCGAGAAGGGGAGGACTAGCCATGAATTGGATTCTTGCGACGAGCCTTGCTGCCTTGATGGCAGTGGCGATGACCACCGGGGCGCAGGCCCAGGAGAAGAAGCAGCTGTCGTTCGTCGTGAACGCGGCGTCGGACTTCTGGAAGCTGGCCGAGGCCGGCATCAAGAAGGCGCAGGGCGAGATGCCCGACTACGACATGGAGCTGCGCTACCCGGCACAGGGCACCGCCGCGGCGCAGAACGCGCTGATGGACGACCTCGTCGCCGCCGGCGCGGACGCGATCATGATCTCGTCGGTCGATCCGAAGACCTCGACGGACGCCTTCAACCGCGTCGCCGCGCAGATCCCGCTGTTCACCACCGACTCGGACGCGCCGCAGTCGAACCGCATCGCCTATCTCGGGTCGTCCAACACCAAGGCCGGCGAGCAGGCGGGCGAGGAAATGGTCAAGGCGCTGCCTGACGGCGGCAAGTGCATGGGCTTCGTCGGCTATCTCGGCGCCGACAACGCCCGCGAGCGCATCGAGGGCTTCCGCAAGGCGGTCGAGGGCTCGAAGGTCGAGCTGGTCGATGTCCGCGGCGACGACGTGGACTTCGCCAAGGCCCGCTCGAACGTCGATGACGTGCTGGCCGCGAACCCCGAGATCACCTGCATGGTCGGGTTCTATTCCTACAACCCGCCGAAGATCTACGAGGCGCTCCAGGCCGCCGGCAAGCTCGGCCAGGTGACCGTCGTCGCCTTCGACGAGGACCCGGTGACGCTCGGCGCGGTCAAGGAAGGTTCCTTTGCCGCGACCGTGGTCCAGCAGCCCTTCGAGTGGGGCTACCAGGGCATGAAGCTGATGGCGGCCTACCTCGGCGGCGACAAGTCGGGCATTCCCGAGGACAAGCTGATCATCATTCCGACCAAGGTCGTCAACAAGGAGAACGTCGACTCCTTCGTGGAAGACCTCAAGGCGAAGATCGCCAGCGCGAGCTGACGATAAACGGGGACCGCAAGGGGCCGGCGGCATCCACCGCCGGCCCGCTTTCCCGTCCGATCTGACACCGCTCGTGCCCGTGTACCGGAGGCCCGATGGCCGAACCGTTTCTCGAACTTCGCGACATCGGCAAGATCTATCCCGGCGTCGCCGCGCTGAAGGGCGTCAGCCTGTCGGTCGCTCCCGGCGAGGTCATCGGCCTCGTCGGCGAGAACGGCGCGGGCAAGTCGACGCTGATGAAGATCCTCGGCGGCGTCGCCGCGCCGACCACCGGGACGATCCGCGTCGACGGGGTGGAGCGGACGTCGATGACGGTCGCCGGCGCCATCGCGGCGGGGATCGCCTTCGTCCATCAGGAATTGAATCTCTTCGACAACCTCGATGCCGCGGCCAACGTCTTCATCGGGCGCGAGCCGGTCACCGGGCCGTTCCGGCTGGTCGACCGCCGGCGGATGGCGCGGGAGGCCGAGCCGCTGTTGCAGCGGATCGGGGCGGACTTCGCGCCGGATACGCCGGTGGCGCGGCTGTCGCTGGCCCAGCAGCAGCTGCTCGAGATCGCCAAGGCGCTGTCGCTCGACAGCCGGGTCGTCATCATGGACGAGCCGACCTCGAGCCTGACCTTGTCGGAGACCGACCGGCTGCTCCGGGTGATCGCCGACCTCAAGGAGTCGGGGATCAGCGTCATCTTCATCTCGCACCGCCTCGACGAGGTGCGGACCTGCGCCGACCGGGTGGTGGTGCTGCGCGACGGGCAACTGGTCGGACGGCTGGACAAGGGCGAGATCACCCCGGCGGCGATGATCCGGCTGATGATCGGCCGCGACCTCCGGTCGATCTACAAGGCGCCCGCGGCACCGGCGGGGGAGCCGGTGATCGCGGTCGAGCAGCTGCGGACGGTGGCTTACCCTGAGCGCGCGGTCGACCTGACGGTGCGGCGCGGGGAGATCCTCGGGCTCGCCGGGCTGATCGGCGCGGGGCGGACGGAGCTGGCGCGGGCGGTGTTCGGGATCGACCGCACGCGGGGGGGCAGGATTCTGCTGGAGGGGCGGCCGTTGGCGATCACCTCGCCGCGGGATGCGATCGCCGCGGGGATCTATCTGGTGCCGGAGGACCGCAAGGCCTGCGGCGTCCTGCTCGACCTGTCGATCGCGGAGAACATCAGCCTGCCGCAACTGCCGGCGCTCGCCGAGGGCGGGCTGGTGCGGCGGGAGGCCGAGCGGACGCTGGCCGAGAGCGAGCGCCGCCGGCTCGACATCCGTGCGCCGGGGGTCGGCGTGCGGACGGGCTCGCTGTCGGGCGGGAACCAGCAGAAGGTCGTGCTGGCGCGGTGGCTGTCGATGCAGCCCAAGGCGATCATCTTCGACGAGCCGACGCGGGGGATCGACGTCGGCGCCAAGCGGGAGATCTACGACATGCTGCGGCGGTTGGCCGACGAAGGCGTCGGCATCCTGATGATCTCGAGCGACATGGAGGAGGTCATCGGCGTCTCCGACCGGATCGCGGTGATGCACGAGGGCGCGATCAGCGGCACGCTGGAGCGCGCCGACTTCTCCGAGCACCGGGTGCTGGAACTGGCGGTCGGACACGGCGAGCGGGGGGCCGCCTGATGCAGAAGAAGGACATCGGGCTTCTGGTGCTGATCCTCGTCGTCGGGGCGATCGTCGCGATGATCAACCCGCGGTTCATCTCGCCGATCAACATCGCCAATACCGCGAACCTGGTCGGGCTGTTCGGGCTGTTTGCGATCGGGCAGGGGTTCGTCATCATCACCGGGGGCATCGAGCTGTCGGTGGGGTCGGTGATCGCGCTGATCGGGGTGATCTTCGTCGACCTGATCGCCAACTTTGGCGTGCCGTGGCCGCTCGCCATCCTGCTGATGCTGGTGCTCGGCGGGCTGATCGGGCTGGCGCACGGGATGCTGATCACGCGGCTGAACATGCAGCCGTTCATCGTCACGCTGTGCGGGCTGCTGATCTATCGCGGCATCGCGCGGTTCTACACCGCGGACGGCACGATGGGATTTGCCTTCGGGCAGAGCTTTCCGACGCTCGACTGGCTGACGATCGGACGGTCGTACGGGATCCCGCACTCGCTCTTCGCGATGCTGGCGGTGGCGGTGGTGATGTACGTCGTGCTCCACCGCTCGGTCTTCGGGCGGTACCTCTACGCCGTCGGCAAGAACGAGGAGGCGGCGCGCTATGCCGGCGTGCCGACGGGCAAGGTCATCATCGCGGCCTATGTCATCTGCGCGCTGCTGACGTCGATCGCGGCGATCTTCTTCGCGATGTACACGAAGTCGGTGTCGCCGTCGTCGCATGGCAATTTCTACGAGCTTTATGCCATCGCGGCGGCGGTGCTCGGGGGGTTCTCGCTGCGGGGGGGCGAGGGGTCGATCGTCGGGGTGGTGCTCGGGGCGGTGTTGCTGCAGGTGCTGCAGAACCTCGTCAACCTGCTCGGAATTCCGTCCTCGCTGAACTTCGCGGTGATGGGGTCGGTCATCCTGGTCGGGGTGATTGCCGACCAGCAGTTCGACAACTACCGCCAGCGGCGCGCGCTGCACGCGCAGGAAGAAGCGCGCGCAGCGGCGGTGGCGGCAGAGGCGTAAGTCTCAGGCGTGCACTTTTGCCTCGCGCTCCCAGAAGCGCAGGCCGGCGCAGGCGCTGACGAAGGCATCGACGCCCTTGGCGTCGATGTCGAAGATACCGCCGTCGCGCTCCACGCCGGCCTTGGCGAGGAGGGGTGCGGCGGTGTCGGAGCAGGCGATGAACTTCGCGTGCGCGTAGGCGTCGGCGATGAAATCGCGCACCGCCGCCTCGCCGGCGAGCATCGAGGCGCCTTTCTCCGAGGGGAGCAGCGCGACGGCGTCGAAGAGCACGGACGGGCCGCCGTCGACGCGGTGGTGGACCGCGGCGAGGCTGCCGTCGTCGAGGGTGACGCCGCCGATCTTCGGGGCGACGAGCTCGACCATGGCGCCGGCCGCGGTCATTGCCTTTTGCAGGGACGCCAGCGTTTTGGCGCTGGTGCCGTCGGTCACCAGCACGCCGAGCTTGCGGCCCTCGAACCGCTCGGGGCCGTTGCCGAGGATGCTGAGCTTCGGCGACGGGGCGAGGCCCTCGACCACCGGGCGCGCCGGCTTGGCTGCCGAGGGCAGGTCCAGGCCGAGGCGGTCGGCGACCGCTGCCGCGAGGTCTTCGTCGACGTTGCGGAGGTGGGAGACGACGCGGGCGCGGATCTCGGGGCGTTCGACCTTGGAGAGCTCGAAGACGAAGGCGTTGCGGATGTGGGTCTGCTCGACCGGCTGCTGGCTCAGGTAGAACTGCCGGGCCTGGCTGTAGTGGTCGGCGAAGAGCTCGCCGCGGCGCGCACCTTCGGTCCCGTCTCCTCGACCTCGACGCTGCGGAAGCCGCGTTCGGGGTCCTCGCGCGGCCGCCGCCGACCAGGAATTGGGCTCGTACATCGCCGCGGCCCTTCGGGATGGTGAAGGCCATGTGGCCGTCCTGCTGGAAGTGGTGGAACGGGCAGCGCGGGGCGTTGATCGGGAGTTGGGTGAAGTTGGTGCTGCCGAGGCGCTTCAGCTGGGTGTCGAGGTAGGAGAAGTTGCGGCCCTGCAGGAGCGGGTCGTTGGTGAAGTCGATCGCCGGGCACGATGTTGCCGGTGCCGAAGGCGACCTGCTCGGTCTCGGCGAAGAAGTTGTCGACGTTGCGGTCGAGGGTCAGCCGCCCGACGATGCGGACGGGCACGTCCTCCTCGGGGATGATCTTGGTCGGCGTCGAGGACGTCGAAGGGGAAGCTGTCGGCGAAATCCTCGTCGAAGATCTGGACGCCGAACTCCCACACGCGGGAAGTCGCCGGCCTCGATCGCCGACCACATGTCGCGGCGGTGGAAGTCGGGATCGGCGCCGTTGATCTTGACCGCCTCGTTCCAGGCGACGGACTGCATCCCGAGCTTCGGCTTCCAGTGGAACTTGACGAAGGTCGACTTTCCGGCGGCGTTGACGAAGCGGAAGGTGTGGACGCCGAAGCCCTCCATGAAGCGGAAGCGAGCGCGGGATCGTCCGGTCGGACATGATCCAGAGCGCCATGTTGGTCGCCTCGGGGGTCAGGGAGATGAAGTCCCAGAAGTTGTCGTGGGCGGTCTGCCGCCTGGGGGAAGCCGCGGTCGGGCTCGTCCTTGGCGGCGTGGATGAGGTCGGGGAACTTGATCGCGTCCTGGATGAAGAACACCGGGATGTTGTTGCCGACGATGTCCCAGTTGCCCTCCTGCGTGTAGAGCTTGACCGCGAAGCCGCGCACGTCGCGGGCGAGGTCGGCCGAGCCCTTGTTGCCGGCGACGGTGGAGAAGCGCACGAAGGCTTCGGTCTTCTCGCCCTTGCGCTGGAAGATGTCGGCGCGGGTCATGTCCTCGAGGGTGTCGAGCGTCTCGAAGGTGCCGTGGGCGCCGAAGCCGCGGGCGTGGACGACGCGCTCGGGAATGCGCTCGTGGTCGAAGTGGAAGATCTTCTCGCGGAAGTGGAAATCCTCGAGCAGGGCCGGGCCGCGCGGGCCGACCTTGAGGGTGTTCTGGTCGTCGGAAACCGGCGTTCCCTGCTGCGGTGGTGAGGACGGGCGTGTCGCCGCCTGCGACCTGATGGGTCTCGCCTGCCGATCCCTCGACGGTCTTCGGTAGCGGGTCGCTGAACTTGCTGGCCACGCGCGGTGCTCCTTTTGCATTGCTTGCGGTGGACAACGGGAGGGGGCGGCGGGGGTTCCTGCGACAGATTATTCCGCCGGGCGGCGGTGGCCCGACGTCGCCGAGCCGGCGTCGGGGGAGAGCGAGAAGAAGACGACGGTCGCGAGCGCGGAGATCGCCGAGACGACGAAGAAGGCGAGGTGGAAGTCGCCGACCGCGAGGCTGGTGCCGCCCGCGCGGCCGGACAGGTCGAGGACGGCACCGGCGACGGCGACTCCGGTGGCGAGCGAGATCTGCTGGAAGACCGAGTTGATCGCCGTCGCCTGGGCGCTGTCGGCGTCATCGACATCGGAAAAGACCATGGCGTTGACGCCGGTGAAGGTGGCCGAGCGCAGCACGCCGCCGATGAGGAGGAGGCCCATGATGACGAGGGAGGGGGTCGCCGGGGTGAAGGTCCCGTAGAGGGCCGTCGAGGCCGCCCCCGCAAGCGCCGTTGCGGTCAGGGCGTTGCGGAAGCCGAAGGTCTGGAACAGCCACTGGGCGACGAACTTCGAGGCGAGCGCGCCGATGGCGGCGACGAAGGTCAGCATGCCCGACTGGAAGGGGGTGAGGCCGAAGCCGACCTGGAGCATCAGCGGCAGCAGGAAGGGGATGGCGCCGATGCCGATGCGAAAGAGCGAGCCCCCGATGATCGCGCTTCGGAACAGCGGATAGCGGCGGAACATCTGCGGATCGAGGAGCGGGTAGCGGGCGCGGCGGGCGTGGGCGAGGTAGAGGAGCCCGGCGACGCAGCCGGTGGCGATGGTCGCGTAGCCGACCGTGACGGGCAGGGTCGGGAAGCTGATCACCGACATGCCGAAGACGAAGCCGGCGAAGGCCACGCTGGAGAGGAGGAAGCCGGGGATGTCGATCGGGCGCGGTATCCGCGGTTCGCCTTCGGGGAGGAAGCGGGTGACGAGGGCGAGGCCGATGACGCTGATCGGGACGTTGATCCAGAAGACCCAGTGCCACGAGAGATAGGTGGTGAGAAAGCCGCCGAGCGGTGGGCCGACCAGCGGGCCGACGAGGGCGGGGATGGTCAGCCACGCCATCGCATTGACGAGCTGGTTGCGCGGCGTCGAGCGGACGAGGAGCAGGCGGCCGACCGGGGTCATCATCGAACCGCCGATGCCCTGGAAGAAGCGGGCGAGCACGAAGGCGTGGATCGAGTTGGCGAAGGCGCAGGCGATCGAGCCGAGGGCGAAGACGACGATGGCGGCGCGGAACACGTTCTTGGCGCCGAGGCGGTCCGACATCCAGCCGCTGATCGGGATGAAGATCGCGAGGGCGACGAGGTAGGAGGTGACGGCGAGCTTGAGGGCGACCGGCGAGGTGCCGAGGTCGGCGGCGATGGCGGGCAGCGAGGTGGCGATCACCGTCGAGTCCATCTGCTCCATGAAGAGGGCGACGGCGAGGATGAGCGGGGTGATCGGGATCAAGGCCGGGGGTTCCGCGCGGCCGGAGTGCCGCTCGCCCGGGACTTAGAGCCCGGACGGGAGGCTGGCAACCCGCGGTCGGGTCGGTTGGAGGCGGGGGGTCGCGAGCGGCTTTCAACTCGCGGCGGTTCCCGGGGGCTCAGGGCGTTTCGGGCGGCAGCATGGCTTCGAGGCTGGCGATGCGGTCGGCTTCGGCGGGGGGCTTGTCCCAGCGCAGGCGGGAGATGCGGGGGAAGCGCATGGCGACGCCGGAGCGGTGGCGGGCGGAGCGGGCGAGGCCCTCGAAGGCGACTTCGAGGACGAGGCCGTGGTCGGGCTCGGCGCGGACGGAGCGGACCGGGCCGAAGCGCTCGGTGGTGTTGTGGCGGACCCACTTGTCGATCTCGACGAGTTCGTCGTCGGTGAAGCCGAAGTAAGCCTTGCCCACGGGGACGAGGTCGCCGGCCTCGGTCCAGACGCCGAAGGTGTAGTCGGAGTAGAAGCCCGAGCGTTTGCCGTGGCCGCGCTGGGCGTACATCAGCACGGCGTCGATGATGTGGGGGTCGCGCTTCCATTTCCACCACGGGCCCTTGGGGCGGCCGGGGACGTAGGCGCTGTCGCGGCGCTTGAGCATGACGCCCTCGATCACCGGGTCGGGCGGCGCGGCGCGCAGGCGCGCGAGGTCGTCCCAGGTGGCGAAGGGGAGGAGCGGGGAGAGGTCGAAGCGGGCGGGGTCGAGGGTGGCGGCCAGGGTTTCGAGGGCGGCGCGGCGCTCGGCGAAGGGGCGGGGGCGGAGGTCGTCGCGGCCGCGCTGGAGGAGGTCGTAGGCGCGGAGGTGGGCGGGGTAGCGGCGGAGGTGGGCGGCGGTGACGGTCTTGCGGTTGAGGCGCTGCTGGAGTTCGGAGAAGGGGGCGATGCCGCCGGCTTTCGGTGCGGACGAGGAGTTCGCCGTCGATGGCGGCGTCGAAGTCGAGGGCGGCGAGGAGGTCGGGGAAGGCGTTCGAGATGTCGTCGCCGGTGCGGGAGTAGAGGCGGCGCTTGTCGCCTTCGGCGACGGCCTGGACGCGGATGCCGTCCCATTTCCATTCGGCGGCGAAGTCGGCGGGGTTCAGGCGGGCGAAGTCGTTCTGCTCGATCGCGTGGGAGAGCATGACCGGGCGGAAGGGGGCGAGGGCGGCGCTGACGGGCTTCGGGCCGGCGCCGGTGAGCCAGGCGAAGAGGGGGACGTAAGGGGCGGTGAGGCCGTGCCAGAGTTCCTCGATCTCGGTGATGTCCTTGTCGCCGAGGGCGGCGAGGGCCTGTTTGGCGAGGCGGGCGGAGACGCCGACGCGAAGGCCGCCGGTGACGAGCTTGAGGAGGGCGAAGCGGCCGGCGTCGTCGAGGCGGTCGAGGAGGTGCTCGATCACCTGCGGGCCCTCGCGGCGCGAGGCGGCGTGGAGGCGGGCGACGACCTCGCCGAGGGCCGGGTCGTCGGGCGGGGCGGCGGCGGGCCAGATCAGGGCGATGGTCTCGGCGAGGTCGCCGACGAAGTCGTAGGAGAGGGCGAAGAGCTCGGCGTCGACGCGGCTGGTGGTGAGGGCGCGGAGCATGGCGGGCTTGACGCTGTCGAAGGTCACGTCGCGGGTGATGGCGGCGAGGCCCCAGCCGCGGTCGGGGTCGGGGGTGGTGGCGAGGTAGTCGGTGATCAGGCGGAGCTTGGCGTTCCGCGAGGGGGTGAAGGCGAGGCGGTCGAGGAGGTCGGCGAAGCGGCGCATCAGGCGGCTCCGGCGCGCAGGGCGGTCCAGTGGCGCTTGCGGAGGGCGAGGTCGGCCGGGTCGCAGTTCTCGAGGGCGGTGACGGTGACGCCGGCTCCGGCGGCGGCGAGGGCGTGGTGGATGGCGCGGTAGGCGCCGACCCGGTGGGGCAGGCCTTCGCGGAGGCGCGAGACGCTGTCCTCGTACTGGCGGATGGCGGTGGCGATGACGGTGGCGCGGACGATGAAGGCGTCGCCCTCGGTGCGGAGTTCGACGATGCCGGGGCGGCGCGGGTCGATCGTCGGGGGGATGTCGAGGCGCCATCCGAGGGTGGGGGTGGTTTCGGTCATCAGTCGGCGGCCTCGTCCTCGTAGCCGACGAGGTGGAGCGGGCGGGCGGGGAGGCCGCGCAGCGCGCACCAGCGGACGAGGGCTTCCTCGCGGCCGTGGGTGACCCAGACCTCGGAGGGGGCGAGGTCGGCGATGGTTTCGGTGAGCTCGGTCCAGTCGCAGTGGTCGGAGATGACGAGCGGCAGCTCGACGCCGCGCTGGCGGGCGCGGGCGCGGACCTGCATCCAGCCGGAGGCGAAGGCGACGAGGGGGTCGGCGAAGCGGCGGATCCAGACGCCCTCGAAGGCGGAGGGGGGGCCGAGGACGATGGTGCCGGCGAAGTCGCGGGCGGTTCCGCGCGCCACGGTGGCGTCGGCGAGGGGGCCGAGTTCGATGCCGCGGGAGGCGTAGTAGTCGCAGAGGCGGCGGAGGGCGCCGTGGATGTGGACGGGGGCGTCGTATCCGGCGTCGCGGAGCAGGCGGAGGACGCGCTGGGCCTTGCCGAGGGCGTAGACGCCGACGAGGTGGGTGCGCTCGGGGAACTGGCCGAGGGAGGCGATCAGGCGGCGGATCTCGGCGAGGGGAGCGGGGTGGCGGAAGACCGGGAGGGCGAAGGTCGCCTCGGTGATGAAGATGTCGCAGGGGACGGGCTCGAAGGCGGCGCAGGTCGGGTCGGGGGTGCGCTTGTAGTCGCCCGAGGCGACGATGCGGAAGCCGGCGTGCTCGACGGCGATCTGGGCGGAGCCGAGGACGTGGCCGGCGGGGTGGAAGGTGGCGGTGACGTCGCCGATGCGGGTGGGAGTGCCGAAGGGGGCTTCCTCGGTGCGGGTGGCGAAGTCGTCGCCGAGGCGGATCGCCATGATGTCGAGGGTTTCGCGGGTGGCGAGGACGGCGCCGTGGCCGCGCGTTGCGTGGTCGGAATGGGCGTGGGTGATCAGCGCGCGGGCGACGGGGCGCGTCGGGTCGATGTGAAAGCCGCCGGGCGGGCAGAAGAGGCCCTCGGGGCGGGGGACGAGCAGGTCGGCGCCGCGCATGGGGATTGGTTTAGCGCAAGCGCGGTTTCCGTCGAGGGAGGGCTTGTCAGCGGCCCTTTGTCATCCATATACCATCCACACGGATGGAGGAGAGATGGATGGACAATGTGAGGCCACTGCGCGGCCCGGACAGCGAGAAGATTACCATCAATCTCGGATTCGTCGACCTCGGGCGGATCGACCTGCTGGTGCAGGAGGGGTTCTACCAGAACCGCAGCGATTTCATCCGCACGGCGATCCGCACGCAGCTTGCGGGCCATGCGGCGGAGGTGGCGAAGACGGTGGAGCGCCACATGCTCGAGCTCGGGCTGCGCGAGTTCGGGGTGGCGGATCTGGAGGCGGCGCGGGCGGCGGGGGAAGTGCTGCACGTGAAGGTCGTCGGGCTGGCGCGGATCGCGTCGGACGTGACGCCTGAGCTGGCACGGGCGGCGATCGGGTCGCTGACCGTGCTCGGGACTTTGCAGGCCAGCGCAGCCGTGAAAGCGGCGCTGGCGGATCGGATCACCTAGGGCCTCTCGGCCCGGAAAGGACTAAACCCATGAGTGAGGATTTTGTCGCCGCTATGCGGCGGGCGATGGCGGCTGGCCGGACGACGGAAGCGGTCGACGTGACGGCGATCATCCAGCAGGCGCTGGGCGCCGCCGGGTTGATGGGCGAGGCGTCGCCGGGGATGTCGCAGGGGCTGCCGTTCGCGCTGCCCCAGGGGTTGCCGCAGGGACTGCCCCAGGGATTGCCGCAGGGGCTGCCGCGGATGCGGATGCCGCTCGGCGATGCGGTGCGGACGCTGCGCGAGGGGCGCACCGGCCTCACGCCTTCGGTCGGGCGGCCGGCGCCGGCCGGGCCGGAGGTGCCCGAGGGGGCGGCCTTCCTGTCGGAGGTCCATGCCGGGCCGCATGGATCGCGACGGTACCGGACTTACCTGCCGGCCTCGGGCGAGCGGCAGGGGCTGGTGGTGATGCTGCACGGCTGCACCCAGTCGCCGGAGGACTTTGCGATCGGGACGGGGATGAACCGGGTGGCCGAGGCGGAGGGGCTGGTCGTGGTCTATCCCGAGCAGACCCGGACCGAGAACAGCATGGCGTGCTGGAACTGGTTCCGGCCCGGCGACCAGAACCGCGGCGCGGGGGAGCCGGCGCTGCTGGCCGGTCTGGCGCAGGCGGCGGCGGAGGCACACGGGGTGCCGGCTGACCGGGTTTTTGTTGCCGGCCTTTCAGCGGGGGGCGCGATGGCAGCGACGCTGGCGGGTACCTATCCGGACGTCTTTGCCGCGGCGGGCGTGCATTCGGGGCTGGCGCACCGCAGTGCCGGGGACGTCCTGTCGGCCTTCGCGGCGATGCGGGGCGATGGCGGCACGGTGACGAAGGACGGCGCCGAGGCGCGGGTCGCCGAGTCGCGGGTCATCGTGTTCCAGGGCAGCGCGGACGCGACCGTGCATCCCTCGAACGCCGGCCGGGTCGCGGCGGCGGCGGGCTACGGTGCGCCCGGGACGGTGGAGCAGGGCGAGGCCGGCGGCCGGCGGTTCGCGCGTGGCGTCAGCCACGGCCCGGACGGGCGGGCGACGTTCGAGACCTGGATGGTCGAGGGCGCCGGGCACGCCTGGTCGGGGGGCGATCCGCGCGGAAGCTATACCGACGCGGGGGGCCCGGACGCCTCGGCGGAGATGGTGCGGTTCTTTCTCGCCTGAGCGGTCAGCCGAGGAGCAGGCCGAGGCCGTAGAGCAGGCCCCCGATGACGGCGCCCAGCAGGGCGCCGTTGATGCGGATGTACTGGAGGTCGGGGCC
Source organism: uncultured Alphaproteobacteria bacterium (assembly GCA_963798235.1). Classification (GTDB taxonomy): domain Bacteria; phylum Pseudomonadota; class Alphaproteobacteria; order Rhodobacterales; family Rhodobacteraceae; genus Amaricoccus. The sequence goes on along the minus strand of CAWCSN010000001.1, from coordinate 301,528 downwards.
GAGTTCGGCCTCGAAGCGGGTGATGAGCTCGTCGGGTTGCCAGGCGGCGATGACGCCGGCGACGTAGCCGCCGAGGGCCGGGCGGAGGTCGCCGACGACGCGGGCGAGGGTGGCGGCGAGGCGGGCGTCGAGGGCGGCGCGGGCCGCGGGGTCGGCGTCGAGGCGGCGGGCGAGGTCGGCGAGGGTCTGGGCGATCGGGGTGGCGACCGCGTCGGGGTCGCCGTCGAGGCGGGCGGCGAGGCGGTCGCGCAGGGTGTCGGCGAGGCGCAGGGCCAGGGTCTCGAGGGTGCCCGAGCGCACGAGATGGGCGCGGGCCTCGGCGACGGCGCGGGTCAGGTTGCCGTTGGTCGCGAGGGCGTCGATGGCGCCGTCGACGGCGGCCTCGAAGTCGCGGCGGAGCGGCGAGTCGGTGGTGCGAAGCTCGTCGAGCAGCGAGAGCACGCCATCGACGGCGAGGCCGGCGACGCGGCGGTCGACGGGCTTCGCGATCCACCAGCGGCTGCGCTCGGAGACGAGATCGACCGCGTTGGCGCGGTTGTCGTCGACGGCCCGGCGCACGAGGGTCAGCACCTCGTCGACGAGGGCGCTGCGCGTGCCGGCCTTGACGAGGCGGGCGATGGCCTCGGCGATGGCGGCGTCGGCGCCGGCGTTGGCAACCCCGGCGCGCAGCCAGCCGCGGGCGCGGGCGATGACGCGGGGGCTCGGCTCGGCGCGGACGAGGGTGCCGAGGACGGCGGTGAGCTGGCGGGCGAGCGCGAGGGCGTTGCCGGGATGGGCGAGCCAGCTGGCGGCGTGGCGGGAAATCTCGATCGACCGCAGGCGCTCGGCGAGCTTGTCGGGTTCGAGGAAATGCGCCTCGAAGAAGCGGCCGACGTTGCGCGCCGCCTTCGCCTGGTTGCGGCGGAGGAGGGCGGTGTGCGGGATCGGGATGCCGAGCGGGTGGCGGAAGAGGGCGGTGACGGCGAACCAGTCGGCGAGGCCGCCGACCATCCCGGCCTCGGCCATCGACTGGGTGAGGGCGAGGGCGTGTCCGTCGATGCCCCAGAAGCGCCCGGCGAGGTGGGTGGCGACGAAGATCGCGACCAGCGCGAGGAGGACCCCGGTGGCGAGGCGGCGGGCGCGGGCCAGCGCGGCGCCGGGGGCGTCGTCGTGCTCAGCCATCGCTGGGGCGACCGGTGACGCGGGCGAGGTTTGCGGCGTGGACGGCTTCGTAGGCTGGGAAATACTCGACGTCGCCGGCGGCGAGGGCCTCGGCGATGAAGGCGTCGAGCGGCAGGGCGGCGCGGGCGGGGTCGTCGCGGGCGGCGAGCAGGCGCTCGACGTAGGTGCGGGTCGCGTCGATCAGGCCGGGGCCATAGCCGCCGGCGGCGATGCGGTGCTCGGCGCCATGGTTGGGGAGGATGTGGGCGGGGGCGAGGGCGGCGAGGCTGTCGAGGCCGGTGAGGTGCGCTTCGAGGCGATCGGGCTCGGAGACGTAGGTGATCGGGTCCTCGAGGGTGTCGCCGGCGAGGAGGAGACGCTGGTCGGGGAGCCAGAGGGTGAGGCCGTCGATGCTGTGGATGTCGAAGGCGCGGACCTCGACGGTGCGGGTGCCGATGCGGAGGGCTTCGCCGTCGGCGATGGTGGCGGTCGGGAGGATGAGGGGGGCGATGGGCGGGTCGCGGGCTTCGAGGGCGGCGCGTTCGCGGGTGAGGATGTCGCGGGTGAGCGGGTGGGCGAGGATGGGGGCGTCGGCGAAGGCGGCGTTGCCGGCGACGTGGTCGACGTGCCAGTGGCTGAGGACGACGGTGAAGCGGCGGACGCCGCGGTCGGCGAGGGTGTCGCGCATCGCCTGAGCGTGGGCGGGGGAGAGGTGCGTATCGTAGACCAGCGCCTCGTCGCCCGAGACGATGGCGTAGGCGGCGATGCCGAGCGTTTGCGCCTCGCCCTGCCAACCGGGGAGAAGGGGGGCGTCGTCGCGGCCCTCGTAGAAGGCGAGGACACCCGGGAAGGGCTCGTGGACCCGCATGGGGGTGGGGGTCGCGGTCAGACGACGGTGACGACGAGGGGCGGCAGGGTGGCGATGCGCGCCTCCATCACGTCACCGGGGACGACGGCGCCGACGCCGGCGGGGGTGCCGGTCAGGATGACGTCGCCGGGGGCGAGGGTGAAGAAGCGCGAGAGGTGGGCGATCATCTCGGGGACCTTCCAGATCATCTGGTCGAGGTCGCCGGCCTGGCGGACGGTGCCGTTGACCGCGAGGGTCACCGGGCCGCGGTCGAGGGGGCCGGTGTCGGACGCGGGGACGATCGGGCCGATCGGGGCGGAGTGCTCGAAGGCCTTGGCGATCTCCCAGGGGCGGGCGAGCTTCTTGGCCTCGGCCTGAAGGTCGCGGCGGGTCATGTCGAGGCTGACGGCGTAGCCGTAGACGCAGGCGGCGGCTTCGGCTGAGGGTGAGGTTTGCGCCGCCGGTGGCGAGGGCGACGGCGAGCTCGACCTCGTGGTGCACGTCCTGGCTCTCGGGCGGGTAGGGGAAGCTGCCCGAGGGGTCGAGGTTGTCGGGGTTCTTCATGAAGAAGAACGGCGGCTCGCGGTCGGGGTCGTGGCCCATCTCGACGGCATGATCGGCGTAGTTGCGGCCGATGCAGTAGACGCGGCGCACCGGGAAGCGGGCGTCGCGGCCGAGGACGGGCAGGGCGGGCCGCCGGCCCGGGTCGATGACGTAGTCGTTCATGGCGGTTCCCTCGCTTCGCCCGGCAACTTGCGCGGATCGCGGTGGGGGGTCAACCGGGGGGCTCCCGGGAGCCGTCGCGACGATCTTTCCTGTCAGCGGGCTCACCCTTCTTGTCAGTCATCATACAAATTTCTAGATGGGGGGCGGAATCACCGGCAAAGGGGAGAAGTGAGAATGCGCATTGAGGAGGTGTCCGTACGGGTCTTTCGGACCACGACAAGGCGTCACGCGGATACGGCGGGCCATGCGCATCCGGGGCCGGCGCATCAGGTGGAGATGGCGCTCCTGACGGTTCGGACGGATACCGGGCAGGAGGGGTATGCGTTCGCGCCGCCGCAGATCGTGCGGGAGCACGTGCTCGAGAAGTTCGTGCGGAAGGTGCTGATCGGGGCGGACCCGTTCGATCGGGAGAAGCTGTGGCAGGAGCTGGCGCACTGGCAGCGGGGAAGTGCGGCGCAGTTGACGGACCGGACGCTGGCGATCGTCGATATCGCGCTCTGGGATCTCGCGGGGCGGAGCCTCGGTCTGCCGGTCTACAAGCTGATCGGGGCGTATCGCGACAAGGTGCCGGCCTACGGGTCGATCATGTGCGGTGACGAGCTCGAGGGCGGGCTGGCGACGCCCGATGACTACGCGCGGTTTGCGGAGAAGCTGGTGGCGCGCGGATACAAGGGGATCAAGCTGCATACGTGGATGCCGCCGGTGTCCTGGGCGCCCGACGTGAAGATGGATCTCAAGGCCTGCGCGGCGGTGCGCGAGGCGGTGGGGCCGGACATCCACCTGATGATCGATGCGTTCCACTGGTACTCGCGGACCGAGGCGCTGGCGCTCGGGCGGGGGCTGGAGAAGCTTGATTTCGCCTGGATCGAGGAGCCGCTCGACGAGCAGAGCATGTCGACCTACGCGTGGCTGGCGGAGAACCTCGACATTCCGGTGCTGGGGCCGGAGAGCGCGGCGGGGAAGCATTTTGCCCGCGCGGAATGGATCAAGGCGGGGGCCTGCGACATCCTCAGGACCGGGGTACATGACGTGGGCGGGATCACGCCGGCGCTGAAGTCGATGCGGCTGGCCGAGAGCTTCGGGATGAATTGCGAGGTGCATGGCAACGCTGCCGAGAACCTTGCGGTCACCGCCGTGTCGAAGAATTGCCGCTGGTACGAGCGCGGGCTGCTGCATCCGTTCCTCGAGTACGATGACGGGTTCGACTACCTGAACCAGCTCGCCGATCCGATGGATGCGGACGGGTTCGTGCATTTGTCCGACCTCCCGGGGCTCGGCCTCGACATCAATTTCGACTTCATCGACGCCAATCTCGTCGCCTGAACGGCGGCTTTTCCGAAAGGATTTAATCGTGAACCAGATTCTGCGATCGCCGGCCCGTGCCTTCTCGCCGGTGGAGCTGCGCGAGGTGCTGTCCTCCGGGCTGATGTCGTTCCCGCTGACCGACTTCGATGCTGCCGGCGACTTTCATGAGCAGGGCTACCGCGATCGGCTGGAGTGGCTGATGCCCTACGGCGCGACGGTGCTGTTCGCGGCGGGCGGGACCGGCGAGATCTTCTCGATGACGCCGGCGGAGCAGGCGCGGGTCGTGCAGGTGGCGGTCGAGGCCTGCGGGTCGGACACGCCGATCGTGGCGGGTGCCGGCTACGGGACGCGGCTGGCGATCGAGATGACGCAGGCGGCCGAGAAGGCCGGTGCGGCGGGCGTGCTGCTGATGCCGCATTACCTGACCGAAGCGAACCAGGCGGGGCTGGCGGCGCATATCGAGGCGGTGTGCAAGGCGACCTCGATCGGGGTGATCGTCTACAACCGCAACGTCTGCAAGCTGGAGGCCGAGACGGTGGCGCGGTTGGCCGAGCGCAACCCGAACCTGATCGGCTTCAAGGACGGCGTCGGGGACATCGAGGCGGTGATGGCGGTCAGGAACCTGCTCGGGGACCGGCTCAGCTATCTCGGCGGGCTGCCGACGGCGGAGGTGTTCGCCGAGGCCTACAACGCCGCGGGTTTCCCGGTCTATTCGTCGGCGGTGTTCAACTTCATCCCGAAGACGGCGATGGCGTTTTACGAGGCGGTGCGGTCCGGCGACCGGGTGACGACGCAGAGGCTGCTGAAGGACTTCTTCTTTCCCTATCTCGCGATCCGCAACCGGTCGGCCGGCTATGCGGTGTCGATCGTCAAGGCCGGGGCGCGGGTCGTCGGGCATGGCGCCGGGCCGGTGCGGCCGCCGCTGACCGAGTTGACCGAGGCCGAGGAGAGCGATCTCGCGGCGCTGATCGGGAAGCTCGGGGCGCAGTAGGACGCTGCGACAGACTGCGAATACGGGTGGTGCAAGCCATGCACAACCTATGCACAAACCATGCACAACCCATGCACCACCTTTGGTGAAAACCGGCAGGAAATCCCCGGCGGAATCGCCGGGCAGGCTGCGGCCGCGGGCAGTCGCTCCCCTCGCCGGACCTCGAATCGCTTGTCTTGTAATACGTCATATGTCATACAACTTGATGAAGTCGGCCGAATGATCGACCACGCTGGAGGAATATCCTGATGACGCTTTCCGTCCGTGCCTTCACCCTTGCCGCGCTGCTCTCGACCGCAGCGATCCCGGCTTTCGCCGAGACACCGGACGACCAGCTCGTCGTCGGCTTCTCGATGACCAACGTCCTGACGCTCGACCCGGCGGCGATCACCGGCCGCGAGCCGGTGCAGATCCTCGCCAACGTCTATGACGGTCTCGTCTCGCTCGACGCCATCGACCGGGCCAAGGTCGATCCCGACCTCGCCGAGAGCTGGGACATCGCGCCCGACGGCAAGAGCATCACCTTTCACCTGCGCGACGGAGCGAAGTTCGCCACGGCAACCCGGTGACGGCCGAGGACGTGGTCTGGTCGCTGAACCGGCTGATGACGGTGAACCTGGCGCAGGCGTCGTTCCTCAAGACCCACGGCTTCACCAAGGACAACGCGGCGGCAAGCTTCACCGCGCCGGATGCGAAGACCGTCGTGGTCACGCTGCCGAAGCCGGTCGATCCGAAGCTCATCGTGCAGACGCTCGGCATCGTCGGGCCGGGGTCGGTGCTCGACAGCAAGCTGGTCATGGAGAACGAGAAGGACGGCGACCTCGGCGCCGACTGGCTCAACACGCATTCGGCCGGCTCGGGCAAGTTCGACTTCGAGGGCTGGAAATCCAACGACCGGGTGATCCTGACCCGCAACGACGAATACTGGGGTGAGCCGAGCGCGATGAAGCGCATCATCATGCGCCACATCCCGGAGAGCGCAGAACCAGCGGCTGATGCTGGAAAAGGGCGATATCGACATCGGGTTCTCGCTGGCGGGGCCGGACCTTAAGGCGCTGACGCAGCGAGGAGGGCGTCGAGGTGATCTCGCAGCCCGGCAGCGGCTTCTACTATCTCGCGGTCAGCATGAAGGACGAGCGCTTCGCCAATCCGAAGGTCCGCGAGGCGTTGCGCTACCTGATCGACTACAAGGGGATCAACGCGGCGATCATGCCCTACTACGGGCAGGAGCATCAGCTGCCGATCTCGACCGGCTTCCTCGGGGCGATGCCCGATCCGGGCTATACGCTCGACGTCGACAAGGCCAAGGCGCTGCTCGCCGAGGCGGGCTATCCCGACGGGTTCAAGGTCAGCCTGCGGGCGCTGGCGGATGCGCCGTTCATGAGTGCGGCGACGGCGATCCAGGGAACGCTGAAGCAGGCCGGGATCGACGCGGAGATCATCTCCGGCTCGGGCGACCAGATCTACGGCGCGATGCGCGAGCGCAACTTCGAGCTGCTGGTCGGGCGGGGCGGCGGCGGGCAGTTGCCGCACCCGGACTCGAACCTGCGGGCGATCATCTACAACCCGGACAACAGCGACGAGGCCAAGCTCACCAACTTCCAGGGCTGGCGGACGTCGTTCTTCGATCCGGAGCTGAATACGGCGATCGACGCGGCGCTGGTCGAGACCGATCCGGCGAAGCAGGAGGCGATGTACCAGGGCCATCCAGGAGCGGATCGAGGCGGTGGTGCCGTCGATCCAGCCCTTCTCCGAGGTGCTCAACTCGGTCGCTTACCGCGCCGACCTCGAGGGCTTCGCGCTCAACCCCTCGTGGGGCACCGACCTCGGCGCCATCACCAAGGCGCGCTGACACCGCCCCGGCGCGCGCCCTCGGTGGGCGCGCCCGTCACGCTTCGGGAGATGATGCGATGCGACTGACCTCGGGAGGCCTCATGGCCTTTGCCCGGCAGGTCGGGACGATCCTCGTCACGCTGATCGGGCTTCTCGTCCTCACCTTCGCGATCGGGCGGCTGATGCCGGTCGATCCGGTGCGGGCCATCGTCGGCGAGGAAGCCGACCCGGCGACCTACCAGCAGGTCTACGAGGAGCTGGGGATGGACAAGCCCGTCTACGTCCAGTTCGGCCGCTATCTCAGCGACATCGCTCCACGGCGATTTCGGCAGGTCGCTGCGGCACCGGGCAGCCGGTGGCGGAGGACATCGCGGCGGTGATGCCGGCGACGATCGAGCTCGCGACCTTCGCGATCCTGCTCGGGGCCGGGCTCGGCATTCCGCTCGGGGTGTGGGCGGCGGTGCGCAAGAACAAGCCGACCGACCACATCGTGCGGGTGGTGACGCTGCTCGGGCACTCGATGCCGATCTTCTGGACCGGGCATGATCGGGCTGATCGTCTTCTACGCCATGCTCGGCTGGGTCGGCGGCGGCGGGCGGGTCTCCGATCTTCTACGACGGGCATGGTCGAGCCGCGGACCGGGTTCCTGCTGATCGACAGCGCGCTGGCCGGGGACTGGGACGTGTTCCGGGACGCGCTCAACCACCTGATCCTGCCGGCGTCGATCCTCGGGCTCGCCTCGCTCGCCTATATCACCCGGATGACGCGGAGCTTCATGCTCGACCAGCTCAACCAGGAATACATCACCACGGCGCGGGTGAAGGGGCTGTCGCTCGGCCGGACGATCTGGGGGCATGCGTTCCCAACATCCGGGTGCAGCTCGTGACCATCGTGGCGCTGGCCTACGGCGGGCTGCTCGAAGGCGCGGTGCTGATCGAGACGGTGTTCTCCTGGCCGGGGTTCGGCCAGTACATGACCAACAACATGCTGACCGGCGACATGAACGCGGTGATGACCTGCGTGCTGCTGGTCGGCGTGATCTTCATTGCCCTGAACCTGCTCTCAGCGACCTGCTCTACAAGGTCTTCGATCCGAGGACGCGATGACAGCCGTGACCCTTTCGACCGCCGCCCCGCCGGTTCGCCGGCCTGCGCTGGCGGGCCGCAGACTATGCCGGCACGGTGCTGCGGCACCTGGCGGGGCAACCCGCTCGCTCGGCCTTCGGGCCTCGTGGTGATCTCGGTGCTGATCGTGCTGGCGGTCGTTCGCGCCGCTGATCGCGACGCAGGATCCCGTACCTGCAGAACCTGATGGCGGTGCTGCAGCCGCCGAGCGCGGCGCACTTCTTCGGGACCGACGAGGTCGGGCGGGACGTGTTCAGCCGCGATCGTCTACGGCTCGCGGATCACGCTCACGATCATCGCGCTGGTGGCGGTGATCGTCGGCGCCGATCGGGCTTGCCGGTCGGGACGCTGGCCGGGCTACTTCGGCGGGTGGTTCGACACGGTGCTGATGCGGATCACCGACATCTTCCTGTCGTTTCCCGTCGCTGATCCTGTCGCTCGCCTTCGTGGCGGCGCTGGGGCGCGGGGCTCGAGAACGCCATCGTCGCGATCGCGCTGACCTCGTGGCCGCCGATCGCGCGGCTGGCGCGGGCGGAGACGCTGACGCTGCGGCAAGGCGGACTATGTCTCGGCGGCGAAGCTGCAGGGGGCGTCGGCGGCGCGGATCATCTGGAAGCCAGATCGTGCCGATGTGCCTGCCCTCGGTGCTCGTGCGCGCTGACGCTGAACATGGCGGCGGTGATCCTGACGGCGGCCGGGCTCGGCTTCCTCGGCCTCGGCGCGCAGCCGCCGTTGCCGGAGTGGGGCGCGATGATCGCCATCGGGCGGCGGTTCATGCTGGAGAGCTGGTGGCTGGTGGCCGTTCCCGGGCCGCGCGATCCTCTGCGTGAGCCTCGCCTTCAACCTGATCGGCGACGGCCTGCGCGATGTGCTCGATCCCAAGCAGCGGAAGGGGCGGCACTGATGGAAACGCTGATGGACGTGAGAGAACCTCTGCGTGACCTTACGGGCCCGGGGCGGCGGCGATGCAGGCGGTGCGCAACGTCTCCTTCGCCCTCGGCCGCGAGCGGCTCGGGATCGTCGGCGAGAGCGGGTCGGGCAAGTCGACGGTCGGGCGGGCGCATCCTGAAGCTGCTGCCGTCGCGCGACGATCACCGCCGACCGGATGGACTTCGAGGGGACCGACCTCGCTGCGGCGTCGCGAGCGCGCAGATGCTGCAGCATCCGCGGGGCGCGGATCTGCGATGATCCTGCAGGACCCGAAATACTCGCTGAACCCGGTGCAGCGCGTCGGCGACCAGATCGCCGAGGCCTATGCGGCTGCACCATCGCGGGCAGCGGCGGGCGGCGCGCGAGCGAAGGCGCTGGCGATGCTGGAAGCGGTGCAAATCCGCGACCCGGAGCGGGTCTACACGCTGTATCCGCACGAGATGTCCGGGCGGCATGGGCCAGCGGGTGATGATCGCGATGATGCTGGTGCCGGAGCCGGACGTGCATCATTGCCGACGAGCCGACCTCGGCGCTCGACGTCACCGTGCGGATGAAGATGCTCGGCGATCCTCGACGAGCCTGGTGCGCGAGCGCGGGCTGGGGCTGATCATGATCAGCCACGACCTCAACCTCGTGCGGAATTTCTGCGACCGGGTGCTGATCATGTACGCGGGCCAGGTGGTCGAGGCACTGCCGGCGGCGGATCTCGACGAACGCCCGCACGCCTACACGCGCGGCCTGCTCGCCGCGCTGCCGCATATCGGCGGCCGGCCGCGGCGCGCTGCCGGTGCTGCAGCCGCGAAGAGAGCTGGAAGCGACCGCTGGCGGAGGTGACGGCCATGAGCGACATCCTGATCGAGAACCTGACCATCCGCCTCGGCCTCGGCGAGCGAGGCCGCGCAAGATCCTCGATGACGTGAACTATCTCGGTCGCGCTCGGGCCAGAGCTTCGGCCTCGTCGGCGAGTCCGGCTCGGGCAAGTCGACGATCCTGCAAGTGCATCGGCCTCCTGTTCAACGCCTGGAGCGGGCGGATCGAGATCGGCGGCAAGTCGGTGCGCGAGACCGCGCGCAAGGCCTACTGCCGCGACGTGCAGATGGTGTTCCAGGACCCCTATGGCTCGCTGCATCCGCGGCACTCGATCCGCACGACGCTGAGCGAGCCGCTGATCATCCACGGCCTCGACCGGCGAGCGCAGCGGATGGAGCAGGCGCTGGTCGACGTCGGCCTGCCGCCGGCGTTTCTCGACCGCTATCCGCACGAGCTCAGCGGCGGCCAGCGGCAGCGAGTGGCGATCGCGCGGGCGCTGGTGCTGGAACCGTCGGTGCTGCTGCTCGACGAGCCGACCTCGGCGCTCGACGTTTCGGTGCAGGCGGAGGTGCTGAACCTGCTGTCCGACATCCGGGAACAGCGGAAGCTGACCTACCTGCTGGTCAGCCATGACCTTGCCGTGATCGACCACATGTGCGACCAGTTCGCGATCATGCTGCACGGGCAAGATCGTCGAGGTTCTCGACCGCGCGGCGATCCCGGAGAATGGCGCGACCGACCCTTACGCGCGCGAACTGATCGGCGCGAGCCTCGACTACGACCGGGCGGCGTGAGGAGATGCAGATGGGACGCCCGCCGCGGCAATCACTGACGTCGATGCTGATCGAGGCGGTCACCGAGCGCATCCAGTCCGGGCAATACAAGCGCGGCGACCAGTTGCCGACCGAGAAGGACCTGATCGAGGAGTTCGGCGTCAGCCGCACCGTGGTGCGCGAGGCGTTCTCCAACCTCAAGGCCAGCGGACTGGTCACCACCCACCAGGGCAAGGGCGCCTTCGTCCTCGACAAGGGAATGCCGTCGTTCCGCATCTCCGACGACAAGCTCGCCCTCGCCGAGGATTTGCTCGAGGCGCTCGAGGTTCGCATCGCCATCGAGTTGGAGGCGGCGGCGCTGGCCGCCCGGCGCCGGACCCCGGAACAGCTCACGGCGATCGAGGCCGCCCGCGATGCGATGGACGCCGCACTCCTCAGGGGTGAGGAAACCGTTGCCCTCGATATCGCCTTTCACCGGTCGATCGCCGAGGCCACCGGCAACCGGCACTTCGTCGGGCTGTTCACCTATCTCGGGGAAGTGCTGATGACGCGGGCGCGGCTTTCGGTATCCGGCGCCCAGCTGTCGCCGCACCCCTATGACGCAGCGACGCTGCGGGAGTTTCAGGCCCGGATCAGTTCGGACCATCGCCAGATCGTCGAGGCCATCGCATCCGGGGACAGCGACGGAGCGCGCGCGGCGCTGCGGATGCATCTCGGCGGCAGCCGCGATCGCCTGGCGGCGCGGCTCCGGGCCTGACCGCTTGTCGATCGACCGGGAGGACATGCCGGACTTCCTCCACCGCCTGCGCGACGGCCTGCGCTTCTCGCACGGTTTCGCCGAGCGAAGCGGCGCGTTCGAGGACTGGCGCGGCGCGGGGCTTGCGTTGCTGCGCGGCGCGATCGGGTCCGCGCTCGACGGGGAGGCTGCCGTCGAGGAAATCGGCAGGAGCGAGGCAGGCGGTGTCCTGCGTCTGCGCCTTCGGGCCGTCTTCCCGACCGGTGCCGAAACCGAGGCGCTCATGATGCTACCGCCCGGCGCCGGACCGCATCCGGCGGTGCTGCTCCTGCACGATCACGGCTCGGAGTTCGGGATAGGCAAGGAGAAGGTCGTCACCCCCTGGGACGACCCGGCGCGGGCCGCCCGGGCGGCGGCCTGGAAGGTGCGTCTCTATGGCGGCACGTCGCTCGGCGAAGCGCTTGTCGACCGCGGCTTCGCCGTGCTCGCCGCCGACGCGCTCGGCTGGGGATCGCGCGAGGGCAACGGCTACGGCGCACAGCAAGCGCTCGCCTGCAACCTGATGCAATTCGGGCTGACCCTCGCGGGGATTGTCGCGGCGGAGGATGCGCAGGCGGTCCGCTGGCTGGCGCGGCATCCGGCCGTCGACGCTGGCCGCTTGTCGGTTCTCGGCTTTTCCTTCGGCGGCTACCGCGCCTGGCAGGTCGCGGCGCTCTGCCCGGAGGTCGCCGCCGGTGTCGCGGTGGGCTGGATGGGGCGGCTGCGCGGCCTCATGCAGCCCGGCAACAACCAACTGCGTGGCCAGTCGGCCTTCTGCATGCTGCATCCTTCCCTCGGCGGGCGACTCGATTATCCGGACATAGCCGGCCTCGCGGCCCCGCGACGCATGCAATTCCTGGCGGGCTCCCGGGATCCTCATTTTCCGCTGGCGGCAGTAGAGGCGGCCTTTGGCGACCTCGGACAGATCTGGCAGGCGGCGGGGGCCTCGGCTTCGCTCGACGTCGGGCTTGCGGAAACGGGCCATGCTTTCTCCGCCGAACAGCAAGCGCGGGCCTTTGCCTTCCTGGAGCGGGGAGCCTTCCCAAGGATGGCTGTTCAGTAACGAGAGTGCACCTTCGCTCTCGGACCTGCTGAGCGACTTGCAGCGGATGGACTACGCCCTTGCCGAGGCGCACGCGTAATCCTTCGCCGCGACTTTTCCGGTGGTGACCGTCCTTGGAGTGGCCGGTCACCAGATCATGAGAGGGAGCGCGCGCCGCGCATAGTTCGAGGGTGGCTTCGTGGAGCCGATCTCGACAGGCAATGAACCTTGCCTGCAACAACAGCAGGTTACGGCTTGATATGGTGGAGGGGGCAGGATTCGAACCTGCGTAGGGTTACCCCGACGGATTTACAGTCCGTTGCATTTGACCGCTCTGCCACCCCTCCAGAGGTCGGCGAGGGCTCATTATGCTTTAGAAGCGGAGGGGTCAACACGGCAAAATCCGGCTCCGGCCGAGAATTCGGGGAGGCGTTCGCAAGGTCAGTGAGATTCAGACGGGTTACCCGGCGGCGGCGGAGTCGGTCGGCCGATCCTCGGCCGCTCGCTTCGCGGAGCCCGCGGGGGCATCTGCCGGGGTGAAGGCGGGCCGGTCGGGCGTATAATCACCGTTCCGAACGAGCGGGCGAGGCCTGCGATAAGTGTTGATCGGCAGGGCGATATGCGGAAAACTGGACCCGGTTTGGGGGGAAACCAGGCGACATGGGGGCGCATCCAGCGCGCGACCGGCGATTTGTGGCTGCGGGAGCGATCGCTGCCCTCTTGCTGGTGCCCGTCGCCCTGGCCGCGCCGGTCGAAGGGCCGCTGGAGACGGTGACCTTCGAGAGCGGGGACACCATCCGCGGGGTCGCCGAGCGCTATCTCAAGGACCCCGATCTCTGGCCGCAGATTCTCGAGCTGTCGGGGATAGACTTGCCGGCCGCGTTGCACCCGGGCGCCGAGATGAAGGTGCCGGTCGTCCAGGTGGCCGCTGCCGACGAGGCGCTGGCCTATTCCCTGGCGGCGATCCAGAAGGCGAACGCCGAGGGGGCGCGGATCTTCGCGCCGGACGAGATCGGCAGCGCGATCGACAACCGCAATACCGCGGTCGAGCGGCGCGACGTCGGCGCCTGGGCCGAGGTGGTCAGCTTCAGCGGCGTTGCCACCGAGTTCGCCGAGCGGGCGCTCGAGATTTCGGTCGCCCAGCGCGACCGGGCGGCGGAGGCGGTGGTTTCCGATGCCCAGGGCAGCGTCGAGGGCCGCTCGCCGGACCAGCCGCGGTGGTCGGCGCGCGGGACAAAGGACGTGCTGGTGGAGTTCGAGCGGCTGCGGACGCTGTCGAACTCGACGGCGCAGGTGACCTTCCGCGATCTCAGCCGGCTGCGGCTCAATCCGAACTCGAATGCGATCATCCAGACGATGCGCAGCGATCCGCTGACCGGCGGGGAGGTGACCAAGGTCAGCCTGGTCGACGGTGACTTCTATGCCTTGCTCAACCAGCTCGGCGACCGCAGCGCCTTCGAGGTCGAGGTGCCCGGGCTGGAGACGCAGACCCAGTCGGCGGACTTCTGGGTCAAGCACGACGGGGACGAGTCCCGCTTCGCCAATTACGATGCGCCGGCGCTGGAGATCAGCCGGGGTGCCGAGACGATCAGCCTCGGGGCGAACGAGGGGGCGGTGGTGCCGGCCTCCGGTGCCGCCGAGCGCGCCGAGGTCCTGAAGCGCACCGACCTCGTGGCCCCCTTCGACGGCGCGCCGATCTACACGGCGGCGGTGACGCTGAGCTGGAACGCGGCGGAGGGCGCCGCCGGCTACTGGCTGGAAGTGGCAGCGGACGCCGACTTCAACGTCATGCAGGCCTCGGAATGGGGGGTCCGCGATACCCGGCACGACGTGGCGGACCTGGGGGCGGGCGAGCATTTCTGGCGGGTGTCCTCGCTCGACCGGCTGGGGCTGCCGGGGGTGAGGAGCCTCAGCCGGCGGTTCACCATCGTCGATGACACGACCCCGCCCTACCTCGCCTTCCGCTCGCCGGAGGAGGGCGAGATCGTTACCGATGCCGCGGTGTCGGTGGAGGGGGAGAGCGAGCCCGGCGCGCGGTTGACCGTCAACGGCGGTTATGTGCCGGTGGGCGACAACGGCGACTTCATCACCGGGATGACCGCGGTGCCGGGGCCGAACACCATCACCGTCGCTTCGGTGGATGCCGCGGGCAACCGCACCGAGCGGAGCCGGAGCTTCGTCTACAGCCCGGCGAACGCCGTGGTGGCGGTGCTTGATGCCACGGCGCCGCGGGATGCGGAGGGGCGGCTCCTGACCCGCACGGACGAGATCGATGTGGCCGGGACGTCCGACGCGCCGGTGGGGACGGAGCTGCGGGCGATCGGGCCGGACGGGGTGCGGGCGGTACAGGCGCTGGTTGGCGCGGCGGGCGGGTTTCATGTGACGGTGCCGGCGTCGCCGGAGGGCACCGCGTGGCGGCTCGAGTTTCTCGGCCCGGACGGCCTGATCGCGGGCAGCGCCAGCTTTGTGGCGCGGATGGATGCGGTTCCGCCGGAGCTTGCCTTCGACGTGCCACCGGCGGCGGCGACGGCGAACCCCTGGCTCGACATCGCCGGCAGTGCCGGGGACGCGGTGACGGTCACGGTGAACGGAACGGCAGCGCGGCTCGCGGGCGGCCGCTTCGACGCGGCCCCGTCGCTGGTGCCGGGGGCGAACGGCATCGAGATCGTCGCTGTGGACGCGGCGGGCAATGTCGCGGTGAAGCGGGTGGAGACGGTCTATGACGTCGATCCGCCGGAGATTGCCTCGGCTGTCGTGACGCGGCCGGGTGGCGCGGACGGGCCGATCGAGATCGTCGTGGAGGCCCGCGACGGGTCGGGGCTGCGGCAGGCGGCGCCGTATGTCGTGCGGATCGGCGGGACCGAGCGCCGCGGCTTCCTGCGCTGCGACAGCGCCGCCGGCGTCTGCCGCGAGACGTTGCCCCCCGAGCCGGGGGCGCTCGGCCTCGTCGAAGTCACGGTCGAGGACTACGCGGGAAATGTGGCGAAGCGGCAACCGTAAGGGCGCGTGCGGGCGAACGAGGAGGGGGCGGATGCGACTGCTGGCCGGACTGGGGCTGCTTCTTGTCGGGGTCGCGCCCGTGGCCTGGTCGCAGCCGGCGCCGCTGGCGCGATGCCGGCACCGCTGATGGTGGTCTACGGGCCCGAGGCGCCGACGCGCGAGGGCGACGTCGACCACGTCGAGCGGCTTTTCCTCAGCCTGCCGGCGGACATGCCGGAGCGGGTGTACCTGCGGATCTTCGACCCCGAGCCGGCCGGAACGCACGACACCCGCTATGGCCGCAGCCGGGTGCCGACCGTGACGCTGTACCATCTCTCGGGGGGCGCGGGCGCTTTCAGCGGCGCGCCGCAGCCGGTGGCGATGACCGATGGCGCACCGCCGGTGGCGAACCCGGCCGCTGCGGCGCCGGCCGGGGGGCGGGTGATCGCCAGCCGGCAGTTCGACGAGGCGAGCAAGACCGACGACACTTGGGTGACTCTGGCGCCGTTCAGCGCCGCCGATGGCGAGGTTGTGGGCGACCGGGCGCTCTTCCGGCTCGACGTGATCGGCGAGGCCGGCGACTACGGCAACGCCTTTACCGTGGAGGCGAGCCTGTCGCCCGACCGCTCGGACCCGGCGCCGGGGGTGGAGATCTTCGCCTACGAGCCGACCGTGCGCTGGCGCGATGGCAGCGACCCGACCGAGCTGCGCTTCAAGGCGGCCGAGGGCGCGGCGCTGACGCTGCAAAGCTTCGACGGCGCCGAGGGCGAGATCGTGCTGGTCACCACCTTCGGGGAGCAGACGCTGCCCGCCTCGGGGCAGGACGAATGGCGGCTGGCTCCGTTCACCGCGCCGGGCGGCGATGCGGCGATCACCATCCGCGGCGGCAACGAGAGCCCGAACGACGTGACGCTGGGGCTGTTCGACGCGGCGGGCAAGGCGGTGGCCTTCGCGATGCCGCCGCAGCCGGCGCCGCGGACCCCGCGCCCGGTGGCGGTCGGCGCGGCGCGGCCGCTGGCCAACTGCACGTCGGTGGCGTTCGACGCCTCGGCCTCGACCGGCGAGGGGCCGCTGGCCTTCCGCTGGCGCTTCGGCGACGGGGCGGAGAGCGCGGAGCCGGTGATCGCCCATGCCTTCGCCGAGCCCGGGCAGTACACGGCGGCGCTGGAGGTTCTGGGGCGCGGCGCGCAGGTGGGGCGCGGCGCGCGCATCGAGATGCCGGTGCATGTTCGGGCCGCGCCGATCGCCGCGGCTGGTGATCCGGTCACGGCCGCGCCGGGGGAGGCGGTTGCCTTCGACGGCAGCGGCTCGACGCCGAGCGACAGCCCGCTGACCGGCTTTCGCTGGAGTTTCGGCGATGGCGCCGAGGGCGATGGCGCGACCGCAACGCACGTCTACGAGCGGCCGGCGCTGTATCGCGCGGTGCTGCGGGTCAGCGACGAGTCGGGGCATCCCTGCGACTTCGGCGTCGCGACGCGGCTCGTCACGGTGAACTTCCCGCCGGTGGCCGAGGCCGGCGAGGCGCGCGCGGCGGCAACGGGCGAGCCGGTGACGCTGGGCGGCGGGGCGAGCTATGACGTCGATGGGGTGGTCACCGCGCACCGCTGGGACATGGGCGACGGCACCGTCCTCGACGGCGCAGTGGTCACCCATGCCTATGCGGCGCCCGGCGCCTATGTCGCGACGCTGACGGTGACCGACGACAGCGGCGTCGGCAATGCGCAGGCGAGCGACACCGTGGCGATCACGGTCAACGCCCCGCCGGTGCCGGTGGCCGTGGGGCCGGACCGGCCGATCGCGGTCGGCGAGATCGCCCGGCTCGACGGGACCGGATCGACCGACGCCGACGGCGCCATCCTGTCGTGGTCCTGGGACTTCGGCGACGGCGCCCGCGGCGAGGGACCGGAGGTGCAGTATGCCTGGGCGGCGCCGGGGGTCTATCCGGTGACGCTGACCGTGACCGACGACAGCGGGACGGGCTCGTCGACGACCGAGACGACGATCGACGTGATCGTCAGCGCGGCGCCGGTCGCGGACGCCGGGCCGGACCAGTCGGTTGCGGTGAGCGAGCTTGCCTTCGACGGCGGCGGCTCCAGCGATGCGGATGGCCGGATCACCAGCTACGAGTGGAGTTTTGGCGACGGCGCCACGGCGACGGGCCGCACCGTTCGGCACGCCTATGCGCGGCCGGGGACCTACGAGGTGGCGCTGGTGGTGCAGGACGACAGCGGGGCGCCGCTGAACCGCGCGCGCGACACCGCCACCGTGCGGGTCAACGCCGCCCCGATCGCCGATGCCGGCCCCGATCTGATCGCGGCGCCGGGCGAGGAGGTGGTGCTCGACGGCTCCGGCTCGGTCGATTCCGACGACGCGATTGCGGACTGGGTCTGGCGCTTCCCCGATGGCAGCGAGAAGCACGGCGTCCGCGTCGCGGCGCGCTTCGCCACGCCCGGCCTGCAGCGGGTGATGCTGACGGTTCGCGACGAGACCGGCCTGCCCGAAGCCTATGACGTCGACGAGATGGAGGTTGCGGTCAACGCGCCCCCGGTCGCTGCGGCCGGGCCTGATCTGGTGGTGGAGCCGGGGGCGCCGGTGCGGCTGGACGGCAGCGCCTCCTATGACCCGGACGGCACCATTTCCGCCTGGCGCTGGGATTTCGAGGGCCTCGACGCGCCGGTGCTGACCGCCACGGCCGAGCACACGTTCGACACGCCGGGCGTGCACGGGGTAAGGCTCACCGTCACCGATGCGAGCGGGGCGCCCAACGCGACCGGGACGGACGACCTGACCATCCGCGTCAACCATCCGCCGGTGGCGGAGGCGGGGCCGGAGATCGTGACCGACGCGCTCTACGTGTCGCTCGACGGCGCCGCTTCGAGCGATGCGGACGGCGATCCGCTGATCTACACCTGGGACTTCGGCGATGGCTCGCCGCCGGTGCTGGGGCAGGCGGTGACCCACAACTATCCGCGCAGCGGCATCTTTCCGGTCAAGCTGAGCGTCGACGACGGCACCGGGCTCGGCAACGCCACCGCGGTCGATGCGACGCGGGTGGTCATCGACGCCCGGCCGCTGGCGGTGGCCGGCGGCAACCGCGACGTCTGTTCGGGCGACGCGATCCTGTTCGACGGCAGCGCCTCGAGCGACCCGGACGGGGGGCTGCTGCGCTACGACTGGGCCTTCGGCGACGGCACCAGCGCCAACATCGTCAACCCGAGCAAGACCTACGAGACGCCGGGGGTCTACGCGGTGACGCTGACGGTTCGCGACGAGTTCGGCCTGCCGATCGGGGTCCACAGCGACCGCATCGCGGCGATCGTGCGCGAGGCGCCGATCGCCGACGCCGGGCCGCCGATCATGGCCTGCACCAACCAGACCGTGCGCTTCGACGGCTCGAACTCGACGGACGCGGACGGCGCGGTCAACGCCTTCTCGTGGAACTTCGGCGACGGATCGTCGGGCGGCGGCGAGCGACCGACGCACCTCTTCGAACGCCCGGGCGCCTACACCGTGACGCTGACCATCACCGGCGACGCCCGCGGCTCCTGCGGCGCACTCGACACCGACGTGACCACCGTGGCGGTGGTCGAGGCGCCGCGCATCGATATCGTCGGGCCGGAGCGCGTCGCCGCCGGGGCCGCCGTCACCTACGAGGCGACGTTGCTGGGCGAGAGCGACCTCGGCGGCGCGACGTTCACCTGGGACTTCGGCGACGGCGGCACGGCCGACGGGGTCAAGGTCGAGCATGCCTTCGCCGAGCCGGGTATGCCGACGGTGACGCTGCGCGCGCTGCTGCCCTCGGCCAACGAGGGCTGCGGCTCGATCGAGACGCGGCAGATCGTGCTGGTGAACGCGCCGCCGGCGCCGGTGATCGACGCGCCGGACCGGGTCGCCACCGGCGAACTGGCGCTGTTCGACGCCTCGGCCTCGACCGATGCCGACGGGGCGATCACCGGGTTTGCCTGGGACTTCGGCGACGGCGCGACGGCGAAGGGCGTGCAGGCCCAGCACCGCTTCGCCGCACCGGGACGCTACGCAGGTGCGGCTCGCCGCGACCGACGACGCCGGCGTCGGCAACAGCGAGATCGTCGCGGTGCGGAGCGTCGAGGTCAGTCCGCCACCGGATGCGGGCCTGACGACGCCACCGCAGCAGTGCCCCGGCGTGGCGCATGCCTGGCGTGTGGCGGGCGACGCCACGGGGCTGGACCCCCGATGGGTGTTCGGCGACGGCACCGAGACCGACGGCCCGTCGGCCGACCACGCCTTCGACAAGCCGGGGATCTTTCCGGTGGCAGTGACGCTCGACGACGGCGGCGGGCTGGCGAGCAGTCGCCGCACCGAGGAGGTCTACGTCCGGGTCAACCGCGCGCCGGTCGCCGAAGCCGGCCCCGACCGCATCGTCTGCCCCGGCGAGACCGTGGTGTTCGACGCCGGGCTGTCGGCCGACGAGGACGGCGTCCTGACCGGCTGGCGCTGGCGCTTCAGCGATGGCACCGTGCTCGACGGACCGCGTGTCGAGCGCAGCTTCGACACCGCCGGTCCGCACGAGGTCGCGCTCGTCGTCACGGACGACAGCGGCTCGGCCTGTGCCGCGGGCGTCGACACGGCGGCCGTGCTGGTCAACGCACCGCCCGTGGTGGACGCCGGCCCCGATCGCGACACCCCGGTGGGCGCCGCCAACGACACGCTGATCTTCGACGCGGGCGCCGCCTCCGACCCGGACGGTCAGGGGGTGCGGGTGGTGTGGGACTTCGGCGACGGCAGCCACGCGGGCAGCGCGGTCGCCCGCCACCGCTACAACGCGCCCGGCGAATACACGGTCCGCGTCGAGGCGCGCGACACCACCGGCCTCGCCTGCGGCGTCTCCAGCGACACGGCGGTGGTCCGCGCCACGGCGCGCGAGTAGGGCAGCCCCATGCGCTTTCCGCTCCGGGCCAAGTTCTTTCTCTTCGCGACGCTGATCGCCACGGCGCCGCTGGCGATCGTCGGGCAGAACCTGGTGCGGATTGCGCGGGACGAGCTGAAGAGTGCGGCCAACGAGGAGTTGAGCGCGGTCGCCGCCGGCCTTGCCGGCTCGTTCGACACGACCGTGCGCGGCCGGTGGCTGACGCCGCTGCTGGTCATCCGCAGCGGCGTGGACAGCGACGCGCTCGGGGTGGACCAGAAGGTCTCGCTCCTGACCCTCGGGCTCTCGCAGATCGCCGATGTGGTCGCCCTCCAGCTGACGGTCGAAGGGTCGGACCTGCCGATCCTCGTGACCGGCGAGGACTACAGCGCGCGTCTGGCGCGCGCCGGGCTGGACCCGGTCGAGACGCTGCGCGCGCCGCCCACCACGATCGACGAGATCCGCGCGCAGCGGCGCTACGGCGTTCTGGCGCCGCGGCTGATCGAAGCGACCGGCGACTGGCTGGCGACGGTGGCGTTGCCGCTCCAGACCAAACTTGCAGGACGCACCGTCACGCTCTCGGCGCAGGTCAATCTTGCGCCGCTCAACGAGTTGATCCGGCAGAGCCCCTTCACCCGGCGCGGCGAGATTTCGGTGGTCGACGCCGAGGGCAGGACCGTGCTCGAAGCCGAGCCCAGGGTACTGGCCGACCGGGAGATCGTCGGCAACGCGGTGCCCCTCATCGACACCAGCGTCCGGTCCGAAGCGATCGAGAGCTACCGAAACCCGGACGGGCGGGCGATGCTCGGCGCCTATGCCTTCCCGGGCGCCTTCCCCTGGGCGATCATCGTCGAACTGAGCGAGGAGAAGGCCTACGCCGTCGTCAATCACATGCTGCGCACCCTCCTGCTCGTCGGACTGGCGGGCTTCGGCGTCGCGGCGGCGGCGGCGCTGCTCTTTGCCCGCCGGCTCACCGGCCCGATCCTCGAAATCGGCCAGGTGGCGGAGCGGATCGGCGCGGGCGACCTGCGGGCGCGGGTCGAGGGGGTCACGACCCGCGACGAGCTCGGCGATCTCGCCGGGCGGATGAACGCGATGATCCGCCAGCTCAGCGAGCGGCTGGAGCTGATGAAGTTCGTCTCGCGGGGGACCATCACCGCGATCGCGGCGGCCGACGCGGCCGGGGTCGCGCGCGGCGGCGAGCGGCGGACGGTCGCGGTGCTCTTCTCCGACATCCGCGGCTACACCGCCTTCTCGGAGGCGCATCCGCCCGAGGTGGTGGTGGAGATGCTGAACAGCTACCTCGACGCCCAGACCGAGATCGTCGAGCGCCATGGCGGCGACGTCGACAAGTTCATCGGCGACGAGGTGGTGGCCGTCTTTCAGGGCGAGGAGAGGGAGAAGAACGCCGTGGCCTGCGGGCTGGAGATCCAGCGCGGCCTCGTCGACCTGCTCGAGGCGCACCCGGAGTGGGATCTGCACGTCGGCGTGGGCATTGCCGCGGGCGAGGTGGTGATGGGGGCGATCGGGGCCAGCAAGCGGCTCGATTTCACCGTGCTCGGCCAGGTGGTCAACCTTGCGGCCCGGCTGGCGTCGGCTGCGCCGCCGGATGCGGTTCTGGTTTCGGCCGCGGTGCACGACGCGCTGGCGGGCGAAGCCTTCGCCTCCTTCGGAAGCTTGCCGCCCATCGCGTTCAAGGGAATTTCGGCGCCGGTTCCGGTCTACGCCGTCTACGCGGCAGAGACGGCGAACAGGGTCGCCTGAGCTCCGGAGCGACCGGCTGTCGCGCTTGACGGGCGGTCGTGCCCGCCTAACATGCTGCCGAACATTCGGAGACAGTTAATGACGGATCGGACGATTTTCGGGCTCTCGGCTGCGCTGGTCACCCCATTCGCCAAGGACGACACGCCGGATCTGCCCCGGCTGGCCGGCCATGCCGAGTGGGTGCTCGCCCATGGCTGCGACAGCCTGACGCTGTTCGGGACGACGGGCGAAGGCTTCTCGATCGGGATGCGCGACCGCTCCGCGATGCTGGGCGCCGTTCTGGACGCCGGTATCGCGCCCGGTCGCGTCAACGCCGCCGTCGCCGCTTCCGCGGTCGCCGACGCCGCGGATCAGGCGCTTCTGGCGCTCGACGCGGGCGCTCCGCATCTGCTGTTCACGCCGCCCTTCTACCTCAAGTCCCCGGAGGAGGAGGGCATCTATGCCTGGTTCTCGCGGGCCTTCGAGGCGATCGGCCCGAAGCTTCGGGGCGTGATCCTCTATCACATCCCCGGCCAGACCGCGGTGCCGCTGTCGGTCGGGCTGGTCGCGCGCCTCCGCAAAGCGTTTCCCGACGTGATCGCCGGGATCAAGGACTCCTCCGGGGACTGGGCGACGACCGAGCGCTTTCTGGCGGAGCACGGCGATCTCGCGATCCTCGTCGGGGACGAGCGCCTTCTTGCCCGCGGCTATGGCGAAGGGCGCGCAGGGCTCGATCTGCGGTTGCGCCAACTTCGCCCCGGAGATGCTGAAGAGCGTGATCCACGCCGGCGCGAGCGAGCCGCGACTGGTGCCCCTCGTCGACCTCGTCGTCTCCAATCCGGTGATGCCGGCGGTCAAGACGCTGGTTGCGCATCGCCTCGGCGATCCGGGCTATGCCCATACGCGGCCGCCGCTGGTCGATCTCGACGCGGGGCGGGCCGCGGCGCTGACGCGTGAATTCGACTCGCTGATGACCGGAGCCGAGGTCGGCTGACGACGCCACGCGGCGGCGCCCGGACGAGAGCCGGTAACTTGTGCAACGGAAGCCATGCCTTACCGTTGAGGAAGGGACGGCCGAGTTGCACCCCGGTCATTAAGACGCCAGTCTGACGCCAGCCCTCCCGCCAGCCACGTCGGAGTTGCCAGATGCTTCCCAGCCACACCTCCCGCCGTCGTCTCCTCCAGGCCAGCGTGGCCGGCATCGCCCTCGGGCAGATCGGCCTGCCGCTTCACCCGCTCGCTGCGGAGACGCTGCCGCTCGACAGCTATCGGCCCGAATTCTTCTCCGCCGCGGAATGGGCGTTCGTGCTCGCCGCGACCGCGCGGCTCATCCCGTCGGATGGCGATGGTCCCGGGGCGATCGAGACGCAGGTGCCGGTGTTCATCGACCGGCAACTCGCCGGCGACTTCGGGGCGGCGGCGGACTGGTACATGGAAGGCCCGCACGCGCCCGACGCCGACCCGAAGCTCGGCTTTCAGTCATCGCTGACGCCGGCCGGGATCTACCGCGCCGGGATCGCCACCTTCGACCGGTGGTGCCGGAGCAGCTATGGCGCCACCTTCGCCGAACTCGCCCCGGGCCAGCAGGACGAGGCGCTGGCGACGCTCGAAAAGAACGCCGCGCCCTCCAAGGCGCGCGCAACGCGACGGGCGGCTCGCCCGGTGACGCAGGCGGCGCGGAGGGCGTGCCGCATCCCGAGTTGACCGCGGGCGGAGCGCCCGAAGCGGCGAAGCCGATCGTCGCGGCGATCCTGCCGCCAGAGCAACGCGACTTCTTCACGCTGCTGCTGCAGAACACCAAGGAAGGCTATTTCGCCGACCCGATGTACGGCGGCAACGCCGGCATGGCCGCCTGGGCCTATATCGGCTTCCCCGGTGCCCGCGCCGCCTACACCGAATGGGCCACCCGCCAGAACGAACGCTATCCCCTCGGCCCGGTCTCGATCTCCGGCGAGAGGGCCTGACCATGGCCCGTCAGGAGAAGAAGAAGGACGTCGTCATCGTCGGCCTCGGCTGGACCGGCTCGATCCTCGGCATGGAACTGGCGAACGAGGGCCTCGAGGTCGTGGCGCTGGAGCGTGGCGAGGACCGCAACACCGCCCCCGACTTCAAATACCCCCAGGGCGCCGACGAACTGCGCTTCGGCATCCGCTACGGCTACATGCAGAAGCCGCGCAATTCGACGCTGACCATCCGCCGCACCATCGACGAGACAGCACTTCCCTACCGCGTCCTCGGGTCCTTCCTGCCGGGCGACGGCGTCGGCGGCGCCGGCGTCCACTGGAACGGCCAGACCTGGCGCCCGCTGGAAGTCGAGTACCGCCTCCGCTCCTACATCGAGGAAACCTTCGGCGCCGGCATCATCCCCGAGGGCATGCAACTCCAGGACTGGGGGGTGACGGCCGCGGAACTCGAGCCTTACCTCACCCGCTTCGAGGACATGGCCGGCATCTCCGGCAAGGCCGGCAACATCGGCGGCACCATCGTCGCCGGCGGCAACCCTTTCGAGGCGCCGCGCTCCAAGGAATATCCGCTCCCGCCGCTGGCCAATACCTGGGACAGCATCCTCTTCGCCGACACGGCGACGGCGATGGGCTACCACCCCTTTCCCCGCCCCTCCGCCAACGCCAGCGCGGCCTACGTCAACGAATACGGAATGCAGCTCGGCCCGTGCAACTACTGCGGCTTCTGCGAGCGGTACGGCTGCATGAACTACTCGAAATCCAGCCCGCAGACCTGCGTCCTCGACGCCCTCAAGCGCAAGCCGAACTTCGAATACCGGGTGAACTCCGAGGTCCTGCGCATCGAGAAGGCCGCCGACGGCAAGACCGCCACCGGCGTCACCTACTACGACGCCGCGGCGGAGGAAGAGGTCTTCCAGCCCGCCGATCTCGTCGTGCTCTGCGCCTACTCGCTGCACAACGTCCACCTGATGCTCCTGTCGGAGATCGGCCAGCCCTACGACCCGCGCACCGGCGAGGGCGTGGTCGGCCGCAACTACGCCTACCAGATGACCGGCGGCACCAGCCTGTTCTTCAAGGACAAGGTCTTCAATCCCTTCGCCGGCACCGGCGCCGGCGGCATGACCATCGACGACTTCTCGATCAGCCAGATCGATTTCGCCCGCGAAGGCTTCATCGGCGGCGCCTACATCACCGCCGGACACACCGGCGGCCGCCCGATCCAGCAGATGTCCGTCCCGCCCGGGACCCCGGCCTGGGGCGCCGGCTGGAAGGCGGCGGTCGGCGACTGGTACGGCCATTCCATGGGCATCGGCAGCCACGGCTCGCTGATGAGCTACCGCGACACCTGCCTCGACCTCGACCCCACCTACAAGGACAAGCACGGCCGGCCGCTGATGCGGATGACCTTCGACTGGAAGCCGAACGACATCAGGCAGACCCAGTTCATGAAGGCGAAGATCGAGCCGATGGCCAAGAGCCTCGAGCCCGACGTCCTCTCGGCGTCCTACAAGTCGGACGGCGCGCGATACGATGTGCGGCCCTACCAGACCACCCACAACGTCGGCGGCGCGGTGATGGGCACCGACCCGGCCACCTCGGTGGTGAACCGCTACCTGCAGAGCTGGGACCTGCACAATCTCTTCGTCATGGGCGCCTCCGCCTTCCCGCAGAACACCCAGTACAACCCGACCGGCGTCGTCGGCGGGCTCGCCTACTGGTCGGTTGCGGCGCTCCGCGGGGACTACCTGCGGAACCCGCGGCCGCTGATGTGAGGAGCGACCCATGGTGACCCTCCTGCGCATCATCGGCTGGCTGGCGCTTCTCGCCGTCGTCGCCGTCGCTCTGATCCTGTTCCTGCCGGTGCAGCGCACACCGCCGCAGACCCTCGCCGCGACCACCACTGCCGCCCCGAAGACCGCACCCTCCGGCGAGCCCGACGCCCTCTACGCGGTGCGGCTCGCCGACTGCGCCGCCTGCCACACCGCCGAGGGCGGCCAGCCCTTCGCCGGCGGCCGGCCGATCGAAAGCCCGTTCGGGAAGATCTACGCCACCAACATCACCCCCGACCCGGAGACCGGCATCGGCGGCATCACCCTCGACCAGTTCCGCGCCGCGCTGGTCGACGGCATCGGCAAGCGTGGCGAGAACCTCTATCCGGCAATGCCCTACGACAACTACCGCACGCTCTCGGAGGCGGACGTCGTCGCGCTCTACCACTATTTCACGCAAGTCCTCGCCCCGGTCCACAACCCGGTCCCGGCGACCGACCTCGCCTTCCCCTTCGACCAGCGCTGGGGCATCCGCGTCTGGAAATGGGCCGGCGTGCCCAAGGCCGGCTTCACGCCCCGCTTCAACGACCCCGTCCTCGACCGCGGCGCCTATATCGTCGAAGGCCCGGCGCACTGCGGGGCCTGCCACAGCCCGCGAAACGCCGTTTTCGCCCAGGACGGCTTCACCTCCGAGGATTCGAATTTCCTCACCGGTGGCGAGATCGGTGGCTGGACCGCGCCCGACCTGCGCACCGAAGCCAGCGCCATCGCCGGCTGGAGCGACGACGACCTCAATCTCTTCCTCGCCTCCGGCCGCAATGCCCATGCCGGCGTCGGCGGCGAGATGACGCTCGTGATCGAGCATTCGCTGCAGTATCTCACCGACGACGACCGCGGCGCCGTCGTCGCCTACCTCCGCGCCATCGCCCCGAAGACCGTCACCCCCCCGCCATCGCCGGCCCCGGGCGCACCGGCAGCGGTGCCCGTCGCTCGGGCCTATGTTCTGGCGGACGAGCCTGCGACCCCGACCCAGCGCCTGCTCGCGTCGGCCGATCCTTCGATGCCGCTCGGTGCGCGGCTGTTCCTCGACAACTGCGCCGCCTGCCATTTCGTCGATGGCAAGGGCGCCGACGGGGTGTTCCCGGCGCTTGACGGCAATGCGACGGTCACCGCCCCGAATGACACGGGACTGGTCTCGGCCATCCTGAATGGCGCCGCGCTGCCCTCGACGGGCGTCCGCCCGGCGGCGATCGGCATGCCGGGCTTTGCCGACCGGCTCTCGGACAAGGAGGTCGCCGACATCGCGACATTCGTCCGCGGCGCCTGGCACAACGACGCCGGCCCCGTCACCGCGGAGGACGTTCAAGAACTGCGGGAGGCCGCGGCCGAGTAGCTCCGACCGCGTGGGCTCCCGTCGATATCGCGCTGACCGGCGCGGCTAGCGCATTCAACCTGCGGCGGGCCGTGCCCGGTTGCCTTCGAAGTTCAGCATCCACGGCGTCCCGAACCTGTCGGTGAACATGGCGAAGCGCTCGGCCCAGAAGGTCTCGCCGGGCGCCATCTCGTCCGACCCGACCGACCCCGCATCCGGTGCCAGCGCGGCATGGATACGGTCGAACTCTTCCCGGGACGACGGCGCGATCGACACCCGGAAGCCCTGCGGCGTGCTCCACATGCTCTCCGGGGCGTCGGACGCCATCACGGTGGCCGATCCGAGCCTGATGCTCATGTTCATCACCATGTCGTCGCCGCCGGGCATCCGGCTTTCGGCATCGGGCGCATCGGCGTTGCGAAACACGCCGACGATCTCGCCGCCGAGCACCTCGGCATAGTGGGTCATCGCCTCGAGGCAGTTGCCCCTGAAGAAAAGGTAGAGTGTCGGTTCCATCGGGGTCTCTCCTGTACCTGACATCAACGGCGCATCTTCCCTCAGCCGGCCGCGGCATCCGCGAACAGCGCGGGGTCCAGACCTATGTCCTCGGGACCATGGGCGGCGATGTCGCGGCGCTGGTCGGCGACGGCCTTCTGGAAGGCGGGCCGCTCCAGGCACCGCTCGCGGTAGGCGGAAAGGTTCGGATAGGGCGCAAGCAAATCCGCGTGCCCGGCGACGCGCAGGACCGAAGCCAGCATCAGATCCGCCGCGGTGAACGCGTCGCCCACCAGATAGAGGCGGTCCCCGAGGGCAGCCGACAGCTTGCCGAGCCGCCCCGTCGCCGCTGCCACCGCGCCCGGACGGCGCAGGGTGCGCAGCGTTTCGTCTGGCGTGAAGAAATCGACCTCGGCGACGGCCGAGAGGTAAGGCTCGACGGAATTGAGCGCCGCGACGACCCAGGCCCGGACCTGCGCCTGACCGTCGCGGTCCGCCGGCCACAGCTTGCCCGAGCGTTCCGCCAGGTCGAGCACGATGGCCCCGGTCTCGAACAGGGTCGGGCGACCGGTTTCCCGCAGGACTGGAACCTGACCGAAGGGCTGCTCGGCCAGATACGCGCTGCTCGCCTGAACGGTCGGGTCGATCAGGTCGATCTCGTAGTCCCAGCCGATCTCGTTCAGCATCCAGCGCACGCGGTGGTCGCGCACCTGTCCCGCCGCGAAGGGCGGCACCCACTTGAAGGCCGTCACCGTGATCATGCTGTGCTCCGACATCTGGCGATCCTCGTGAACGTAAGCGCTGCGCGGCAAGGCCGATCCGGTCAGCCCGTCGACCGCGCGGCGTGGGCTTCGAAAAAGGCGCGCTGCGCCGCAAAGGCGCGGCGGAAGGCCGGCCGCGCCTCGGCGCGATCGACATAGGCCGGAAGGTTCGGGAAGGCCTCCAGCAAGCCCGATCCGGCGAGCCTGCGCAGAACGTCGACCATCATCAGGTCGCCCGCGCTGAACGCCCCGTCGAGCCAGTCCCCGTCGCCGAGCCGAAGCGACAGATCCTCCAGCCTGCCGCGGATGCGCGCCTCGACAGCCGCCAGCCGGGGCGCGACCCAAGGCTCGTCGCCCTCCAGATACTCGGCCGCCTCGCGGTCCAGGATCGCCGGCTCCACCGTGCTGAGCGCCGCGAACATCCAGCCGATCGCGCGCGCTCGCGCCGTCGCGTCCGCCGGCAGCAGGCCCGCGTGACAGCTCGCGACATGAAGGACGATCGCCCCCGACTCGAAGAGGGTCAGCGCGCCGTCCTCGAAGGTGGGGATCTGCCCGAACGGGTGGAGCGCGCGGTGTGCAGGCTCCTTCATCGCAGCAAAGGACACCGGTCGGACGTGGTACGGCTGGCCGACCTCCTCCAGCGCCCAGCGCACCCGCATGTCGCGCGCCATCCCCTGCCCGCCGTCTGGCGAGTGCTCGAAGGCCGTGATGGTGGGCAGCGATGACAGGGACATCGTGACCTTTCCCGCCTGACTAATGGTCGCCGCGGCTCGCGGATCTGTCCGGCTGGAAAAGCAGCCGCAGATAGCGAGCCAGATGATCGACGCTGTCGCGCGCGACAGAGGCCTCGCCCGTCGCCTTGGCGAGGATGAAGGCGCCCTGCAGCACCGCCTGCGTGTGCGCGGCGAGGCTCGCGGGCGTCCAGTCCGCCACGAGGCCGCGCGCCGTCATCGCGGCCGCGATGTCCGGTTCGATCGTCGCGGCATGACCGAAGATGCTCGCGGCGCAGGCATCGCGGATCGCGGGATGCGAGGCATAGACCTCCTGCGTCATCGTGCCGACGAGGCAGGTGAATTCGGCGAGATCGCCGTCGATGATGGTCTTGCGAAACTCGACGTAGCCGAGCACCCGGTCGAGCGGGTCCGCGTGATCGTGGTAGGGGGCGGCGGCGAAGAAGGCGGACGTCGTCTCGGCCCAGAAGGCGGCCGCCGCGACCCCGAGCGCCTCCTTGCTGGCGAAGTGATGGAAGAAGGCCCCCTTGGTCACCCCGGCCGCCCGGCAGAGATCATCGATCGTGGTCGCCGTGTAGCCGCGCGTTCGGATGACATCACGCGCAGCCTCCAGCAGCCGTGCCCGGGCATCACCGCGTTGGGGGGATTTTTGTACCGACGTTGCCATGTCCATCGACATACCAACCAGTCGGTACCTAAGTCAAGCAGATCTCGTCCAAGGGAGGGTGCCGGGGCGCGTGAAGCGCCCCGGCGACCTTATCGACCCTCACGTCAGGAAGCGGATCAGCCCTCGTAGCCCGCCAGCCGCGGCAGGAAGAGGATGATGCCGGGAAAGAGGATCATCAGCAGCAAGGCGAGGCAAAGCGCGACCAGGAAGGGCACGATCTCGGACAGGATCTCCTTCAGGGAAATGCCGGTCACGGCGTTGATGACGAAGAGCAGCATCCCGTAGGGCGGCGTGATCAGGCCGATCATGCAGTTCACCACCACCACCACCCCGAAATAGACCAGGTCGATGCCGAGCAGGTTGCAGGTCGGCAGGAACAGCGGGACGATCACGAGGATGATCGTCGTGGCATCCAGCAGGCAGCCGAGCGCCAGCAGGAGGATGTTGACGCCGAAGATGAAGACCAGCGGCGAGACGTTGATGTCGACAAGGTAGGACGCCAGCGTCGCCGGGATGTTCTCGGACGCGACGATGTAGTTCAGGATCAGCGCGCCGCCGATGACGATGCCGACCGCGGCGGAGGAGCGCGCGCTCTCCACCAGGATCGAGTAGAGCGTCCGCACGCTCAGGGAGCGGTAGAAGACGCCCGACAGGATCAGCGCATAGGCGGCGGCGACCGCGGCGGCTTCGGTCGGCGTGGTGACGCCGCCGTAGATGCCGTAGAGCAGGATCGCCGGCATCATCAGCGCCGGAAAGGCGGTGGCCGTGACGCGGGGCAACTCGCGCAGCGGCACCGCCCGTTCGGTGGCGAAGCCGCGCCGGTGCGAGATCCACCAGTTCATCCCCATCAGCACCGCGCCCATCAGGAAGCCGGGCAGGATGCCGCCAAGGAAAAGCGCGCCGATCGAGGCGTTCGAGACCAGCGCATAGAGCACCATCGGGATCGACGGCGGAATGATCGGCCCGATGGTGGCCGAGGCGGCGGTGATGGCGGCGGCGTAGCCGGCGGGGAAGCGGCCGTCCTTGCGCATCATGTCGATGATGATCTTGCCGATGCCGGCCGCGTCGGCGACCGCCGAGCCGGACATGCCGGAGAAGATCAGCGAGGCCATGACGTTGACATGGCCGAGCCCGCCCTTGAAGCGGCCGACGGTGGCGACGCAGAAGCCGAGCAGGCGGTCCGAGATCGTGCCGGCATTCATGATGTTGGCGGCGACGATGAAGAGCGGCACGGCGAGGAGCAGGAAGCTCGAGTAGATGCCGTCGACCAGCGTCTTGCCGACCAGTCCGATCGAGGAGCCGGCCGCGACCATATAGGCCATCGAAGCGACGATGATCGCATAGGCGATCGGCATGCCGATGCCGGCGAGAAAGAACAGCGAGCCGATCATCACCCAGAGTTCGAGGCTCATTTCGCGTCTCCCCCATGGCCGACCGGATGGGCGAGGTCTTCGAGCGGCAGGACGTGGGCCTCCCGGTCCGCGCCATGGCGGGCCACGTCGATGGCGCGCCAGAGATAGCGCAGGCCGACGACGGCGAGGAACAGGAAGTAGATCGAGTAGATCGGCAGCATCTTCACCGGCAGCGTCGCCGAGGACTTCAGGCGCAGCAGCCTCATCCGGTCATAGGTCGGCCCGATCGAGGCCCAGAGGGCGACGACGATGATCAGGGCACCGATGATCGCGAGCACGGTCCGCGTGCGCCGCCCGACGCTGTTGTAGATGATGTCGAAGGTGACATGATCGCTGTCGTGGACGACGAAGGCGTTGCCGAAGAAGATCGTCCACAGCCAGAGCACGAGGATGAACTCCACGGTCCAGCCGAACTTCGCCGCATCGATGAAGTTTCCGGTGTGGGTCACGAACCACTCCGATCCGACCGCATAGCGAACGGCGATCTGGAGGATGAAGGTGCAGAAGATCGCCGCCATCATGAAGGCGGCGATCCCCTCGGTGACGCTTCGGAAGACTCGGGCTAGTGTTTTCATCGGCGCTCCCCTCCCCTTGGCAGCGGTCTCTCTTCAGTAGGTCGCGCGACCCCCGCTCAGGTCGAAGGTGAATCCGGTCGTAAAGCTGCATTCGTCGCTGACGATCCAGGCGGCCATGTCGGCGACCTCGGCCACCTGCAGGAAGCGGCCCATCGGGATCTTCGCCTTCATGCTGGCGATGTGCTCGGGCGTCATCTCCGCCATCAGTCCGGTCTCCGCCATCGCCGGGGCGATGCAGTTCACCGTGACCCCGTCGCTCGCCAGTTCCTTCGCCAGCGCCTTGGTGAAGCCGATGACGCCGGCCTTGGCGGCGGAATAGGCGGAGATGAACGGCACCCCGTCCTTGCCCGCCATCGAGGCGATGTTGAGGATGCGGCCATGGCCCCGGGCGCGCATGTGCGGCGCCGCCACCCGGCAGCCGTGAAAGACGCCGTTCAGGTTGACCGCCACCACCTGCGCCCAGGTCTCGAGCGGAAGCTCCCAGACCGGCAGCACCGGGCCGTTGATCCCGGCGTTGTTGACGAGGATGTCGATCCCGCCCGCCTCTGCCGCCGCGGCCGCGAAGGCGTCGGCCACCGCCCCGGCGTCGGCGACATCGACGGCGGTCAGCGCCAGCGGGTCGAAGCCGCCGTCGAAGGCGCCCGGCGTGCGGTCCCACAGGATCACCCGCACGCCCTGCGCAGCCAGCTTGCCCGCGATGGCGCGGCCGATGCCGACCGCGCCGCCGGTCACGATCGCGCAGCGACCGTCGAGCCCTCTTGGCATGATCATTTCCTTCCGGGCAGGAACATGCGGTCTCCGGCGGTTCCGGGACGGTTCGCGTACGCCACCCCGGCGGTGAACCCCGCCGCGCCGACGGCGCGGCCGGGCAGGACGGGCGGCAGGCCCGGCGCCTTGAGGGGCGCGGCGCCGATCGCCGTCATGGCCTTCCCCGGCTTCAGGGGTCGCCCGATCAATTCGCCAGGGCGTTGATCTTGTCGAGCACCCCTTCGGGCCACGCCGCGGCATACTCGGAGTCGAGGTAAGCCTTCTGGACGTGCTCGCGGAAGGCCGCGAGGTCGGGCTCGTAGAGATCGAGGCCCTTGTCCTTGAGGAAGCCGACCAGCTCGTCCTCCTTGCCAAGCTGCGCCGTCCGGCCCGACGCCACGGCATCGTCGGCCGCCTTCTGCATCTGCGCCTGCTGCTCGGGGGTGAGGCCGTCCCAGACGTTCTTGCTGAGGGCGAGGAAATTCCAGTCGACCAGATGCGAGGTCAGCGCGATCTGCTTGGTGACCTCGTAGAACTTCGCGTCGACCACCGAGGGCAGCGGGTTGTCCTGACCATCGACCGCGCCGGTCTGGAGCGCGGTATAGACCTCGCCGAAGGCCATCGGCGTCGGATTGGCACCGAGGGCGCGGCCGAGAAACTGCCAGGCGTCCGAGCTCGGCATCCGCAGGTTGATGCCGCTCAGATCCGCGGGCGTCTTGACGTCGACCTCCGAGCGGGGCTGGCGCAGGTTCACGTGCCGGCGGCCGAGGTACATCGGCGCCAGCAGGACCACGCCCAACTCGTCCGCCACCTTCTGCTTGAAGGGGTCCATCAGCGGATCGTTGAACACGGCGACCTGGTGGTCGGCGTCCTGCAGGACGTAGCCGGCCGAAAAGATCGACCATTCCGGGAAGAAGGTCGCCAGCTCCTGCGCCGAGGTGATCGACATTTCGAGGTCGCCGGACGCGATCGCCTCGAGCTCCGTCCCCTGACCGAAGAGCGTGCCGTTCCAGTGCGGCTCGAAGGTCGCGAATTCGGCGACTTCCGGCCCGAAGACGTTGATCAGGGCGACGGCGCGCTGATCGGTCTCGGAGTTCACCCCCGAGAGGCGGAGCAGGACCTTGTCCTGCCCGAAGGAGCCGGTCGCGCTGACCGCCAAAGCGGATGCTGCGGCCAGCAGGGCCCGCCGGCTGAGTGCGAGTGACATCGAGTTTCCTCCCTGAATCTTCTTCTTCTTCGACACGCTTGGCGCATTCTATTCCAGCGCCGGCGACGAGAGCAAACGCAAACCCCGGTCAACGCAAGCGCGCGGCCTGAAGCGGCCGGGGCATCGGGGCTTGCGGTCCGCGCACCGTCTTGCGACTAGTCGGGCCTTGGTCCCGCCCCGCTTTCCCGGTCGCCCGGTGCCGATCTCCGGGAGGGCGGGGCAGGGGACATCTTCGCAGGGTCGGACGACCGGAGGCGATTGGCATGACGCCGCAATGGTCGACAGAACGCCCGCGCGACGCCTCCGCCGGGTGGCCCCCGTCGTGAGCCAAGCCCTGTCCCTGCCTGTCCGTCCACGCCAGACCGCCGTCGTCGCGGGCCATTTCGGCGAGCTGTTGCAGGGCCGGCTCGGCCCATCGGGACCGCTCGCCCTCGTGACGCTTCCCGCCCCCGCGCTCCACGTCGTGGCCCGCTTCGCCCCGGCCTCGGATTTTCGCGTCCGCTGCCTCGGCGGGCCGGCGCTTTCGCCGGACCGGGCGGCTGCCGTCCACGGGACCGTCGTCGGCGGGACGCCGCGCGGTCGCCTCGCCATCGCCGCAGGGATGCCGGTCGGTGGCGGTGCCGGTTCCTCCACGGCGGCGATCCTGGCCGCCGCAGCGGCCATGGCGGCGGCGCACGACCGGACGCTCCCCGACGGCGCCGGTCTCGCGGGCCTCTGCCTGCGGCTGGAAGGCGCCACCGATCCGCTGATGTATCCCGAGCCCGCCCGGCTGCTGTGGGCGCCGCGCGCCGGTCGCATCCTCCACCGCCTGCCCGCCCTGCCACCGCTCGAGATCGTCGGCGGCTTCCTCGGGCCGGGTCAGGCGACCGACCCCCAGGACGACGACTTCGCCGACGTCTCCGACCTCGCCGCGCGCTGGCCCGACGCCTGCGCCGATCCGGCCCGGATCGCCGCCCTGTCGACGGAATCCGCGCGGCGCAACGCCCGCCACCGCGGCGCGGGCGGCTTCGACGCCCTGCGCGCTGCCGCCGCCCGCTTCGGCGCCCTCGGCGTCGTCGCCGCCCACACCGGCTCGGCCCGCGGGCTGATCTTCGCCCCCGGCACCGGCGCCCCGGAAGCGGCGTGCGCCGGGCTCGCCGCGCTCGGTGCCGTCGCGGTCTCCCGCTTCCGGGCGGGAGGGCAGGGCGGATGACCCGCGACCACGCCCGCGACCATGGCGGCGACCTCGACGCCGCCATCCTTCGCCACGGCGGCGCCGCCGACGACTGGATCGACCTCTCGACCGGGATCAACCGCGCGCCCTATCCGCTGCCGCCCCTGCCGGCCGCCGCCTGGCACCGCCTGCCGACCGCCGCCGACATGGAAACCTGCGCCGCCGCCGCCCGCCGCGCCTACGGCGCCACCGGCGCGACCGCCTGCCTGCCGGTGGCCGGCGCCCAGGCCGCCATCCGCCTGCTCCCCCGCCTCCGCCGCCCCGGACGGGTCGGGGTGGTCTCGCCGACCTACAACGAGCACGCCGCCGCCTTCGCCGCCGCCGGCTGGACGGTGGTCGAGGTCGCCACCCCCGGCATGCTGCGCGGCTTCGATGCCGGCGTGGTCGTCAATCCCAACAATCCCGACGGGCGCCGATGGACCCCGGAGACGCTCCTCGCGTCAGCGGCGGACGTCGGCCTCCTCATCGTCGACGAGAGCTTCGCCGACACCGATCCCGCGCTCTCGATCGTGCCGCACCTCGGCCGCGAGGGGATCGTCGTCCTGCGCTCGCTCGGCAAGTTCTTCGGCCTTGCCGGCCTCCGCCTCGGCTTCGCGCTGGGCGCCGGGCCGGACATCCTTCAACTGGCGGAAGCGGCGGGACCCTGGGCGGTCAGCGGCCCCGCCCTCGCCGCCGGCAGCGCCGCCCTCGCCGACACGGCCTGGGCCGAAGCGACGCGCACCCGCCTCGCCAGCGAC
This sequence comes from uncultured Alphaproteobacteria bacterium, assembly GCA_963798235.1. Classification (GTDB taxonomy): domain Bacteria; phylum Pseudomonadota; class Alphaproteobacteria; order Rhodobacterales; family Rhodobacteraceae; genus Amaricoccus. The sequence continues at coordinate 265,975 of CAWCSN010000001.1, read as the reverse complement.
GCGGCCCGGCTCGACCGCCTCGCCGCGGCCGCCGGATGGCGCCCCTGCGGCGGCACCGCCCTCTTCCGCCTCTACGACACCGGCGACGCCGCAGCCGCCCAGGCCCGCCTCGCGCGCTCCCGGATCTGGTCGCGCTGCTTCCCGTATTCGCCGGGCTGGCTCCGGCTCGGCCTGCCGGGGACCGAAGACGAGTGGCGCCGCCTTGCCGGCGCCCTCAGCGCCGCAACAGCAGATAGACGTCCATGATCCAGCCATGCTCGGCCCGCGCCCGCTCCCGCGTCGCCACGATGCGCTCCGAGACCGCGCCGAGCGGCCCGGCGATCAGAATCTCCTGCGCCATCCCGAGATAGGCGCCCCAGTAGATGCCGAAGGCATCGCCCGGCAGCCCGCGAAACGCGCACGCCCCGTCGAGCATCACCGCGATGCAGCGCGCGTCGTCGGGCAGGCCGGCGCGCACCCGGCGCCCGGTGGTCACCAGCACATCCCCGCCGATGGCGTTGAGCGGGATGCCGTGGCTGGCGGTCAGCGCCTGCAGGCTGGTGATCCCCGGCGTCACCGTCGCCGCGAAGGGCCGGGCGATCAGCCCCTTCAGCCGCTCCAGAATCCGCAGCGTGCTGTCGTAGAGCGAGGGATCGCCCCAGACCAGCAACGCCACCGTCCCCCCGTCCGGCGCCTCGGCGTCGAGGAGGTCGCGGTAGCCCGCAGCGATCGCGCCGTGCCAGGCATCGACGCCGCCGAGATAGTCGCCCTCGTCATCCCGCCGCGGCAGGTCGAAGGCGACGATCCGCGTCGCCGGATTGGTCAGGAAGCGGTCGCAGATCGCCAGCCGCAGCGCCGCGAGGTCGTCCTTCCCCGCACCCTTCCGCGGGATCAGCACGACATCGGCGCGATTGAGCGCGCCGATCGCCTGCACGGTCATGTGCTCGGGATTGCCGGTGCCGATGCCGATGACGGCGAGATGCAGCATGGGCCCTCCCGATCAGTCGGCGGCGATGGCGTGAAAGAAGGTGCCCGTCACCTGCCCGCGCCGCGCCCCCGACGGCCCGAGCGCCTTGCCCTGCCCGTCGAAAATCTCCGCCAGCGCCGTGTCGCGCCCCGGATCGACCAGCCGCGAATAGTGGAACTCGTGCCCGCGCACGCTCTGCCCGGCCCGCCCGATCGGCGAATCCGCCAGGAGCCGCGCCCGCCGGTACCCGAGGTTCATCCGCCGCTGCGCATAGCTGGTCGCGTGGTCGAGCAGCCCGAGCATCGGATGGACGACGCCGTCGGCATCCTCCAGCGTCCGGCCGAGCACCATGAAGCCGCCGCATTCGCCGTGCACCGGCCGGTCGGCCGCAAACCGCCCGATCCCCTCGCGAAAGCGCTGCGCCGCGGCGAGCCGCCCGGCGTGCAGCTCCGGGTAGCCGCCGGGCAACCAGCAGGCGTCGCAGTCCGCCGGCGGCGGCTCGTCGGCGAGCGGCGAGAACGGCACCAGCGTCGCCCCCGCCGCCCGCCAGTGCCGCACGACATGGGGATAGACGAAGCTGAACGCCGCATCCTCGGCGATGGCGATCCGCTGGCCGGGCGGGGGCAGGGCCGCCGCCTCCGAACCCGCCGCCGAACCCGCGTCCACGGCGAGCGGCGCCGCCAGCCCGAGGATCGCGTCGAGATCGAGCGAGCGCGCCATCACCGCCGCCAGCCCGTCGACGAAACCCTCCAGCGCCGCGTGCTCGCGCGCCTGCACCAGCCCGAGATGGCGCTCGGGCAGCGCCATCTCCGGGTTCCGCCGCACCGCGCCGACCACCGGGATGCCGATCCGCTCGACCGCCTCCCGCGCCATCCCCTCGTGCCGGTCGCTCGCCACCTGGTTCAGCACCACGCCGGCGATGCGGACGCCCGGATCATGGGTCGCGAAGCCGCGGGCGATGGCCGCCGCCGTCTGCGACTGCCCGGAGACGTCGAGCACCAGCAGCACCGGGATGCCGAAGCGCCCCGCAACGTCCGACCCGGCCCCGCTCCGCCCCGGCGCCGCGGCAATGCCGTCGAACAGCCCCATCGCGCTTTCCATCACCAGCAGGTCGGCCCCATCGGCCTGCCCGTGGGCCAGCGCGTCGAGCAGCGCCGGCGGCATCGCCCAGCTGTCGAGATTGACCCCGGGCGCGCCGGTCGCCGCGGCATGAAAGCCGGGATCGATGTAGTCCGGCCCCGACTTCGCCCCGCGCACCGCCAGCCCGCGCTGGCGAAAGGCGCGCATCAGCCCGATGCTGACACTGGTCTTGCCCGACCCCGAGCGCGCCGCGCCGATCATCAGCGCCCGCGCCGTCACGCCGTCGCCCCCGCCAGCGCCATCAGTTCGGCCCGCAGCCCGACGATGCCGCCGACGACGATCAGCGCCGGCGCGGCGATCCCGGCCTCGCGCGTCGCCTCGGCGATGGTGCCGAGCGTCCCCGTCACCACCCGCTCGTTCGCCGTGGTCGCGGAGGCGATGACCGCGGCCGGGCTCTCCGGCGTCAGCCCGCCCGCGATCAGCGCCGCGGTGATCGTCGCGATCCCGGCCAGCCCCATGTAGACGACGATCGGCTGGCCGGTCCGCGCCAGCGCCGCCCAGTCGAGATCGTCGGCACCACCCGCCGCATGGCCGGTGGCAAGGATCAGCGCCTTGCTCACGCCGCGATGCGTCGCCGGAATCCGGGCGCTCGCCAGCGCCCCGAAGGCCGAGGTCACGCCCGGCAGGATGCGGAACGGCACCGCCGCCCCGGCCAGCGCCAGCGCCTCCTCGCCGCCCCTGCCGAACAGCGTCGGGTCGCCGCCCTTCAGCCGCAGCACCCGCTTGCCCTCCCGCGCCAGCGCGACGAGCAGCCGGTTGATCGCCTCCTGCGGCGTCGACGGCTGGCCCCGGCGCTTGCCGACGAAGTGCCGCTCCGCCGTCGCCGCCGCCGCGATCACCGCCGGATCGACCAGCGCGTCGTAGACCAGCGCGTCGGCCTGCCCGAGCGCCGAGACCACGTCCAGCGTCAGGCAGCCGACGCTCCCCGGCCCGGCACCCGCCAGCCAGACCGCGCCCGGCTCGAAACGGCTCAGGCCCGGCGCCAGCCCGGCAAAGACATCGACGGCGCTCACGCCTCGTCCCTCCCGCGGAACCGCCGCTGATAGCCGGCATCGTAGAGCGCGCTCTCGCGAAACCCCGTCGCGTCGAGCCCCGGCCCGACGAAGACGATCGCCGTCCGGTCGATCGGGTCCGCCGCCAGCGCCGCCGCGATGGTGGCCAGCGTGCCGCGCACCACCCGCTCCTCGGGCCAGCTCGCCCGCGCCACGATCGCGACCGGACAGTCCGGCCCGTAGAGCGGCGTCAGCTCGGCGACGATGCGGTCGACCGCATGGATTGCGAGATGGATGGCGAGCGTCGCCCCGGTCGCGCCGAAGCCCGCCAGCGTCTCCCCCGCCGGCATCGCCGAGGCCCGCCCCGAAACCCGGGTCAGCACCAGGCTCTGCGCCACCTCGGGAATGGTCAGCTCCCGCCCCAGCGCCGCCGCCGCCGCCGCAAAGGCCGGCACGCCCGGCGTCAGCGTATAGGCGATGCCGCGCCGCTCCAGCCGCCGGATCTGCTCCGCCGTGGCGCTCCAGATCGACAGGTCCCCCGACTGCAGCCGCGCCACGTCCTGCCCCGCGGCATCGGCCGCGACATACTCTGCCTCGATCTCGTCGAGCGACAGCGGCGCGGTATCGACCAGCCGCGCCCCGCCCGGGCAATGGCGCAGCATCTCCGCCGGCACGATCGACCCGGCGTAGAGACAGACCGGACAGGCCGCCAGCAGGTCGCGCCCGCGCAGGGTGATGAGGTCGGCCGCGCCGGGACCGGCGCCGATGAAATGCACGGTCATCCGGCGTCTCCCGATACGGCGATGGCGCAGGTCACCGGCCCGACGGCCACGCGCGGACCGAGCAGCCGCGCTTCGGGCCCTGCCGCCGCCAGTGCCGCCGCCTCGGCCACCGAAGGCAACCCGGACGCCGCCAGCGACGCCGGCGACGACGTCGAAGAACCGCCGGTCGTCCGCCCCGGTCGCCGCGATCACCAGGGGCAGCGCCAGCGCCCGCGCCGCCGCCGCAACCCCCGGCTCCCCGGCCTTGGCCGGAATCGTCGCCAGCGCGTCGAGCCGCCCAGCCCCGTTCGCCGCCCCGTTCGCCGCCCGGATCGCCGCCAGAACCTCGACGCCGCTCGCCCCGCCGCGACAGCCGATCCCCGCCACCCTCATGCTTTCACCCAGGTCCATTGCGTCACCGGCATCGCCGGCCGCCAGCCGGTCATGCCGCCGACCGGCACAGCCTCCGCCACCGCGAGCGTCACCAGCCCCCCGCCGAGACGCGCCGCCGCCCCGATCAGCACCGCCTGCATCTCCAGCGTCACCGCGTTCGCCACCAGCCGCCCCCCCGGCCGCAGCGCCGCGACCACCGCCTCGATCACCCCCGGCCCGCTCCCGCCGCCGCCGACGAAGATCGCGTCCGGCTCCGGCAACCCGGCCAGCGCCCCCGGCGCCGCTCCCTCCACCACGCGCAGATCCGGCACCCCCAGCGCGACCGCATTGCGCCCGATGCGCGCCGCCCGCTCGCCCCGTGCCTCGACCGCAACGGCGCGCAGCGACGGATGCCGCAGCATCCACTCCACCGCCACCGACCCCGATCCCGCCCCGACGTCCCAGAGCAGCTCCCCCCGCCGCGGCGCCAGCGCCGCCAGCGTCGCCGCCCGCACCAGCCGCTTGGTGATCTGGCCGTCGTGCTCGAACAGCCCCTCGGCCAGCCCCGGCGCCAGCGCCAGCACCCGCGCTCCGGGTCCGCCCACAACCTCGATCGCCAGCACGTTCAGCGCCGCGCAGTCCGCGTCGCCGAACCCCGCCGCCGTCCGCTCGAACCGCCGCTCGTCCGCCCCGCCCAGCGCCTCCAGCACCGTCACCCGCGAGGCCCCGAACCCGTCCCCGTCCAGCAACCGCGCCACCGCCGCCGGCGCCGCCCCGTCCGAGGTCAGCGCCAGAATCCGCGTCCCCGGATGCAAGCAGCGGCCGCACCAGCGCGATCGGCCGCCCGTGCAGCGAGATCGTCTCCACCGCCGCCAGGCTCCACCCCATCCGCGCCGCCGCGAGGCTGAAGGCCGACGGCGCCGGGATCACCTCCATCTCCGCCGCATCGACCTGCCGCGCCAGCGTCGCCCCCACCCCGTGCTGGAACGGATCGCCCGACGCCAGCACGCAGACCGCCCGCCCGCGCAGCGCCAGCACGCCGCCGACATCGAACGGGCTCGGCCAGGCCCGCGCCTCGCCACGGATCAGCCCCGCCGCCAGCGCCAGATGCCGCCGCCCGCCAAACACCACCTCCGCCCCGGCGATGCGCGCCCGCGCCACGGCACCGAGGCCCGTCCGCGCCATCCTCGCCGATGCCGACCACCGCCAGCCACTTCCCCTCTGGGACCACCCGTCGGGCTTCGCTAGATGCAGGCATGGCCAAGCCCCGCATCCTGATTCACGTCCTGATTCTCGGCGGCACCACCGAGGCCCGCGCCCTCGCGGCCCGCCTCGCCGCCCGCAGCGACCTCCACGTCACCGTCTCCCTCGCCGGCCGCACCACCGCGCCGCTGCCCCAGGCCGTCGCCACCCGCTCCGGCGGCTTCGGCGGCGCCGAAGGGCTCGCCCGCCATCTCCGCGAGCACGCAGCGTCGCGCTGCTCGTCGACGCGACCCATCCCTTCGCCCGCACGATCTCCGCCAACGCCGCCGCCGCCGCCGCCGCGACCGGCGTGCCCCTCGTCACCCTTCGCCGCCCGCCGTGGCAGCCGGTCGCGGGCGACCGCTGGACCGAAGTCGCCGACATCCCCGAAGCCGTCACCGCCCTCGGCCCCGTGCCGCGCCGCGTCTTTCTCGCCATCGGCCGGCAGGAGCTGGCGCCCTTCCGCGCCGCGCCCCGCCACGCCTACCTCGTCCGCAGCATCGACCCCGTCGCCCCCGACGCCGATCTCCCCGGCGCCGACCACATCCTCGCCCGCGGCCCCTTCGCCGAGGCCGACGAGGTACGGCTCCTCGCCGCCCACCGCATCGAGACCGTCGTCGCCAAGAACAGCGGCGGGGATGCGACCTATGCCAAGATCGCCGCCGCCCGCGCCCTCGGCCTGCCGGTCATCCTGGTGCGCCGGCCGCCCGGACCGGAGGCGGCCGAAACCGTCGACGAGGCCGAGGCCCTGATCGCTCATCGGCTCCCCCCCGTGCTGCGCGGCGTATAGACCAGCGGCGCCAGCCCGTCGCGCGCCACCACCCGCGTCTCCTCCGACCCGACGATCACGCAGGTCGCCATGTCCGCCAGCCCCGGATCGGCCTCCCCGAGGGTGGAGAGGGCGATGCGCTCGTCCTCCCGCCCGACGGCCCGCCCGAAGATCACCACCGTCTCCGGCGCCAGCACCGCGCGCAGCACCTCGAACGCCCGGCCGAGTTGCCACGGCCGCGCCCGGCTCGCCGGATTGTAGAGCGCCAGCACGAACCCGGCCCCCGCCGCCGCCCGCAGCCGCGCCTCGACCACCGCCCACGGCTTGAGGTTGTCCGACAGCGACAGCGCGCAGAAGTCATGCCCGAGCGGCGCGCCGCAGCGCGCGGCCACCGCCAGCATCGCGGTAATCCCCGGCGTCACCGCGACCTCGATCCCGCGCCACGCCGCCGGCCCGGCCTCGATCGCCTCGCAGACGGCCGCGGCCATCGCGAAGACCCCGGGATCGCCGCCCGAGACCACCGCCACCGCGCGCCCCTCCGCCGCCAGCGCCAGCGCCGCCCCGGCCCGCGCCAGTTCCTCCCGGTTGTCCGAGGCATGGCGCCGCTGGTCCGGCCGCAGCGCCAGCCGGTCGAGATAGGGGGCGTAGCCGAAGAAATCCGTCGCCGCCGCGATCGCCACCCGCGTCTCCGGCGTCACCTGGTCGGCAGACCCGGGTCCGAGCCCCAGCACCGCGAGCCGCCCGGTCACGGCCGCCCCTCCCAGCCCGGCACCAGCACCAGCGAGAAATACGGCGCCGGCTCGTCGCCGCGCGCGCCGAGCGGCACCGTCAGCGTCCCCGCCATCGTCGCGCGCTCCACATAGACCGCGCGCTCCAGCTTGCCCGCCAGCGCCAGCGCCCGGCGGATCTTCGGCAGGTTGCGCCCGACCTTCATGATCACCGCCGCCTCCGCCTCCGCCAGCCACCGCACCAGATCCGCCTCCGGCAGCGTACCCGGCAGCACGCCCAGCACGTCGTCGCCCTGCATCAGCGGCAGCCCCGCCTGGCTCCACGCCCCGGACATCGCGCTCACCCCGGGGATGATCTCGGCGGCATAGCGCGGCGCCAGCCGCACGTGCAGGTGCATGTACGAGCCGTAGAACAGCGGATCGCCCTCGCTCAGCACCGCGACCGTCCGCCCCGCCCGCAGATGCGCCTCGACCGCCTCCGCCGCGTCGGCAAAGAAGCCCGCGATCGCCGACCCGTACTCCGGCGCGTGCTTGTCGATCTCGGTCGTCACCGGATAGTGCAGCGGCAACTCGCAGACCTCCGGCCGCATGTGCCCCGCCACGATCGTCCGGGCATTCCCCACCCGTCCCGCCTTGGCGAAATGCGCGACCACGTCGGCCTCGGCCAGCGCCCGCACCGCCTTCAGCGTCAGAAGCTCGGGATCGCCCGGCCCGGTCCCGACCCCGATCAGCCGCCCGCTGCCCGCTTCGATCACAGGCCCGCCCTCGCCAGCGCATTGACCGCCGCCGCCGTCATCGCGCTCCCCCCGAGCCGCCCATGCACCACCGCATGCGGAATATCCCGCTCCGCCAGCGCCGCCTTCGACTCCGCCGCCCCGACGAACCCCACCGGCATCCCGATCACCGCCGCCGGCCGCGGCGCCCCCGCATCCAGCATGTCGAGCAGGTGAAACAGCGCCGTCGGCGCATTGCCGATCGCCACCACCGCCCCGCCCATCCGCTCCCGCCACAACTCCAGCGCCGCCGCCGACCGCGTGGTCCCGAGCGCCGCCGCCATCCCCGGCGTCCGCGGATCGCGCAAGGTGCAGACCACGTCGTTGCCCGCCGGCAACCGCGCCCGCGTCACCCCGTGCGCCACCATCTCCGCGTCGCAGAGGATCGGCGCCCCGCCGGCCAGCGCCTGCCGCGCCGTCGCGACGAACCCCGGCGAAAAGGCGAAATGCCCCGCCGCCTCCACCATCCCGCAGGCATGGATCATCCGCACCGCGACATCCGCCTCCTCGGCCGAAAACCGCGCCAGATCCGCCTCCGCCCGAATGATCGCGAAGGACCGCGCATAGATCGCATCCCCGTCGCGAATGTAGTCCTGAACCATCACACCCGCACCCGATCCATCAGCATGGCCCGGAGCGCCGCCCCGACCACGACCCCCTCCGCCACGATCTCCCGCCGCCCGTCCGCCCCGGCAACCAGCGTCACCGAAGCCCCCGCCGGCTGCGCGCACCGCTTCCCGCACCCCGACAGATGCAGCGTCCACCCCGCCCCCAGCAAGTCCGGCCGCCCGGCCGCAACCGCCGCCAGCGCCCGCGTGTCGAGATGCGCCGAGGCACAGGCCGGCGCCCCGGCACAGGCCACGACCGACAGCCGCGGATCGGCCGCGTCCACCACCAGCCCCAACCGCCCCGCCACATCCACCGCTTCCGCCTCGACCTCGGGCGAAAGGCCAACGGCCACCAGCGCCCGCCCCGCCGCCGGGTGCAGCCGCACCGACGCCGGAAACACCGCCGCGAAGGCCGACAGCGCCGCGGCATCGATCTGTCCGAACGCCAGCCCGAAGCCGCGCGCCGCGAGGCCGGACGCCAGAGGCACCCGGCAGACCGCCTGCGCCGCAGGGCCGGGGGCAAGGCGATCCCCGCGCGCGCCGTCGAGCGCATTCAGCCGCCCGATCACCGCCTCGACCGCCGCATCGGCGTCCATCGCAGCGCCGCCCCCGACCGCCCATCCGCCCGCGACCGCCTTCACCCGCACATCCGCCGCCAGCCCGTCGAGAGGCAGCGCCCCGCCGCCATCGACCACCACCGAAACCTTCGGATGCAGCCCCGCGATCCCCGCACAGCGCCCGCGGATCGCCCGCGCCAGCGCCCGCGGGTCCGCGATCTCCCCCGGATCGACCCCCGCCAGCGCCCCGGTCAGCACCGGCACCCCGCCCGGCACATCGATCCCCAGCGCCCCCAGATCCGCCGCCAGCCCGTCCGCGACCGGCCCCGGCAACCCCCGCAGCTGCAAACTCCCCCGCGCGCTGATCTCGATCCGCCCGTTGCCATGCCGCCGCGCCGCCGCCGCCAGCCCGCCGAGCTGCCCCGGCGTCAGCCCCTCGGCCAGCACCAGCCGCACCAGCCAGCCGTCGCCCGTCTGCATCGGCGCCGCCAGCGTCGGACAAGCGCCCCGCCTCACGCCGCATCCTCCAGCGCCTGCGCCTCGGCGATCAGCGCCGCCAGATCCCCGTCCACCGAATTGCGCCGCGGATGCCACAGCCCCCGCCGCCGCGCCGCCGCCAGCCGCTCGGCGATGGCCCGCGCCGCGCCCGGGTTCTCGTGCAGCAGGAACGCCCGCACGCCCTCATCCTCGACGTAGGCCGCGAACACCGCCTCGATCAGCGCCGGCGACACCGCGTCCGTCGTCTCCGCGAACCCCACCAGCCGGTCCACCGTCTCGGCGAACTCGGCCGCCCCGCGCGGCCCATGCCGCAACTGCCCGGCGATGAACCGCGGATTGATCGCCCGCGCCCGCACCACCCGCGTCACCACCTCCGCCAGCGACCGCGCCCGCGGCCGGTCCGGGTCGGTCGCGTCCAGCACCACCAGATCGGCCTTGCCGCCCAGCGCCGCCACCGCCGCCGCGAACCCGCCGACAAAGGCCACGTCCGCCGACCCTTCGAGGATGTCGCGCCCCGGATCGTCCTCGACATGCACCAGCAGCTCCGCCGCCGCCACCCGCTCGGCAAACGCCCCCGCCACGGCCACGCCGTCCCCCTCCGGCCCGCCGAAGGCATGGCTCCCGCCATCGAGATAGGCCCGCCCCAGCTCCGCCCGGTCCGCCCAGTCCCCCCGCGCCAGCTTCTCCTCCGGCCCCGCGCCATAGACCCCCGGCGCCGCCCCGAAAATCCGCCGCGGCCGCGCACCCGCCCCGACCAGCGGGTTCTCCTCCGGCGTCTCGTCACGCGCCGCCACCGCCGCCACCGCCGCATCGATCAGCGCGATCTGGCTCGGGAACATGTCGCGGAACAGCCCCGAAATCCGCCAGGTCACATCCACCCGCGGCCGCCCGAAGACCGCCGGCGGCAGCACCTCGACCCCGGTCACCCGCGCCGTCTGCGCGTCCCAGACCGGCCGGCAGCCCATCAGCGCCAACCCCTGCGCGATCGCCTCGCCGCCGGTCCGCAGCGACGCGCTCCCCCACAGGTCGATCACCAGCGCCCGCGGCCAGTCGCCATGCTCCTGCACGAACCGCCGCAGCACCGCATCCGCCGCCGCCTGTCCCAGCGCAAACGCCGTCGGCGTCGGCAGCGTCCGCGGATCGGACGTGAACAGGTTCCGCCCGGTCGGCAGCACGTCCGTCCGCCCCCGCGCCGGCGCCCCCGAAGGCCCCGCCGCCACCCGCCCGCCATCGAGCGCGGTCAGCAACGCCGCCCGCTCCGCCGCCGCCGACGCCACCCGCACCGGGTCCTCCCCGGCCTCGCGCCCATAGACGTGCAGCCCGTCCTTGATCGCGAAATCCTTGAGATCACAGAGCCATGCATCAATCCGCTGCAACGCTGCATCAGGCGCGTCATCCCGCCCCACGCCCGCTTCCCCGGCCAGCCCGCTCGCCTCGGCCGTCTCCACGATCAGCCGCGCCAGCCGATCCCGCCGGCGCCGGTCCAGCCCATCCGCCTGCGCATACTCGTCGACCAGCTGCTCCAGCGCCCGCTGCGCCTCGCTCAACCCCGCCCCCGCCAGCGGCGGCGTCAGATGCCCCAGCGTCACCGCCGCGATCCGCCGCTTCGCCTGCGCCGCCTCGCCGGGATTGCTGACGATGAACGGATAGACCACCGGCAGCGCCCCGGTCACCACCTCCGGAAAACACCCCGCCGTCAGCGCCACCGTCTTGCCCGGCAGCCATTCCAGCGTCCCGTGCGCGCCGACATGCACCAGCGCATGACACCCGAGCGCCTGCCGCAGCCATATCCCGAACGCCACCAGCGCCGGCCGCGGCGGCAGCGCCGGATCGTGGTACTCCACCCGCCGGTCGCCACTCCGCCCCCGATCGGGCGCCAGCGCCACGGTGACGGTCCCGAACCGCGCCGCCCGGAAGCGGAACCACCCCCCCGGCGCATCCACCTCCGCCGCGCCCCAGGCCGCCGTCATCGCCTCCGCCGCCCCCGCAGGGACATGCGCGAGATAGTCCGCCAGCGACAGCCCATCCCCCTCGCGCGCCAGCATCCGCATCAGGTCGCGCGGCGTTTCGGGAATGCCGTCAACCGCATAGCCCGCGGCCTTCAAGTCATGCAGCATCGCCAGCACGCTCGCCGGCACGTCCAGCCCCACCGCATAGCCCGTCCGCCCCGCCGCCGCCGGATAGTCCGGGATCAGCACCGCCACCCGCCGCTCCGCCCGCGGCGTCGCCTGCAACCGCACCTGCGCCGCGATCCGCCGCGCCACCTGCGCGATCCGGTCCGGCTCCGGCCGGTTCACCTGCAAGCGCACGTCCAGCCGGTCGTCCAGCGCGCCCTGATCCTTGAACGAGATCGCCCCCGCCAGCACCCGCCCGTCCAGCTCCGGCAACACCACGTGCATCGCCAGATCCGCCGGTGTCAGCCCGCGCAGCCCGCCCGCCCAGGCCTCCCGCCGCGTCGTCGCCGGCACCACCTGGAACACCGGCGCCCCGATCCGCTCGAACAGCCCCGCACCACCCTCCGACCCGCTCGCAAACGCCGTCGCCGTCACCATCGCCGCCGGCCCCAGCCGGCCCATCGCGGCCACCACCGGCTCCACCGCCGCCGGATCGCGCAGGCTCGCGACGAACACCGGCAACGCCGCCATCCCCTCCGCCTCCAGCGCCGCCGCCAGCGCATCGACCGGCGCATGATCCCCGGCCAGCAGCATCGAGCGATAGAACAGGATCGGCACCAGCGGCCGCTCGCCGCGCGCCACATCCTCCAGCGCCATCACGCCGCGCCCCGGCAGGTACGCCCCCACCCGCGGCAGCGGCCGCACCGCCGGCACGACGACGTCATGCCCCGCCAGCGCCGCCATCCGCCGCACCAGCGTGCCCATGTTCTCCGGCCCGCCCTCGCGGAAGCACGCGAGCAACCCCGCCCGATCCTCCGCCGCGACCGTCGACAGCGCCACCAGCCGCGCATCCTCCTCGCGGCACTCCCCCGGCAACAATGCCAGCGCAATCCCGCGCTCGCGCGCCAGGGCGGCCAGCCGGTCGCACCCGTAGGCCCACCACTCGTACCCGCCGAGCAGCCGCACCAGGATCACCCGCGCCTGCGCCGCCACCCGCTCGACCCAGACATCCACCGACATCGGATGCCGCAGGTCGCGCAACGCCGCCAGCCGCAGCTCCGGCAACCCCGGCTCCCGAACCGCCGCCATCGCCGCCAGATCGCTGTCCGAGAACGACAACGCCACCATCTCCGCCGGCCGCTGGCCGAGATCGACCGGCTCGATCAGGTCGTCCAGCGACGCCGTGGTGACGTTGAGGATATGCATGGCCTCAGGCGGCCAGAATCCGCTCGACCGCGGCGCGATCGAACCCGCGCAGCCCGATCACCACCAGCCGCGTCCCCCGCGCCTCGCCCGCACCCCACGCCCGGTCGAAATGATGCGACACCCGCGGCCCCACCGCCTGCACCAGCAGTCGCATCGGTTTGCCAGAAACCTCCGCGAACCCCTTGATCCGCAGGACGTTCTCCGCCTCCGCCGCCGCCGTCACCCGCGCCGCCAGATCCTCCGCCCGCGCCACGGCCGGCAACGCCACCACGAAGCTGTCGAAGTCGTCATGCTCGTGATCCAGCTCGTCATCGTGATGCGTCCGCCGGTTCTCGATGTCGTCTTCCACCGCCAGCCCGAGCCCGAGCAGCACCGCCGGATCGACCCGCCCGTGCGACGACGCGACGATCTTCACCGACCGCGTCAGATGCGCGGCGATCCGCGCCCGCGCCACCGCGTCGGCCGCCTCGTCGAGCAGGTCGCTCTTGGACAGCACCACCAGATCGGCACAGGCCACCTGATCCTCGAAGACCTCCTCCACCGGATCGTCATGGTCGAGCGAGGCATCCGCCGCCCGCTGCGCCGCCAGCGCGTCGAGGTCCGCCGCCACCCGCCCCTCGGCCAGCGCCGGCCCGTCCACCACCGCGACGACGCCGTCCACCGTCACCCGCTCCTTCACCCCGGGCCACTGGAACGCCTGCACCAGCGGCTTCGGCAGGGCCAGCCCGCTCGTCTCGATCAGGATGTGATCCACCCGCGGCTCCAGCGCCAGAATCCGGTCCAGCGCCGGCACGAAGTCGTCGGCGACGGTGCAGCAGATGCAGCCGTTCGCCAGCTCGACGATATTCTCCTCCGGGCAGTTCTCGATGCCGCAGCTCCGCAGGATCTCGCCATCGACGCCGATGTCGCCGAACTCGTTGACCAGAATGGCCAGCCGCCGGCCGCCGGCGTTCTCCAGAACGTGGCGGATCAGCGTCGTCTTGCCCGCCCCGAGAAACCCGGTGACGACGGTGCACGGAACGCGCGAGCCAAGATCGGTCATGGCAACTCCTTGAGGATGTCGGGACTGGGAATGCGCGCGACCATGCCCCGCTTGAGGGCCTCCGGCCGGGGGCGGAACGGCATGAAACCATCGGTCGACCCGGCAATCAGCCGCGCGCCCGCGACGAGATCGGACCCGCTTTCGGCCGTCAGCCCGCCAAAGACATAGGTCCAGCACCCGCTCCGGAAGATCGCCGCGCTCAACCCGCGCCGACAGTTGCCGAGACAGGCGACATGCCGCACCGCGACCCCGGTCCCCGCAGCGGCCCGCAGCGCATCCTCGACCAGCAGGGTTCCCGGCCGCGGATCGGCCTCGGGCGCCTCCGCCAGCCGGCAGGAGTTGCACACCAGCACGGTCACCCCTTCAACCGCGGCGGCGGCCTCGGGCTCGGAAAGCGGAACGATGGACGGCGAAAGGCGCGTCAAGACGGTCTCCCTGCCCAGGTAACCCGCCGGGCGGACGGAATCACGATGGGACGGCAGGTTTCCTGGCTCGCGGATCACCACCCCATGCCGCCTTCCCGAGATCGCTCCCAGTGGCCGATTGGCAGGGGCTACCGCCTACAGTTGCGGGTACAGCTGCGGAATAGCCACCGGGGCGACGCACCGCATTCCCTTCTTCCCCCCTGCGAGGGAACCGTCACGCCGGCGGTTGTAGGGCCGCCCTCCCCGGGCGTCAACAAGCCCCCGGGAAAGGGATAGGGCAGGGGAGCCGACCCGGACATCCCTGACGGCCGCGCTTTCGCTGAAGCGGTGGCGGCGGCGGGCGACACCGTGATACGGGGGGCGTCGCTGCCTCCCCCAAGCGCAGGTGAGACGATGACCGAGATCGACGACGCCACCGCCAGCCGCCACAAGGCCAAGATGGTCAACCGCAAGGCGGTCCAGGACGCCGAGGTAAGCGGCAAGACCCTCGAGAAGGGCCTGCTCATCGTCAACACCGGCCCGGGCAAGGGCAAGAGCACCGCCGCCTTCGGCCTCGCCCTCCGGATGCTCGGCCACGGCCGCCGCGTCGGCGTCGTCCAGTTCATCAAGGGCGCGTGGAATACCGGCGAGCGCGACGCCTTCGCCGCCTTCGGCGACCGCGTCGTCTGGCACATGATGGGCGAGGGCTTCACCTGGGAGACGCAGGATCTCCGCCGCGACGTCGCCGCCGCCGAGCGCGGCTGGGACAAGGCCTGCGCGCTGATGGCCGACCCGACCATCGGCCTCGTCATCCTCGACGAGCTCAACATCGCCCTCCGCTACGCCTACCTCGACCTCGGCCGCGTCGTCGCCGCCCTGTCCGATCGCCGCCCCGACCTCCATGTCGTCGTCACCGGCCGCAACGCCAAGCCGGAACTGATCGCCGCCGCCGACCTCGTGACCGAGATGGGCCAGGTCAAGCACCACTTCGCCGCCGGCGTGAAGGCGCAGCAGGGCATCGAATTCTGACCCGCCCCCCCCCGTCAAAACTGGTTACCGGATCGTGAATTTTTTCTCGCATTCCGTTATATTTCAAATACTTGACCCTCTGCGCACGCGTGCGCAGACCCGTGCGGGGTGCCCATGCCAGCCCTCTCCCTGATGTTCCAGGGCACCGGCTCCGACGTCGGCAAGTCCCTGATCGTCGCCGGCCTCGCCCGCGCCTTCGCCGACCGCGGCCTCCGCGTCCGCCCCTTCAAGCCGCAGAACATGTCCAACAACGCCGCCGTCACCCCGGACGGTGGCGAGATCGGCCGCGCCCAGGCCCTCCAGGCCCGCGCCGCCCGCGTGCCGCCCAGCGTCCACATGAACCCCGTGCTCCTCAAGCCCCAGAGCGAGGTCGGTGCCCAGGTCGTCGTCCAGGGCAGGGTCGCCGCCACCGCCGACGCCCGCGCCTACCAGTCCCTCAAGGCCGGCCTGATGCCGAAGGTCCTCGAAAGCTTCCACGCCCTCGCCGCCGAAGCCGACCTCATCCTCGTCGAGGGCGCCGGCAGCGCCTCCGAAATCAACCTCCGCACCGCCGACATCGCCAACATGGGCTTCGCCCGGGCCTCCAACACCGCGGTGATCCTCATCGGCGACATCGACCGCGGCGGCGTCATCGCCAGCCTCGTCGGCACCCATGCCGTCCTCGATCCCGCCGACGCCGCGATGATCCGCGGCTTCATCGTCAACCGCTTCCGCGGCGACCCCAGCCTCTTCGCCACCGGCATGACCGCCATAGCCGAGCGCACCGGCTGGCGCCCCATCGGCCTCGTCCCCTTCTTCGCCGCCGCCCACCGCCTCCCCGCCGAAGACGCCCTCGCCCTCTCCCGCCCCGACGCGCCAACACCCGAGGCGCCAACCCCCGGCGGCCCGATCCGCATCGCCGTCCCCATCCTGCCCCATATCGCCAACTTCGACGATCTCGACCCCCTCTCCGCCGAGCCGCAGGTCGACCTCGTTCGCGTCCATCCCGGCACGGCCCTGCCCGGCGACGCCCGGCTGATCCTCCTCCCCGGCTCCAAGTCGACGATCGCCGACCTCGCCGCCCTGCGCGCCGCCGGCTTCGACATCGACATCGCCGCCCACCTCCGCCGCGGCGGCCATCTCCTCGGCCTCTGCGGCGGCTACCAGATGCTCGGCCGCGAGATCGCCGACCCCCACGGCCTCGAGGGCCTCCCCGGCACCGTCGCCGGCCTCGGCCATCTCGACGTCCAGACCACGCTCGAGCCGGAAAAATCCCTCGTCTCCGTCGAGGGCCACACCTCCGACGGACGCCCCTTCCGCGGCTACGAGATGCACATGGGCCGCAGCGAAGGCCCCGACCGCGTCCGCCCCTTCGCCACCCTCGCCGACGGCCGAAGCGAAGGCGCCCGCACCCCCGACGCGCGGATCTCGGGCACCTACGTCCACGGCCTCTTCGCCGACGACGCCCAGCGCGGCGCCTGGCTTGCCCGCCTTGGCGGCACCGCCACCGAGGTGCGCTACGAGGCCGAAGTCGAGGCGACCCTCGACGCGCTCGCCCGCCACCTCGAAACCCACCTCGACCTCGACGCACTGCTCGCGCTCGCAGAGTGACGAGCAGCACCCCTGACCATCACGCCGGCCATTTTCACCGGGGGCCGGGCTGTCCGACGGTGGCTCACCCTTGACTCGGGACGTCGCAAAGCGGACCTTCGCGCACGCGAAAGGTGGAAGGCGGTGAGAATCCGCGCGGTCGCGCCACTGTAATCGGTCCGCAAGGGCCGAAAGTCAGACCTCGTTTCGCAGATGTGCTTGTCCGGGGACGCGAAATCCCCAAGGAGGCTTCAGATGGCAGATATCGGCTTCGCTTCCCACTCCGATGGACTTCGCCCCCCGGCAATCCCGATCAACGACGTCCTGCCCTGGGCGATCTTCGGCGGGCTGCTGATGTTCGTCGCGATCTATTTCATCGGCGCCGAGGAAGGCGCGACGTCCCTCATCAAAGGCATGTACGTCCACGAGTTCGTGCACGACGGACGGCACCTGCTCGGCTTTCCCTGCCACTGAGGGACGGACATGGCCAACCTTCTGCTGCGCGGCATGCTGGTCGGGCTTGTCGCGGGAATCCTGTGCTTCCTTTTCCTGCGGATCGCCGGCGAGCCGCACGTCGAGCGCGCCATCGCTTTCGAGGAAGCCCGATCGGTCGCGGCAGGTCCCGAGGCCAGCGAACCGGCCATGGCGGCCGGTCATGACCACCACATGGCGGGCGCCGCCGCCGGGCCCGCCGGACACAGCCATGGCGACGGGGAAGCGGCGTTGGTCAGCCGGACGACGCAAGCCGGTCTCGGGCTCTTCACGGCGACCGCCGTCTACGGAGCGGCGCTCGGCGGGCTCTTCTCGCTCGCCTTCGCCCTGGTCTACGGCCGCTGGGAGACGCTGGGCCCGCGCGGCACCTCCGCCCTGCTCGCGCTGGTCGGTTTCGTCGCGCTCTACCTCGTGCCCTACTTCAAGTACACGCCGAACCCTCCGGCTGTCGGCAACGCCGACACCATCGGCATCAGGACCGGCCTCCACCTGACGCTGCTGGTGATCTCGCTCGCCTGCATGATCGGCGCCATCATCCTGCGCACCCGCCTCGCGCCGACCTACGGCCGCTGGAACGCGACGATCCTGGCCGGCGCGGCCTATTTCGCCGCCATGGTCGCCGTCGGCGTGTTGATGCCGGGGATCCACGAGGTGCCCGACACCTTTCCGGCGACGACGCTCTGGGGCTTCCGCATCGCCTCCCTCGGCGGGCAAGCGATCCTCTGGGCGGTCATCGGTCTCGGTTTCGGTTTTCTGAGCCACCGGGTGACCCTGCGCGAACGCGGCGCCCGGCTCGACGCTGCGGTGGTCTGAAAGGACCTCCGCAGTACTGTCCGCACCCGTGCCGTCGCACGTTAAAGTCCATGAACACGCGGTTAACGCGCCACAGAAAATCATTCAATTATCAACAGACTTGATCGGAGTCGCACGCGTGCGACGACCGTGCGACACGAAGCCCGTGGCGGCCCGCTGATGCCGACCCGGGGGCCCGCATGATCCGACTGACCTTCCTCTGCCACGGCGCCACCGCCGCGACGCGCCGGGCGGCCTTTCCCGACGATGAGCCGCTGGAGGCGCGCGCCTTCGAAGCGGCGCAAGCGATGCGTCCGCTGGGCGATGCATCGACCTGTCTGACCAGCCCGGCACTCCGGGCCAGCCAGACCGCAGCGGCGCTGGGATTGGCTCCGACCGTCGAAGCAGACCTCCGCGATTGCGACTATGGCCGCTGGACGGGCAGGGCGATCGCGGAGGTTGCCGCGCAGGAGCCGGAAGCCTTCGCCGCCTTCATGACGGACCCGGAAGCCCGGCCCCATGGCGGCGAGTCGATCGCCGACGTCGCCGTTCGCATCGGCAACTGGCTCGATCGGGAGCTGCCCGCCGCCTCCTCCGCCGCCTCCTCAGTCGTCGCGATCACCCATCCAGCCGTGATCCGCTGCGCGCTGCTCCACGTCCTCTCCGCCCCGCTCGCCAGCTTCTGGCACGTCGATATTCCCCCGCTCTCGACGACGCTGCTGGTCTCGGACGGCCGCCGCTGGCTCTGGCGAGCGACCCGCGCGCGCTAGCCCGGAGCCGTTCCAAGGCTTCCCCGAGACTACGCCCTTCCGCGAAAGCCGAACTGAAGTTACCCTTCAGGCACGCGTTCGCAAGAACCGGCAAAGGGTGGGATCGGCCGTGCGGCTGCTGCTGGTAGAGGACGCCGAGGACGTGGCCGAGGCGATTGCCACCTCGTTCCAGCGGCGGGGCGACGCGATCGATTGTGTCGGGACCGTCGAGGACGCCCGGGATACGCTGGCGGTGAACGACTATGACGTGGTGATCCTCGACATCAACCTGCCGGATGGGCTCGGGACCGAGGTGCTGCGCGACCTCAGGCGCGATCGGAGGGCGACTCCGGTGCTGATGCTGACCGCGCGGATGGCGGTGGAGGATCGGGTGTCGGCGCTCGACATCGGCGCCGACGACTACCTGGTCAAGCCCTTCGACCTGCGCGAGCTGCAGGCGCGGGTGCGGGCGCTTGGGCGGCGGACGGGGGCGGACCGGAGCGGGGTGATCGAGTTCGGCACGCTTGCGCTGGACCCGGCCGGGAAGGTCGCGGCCTGCGGGGGGGTGGCGCTGCAGTTGACGCGGCGGGAGTTCAGCCTGCTCGAGGCGCTGATGGCGAACCGCAGCCGGATCATGCCGAAGGAGCGGCTCTTCGACCGGATGTTCTCGATGGACGAGGAGGAGGTCGGGCTGAACGCCATCGAGACCTATGTCGCGCGCCTGCGGCGCAAGCTCGAGGGGAGCGGGGTCGGCATTCGGACGCTGCGCGGTCTTGGCTACCAGCTGGTGCGGGCGGACTGACGGGAGTTCGGGCGAGCATTCTGATGCTCCGACAGATTGCCGACAGCTTGAGCGGGCAGGGTTTGGGCAAGCACAACAAAAGGGGACGGAATCGGCATGCAACTGAATGGTCTGCTGCACGGGGCGCGGCTGTTGGCTCACGTGGACTTTCCGGCGTCCGAGGTGCTCGGGCCGGACGCGTCCGAGGACGCGATCCAGGGTCTGCTTGACCGGCACGGGCTGGTGTTCATCAAGCCGGTGTTCCGGGGCGGCGTCGGCAAGAAGGGCAAGGCTGGTCTGATCGGCAAGGCCAGGACGCTGAAGGAGGCGCTGGCGGAGAAGGAGCGGCTGTATTTCTGCGAGCACCGGCACGGGAATGCCTATGCCAAGGCGAACGGGGTGACGTTCGAGTCGGGGGTGCCGGCGGAGCATGAGGTCTATTTCTCGATCACCGACGATACCGCGTTTCGGGCGCCGACGATGACGCTGACGCATCGGGGCGGCATGGAAATCGAGGAACTGCCGAAGGGCGACGTGGCGACGGTGCCGTTCGAGGCGCTGACCGGGCTCAAGGCCTTCGTGGTGGCGAATGCGCTGACCGATATCGGGGCGCCGAAGGAGATCATCTCGCCGCTGGTGCAGCACCTGCCGAAGCTTTGGGAGCTGGTGCATCACTACGGGATGACGACGCTGGAGCTGAACCCGATCCGGATGCGGCGGGAGTCCGGGCGGGCGGCTGACGCCGGTGGCTTGCGATTTCAAGTGCGGGTTCGATCGGGATGATCCGCGGGTGGGGCGGCTGGGGCTGCCGGACCAGCTGTTTGCCTCGGACATCACGGCCTTCGAGCAGGAGGTGAACCAGCTTCGGACGCATCAGGGGCAGTCCGACGTGTTCGTCATCAACGAGCAGGGCACGATCCTGGCGCCGACGTTCGGGGGTGGGGCGAACAGTCTGGTGACCGAGGTGCTCGGGGAGGCGGCGATCATCTCGTCGGATTTCGGGGGGAACCCGCCGTATGAGAAGATGAAGGCGGTGGCGTCGATCTGTTATCGGCACTTTCTGAAGCAGACCAACGTGCTGTTCATCATCGGCGGCAAGTCGAACAATACCGACATCCTGGAGACGTTCCGGGGGATGGGCGACGCGCTGCGGGAGCATTTCGCGGCGAACGGGCCGACGCCGCTTTACGTGGTGGTCGGGCGGGGCGGGCCGAACCTGGTGCGGGGGATGGGGAACCTCAGCGAGACGCTGGAGAGCCTGGGGCTGCCGTATCGGTTCTTCGGCTTCGACAGCGCGATCTCGGAAGTGGTGAACTACGCCAAGCGGGTCGACGGGTGGATGCGGGCCGGGGGGCGCGAGGAAATTGCGGCGAGCCTCGGGATGAAGGCTGCGGCCGCCTGAGCCGTGCTGGTCGCACGGAGTCGCACGCGTGCGACTCTGATCAACCTACTGATAAATATGAATAAAGCCAGCAGCGTTAACTTGGCCCTAAGCAAGGTTAACGGGCGCGGACCGGGAGAAAAGCATGTTTCACCAAGGCATCCAGGGCATTCCCTATTACCTCGGCATCCGGTCGCTGGCCGAGATCGCGACGCGCGAGGACCGGGTCTGCGTGCTCAACATCCTGGGCGGCGAGAGCCGGCAGGTGACGCCGACCAGCCATGGCTTTTCGGGGGGAAATGTGGTGTTCGGCACCTCGCCGGGCCGGGCCGGGCAGGTGCTGAAGACGCCGGCGGGGGACATTCCGGTCTTCAACAACGTCCGTGAAGGGTTGAATGCCGGGCATTCGTTCAACACCGGCGTCGTCTACCTGCCGCCGTCGGGGGTGCGCGACGGGGTTGCGGAGCTGGTGCGGGTCAATTCCGAGCTGAAGAAGATCGTGATCATCACCGAGAAGATCGCCGTGCACGACGCGCGCGAGATCCGGGCGATGGCGCAGGCCAATGGCGTCGACGTCATCGGCGGCAACTGCCTCGGGGTGGCGGACAGCTGGAACCGGGTGCGCATCGGCGGGGCGCTGGGCGGGGACCATCCGGACGAGTCGCTGATCAAGGGGTCGGTGGCGATCTTCTCGAACTCGGGCGGCTTCACGACGACGATCGCGCAGTATCTGGCAACGGCGGGCTGGGGCACGACGACGCTCGTTTCGTCGGGCAAGGACCTTTACATCCACTACGCCTGCCCGGATTTCGCCCGCGCTTTTGCGGCCGATGACCGGTCGGCGGCGGCTGTGCTCTATGCGGAGCCGGGCGGCTACTATGAGCATGACATCCACTGGACGAAGCCGGTCGTTGCCTGCGTTGTCGGGCGATGGAAGTCGAAGCTGACGCGGGCGGTGGGCCATGCCGGGGCGATGGCGGGGTCGGGCGACCGGGCGGAGGACAAGGAACGCTGGTTCATGGAGGCGTTCGGGGTGGACTCGCTATTCACGCCGGACAATCCGGTTGCGTCGAAAAAGGGCGCGGTCGTGGTCAACATCGCCGATATTCCGGCGGCGCTGACGGCGGTGATGGCGCTGAATGCGGTGGAGCCCGACTTTGCGCCGCGGGGCAACCTGGCGCTGAAGCCGTGGGTGGCGAACGATCAGGGGCTGCGGCTGCCGGCGGAGATCGCGCTGCCGGTGGTGACGGCGCCGGAGCCCTATGCCGACCAGATCATCGGACTCGGCCGGCAGATCGGCGCGGTGGTGGCGCGGCAGAACATGAAGGACAAGTCGGGCGCCTCGGTGATGGACCCGACAGACCCAGGTGACGAGCGTGCACGGGCACGAGGTGCTGGATCTGGCGCTGAAGCCGCTGGAGGCGTGCTTCGCGCTGCCGTTGGTGCACGAGATCGCCGGGGAGAACGACCGGGCGATGCTCGACGTGGCGGTGGCGGCGGAGGTGAATCTCGTGGGCGATCCGATCCTCATCGCCTGCGATGCGGCGCGGGACGCCGGGAATGCGCCGAACGCGGTGATGGCGGTGGCGGCGGCGATCACCGGGCCTCGCCGTGTCGAGCGCGCGCTGGCCTGCACGCGGGCGCTGATCGACCTTTTTGCGCATTCAGGGCTGCGGGACGGGCACGACGAGGGGTTTGACTCGCGCCATATCGCGATCGACCCGGAGACGCGCGCGCTGTTCCTGGCGACGCCGGAAGAAGCGGACGATCCGCGGCCCGAGGCGATGCTGGCGGCGATCGAGGCGCGGGGCGGCCAGTCGGCGTTCCTGAAATATCTCAAGACGCTGGATGGTCGGCTGTCGCGGGATGCGATCCTCGCGGCGATTGCGACGACGATCAGCTGGGGGCCGTTGATGCGCAAGCGGATCACCCGGCTGACGGCGGAGTCGCTGCCCTGGTACCTGCGGCTCTACGGGGTGATGGTCGGGGCGACGATACCGGGCGAGCACCATCTGTCGGGGTCGCTCCGCGGGATACCGCGGGCGGAGCGGTTCGGGCAGTGGACGATGGCGGACCTGTGTTTCCTGGCGATTACCGGCAAGAAGCCGACGCCGGAGGAGGCGATGCCGCTGCAGATCCTGATCGGGCTCCTGATCTCCAACGGGCCGGGGGCGATCTCGGCGCAGGGGGCGAAGGGCGCGGTGTCGGCGGACGGGCCGCAGACGCCGGGGCGGGTGCAGATCAACAAGGCGATGGTCGGCTTCCTGACCCATACCGGCTTCAGTCATGGCGGCAACGGGTACGAGGGGATGGCCTTTTTGCTCGATCAGTTCAAGGACAAGGGGCTGACCGATCCGAGCGATCCCGGCCATGGCCTCGACCTGAAGGCGATGGCGACGGACTACGCAACGGCCTACCGGCGCGAGAAGAGGGCGTCGAAGGAGGTGGGGGCGGAGCTTCGTGCGCTGCCCGGCGTGCATCACCCGATCTTCAAGGGCAAGCCGGTCAACTACGACCCGCGCGAGCGCTTCGTCGCGGAGTACATGGACCGAGCACGGGCGCTACAATATCTTCCACGCCTTCTACCGCGAGCTGGTGCTGGCGCTGCACGAGCAGGGGGCGAGCCCGTATGTGTTCTGCGTGAATGTCGACGCGGTGATCGCGGCGCTGATGCTGGCGCTGCTCTGGCCGGACTATCAGGCCGGGCGGCTGAGCGAGCGGGAGCTGGAGACGGCCGCCTTCACCGTCTTTCTCTACGGGCGGATGATCGGGGCGGCGGCGGAGATCGACGACCACTTGAACCGTGGGCGCAACATGGATACCCGGACGCCGGCCTCGGCCTGCGGCTACGTGGTCTGAAGGCGGAAAATCATGCTTGAATCCCTGACGAGCCTTTTCACCCTGACCGTGCTCGAGGTGGTGCTCAGCATCGACAACCTCGTGGTGATCGCCGTCCTCGTCGGCAAGCTGCCGAAGGAGCGGCAGGCGACGGCGCGCTATACCGGCATGACGCTGGCGCTGCTGCCGCGGCTCATCCTGCTGTTCTTCATCAGCTGGATCATCGGGCTGACCGAGCCGCTGGTGCATGTCTTCGGGCACGGGGTGTCGGGGAAGGACATGATCCTCGCCGCCGGTGGCCTGTTCCTGATCTACAAGGCGACGCAGGAGATCCATGACGCCCTCGAAGGCGAGGAGGGCGATGCGAGCGCCCGGGTGATGGCGAGCTTCGGCGCGGTGGTGGCCCAGATCGCGGTGATCAACCTGGTGTTCTCGATCGACAGCATCGTGACGGCGGTGGGCATGGCCAACGAGATCTGGGTGATGGCGGTGGCGGTGATCCTGTCGATGATCGTGCTGATGATCGCCTCGGGTCCGGTCGCGGCCTTCGTCGAGGCGCATCCGACGGTCAAGGTCCTGGCGCTCGGCTTCCTGATCATGATCGGGATGGCGCTGGTTGCGGATGCCTTTGGGGCGCATGTTCCGAAGGGGTACATCTATACGGCGATGATCTTCTCGGTGTTCATCGAGGGCATCAACATGGTGATGCGCCGGAAGAGCAAGCCGGTGCACCTGCGCAACCCCTACGGCGAGGAGACCGATGCGCCCGGCGACGAGGTTCGGGCGCTGGAGGAGGCCGGCATGACGCGGGGGCGGAGCTGATGGCGATGGTGATGGTGGGGGAGCCTTTGCGGCGCGACGACGCGCCGCCGGAGGGGCAGCCGGTGATCCGGACGATCGCGATGCCGGCGGATACCAACCCGGCGGGCGACATCTTCGGCGGGTGGCTGATGAGCCAGATGGACCTTGCGGCCGGCAACCTCGCGGCGCGGGTGGCGCGGGGGCGGGCGGCGACGATCGCGGTCGACGGGATGCGCTTTCATCTGCCGGTGAAGGTCGGCGACGAGGTGTCGCTGTTTGCCACCGTCACCCGGCAAGGGCGGACTTCGCTGCATATCCACGTCACCGCCTGGCGCCGGGGGCGCGCGGAGGAGGAGACGGAGAAGGTCACTTGCGCCACCTTCGTCTTCGTCGCGCTCGACGACGCGGGGCGGCCTCGGGCGCTCCAGGGGGCGCCGGACGCGGCCGAGCCCGTCACCGGCGGCTGAAGGTGTCCCGCCAGCGGGCGAGGAACTGCGCCCGCTTCTGCTGGTCGAGCCCGAGCAGCAGGGTCGGTGACAGCGGGATCGGCCGGTAGAGCGAGTCCTCGTCGCCGCCGAAGCGTTCGTCGTCGTCGAAGGGAAAGAGCAGGTGGGTCGCGGTCATCGCGGCGCGTCCCGCCGTGGTGAGCATGAAGTCGATCATCAGCCCGGCCGCGGTGGGATTGGCGGCCCCCTTCGGGATCATCGCGGCGCGGCGGAGGACGAGGGTGTAGTCCTCGGGCACGACGAGCGCGATGCGCGGGTCGGTGGCGGCGCGGTCGAGGGCGTAGGAGCCGAGGACGTTGTAGGCGATCAGGTAGCGGCCTTCCGCGACGCCGTCGATGATCTCGTCGGAGCAGCAGGTCGCGACCGCGCCGGACCGGGCGAAGGCTTCGATCAGGCTGCCGAAGGTGGCGGCCTGCTGCGAATCGGCGAAGGCGAAGAGGTAGCCGAGGCCGGAGCCCTCGATGTCGTAGGTGGCGACGCGGCCGGCGTAGCGGCTGTCGGCCGGGCGCAGGAGGTCGATCAGGTCGAAGCGCGTGCGCGGGGCCTCGGCGGCCGGGACGAGGTCGCGGTTGTAGACGATGACGGCGGGCTCCTCGGTGACGCCGAAGAGCTCGTCGCGCCAGATGGCGGCGGGCGGGAGGGATGCGGTGAGGACCGAGCCGTGGGGCCGGGCGCAGCCGTCGTTGACGAGCTTCACCTGCAGGTCGGCGGCCGAGCTGATGACGAGGTCCGCCGAGGGTGCTTCGCCGCGGCAGGCCGCCTGGGCGCGGGCGTAGAGATCGTTCGAGCCCCATTGCTCGTAGGCGACGGCGACCTCGGGCGTTGCGGTCACGAAAGCCTCGACGAGGGGGCCGAAGACGGCGACGTCGGTGGTCCCGAGCACGCTCAGCGTCGTGGTCGCACGCGACCCTCCGAAATGGGCAATGGCCTCGGGGGCGGGCTGCGCCCGGGCCTCCGGTGTCGGCTGGGCTGCTGCCGCCGATGGCGAGCGTCAGAAGGGCGAGGGCCGCGCCGGCGCGCTTCATGCCGGCACCGCGGGGAGGGTCAGGGCTGCCTCGAAGGCGCCGGTCGGGCAGCGGCCGAAGCGCAGCGCGCCGTGGTGTGCCGCGGCGACGGCGGCGACGATCGAGAGGCCGATGCCGGCGCTCTGCGGGGTCACGGCGCCGGTGCGGTCGAAGCGCGTGCCGGCGCTTTCCCACAGCGCCTCGGACATCCCCGGTCCGCCGTCGCGAACCGCGAGCACGACTGTCGTGCCGTCGCGCACCACGGCGATGGTCACGGGCGGCGCCCCGTGGCGGAGGGCGTTGGCGACGAGGTTCTTGCCCGCCTCGGCCAGCGACAGCGCGTCGCCACGGCAGAAGACAGGGTCCTGCGGCAGGTCGAGGTCGAGTTCGCCGTCGCCGGGGTCGGTCTCCTCGACGACGCGGATCGCCACGGTACGGAGGTCGATGATGTCGTGGGGGGCGGCGTCGGCGCGGTGGATGATGAGGGCGTGGTTGAGGAGCTGGTCGGTCAGCCGGCTGAGGCCGACGGCGCGGTCGTGGATGCGCCCGACGATCCGGCGCTGGGTGGCCTCGTCGCCCGCGTCGCGCGCCAGGTCGGCCTGGGCGCGGATCGCGGCGACCGGCGTGCGCAGCTGGTGGGAGGCGTCGGCGATCAGGTTGCGCATGATCTCGAACTGCCGCGCCTGCCGGGCCATGAAGCGGTTGATCGTCGAGACGAGCTGGCCGATCTCCCGCGGCACGGCGACGTCGAGCGGCGTCAGGTCGCGGGACTCGCGCAGGGCGAGCCCGGTCTCGATCCGCCGGAGCGGCGCCATCGCCGAGCGGATGGCGAAGGCGGCGAGCCCCGCCATCAGCAGGCCGAGGAGCCCGACGACGAGAAGCGCGCTCCGGGTGATTTCGCGGGCGAGGGCGTCGCGGGCGCGGGTGGTCTGTCCGACGACGACGTCGACCGTCCCGGTGAAGTCGCGCTCGGAAAAGGGTCGGCCGACCCGTGTCAGCCGGATGCGCTCGCCGGCGAAGCTGCCGGAGGCGAACTGGCCCGCCGGGCGCTCGACCTCCGGGTAGCCGGTGACGAGGCGGCCATCGGGGTCGAAGACCGCGTAGAGGATACGGTCGTCCGGCGCCAGCGACAGGAGCTCGAAGGCCGAGGCGGGAATGTCGACCGACACCGTGCCGCCGCGGACGACGATCGATCCGGCGATCTGCTCGGCCGCCCCGATCAGCAGGCGGTCGTAAGCCTGCTGCGCCGCCTGCCGGCCGTAGGCGAAGGCGGCGAGGGCGACGATCGTGCCGCCGGCGAGCAGGACCAGCGCGACCGAGAGCCCGAGGCGCAGGGTCAGCGAGGGCACCCGCCCCGCCTGTCCACCGCGTGTCGCCCCCGTCGCCATGTCGCCTCCGTCCCGGGCGCCAAGCATAGACGAACGCCCGTCGTCGGAAAGAACCACCGGGGCGTCCGGCCGAAACCGCCGCGGTGGCTGGCGACTGTCAGGCCGATGCCAGCTTCGTCTGCTGAATGGCAGGTCTGCGCTACGCATCGCAGACCGATCGGCGCACGCGCCATGTGGAGGAAACCATGAAACGACTGACCCTTGCTGCGCTCCTGACCCTCTCGGTCCCCGCCTGGGCGGCGGACTATTCGATCATGGCGCCGGCATCGCCGGGCGGCGGGTGGGACCAGACCGCGCGCACCATGCAGAACCTGATGCAGAAGGAAGGCATCTCCGGCAACGTTCAGGTGACCAACGTCCCCGGCGCCGGCGGCACCATCGGCCTCGCGCAGTTCGTCAACCAGTCGAAGGGCAACCCGGAGGACCTGATCGTCGGCGGCTACGTCATGGTCGGCGCCATCCTCACCAACCAGTCGCCGGTCGACCTGACGATGGTCACCCCGATCGCGCGCCTCACCGGCGAGCAGGAGGCGATCGTCGTCCCCGCCGGCAGCGACATCGAGACGCTGGCCGACCTCATCACCAAGCTCAAGGCCGATCCCGGCTCGGTCTCGTGGGGCGGCGGCTCGGCCGGCGGCACCGACCACATCCTCGCCGGGCTGATGGCCAAGGCGGTCGGAGTCGATCCGACGCTCATCAACTACATCGCCTTCTCCGGCGGCGGCGAGGCGCTGGCGGCGATCCTCGGCAACCAGGTGACGGTCGGCATCTCCGGCTACGGCGAGTTCGAGAGCCAGATCGAGTCGGGCACCCTGCGGCTGCTCGCGGTCTCGGGCGAGGAGCGCATCGAGGGCAGCGACGCGCCGACGCTGAAGGAGGCCGGCGTCGACGTCGCGCTGGAGAACTGGCGCATGGTCGCGGCTGCGCCGGGGATCACCGACGAGGAGAAGGCGGCGGTCACCGCCGACATCGAGAAGCTGGCGACCTCCGCCGAGTGGAAGCAGGAGCTCGCCACCAAGGGCTGGGACGACCCTTTCTCGCCGGCGCCGACTTCGACGCGCAGCTTGCCGCCGACATCGACTCGACGAAGGCCATCCTGACCGCGATCGGACTGGTGCAGTGAGCCGGGCCTGTCGACGCGCCGCCCGGATGGTGCGGCGCTGGTGATCGCTGCGGGGCTGGCGGTGCTCGCGGCGGTGATCTTCTTCGAGACGCGGGCGATGCCGGGCGGGGGCCAGCACGCCAGGGTCGGGCCGACGACGATGCCCTATGTGATGGCGGGCTTTCTCGCGGTGCTCGCGGTCGGGCACGGCTGATGGCGTTCCGCCACGGGCTGCCGCCGCGCGAGGCCGACCGGCTCGGGCCGATGCTGTGGATCGTCGGCGGGCTGGTGCTGCAGCTCCTGCTCCTGAAGCCGGCGGGCTTTGCGATCGCCACCGGCTTTCTCTTCGCGCTGACGGCGCGGGGGTTCGGGCGGGGGCCGCTGTGGATGACGATCCCGATCGGCATCGTCGTGTCGCTGGTCGATCTGGCTGATCTTCGCCGGCCTGCTCAGCTCTCGCTGCCCGCCGGGCCGCTCGAGCATCTGTTTTTGTGAGGGCGCGATCATGGACACCTTCGGGCTTCTCGCCCACGGCCTCGTCGGGGCGCTGCAGCCGACGAACCTGCTCTATGCGCTGATCGGCGTCACGCTCGGCACCGCGGTCGGCGTGCTGCCCGGCATCGGGCCGGCGCTGACCGTGGCGCTGCTTGCTGCCGGTCACCTACCAGCTCGACCCGCCGGCTCGCTGATCATGTTCGCCGGCATCTACTATGGCGGCATGTATGGCGGCTCGACCACCTCGATCCTGCTCAACACGCCGGGCGAAAGCGCCTCGATCGTCACCGCGCTCGAGGGCAACAAGATGGCGCGCAAGGGCCGCGGCGGGCCGGCGCTGGCGACCGCGGCGATCGGCTCGTTCGTCGCCGGGCTGATCGCCACGCTCGGGCTCGCGTTCATCAGCCCGTGGATGGTGAAGTTCGCGCTGTCGTTCGGGCCGGCGGACTATTTCGCGCTGATGGTGCTGGCCTTCGTCACCGTGTCGGCGGCCTTCGGCGACTCGGCGCTGCGCGGGCTGACGGCGCTGTTCACTCGGGCTGGCGCTCGGCCTCGTCGGCATCGACCTGCAGACCGGGCAGGCGCGGCTGTCGTTCGGCATTCCCGATCTGCTCGACGGCATCGAGGTGACGACGCTGGCGGTGGCGCTGTTCGCCATCGGCGAGACGCTGAAGGTGGCGGGGTCGCCGACCGAGCAGGAGGAGAAGATCGAGCCGGTCAAGGGCTCGGTGTGGATGAACCGCGAGGACTGGGCGCGGTCGTGGAAGCCGTGGCTGCGCGGCACGCTGATCGGCTTCCCGATCGGCGCGATGCCGGCGGGCGGGGCCGAGATCGGCACCTTCCTGTCCTATGCGACCGAGAAGGCGCTGGCGAAGTATCCCGAGGAGTTCGGCCATGGCGCCATCGAGGGCGTCGCCGGGCCGGAGGCGGCGAACAACGCCTCGGCCGCCGGGACGCTGGTGCCGCTGCTGACGCTCGGCCTGCCGACGACTGCGACGGCGGCGATCATGCTGGCGGGCTTCCAGCAGTTCGGCCTGCAGCCGGGGCCGCTGCTGTTCGCCACCAACGCGACGCTGGTCTGGAGCCTGATCGCCTCGCCTGCTGGTCGCCAACCTGATGCTGCTGGTCCTGAACCTGCCGCTGGTCGGGCTGTGGGTGCGGCTGCTGGCGATCCCGAAGCCGTGGCTCTATGCCGGCATCCTGACGTTTGCGACGCTCGGGACGATCGGGGCCAATCCCTCGGCGTTCGAGCTCGGGATGCTGCTGGCCTTCGGCATCCTCGGCTACGGGCTGCGGCGCTTCGACTATCCGATCGCGCCGGTCGTGGTCGGGCTGATCCTCGGGCCGCTGGCCGAGCAGCAGCTGCGCCGGGCGCTGGCGATCAGCCAGGGCGATGCGACGGTGCTGGTGCACTCGCCGGTGGCGATCGTGCTCTACCTGATCGCCGCGGTGGCGGTGCTGCTGCCGGTCTACCTCGGCTGCGCGGCAAGGGGCAGGTGCTCAGCCAGATGGCCGCCGACGAGGATTGAGGCCGGAGCGATCAGGCTGGGGGTGCCGGCGGGAAATCCGTCGGCACCCTTGCCGTCGTGCGTTCAGGCGGTGATCGTGGTCAGCGCATCCACCTTTGCGGTCAGGTCTGCGATGTAGGGCGCGGTGTCGAGCGGGCCTCCGGTGACGCGGGCGAGCGTTTCGTCCGGGGAGGAGGATCGACCGTGGGACCAGACATTCTGCCGCAGGAAGCCGGCGAGGGGGGCGTAGTCCCCGGAGTCGAGACCTGCAGCCACGGCGGGGAGCTTGCGTGCGGCGGCGAAGAGCTGGGAGGAGATGATGTTTCCGATGGTGTAGGTCGGGAAGGAGCCGACGTAGCCGTGCGACCAGTGGACGTCCTGCAGGACGCCGCGGGTGTCGTCGGGGACCTCGATCCCGAGGCTGTCGCGCATCTTTTCCGCCCAGAGCGCCGGCAGGTCGGCGACGCCGATCTCGCCGGTCATCAGGGCGGCTTCGATCTCCGAGCGCAGGATGATGTGGAGGTCGTAGGTCAGCTCGTCCGCCTCGACGCGGATGAAGTCCGGGCGGACCCGGTTGACGGCACGCCAGAATTCGGTGTGCGACACGTCGGCGAGCTGGTCGGGGAAGGTCTGCCGCAGTTCCTCGAAATGCAGCTCCCAGAACCGCTGCGACCGCCCGACGCGGTTTTCCCAGAGGCGCGACTGGGACTCGTGCATGCCGAAGCTGGCGCCGCCGACGGCGTAGAGGTTGACGAGGTCGGTGGCGAAGATCGTGCGGGTGAATTCCGGGGCGACGTTCTGCTCGTACATGCCGTGCCCCGCCTCGTGCCAGAGCGCGAAGGTGCCGCCCGGGAGCCAGTCCTCGCGGAAGCGGCTGGTGATGCGGACGTCGTCGCGGGTGAAGGAGATCTCGAAGGGATGCACGGTATCGTCGAGGCGACCGCGCGACAGGTCGTAGCCCATGCGCTCGGCGATGCGGAGGCCGAAAGCCTTCTGGGCCGGGATCGGGAAGCGGCGGGTCATGAAATCGTGGCGGGGCTGGGGGGCCGCCGCGGCGCGCTGGATCAGCGGGACGAGGGCGGACTTCAGGGTGCCGTAGATCGCCTGGAGGCGCGCATGGGTCATGCCGGGCTCGAACAGGCCGACCATGGCGTCGTAGGGATGGCCGCCGTCGCCGATGCAGTCCGCGACGCGCCGTTGCATCGCCATCATCCGTTCGAGCACGGGCGCATAGGTGGCGAAGTCGTTCCGCGCCCGCGCCGAGACCCAGGCGGAATGCGCCCGGGACTTGAGGGCGGCCATCTCCGTGGTCAGGTCCGGCGGAATGCGCCGCAGGATGCCGAGCTCCCGGTCGGCCTGGGCGATCGCGCGGTGGCGGATGTCGTCGGGATCGGCGCCTGCTAGTTCCTCGCGGGCGCCGTCGATCGCGCGGGTCATGGCCTCGCCCGTCGCCATTTCCCGGGCGAGCGTCGTCAGGGTGGCGACCTGTTCGGCCCTCGCCTCCACGCCACCCTCGGGCATCACGGTCCGGGAGTCCCAGGCCAGGAGGTTGAGGGTGCAGAGCAGGTCGTTGATGCGCGCGACCGCGGTCTGGAAGTCGTGGTAGCTCATTCGGGAGCCTCGGGGTTGGCGGCAAGCGGCTGCGGATTGTCGAGGTGGCAGGCGGCGGTATGCGCCGGGCCGCGACGGGTGAGCGCGGGCGCCTCGCTGCTGCAGCGCGCGAAGGCGTGCGGGCAGCGGGTGTGGAAGAGGCAGCCGGAGGGGAGGTCGATCGGGCTCGGCAGCTCTCCGCGGGCCGCGACGGTGCGGGTGCGCCGGGTGGGATCGAGTTCCGGCGCGGCGCGGAGCAGGGCCTGGGTGTAGGGATGGCGCGGGTCGGAGAAGAGCGCCTCGGTGGGGGCCACCTCGACGACCTTGCCGAGATACATGACCGCCACCCGGTGCGAGATGTGGCGCACCAGGCGCAGGTCGTGGGCCACGAAGACGACGGTGAGCGACAGCCGGTCCTGCAACTCGAGGAGCAGGTTGACCACCTGGGCCTGTACCGAGACGTCGAGGGCGGAGACGAGCTCGTCGGCGACCAGCACCGAAGGCTCGACCGCCAGCGCCCGGGCGATGCCGATGCGCTGGCGCTGGCCGCCGGAGAAGGCGTGGGGATAGCGGTCGGCGGAGTCGCGCGGCAGGCGCACGAGATCGAGCAGCTCGTGGATGCGCGCCTCGATGGCTCCCGCCGGTCGCATGGCGTGGACGTGGAGTGCCTCGCCGAGGATCTGGCGCACCGTCATGCGGGGGTTGAGGGAGGAATAGGGGTCCTGGAACACCATCTGCACGCGACGGTTGAAGGCGCGGCGGTCGGCGCCCGAGAGCGTGGCGATATCGGTTCCTTCGAGCAGCACGCGCCCCTCGTCGCACTCGTAGAGCCGCACGAGACAGCGGGCGAGGGTGGACTTGCCGCAGCCGCTTTCGCCGACGATGCCGAGGGTCTCGCCCTTTCGCACCTCGATGCTGACGCCGTTGAGGGCATGGACGGCCGAGGCCGGCTGCCCCCGGAGCCGCTGCCCGAGGGTGCGCGGAAACACGAAGTCCTTCGAGACCTCGATCGCCATGAGAAGCGGGGCCTCGGTCATGCTACCCCTGTCATGATACGGGTGTCATGATACGGGCGATCCCGCCGCCGCGACGCGGTCCCGGTGGTGACAGGCGGCGCGGTGGCCGGGCGCGACGGGCTCGAGGACGGGGGTCCGTTCACGGCAAATCCCGGTGGCGAAGTCGCAGCGGGGGTTGAAGGCGCAGCCCGTCGGGATCGCGGCCAGACCGGGCGGGGTTCCCTCGATCGACAGCAGCATGCTGCGCTCGGTTCCGGTGCGCGGTACCGAGCCGAGCAGGCCGCGGGTATAGGCGTGGCTCGGGCGGGCGAAGACGGTGGCGACCGTGCCTTCCTCGACGATCCGGCCGGCGTACATCACCGCCATCCGGTCGCAGGTCGCGGCCACGACGCCGAGGTCATGGGTGACGAGCACGACGCTCATCGCCATCTCGTCGCGCAGCGCGAGGATGAGCTTCAGGATCTGGTCCTGGATGGTGACGTCGAGCGCGGTGGTCGGCTCGTCGGCGAGCAGGAGCCGCGGGTTGCTGGCCAGCGCAATGGCGATCATCACCCGCTGGCGCATGCCGCCGGAGAACTGGTGGGGATACTCGCCGAGGCGCCGGCCGGCGTCCGGGATGCCGACCTGCTCCATCAGCTCGCGCGCCCGCGCCTTGCGCCCGCGACGGTCGAGGGCGGTGTGCGCGCGCAGGTTTTCCTCGATCTGGACGTTGACCGGCAGGACCGGGTTCAGAGCCGTCATCGGCTCCTGGAAGATCATCGAGATCTGGCCGCCGCGTACGGAGCGCAGGTCACGGTCGGTCATCGCCACGATGTCGCGGCCCTGCCAGGTTACCTCGCCGGCGATGGTCGCCGTGTCGGGGAGCAGGCGCAGGAGGGACCGCAGGGTGACGCTCTTGCCCGAACCGCTTTCGCCGACCAGACCGAGGACCTCGCCGGGCATCACGTCGAAGGAGACATCGTCGACAGCGGTGAGGTTGCGCTCGCCCGCCGCGAAGGTCGTGGAGAGGTTGCGAACCGACAGGACCGGGGGGCTCACTTGCGCGTCCTCAGGACTTCGGCGAGCCCGTCGCCGAACAGGCTGAAGCCGAGGCCCGTCAGGACGATGGCGAGGCCGGGGAAGACCGAGATCCACCAGGCGGTGGCCATGAAGTTCTTGCCGTCGGCGATCAGCACGCCCCATTCCGCCGCGGGCGGCTGCGCGCCGAGGCCGAGGTAGCCGAGGCTGGACCCGAGCAGGATCGCCAGCGCCATGTCGGTCATCCAGTAGACGACGGCCGGCGTGATCGCGTTGGGCAGCAGGTGGCGGAAGATGATGCGGGTGTGGGTATAGCCCATCGCACGCCCGGCGTCGGCATAGTCGAGCCGCTTCTGCACCTTGACCTCGGCGGCGATGATGCGGGCGTAGAAGACCCAGCCGACGATGCTGACGGCGATGTACATGTTGATGAGGCCCGGCCCCAGCACCGAGACGATGGCGATCACCAGCACGAGGAAGGGGAAGGTGATGACGGCGTCGACCACCCGGCCGAAGATCGACTCGGTCAGGCCGCCGACGTAGCCGACGATCGCGCCGATGGCGGTGCCGAAGACGAAGGCGAAGACGGTGGCGAAGACGGCGATCTGCATGTCGATGGTGTAGGCGTGGATCACCCGGCTGAGGACGTCCCGGCCGAAATTGTCGGTTCCCATCCAGTGTGCGGCGCTCGGCGGCTTCAGGAGCGCGCCGTAGTCGAAGGCCAGCGGATCGTAGGGGGCGAAGACCGAGGGAAAGAGCGCGAGCCCGGTGCTGGCGAGCAGGATCGCGCCGCCGAGGAGCAGCGGGCGCGGAAGGGCGGCGATCGCGGAGCCTGCGGCGTGGCGTCGGGATGGCGGCATCGCTCACCGCGCGACCCGGGGATCGAGCCATGCCTGCACCACGTCGGTCAGCAGGAAGGTCAGCGACACGAGAACCGCGAGGGCGATGGTCAGGCCCTGAACCACCGGATAGTCGCGGCCGTAGATGCTGTCGATCATCAGGCGGCCGGCGCCTGGAACGGCGAAGACGGTCTCGGTGATGACCGCGCCGCCGAGCAGCGTGCCGATGGAGAGGCCGAACAGCGCCAGCGTCGAGATCAGGGCATTGCGCAGGACATGCCGGATCAGGATCAGGCCGGGGCGCAGGCCCTTGGAGCGGGCGAAGGTGACGTATTCGGCGTCGACGACCCCGATGATCGCCGAGCGCAGGTTGCGCATCAGGACGGCGGACAGGCTGAGGGCCAGCGTCATCGCCGGCAGGATCAGGTGATAGAGGTGATCGAGCAAGCCGTCGCCGTAGCCGCCGACAGGGAACCACCGCAGCCGCGCGCCGAACACCGTCAGCAGCACGAGGCCCATGTAGAAGACCGGCATCGAGAGTCCGACCTGGAAGACACCGCGGATGGCGTTGTCGGCGAGGCGATCGCGTCGGAGCGCCGCCACGAAGGCCAGCGGCACCGCCACCGCCACGGCGATCAGCGCCGCCATCGCCGTCAGGAGCATGGTGACGGGCAGGCGCTCGGCGATGAGTTGCGTCACCGGCACCTTCAGGGTGATGGAGTTGCCGAGATTGCCGGTGAGCACCGATTTCACGAAGAAGCCGAACTGCACCGGCACGGACTGGTCGAGGCCGAGCTCGCGGTTGATGCGCTCGACGTCGGCATCGAGCGCGCGGTCGCCGAGGACGGCGCTGGCCGGATCGCCGGGCAGCAGCCGCACCAGCACGAACACCACCACGAGAATGAAGATCAGCGTCGGGATCAGCTGCAGCAGCCGGCGTGCGAGGAACTCGGTCATGGACAAGGGGTACGGGCGCCTTTCCTCGGGTGGTTCCGGGCGGGGGGCGCGTCTGCCCGCCGCCCGGCCGGGATCACTTCTCCAGATGCACGGCACGGAAGATGTTGTTGCCGAGGGGGATTTGGATGAAGCCCTCGACGTTTTTCTGCAGGGCCACCGGGTAGGGTGTCTCGAACAGCGGGATGATCGGTCCGGTCGTGTTGAAGACGTCCTGGATCGTTGCGTATTCCTCGCCGCGCTTGGCCTCGTCCATTTCAGACTGCGAGGCCTCGAAGAGTTTGTCGACCTCGTCGTTCTTCCAGCCGGAGTGCAGGGCGTCGATGGTCGGCGAATAGGCGAAGTAGGAGGTGATCTGTCCCGGGTCGGCGATGTCGTTGGTCCACGCGGCCACGCGCATGTCGAAGACACCGTCGCGGTATTCCTGGGTGCGGGTGGCGTTGTCGACCTGCTTGATCTCCAGCTTGATGCCGATCTGCGACCACATCTGCTGCAGGGCGGTGGCGATGCCGAGCTCGTCCTGGTTGCCGGCCAGCGCCAGGATGCTGGTCGAGAAGCCGTCCGCATAGCCCGACTCCGCCATCAGCGCCTTCGCCTTGTCGAGGTCGTAGGGAAAGAGCGGGGTGTCGCCGGTGTGCAGCGGCGTGGCGGAGGACATGAACGAGGTCATCGGGGTGCCGACGCCGAAGGTCACCACCTGGATGATCGCCTCCTTGTTCGTCGCGTAGTTCATCGCCTCGCGAACCTTGGGATCGGAAAGCGGGTTGGCCTTGCCCTCGATTTCCGGGCGCACGTTCAGGGTGACGTACTGGACCCGGGTGGAGGGGTAGAGTTCCATCTGGATTTTGCTGTCGGCCTGAAGCTCGGCGACGCGGGCGAAGGGGATCAGCTCCGCGCCGTCGAGTTGGCCGGACTGGACCTGCAGGATGCGGGTGGCGTCGTCCGGGATGATCTGGAAGGTGACGCCGTCGAGATACGGCAGGGGTTTTCCGTCCGCGCCCATGTCCCAGTAGTGCTCGTTGCGCACGAGCTTCATC
Organism: uncultured Alphaproteobacteria bacterium; assembly: GCA_963798235.1. Lineage (GTDB taxonomy): Bacteria > Pseudomonadota > Alphaproteobacteria > Rhodobacterales > Rhodobacteraceae > Amaricoccus. Next base: position 228,935 of record CAWCSN010000001.1, on the reverse strand, counting down.
GTCGAGCCGCGTTCCCAGGATTCGAGGACGAAGGGCCCGGAGCCCACGGGGTGCTCGGAGAACGCCTGCGCCTTCTCGGCCTCGGTGGTGCCGGCGGCGGCTTCGAAGGCGGCCTTCGGCATGATCGCGGTGTTGAACACGGTGAGCGCCGGGATGATGGACGGATCGGCCCGGTTGAGCGTGATGGTGACGGTCTTGTCGTCGGTGGCGACGACGTCCTGGATCGAGCTGACGAGGAAGCCCCAGATGCCGTTGTCGGGGGTGGAGGCGCGTTTCAGCGACCAGACGACGTCCTCGGGCGTGATCGGGCTGCCGTCCGAGAACATGATCCCGTCGCGCAGGGTCAGCGTCACGGTCTTGGCGTCGTCAGAGACGGTCCAATTGGTGGCGAGGCCGGGCTCCACGCCCTTGCCGTCGGCACTGGGCAGGAGCAGCGTGTCGTACATGTTGGACAGGACCCAGATGTCCACGTTGGCGTCGTTCAGGACCGGGTCGAGGAACAGGCTGTCGGCGTAGCGACCGTAGGTCATCACGCCGCCTCGCTCCTGCGCGACCCCGGCGACCGCCGCTCCGAGCACCAGAACGCCGGCCATCGCAGTCGTTGAAAGATACTTCATCGAGCAGCCTCCTGTTGGGTCAACTGTTATAGTTTTGCAGATCGTCCCACCTCAACCGATTCAAGTCAACGCTACAGATCGGTAGATTCCGGCCTGCGAATCCGGTATTCTTTCGCCACAAGTCCGGAAAGTGACATACAAGGGTGGAACGGTGCAACGTACTCTCGCCGGCGGGCTCAAACTGGACAGGTTGCCGACGCTCTCCCTGCGCAAGCAGATCCGCGCCGCGATTGTCGAAGCCGTCGCGTCCGGCAACCTGCGCGCGAGAGACCCGCTGCCGTCGGTGCGCGACATGGCCCGGATGATGGACGTCGCCCCCATGACGATCACCAAGGTGCTTGGCGATCTCAAGTCCGAAGGTCTCGTCGTTTCACGGGCGGGGTCCGGCACCTACGTCGCGGAGAGTGCCCTGACGCGGCTGGCGGAGCAGGGCGATGGTGCCAGTCTGGGGGATCTCATCGACGATCTGGTCGATCGCGCCGAGACGTTGGGGATCGATGCGGCCGACATGGTTTCGCTGGTGACGCTTCGCGTGGCCGACCGCCGCCGGTCGCCGTCCCGCAAGCGGCTGGTCATGGCCGGGCTTTTCGTCGAGGCGACCGAACACTATGCCCGCTGCATCTCCGAGCAGCTCGGCGGGCTGGTCCGTGTCGTGCCGCTGGTGCTCGGCTCCGAAGCCGGCGGCGCGACCGACGAGGCCGCCGCGACACTCCGGCAGGCCGACCTGATCCTGACCTTCGCCAGCCTGAGCGGCCGCGTTTCGGCGCTGGCCGGCGCCGTGCCTGTGCTCCCGCTCCGCTTCATTCCATCGGAGGCGACACGGATGGCGCTCGCGGCCATCGATCCGCTGGCCCGCGTGGTTCTGGTGTCGCGCTTTGCCGATTTCCTCCCGGTGCTGAGCCTCGGGGTGCGCCGGTTCGCGGCACACGTCGAGAGCGTGCGTGCCTTCGACTTCGATGCGCCCGACCTCGCGGCGGAGATCGCCGCCTGCGACGTGGTCGTGGTGTCCACCGGCGCCGAGACCGCGGCGGTGGCGGCGCCTGCCCACGCCCGGAGCATCGAGTACCGCCATATCCCGGACCCGGGCGACGTCGAGCGACTGGTCGCGCCCTGGGTGGTCCCGCCGGCATTCTCGGGCCGGCACGAAAGGAAGGAAGCATCGTGAAGATTTCCGACATGAGCTGGCGCCAGGTCGAGGACTATCTCAAGACCGACGATCTGGCGGTCCTGCCGCTGGGCAGCACCGAGCAGCATGCCGGCCTGTCGCTGTCCGTCGACTCGATCCTGGCGGAAAGGATCGCGATCGAAGCCGCCGAGCCACTCGGCCTGCCGGTGTTTCCCGTCGTCGCCTACGGGCTGACGCCGTATTTCCTCGCTTATCCCGGGACGATCAGCCTGCGGCTCGCCACGTACATCGCTCTGGTTCGCGACATCCTGGACAGTCTTTACGCACAGGGCTTCCGCCGGATCTTCATCGTGAACGGTCATGGCGGCAACCAGCCGGCCGGCAGCCTCGCGATCGAGTGGATGGCCGACCATCCGGGAACCTCGGTGAAATTCCACAACTGGTGGAATGCCCCCGAGACGCTCGCCAAGGTGCAGGAGACCGACCCCGTCGCCTCCCATGCGTCGTGGATGGAGAATTTCGCCTGGACGCGGCTCGCGGGCGACCTGCCCACCCAGCGCAAGCCGATGATCGACCTTGTCCGCATGCGCGCGATGGACCCCAAGGGGGTGCGCGCGTATCTCGGCGACGGCAACTTCGGCGGCTACTACCAGCGTGACGACGCGGAGATGCAGGCGATCTGGGACGTCGGCGTCGTCGAGACCCGCAAGCTGATGGAAGGGCCGTGGTCGTGAGTACGCCCATCCTGATCTGGGGCGCCGGAGCCATCGGCGGTTCGCTCGGCGCCGGCTTCCTCCGCGCCGGGCACGACGTCGTCTTCGTCGATGCGGCCGCCGACCACGTGGCGGCGATAAACGCTGGTGGCCTGCGCATCGAGGGGCCGCTGTGGACGGGCACGGTACGCGCCCCGGCCTTCACCCCGGACGCGGTCGTCGGACGCTTCGAGCGCGTGTTTCTCTGCGTGAAGGCGCTGCACACCGAGGACGCCGTCCGCGCGCTCGCGCCGCATGTCGCAGCGGGGGGATATGTCGTCTCCGCGCAGAACGGGCTCAACGAACGCACCATTGCCAACCGGATCGGCGTGGAGCGGACCATCGGCTGCTTCGTGAACTTCGGCGCGGACTATCTCGAGCCCGGCGTCGTCCACTACAGCGGCCGGGGCGCGGTGGTGGTCGGTGAACTCGATGGCGCCGAGACGGCGCGCATCGACGCGCTGCTGGACCTGATGCGCGAGTTCGACGACCGGGCGATCCGGACCGACAACATCTGGGGCTTTCTCTGGGGCAAGCTCGTCTACGGCGCGCTCCTCTTCGCGACCGCGCTGACCGACGACTCCATCGCGGACGTGCTCGAAAGCGGCGCGGCGCGGCGTGTGATGGTGCGGCTGGGACAGGAGGTGGGTGCGGTGGCCGAGGCCGAGGGTGTGCGCCCGGAAGCCTTCGACGGCTTCGATCCGTCCGCCTTTGCCCCCGGCGCCTCGGAAGCGGCGCTGGACCGATCCTTCGCCGACATGGTCGCGCACAACCGGCGCTCGGCCAAATCCCATTCCGGCATCTGGCGCGACCTCGCAGTGCGCAAGCGCAAGACCGAGGCGGAGGCCCAACTTGGCGCCATCGTTGCGGCCGGCGCCCGCACCGGGACGCCGACGCCGATCACCCGCCAGCTGATGGCGCTGATCGCCGAGATCGAAGCCGGGCGGCGCAGGCTCGACCGGGCCAATCTCGATGTCCTCGCCCGCGAGGCGGTGGCGTGAACATCACGTTCGAAGGCAGGACCGCGATCATCACCGGCGCCGGCCATGGCATCGGCCGCGCCATCGCCGCCGCTTTCGCCGCAGCGCGGGGCGACGGTCCACGCGGCCGACGTCAACGCCGAGGGACTGGCCGAGACGGTGCGCGCCTGCCCCGGCGGCACGGCGCATGTCCTCGACGTCGGCGACCGTGGCGCCGTGCAGGCGGCGATCGCGCCGCTCGACGCCGACATCCTCGTCAACTGTGCCGGCGGGGTCCGCGGCCAGGTCGGCCGCCCGATCGAGGCGATCTCGGCGGCGGACTGGCAGGACATCTTCGACGTCAACCTGAGCGGTACCTTCTTCATGTCGCAGGCCGTCGCGCCGGCGATGAAGGCCCGCGGCCGGGGGCGCATCGTCAACATCTCCAGCGGCGCCGGTCGCGGCGTCAGCCTGACCGGCATCCAGGCCTACGCCAGCGCCAAGGCCGGGCAGATCGGACTGACCCGCCAGCTCGCCCATGAGCTCGGGCCGTTCGGCATCACGGTGAACTGCGTCGCCCCGGGCTTTGTCCGCTCGAACCCGACGACCGAGCGGCAATGGGAGGCGATGGGGGCCGACGGCCAGCAGGCGCTCCTCGACCGCATCGCGCTGCGCCGGCTGGGCACGGTCGACGACATCGCCCATGCCGTGCTCTTCTTCGCCTCCGATCAGGCGGGCTGGATCAGCGGCGAGACCCTCGGCGTGGACGGCGGCAAATGACCGATCTCGCCCGCGTCGAGGCCTGGCTCGCCGCTCACGCCGACGAGGCGCTCGAAACCCTCAAGGCGTTCTGCCGCATCCCGAGCGTCAGCACCGATCCGGCCTTCGCCGCCGACGTCTCGCGCGCCGCCGACTTCGTCGCGGCCCGGCTCCGAGACGCCGGCGTTCCCATGGTGGAGCGCGTCGATACCGGCGGCCATCCCTGCATCCTCGGTGAGTGGCTCGTCGATCCCGCCGCGCCGACCATCCTCATCTACGGCCACTACGACGTGCAGCCGCCCGATCCCCTGGACCGCTGGCAGAGCCCGCCCTTCGAGCCCGAAGTGCGCAACGACCGGCTCTATGCCCGCGGCGCCTCCGACGACAAGGGATCGATGCTCACCCCGATCCTCGTGACCGCCGCCTTCCACCGCGTCTCCGGCGCGCCGCCGATCAACCTCAAGTTCTTCATCGAGGGCGAGGAGGAATGCGGCAGCCCGCATTTCGAAGCCACCGTTGAGCGACTGCGCGACCGGCTCGCCTGCGACGTCGCGATTTCGGCTGACGGCGCCCAGTGGCGGCACGATCTGCCCTCGGTGACCGTCGCCAGCCGCGGTCTCGTCGCGCTCGACGTCACGGTGACCGGCGCGGCCAAGGACTTGCACTCGGGCCGCCATGGCGGCAGCGCCCCCAACCCGATCCGCGCCCTTGCCCGAATGCTGGCGACGCTGCACGACGCCGACGGAGCCGTCACCGTGCCGGGCTTCGCCGACGACGCCACGCCCCCCGACCCGAAGCTCGTCGCCGCCATCGAGAGCGTCGACTTCGACGTGCCGGGCTATTTCGACAGCATCGGCGCGCCGCATCCCGTCCCCCTGCCGACCTCCGCCGAGCTCCTGACCCGTCAGTGGCTGCGCCCGACGCTCGAGTTCAACGGCATATCCGGCGGCTATTCCGGCCACGGCACCAAGACGGTGATCCCGAGCTTCGCCACGGTCAAGATCACCTGCCGGCTGGTCGCGGGGCAGGACCCGGGCCACGTCGTTGAGGCCATCTCGGCGCAGCTCGCCGACCAGCCTGCCCGCCGGCTACGACCTGACCATCCATCGCCACGGTCCGGGTTCCGCCGCCTTCGCCCTCGATCCCGATCTGCCGGCGCTGCGCGTCGCCGAGGCGGTTCTGGCCGACGTGCTCGGTACGCCTCCCCTGCGGGTGGCGATGGGCGCGACGATCCCGATCGGCGCGGTCTTCGCCAGCCAATTGGGCGTCGGCACGGTCTTCTTCTCGTTCTCGACCTCGGACGAGGACTACCACGCGCCCAACGAGTACTTCCGCCTGTCCAGTTTTCGGATCGGCAAGATCGCGTGGGCCCGGCTGTTCACGCGGATCGGACAGGATGGGATCTGAACTGCGGGGTCGGCACCTCGGATGCCGACTGTCAACGCGAGGCTCCCCCGGGGACACGAGCAAGTGGCCTGCGTCGCAGTGGCGCGCTGCCTCGCCAAGCTCGATCCCGCCTTATGCAGGCGGGGCCTTCATCGGCTAGCACGCCATCTGGCGGTTCGATAGCAAGTAGCCGCTCTGCCGGCCGATTTACTATGCAACACCGGCGGGACCAACGCGTGTGAAGTCGGGAACTGGCCGGGGTTCGCGAGCTCGTCGTTATTGTTCCTCGCCAGGAGAGGGCCTCCCTTGCCCGTTGGGCCGGGCCGAGCGGACGGCCGGCAGAAATCGCGAAGCGCTCGAACCATTGGTCGCGCGCGCCGTTGGTAGTGGCAGCAGCAACGCCAACAGCACGTTGCCTCGAGGCCTTGGCCTCAGGGGCAAGGAAGGAATGATCTCGCATGTCAGGCCGGCAGACCATCATCGCGGAGCGGACGGTTGTCCCGCCGCATCCGATCCATGCGACGCTCGCGGCGTTTCCGACCGTGTGCTTCACGCTGACGCTGCTGACGGACATCGCCTATTGGCAGACGGCAAATCTGATGTGGCAGAATTTCTCGTCGTGGCTGCTCTTCGTCGGGCTCGTCACCGGCATTCTGGCCGCGGTCGCCGGGGCGGTCGATGGCCTTGTGCGGCGGCGCCGCGGGATGCGGGGCGGGTGGATGCACGGGCTCGGCAGCCTGCTCGTGCTCTTCGTCGCTTTCCTGAACAACCTCGTTCATGCCGGCGACGGGTGGACCGCTGTCGTCCCCTGGGGGCTCGCCCTTTCGGCCGTGACCGTCCTTCTGCTCATCGTCAGCGCCTGGCTCGGGCGCTCTGTAACCTATCGCGTCGACCGGGAGATTGTCAGTCATGCGTGAGACCCCCGGTATGCACCTCGCCACCACGCTCGTCGCCGCCTGTATCGGCGTTGCTTTCGTGTCCGGCGCCAACGCCAGCGAGAGCTTCGACGTGTCGCGACAGATCGGAGCCGACCCGGAGTTGCCTGAGCCGGATCCGGCACTCATCGCCACGACCAAGGTCGCCGAGGTTGTCGGTTGGAAGGAAGGGGAAACGCCCGACGTGCCGGAGGGCCTGGTCGTGACCGCCTTCGCCCGCGACCTCGTCAGCCCGCGCACCGTCCACACGCTGCCGAACGGGGACGTCCTCGTGATTCAGTCGCGCGGGCCGTCCGTCGAGCCGATCAGCCGGCCGAAGGACCTGGTCCGCGGCTGGATCATGTCCTTCGCCCACGGCTCGGTGGGTCCAGACAAGCCGAGCAATCTGATCACGCTACTGCGCGATACCAATCGCGACGGCGTCGTGGACGAGCGGAGCGACCTGCTCACCGGTCTCAACTCGCCGTTCGGTGTCGCCTGGATCGACGGAACGCTCTACGTGGCCGCGACCGACGCGATCCTCGCCTATCCCTACGCGCTCGGGGAGACCACCATAACCGCGGCGCCGACGGTGCTGACGCCCTTGCCCGGCGGACCGATCGACCATCACTGGACCAAGGATCTGGCGCTCAGTCCCGACGGGCGCTTCCTCTACGTGTCGGTCGGGTCGAACTCGAACATCGTCGAGAACGGCCTCGAGGCGGAGAAGGGGCGCGCGGCGATCTGGCAGGTGGACCGGGCAACCGGCGCGGCGCGGGTCTTCGCCTCCGGCTTGCGCAACCCCAACGGGCTGACGTTCCAGCCCGAGACGGGCGAGCTCTTCGCGGTGGTCAACGAGCGGGACGAACTCGGGCCGAATCTCGTGCCCGACTACATGACCTCCGTGAAGGACGGCGCCTTCTATGGGTGGCCGTGGAGCTACTACGGCGACCATGTCGATGTGCGGGTGCATCCGCAGCGCCCGGACATGGTGGCGAAGGCGATCAAGCCGGACTATGCGCTGTCGAGCCACGTCGCTGCGCTGGGCCTGACGTTCTCGAACGGTTCGGCCCTGCCCGCGCCCTATCGCCAGCGGCGCCTTCATCGGCGAGCACGGCAGCTGGAACCGCGATGCCTTCAACGGGTACAGGGTCGTCTTCGTCCCCTTCGAGGGCGGCGCGCCCGTCGGGTATGGCCGAGGACGTCGTCACCGGTTTTCTCGCCGACGGCAAGGCGCGCGGCCGGCCGGTCGGCGTCGGGATCGACGGTACGGGCGCGCTGCTCGTGGCGGATGACGCCGGAAATGTCGTCTGGCGCGTCGCGGCGGCCGACGGGTCGGTGACGCCTGAACCGGTGGGCACCGATGGGGTTTCTGCAAGCGCGCCCGCGCCGGCGGCGCCAGCGGCGAATTAGGGTGGGACGCGGCCGCCACTGCCCCGGGGGCTGGTCGACGCATTATCGCGCCAGACTGTCAGAAGCCGGTCCGCGATGGTGCGGGCCGGGAAGTCCCCGCACTGGAGGTGATCGTTATCAAACCGCGGCTTTGCGGACCTCAGCGATAACTCGCACCGCTGCACCGACCACTCGTGGCAAGGGAGAGCCGGATGTTCTTTGATACCTGGTACGACCTCCTGCGCCTGGGGGTTGTCGGTACGGCCGCCTACGCCGGGCTGGTCTTCTGCCTGCGCACGACCGGCAAGCGCACCCTTTCAAAGATGAACGCCTTCGATCTCGTGGTTACCGTTGCATTCGGGTCCACCTTCGCCTCCGCCATCCTCAGCTCCGATGTCTCGCTGGCGGAAGCGCTTGCCGCCTTCGCGTTGCTTTGTGGGCTGCAGTTCATCGTGACCTTCCTCTCGATCCGCTCCGAGCGATTTCAGCGCCTGATCAAGTCGGAGCCGACGCTCCTGTTCTACCGCGGCACGTTCATCGAACCCGCAATGCGGACGGCGCGGGTGACGCGGGAGGAGATCCTTGCCGCCCTGCGCGGTGCCGGCGCCGCCACGCCCTCGGCGGTGGATGCCGTGGTTCTGGAGACCGATGGGTCGTTCAGCGTGGTCTCGGGCGCGCCGGGAGGCAGGGTCGGAACCCTGCAATACGTCCAGGGATCGAACGCGGTCGATTGACGGTGGCCAGCGCCGCTCCCGTGGTGACAAATGAGCTGCAGAGAATCTTGTCGACCGAAGGCGCGTTAGATCGGGATGGGGGCCGTCATCGTCACAACTATTCTGTGGGTCCTGGCGGCTCGGCATCGTCACGCTGACGATTCTGCCATTGTGGGACACCAACGTGTGGTGGGTCCGGATCATGGACTTTCCGCGTCTTCAGATTGCCATTGCGGGCGCGCTGGTGCTGGTCGCGGCGCTTTTTCTGCCCGGCTGGAGCCGCCTTGTCATACCGGGATTGATGATCGCCGCCTGCGGCTACCAGTTCTGGCGAATCCGGCCCTACACCCCGCTTCACGCGACCGAACTGAAGCTGGCGGAGCATGGTCCGGACGACGTCAGGGTTCTCTCGTCGAATGTCCTGATGGAGAACACGCAGCACCAGAAGCTGCTCGACGTGATCGGCGACTTCGATCCGGACATCCTGTTCCTGATGGAAACCGACCAGGCCTGGATCGACGCGGTCGAACCGGTGCTCGGGCGCTATTCCACGGTCATTCGCGAGCCGAAGTCGGATCACTACGGTATGCTCTTCGCGACGCGCCTCGATGTCGACGAGGCGCGGATCGTCCATCTTACCAGCGACGACACCCCGTCCGTCTTCGCGCAGTTGACGGGTCCGAACGGCACGACCTTCCGCTTCGTCGGCCTCCACCCCCGGCCGCCGGTTCCGGGTCAAAGCACGAAGGAACGCGACGCACAGATCTATTATGCCGCCCGGTTTGCGGCGAAGACCGATGTGCCGCTGATCACGACGGGCGACTTCAACGACGTTGCCTGGTCGGATACCTCGCGGACCTTCAAGCACGTGGGCGAATACCTCGATCCAAGGATCGGCCGGGGCTTCTACGCGAGTTTCGATGCGGAGAAGCCTTACCTGCGCTTCCCCATCGACCAGTTCTATGTGACCGCGGACGTCGCCGTCGTCTCGATCGAGCGCCAAGGCTACATCGGGTCGGACCACTTTCCCATGGCAGCGACCATCCGGCTGGACGCCGCTCTCGCCGCCGCGCTCAACACCACGCCGCCGCCGCTGAGCGATGCGGAGCGGGACCTCGTCGAGACTTCGGTCGAGCGGACCCGGAAGATCCTGCGCCACGGCGAATTCTGAACCCCGGCGAACGGCAGGGACGGCGCACGAGGCCGCCGGTACGGAGGCGGTCGGGAGGGAACCTGTGGTCTGTCAGTCCTGTGCCAGCGGAAGGAGCACCCCGTGACGATGCTGCAGATCGCCTCGCTGCTGGTGGTGCTGGCCGGGGTGTTCGGGTCGATCAACTATTTCTTCCTGAGGCTGCCCGCATCCATCGGTATTCTCGTCGTTGCGCTGGCGGCTTCCATCGCGGTGATGACGCTGGATCGCCTCGTGCCGGGTATCGGCATCGGCGACGCGGTGCGCGGCGCGGTGATGGACATCGAGTTCTCCGAGGCGCTGCTTCACTGGATGCTGGGGCTGCTGCTCTTCGCGGGCGCGCTGCATGTGCGCGCCGACCTGCTCCGCGAACAGGCGCTGCCCGTGGCGTTGATCACCCTGGTGGGCGTGCTGATCTCGACGGCCATCGCCGGCTTCGGGTTCGCCTGGATCACCGGCTTTCCGATCCTTGTGGCGATGGTGTTCGGGGCGCTGATCTCGCCCACTGACCCGGTCGCGGTGCTCGGGGTGCTGCGTGAGGCGAAGCTGCGCAAGTCGCTGGAGATCCAGATCGCCGGCGAGAGCCTCTTCAACGACGGCGTCGGCTACGTGGTGTTCCTGCTGCTGGTCGGGCTGGCGTTTCCGCTGGAGAGCGAGCACCACGCGGAGGGCTGGCAGGCGGTGGTGAGCCTCTTCCTGCGCGAGGCCGTGGGCGGGGCCTTGCTGGGCGCCGTGCTCGGGTGGCTGGTGTTTCTCCTGATCCGACGGATCGACGACTATGCCCTCGAGGTGCTGATCTCGCTCGGACTGGCGCTCGGCGGCTACGAGCTCGCGGTCACCATCGGTGTCTCGGGGCCGATCATGGCGGTCGTTGCCGGCCTTTTCATCGGCGATGTCGGCAAGCAGTACGGGATGGGGGCGGTCACCCAGGAGTATCTCGACAAGTTCTGGGAGATCATCGACGAGGTCCTGAACGCGGTGCTGTTCCTGCTGATCGGGGTCGAAGTCTTCGCGCTGTCGCTTGACCTGGACATGATCCTGGCGGGGGTCCTCGCGATCGGTCTGTCCCTGCTGGCGCGGCTGGTCGCGATCGCGGTGCCCGTGCTCCTCCTGCGCCCGCTACGGCCGCAGGAGCGTGACGTCATCCCGATCATGACCTGGGGTGGCCTGAAGGGGGGGATTTCCGTGGCCCTGGCGCTTTCCCTGCCGGCAAGCGAGTGGAAGCCGACGATCCTGGCGGCGACCTATTTCGTGGTGGTCTTCTCGATCATCGTTCAGGGACTGACAGTGGCGCCGCTGGCGCGCTGGTTGAAGCGAAGGATCTGACAGACCGGCCTTTCCAAGGGTCCGGGCCGGTCTGTCGCGGGCGCGCTTCGGGTTACGCCGCTGGATGGATGACGCGAGGCTTCTGCCCGTCGACCTTCGCTTCGGCCGCCTCGTCGATCGCGTCCATGACCGCGCTCATCGCGGTCTGGTGCACCATGTGCCCCGCGCCCGGCACTGAATGGAACGTGCTGTGTGCGATGTCGTCGTGCAGCTGCCCGGACTGCCGTTCGGTGTCGATCAGACGGTCAAGCTCTCCGGCGATGATGACGACGGGCATCGTAAGCTCGCCGTAGCGCGCGCGCATTCCGAAGGCGTCCGGGATCATCAGGGCGGATTCGGCGGCGCTGGCGCGCAGCTGGGAGGGACGAAGCGCAAGCGCTCGCGGAAAGCCCTTGGTGAACTTCCGCGGGGTTTCGGCCGGACCGAAGATCTTCCGCATCACTGCCGGCCATGCGATCCGGCCAAGAAGCGGCGCCAGCGTGTAGCGGAGGATGTCGCCGAGGATCGGGATCGCCGGTCCGGACCCCGCCACGACGTCGACCCGTGCCGTCGGGAAGTAGTAGCCCGAGGCGAGGACGAGTGCCTTGACGCTGTCCGCATACTTCAGGCCCAGCGCCACGGCGACGGAAGCGCCCCACGAGTGCCCGAGAACGATCGCCGGCGTCGCGTCGAGCTCCGCGAGGGCCTTGTGGATGAGGTCCGCCTGTGCCTGCGGCGACCAGAGCGTGCCGCGCGGCCGCCGGCTGTGCCCATAGCCCGGCCGGTCGAAGACGATGACGCGATACTTCTTGGCGGCCTTGTCGAGGAGGCCGCTGGACGCGAAGTCCTGGATCATGCTGCCGTTGCCATGCAGCAGGACGAGCGGCTGTCCCTTGCCGCGCTCGACGTAATGCAGGCGGACGCCATCGATCTCGAGGAAGCGACCCTGCGGAGGATTTCGGCGCTCGGCGTCCTTCGCGAGCCGGTAGTTGACCAGGGCCGAGATGGCGAGGGCGGCGACGCCGACCGCGGCGGCGGTTGCGTAAGGGTGGTCGCCGATTTCGGCCAGCGGCTTTCGCACGCGCGAACCGGTCGTCACCAGAGGCGACTTCGACTTGAAGATTTTCATGAGTTTGCTCCGTGCGGCAACATGCTCAGCCACATGCCGAGGTAATGCTGCGATGCAATATCGCAGGTTCAACCTGCGAGGTCCGCGTTGGTTCCTCGCCCAGGACCCCCGCGCTGGCGGAACGCTGCGTAGGCCGGTGCATTGAGCGGGCATGGCACCCCGGACCTTCTGGAAAGGCTACCTCAAGCTCTCCCTCGTCACCTGCGCGGTGACGATGGAGCCTGCGCGGACAGCCGGCGAGACGCTTCGCTTTCACACGGTCAACCGTGACACCGGCAACCGGGTCGAGAGCCGCTATGTCGACGCGGAGACAGGAAAGCCCGTCCCGGACGAGGAACAGGCCAAGGGCTACGAGATCGAGGAGGATCGCTTCGTCATCCTCGAGGACGAGGAACTCGAGGCGGTCGCGCTCGAAAGCACCCGCACCATCGACATCGACCGTTTCGTCCCGCGCGAGGACGTCGGCTGGATCTGGCTCGACCGGCCGCACCTTCTGAAGCCGGCCGACAGCGTCGGCGAGGAGGCCTTCGCGGTGATCCGCGAGGCGATGGTGGCGACCGGGACGGCGGCGGTGTCGCGGCTCGTCCTCTACCGGCGCGAGCACGCCGTGGCGCTGGTGCCGCGCGGTCGCGGGATCGTGCTCTGGACGCTGCGCTATGGCGACGAGGTGCGGCCGGTGGAGGACTATTTCCCGAAGGCGGCGAAGCCGGAGGCGAAGCTGACGCGGGTCGTCACCGAACTGATCGACGCGCGCACGGAGGCGTGGAGCGAGCGCTTTCTCAACGACACCGTGCAGGACCGGATGAAGAAGATCGTCGCCGGCAAGAAGCCCCGGCGCACCAAGGCGGCATCGGAGCCAGAAGCCTCTGCGCCGACGGACGGCAAGGTCGTCTCCATCATGGAAGCGCTGAAGCGCAGCCTCGCGGCGGGCAAGGGCAAGCCCAGAAGCTGACACTCCGAGGCGGAGTGGTTCGAGCCAATCTCCTCTGTCGGATCAGCGCCCGCCTGTCGGCAGCGGCGCTTGCGACGCGCGGAAGTCGGCCCAGGGGTCGGCGGTGTTCGCCACCCGCGCCGGCGCGTTCGCAACGGTGAAATGCGCCGGCCCGATATCGGGGCCGAGTTCGTCCCAGGCCAGCGGCATCGACACCGGGGCGCCGGGGCGGGCGCGGGTGCCGTAGGCGACGATCGCGGTGTTGTTGCGGCCGTTGCGCAGGTAGTCGAGCAGGATGCGCCCGGTTCGCTTTGCCTTGGTGATCGTCGCGACGTAGCGGTCCGGCTCGTCGGTCGCCATCGACTGCGCCATCGCGGCGGCGAAGCCCTTGACCGCATCCCAGCCCGCCGCATCCGTCGGCTTCAGCGGCGCGACGACGTGCAGACCCTTGCCGCCCGAGGTCTTGACGAAGCCGGTGAGGCCGGCGTCCTCGTACCGGCGGCGGATCGCCAGGGCGGCGTCGATCACCGCGGTCCAAGGCACGCCCTCGCCAGGATCGAGGTCCATGACGATCTGGTCGGGATGCTCCAGGTCATCGAGCGTCGATTGCCAGGTGTGGATCTCGAGCGCGCCGCCCTGGACGAGGCCGATCAGGCCGGGAAGGCTGTCGACGGCGACCAGCGGATTCTCGTCGTCGTCGAGCGGGTCCGAGAAGGTCAGGATCTCGCGGCTGAGGCCCTTCCAGGCATGCTTCTGGAAAAAGCACTGGCCGCCGGTGCCGCCCGGGCAGCGCAGGAGCGCGACCGGGCGGTTGACGACGAAGGGCGCCATCCGTGGCCAGACCTCGGCGTAATAGTCGGCGAGGCCCTGCTTGGTGACGCCCGCATCCGGCCAGTAGACCCGGTCGGGATGGGTCAGCCGGACCTGCGGTCTTGGGGTCGGGGCCGGTTTCTCCGCAGCGGGCGGCGCCTCGCGGATGATCTCCCGGGCGGGCTTGTCCTCGCGCAAGCCGCGGAAGGCGGCGTGGCGCAGGATCCCGTCGGCGGTCCAGGCGCGGAACTCGACCTCGGCAACCAGCTCCGGCTTGACCCAGACAACGCCCCGCTTCGCGTCGGAGGTGAGTTTTGCGGGAAATGGCGCGGTCTTGCGGCGCAGCGGCTCAAGCCTGCCGACCAGGTCGCGCGCCACGTCGCGGCTGAAACCGGTGCCGACGCGACCGGCATGCTCGAGCTTGCCGTCCTTGTGGTAGCCGAGCACCAGCGAGCCCACGAGGTCCTTCGACACCGAAGAGGGCACGTAGCCGGCGATGACGAACTCCTGGCGGTCGGAGCATTTCGACTTGATCCAGGAGCGGGAGCGGCCGACCGGATAGCCGGCGTCGCGCTGCTTCGAGACCAGCCCCTCGAGGCTCAGCCGGCAGGCGTGCTGCAGCATGACCTCGCCGTCCTCGTCGAAAGGCTCGCTGAGGCGCAGCGGTTCGGAAGCGCCCTCCAGCAGCGTCGCCAGGCGGTCCTTGCGGGCGGAGAGCGGCATCGCGCGCAGGTCCTCGCCATCGAGGTAGATCAGGTCGAACAGGTAGTAGCGGAAGCGGTCGGTGCGGTTGGCCGACAGGTCCGCCTGCAGCGCCGAGAAGTCGGAGGCACCACCGGCGCCTTCGACGACGAGTTCGCCGTCGAGGATCGCGGACTTGCAGGGCAGCGCCACCAGCGCCTCCGCGACGGCCGCCCCGAAGCGGTCCGTCCAGTCCTGTCCGCCCCGGGTCAGCAGCTTCGCCTTGCCGCTGCGGACCTGCGCCTGAAGGCGGTATCCGTCGAACTTGATCTCGTGGACCCAGCCGGCGCCGCGCGGCGGCTTCGGCTTGAGGGTCGCGAGCGCCGGCGGAACGAAGCCGGGAAACGGCGTCGCCGGACTTGCCGGAGCGGGCCTTTGCCGCAGCCGGTTTCTTCTTCGCGGGCTTGCCGGCGGCGATGTCTTCCACGGTGCGGCCGGAGATGACCGAAGCGGGGGCCTCCTCGAGGATGTCGGGATCGGCTTCGCCGCGGGCGGCCTCGTCGGTGCCCTTGATCAGGAGCCAGTTCTCCTGCTTCTCGCCAGGCTTCTTGCCCATCCGGACGAGATGCCAGCGGCCCTTGAGCTTGGTCCCTTGCAGCGTGAAGTCGAGCCGTCCCTTCTTGAGCCCGCGCACCGGATCGCCCTCGGGCTCCCAGCGGCCACGGTCCCAGACGATCACCTCGCCGCCGCCGTACTGCCCCTTCCCGATCTGCCCCTCGAAGTCGGCATAGTCGAGCGGATGGTCCTCGACATGCACCGCGAGCCGCTTGTCGCCCGGCACCAGGCTCGGGCCACGGGTGACCGCCCAGCTTGCCAGCGCGTCGCCGATTTCGAGCCGCAGGTCGTAGTGCAGCCGCCGGGCCGCGTGCTTCTGAACCACGAAGGCGTCGCCGTGGCCGCGGCGGTCGGTGCCCGCCGGCTCGTCGGTGGCGCTGAAGTCGCGCTTGCGGCGATAGGTCTCGAGCGCCATGTCAGCCGGCCTTGCGCCGCGCACCGGCGCGCTTTGCCGGAGGCTTCGCCCTGGTCTTGGCGGCCGCGCTCTTGCGCAGCGCCTCCATCAGGTCGATCGGCTTCGCGGCGTCCGGCGGTTTCGGCTTGGGGATCGCCTTGCCTTCGGCCTTGGCCTTGACGAGCGCGGCGAGCGCGTCGTCGTAGCGGTCCTCGAACCGCTCCGGCTGGAACTTGCCGCGCTTGGTGTCGATGATGTGGCGCGCGAGGTCGAGCATCTCCGCGTCGAGCTTGTGCTCCGGGATATCGTCGAAGACCTTGGCCGCGTCGCGCACCTCGTGATCGAATTCCAGCGTGTCGGCGATGAGGCCGGGGCCCTGCGCGCGGATCAGCACCGGGCGCACGCGGCGGAACAGGACGGTCCGGGCGATCGCCGCCACCTTGCGCTTCTCGAGGCCCGCCCGGATCACGGCGAAGGCGGTTTCGGCCGCCTCGCCGTCCGGCGTCAGATAGTAGGGGCGGTCGAAGTAGAGCGTGTCGATCTCGCCGCACGGGATGAAGGCCTCCACGTGCAGGGTCTTGTCGCTCTCGGGCACCGCCGCGGCAAGCTCCTCATCGTCCAGCACGACCGACTTGCCGCGGTCGGTCTCATAGCCCTTCGCCTGGTCGTCGCGATCGACCGGCTCGCCGGTCTCGGCGTCGACGAACACCCGGCGGATGCGGTGGCCGGTCTTGCGGTTGACGATGTGGAAGGCGACGCGCTCGGAGGTCGAGGCGGCGGCATGAAGCGCGACCGGGCAGACCAGCTGCCCGACCTCGAGATGACCTTTCCAGATCGCGCGTGGTGCCATTTTTATCCCCGTCGATACAAAACGCCGGTCCGGGCGGGCGGGTTCCGTTCAGGCGCCCGGACGCAGCACGACCTTTATGACGCCGTCCTGCTTGTCGCGGAACTGCTAGTACACCACCGTGGAGCATCCCCCATGCTTTATCGCCGCGAATGTCACCGCCCTCGCGTGGTCGGCCACAAGGCGCCGAGAACGTGCACGTCGGAGGTGATTTTCCCCCGCTTTCACGGTTACGGGTTTAGGCCATTGTCGTTCAGCCTGTTCCGGGTTGTGTACCCAAATGTGGGAAAAATTCCACCGCGGAAATGGGCGAAGGCCAAGGCGCAATTCGCCGTCCTCTTCGGCGAGCGCTTCCTAAAGCCCTGGCTGGGTGATGTTCGCCCGGCCCCACACGGTACTCCTGGGGGCAGACCAACCACCGCCGCCGCCAGAAGCGCGGCTGACCCAAGAATAGCGCCCCTCCAGAGGGGATCACTGCCGGATCGACGTTTCACCTGCGCCTCGAACCATTCGGCGAGACGTTGCGGCCGTTCGGCAGGACCAGCAGCGCGGGTCGCGCCGGCGGACCTCCACCACCGGTCGGGTGTCCTCCACCCGGCTCCGGTTGCCGGTGCGGGCGCGGCAGGTCCGGGGGCGCGTCGTGGAAGAGCATCTCGCGCGCGGCAGATGAAACCATTTGTCGAGAACGTGCGTACTGGAAGGGTCGGCGACCACTCCGACGAGCCTGCCGCTCCATGCGGGCTGGCCCCGGCGTGACTTGGCGCAGGGTCCCCTGCTGGATGATGGCGAGGCGATTTCATGGCCTGGTGGAGCCAAACCCGATTGGAAAGATGCGATGATGATCCTGCGCACCGTCAGCTGGCTTTCGCCGCTGGGCCTCGCAACGTGCCTGGCGTGGAGTGTATCCGCGCAGGAAGCGCCAGAAAGCCTCAAGGTCTACTTCGACACCGGTAGCGCGGCGATCGGAGCGGATCAGAGCGATACGCTCGACCAGGCAGCAAGGCTCTTCCGCGACGGCAATCCGATCGTGATGATCGTGGCGGGCGTGGCCGACACCACGGGCTCCCCCGAGCGAAATCTCGAGCTGTCGCTGAAGCGCGCGGATTCTGTCGCGCGCGGCCTGAGCGAGCGCGGGATTCCGGCGAACCATTTGCAGGTACTCGGTCGAGGCAACAGCGAACTCGCGGTCGACACCGCGGTCGGCGTCAGCGAGCCCGGCAACCGTATCGCGGAGATCACCTGGCGGTGAGACGTGCAGCCGCAATACCTGACAGCGGTAATGTTCGCGGCGCTGGCGCCGGCGCTGGCGGCTGAGCCGGTCGCGGACACCGGCAAGGCCGCCTTCGACCGGCGCGACTTCAGGGCGGCAGCGGAGCTTTGGAGTGGCGAGGCAGCGGCCGGCTCGGCCGATGCCAGGTTTGGTCTCGGTCTCCTGAGTGATCTCGGTCTGGGCACGCCGCGCGACTCCGCCAAGGCGATGCGGTGGTACATGGAGGCGGCTGCTGACGGTCTGGCAGAGGCCGAATTCAACGTCGGGGTGATGCTCGACGCCGGCACCGGAGTTCCGCAAGATCACGTTGCGGCGGCAGTCTGGTATTCGCGCGCAGCGGCAAACGGCCATCCGCGCGGGGAATACAACCTCGGCATCCTCTACGAGACGGGCGAAGGCGTGCCCCGCAATCCGGATCTCGCACGCTACTGGTTCAGCCGGGCCGCCGAGACCCTTCCGGCCGCGGCCGAGCGCCTTGCCAAGCTTCGCCCGGCATCGGCTGGCGAGCGAGGTCTGGTTGCTCCGGACCTCGCCGCCGCAGTCCTGGTCCCGGCTGGAAACGCTCGCTCGGCAGAGCTGTCGTGGTCGGCGCCGCCCGGCGCGGTGGATGCACGCTATCAGGTCGAGTTGGCCAGGCTTCCTCGGGGGACAGAGACATGGGGCAGTCTGATCCTCGATGAACCGACCGAGGGGTCGGCGCTCGTGACACCGGTCCCTGCCGGGCATGGGCAATACGCCTGGCGTGTCAGTTCGGTTGACCGGGGTACGTCAAGCTATGCTGCCAGCCCCTGGCAGTCTCTCGGGGCGGAGGCGACAGCGGGCAGGCCGCCGGTTTCTCCGGCAGGTCGCGTTTCCCTGCATGTCGGGGCCGCTGACATCCCCGCCCAGTGGCTGGCGCGTGAACTCGCCGTCAGCTTCTCGGACGCCGGCCTCTGGGTCCGCGTCGAAACCGAGCAGAGCCCGGCAAGGACGACGACGGTACGCTATGCCTTTGTCCAGGACGTCGGGCTCGCCGCCAGCGTCGCCGAATTCCTGCCCGTCTTGAACGCGGACGATACGGCTCTGTCGCCCGACCTCGAGGCTGCACCCGGCGAGGTCAACGTCTGGCTGGTTGGCGGCCCGTCCAAGCCTGAGGCAGAACCCAATGCGGGCGTGACCGTATCCGAGGCCCAGAACTGACCGCCCGCTCTGCGGCAGGAGCGGCCTGCCGTGCTTGAGACCGCCAATCCCTAAGCCGCCGGCGCCTCCGGCAGCGCTGGCCCGGCGGGAAGGTCGGGCGGCTCACGCGGCGTTTTCGGCGGATTGTTCAGGCGCGGGCGAGGAGGTGCTTCAGGGCGGAGCGGTAGCGAGGTTCGATGGTGTCTCGGGCGATGTGGCGGCCGTCGCGGACGACCGGCGCGGCCGGCGGACCAGACCTCGCGGACGACGCGGTCGCCAGCGGCGAAGATCCAGCCGTCGAGCAGGGCGCTGTCGGTCAGGGGAGCGAGGGTTATGTCGTCGCGGTCGATGGCCACGAGGTCGGCGAGGGCGCCGGGGGCGATGGCGCCGCAGGGGCGGCGGAGGGCGCGGGCGGCGCCGGATAGGGCGGTGGTGTAGAGGGTGGTGCCGACGGAGGCGTTGGGAGGGGCCAGGATGTTGCGGGCGCGGTGGGCGAGGCGCTGGCTGTATTCGAGGCCGCGGAGTTCCTCGGACAGGGAGATGCGGATGTTGGAGTCGGAGCCGATTCCGATGGAGCCGCTGGCCTTGAGGTAGGCGGGGCCGGGGAAGATGCCGTCGCCGAGATTGGCCTCGGTGATCGGGCAGAGGCCGGCGGTGGCGCCGGAGGCGGCGAGGCGGGCGGTCTCGTCGGGGGTCATCTGGGTGCAGTGGATCAGGGTCCAGCGCTGGCCGATGCCGAGGGTGTCGAGGAGGAAGGCGACCGGGCGGGCGCCGAGCCAGGCCTCGACGTCGGTGACCTCCTGCACCTGCTCGGCCGCATGGATGTGGAGCGGGCCTTCGGGCATTGCGTCGACGAGGGCGGCGAGCTGGTCGGGGGTGGTGGCGCGGAGCGAGTGGGGTGCGGCGCCAAGCACTGCGTCGGGCGGGAGGTGGGCGGCGGAGGCGGCGTGGAGAGTGAGGAAGGCGTTGAGATCGTTGCCGAAACGGAGCTGGCCACCGGTCAGGGGGGCCGCGTTGGCGCCGCCGTAGGTGTAGAGGACGGGCAGGAGAGTGAGGCCGATGCCGGTCTCGGTGGCGGCCGCGACGATGCGGTGGGCGAGCTCGGCGGGGTCGGCGTAGGGGGTGCCGCCGGGCTGGTGGTGGAGGTAGTGGAACTCGGCGACGCTGCCGAAGCCGGCCTCGAGCATCTCCATGAAGGCGAGGGCGGCGATGGCCTCGATCTCCTCGGGGGAGAGGACGTCGAGGAAGCGGTACATCAGGCGGCGCCAGGTCCAGAAGCTGTCGTCGCCGGGACCGCGGCGCTCGGTCATTCCCGCCATGGCGCGCTGGAAGGTGTGGCTGTGGAGGTTCGGCATCGCCGGCACGAGGGCCCGGCCGGTCAGGCGCTGGTCGCTCGCGGACGGCTTTGCGTCGGGCGTGACGGAGCCGATGAGGAGGCCGTCGAAGGTGATGCGGACGTCGCGGGCCCAGCCTTCGGGGAGGAGGGCCAGGGGGGCGAACAGGGCGGTCATGCGGCGATTCCGGGCATGCACAACCCATGCACAACCCATGCACAAACTATGCACCGGTTTTGTGATGTGCGGCGGCGCGGCACGGTGTCGTTTCGGAACGGCATGGCGATCCCCGGGCTCGTGGTGTGCGGCTTGCGGCTTGCGGCTGGGGGTGAGTTAAGAGGAAGATGGCGGCGGAGGCAAAGGGGGCTTTGACGTGGGCACCGATCTGCTGATCACCAACGCGAGCGTTGCGACGATGGAGCCGGGGGGCGCGCCTTACGGGCTGCGCGAGAAGGCGGCGGTGGCGATCCGGGATGGACGGATCGTCGCGGTGGGGTCGGCGGGCGAGGCCGGGCGCGCGGTGCCCGATGCGCCGATCCGCGATGTCGGTGGGCGGCTGGTGACGCCGGCGCTGGTCGACTGCCATACGCATATTGTCTTTGGCGGCGACCGGGCGCGCGAGTTCGAGATGCGGCTGGAAGGGGTGAGCTACGAGGAGATCGCGCGGGCGGGCGGCGGGATCATGTCGACGGTGCGGGCGACGCGCGGCGCCGACGAGGCGACGCTGCTGGCGGCGGCGCTGCGGCGGGTCGATGCACTGATCGCCGAAGGTGTGGCGACGATCGAGGTCAAGTCGGGCTACGGGCTCGACCGGGAGACCGAGCTCCGGATGCTGCGGGTGGCGCGCGAGATCGGGCGGGTGCGGCCGGTGCGGGTTCGGACGACCTTTCTCGGGGCCCACGCGGTGCCGGAGGGGATGAGCGCGGACGCCTATCTCGACGAGGCGTGCATTCCGACGCTGCGGGCGGCGGCGGCGGACGGGCTGGTCGATGCGGTCGATGCCTTCTGCGAAGGGATCGCCTTCTCGCGGCCGCAGGTGGCGCGCGTGTTTGCGGTGGCGCGGGAGCTGGGGCTGCCGGTGAAGATCCATGCCGAGCAGTTGTCGAACCTCGGCGGGGCGCGGCTGGCGGCGAAGTTCGGCGGGCTGTCGGCGGACCATCTCGAATGGCTCGACGACGAAGGAGTCGCGGCGATGGCGGCGGCGGGCATGGTGGCGGTGATGCTGCCGGGGGCGTTCTACACCCTGCGCGAGACGAAGCTGCCGCCGGTGGCGGCACTGCGCGCGGCGGGGGTGCCGCTGGCGGTGGCGACGGACTGCAATCCGGGGACGGCGCCGATGACCTCGCTGCTGCTGGCGATGAACATGGCCTGCACGCTGTTCCGCATGACGCCGGAGGAGGCGCTGGCGGGGGCGACGCGGGAGGGCGCGCGGGCGCTCGGGCTCGACGATTGCGGGCGGGTGGCGCCGGGCATGCGGGCGGACCTCGCGGTGTGGGATGTCGCGCATCCGGCGGAGCTTTCGTACCGGATCGGGTTCAACCCGCTGCATGCGCGGGTGTTCGGGGGTGTGTGGTGAGGCTGGTGCCGGGAGCGGTGACGCTGGGCGAACTCGAGGCGGTGTGGCGCGGCGGCGCGGTGGCGCTCGATCCGGGGGCGCGCGGCGCGGTCGAGGTGGCGGCGGGCCGGGTCGCGGCGGCGGTGGCGGCGGGGGTGCCGGTCTACGGGGTGAATACCGGGTTCGGGAAGCTGGCGAGCGTGACGATCCCGGCCGGGGATACGGCGCGGCTGCAGCGGAACTTGATCCTGTCGCACTGCTCGGGCGTCGGCGAAGCCGACTCCGGCGGCGGTGGTGCGGCTGATGATGGCGCTGAAGCTGATCTCGCTCGGGCGCGGGGCGTCGGGGGTGCGCTGGGAGCTGATCGCGCTGATCGAGGCGATGCTGGCGAAGGGCGTGGTGCCGGTGGTGCCGGTGCAGGGTTCGGTCGGGGCCTCGGGCGATCTGGCGCCGCTGGCGCATATGGCGGCGGTGATGCTCGGGGAGGGCGAGGCGGAGGTCGGCGGCGTCCGGATGCCGGGGGCGGAGGCGCTGGCGGCGGTCGGGCTGGCGCCGATCGAACTGGCGGCGAAGGAAGGGCTGGGGCTGATCAACGGCACGCAGTTTTCGTGCGCGTGGGCGCTCGCCGGGCTGTTCGGGGCGTGGCGGGCGGCGCAGAACGCGCTGCTGGTGTCGTGCCTGTCGACGGATGCGATCATGGGATCGACGGCGCCGCTGCGCGCGGAGATCCACGCGCTGCGCGGGCATCGCGGGCAGGTCGAGGCGGCGGCGGCGATGCGGGCGGTGATGGCGGGGTCGGAGATCCGCGAGAGCCACCGCGAGGGGGATACGCGGGTGCAGGACCCGTACTGCATCCGCTGCCAGCCGCAGGTGACCGGGGCGGCGATGGACCTGCTGCGCCATGCGGCGGGGACGCTGGTGATCGAGGCGAACGCGGCGACGGACAATCCGCTGGTGCTGGCGGACGCCATCGTCTCGGGCGGGAATTTCCATGCGGAGCCGGTGGCCTTTGCGGCGGACATCATCGCGCTGGCGGTGGCGGAGATCGGGGCGATCGCGCAGCGGCGGGTGGCGCTGATGGTCGATCCGACGCTTTCGCACGACCTGCCGCCGTTTCTGACCAAGGCGCCCGGGCTGAATTCGGGCTTCATGATCGCCGAGGTGACGACGGCGGCGCTGATGAGCGAGAACAAGCATCTGGCGATGCCGTGCTCGACCGACTCGACGCCGACCAGCGCCAACCAGGAGGATCACGTGTCGATGGCGGCTCACGGGGCGCGGCGGCTGACGCCGATGGTGGCGAACCTCGAGCGGATCATCGGGATCGAGGCGCTGTGTGCGGCGCAGGGCGTCGAGTTCCGGGCGCCGCTGTCGACGAGTCGCGGCGCTGGCGGCCGTGGTGGCGCGCCTGCGGCAGGCGGTGCCGGCGCTGGCGGAGGACCGGTTCATGGCGCCGGATCTGGAGGCGGCGGCGGGGCTGGTGCGCGACGGGGCGCTGGTGGCGGCATCGGGGGCGGATTTTCCGGGGCTGGAGACATGACGCCGGTCGAGGTGGTGCGCGGCGACGGGCCGGTGATCCTCGGGCTGCCGCATACCGGGACGGCGGTACCGGCGGAGGTGTTTGCGCGGCTGAACGAGGTCGGGCGGGCGCTGGCGGATACGGACTGGCATATCGACCGGCTCTATGACGGGCTGCTGGCGGGTGCGACGACGGTGCGGGCGACGTTCCATCGCTACGTCATCGATGCGAACCGGGCGCCGGACGATGCGAGCCTCTATCCGGGGAGGAATACCACCGGGCTTTGTCCGGTGACGGATTTCGACGGGCGGCCGATCTGGCGCGAGGGCGAGGAGCCGACGGCAGAGGAGATCCGGGAGCGGATCGCGGCCTTTCATGCGCCCTACCATGCGGCGCTGGCGGCGGAGATCGCGCGGGTGCGGGCGGCGCACGGGGTGGCGATCCTCTATGACTGCCACTCGATCCGGAGCGAGATCCCGTTCCTGTTCGAGGGGACGCTGCCGGACTTCAACATCGGGACGGCGGACGGCGAGAGCTGTGCGCGGGCGGTCGAGAGCCTGGTGATGTCGGGCGTGCGCTCGGCCTTCGGGCATACCTGGGTCGAGAACGGGCGCTTCAAGGGCGGCTGGACGACGCGTCACTACGGGCGGCCGGAGGACGGCGTGCACGCGGTGCAGATGGAGCTGGCGCAGGCCACCTACATGCGCGAGGCGCCGCCGTGGACGTGGGACGACGAGAAGGCGGAGGAGATGCGCGGCCACCTCCGCGATATCCTCGGGAACCTGGCGATGGCCGCCGATGACCTGAAGGTGACCTCATGACCCCTGCCGACGTCGCCGCCAGCCGCCGGAACACCCGCGACGTCTATCCGCCGACCGGGCCGGAGATCAGCGCCAAGAGCTGGCTGACCGAGGCGCCGATGCGGATGCTGATGAACAACCTGCACCCGGACGTGGCGGAGAACCCGCACGAGCTGGTGGTCTATGGCGGGATCGGGCGGGCGGCGCGGACGTGGGCGGACTTCGACAAGATCGTGGCGACGCTGAAGGACCTGGAGGCGGACGAGACGCTGCTGGTGCAGTCGGGGAAGCCGGTGGGGGTGTTCCGGACCCATGCCGATGCGCCGCGGGTGCTGATCGCGAACTCGAACCTGGTGCCGCACTGGGCGACCTGGGACCATTTCAACGAGTTGGATCGCAAGGGGCTGATGATGTACGGCCAGATGACGGCCGGGTCGTGGATCTACATCGGCAGCCAGGGGATCGTTCAGGGGACGTTCGAGACCTTTGCCGAGGCGGGGCGGCGGCATTATGGCGGGGATCTGACCGGGCGGTGGATCCTGACGGCGGGGCTCGGGCGGGATGGGCGGGGCGCAGCCGCTGGCGGCGGTGTTTGCCGGGGCGTCGTGTCTGGCGGTGGAGTGCAATCGGGAGTCGATCGAGTTCCGGCTGCGGACGCGGTATCTCGACGAGAAGGCGGAGACGCTCGACGAGGCGCTGGCGATGATCGAGGCCTGGGGCAAGGCCGGGGTCGCGAAGTCGGTGGGGCTGCTCGGGAATGCGGCGGACGTGTTTCCGGAGCTGGTGCGGCGGGGCGTGCAGGCCGGACATCGTCACGGACCAGACGAGTGCGCACGATCCGATCAACGGCTACCTGCCGCAGGGCTGGACGATGGGGGAGTGGCGGGCGCGGCGGGAGAGCGATCCGAAGGGGGTCGAGCGGGCGGCGCGGGCGTCGATGAAGGTGCAGGTCGCGGCGATGGTCGACTTCTGGAAGGCCGGGGTGCCGACGGTCGACTATGGCAACAACATCCGGCAGATGGCGCTGGAGGAGGGGCTCGCGGACGCGTTCGCCTTTCCGGGGTTCGTGCCGGCCTATATCCGGCCGCTGTTCTGCCGGGGGGTGGGGCCGTTCCGCTGGGCGGCGCTGTCGGGCGATCCGGAGGATATCTACCGCGACCGACGCCAAGGTGAAGGAGCTGATCCCGGACGATCCGCACCTCCACCAGTGGCTCGACATGGCGCGGGAGCGGATCGCGTTCCAGGGGCTGCCGGCGCGGATCTGCTGGGTCGGGCTGGGGCAGCGGGACCGGCTGGGGCTGGCGTTCAACGAGATGGTGCGGACCGGCGAGCTGAAGGCGCCGATCGTGATCGGGCGGGATCATCTCGATTCGGGGAGCGTGGCGAGCCCGAACCGGGAGACGGAGGCGATGGCGGACGGGTCGGATGCGGTCAGCGACTGGCCGTTGCTGAATGCGCTGTTGAACTGCGCGAGCGGGGCGACCTGGGTGTCGCTGCACCATGGCGGCGGGGTCGGGATGGGGTTCTCGCAGCATTCGGGGATGGTGATCTGCTGCGACGGGACGGTCGAGGCGGACAGGCGGATCGCGCGGGTGCTGTGGAACGATCCGGCGACCGGGGTGATGCGGCATGCGGACGCCGGGTATGAGATCGCAATCGAGTGCGCGCGCGAGCACGGGCTGCGGCTGCCGGGGATCCTCGGCTGAGGAGCCGCCGGCCCGGGTGACGGTGCTGGCGACGGCGCGGGGGTCAGCCGCGCCGGGCGGCCTCGATGGCGGCGACGTCGATCTTCTGCATCTCCATCATCGCAGCGAAGGCGCGCTTCGCCTCGTCGCCACCGGCGGTGATCGCCTCGGTCAGCACGCGCGGGGTGATCTGCCAGGAGATGCCCCAGCGGTCCTTGCACCAGCCGCACTCGCTTTCGGCGCCGCCGTTGCCGACGATGGCGTTCCAGTAGCGATCGGTCTCCTCCTGATCGTCGGTGGCGATCTGAAAGGAAAAGGCCTCGTTGTGCTTGAAGTGGGGGCCGCCGTTGAGGCCGAGGCAGGGAATGCCGCAGACGGTGAAGTCGACCGTCAGCACGTCGCCTTCCTTTCCGTCCGGATAATCGCCGGGCGCGCGGTGGACGCCGGTGACGGCGCTGTCCGGGAAGGTGGCGGCGTAGAAGCGCGCCGCGGCCTCGGCGTCCTTGTCGTACCAGATGCAGATCGTGTTCTTGGGAATGGTCATGGTTCGCTCTTTCGCTCCCTTCCTGTACTTCGCGCCCTCTGTCGCGATTGGTCGGACAGATCGACCACGAACGGAGAATGCAGTCCAGAGCCTGACGTTCCGGCGGCCGAACTTCGCGCAAGGTCGGGGGAGCCGGGGATATTCTCGGCCGAGGGCGCGTCCGTCCCGTGAACCCCCTGGCCCGGCCCTCAGTCTGTCCGCACCACTTGCGGCGGCGTCCGCGTGCCGTCGGGATGGAGGGCTTCTTCGGGCTCGGCCAGTACATGCGCAGCATCGGTATGAACGCTCCCGGCGGTGCGACCTGTCGGGCCCTCGGGCTTTTGCATTCGGCGGGACGCGGGGTATAAGGCGCGGCTTTTCTGGAGTGCGCGCGCATGATCCTCTATCCCGCCATCGATCTGAAGGATGGCAATTGTGTCCGGCTGCTGCGCGGGGAGATGGACAAGGCGACGGTGTTTGGCAGCGATCCGGCGGCGCAGGCGCGGGCCTTTGCCGAAGCGGGATGCGCGTGGCTGCATATCGTCGACCTCAACGGGGCGTTTGCGGGGCGGCCGGTCAACGGGGCGGCGGTGGAGGCGATCCTCGCGGCGGTTGCGGTGCCGGTGCAGCTTGGCGGCGGGATACGGGATCGGGCGGCGATCGAGGCCTGGCTGGAGAAGGGCGTGCGGCGGGTGATCCTCGGGACGGTGGCGCTGCGCGATCCGGAGCTGGTGCGGGCGGCGGCGCGGGCGCATCCCGGGCGGGTAGCGGTCGGGATCGATGCGCGCGGCGGCAAGGTGGCGGTCGAGGGCTGGGCGGAGACGAGCGAGACCGAGGCTGTCGATCTGGCGCGGCGGTTCGAGGATGTGGGCGTGGCGGCGATCGTCTATACCGACATCGACCGGGACGGCGCGATGCAGGGGCCGAACGTGGCCGCGACGGCGGCGCTGGCGCGGGCGGTGGCGATCCCGGTGATTGCGAGCGGGGGGATTTCGTCGCTCGACGATCTCAGGGCGCTGAAGGCGAGCGGGGCGCCGCTGGACGGGGCGATCTCGGGTCGGGCGCTCTACGAGGGCGCGATCGACGTGGGCGAGGCGGTGCGGCTGCTGGCGGCCTGAGAGGGGGGCGGGGATGAGCTTCGAGACATGGTTGGCGTTCGTGGCGGCTTCGGCGGTGCTGCTGATGATCCCGGGGCCGACGATCCTGCTGGTGGTGTCCTATGCGCTCGGGCGCGGGTGGAAGGTGGCGGCGCCGGTGGCGACGGGGGTGGCACTCGGCGATTTCACGGCGATGACGCTGTCGATGCTCGGGGTCGGGGCGTTGCTGGCAAGTTCGGCGGCGCTGTTCACGGCGGTGAAGTGGGTCGGGGCGGGCTATCTGGTGTGGCTCGGGGTGAAGCTGTGGCGGGCGGGGTCGACGCTGGAGGCCGAGGCGCGGACCGAGCCGGTGGCGGCGAGGCGGATGCTGGCGCACGCCTGGCTGGTGACGACGCTGAACCCGAAGTCGATCGTGTTCTTCGTCGCCTTCCTGCCGCAGTTCCTCGATCCGGGGCGGCCGTTCTGGCCGCAGATGGCAATCTTCGAGGCGACCTTCGTGACGCTCGCCTTCGCCAACGCCTTCGGTTTCGCGCTGCTTGCGGCGCGGGCGCGGCGGCTGGCGTCGAGCCCGCGGGCGGTGCGCATCCTCAACCGGGCGGGCGGGACGGCGCTGATCGCGGCGGGGGCGGCGGCGGTGACGGTGCGGGCGGCCTGACGGCTAGGCCTTGCCTTCGTCGGTGAGCGACTGGATGCCGCCGGTGGTGCCGTCGCTATAGGCGAAGCAATGCCATTGGCCCGTCGGGCCGACGCCGAGGATGACGTCGGTTCCGGTTCCCGAGGGGGTAGCGCTGACGACGCGCGTGTCGGGGTTGTTGGTCGTGCTGGCGACATCCCTGACGCAGGCGTGGGCGGCGGGACCGCCGTCGGCGGTTGGCCCCGGGACCGGCTGGGTGGCCTGTTGGTGCAGGCGGCAAGCAGGAGGGCGGCCGTGAGGGTTGCGACTGTCGTGTTCATGCCTCGGCTCTCCGGGATCGGATCAGTGTCGCCGATCGGCGGGGCTTCGGCAAGGCGACGCGGGTGGACGGGACCGGCGGCGTCGTCTATCCGGGCGGCGGAAGTCCGGAGGGGCCGATGCTGAAGGTGCGGGTCATTCCCTGCCTCGACGTCAAGGAGGGTCGCGTCGTCAAGGGCGTGAACTTCGTCGATCTGGTCGACGCGGGCGATCCGGTCGAGGCGGCGCGGGCCTATGATGCGGCCGGGGCGGACGAGCTGTGTTTTCTCGACATTGCGGCGAGCCTGGAGAACCGGGGGACGTTGCTCGATCTGGTGAGCCGGACGGCGGAGCAGTGCTTCATGCCGCTGACGATTGGTGGCGGGGTGCGGACGGTGGAGGACGTGCGGGCGTTGTTGCTCGCGGGGGCCGACAAGGTGAGTTTCAATACGGCGGCGGTGGCGGACCCGGCGGTGATCGGGCGGGCTTCGGAGAAGTTCGGGGCGCAGTGCATCACGGTTGCGATCGATGCGAAGACGGTGGCGGCGGGGCGGTGGGAGATTTTCACCCACGGCGGGACGCGGGCGACGGGGATCGATGCGGTGGGCTTTGCGCGCGAGATGGAGCGGCGGGGGGCGGGGGAGATCCTGCTGACCTCGATGGATCGGGACGGGACGCGGGCGGGGTACAACCTGCCGCTGACGCGGGCGATTGCGGATGCGGTCGGGGTGCCGGTGATTGCGAGCGGCGGGGTGGGGACCCTGGCGCATCTGGTGGAGGGGGTGACGGAGGGGCATGCTTCGGCGGTGCTGGCGGCGTCGATCTTTCACTTCGGCGAGCATTCGATCGGCGAGGCGAAGGCGGCGATGGCTGCGGCCGGGATAGCGGTGAGGCTGACGTGAGCGACGTTCTGGAGAGGCTGGCGGCGACGGTTGCGGCGCGGGCGGGGGGCGATCCGGCCTCGTCGCATACCGCGGCGATGCTGGCGAAGGGGCCGGGGAAGTGCGCGGAGAAGTTCGGGGAGGAGGCGGTCGAGGCGATCGTGGCCGCGGCCTCGGGCGACAGGGCCGGGCTCGTGCATGAGGCGGCGGACGTGCTCTATCACCTGCAGGTCATGCTGCAGGCGGCCGGGGTGCAGTGGGTGGACGTGACCGGCGAGTTGGAGCGCCGCGAGGGGCGGTCGGGGATCGAGGAGAAGGCGTCGCGGGGCGCCTGAGCCTGTGAGGGCCTTCGGCTCCGAGGGAGGCCCGGAGGCGTGCTGCACGGTCTTGCGCACGCGTGCGCAAGAGGTCAAGCCTATGATATTGAACAATATTCCTTGGCGCGTTAACCTGCTGTTCATGTGCGTTAACGGGCAACGGACGGAGCGGGTGGGAGCGGTGTTGCAGAGGTCGCTCCGGCTGCGGCTTGGGTTCGGTTTGGGCTTCGCACTTGCGGCAGGGCGCGGTTTGAGGGTATCGCTCGGGTATCACCGGACCCGGCTTGCCGGGTGGCTCGGCCCGGCGCCTATCCCCGGGACAACCTGCATCGCCTTGTCGAGCGCCCCCCGCGGGCGGCCCGGCTGCAAACAGCCTCGAGTAGTCCCATGGCTTTCGCCGATACCCTGCGCCGCGACTGGCTTGCCAGTCCGCGCGCCGATTTCCTCGCCGGCGTGGTCGTTGCCCTCGCCCTGATCCCGGAGGCGATCGGCTTCTCGATCATCGCCGGCGTCGATCCGCGTGTCGGGCTCTATGCGTCGTTTTCGATTGCGGTGATCATCGCCTTTGCCGGCGGGCGGCCGGGGATGATCTCGGCGGCGACGGCGGCCGTCGCGGTGCTGGTGGGGTCGCTCGTGCGCGAGCATGGGGTCGAGTATCTGTTCGCGGCGACGGTGCTGATGGGGGTGTTGCAGGTCGTTGCCGGCTTCCTGCGGCTCGACCTGCTGATGCAGTATGTGTCGCGCTCGGTGATCACCGGCTTCGTCAATGCGCTCGCCATCCTGATCTTCGTGGCGCAGCTGCCGCAGCTTATCGACGTGCCGCCGGTCACCTATGCGCTGGTCGCCGGGGGGCTGGCGATCATCTACCTGCTTCCGCTCCTGACGCGGGCGGTGCCGTCGCCGCTGGTCGCGATCGTCGTGCTGACGACGCTGACGCTGTCGCTCGGGATCGGGGTCAATACGGTCGGGGACATGGGGGCGCTGCCGACGACGCTGCCGAGCTTCGTGATCCCGCAGGTGCCGTTCACCGTCGAGACGCTGCGGATCATCCTGCCCTATGCGTCGGCGATGGCGGCGGTGGGCTTGCTCGAGTCGATGATGACGGCGCAGATCGTCGATGACCTGACCGATACCGGGTCGGACAAGCGGCGGGAGATGAAGGGGCAGGGGATCGCCAATTTCGTCACCGGCTTTCTCGGCGGCATGGGCGGGTGCGCGATGATCGGGCAGTCGGTCATCAACGTGAAGTCGGGCGGGTCGACGCGGCTGTCGACGCTGGTTGCGGGGATGTTCCTGATCTTCCTGCTCGTCGTGCTCAGTCCGCTGGTGGCGCGCATCCCGATGCCGAGCCTCGTCGCGGTGATGATCATGGTGTCGATCGGGACGTTTTCGTGGCGCTCGATCCGGGACATCGGGCGGATGCCGTGGCAGTCGTCGGTGGTGATGGCGGCGACGGTGGTGATCGTGGTGTGGACGCACAACCTCGCGGCGGGGGTGCTGGCCGGCGTCGTGCTGTCGGGGCTGTTCTTCGCGGGCAAGGTCCGGGAGATGTTCACCGTCGGCTCGACGCTGTCGGCGGACGGGCGGACGCGGACCTACCGGATTTCGGGCGAGGTGTTCTTTGCCTCGTCGGAGCTGTTCATCTCGTCCTTCGACTTCCGCGAGGTGCTCGACGCGGTCGTCATCGACGGGAGCGGGGCGCGGTTCTGGGATATCACCGGCGTCGGAACGCTCGACAAGGTGGTGCTGAAGTTCCGCCGCGAGGGGACGCGGGTCGAGGTCGTCGGCCTCGACGCGGCGAGTTCCTCGATGGTCGAGCGGTTCGGCGTCCACGACAAGCCGGGTGCCGAGGCGCAGACGGCGGCGCACTGAGGGAGGGAGACCATGGAACGCATTCTCGCCTGCGTCGATTCGTCGGCTTATGCCGCCTCGGTCTGCGATCTGGCGGCCTGGGCGTCGGTGCGGCTGGAGATGCCGGTCGAGTTGCTGCACGTCGTCCAGCGCAAGGACTCGGTGGCCGAGCGGCACGATCTGTCGGGGGCCATCGGCCTCGGGGTGAAGAGCGACCTGCTCGAGCAGCTGACGCGTCTCGACGAGGCCGACTCGCGGTTGCAGGTGAAGCGCGGGCGCCTGCTGCTCGAGGCGGCGGAGGCGCGGCTGGTGGCCGCGGGAGTGGCGGTGGAGGTCGTCCATCGCCACGGGGGGATCGTCGAGACGATCCTGGAGCGCGAGCAGGATGCGCGGGTCATCGTGATCGGCAAGCGGGGGGCGAGCCATGCCTTTGCCTCGGAGCACATCGGTTCGAAGGTCGAGCGGGTGGTTCGGGCGAGCGCGCGGCCGATCCTCGTCGCGTCGCGGGCGGTGGAGACGCCGCGGGCGATCGTGCTTGCCTACGACGGCAGTCCGGCGGCGAAGCGGGCGCTGGAGCGCTGTGCGAACTCGCCGTTGCTGCGGGAGTTGCCGGTGGAGATCGTCGTGGCCGGAGGGGAGGGCGAGGGGCAGCGCGCCCTTGCCGGCGCTGCGGCGGCGGAGCTGGGTTCGGGACGGTCGGTCGAGGCAACGGTGCGGGCCGGGCGTGCGGATGAGGTGATCCCGGCGGTGGTCGCCGCGACGCCCGGGGCGTTGCTGGTCATGGGCGCTTATGGGCACTCGCCCTTGCGGGCGCTGATTGTCGGGAGCACGACGACGGCGATGATCCGCACGGTGCGTGTGCCGGTGCTGCTGGTGCGGTGAAAAGACGCGGCTCGCCGTTGAGTCATCTCGAACCGGCTCTGAGCGAGGCATTGCCTCGCGCCGGTTCGTCGGTTGGAGCGCGTGAGCGCGGAGACCGAGGGGGGTGCGGCCTGGACCGTCGTTCTCCAATCCGTGCGCGCCTGCCTGGCGGGTGCGTCGGAGACGCGCCTGCCGGGGGCAGGCAGGCGCGCACGGATTTGTCGACGGACAAACCCGTGAAGTGAATGCTGAGGCGGCTTGCCAGCGATCAGCCGGCGATCAGCTCGGACATCTTGACGATGACCTGGGCCTGGCGGACCGAGGCGATGTCGATGAGGCGGCCCTTGTAGACGACGGCGCCCTGGCCCTTGGCCTCGGCGTCCTTCATCGCGGCGAGGATTTCGCGGGCCTCGCCGACCTTGGCGTCGGAGGGGGTGAAGACCTCGTTGGCGAGTTTGACCTGGGAGGGGTGGATCGCCCATTTGCCGACCATGCCCATGGTGGCGGAGCGGCGGGCCTGGGCGGTGAAGCCTTCGGGGTCGGAGAAGTCGCCGTAGGGGCCGTCGACGGGGAGGACGCCGTTGGCGCGGCAGGCGGAGACGATGGCGGCGGTGACGCCGTGCCAGGGGTCGCCGTAGACGGGGGTGCGCGGGCCTTCGTCTTCCTTGGGGGCGAGCATGTAGTAGCCGTCCTGGGTGCCGCCGATGCCGGTGGTCTGCATGCCCATCGAGGCGGCGAAGTCGGCGGCGCCGAGGCTCATCGCCTGGAGGCGGGGCGAGGCGGCGGCGATCTCGCGGACGTTGGCGAAGCCGAGGGCGGTCTCGATGATGACTTCGAAGCCGAGGCGTCTTGGTGCGGCCCTTGGCGGTTTCGATGGCGGTGACGAGGGCGTCGACGGCGTAGAGGTCGGCGGCGGTGCCCGCCTTGGGGATCATGATGATGTCGAGGCGTTCGCCGCCCTGTTCGAGCAGGTCGATGACGTCGCGGTACCAGAAGGGGGTGTCGAGGCCGTTGATGCGGACCGAGAGGGTCTTGGTGCCCCAGTCCACCTCGGAGATGGCCTTGATGATGTTGGCGCGGGCCTGCGGCTTGTCGGCGGGGGGGACGCTGTCCTCGAGGTCGAGGTTGATGACGTCGGCGGCGGAGGCGGCCATCTTGGGGAAGAGCTCGGGGCGGGAGCCGGGGCCGAAGAGCTGGCAGCGGTTCGGCCGCGCCGGCGGGCTCGGGGGAATGGTGAAGCTCATGGCGCTGGCCCTCTCGCGTCTGTTCGCAGGTGCACCATAGGCCAGCCCGGGGACGCCTGAGTCAACGGCGGGCGCGCGCGGCGCGGCCTTGGAGCGGCGGGCGGGGCGGGCTATAAGCCCGCGGTCAGCCGAGGAAACCTGCCGATGCGCACCGCCGAAGTCAGCCGCACGACCGCCGAGACCAGGCTCTCGGTGACGATCGACCTTGACGGGACCGGGCGGCATGACAACCGGACGGGGGTCGGGTTCTTCGACCACATGCTGGATCAGCTGGCCCGGCACGCGCTGATCGACATGACGGTGGAGGCGACGGGCGACCTGCACATCGACGACCATCACACGGTGGAGGACGTCGGGATTGCGCTCGGGCGGGCGCTCTGCGAGGCGCTGGGGGACAAGCGCGGCATCCGGCGGTACGGGTCCTGCCATCTGGCGATGGACGAGGCGCTGGTGCGGGCGGCGCTGGACCTGTCGGGGCGGCCGTTCCTGGTGTGGAAGGTCGGGTTTCCGAGCGCGAAGATCGGGACGTTCGATACCGAGCTGGTGCGGGAGTTCTTCACGGCGCTGGCGATGAATGCGCGGATGACGCTGAACGTCGCGCTGCTGGACGGGGAGAACAGCCACCATATCGCCGAGGCGGCGTTCAAGGCGGTGGCGCAGGCGTTGCGGGCGGCGGTGGAGGCGGACCCGCGGATGGCGGATGCGATCCCGTCGACGAAGGGGACGCTGACGGAATGACGCCCGGTCTGGAACGGTCATCGTCGACTACGAGAGCGGGAACCTGCACTCGGCGCTGAAGAGCTTCCAGCGGATGGCGGCCGAGACCGGCGGGGGGCCGGTGGTGGTGTCGTCCGATCCGGAGGTGGTGCGGGCGGCGGAGCGGATCGTGCTGCCGGGGGTCGGGGCGTTTGCGGATTGCCGGGCGGGGCTGGCGGCGATGCCGGGGTTGTTCGAGGCGGTCGAGGAACGGGTGATCGGTGGGGGCGTGCCGTTTCTCGGGATCTGCGTCGGGCAGCAGATGATGGCGACGCGGGGGCTCGAGTTCGGGGAGACGGCGGGGTTCGGGTGGATACCGGGCGACGTGGTGCGGATCGCGCCGGAGGGGGCGGGGCTGAAGGTCCCGCACATGGGGTGGAACGCGCTGGAGATTTCGCCGGAGATCGGGGGGGCGCATCCGGTGCTGGAGGGGATCGGTTCGGGGGACCACGCCTATTTCGTGCACTCGTATCATCTCGTCCCGGATGACGGGGCGCAGCGGATCGCCACCGCCGATCATGGCGGGGCGATCACGGCCGTGGTGGCGCGGGACAATCTGATCGGGACGCAGTTTCATCCGGAGAAGAGCCAGGCGACGGGGCTGCGGCTGATCGCCAACTTCCTCGCCTGGCGCCCGTGAGGGCGCTGGCCCTCTGCCTTGCGCTCGCCTCCGCCCGCGGTACGGAGGCCGCCGACCTCGTTCGGATTTTGGGACGTGCCGCGGCACGGTGCGAACAGCTTCAACGAGGCCCCGCCCGACGCCGCCTATTTCGCGGCGCTGAAGGCGACGGGCGCAACCTGGGTGCGGCTCGCCTTTTCCAAGTGGCCGGGTACCGGGCGGGATTTCCTGATCGGGGACGCAGGCGCCTATGCCGGCCTCCCACCCGCGGACCTTGCGACGCTGCGGGCGACCCTCGACGCGGCCGGGGCGGCAGGGTTGAAGGTGGTGATCGTGCCGCTGAGCCTGCCGGGGGCGCGGTGGAGCCAGCAGAACGACGGCGCTTTCGACGACCGGTTGTGGTCCGACCCCGCCTTTGCCGCGGAGGCGAAGGCCTTCTGGCGAGACCTCGCGGCGGCGGTAAAGGACCATCCGGCGGTCGCCGCCTACAACCTCGTCAACGAGCCGGCGCCGGAGCGAGAGGGCGGGCCAGCCGAGAATGGCCCGATGGCCGAGGCGGTTGCATGGCAGAGTGCGGAGGCGGGCGGGCCGCGCGACCTGCCGGCGCTGTACGGGCGGCTGATCGCGGCGATCCGCAGCGTCGATCCGGTGACGCCGGTGATGGTCGATGCCGGCTGGTACGCGAACCCGCGCGCGCTCGCGACCTGGCCCGCGCCGCTCGGCGACGACCGTGTGCTCTACGCCTTCCACATGTACGAGCCCTATGCCGCGACGAGCGCGCCGAACATGAAGCGCGACGTGCCGCTCCGCTATCCGGGCGCGGTCACTGACTACGGCGGCGGCGAGGTCGCGTGGACGCGCGAAACGGTAGCGGCCCACGTCGGCGCTGCTTTCGACTGGGCCGAGGCGCATGGCCTGCCGCCGACGCGGGTGGTCGCCGGGGAGTTCGGCTGCATGCGGCGCTGGGCGGACTGTGGAACCTACCTCGGCGACGTCATCGACGCCATCGAGGCACGGGGCGGGCACTGGGCCTTCTATGCCTTCCGCGAGGACGGCTGGGAGGGCATGGACTACGAGCTTCCGCCCTCGCTGCCGCCGGGGCGGTTCTACTGGCTGAGCGAGCAGGGCAAGGCCGCTAGCCTGCCCCGCGACGGCGCATTGATGACGCTCCTGCGGGCGCGGATGGCGCGCGGACCGATCAGAGGCGCAACACCTTAAGCGCATCGGACCAGCGGGCGAGGGCGTCGAGCATCTCGGGCGCGGCCTTCTCCTGAATCTCGTTGGGGGTGAAGGTGCCGTCCTTGACGTGGTTCGCGACGAAGGGGATGACGACGGCCTCGGTGAGCGGCACGACCTTGAGCGTGGTCAGCGTCAGCTTCGCCGCCTGGACGGCGCGCAGGCCGCCGGAGATGCCGCCGTAGCTGACGAAGGCGGCGGGCTTGTAGCCCCACTCGTGGAAGAGGAAGTCGAGGGCGTTCAGGAGCGACGGCGGCGGGCTGTAGTTGTATTCGGGCATGACGAAGACGAAGGCGTCGGCGGCGTCGACGATGGCGCTCCAGCGCTTGGTGTGGTCGTGGTGGTAGTCGCGGAGGCGGGGGTGCTTCGGCTCGTCGTAGATCGGCAGGGCGACCTCGGCGAGGTCGACGAGGGTCGAGTCGAAGCCGTCGTGCGCCTCGGCCACGCCCTGCATCCAGCGGGCGACGTGGATGCCGATCCGCCCGGGGCGGGTGCTGACGGCGATGGTGGCGAGCTTGCGGGTCATGGGGCTTCCTTGGACTGTCCGGGGAGCGATCTAGCCCGGCGGGGTGGCGAGGGCCACCCTCAGCCGAGCCGGTCGCCCGGCGCGAGGGGGAAGCCGCGGAGGAAGTCGGCGGCGTCCTGCGGGCCGCGGCCGGGGCGCTGGAGGCGGAGGAGGCGGACGGCGCCGGTGCCGCAGGCGACGGTCGGGGCGGCGTCGAGCACGGTACCGGGGGCGCCGGTGCCGGGGGCGGGTTCGGAGAGCAGGAGCTTGAGGCGGTCGCCGCCGGACTGGGTCCAGGCGCCGGGGAAGGGCGAGAGGCCGCGGATCTGGTGGTCGATCTCGACGGCGGGACGGGTCCAGTCGATGCGGGCTTCGGCCTTGTCGATCTTGGCGGCGTAGGTGACGCCGTCTTCGGGCTGCGGGAGCGGGGGCAGGCCGTCGAGGTGGGCGAGGGCGTCGACGACGAGGCGGGCGCCGAGCGGGGCGAGGCGGTCGTGGAGGGTGCCGGCGGTGTCGTTCGGGGCGATGGGGACGGCCTTGCGGAGGAGGACCGGGCCGGTGTCGAGGCCGGCTTCCATCGCCATGATCGCGATGCCGGTCTCGGCGTCGCCGGCCATGATCGCGCGCTGGATCGGGGCGGCGCCGCGCCAGCGCGGCAGCAGCGAGGCGTGGATGTTGAAGCAGCCGCGGGTCGGGGCGTCGAGGACCGGCTGCGGCAGGATGAGGCCGTAGGCGACGACGACGGCGGCCTCGGCGCCCAGGGCGGCGAAGGCGGCCTGCTCGTCGGGGGTGCGGAGGGTCTTCGGGGTGCGGACCGGCAAGCCGAGGGCGTCGGCGCGGGCGTGGACGGGGCTCGGGCGCTGCTTCTGGCCGCGGCCGGCCGGTTGGGGGGCGCGGGTGTAGACGCAGGCGATGTCGTGGCCGGCGGCGTGGAGGGCGTCGAGGGCGTGGACCGAGAAGTCCGGGGTGCCCATGAAGATCAGGCGCATGGGTGGCCGGGGTTCTCGGCGGCGCCGGGGCGACGTCGCCGGCATCGGATCACGCCATCGACTCACGGGCGGGTCTTCTCGCGCTTCAGCTTGCGCATGCGGGCGGTGATCATCGTGCGTTTGACCGCGCTCAGGTAGTCGATGAAGAGCTTGCCGTCGAGGTGGTCGATCTCGTGCTGGGCGCAGATCGCCCAGCGGTCGCCGAACTCGTGCTCGTGGATGCGGCCGTCGAGGCCGAGCCAGCGCAGGCGGACGCGGGCGGCCCGGGTGACGTCCTCGTAGACGTCGGGGATCGAGAGGCAGCCTTCCTCGCCGGTGACGGTCTCGGCCGAGGCGGAGAGGATCTCGGGGTTGAGCATGACCATCGGGTCGGGCGCGTCGTCCTTGCCGGCGCAGTCCATGACGAAGGCGCGGCGCATCACCCCGAGCTGGGTGGCGGCGAGGCCGATGCCGGGGGCGTCGTACATGGTCGCGAGCATGTCGTCGGCCAGCGCCCGCACCGTCGCGTCGACGGTAGCGACCGGGTCGGCGACCTTGCGGAGCTTCGGATCGGGATGGATCAGGATCGGGCGGAGGGCCATTGCCGCGAGATAAGAGATGGGCCGCGGCTTGGCAAGCCGGGCGCTCAGCCGCCGCGCGCGACGAGGAGGGCCCCCGCGGCGATCAGCGCGACGCCGCCCCAGGCGGTCGGCGACAGGCGCTCGCCGAGCAGCAGCGTGGCGAGGATGGCGACGAAGACGACGCTGAGCTTGTCGATGGGGGCGACGCGGGCGGCGTCACCGAGTTTCAGGGCGCGGAAGTAGCAGAGCCAGGAGGCGCCGGTGGCGAGCCCGGAGAGCACGAGGAAGGTCCAGGTCCGTGCCGGGACCGAGGCGGGCGGCTGCCACTGGCCGGTGGCGGCGACGATGGCAGCGACGACGACGAGGATGACGACGGTGCGGATCAGCGTCGCGAAGTCCGAGGCGATCCCGGTTACGCCGACCTTGGCGAAAATCGCGGTCATCGCGGCGAAGACGGCAGAGAGGATGGCCCAGAACTGCCAGGTGACGAGGAGGCCGCGCATCGCTCAGGCCCGGAAGAGGGCGCGCATCAGCGCGAGGCCGGCGAAGAGGCCGGCGAGGGAGAGGGCGACGGAGCCGGCGACGTAGAGGGCGGCGGCGACGGGGCGGCCGCGCTCCCAGAGAATCGCGGCGTCGAGGGAGAAGGCGGAGAAGGTCGTGTAGCCGCCGAGCATGCCCGTCATCAGGAAGAGCCGGACGGGCTGGGGCAGCTCGGCGCGGAGGGCGAAGATGCCGGCCACGAGGCCCATGATGAAGGAGCCGCTGACGTTGACCGCGAAGGTGGCGGCCGGGAAGCCGGTCCAGCCGAGGCGGAGGCCGGCCATGTTGGCGGCGTGGCGGAGCATTCCGCCGAAACCGGCGCCGAGGAAGACGATCCAGTAATTCATCGGGGCCAGTCGCTCGTTTTGGGCCGGTAGCTCATTGGGGCGCTCCGTCGCGGGCAGATGGCCAGCAGCTAGAGCAATCGCGGCGGGACGCCAAGGTGGTCGCGCCGGGGACGTCGTGAGGGTTGAAGGTGCCGCCGCCCACGGATAGCCCTTGGCGGACGGGTGGCCTTTCGCCGCCTTCCCGACCCGCGAAGGATGCCATGTTCGATTTCGACGCGCCGATCGACCGCCGCAATACCCATTCGGTCAAGTGGGACAAGATGCAGGCCCTCTACGGCGTGTCGCCGGACGACGGCATTGCGATGTGGGTGGCGGACATGGACTTTTGCGCCCCGCCGGCGGTCAACGCCGCGCTTGCCGCCGCGGTCGAGCACGGGGTGCATGGCTATTTCGGCGACGACCGGGCCTACAAGGCGGCGATCACCGGGTGGATGGCGCGGCGCCACGGCTGGGAGGTGGAGCCGGAGGCGATCGGGACGACGCATGGCGTCGTCGCCGGGCTGGCGATCTGCATCGCGGCCTTCACCGAGCCGGGGGACGGGGTGATCCTGTTCTCGCCGGTCTACCACGCCTTCTACCGGGTGATCCGGGGCACCCACCGCGAGGTGGTCGAGTCGGAGCTCGTGGTGCGCGAGGACGGGCGGTATGCGATGGACCTCGACGCCCTTGCCGCGCGGCTGACCGGGCGGGAGCGGATGCTGGTGCTCTGCTCGCCGCACAATCCGGGCGGGCGGGTATGGAGCCGGGAGGAGCTGCGGGCGCTTGCGGACTTCTGCGTCGCCCATGACCTGGTGCTGGTGTCGGACGAGATCCACCACGACCTGGTGATGCCGGGAGAGCGGCACCTGCCGATGCCGCTTGCCGCGCCGGAGATCCTCGACCGGATGGTGGTGCTTTCCTCGACGACCAAGACCTTCAACATCGCCGGGGCGATGACCGGGAACGTCATCATTCCGGATGCGGCGCTGCGCCAGCGCTACGCGACCCAGTTCGCCGCCGGGTCCAGTCCGAACCGCTTCGGGCTGCTGGCGGCGACGGCGGCCTACGAGGGCGGGGATGCGTGGCTCGACGCGCTTCTGGTCTATCTCGCCGGCAATGCCGCGCTGCTGAGCGAGGGCCTCGGGGCGATCCCCGGGGTGCGGCCGATGCCGCTCGATTCGACCTATCTGTCGTGGGTCGACTTCGCCGGGACCGGCATGTCGGCGGAGGAGTTTACCGGACGGGTGCAGCAGCAGGCGCGTGTGGCGCCGAGCCACGGCGCCACCTTCGGCAAGGGCGGCGAGACCTTCCTGCGCTTCAACATCGCCACCCAGCGGGCCCACGTGGTCGAGGCGGTCCGGCGCATTCGCGAAGCCTTCGCCGACCTGCAGTAACCCGCGCGGATTGATCGTCAAAGTCGTGGCCGCGCCGGTCGGGGCGCGGCTGCGTGCCGGCCGGCGCTCGTGCACGCTGCAGCCGCTGCGGCCGATCGTCTGGCGACAGAGGCGCCGTGCGGCGCGAGGGCGGGGCCGGTGGCGCCCCGGCTGCGGGCGGGCGGCGCAGGTGTTCGGGGGAAGGGCTCCGGGGGACCACGGGCGGTGTCGCGGGGCGATTCGTTCTGGGGCGGCGTCGGGCGAGCGCTGTGCGCAAATGTCCCAGGGCTGAAGGCGGGCTTCACCGATGCGGTGCGCGCCTCGGGGTGCGGGCGGGGCGGTGGGGATTCCTGCGTGGTCCGGGGGCGGTGGCGGGCGCTGTTGCGATGCAGCATGAAGGGGAATTGCGGGTGCCTCTCCGGGGCCGGGCCTGTGCGGAAACGTTTCGCAACGAGACAACTGCCGGGAGAGCCGCGGGAGGGGCCTCTGCTACGAAAGTATGAGACGGGGGTCTCTCTCGCGAACGCTGCGCTGCGTCACGGCGCGGGAGGACCGGAGGTGGGCGCGAGGGAGGGGGGGTGCGGCAGGAGGACGCCGATGCCATCTCCATTCTATTCCCGAGAGGCGAGTTGCGCTATGGTCTGTCGCAGAAGGCAGATGGCCGCTGGGAGGATGTCGCATGCAGGACCGGACAATTGTCGTTCTCGCGACTGACGCACGGATCAACGAAAGGTTGATAGCGCGGGGGATGGACCCGATGAGTGGGCCTTGCCTCGCCGACGTGCTTCAGGAGGCAATCGGCGAGCGCCTCACGTCCCGGGATGCCCTTCGGCTCTGGGACCCGGATCGCCTGGCCGGCGACCCGCGCGTCAGCGCGGTGCTGCGCCGCTTCGCCGAGCAGCGGGTGTGACCCGCCGGACCCGCGCCGGCGCCTGACCGGCGCGGGCATCCCGAGACTACAGCATCTGAACGGCCCCGCGTGCTCGTCGCGGGGCCGTTCGTTTGAGTGCGGGGGCGTCGTGCGGAATCCGCCGGGCTTCAGTCGGGGGCCGAACGGGAGCGGTGGGGCATGGCGTGGGATTCGAGCCGGGCGAGGGGCACCGTGTCGAGGACCGAGCGGTGGGTGCTGGCGAGGACGACGCGCGGGGCGACGCCGGCGGCTTCGGCCTCGAGCCAGCGGTCGAGGCAGAGGCACCAGCGGTCGCCGGGGGCGAGGCCGGCGAAGCCGTACTCGGGGCGCGGCGTCGAGAGGTCGTTGCCGCGGGCGCTGGAGAAGGCGAGGAACTCCGCCGTCATCCGGGCGCAGATGGTGTGGCGGCCGCGGTCCTCGGGGCTCGTGTTGCAGCAGCCGTCGCGGAAGAAGCCGGTCTTGGGGTCGAAGGAGCAGGGCTTCAGGCGCTCGCCGAGGACGTTGAGGCTGTCTTCCATGGTGGTCTCCCTCAGTAGCCGGTCATCTCGAGGTAGCCGCGGCCGGCGTGGCTGCCGGTGACGCGGACCGGCCCCTCCCAGTAGGCGTAGGTCGTGCCCATCCAGCTTTGGGCGTCGAGCGGGGCGATGTCCACCGTGAGGCCGTCGGACGGGATCGCGAGGTGCCAGCCGGAGGGGAGGCGGCGGCCGGCGACCTCGGCCCAGGCGGTGGGCGTGGCGGTGATGGCGTCGCGGGGGAGCGGGCGCGGGGTGCCGTCGGCGGCGATCCAGGTGCCGGCGGTATAGGCGGTGCCGTCGGTGTCGCGGAGGCGGTAGACCATCACCTTGGCGCCGTCGTCGAGGTGGAGGGCGAACCAGTCCCAGCCGTCCTGTCCGGCGGCGAGGGGCTGGCTCGACCATTCGCGGTCGAGCCACGCCTGGCCGGTGACGGGGATGGTGCGGCCGTCGAGGGTGAGGGTGCCGGCGGCGGTGTAGAAGGGCTGGCTGTAGTAGTAGGAGGCCTGGCCGGAGTCGGACTTGAGGCTGTAGCCGGCGTCGCCCTGCGGGACGGGCGCCTTGTCGGTGGTCAGGGCGAGGTCGTAGGCGAAGCCGTCGCCGGTGGCGTGGAGGGCGAGCGTGGCGAGGGTGTCGTCGGTGGTCCCGGCGGGGGCGGCCATCGACCAGTCGTCGATGAAGGCGCGGAAGGGGGCGAGGGTGACGCCGGCCTGGCCGATGCCGCCGCGGGCGAAGGTTTCGGCGAAGCGGTGGTCGTTGGCGGTGGTGAGGGCCGCGTGGGCCATCCAGACCTGGGGGCTCTCCCAGCCCGGGGTGTCGCCGGGGGCCATCGCCTGGCGGAAGAGGGTCCACTGGACGCCGTAGGGGGTGCCGTCGGGGCCGGTGAGGTTGGCGGTGAGGTACCACCACTCGATGCGGAAGTCGGGGTGGGGGCCGTGGTCGCGCGGAAAGGCGAGGTGGGCCGGCGGGGTGACGGGCGCGAACCCTTCGGCATCGGTGCCGAGGCCGGCGAAGCCTTGAGCGAGGGCTGCGGCGGGGAGAGCCAGCGCGAGGGCGGCGGCGAGGGCCAGCCAGCGACGCGGGCGGGATCGGTCAACGCTCATTGCTGAAACCCTGGAGCAGGTCGAGGGGGGAGGCGCGGCGGAGGCGCCAGGCGGGCCAGAGGGCGGCGAGGGCGGCGGTGGCGAGGGCGAGGGCGAAGAGGGTCGCCCACTGGCCGGGGAAGAGGTGGACGGGGATCCGCCAGCCGAAGGCGCGGACGTTGACCACGGCGGCGAGGAGCCAGGCGACGGCGAGGCCGAGGGGGAGGGCGAA
Source organism: uncultured Alphaproteobacteria bacterium (assembly GCA_963798235.1). Classification (GTDB taxonomy): domain Bacteria; phylum Pseudomonadota; class Alphaproteobacteria; order Rhodobacterales; family Rhodobacteraceae; genus Amaricoccus. Next base: position 185,750 of record CAWCSN010000001.1, on the reverse strand, counting down.
GACCGCGGTGAGGGCGGCGAGACCGACGGTGCGCGCGAGCTCGATCAGGGCGAGGCGGCGGCGGGTCAGGCCGAGGGCCCAGAGCGGCGCCACCTGCACGAGACGGGCGGAGGCGAGGGCGAGGAGCGCGGTCAAGAGCGCGATGCCGGCGACGGCGAGGGTCAGGGCGTTGAGAGCGACGGTGACGGCGAAGGTCTTCTCGAAGATCCGTTGCGACACGTCCTTGAGGCCGCGCTGGTCGACGGCCTCGGCGTCGTCGCCGAAGGTGGCGCGGAGGTCGGCGAGGAGGGCCGGGACGGCCTCGGGGGTGGCGCGCACCGCCATGCGCCGGCGGTCGACGTCGTGCCAGCGGGCGGCGAGGGTGTCGAGCGCGACCATCACCTGGCCTTCGATGTTGCCGTAGTCGGGGTAGATCGCGGCGACGGTGGTCGCCCAGGCGCCGGAGTCGGTCGGCAGGGTGATCGGGTCGCCCGGGTGGACGCCGAGGCGGCGGGCGAGCTGTTCGGAGACGAGGACGGCTTCGCCCCGGGCGGTCTGGTCCCAGGCGTCGGGGAGGGCGGCGATCAGGGGCCAGTTGTCGCGGTAGGTGGCGTCGTCGCGGAAGCCGTAGACCTCGACGGGCCAGTCGGCGAGGCGGATGGCGCTGTTCTGGATCGGCAGGATGGCGGTCACTTCGGGGCGGTCGGCGAGCCAGGCTTCGATGGCGGCGGCGGTCTCGGCGTCGTGGCCGGTGACGTAGGCCTCGGCGGCGAGGCGCTGGTCGAGGTAGCCGAGGAAGGCGCTGCGGAAGCTGTCGACCATCGTCCCGACGCCGACGTTGACGGCGAGGGCGAGGAGCAGGGCCATCAGGGCCAGCGACAGGCCGCCGAGGCCCTGACGGGCGTCGGCCCAGGCCCAGGCGGCGACCGGGTGGCGGGCGCGGCGGGCGCCGAGGGCGAGGGCGGCGGCGAGGCCGGAGGGGAGGGCGAGGGCGGCGCCGAGGAGGAGGCCGGCCATCGCGGCGAAGCCGGCGACGAGGCCGTGGCCGAGGGAGAGCGCGGCCAGGGCGGCGGTCCAGAGCAGGAGGGCGAGGGCGAGCTGGACGCGGAGCAGGCGGCGCTGGCCTTCGAGCCACGCCTGGGGTTGGGCGGGGGCGAGGAGCGGCAGGGTGGTGGCGCGCCACAGGCTGACGGCGGAGGCGGCGAGGGCGCCGGCGACGCTCATCGCGAGGCCGCCGAACCACCAGCCCGGCCCGAGGGTGAGGGTGCCGGGGACGCGGGCGCCGGCGAGGCCGCGCAGCGAGGCGGCGACGTCGGGGAGCAGGGCCGCGGCGACGGCGTAGCCGGCGGCGACGCCGACGAGGCCGGCGAGGATCGCGATGACGAGGAGTTCGGCGACGAGGGCGGCGGCGAGGCGGCGGGCGGAGACGCCGCAGGCGCGGAGGGTGCGGAAGGTCGGGCGGCGCTGCTCGAAGGCGAGGCCGACGGCGGCGTAGACGATGAAGAGGCCGACGACGAAGGAGAGAAAGCCGAAGGCGGTGAGGTTGAGGTGGAAGCTGTCGGTGAGGCGGTCGAGGTCACCGCGGGGAGCGGGGGGCGAGACCGTCATGCGGCCGGCGAGGGCGGGGGGCAGGGCGCGGGCGGCGTCGGCGGGCGGGAGGAGGAGGCGCGAGACGGCGTCGGGTGAGTCGAGCAGGCGCGCGGCGACGCCGATGTCGACGACGAGGGTGTCGGGCGGCAGGGCGTCGCTGGCCTCGAGGGGCGGCAGGCCGGGGGTGGTGGCGAGGCTGGCGACGGTTTCGGGGGCGGCGAGGCCGCGGTGGGGCGGCAGGACGAAGGCCCGGAGGCCGTCGGCGCCGGAGCCGAAGCGGTCGGCGGCGCCGGCGGGGAGCGACAGGGGTTCGATGCCGACGACGCGGAGGCTGCCGCCGTCGACGGCGAGGTCGCCTTCGAGGACGGGGGACGCCTTCCAGCCGGCGCGGCGGAGGGCGAGCCAGTCGTCGACGGTCATCCGCCGGCCGCTGGTCGGGGTGATCGTCGCGGCGGTGTCGCCCCCGGCGACGGCGGCGGCGCGGGCGTAGCTGGCCCGGGCCTCGGCGTTGAGGGCCTGCACGCCGCTCCAGAGCGCGGTGGCCACGACGAGGCCGACGACGAGGGTGACGAGGGCGACGGGGTGGCGGCGCCAGTGGCCGAGGAGGGCGGCGAGGATGGGGCTCACGGGCTGGGGCCGGTGCCGGGGCGGAGGGACGGGACCGGGGATCTGGCGGCGCGCCGGCGTCGCGGGGGCGGCGGCTTCGGCGGGCGGCGGGGTGTGGTGTCATGCGAGCTGGCCGGCGCGGAGGTGGGCGCGGCGGCCGAGGCGGGCGGCGAGGCGGGCGCTGTGGGTCGCCATCAGCAGGCTGGCGCCGGCGGCGGCGACGAGGTCGAGGAGGAGGTCCATCACCGCGTCGGCGGTGGCTTCGTCGAGGTTGCCGGTTGGCTCGTCGGCGAGGATCAGGGCGGGGCGGGCGGCCAGCGCCCGGCCGATGGCGACGCGCTGCTGCTGGCCGCCGGAGAGCTGCTCGGGGTAGCGGCGGAGGAGGGCGCCGAGGCCGAGGCGCTCGGTCAGCGCCGCCTGCCATGCCGGGTCGAGGCGGCCGGCGAGGCGGGCCTGGAAGGCGAGGTTGGCGGCGACGTCGAGGCTCGGGATCAGGTTGAACTGCTGGAAGACGAGGCCGATGGCGTTGCGGCGGAGGGCGGCGCGGGCGGCGTCGGAGGCACCGGTGACGGGGGTGGCGCCGATGCGGATCGTGCCGGAGTCGGGCGCGTCGAGGCCGGCGACGAGGTGGAGGAGGGTGCTCTTGCCACTGCCGGACTCGCCGGTGAGGGCGAGGCTCTCGCCGGGGGCGAGGGCGAGCGTGATGCCGCGCAGGACCGGGACCGGTCCCTGCGCGCTCGGGTAGTTTCGGGTGACGCTGTCGATGACGAGGCCGGTCATGACGCTGATCTAGGTCCGTCCGGCGGGTTCGGACAGGGGGCGCGGCGCGATCGGCTGCGGAGGACCGGTGGTGTGCGCCTCGCCCGGGCCGGGGGGAGCGCCGACCTCGGGGAGGCGCGCGCGAAGAGCGCGCCCCCCACTCGGCCGCCGCTGGTCGGTCGGCCGCCTTTGCGGCCTCCCTTCGAAGGAAGCCGGCATTCGCCGGCTGAGTTGTTTTTTCTCCCCGCCTGTTGGCGGGGCCCCGCGTCCTGCCCGATAGGCTTCATGCCAGTATGAAATCCGAAGAGAGGCGGGGCAGCCGGGCACCTCTCTTCTTCGGCGGCACCCCGGCGGAAAAGCGTGTCGCCGAAGAAGAGACGGTGCGGCCTGATGCAACGGTGCAAGCGCGCCGCGGGCGGAGCGGTGCAGGGTGCGGGCGGCTGACGCGGCGCTTTCGGAGGGCGGGGGCGAGGCGGTCGCTCGCTTCGGTGCACCGGTGCGGCCCGGCCGCCTCTTGCGCCGGCTCCGGCGGCGGGGGATACCTTCGCCCATGCGAAAGGATCCTGCCGCCAGTTCCGCCTCCGCCGATACCGGCGCCCCGATCCGGGCGGCTGACCGGTCGGGCGTGCGGGTTCGGGGCGACGCCGTGGTGCGGGGATGAGCGGGCTGCGGCCGACGCCGCCGCCGCCGAACCAGCCGTTGCCGCTGACGCTGCTGGTGCTGACCGGGGGCATCGCCCTGATCGAGGTCGTGCTCAGCCTCGCCGATCATGGCTTCATCGCCGACACCACCCTGCGCAGCCGGGTGATCATCGCCGGGGGGTTCTGGTCGCAGCTTCTCCACGGCAGCGCGCCGCTGTTCGCGGCGCAGCCGGTGACGATGTTCGTCACCCACGCGCTGCTGCATGGCTCTCTGCTGCACATGGTGATGAACATGGCGATCCTGCTGGCGCTCGGCCGGTTCGTCGGCGACCGCTACGGGGCGGGGACGATCCTGCCGGTCTTCCTGCTCGGGGCCATCGCCGGGGGGGCGGCCTTCGGGCTGCTCGCCAGCGGCGCCTATCCGATGGTCGGGGCCTCGGGGGCGGTCTTCGCCTTCCTCGGGGTGTGGATCGCCTGGGACTGGCGGCGGCATCGCCGGCACGGGGTCTCGCCGGCGCCCGTGGCGCGGCGGGTTGCGGTGCTGGCCGGGCTCAACGTCTTTCTCTACTTCGGGCTGCAGGGGATGCTTGCGTGGCAGGCCCACGTCGGGGGGTTCCTCGCCGGCCTTGCGCTCGGGTTCTGGCTGGAGGGCCGGCTGGAGCGGCTCGACCGCGACGGGCGCGCCGAGGTGCGCCGGGGGCGCGAGCCGGAGGCGTAGGGCCGGAGATTTCTCCGATCCTCCCGGCGATTACCCGGTGCCTCGGGATTGTCCTCTCCCGGTCGCTACCAGAGCCGCTACCAGCGCAGCAGGCGGCGGCCGAGGAGGGCACCGAGGGTGGTGGCGGCGAGGACGCCGAGCCCGTACCAGACGGCGTAGAAGAGCGGGCTGTCCTCGGTGCAGTGCAGGGCATAGAGCGTCGCCCCGGTGCCGCCGGCGAGGAGGCCGGCGAGGGCGCCGCTCAGGGTCGGGCGCGTGGTGGCGCCGCCGCGCAGCGCCCAGAGGGCGCCGGCGAGCGGCGGCAGCGACATCAGGGTCACCCAGACGAGGCAGAAGCGGTTGGTGTGGCCCATCATCGCCGGCATCCACGCGTCGCGGGGGAGCACGGCGAGCTCGTATCCGACGGCGAGGAGGAGGAGCGCCGGCACCGCGACGAGGACGGCGCCCCAGCCGCCGACGGCGCCCTCCGGGCGGGCGAGGCGCAGCGAGGCCCCGAAGGCGCCAACGGCGAGGAGCAGGGGCCAGGACTGCTTGAGCATCACCCAGACGCTCGCCAGCGCCCCCAGCGGATCCGGGCGGATGCCGAGGAGCGGGACGGCGAGCAGCGCGACGAGGACGGCGCCGGCGAGGAGGCCGCGCCACAGCTGCGGGCGGACCGGCGGCTCGGTCAGGGTGTCGGCGGCGAGCGCGCGGATCAGGTCGTCGGTTCTCATTCCACGAGGCTCCCGCGCAGGGAGGCGAGCTTGCGGAGCGCCCGGTGCAGGGCGACGCGGAGCGCGCCCTCGGTCATCCCGAGTTCGGCCGAGGTCTCGGCGATGGTCTGGCCGTCGAGGCCGACGGCGCGGACGATGCGCCGGGCGCGCTCGTCGAGGGCGGCGATGACCCGCTCGGCGTCGGCGGCCTCCGTCGGGTCGGGACCGGGCTCGGCGGCGAGGACGTCGGCGAAGTCGTCGATCGACACCTGGACCCGGCGGCCGCGGGCGCGCAGGGCGTCGACGACCTTGTGCCGGACGATGGCATAGAGCCACGGCCGGACCGGAAGGTCCTCGCGCCAGGTCTGGCGCTTCTGGTGGATGGCGAGCAGCGTCTCCTGCACGATGTCCTCGACCGCGTCGGCTCCGAGCCCGGCGGCGCGCGACCGGGCGATTCCGCGCACGATCGGCGTCACCGCCCGAAGGAAGGTGGCGTAGGCCCGGCCGTCGCCGCGGTTGGCGGCCCGTAACAGGTCGTCGAGCGTCGTCTCCCCGGTGGTCGGGCCCATTCGTTACCCCATACGTCCGCGCGCCCGCTTCCGTTACAGGCGTCGGCAACAACCGTGGCCGCGCGCCCGTGCATCAGACGGGATCGCCCGCCGGTTCACAACCGCGCGTTCACACCTGCCGGCTTACAAAACCACCGGTTCTTCCCGCGCGTTCCCGCGACGGGTGACGCGGCGGCGATTCCGGTGCAGGGTGGTGAACGGATCGGTGCGGTTCTCGGGTGACGGCGTGTGTGGTGACGGGGTGAGCGGGTGAGTGAAATGGCCGCAGGGGTCGGTCGCCGCGGATGACGGCGGCGCAGGACACGCTGGCGGATCGCATCGGCGCCCGCCTGGCACGCAAGCTGGTCGAGCCTTCGCCCGACTTCCGGCCCTATACCCACGCCAACGTCGCGGCGCTGCGCCGGGTGCTGCAGCCCGGGGACGTGCTGCTGGTCGAGGGCAACACCCGGGTCTCGGGCGCGATCCGCTACCTCACCCAGTCGATGTGGTCGCACTCCGCGCTCTATGTCGGCAACGCCGCCGGGCAGGTCACCCCGGACGGCGAGCCGCTGAGCCTGATCGAAGTCAACCTCGGCGAGGGCTGCATCGCGGCGCCGTTGTCCAAGTACGAGTTCTACAATACCCGCATCTGCCGGCCGACCAGCCTGGCCGCGCAGGATCGCGGCCGGCTCGTCGACTTCATGGTCGGGAAGATCGGGACGAAGTACGATCTCAAGAACATCACCGATCTCATGCGCTTCCTGCTGCCGACGCCGCCGGTGCCGGTGCGCTGGCGCCGGCGGCTTCTCGCCTTCGGGTCGGGCGATCCGACGCGGGCGATCTGCTCGTCGCTGATCGCCGAAGCCTTCGGGCGCATCCACTATCCGATCCTGCCGATCATCACGCGCGAGTTCCGCGCCGACGCCCGCGCCCGGCCGCAGCGCAGCGAGATCCTGCACATCCGCCACCATTCGCTCTATGCCCCGCGCGACTTCGACCTCTCGCCTTACTTCCAGATCGTCAAGCCGACGCTGGAGGCGGGGTTCGACTACCGACGGTTGAAGTGGGCGGAACCGGCTTCCGTCGAGGGTAGAACGCGGCCCGCGTCGTGACTTGGGCCCGCCGTGGCCTTGGACAACGTCGCGACCCTGCCGGAGAGCGACGGAAATCGTTGATTTTCGCAGGGCAAGACCCTATATCGTCGGGCGACGAGGTATACGGTTGACGCATGTCCGTCTTGCCAAAATGGCAGGGCCGTCGCGTCATAAGACCGTTATAAAGCGCCCAAACACGGCGATGCCAAATACGGCGATGGAGGAAGGACTGAGCGTAATGTTCGATTACGTTGACGAGGTCGCATTCACCAATGATCAGGGTGCCAGGGCGCAGAAGCTTTTTGCTGCCGTGGTTCTCGCTGCATTGGACGATGCGATCGCGGATGACAAGAAGTATGGCAACGGCTGCGAGGTGATCGCCCGGTGGGCGCGGTCTCGCGATGGTCGTGAGGTGCTCATGTGCGCGGGGATTGATCCCAACGAGCGCACCGTCAAGGGCATGATGGACTTTGTCCGGCGCGGGGTGCGCACGTCTGTCGCCCTGAGCCGCGAGGAAAGCGAAAGGCAGGCGCAGCGGTCCGAAGCCGCCTGAGCGACTGCACTCTCTGCACCTATCCCTTCGGGGTCGAAAGACGGCAGGCCGAGCCTGCCGTCTTCGTCTTTTCCGGGTCAGCGACCGGCCGTCAGCTGCCCAGATCACCGAGGCCGTCGCCGAGGATCTTCAGGCCGATCAGCAGGAAGATGACCATCATGATCACCGCGTTGTGGCGGAGCATGAAGGTCTTGATGCCCTCGAGACGCGCGGCGCCGCGGTGGCCCCCGAAGGTGCGGGCGAGCACGGCCGCGATGACCGTGGCAGACGACAGGGCGACGAAGACGGCCGCCGCGATCAGCGCCAGCGGACCGGTCAGGCCGCGGTAGCCGATCGAGGCCGCCGCAGCCGCCGCGAGGGCGAGGTTCTTGGGATTGGCGCCGAGGGCGCCGCCGAACAGGGCCGCGCGGCCCGGACCGGCGCTGGCGAGCGAGCCCATCCAGCCGGGAACGGGCGGCTCGGCGTCGTCGCGGGGTCGGCTCCGCCATTTCGCGGCGGCGGCCCCGATCAGGAGCAGCCCGAGCCCGATCTGCAGCCACGCCCCCAGCCCGAGGCTGAAGCTGTCCAGTTCCCCGAGGGCGAAGGTCAGGAGCAGCATCACCACCGACAGGCTGGCGATCCATCCCGCCGCGAAGCCGGTGCCGGCGGCGGGGCCGTCGGGTCGGGCGAGCACGACCACGGTCGCCACGATCGGCACGGGGCTGAGGCCGATCGCGAAGGCCAGCGGGAGGAAGTCCCCGACGGCGGCGAGAAGGCCGATCACGCCCGGCGCTCCGCCTCAGAACTCCTCGACATGGATGACCCCCGCCAGGGATTTGAGAGCGCTGACGATCTGCGGGGTCAGCGGATAGGCATCGGGCAGGGCGATCTCGACCTCGCCGGGAAGCTCGGGGTGCAGGAGGATCAGGCTGATCGGCCCGAGCCGGCGGACCGCGGCGGCCTCGCGCGCGACGGCGCCGAGGCGGCTGGCGAGCGGCGCCGCGGCGTCCGGGTCGTCGAGGAAGATGCGCAGGCCGGCGCTCGCAGCGCCTGCGACGGCGAGGTCGATGGGCTGGACGGCCTTGGCCTGGACGCGGAGTTCGTCGGACTCCATCGTCGCCTCGACGGTCAGCACGACGTTGGCGCCGGGTTCGAGGTGCTCGCGCGCGGTGTCGATGACATCGGAGAACATCCGCGCCTCATAGAGGCCGGTGGGGTCGGACAGCCGCACGAAGGCGAAGCGCGTGCCGCGGGCCGACTTGCGGTGGTCGACCGCGGCGATGGTGCCGGCGATGCGGGCGATGGTTGCCGTGGTCTGCGCGGCCTGGCGCTGGAGCTCGGCCCAGGTCAGCACGCGCTCGCGGCGGAGCGCGCCGGCGTAGTCGTCGAGCGGGTGGCCGGAGAGGTAGAAGCCGATGGCCTGGTGTTCCTGCGCCAGCCGCTCGACCGGGGACCAGTCCTCGGGTTGCGGCAGGCGCGGTGCGGGCAGGGCGTCGGCGGCGTCGCCGAAGAGACTGACCTGGGCCGAGGCGCGCTCCTCGTGGGCGGCGGCGGAATAGGCCATCAGCGCCTCGAGGCTGTCGAGCACCTTGCGGCGGTTGGAGTCGAGTGCATCGAGGGCGCCGGAGCGGGCCAGCATCTCGAGCGCGCGCTTGCCGACGCGGCGGAGGTCGACGCGGGCGGCGAAGTCGAAGAGGCCGGTGAAGGCGCCTCCGGTCTTACGGGCGTCGGTGATGAGGCGCATCGCCTCGACGCCGACGTTCTTGAGCGCGCCGAGGGCGTAGACGATGCGGCCCGCCTCGACGGTGAAGGTGGCGGCGGAGCGGTTCACGCAGGGCGCGACGGTCTCGATGCCGAGGCGGTCGACCTCCTGCTTGTAGGGGCCGAGCTTGTCGGTGAGGTGGATGTCGCAGTTCATCACCGCGGCCATGAATTCGACCGGGTGGTTGGCCTTGAGCCACGCGGTCTGGTAGCTGACCACCGCGTAGGCGGCGGCGTGGGATTTGTTGAAGCCGTAGTTGGCGAACTTGTCGAGGAGGTTCCAGACTTCGTCGGCCTTGGCCTTGGGCACGCCGTTGGCGCGGGCGCCGTCGATGAACAGCGGCTTCTGCGCGTCCATCTCGGCCTGGATCTTCTTGCCCATCGCGCGGCGGAGGAGGTCGGCGCCGCCGAGGGAGTAGCCCGCCATCTTGCGGGCGATCTCCATCACCTGCTCCTGGTAGACGATGATCCCTTGAGTCTCGTCGAGGATGGCGTCGATGGTCGGGTGCAGGCTTTCGCGCTTCTCGCGGCCGTTCTTGACGTTGCAGAACTTCGGGATGTTCTCCATCGGGCCGGGGCGGTAGAGCGCCACGAGTGCGATGATGTCCTCGATGCAGGTCGGCTTGAGCTGGCGGAGCGCGGAGCGCATTCCCGAGCTTTCCACCTGGAACACCGCGACCGTGGCGGCCGCGGCGTAGAGTTCGTAGGACTTCGGATCGTCGATCGGGATCGCGGCGATGTCGATCTCGACACCGCGGCCCTTGAGCAGGTCGAGGGCGTTCTGGATCACCGTCAGGGTCTTGAGCCCGAGGAAGTCGAACTTCACGAGGCCGGCTTCCTCGACCCACTTCATGTTGTACTGGGTCGCGGGCATGTCCGAGCGCGGGTCGCGGTAGAGCGGCACCAGCTCGACCAGCGGGCGGTCGCCGATGACCACGCCGGCGGCGTGGGTCGAGGCGTTGCGGAGCAGGCCCTCGATCGCCTGGGCGATCTCGAGCAGGCGCGCGACCTGCGGCTCCTTCTTCGCCTCCTCGCGGAGGCGGGGCTCGTCGGCGAGGGCCTTCTCGATGGAGGCGGGCTTGACGCCCTCCATCGGGATCAGTTTCGACAGGCGGTCGACCTGACCGTAGGGCATCTGCAGGACGCGGCCGACGTCGCGGACCGCGGCCTTGGAGAGCAGGGCGCCGAAGGTGATGATCTGGGCGACGCGGTCGCGGCCGTACTTGCCCTGGACGTAGGCGATGACCTCCTCGCGGCGGTCCATGCAGAAGTCGATGTCGAAGTCCGGCATCGAGATGCGCTCGGGGTTGAGGAACCGCTCGAAGAGCAGGCCGTAGCGCAGCGGGTCGAGATCGGTGATCGTGAGCGCGTAGGCGACGAGGCTGCCCGCGCCCGAGCCGCGGCCGGGGCCGACGGGGATGTCGTGGGCCTTGGCCCACTTGATGAAGTCGGCGACGATGAGGAAGTAGCCGGGGAAGCCCATGCCCTCGATCACGCCGAGTTCGAACTCCAGCCGCTCGCGGTAGGTTTCGAGCGGGGCCGCGTGCGGGATGACGGCGAGGCGGGCGTCGAGGCCGGCGCGGGCCTGGGCGCGCAACTCCGCGACCTCGTTCTCGGCGAAGCGCGGCAGGATCGGCTTGCGCTTGGTCGGCCGGTAGGCGCAGCGCTTGGCGATCTCGACGGTGTTGGCGATCGCCTCGGGCAGGTCGGCGAAGAGCGCGGCCATCTCGGCTTGCGTCTTGAAGCAGTGCTCGGGGGTCAGGCGGCGCCGGGGCTGCTGCTGGTCGACGTAGGTGCCGTCGGCGATGCAGAGGAGCGCGTCGTGGGCGTCGTAGAGCGACCGCTTGGCGAAGTGGACGTCGTTCGTGGCGACGAGCGGCAGGTCGAGGTCGTAGGCGAGGGTGACGAGGCCAGGCTCGCTCGCCGCCTCGACCGGGGTGCGCGGGGCGCCGTTCTCGGGGTGGCGCTGGATTTCGACGTAGAGGCGGTCGGGAAAGAGCGCGGCGAGGCGGGCGGCGAGGGCACGGGCGCGGTCGGTGTGGCCGTCGCGGATGAGCTGGCCGAGGGGGCCCTCGGCGCCGCCGGTGAGGCAGATGATGCCGTCGGCACAAGCGGTCAGGGCGTCGAGGGTGACGTGGGGCAGGGCGGCGCCGCAGTCGAGGTAGTTGGCCGAGGTGAGCTTCAGCAGGTTCTGGAAGCCGGTTTCGTCCTGGGCGAGCAGCACGATCGGCCGCGGCGCCGGCGGGCGGTCGCCGGGGTGGGCGGCGGTGGCGTAGGCGAGGGCGAGCTGGCAGCCCATGATCGGCTGGATGCCGGCCTTGGCGGCGGCGTCGGAGAATTCGAGCGCGCTGAAGAGGTTGCCGCTGTCGGTCAGGGCGACGGCCGGCATCCCGTCGGCGGCGCAGAGCTTCGGGATCGCCTTGGCGCCGATCGCCCCTTCGAGCAGCGAGTAGGCGGAGTGCAGGCGGAGGTGGATGAATTGCGGCTCGATCATGGCGGCGACCCTAACAGGCCGCTTTGGTGGTGCCTAGGCGGGGAGCGATGGGGTTGAGAGCGCCAAGGGTGGGGCGCGTTGCGCGGGAGAATCTGCGGAAGTCGGGGGTGGCGCGTGGCCACCCCCGGGTGCGCCAGGTCAGAGGCGGGCGGCGACGTAGTCCCAGTTTACCAGCTTGTCGAGGAAGTTGGTGAGGTAGCCCGGGCGCTTGTTGCGGAAGTCGATGTAGTAGGAGTGCTCCCAGACGTCGCAGCCGAGGAGGACGTTCTGGCCGAAGCAGAGCGGGTTCACGCCGTTTTCGGTCTTGGTCACCTTGAGGGCGCCGTCGGTGTCCTTGACCAGCCAGGCCCAGCCCGAGCCGAACTGGCCGGCGCCGGCGGCGGAGAAGGCTTCCTTGAACTTGTCGACGGAGCCGAAGGCCTCGGTGAGGGCCTTTTCGAGCGCGGAGGGGATCGCCACCGGCTTCGGAGTCATCATCGTCCAGAACTGGCTGTGGTTCCAATGCTGGGAGGCGTTGTTGAAGACACCGTTCTGGGCGACGGCGCCCTTCTGGTAGGTGCCCTTGACGATCTCCTCGACCGACTTCGTCTCCCACTCGGTCCCGGCGATCAGCTTGTTGCCGTTGTCGACGTAGGCCTTGTGGTGGATGTCGTGGTGGAACTCGAGGGTTTCCTTGGACATGCCCGAGGCGGCCAGCGCGTCGTGGGCGTAGGGGAGGTCGGGAAGTTCGAAAGCCATTGCGGTATCCTCGCTGGTTGTCTTCTGGTTCCGGGCAGGCAACCCCCGCCTCGCTATAGTCTCCGGGTTATAGTCTTCCGGTCGGGCCGTGGAAGGGCCTGCCTTCTTGTGCCCTACACCGGGATCAGGGCGGCGGCGACGCGGCGTCCCTCGCCGAGGAGGACGTTGTACGTCCGGGAGGCGGAGGGGGTCGACATGAGTTCGACTCCAACGCCGGCTGCCTCCAGCCGGGCGCGTGCGTCGGCGTATCCTGCAGGGTGCGCGAGTTCTGCGCCGGTCCCGATGAGGAGAACGTCGAAGTCGGCGGCGCGTTCCACCAAGTGCCGCGAAGTCGGGCGGGCCGTCCCAGGCGACGATGCCGGCGGGGACGAGGGCGAGCGGGCCGCGGTGGACGGCGCCGGCGACGCGGAAGCCGCCGGGCGCGTAGCCGTCGATGGGGAGGCGGCCGTCGAAGTCGACGGCGTAGGTCTTCACGCCGTGGCGCGGCGCTTGCGGCTGGTGCCGTCGCCCTCCTTGGAGCCGAGGTCGCGGCGGACGCCGAAGCGCAGGACGACCGCGCTCGCCACGTAGATCGACGAGTAGGTGCCGGTCAGCACGCCGAAGATCACCGCGGCGGCGAAGCCCTCGACCGTCGGGCCGCCGAAGAAGAAGATCGCGATCAGCGCGATCAGCGTCGTCGTCGAGGTCATCACCGTGCGGCTCAGGGTCTCGTTCAGCGCGAGGTTGAGCACGTCGGGCAGCGGCATCTTCTTGTACTTGCGCAGCACCTCGCGGACGCGGTCGAAGACGACGACGGTGTCGTTGATCGAGTAGCCGATCACGGTGAGGATCGCGGCGACGATGGTCAGGTTGAACTCCATCTGGGTCAGCGCGAACAGGCCGATGACGAGGATGGCGTCGTGGACGAGGCTGGCGACGGCGCCGAGGGCGAACTGCCATTCGAAGCGCAGCCAGACGTAGATCATGATGCCGACGAAGGAGAGGACGACGGCGAGGATGCCGTCGACGACGAGCTCGCTCGACACCTTGGCGCCGACGCTGTCGACCTGGAGGAACTGGATGTCGGGATGGGCGGCGGTCAGGGCGCCGCGGACCTCGGTGATGACGGCCTGCTGGCTGTCGGGATCGGCGCCGGTGATGCCGAGGCGCATCAGCACGAGGTGGCGGTCCTGGCCGGTGTCGTCGGAGACCTCGGTGACGTTGACCTCGCCGAAGTCGAGACCGTTGAGCAGGGTGCGGTAGTCGCTGACCGGGACGGCCTCCCCGGTGGAGGTCATGATCAGGGTGCCGCCGCGGAAGTCGACGCCGTAGTTGAGGCCGAGGGTCAGGAAGAGGACGACCGAGCCGATCATCCCGACCATCGAGACCGCGAGCCAGAACTTCATCGCCCACGGGGAGAAGAAGTTGATCTTGGTGTCGTCCGGTACGAAGCGCAGGTGCATCGCCATCTCCTCAGATCGTGACCGTCTTGGGACGGCGCCAGCCGTACCAGGCGGTGACGATGAGCTGGGTCACGTAGACCGCGGTGAAGACCGTTGCGATGATGCCGAACGCGAGCGTCACCGCGAAGCCCTTGATCGGGCCGGTGCCCATGAAATAGAGGATCACCGCGACGATCAGCGTGGTGACGTTGGCGTCGATGATCGAGTTCAGCGCCTTCTCGAAGCCGAGGTCGATCGCCCGCGCCGGGCCGCGCGCCGTCTTCAGTTCCTCGCGGATGCGCTCGAAGATCAGCACGTTCGAGTCCACCGCCATGCCGATGGTGAGCACGATGCCGGCGATGCCGGGCATGGTCAGGGTCGCGCCGATCAGGGTCATCAGCGCGAGGATCAGGGCGAGGTTGACGATGAGGGCGACGACCGCAATCCAGCCGAAGATGCCGTAGCTGATCACCATGAAGGCCGTGACGGCGAGGAAGGCGACGGCGGCGGAGAGACCGCCGGCGTTGATCGAGTCCTGGCCGAGCTCCGGGCCGATGGTGCGCTGCTCGATGACCTTGATCTCCGCGGGCAGGGCGCCGGCGCGGAGGAGGACGGCGAGGCGGGTCGATTCCTCGGGGGTGAAGTTGCCGGTGATGATCCCCGAGCCGCCGGCGATGTGCGACTGGATGGTCGGGGCCGAGATCACCTTGTTGTCGAGGACGATGGCGAAGGGCTTGCCGATGTTCTCGGCGGTGTAGTCGCCGAAGGCGGCGCCGCCCGAGGGGTTGAAGCGGAAGGTGACCGACGGGCGGCCGTTCTGGTCGAAGGAGGGCTGGCTGTCGTCGAGCTGCTCGCCGGTGACGACGGAGCGTTTCTCGAGGACGTAGACGATGCCGGGCTCGCCTTCGGCCGGGACGACCATCTGGTCGAGGCCGGGGCGGACGTTGGCGTCGCTGCTGCGCGAGACGACGGCGTGGAAGGACAGGCGGGCGGTGGTGCCGATGATCTGGAGCAGCTCCTCGGCCGAGCCGACGCCCGGGACCTGGACGAGGATGCGGTCGGCGCCCTGGCGCTGGATCGAGGGCTCGCGGGTGCCGCTCTCGTCGACGCGGCGGCGGATGATCTCGAGGCTCTGCTGCATCGTGCGCTCGGCGCTCGCGACCTTCTCGGCGTCGCTGAGGGTGATGACGATGGTGTCGCCGTCGGCGGTGGCCTGGAACTCGCGGCTCGAGCCGCCGGTGAGCGAGAAGACCGGCTGGGCGGCGTCGCTGACCGCCTGGAGGGCGGCGTCGATGCCGGCGGGGTTGCCGATGCGGATGTGGAGCGCGTCGGCGGCGGCGCCGGAGTCGAGGCGGCGGACGGTGCCGACCTGGTCGCGGAGGTCGCGAAGCTTGTCGCGGAGCGTCGGCCAGAAGCCTTCCAGCCTCTCGGCGTAGACCTGCTCGGTCTCGACCTGGACGAGGACGTAGGCGCCGCCGCGGAGGTCGAGGCCGAGGTTGACGAGGCCCGAGGGCAGGATGGCGGGCCAGCCGGCCTCGGCGGCCTGCATCTCGGGGGTCAGCGTCGCGCCCTGCTCGACGGCCTTGCGGGCGTCGTTGGCGCCCTCGACGCGGCCGTAGAAGAGGTTCGGGAGCATGATGACGAAGCCGCCCAGGCAGATCGCGAGGACGAGAAGGCGCTTCCAGAGCGGGTATTTCAGCATTTCGGATGGTTACTCCCGCCGCCCGCGGGCGGCGCGTGCCTCGGGCGGGGAAGGGTCAGGCGGCGACGGGCTCGGTCTTGCTGACCACCTGGCTGATGGTGGAGCGGACGACGCGGACGCGGACGTTCGGGGCGAGCTCGACCTCGACCTCGGACTTGCCGTCCTCGACCTTGGTGACCTTGCCGATGAGGCCGCCGGCGGTGACGACCTGGTCGCCGCGGCGCAGGGCCTCGACCATGGTCCGGTGCTGCTTCACCTTCTTCTGCTGCGGGCGGATCATCAGGAAATACATGATGGCGAAGATGAGGACGATCGGCACGAAGCTGATCAGTCCTCCGGCCGCGCCGGTGGCGCCGGCGGCCTGCGCGAATGCGGGTGTTGCGAACATGCGGCGTCCTTCTCTATTCCCCGTGGGCGGCGTTCCGCCCCCCTCCCCGAAAATCGCGCGGACCCTATCGCCGCACCCCGGGATTGGCAAGGCGCGGTGGCCCGGGGCTGGCGGGGGCGTGAGAGGGCCGGCTCGGGAAACGATCCTGAGGGGTGCGGAGTCCGTGCCGTCGCACGGTTCTGCGCACGCGTGCGCAGAGGGTCAAGCCTCTGATATTGCTGTATATCGTCCGGAAAATTTACCGTGCGTTCATACGGGTTAACGTGCGGCGGCACGCGGTCTTTCCGACGGCCGCTTCAGGCTTCCGCGATGCGGTAGTGGTAGGTGGAAACCTCGGTCAGGCCGAGGCGGGCGTAGAGGCTGCGGGCCGGGGTGTTGCCGCGGGTGACGGCGAGGGCGAGGCGGGGGGCGCCGGCTTCGAGCGCCCAGGCTGCGGCGGCGCGGGTGATCGCGGCGCCGACGCCGGTGCGGCGGGCGGAGGGGGCGACCTCGAGGGCGTGGAGCATGGCGACGTCCCCGCTGACGGCAACGAAGCCGCAGCCGGCCGGGCGGTCGCCGGCGCGGCCGAAGAGATAGGCGCGGGGTTCGGGGGCCCGCGCCATCACCGCGAGCCGCTCGGGGCCGATGCCGCCGCCGGCCCAGATCTCGGCCATGACCGCGAGGGGCATCGGGCCGGAGATGACGGAGAGGTCGGGGCTGGCGCCCGCCACATCGGCGGCGGGAGCTTCGAGGAGGACGACCGGGTCGCGCAGCGCATAGCCGCGGGCGGCGAGGTGGCTGTCGAGGGCGTCGTCGCCGGGCCGGATCATGAAGAGTGGGCGCTGGCCCCAGGCACGCATCGCGGCCTCGGCGGCGGCGAGGTCGTCGATGGCGTCGGGCGGCCCTCGAGCGGCCCGTCGAGCGTCGCGGCGGAGACCCGGCTGCCGCCGCCGCCGCCGTGGCGCAGCGTCCACGGCCCGAGGCGTTCGATGGCGAGCGGCGGCCAGGTCGCGGCGAGGGCGGCGAAGAGGTCCGTCGCGGCCGAAGGCGGCGGTGGGGGCGGCGGGTCAGCCGGCATCGTCGGGGTGGGGGACGGCGGCGAAGCTGCCGCCGACCACCCGCGCGGCGGTCGCCTGCGGGTCGGGCCGCGCGATGCGGCTGCGGATTGCGGCGGCGTAGGCGTCGGCGCTGTCTTGCGGGCGGAAGCCGATGTGGGCGGCGTGGAGGTTCGACACGGCGCGCTCGGCATTGTCGGAGGTGCCGTAGATCACCGAGAAGCCGACGCGCGGCGCGGTCAGCGCCGCAGCTGACGAGGCGCACGCAGTCGGCGAAGGAGAGCCACGACCACAGCATCCGGCGGTCCCGCGGCTCGGGGAAGCACGAGCAGATGCGGAGCGCCACGGTCTCGATGCCGAACTTGTCCCAATAGAGGCTGGCGAGATCCTCGGCGAAGGTCTTGGTCAGGCCATAGAAGGTGTCGGGCCGGTGCGGGGCGCGGGTGTCGGTCCCGTCCTCGACCGGGGCGAAGCCGACGGCGTGGATCGAGCTGGCGTAGACGATGCGCTTGCAGCCGGCGCGGCGGGCGCCTTCCCAGACGTGGTAGGCGGCAGGAAGGGTGTCGGCGACGATCTCCTCGAAGGTCTGTTCGCGGGGGTGCCCGGCGAAGTGGACGACGGCGTCGCAGTCCGCGACCGCGGCGAAGGCGGCGGCCTTGTCGGCGAGGTCGCAGACGACGAGTTCCTCGTTCGGGGCCGCCGTGCCGAGGTCGCGGACGTCGAGCAGGCGCAGGCGGTCGGCCAGCGGGGCGAGGCCGGTGCGGAGGTGGCTGCCGAGGCTGCCCGCGGCTCCGGTCAGGAGGATGCGCCCGTACTCCGCCATGGCTCAGGCTCCCGCCGTTTCGCGCTCCGCCTCGGCCCGGAGGGCGCTCAGCGTGCGCTTCGGTGTCAGGCTCTCGGTGTCGACGATGAGTTCGAGGACGGCGCCGCCGGGGCTGGCCTGGGCGCGGGCGAAGGCGGCGGGGAAGTCGTCCGTGCGCGTCACCCGTTCGGCGTGGAGGCCGTAGGCGGCGGCGATGGCGACGAAATCCGGGTTGACGATGTCGGTGAAGCTGACGCGGCCGGGATAGGTCCGCTCCTGGTGCATGCGGATCGTCCCGTAGGTGCGGTTGTTGACGATGAGCACGATCGGCGCGACCCCGGCCTGCAGCGCGCAGCCGAGTTCCTGCATCGTCATCTGGAAGTCCCCGTCGCCGGCGACGCAGACGACGCAGGCTTCGGGCCGGGCGATCTTGGCGGCGATGGCCGCGGGCAGGCCGTAGCCCATGGCGCCGGACTGGGGGGCGATCAGGCGCATCGCGCCGGTGAAGCGCAGGTGCTTGTTGGTCCAGATCGTGAAGTTGCCGGCGCCGTTGGTCAGGATCGCGTCGGCGGGCAGCACGTCCTGGAGGTGGCGGATCGCGGCGCCCATGTCGAGGGTGCCGGGCTGGGCCGGGGTGGCAAGGCTCGCCTCCCAGGCGGCGTGGGCCGCGGCCACCCGGGCCATCCCGCCGGCGGCGTTGGCACGCGGCGGGCGGGCGGCGAGCAGCGGCAGGAGGGTGTCGGGGTGGGCGAGGATCGGCAGGTCGGCCGTGTAGATGCGGTTGAGTTCCGCCTCGGCGGGATAGGCGTGGATGAGGCGCGCGCGCATCCTGGGGAGGCCGAAGAGCGTGTAGGCTTCGGTGAGGATCTCGCTGAAGATCGTGCCGATGGCGAGGATCAGGTCGGCCTCGCCGAGCAGGGCGCGGACGTGGGGCGCCTTGCCGAGGCCGGCGTCGCCGGCATAGGCGGGGCTGTCGTTGTCGAGCAGATCCTGGCAGCGGAAGTCGCAGAGCACCGGCAGGCGGTTGGCCTCGGCGAAGCGGCGGAGCGCGGCGCGCGCTTCCGGCGACCAGCCGACGTCGCCGATGATCAAGAGCGGGCGCTCCGCCTCGCCGAGCATCGCCATCACCGTCTCGACGTCGTCGGGCGAGGGGTAGGCCCGCGGGACGGCAACCATCGGGCCGGCGGCGGCGGTGGTCGTGCCGGAGAGCACGTCCTCGGGCAGGGCCACGACGACGGGACCGGGGCGGCCGCTGCGGGCGACGGCGAAGGCGCGGGCGACGATCTCGGCGACGCGGTCGGGGCTCTCGATCTCGGTCGCCCACTTGGCGATGGGGCCGAAGGTGGCGCGGTAGTCGACCTCCTGGAACGCCTCGCGCTCGCGCATCCCCGTCTCGATCTGGCCGACGAAGAGCACCATCGGCGAGGAGTTCCTGGTGGGCGCTGTGCACGCCGATCGCGGCGTTGGTGGCGCCGGGGCCGCGGGTGACGAAGCAGACGCCGGGGGTTCCGGTGAGCTTGCCCCAGGCGGCGGCCATGAAGGCGGCGCCGCCCTCCTGGCGGTTCGGGACCATGCGGATACGGTCGCCGATGTCATAGAGGGCGTCGAGCACGGCGAGGTAGCTCTCGCCCGGGACGCCGAATGCGGTGGTGACGCCCTGTGCGAGCAGGCAATCGACCAGCACCTGCGCTCCGGTTCGCTCTGCCATTCCCGTCTCCCTGCCTTCAGAAGTGATCAAGTCCCGCGGCCCGTTCGGCCGAGGCCCGCTTTCGCCCCGCGACCATAGGTGCGGCGGGAATGCCCTTCCAGTCGTTGCCGGGGCCGGGGTGATAAATTCGCAAGTGCGGAAGATTTTTCGCATGCGCAACGGGCGCAAGTTGTGATATGGTCGCGGTACGCTTTAGACTTCGCATTCATTCTGACGGTGCTGATTTTTGCGGCACGGATTGATCGAGGGGAAGTACAGACCATGATGGAACTCGTTTTAGTCGTATGCCTTTCGGCGCTGCCCGATCGCTGCGAGGAGCGCAGCATCGGGCTTTACCCGCAGATGAGCGCGATGACCTGCATGATGCAGGGCCAGCCGCAGATCGCCGCCTGGACCGAGACCCACCCCGGCGTCCGCGTGGAGCGGTGGAGCTGCCGCGGCACCAACGGGCGCGAAATGAAGGCGTAGGCGCGGGCGCGATCCCGTATCGCACCGGGGCCTCAGCGGCTCCGCTCGGCGGCCTCGACGGTGCGGATGAAGACGTCGTTGTCGGCGCAGAGCTGGATGACCGACTTCGGCGGCTGGATGTCGGTGAAGAAGCCGTCGAGCTCGGCGAGGCTGGCGATGCGGACGGGCGCGACCATCTTGAACTTGGTGTGGTCGGCGACGAGGTAGCTCTTGCGGGCGTTCTTGATGATCGCCTGCGCCACGCGGACCTCGCGGAAGTCGTAGTCGAGGAGCGAGCCGTCGGGGTCGACCGCGGCCGAGCCGATGATCGCGTAGTCGACCTTGAACTGGCCGATGAACTCGGCGGTGACGTCGCCGACGAGGGCGCCGTCGGAGCGGCGCAGGATGCCGCCGGCGACGATCACCTCGGAGTTGGGGCTGGTGGCGAGGATGTTCGCGACGTTGAGGTTGTTGGTGATGACCATCAGGTTGCGGTGCTTGAGCAGCGCCCGCGCCACCGCCTCGGTGGTGGTCCCGATGTTCATGAAGATCGAGACGCCGTCGGGGATCTGGGCGGCGACGAGGTGGGCGATGGCGTCCTTCTGCTCGCTCGCGAGGCTGCGGCGGTCCTCGTAGCCGAGGGCGATGACGCCGGAGGGGATCATCGCGCCGCCGTGGACGCGGGTGAGCTGGCCGACGTCGCAGAGGTCGGCGAGGTCGCGGCGGATGGTCTGCGCGGTGACGTTGAAGTGCGAGGCCAGACCCTCGACCGTGACCTTGCCCGCCTCGCGCGCGATCGTCAGGATCTCGGAATGGCGGAAATTCTGGGCCATTGGCTCTCGCGTCGAAGACCTTCGTCTTACGGCGGCAGCCGGTTCGGTGCAAGGCGGCGCAATATCCTTGCGCGCAGGGGGAGTCAGTCGTGCAGACGGGCAGTCACGCGCCGGTCGCGCGCTGGCGATGGACGATTGCCAGCAGCGCCGGCAGCTAGGCTACCGCCGAGACGACATGGGCCTGGATCCTGGCGGAAACCGCGCCGCTGCCATGCTTGTCGGCAATGACGGATGCGACGTAGTCGGTTGCGGCGTCCAGTTTCCCCGCGTCCCGGGCCTCGATCTCGTTGCGAAGCGGCGTTCCCTGACAGTATGCGACGGCCACGACGCGGGCCGAGGATGCGCGGCTTTGCTCGGTCCGCGTGTCGGTCGTCACACGGGAAAATCCGGCGTCCGCGAGTTCGCTGCGGATCACGGCCGTGTCGTGGTAGCCGTGCGGCACCCGGGCCATGAAGCGCGGCGGATCGTCCGGAAAGAACGCTGCCAGCGCATTCGTCACATCGTCGGCAAACACGTTCTCCTCGATGCGATCCCACACGTTGAACAGGAAATGTCCGCCGGGTTTCAGCACGCGCCTTGCTTCGCGGTAACCCGCCGTGCGGTCCGGAAAGAACATCGCACCGAACTGGCAACAGACGAGATCGAAGGTCGCGTCTTCGAACGGCAGCGCGAGAGCATCCGCCTGCTGCCAGCTGATCCGCGTGTCGGGCGGTTGTCGAGAGGCGGCGAAGTCGAGCATCGGCTGGTTGAGGTCGCTCACGACATAGGTGGCGTCCGGGGCCAGCCGTGGCGCGAGGGCGCGGGTGACAACCCCGCTGCCGGCGGCGATTTCCAGGACGGCGCCTGGCGACAGGGACGCGGCTCGCTGTGCGATGTCGATGGCGTAAGGCTCGAAGATCAATGGCACCATGTGGCGGTCGTAGTTCTCCGGAATCGATCCGGCGAATACCTTGTCGGCCTGCAGCATCGCATTCCCCCCGGTTGATCAAAACCAACGCCGGCGCATGTTCGTCCGCCTGGCTTCATCGGCGACCGGTTCGAACCGGCAGCGGCCGAAGTCAGCGTGGCGCGACGCGACATGATAAACCCGGAAGCGGTCTCCGGACTTCATCAATCCGACATAGATGCCATTCCGCCGTTGCAGTCGCGCGCGCGGCCCGCGTCTTTCCCGCTGACGCCACCGGCCTTTCGCCCTATCAAGGGCAAAAAGCCGCAGCCACGCGGCGCGGGGGAGGGACTGCGATGACCTGCGTTCTGGCGATCGATCAGGGGACGACCTCGAGCCGCGCCATCGTCTTCGACGAGGACCTGCGCCTCGTCGCGGTGGCGCAGGAGGAGTTTCCGCAGCACTTCCCGCATTCGGGCTGGGTCGAGCACGACGCCGACGACATCTGGACGACGGTCGCCGCCACCTGCCGCGGGGCGATCGAGCGGGCGGGGGTGGCGGCGGCCGATATCGCCGCGATCGGGATCACCAACCAGCGCGAGACCACGGTGGTCTGGGAGCGCGCCACCGGGCGGCCGCTCGGCCGCGCCATCGTCTGGCAGGATCGCCGGACCTCGGGGCTCTGTTCCGACCTGCGCGCCGCCGGGCATGAGGCGCTGGTCACCGAGCGCACCGGGCTGCTGCTCGATCCCTATTTCTCGGGGACCAAGCTCAAGTGGATCCTCGATGCCCACGAGGGGTCGCGCGACCGGGCGCGGCGCGGGGAACTGCTGTTCGGGACGGTCGACAGCTACCTGATCTGGCGGCTGACCGGCGGGCGGAGCCATGTGACCGACGCCACCAACGCGTCGCGAACGCTGCTCTACGACATCCGGCTCGGGGCCTGGGACCCGGATATCTGCGACCTGCTCGACATTCCGCTGGAGATGCTGCCGGAGGTGCGCAATTCCGCCGACGACTTCGGGATGACGCGGCCCGACCTTTTCGGCGGGCGCTCGATCCCGATCCTCGGCGTCGCCGGCGACCAGCAGGCGGCGACGGTCGGGCAAGCCTGTTTCGCGCCGGGAATGCTGAAGGCGACCTACGGCACCGGCTGCTTCGCGGTGCTCAACACCGGGGCGACGGCGGTCCCGAGCCGCAACCGCCTGCTCACCACCATCGCCTACCAGCTTGATGGGAAGCCGACCTATGCGCTGGAGGGCTCGATCTTCATCGCCGGGGCGGTGGTCCAGTGGCTGCGCGACGGGCTCGGGCTGATCCGCCATGCCTCCGAGACCCAGGAGCTGGCCGAGCGGGCGGACCCCGGGCAGCGGCTCTATCTCGTGCCGGCCTTTACCGGGCTTGGGGCGCCCTACTGGGACCCCGATTGCCGGGGGGCGATCTTCGGGCTGACCCGCAACTCCGGCCCGGCCGAGTTCGCCCGGGCGGCGCTGGAGAGCGTCGCCTACCAGACCCGCGACCTCGTCGAGGCGATGCGCGCCGACTGGCCGGAGGAGGCGGAGACCGTGCTGCGGGTCGACGGCGGGATGACCGCCAACGACTGGGTGCTGCAGGGCATCGCCGACATCCTCGGTGCCCCGGTGGACCGGCCGACGGTGCTGGAGACGACAGCCCTCGGGGCCGCCTGGCTGGCGGGGATGCGGGCCGGACTGTACCCCGCCCAGGCCGAGTTCGCCCGCTCGTGGGCGCTCGACCGCCGCTTCGAGCCGGCGATGGAGCCTGCGGACCGTGACGAGCGCTACGCGGGCTGGCGCGACGCGGTGCGGCGGACGTTGTCGGCGGAGCATTGAGGGCGGTTCGGCCCGGCCTGTCTCCTTGTACCGTCGTACCGGCCGAAGCTTGGGAGGATGCATGACAAAGTCCGTGACGAAGTCCCACCGCGGCGCGGTTGCGACGGGCGCGAGCGCGGCCGGAGCGGCCGCGACCGGCGCCGCGACTCTGGGCGCGGTGGCGCTCGGGGCCGCGGCGATCGGCGCCATCGCCGTGGGCGCCCTGGCGGTCGGCCGCCTCAGCATCGGCCGTGCCCGATTGCGGCGCGTGGACATCGGGCAACTGACTGTCGGGCGGCTCGATGTCGGAGTCATCGGCAAGGCCGGCGACCTGACCGCCGTCACCCGCATCCGAACCTTGCCGGGGCGGGGAGACGCCTTCGAGCGACTTCTGCTGGACCGGGCCGCCGGAAGCGAACCGGGAACCCCGTTCCATCACGCACAGCGCTCCCAGAACGATCCCGACCTGTTCGCGCTCTACAAGACCTTCGCCGACGAGGCGGCCTTCGAGCGGGATGCGCAGGCCCGGGCCATCGACACGCTTCTCAGGGCAGGCCGCCGATCAGGGGCTTGTGGCGATCGCGGCCGATGATCCGGTCGCGGTCGAGCTCTACCGGGCGATCTGACAGCTACCCGCGAACACGGGCCGCCGACGGCTGACGACGCCGGGGAGGGAAATGGTGTCAAGCGCGATGCCTCCGCGGCCGGTCGGGACGGGTCCCCCCTCCGCATGGCTTGCAGGCGCGCGCCCGGACCTGTATCCGAGGGACCGAATTCTCGCGTGTCCCCGGGCGCCAGAGCCCGCGAGTGCGGCGCGAGGCACGAGAGGCGCGGTGCGTCGCCGATGCGCCGGACGATCACGAAGAGTCATGCGAGGGGAATGTCCATGGTGGTGAAGGTTGCAATCAACGGTTTCGGCCGCATCGGGCGCAACGTGCTGCGCGCCATCGTCGAGTCGGGCCGTACCGACATCGAGGTCGTGGCGATCAACGACCTCGGTCCGGTCGAGACCAACGCGCACCTCGTCCGCTACGACTCGGTCCACGGCCGCTTCCCCGGGACGGTCACCGTCTCCGGCGACACCATCGACGTCGGCCGCGGGCCGATCAAGGTGACGGCGATCCGCAACCCGGCCGAACTGCCGTGGGGCGACGTCGACATCGCGATGGAGTGCACCGGCATCTTCACCGACAAGGAGAAGGCGAAGATCCACCTCGAGAACGGCTCGAAGCGGGTGCTGGTCTCGGCGCCTTCGGGCGGTGCCGACAAGACCATCGTCTTCGGCGTCAACGACAAGACGCTGACCAAGGACGACCTCGTCGTCTCCAACGCGTCGTGCACGACGAACTGCCTCTCGCCGGTCGCCTACGTCCTCGACAAGGCCGTCGGCATCGAGAAGGGCTTCATGACGACGATCCACAGCTACACCGGCGACCAGCCGACGCTCGACACGATGCACAAGGACCTCTACCGGGCGCGCGCCGCGGCGCTGTCGATGATCCCGACCTCGACCGGTGCGGCCAAGGCCGTCGGCCTCGTGCTGCCGCAGCTGAACGGCAAGCTCGACGGCGTGGCGATCCGCGTGCCGACGCCGAACGTCTCGGTGGTCGACCTCGTCTTCATCGCCAAGAAAGCGACCTCGGTCGCCGACATCAACGCGGCGATCAAGACGGCCGCCGACGGCGAGCTGAAGGGCATCCTCGGCTACACCGAGGAGAAGCTGGTCAGCCACGACTTCAACCACGACCCGCACTCGTCGATCTTCCACATGGACCAGACCAAGGTCATGGACGGCACCATGGTCCGCATCCTGACCTGGTACGACAACGAGTGGGGCTTCTCGAACCGCATGGCCGACACCGCCGTCGCCATGGGCAAGCTGATCTGAGGCGGCTGGCGGCGGTGCGCCCTGCCACCGCCGCCTTCCCGCTTGCAACGCGGTCCGTCGCGTGATTCCCTCGGCGCAACCGTCCAGGGAGGGACTGCAATGACCGATCTCCGCATCTTCGGACCGGGCCTCGGCCTCGGTCTCCTGCTGGCGCTCGCCGCCTGTGCCCAGATGGGCAACGACAAGTCCGGGGAAGCGGGGCAGGCCGGCACCTGCGCGGCTGCCGATCACCAGGACTGGGTGGGCAAGCGCGTCGACGTGCTGAACGACGTCGACCTTCCCGAGGGCACGCGGGTGCTCTTCCCGACGACACCGGCGACGATGGACTACCGCGAGGATCGCATGAACGTCAGCGTCGGCAAGGACGACGTCATCAGCAAGGTCACCTGCGGCTGACGGGTTGCCGGGGGCGGTGGCCCCCGGCCCGTCTCGCGTCCGAGGGATAGCGCGATCAGGCGGAGGTGGCGCTGGGAGCCCGCGGCCGTCGCAGCATCAGCACGAGCGGGGCCACCCCGAGCGGGCCGAGCAGGGCCATGGCCCAGGGCAGGCCGACGGCGTGGGCGAGGGCGCCGATCAGCGGTGGCGAGATCAGGAAGGCGGTGAAGGCGACGAGCGCCAGGGTGGCGACGTTCTTCTCGGGACGCGGCCCCGGCACCCGTCCGACTATCGACATGGTCAGCGGATAGATGTTGCCGCAGCCGATGCCGACCAGCGCCGCGGCGGGGACCGAGACCCAGAGGCTCGGCGCCAGCGCGAAGGCGACGATGCCGATGGCCATGGCGGCGCCCGAGCGCAGGATCACCGTCTGCGGGCCCCAGAGCTCCGCCAGCCTGTCGCCGGCGAGGCGGATCCCGGCCATCGCCAGGGCGAAGACCGAGAAGATCGCGGCGGTGACGAAGGGGCTCGCGCCCTTGGACTCGCGCATGAGCAGCGCCGACCATTCCATCATCCCGCCCTCGACGAGCAGCGCGCCGATCGGCACGAGGCAGAGGAGGATCAGGGCGACCGGCGGCAGCGCGAAGCCGGTGCGCGGCTCCTCGGCCACGGGGGCGGGGTCGTCGTCGATCAGCAAGCCGGCGAAGAGGAAGCTCGCCGCGGCGAAGAGCGGGGCGAGGAGAAGCTGCTGGGTGGTGAAGCTCACCCCGTTCTGGGCGAAGATGCCGCCGATCAGCGCCCCGATCACGGTGCCGAAGCTCCAGAAGGCGTGGCACTGGGTCATGATGCGCCGGCCCATCACCCGCTCGGTCTGGCTGGCCTTGGCGTTCATCGAGACCTCGATGGTGGCGATGGTCAGGCCGCAGACGAAGAGCGCCAGTGCAAGGGTGACGGCGTTGGTGGCGAGGCCCGGGCCGATGAAGGCGAGCAGGAAGGCCGAGCCGCCCCAGCGGCAGGTGCGGCGGGTGCCGAAGCGGCGGATGATCCGCGGCACGCAGAGAAAGCCCGCCATGGTGCCGAGCGGCATGCCGAAGAGGCAGAAGGCGAGGGTGAGGACGTCGAGACCGAGGGTCTCCTTGACGTCCGGAATCCGCGGGAACCAGATCGACAGCCCGAGTGCGTTGAGGGCGAAGACCATCTGCAGGGCGAGGAGGCGAGCGCGGGGGCTGGGCATCGGGGACCGGTCCGGGGCGGAAAGGCTCCTCCTAGCGGGGAGGGAGTGACGCGTAAAGCGGCAAAAGCCGGAACTCAACTCCCGGGGCGGGGATCGTATGATCAGAACGTAAGGGGAACATTCCTGTTCCCCCGAGTCGTGTCCTGCATCCTGTCGCCCCCCCGAGTCATTCCCATGTCCCGCCGCCGCATCCTGTCGCTCTGGTTTCCCCGCCTCGAGGCGGAGCGGGTGCTGCGGGCGGAGCCCGACCTCGGCGAGCGGCCGCTCGTCGTCGTCGCCGACCGCCGGGGGGCGCTGGTGATCGCGAGCCTCGCCGCCGCCGCCGAGGCGCAGGGGCTGCGCCGCGGCATGGCGCTCGGCGACGCCCGCGCCATCTGCCCCGGCCTCGTCACCCGACCGGAGGAGCCGCATCGCACCGAGGCCTTCCGCACCGCCCTCCGCCGCTGGGCCGGGCGCTTCACCCCCTGGGTGGCCGAGGAGCCCGAGGGCCTCGTCCTCGACATCACCGGCTGCACCCGGCTCTTCGGCGGCGAGGCGCCCCTCGCCGCCCGGGTCGCAGGCGAGGCCGGGGCCCTCGGCCTCACCCTCCGCCTCGGCCTCGCCGACACCCCGGGCGCCGCCTGGGCGGTCGCCCGCCATGCCGGGACCGCTGCCGGGACTGCTGGCGGGGTCGCGCACGCCGGCGACGCCATCGACCAGGAGGCCCACGCCACCCGCTCGCGGGCCCAGAAGCGGCGCTGGGAGCGTGGCGGCGCCCCGCCGCCGCTGGCGACCCGGGAGGCGCCGGTCGCGCGGATCGTGCCGCCGGGCGTGGCCGAGACCGCCGCCGCCCTCGGCCCGCTGCCGGTGGCGGCGCTCCGCCTCGCCCCGGAGGCGGTGGCGACGCTCCACGCCCTCGGCCTCCACCGCATCGCCGCGGTTGCCGCGCTGCCCCGCGCCGACCTCGCCCGCCGTGCGGGCCCGGAGGTCGGCCGCCGGCTCGACCAGGCCCTCGGGCGCGCCCCCGAGCCGGTGTCCCCGGCCCGCCCGCCGGCGGTCTTCGCGCTGCGCCTGACCTTCCCCGAGCCGGTCGGCCGCGAGGAGGACATCCTCGCCGGCCTCGACCGGTTGCTGCCGCCGCTCTGCGCCCGCCTCGCCGCCGCCGGCCGCGGCGCCCGCCGCGTTCGCCTGACCCTGGTGCGCAGCGACGGCCGTGCCCAGACCTGCGACGTCGGCCTCGCCCGCCCCGCCGACCGCCCCGAGGCGATCCGCCCGCTGCTCGCGCTGCGTCTCGGCATGCTCGATCAGGGGCTCGACGATCCGGGCTCAGGCATCGCGGTGCTGCGCCTCGACGCGCCCGCGACCGAAGCTGCCAGAGACAAAAGCGCCCGCCGCCCCGGAGGTCTCCGACCGGATCGCCGACCTCGTCGGCCGGCTCGGCGCCCGTCTCGGCCTCGAGGCGCTCGCCCGCCTCCATCCCGCCGACAGCCATGTCCCGGAGAAGGCCGCGACCGAGATGGCGGCCGCCTTCTCCGCCCCCGCGACCGGCTGGCCCGCCCTTGCGGGGCAGCGCCCGATCCTGCTTTTCGCGCCGGAGCCGCTGATCCCCGGCGACCCTGCGACGCCCCCCGCCGCCTTCGTCTGGCGCCGCAAGCCGCGGCGGCGGACCGCCGCCTTCGGTCCCGAGCGGATCGCGCCGGAATGGTGGCTCGACGATCCCGCCTGGCGCTCCGGTCCGCGCGATTACTGGCGGGTCGAGACCGAGGAGGGCACCCGCCTGTGGATCTACGAGGCGAGGGGTGGCGAGACCGCCCCCGGCTGGTTCGCCCACGGGTTCTTTGCGTGAACGCCGCCCGAAGCTGCCTTGCAGTCCTCCGCGCGGGTGGGGGTGGGGTCAAGGGCGGCGAAGCCGGGCGCGCTTGCGCGCCTTTACCCTTGAGGCCGCCCCCACCCGCAGCCTCACCCTGGAAAAGGCGCCTTGATGAAGCAGCGGCTTCATCAAGCGCCTCCCCAGCAATCTTCTGCTTTTGCTTGCCGGCCTCGCGCCGTCAGGTCGGTCCGCACCAGTCCGGCAACCGAAACACCAACGCTTGGGACGAGGCGCGGCCGAAACGCGCGGCCAACGCCGCAGCGCGGCGCGAGCGCGCGGTGGAAACCCGCGCTACGCCGACGCGCCGCTTCCGCCGGCCTCGGGATCGCGGCCGGCCTGCGGCGGGGCCTTCAGCTGACGTTGGGGCCGCGCAGGATGCGGATCGCCTCGCGCACCTGACGCCACTGGTCGGCGGTCGCGGTGTCGCCCTTGGCGGCGGAGTCCTTGGCCTTCTGCGCCGCCTCGTACTCGGCCCGGTCGCCGTGCGCCGAATAGAGCTGGCGGGCATAGTCGTCGATCTGGATCATGCTCATCTGGGTCTTCCTCCTTTTGAACGGCTTTTTCTTGGTCCTGAAGGTAGCACGTCCAGCCGGCTTGAAAACCCGGGCGGGCTGATTGGCCGCATTTTCGCCGACTGCCGGGGCCGGCCCGGGCGGGCCGCCGCTGCAGCCTGAGCGCGGGGAAGGACTGCGCGCCATGGCCTTCGCCGAGCTTTCGATCACGTCGAACTTCACCTTCCTGACCGGGGGCAGCCACCCCGAGGAGATCGCCCTCCGCGCGATCGAGCTCGGCCTTCCCGCCTTCGCCATCGCCGACCGCAATTCGGTCGCCGGCGTCGTTCGCGCCCTCCACGTCCTCAACGAGGCGCAGCGCGAGGCCGAAGCCCAAGGCGACACCGCGGGCGATCCGGCGGGCGATCCGGTGGGCAATCCGGGGGGCGTTGCCCTGCCGCGCCTGCTCCCCGCCTCGCGGCTCTGCCTTGCGGAGGGGATCGAGGTCACCGTGCTGCCGGTGAACCGCGGCGGCTGGGGGCGGCTCTGCCGGCTGCTGACCGTCGGCGCCGGCCGCACCACCAAGGGCAAGTGCGACCTGCGCCTGCCCGATCTCCGCGACGGCGGCGACCTTGCCGATCTCGCGCTGCTTCTCCACCTGCCGGCGGGGCGCGACCTCCGGCCATGGCTGCCGCACGCCAGGGCCTTCGCGCGGGACCATCCCCACGCCCACCTCGTCGCCAGCCCGCGCTACGACGGGCAGGACGGCCCGCGCATCGCCCGGGCGGCCCGGGTGGCCCATGGCCTCGGCCTGCCGCTCGTCGCCTCGGCCGAGCCGGTGATGCACGCGGCCGCGCGCCGCCGGCTGGTCGACGTGCTGACCTGCATCCGGACCGGGCGCCGCATCGACACTCTCGGGCGGCTCGCCCTGCCCAACGCCGAGCGCCGGCTGCGCGGCGAGGCCGAGATGCTGCGCCTCTTCGCAGGGCACGAGGCGGCGGTCCACCGCACCGCGGAGATCGCCGCCGGCTGTACCTTCCGCCTCGACGAACTGCGCTACGAGTACCCGAAGGAAATCTGGGCGGGCGAGGATCCGCAGGCCCGCCTCGAGCGGCTGACCGAGAAGGGCCTTGCGTGGCGCTATCCCCAGGGCGTCCCCGACAAGGCCCGCGGGCAGGCGGCCCACGAGCTCGCCCTCATCGGGCGGCTGGCCTATGCGCCCTATTTCCTCACCGTCAACGACGTCGTCGATTACGCCCGCGGGCAGGGCATCCTCTGCCAGGGCCGCGGCTCGGCGGCGAATTCGGTGGTCTGCTACGCCCTCGGCATCACCTCGGTCTCGCCCGAGATCGGCACGATGGTTTTCGAGCGCTTCGTTTCCGAGGCGCGGGACGA
Organism: uncultured Alphaproteobacteria bacterium; assembly: GCA_963798235.1. GTDB lineage: Bacteria > Pseudomonadota > Alphaproteobacteria > Rhodobacterales > Rhodobacteraceae > Amaricoccus. The sequence goes on along the minus strand of CAWCSN010000001.1, from coordinate 155,316 downwards.
GCCCCCCGATATCGACGTCGACTTCGAGCACGAGCGCCGCGAGGAGGTGATCCAGCACATCTACTCCCGCTACGGCCGCCACCGCGCCGGCCTCTGCGCCACCGTCATCCACTTCCGCGGCAAGCGCGCGATCCGCGAGGTCGGCACCGCCATGGGCCTCTCCCGCGACACCGTCGCCGCCCTCGCCTCGCAGATCTGGGGCTGGGGCGGCGGCAGCCTGCCCGAGGAGCGGGTGCGCGAGCTCGGCCTCGATCCGACCGACCGCCGCCTCGCGCTGACGCTGGAGCTGGTCGACGAGATCGTCGGCTTTCCCCGCCATCTCTCCCAGCACGTCGGCGGCTTCGTCATCACCGAGGGCCGGCTCGACGAGCTGGTGCCGATCGAGAACGCCGCGATGGAGGATCGCACCGTCATCTGCTGGGACAAGGACGACATCGACACCCTCGGCATCCTCAAGGTCGACGTCCTCGCGCTCGGGATGCTGACCTGCATCCGCAAGGCCTTCGACCTCCTCGCCGCCCACACCGGCCAGCGCTACACGCTGGCGACGCTGCCGGGCGAAGACCCGGAGGTCTACGACATGCTCTGCCGCGCCGACAGCCTCGGGGTCTTCCAGGTGGAATCCCGGGCGCAGATGAACTTCCTGCCCCGGATGCGGCCGCGCTGCTTCTACGACCTCGTCATCGAGGTCGCCATCGTCCGCCCCGGCCCGATCCAGGGCGACATGGTCCACCCCTACCTCCGCCGCCGCAACGGCGAGGAGAAGGTCGCCTTCCCCTCCGACGCCCTCGGCGCGGTGCTCGGCAAGACCCTCGGCGTGCCGCTCTTCCAGGAGCAGGCGATGCAGATCGCGATCATCGGCGCCGGCTTCACCCCGGAGGAGGCCGACCGCCTGCGCCGCTCGCTCGCCACGTTCAAGAACGTCGGCACCATCCACACCTTCCGCGAGCGTTTCCTCGCCGGCATGGCGGCCAACGGCTACGAGCCGGCCTTTGCCGAGCGGTGCTTCTCCCAGATCGAGGGCTTCGGCTCCTACGGCTTTCCCGAGAGCCATGCGGCGAGCTTCGCCTTCCTCGTCTACGCCTCGGCCTGGCTCAAGTGCCATCACCCGGGCGTCTTCGCCTGCGCGCTGCTCAACTCCCAGCCAATGGGCTTCTACGCTCCGGCGCAGATCGTCCGCGACGCCCGCGCCCACGGCGTCGACGTGCGCCCGGTCTGCGTCAACGCCAGCGCCTGGGACAATGTGCTCGAGCCCGATGGCAGCGGCGGCCTCGCGCTCCGCCTCGGCTTTCGCCAGATCAAGGGGATGCGCCAGGACGACGCCGACTGGATCGCCGCCGCCCGCGGCAACGGCTACCGCGACGTCGCCGCGGTCTGGCGGCGGGCGGGGACGCCGCCCCGCATCCTCGCCCGGCTCGCCGAGGCGGACGCCTTCGCGGCCCTCGGCCTCGACCGCCGCGCCGCGCTCTGGCAGGCGGCGGGGCTTGGCGGGCCGGCACCGCTGCCGCTCTTCGCCGCGATCGAGGCGGAGGACACGGCCCCGGTGCCGCTGCCGGCGATGACCCTCGGGGAGGAGATCGTCGCCGACTACACGAGCCTGCGCCTGACGCTCCGCGCCCATCCGATGGCGCTGCTTCGGCCGCGGCTCGACGCCCGCAGCGCCGAGGAAGCGCGGGGGCGGCGGTAAGCCCTTGCCCTGCCTCCTCCCAACGTAGATCTCGACAGGCGGGGAGCGATCCGCAATGAATCTCACCGGTTGACGGAAGAGCGGGACGCGCATGGTCGAGAAGCCCCCCATCCTGTTCCTCCACGGTGCCTTCGCCGGCCCCGAGGTCTGGACGCATTTCCTCGCCCCGTGGTTCGCCGCCCGCGGCCACAGAGTGCTCGCTCCGCGCCTCGGCTCCGCGCTGCCGGGCGCGCGCCTCCGCGACTACGTCCGCCGGGCGCGCGAGGCCGCGGACAGCCTCGGCGCAGCACCCGTCGTCGTCGGCCACTCGCTCGGCGGCCTCGTCGCCCAGCACCTCGCCGCCCAGCGGCCGGTGGCGGGGGTCGTCCTCGTCTCCTCGCCGGGGCCTTGCGGGCTCGGGCCGTCGCTCTGGCAGCTTTCGGCGCGGGCGCCGGCGGTGCTCGCGAGCCTGCTCGTCACCCAGGCCGGTGGCGGGACGATGCTCGGCACCGAGGCGCTGCGTCAGGCGCTGTTCACCGAGGACACGCCCGACGCCTGGATCAACGGCCTCTCGATCCCCTTCACCCAGGAGAGCCCGCTCGCGCTCCTCGACGGGCTGACCTGGGACCTGCCGGCCTGGTTCCTCGCCCGGCGGCAGCCGATGCTGGCCGTCCTCGGCGACAGCGACGCCTTCGTGCCGGTTACCGACCTCTGGGGGATCGCGCTCGCCTATGGCGCCGAGACCGAGCTCATCCGCGGCGCCGCCCATGGGCTGCCGCTCGATCCGCACTGGAAGAGCCTCGCCTGGCGCATCAACGCCTGGCTCGACGAGCGCCGTATCGGGGTTGCGGCCGAGCGCCTCGCGGTCGGCTGACGAGGAGGCTGCGGGGGCCGACCGGGGCGTTTCGCCGCCGAAGTGCAACAGGTCGGCGGCGTTTGCGCGGGGCGGCGGCTTTGCGATTGAAATCGGCTGGCGCGCGCGCGATCTTCGCTGTCATTGGAGCGGATCTCGGGCGGTATTCGGGCGCAGATGAGTGACATCGGCCTTTTCGTGGAATGGCAGAACCTCGGTGCCGCGGCGCTCGCGGGCTTTGCGATATGCCTGTGCCTGTGCCTCGTGCTGGTCGCGACCCGGCGCTGGCATGGTCATCTGACCAACGACGGCGTCGCCGGAATCCAGAAGTTCCACCGCATTCCCACCCCGCGGATCGGCGGCGTCGCCATCGCGGCCACCTACTGGCTGGTCTGGCCGTTCCTGCCGGACGACCTGCGGCCGACGTGGCTGGCGATCGGGATCGCCGGGATACCGGCCTTCGCCGCCGGGATCGGCGAGGACATCACCCGGCGTGTCGGCGTGCGCTACCGCCTGCTCGCGACGATGGGCTCGGGGGTGATCTTCGCGCTGCTGACCGGCTACACGATGCACAAGGTCTACCTGCCCGGGGTGGACTGGCTCCTGTCCTTCTACGTCTGCGCGCTGCTCTTCACCGGCTTCTCGATGGGCGGTGTCGCCAACGCCATCAACATCATCGACGGCTTCAACGGCCTCGCGTCGGGGTCGCTGATCATCATGCTCGCGGCCTTCGCCTTCGTCGCCGACCGGGTCGGGGACCCGCTGGTCTTCAGGCTGGCGATCGTCTACGCGGCGCTGGTGCTGGGGTTCTTCGCGGTGAACTTCCCGCACGGCAAGATTTTCCTCGGCGACGGCGGGGCCTATTTCGCCGGCTTCCTGCTCGCCTCGCTCGGGGTGCTGCTGCCGATGCGCAATCCCGAGGTTTCGGCGTGGACGGCGATCCTGATCTGCGCCTATCCGGTGATCGAGACCCTGGCGTCGATGCGCCGCAAGTCGCGGCGCGAGGGCCACAGCGTCGGGCAGCCCGACCGCGTGCACTTCCACATGCTCGCCCACCGGCGCTATGCGCGGCGGATCGTCGGGGCCTCGGGGCCGGTGCATCTCCGCAATCCGGCGACGAGTCTGGTGACCTGGTTGCTGCCGCTGCTTACCGCCGTCTTTGCCGCGCTCGCCTATGACAGCGTCATCGCCTGCGCCGCTCTCTTCTTTGTGACCGTTTTCATCTACGGACAGTTTTATCGTATCATGTCGCTCAACGCGTCGAATTTACCGCTCGGGCTCGCGCGCCTGCTCTGATCGTCACGAAACATGTCCGCTTGTGTCGAGGAAAGCCGGTGTTCCGGCCTCGGGACTTGCCAGATGCCGGCAAAAGCGGCAGACCGCCGATCTTGCCGACCCGCGCGAAACTGTCCTGTTGTCGGCAACGTTGACTGTGCGTAATGAGCCGAACGGCAGGTGAGACAATGCAGCAGGACGTCGTCCCGACCTTTCACGTCGGGATCATCATGGACGGAAACGGGCGCTGGGCCTCGGCGCGCGGCATGGAGCGGCTTGCCGGTCATGCCCGCGGGGCGCGGCGCGTCACCGAGATCGTCCGTGCCTGCCCGGACCTCGGCATCACCCACCTGACGCTCTACGCCTTCTCGACGGAGAACTGGCAGCGGCCGCTCTCCGAGGTCGAGGGGCTGATGCGGATTTTCGGCGCCTACATCCACAACAAGATGGACGGGCTCAAGCGTCGCAACGTGCGGGTACGCTTCATCGGGATGCGCCATCGCGTGCCGCAGCGGCTGCGGACGCTGATGGAGACGCTGGAAGCGGAGACGCGGGAGTGCACCGGTCTCAACCTCTCGATCGCCATCGACTACGGCGGGCGCGACGAGCTGACGCGGGCGGTCCGCACTTTCGCGACGCGCGTGGCCGAGGGAGAGCTGGCGCCGGCCGATATCGACGAGGCGGATTTCTCGGCGACGCTCGATACGGCGGAGATCCCGGACCCTGATCTCATCGTGCGGACCTCGGGCGAGGTGCGCATCTCCAATTTCCTGCTCTGGCAGGCGGCCTATGCCGAATACGAGTTCGTATCGCTCGCCTGGCCCGACTTCTCGGTTGCGGAGTTCGCGCGAGTCCTCGACGCCTATGGCCGGCGTCAGCGGCGCTTCGGCGATATTGCGCCCTCGCCGGCGGCATCGTGGTCCTGATCCGATAGACCACGCATGAAAAGGCGGCCGCCGCTTGCGCGACGGCCGCTGGGCCGGTGGGACCGGGACAGGTCAGGATCCCGGTCGGTTTCACGGGTGGAGAGAGGTCAGTCCTCCACCGGCTACGCCGGCCAACATCGAGACACTCCGGGAAGGAGTCGGTCGGACTGGGCATGTCCACGACAGCTCCGGGAGTATCTCGATCCCTGCCGCGGCGTCCCTCGCCTCACTGGAGAAGCGGAAGGACGCTGTCGGCGCGTTGCGATAATAAAACGACTGGGGAGCGCCGGGGTTCCGCTAAAAATCGAGCGAGAAGCGAAGTTTGCCCCCTTTCGGGCCCCGAGCCTGAGTCTCGGCTTACCCGTTCGGGGCGAGACTGGCGAAGGCGGCGAGGAGCGCTTCGGGGGCGTAGGGCTTGCTGACGATCGGGACGACCTCGACGCCGGGCGGCAGGTCGTTGGCCGTGCTGTAGCCACTGGTGAAGATGAAGGGCACCCCGCGTTCGAGCAGGGAGGCGGCGAGCGCGTCGCTGCGGCCGTTGCCGATGCGGATGTCGAGCATGGCGCCATCGACGGGCTCGCAGCCGATGAGGGCCTCGGCGTCGGCCACGGTATGGGCGACAAGCACGGCCCGGGCGCCGAGGGTGAGGAGCATGTCCTCGGCGTCGATCGAGATGAGCGCATCGTCCTCGAGCACGAGAATGCGGGCGTCGCGCAGATTCATGGTTTTCGACTTCCGGTAGACCGATAGAGATGTGGGCGTGACAGACGTCCTGTGCAAGCACCTCGCTTGCGGGGACGTACACCACGCGTGACGATGATGACACCTCCGGCCAGAAGCGGCGCCCTTGGCAAAGCGGCGCAGAAACTGCCCATGGTTGCAGTTCATCTCACACGTTCGGAGTAACTGCACCAGAGAAATCGGCGGCCGGCGGTGTCAGGCCGCGATCAGCCGGTCTTCGGGGAAGTCGAGCTGGTAGACGATCCCGTCGGGCCGGAATTCGAGCGAGACGTCTCCGCCAAGCGAAGCGCCGACCAGCCGTTCGAGCAGCACCCGGCCGAAGCCGCTGCGCTCGGGCACGCTCACTGCGGGGCCGCCCTGCTCGCGCCATTCGAGGCTGACCCGGCCGCCGTCGCGTTTCCAGCTGACCGAGACGCTGCCGCCGGGCTCCGAGAGGGCGCCGTGGCGGGCGGCGTTCATCGTCAGCTCGTGGAAGGCGAGCCCGAGGGTCTGTGCGGTGTCGGGCGACAGCCGCAGCGGTTCGCCGTTGACGTGGATCTCGGGGGCCTCGGGATCGACGGTCTGCGACAGGCTCGCGGCGAGGAGGTCGCGCATCTCCGCCCCCGACCACGACTCGGCGACGAGGAGGTCGTGGGCGGCGGCGATGGCGCGCAGGCGCGAGGAGAAGTCGCGGATGAAGGTGTCGACGTCGGGCGCGAGGCTCGCGGTCTTGCGCGCCATCGCCTGCACCACCGCGAGCAGGTTCTTGGAGCGGTGGGTCAACTCGCGCATCACCAGCCGCATCTGCTTCTCGTTGCGCTGGCGTTCGGTGAGGTCGACCGCGGTGCTGATGACCCCGGTCACCGCACCGTCGCCATCGACCTTCGGTTCGAGACGGATGTCGAGGAAGCGGATCTCGCCGGCGACGGTGAGCTCGACGCCCAGGGTCTCGCGGGCGTTGTTCTCCAGCACGCGCTGCTTGGCAGGGACGAGGCGGCGAAGCTCGGCGGCGGGGAAGACATCCGCGTCGGTGCGGTCGAGGAAGTCCTGCGCCGTGGTGCCGGGGGGCGGGTTCTGCACGAAGGAATAGCGCAGGTCGCGGTCCTGCTCGAAGACGCTGATCGGCGAGTTCTCCAGCGCCAGCTCGAAGCGGTGGTAGGCGCTCGCCACCTGGGCCGCCATCGCGGCGAGGCGCACGTCGAAGAGCCGCTTCTCGGTGACGTCGAGGGCGGTGCAGACGACGCCGTCGATCCGGCCGGCCGGGTCGCGCGTCGGGGTGACGAGGACGTCGTAGGAGCGCAGCCCCCCGCCCGGACTCCGCACCGCGATCGGGCCGCTCGCGCTCTCGCCGGTCTCGATCGCCTCGCGGGCCATGTCGGTCGCCTCGGCCGGCGGGACCCCGGCGGCTGGCTCGTCGCCCGCGGCATTCGGCGTCAGTCCGGGTCGCGGGTTGTGGATCCACGTGAAGCGCAGGTCGCGGTCCTGGCTGTAGACGGTGATGTTCGCCCGCGAGAGTGCCGTCTCGAACCGCTCGTTGGCCTGGCTGAGTTCATGGGTGCGCCACGCGATGGTGGTCTCCAGCGAAGCGTTCGTCTGGGCGAGGGCGGCGTTTGACCGCGCGAGGTCCCGCGGCGAGGGCAGGCGCAGGAGCTTCGGCACCTGGGGCCAGACGAGGGCGGCGGCGCCGGCCGAGACCGCCGCCGTCACCACCCGGACCAGCACCTCGGTGCCGTACGCCGGCGCCCATGGCGTGAACGCCTGGGTGATGTGGGTCAGTGCGACGACGACGAGGAAGGCGACGAGCAGGATGCCGAGCCGCCGTGCCACCGGCGCGAGGTCGGTGCGGCGGCGCAGGAAGGAGAGCGCCGCGGCGGCGATCAAGAGGCAGGCGATTGCGCTGATCGCGCTGCACCCCGCACCGAGCCAGACCAGCCACGGAGCGGGGAGCGCAGCACCAGCGAGGGAATCTGTCATCGGGCACCCGGCGTGCGTGAAGGTATCGGCGAAACGTCAGGCGGCGGGAGGCGGTTCCGGCGCAATCCGTGCAAAGGGGCGTCTGGTGTGGCGGGAACCCGCGTCGCGGCGGCGGCGTTGTCCGGGCGATCTGAAAGACAGGGGAAGGCAATACCATGAACTGGGACAGCATCGAGGGAAACTGGAAGCAGTTCAAGGGCGACGTCCAGCAGAACTGGGGAGACCTCACCGAGGATGACCTCGCAAAGGTCTCCGGCCGTCGTGAAGAGCTCGAAGGCATTTTGCAGGCGCGCTACGGAAAATCGAAGGAAGAAGCCAGCGCTGCGGTCGAGGAGTGGCTCTCCCGCAGCTGACGACCGACGCGAAATGGAGGCCCGGCCCCGGAAAGGGCCGGGCCAACTGCTTATGCCGCGAGCGTGGCGGTCGTCTTGAAGAAGAGTGCCTGGCTGATCGTCGCCTTCAGCATGTTCGGATCGTAGGGCTTGGTGATCAGGAACGTGGGCTCGGGCCGCTCGCCGGTAAGAAGACGCTCCGGGAAGGACGTCACGAAGATGATCGGCACCTCGAACTGCTCGAGGATGTCGCGGACCGCGTCGAGGCCCGACGAGCCGTCCGCGAGCTGGATGTCGGCGAGCACCAGCCCCGGCGGATTAGCCCGCGCCCCGGCCACCGCCTGATCGGCGGTGCGGGCGATGGTGGTGACGCCGTGGCCGAGGCTCTCGACGATCTCGGAAAGGTCGAGGGAGATCAGCGGCTCGTCCTCGATGATCAGGACCTGCGTCTTGGTCTGGCGGTCGATCTCGGCGATCGCGTCGTCGACCAGCCGCGCAACCTCTGCCTCGCTGTGGCCGGTGATCTTCGCCGCGTCGGCCTGGCTGAAGCTCTCGAGCGTGGTGAGGAGCAGGACCTGTCGCCCCTCGGGGGCCATGGATGCGAGCCGCTCCCGCGCCGTGCCTTCCTCCTCCTCGACGTCCGGCACCGGCGGATCGAGATCGAGACCCGACCACAGGGTGTGGAACAGGCGATAGAGGCCGATCTTTCCCCCGTCGGCGAGGTCGATCATCGAGGGGTCGGAGACCAGCGCGTCGAGGCACGCCATGACGTGGGCGTCGCCGCTGCTCTGCGAGCCGGTGAGCGCCCGGGCATACCTCCGCAGGTAGGGCAGATGAGGGGCGATTTCTTGAGAAAGCCTGTTGGGCATGGTAGCGTTCAACCTCTTCGGACCGGGCCAAGCCAACCGGCGGCACGCGCCGGATTTCCCCGACGGGCGCTGGCAGGGCCGCAGACCAGTCAAGCCGCGGGTGGGGAGAAAGTTCCACTGCTTCGGAACCTTCGTCTGCACCATGCATTTGAGGACAGCAAGCCATGCCTCCCGATGGAAGGCCGCGCGAGACGAAGGTAGTGGATCCAAACGTGATGTCGGAAATCGGTATGTCGGGAGGGGGCGACCGGCGCGATCCTCCCAAGGGCGGCGGAGGTCGTTCGCGTGCTCCAGGCACGCGGAAGGAGGATTGGATCGCCAACCAGTTTCGCCGCGTCTACGACGACGCGCTGACCGAGGCAATTCCGGACGGAATGCTCGACCTGCTGAAGGCTCTCGACGACAACGAGGACGACCCTGGCGAAGACGACCTTGGCGAAGACGGGTCGGGGGGTCGACGGGAGTGACGACTGCATCGTTCAAGCAGCAACTGGTCGATGCTATCCCGATGTTGCGCGGCTTCGCCCGGTCGCTCAGCGGTAACCACGACCGCGCCGATGACCTCGTGCAGGAGACGCTCGCCAAGGCGATCGCCAACCGCGATAAATACCGGATGGGCACAAACCTGCACGCCTGGCTGGTGACGATCCTGCGCAACCAGTATTACTCCGAGGGTCGGCGCCGCTGGCGCGAGGTCTCGGACGCCGAGGGCACCCACGCTGCGCGCCTCGTCGAGCAGCCCGGCCATGCCGCGCGGCTGGAAATGCGCGAGTTCCTTGCGGCGCTGCAGGTGCTCCCCGACGACCAGCGCGAGGCTCTCGTCCTCGTCGGCGCCAGCGGCCTGTCCTACGAGGAGGCGGCCGAGGTTCTCGGCACGCGCATCGGCACGGTGAAGAGCCGCGTTTCGCGCGCCCGGACCCGGCTCGAGGGGATGCTTGCCGGCAAGGAAGGCTTCGACCGCGACGAGAAGTCCATCGCCCTCTCCGCCGCTCGCATCCGGCAGGCGCTGTCCGTCGGGTAGGATCCTCGCGCCTTGACCACGGCCCTCGGCATCATCCGGGGCCGTTCTCGCTTGAGCGCGGCGACGGTTGACCCTGCGGGGGGTCGCTCCCGACGCTGGTACCGGTGAGACCTGTGCTGCGTGCGCTCGGGGACCGTCCCTGATAAGAAGAGCCGACGAGACTTTCTTCACGGGGGAGCAGCACGTGACCGACCGACCTATGGCCCATCACGGTAAGGGAAACTCCACGTTCCGACGCCTTCTGAGCAGCGAGGCGGCCGGTGGCATCCTGCTGATGGGGGTCGCGGCGCTGGCTCTGATCGTCGCCAACTCCCCCGCGGCTCCGGTCTATTTCGCCACACTCGACCGCTATGTCGGACCGCTCAGTGTCCACCACTGGATCAACGACGCGCTGATGGCGGCGTTCTTCCTGCTCGTCGGCCTCGAAATCAAGCGCGAGATGCTGGACGGGCAGCTCGCCACGTGGCCGCGGCGGATTCTGCCCGGGGTCGCGGCTCTCGGCGGGATGGCGGGGCCGGCCCTGCTGTATCTCGTGATCGTCGGCGGCGATTCCGCGGCGCTCCGCGGCTGGGCGATCCCCTCGGCGACCGATATCGCTTTCGCCCTCGGGGTGCTGTCGCTGGTCGGGGCGCGGGTTCCCGCCTCGCTCAAGGTCTTCCTCGCCGCCATCGCCATCATCGACGACCTCGGCGCGGTGATCGTGATCGCTCTCTTCTACACTGCGTCCCTGTCGCTGCCGGACCTCGCCGGTGCGGCAGCGGTCGTCGTCGCCCTCTTCGCGCTCAACCGTCGCGGCGTCATGACGCTCACGCCCTATCTCGTCCTCGGGGTCCTGCTCTGGGTGCTGATGTATCGCTCGGGCATCCATGCGACGCTTGCGGGCGTCATCCTTGCGCTGACCATCCCGCTCGTCACCACGCCGGGCAAGCCCGAGGCGACCCCGGCGGAGTCGCCGCTGCATCGGCTTGAGCACGCGCTGCACAAGCCGGTCGCCTTCCTCGTCGTGCCGATCTTCGGTTTCGCCAATGCCGGCGTCTCCTTCAGCGGCGTGACCTTCGGCTCGCTCGGTGAGCCGGTGACGCTGGGCGTCGGGGCGGGGCTGCTCTTCGGCAAGCTCATTGGGGTCTTTGGTGCGGTCGTGCTGATGGTGCGGACGGGCTACGCCGACCTTCCGGCTTCGGCGAACTGGGTCCAGATGCTCGGCATCGCGCTGCTCTGTGGCATCGGCTTCACCATGAGCCTGTTTATCGGAAGTCTCGCCTTCGCCGATGCGGCCACCCGGGACGAGGTGAAGATCGGCATCCTCGCCGGCTCGACGGTCGCCGGCCTGCTCGGCTACGTGCTGCTGCGGTCAAGCGGGACCGCGCGGCGCTGACGCAAAGGGCGGCCCTGGAGGGGCCGCCCTTGTGGATTCGACGGGAAGGCTGCGGCTCTAGCCGCGACCGCGGCCGCGGATGAGATGCATCACCGCCGAGATCAGGAACAGGACGATCGCGACGAAGAAGATCAGCTTCGCAATCGACACCGCCGTGCCTGCGATGCCGCCAAATCCGAAAATCGCCGCGATGATCGCGATCACGAGGAAGGCCAGGGCCCAGCTCAGCATGGGGAATCCTCCGGTTCTGCAGATGTGATCCAGAACGTCCCGGAGGGAGTGCCGGTTCCATCGGCCGAAGGGGCCGCGCTCAGGAAGCGGTCTTGCCCCGGGCGCGCTTCGGCGCCGCGGCGGCCGGCTCGCCCTCTGGCGGGGCCTTTTTCGCCCGGGCGGGCTTGGCGGCGTCGGTCGTGGCTGCCTTGCGCGCGCGAGGCTTCTTCGCCTCCGGTGTCGGTGGGGGCCGGGGTCACCAGCGTCGCCTCGGAGTCCGGGCTGGTTTCCGGAATGGCCGCAAGCTCCGGCGTGTCGGCAGACCCGGGAGGGGCTGCGCTCTCGGCGCGGTGCCAATGGTCATAGTCGCGGCCGTGAGGCCGTCCTTCCTCCTCCCAGATCGCATAGGCGCGCTTGGCGATCTCGTCCTTGGTTTCGGGGTCGCTGGCTGGGCTCATCAGGGGCCTCCATCTGACGGTAGTGGGATCAGTGTTTGTCTGCTCGACGCTCGTTGCCTTCAGGTTGGCGCAAACGCAATCCTGACGCTAGCGTCAACCTTGCAATCGGAGCGCGAACGGCGCGAATTTCCGCGGCGTGCCGGCGGAAACGACGGAGCCGGCCCGCAGGGGCCGGCTCCTGCCGATAGGCGGGTCGGGGCGGTCAGACCACCCCATAGCCGTAGTAGCCGTTGAGCTGCCGCCCATAGGCCGGATCGTTCCAGTCCGGCTCCTGCTCGGCGCCGTAGCTCGGCGCGCCTTCGAGCTGGTCGCGGCTGACGTTGACGACATAGCCGCCCCGATCGGCATCGTAGTGAAGGCTTTGCCACGGAAGCGGGTGGTACTTCTCGCCCATGCCGAGGAAGCCACCGAAGGACATGATCGCGTACTCCGCCTGCCCGGTCTGCTTGCCGAGGACGATGTCGTCGATGTGCCCGAGGTGCTCGCCTTCGCCGTCGTAGACTTCGGTGCCCTTGACGGTGGTGGCGCGGATATGGTCGTGCGAGATGGCTTCGGTCATGGTTTCCTCCTTTGGAAGATCCTATGTCGAAGAAACGCCTTCGGGCGGTGCCGGTTCCGGTGCAGGCACCCCTCAGGCCCCCTCACTTCCCCGCGAGCGGGCGGGCTGCGGTGCGAAGTCGGCTCAGGGATCGGGCCGGTCGCGGCGACCATCGCCGCCCAGTCGATCCCGTCGAACGATCCGCCGCCCCGGCCGTTTGCGAAGCGGCGAAACAATGCCGGAAGGGAGCTTTCCATGCCAGCCAAGTCCAAGGCGCAGCAGAAGGCCGCGGGCGCCGCCCTCGCGGCGAAGCGGGGCGATGCCCCGAAGAGCGCGCTGAAGGGCGCGTCGCGCGAGATGGAGGCGTCGATGACCGAAAAGCAGCTTGAGGACTTCGCGTCCACCAAGCGAAAGGGCAAGCCCGAGCATGTTCCGAAGTAGCGGGGCCGGATCAGTCGGGCCGAACTAGTCGGGCTGGGGGTGGCCGTGCGTCAGGCGCGGCCGCCCTCCGCCGAAAGCAGGCGCGGGTCGATCGAGATCGAGCGTAGCGCGGCGGTCCACTTGTCGGTGTCGCGGGCGGAAAAGACGACGTCGCGGTCGGCCGGCGCGGTCAGCCAGCCGTTCGCGCGGATCTCCGACTCGAGTTGCCCCGGACCCCAGCCGGCATAGCCGAGCGCGAGCAGCGCCTGACGCGGGCCATGGCCACGGGCAATGTCCTGGAGGATGTCGACCGTCGCCGTCATCGCGAAGTCTGGCCCGACGTGAAGGCTCGATTCCCGCACCGAGTAGTCGGGGGAGTGCAGCACGAAGCCGCGTCCGTGCTCAACCGGACCGCCGACGTGGACCTGGATTGCGCCGAGGTCGATTTGCGCGGGGATCTTCAGCTGGGCGAGCAGGTCGGAGAAGCTTAGCTCTTTCGCCGGCTTGTTGACGATGAGCCCCATCGCGCCCTTTTCGGAGTGGTCGCAGACGAAGATCACCGTTCGATCGAACCGCTGGTCGCCCATGCCCGGCATGGCGATCAGCAGCTGGCCGTCGAGAAAACTGGCATCGCGCTTCTTCATGGCCCGGAATGTGGGCCGCTTCGCCGGCGAAAACAAGCGAGCGAGCGCGGGTGTGTCCGAAGGGTCACGGGAAGCGGCGGTCGCCGAGTTGTGACTCCATCCGGCGCGTGGTTCGTTGCTATGTCGTCGCCATGCGCCCCGTCCTTGCCAGAGCCTTCGCCCTGCTGCTCGCCCTCGCCGCGGCGGGGTCTGGCGTTTCACCGGCGTGCGGCGGGGTCCGGGATGAGGGCGCCACCCAGGGTCACGCTCATCGAAGGCTGGAGCCAGCCGGACGGCAGCCGGGTCGCGGCGATCGCGATCGCCCTCGACGCCGACTCGCACACCTATTGGCGGGTCGCGGGCGAGGCCGGGATTCCGCCGAGCTTCGACTGGTCGCAGTCGACCAACCTCGGGTCGGTCCGCTACGAATGGCCGCGGCCGGACGTGCTCGACAGCTACGGGATACGGAGTTTCGGCTACGTCGGATCGCTGGTGCTGCCGGTGCTGCTGACGCCGAAGGATCCGGCGGCGCCGATGGGGGTGTCGCTGGCGGTGTCCTTCGGGGTCTGCAACGACATCTGCATGCAGGCGGACGCGCGCGTCGATGCCCGGCTGGCCCCGGACGGGGCACCGGAGGGGCGCGATCGCATCGAGGCGGCGCTGGCCGAACGGGCGCGAAGTGCCGCGGAGGCCGGGGTCGCGCGCGCCACCTGCGAGCTGGTGCCCGGGGCCGACGGGTATGAACTGAGCGCCGCGGTGACCTTCGCGACAGCGCCGGCGACGGCGCCGGTCGCGGTCTTCGAGAGCGGCGGGCCGGGTCTCTGGGTCGGCGAGGCCGAAAGCAGTGTCGACGGGCGCACCGTGGTCGCGCGGGCACCGGCGGAGGGGCAGGGGGGTGCCGGGCCGGTCCTCGACCGCAGCGGGCTCCGCATCACGCTCCTCGACGGCAGCCGCGCCGTGGACATCCGGGGCTGTCAGGCCGCGGAATGAGCGGTGGGTGGGCGATGGCCGGGTCGGAAGGGTCGCGGGCGTCGACGCGCGGGTCGTGGGTACCGGGTGCTTCGGCCGGAGGTCGGCTCAGTCCTCGGGCTCGGTCGTGAACATCAGCGGGTAGCCCTGGCGGGCGGCCATCTCGATGGCCTGGGTCGCCTTGGTCTCGGCGATCTCGCGGGTATAGACCGCGACGACGCAGCAGCCCTTCATGTGCGCGGTCAGCATCACGCCCTCGGCCTGGCCGGTGGTCATGCGGAAGACGGCGCCGAGGATGCCGACGACGAACTCGCGCGGCGTGTAGTCGTCGTTGAGGACGATGACCTTGTAGACCTTCGGCCGCTCCGTCCGAGGCTTCACCTCGGTCTGCGGCCGGATGACGCTCGTGCTCATTTGCACCGCTCCGGGAGGTAGACTCGCATTGACATGATTGCGCCGCTTTTCGCACATCCGGGCCCGCGCGTCCACCGCCTCGCGATGGATAAGTTGCAGCGCGGCCCGCGGAACCCGTCTAGAATGCTCCCATGTCCGACCGTGACACCCATATCGGCGGCCCGATCGCGACCCGGTGGTCGCGCGATGCCGATGCGCGCGGCCTCGCCGATCTGCACGGCGCCGCCTGGCGCTATGCCTATGCCGGGATCATTCCCGGCCTGACGCTCGAGCGGATGATCGCCCGGCGCGGTCCGGCGTGGTGGCAGCGGATGCACGCCCGCGGCTTCCGGGCCCTTGTCGTCGAGTGCGGCGCCTCCGTCGCCGGCTACGCCACCCTCGGCCGCGGACGCGCGGCGCCGGGGCGGGCGGGCGAGATCTACGAGCTCTACGTGCGGCCGGAGTTCCACGGCTGCGGCCTCGGCCGCCAGCTCTTCGCCGCCGCCCGGCGCGAGCTGCGCGGCCACGACCTCGCGCCGCTGGTGGTCTGGGCGCTGGCCGACAACACCGTCGCCTGCCGATTCTACACGGCGATGGGCGGGGCCGAATACGACCGCAGCGAGGACCGCTTCTGCGGCATTCCCCTCGCCAAGATCGGCTATTCCTGGCCCTGATGACGATCGGACGGGGGCTTTCGGCACCCGCGCGAGAGCACTGTCTGGAAAATGGGCAGTGTGGGGCGACGATCGTCAAGAGAAAGCCACGAAGTCAAGCAGTATTCCCCCGCCTCGGGCGAAGTGTGTGCTTTACGGCGGCCCGGCTGCACCGTATTTATCGTTTAACGAGTATCTGCTGTCAGGGCGTATCGAATTTCATGGAGAAAGAGGGCGGGCGGAAGCGCGAGGCGGAGAACCGGGCGTTTGTCCGGCTCGTCGGCCGCCTCGACAAGGAGTTGATCGAGTTACTCCTCCGCCTCGCGCGGGCCATGGAGGGGGCGCGCGGCGACGAAGCGGTGCAATCCCCGGACCTCGAGAAGGCGGTCGCCGCGATCGCCCGGCGCTGATGCGCCCCGAGGACGACGAGCCGCCGGTCGTGGGGTGACGTCCCGGGACCGGCTGACGCGCACCGCGGCCTCCGGCGAAGCGCCGTGACGCTACCTAGCGGAGGGCGGACCCCCAAAAAGGGTCAGGGCGCCTTTCGGCGCCCTGAGGCCAGACCCACAAGTCCGTGATTTTATTGGAGCGGGCGAAGGGATTCGAACCCTCGACCCTAACCTTGGCAAGGTTATGCTCTACCCCTGAGCTACACCCGCGTCCTGTGAGCGCGTCTATATACGGACCCGCCAAGGGATGACAAGGGCAAAAACCATCGAGCTGGCGCGGCCGTCCGACGGTGTCCGATGCACAACCGCGCGTTGATAAGCGCTGGGCAAGCCGACGGGAATATGCTACCATAGGTTGCACTCCGCCCGAAAGCAGGCCAGCCAGCCCATCGCATGCCGAGCCCCCCCGAGGACCCCATCGCCGCCGCGCTGTTCCGCCTTCTGGCGGTCTCCGCCGGATTCGAGGCCGCGGGCCTGCTCGCTGCCCGACCGGAGGGCCTCGTGCTGCAGGCCGGATCCACCGCGCTCGCCCGTCTCGGCCTCGGCGCGGGGGGCATCCTCGCCGGACGCCTCGCCTGCGGGCCGGAGACGGTGCGCATCGACGCCCGGGCGCATGGGCTCGATGCGGCCTTTGCGGCGATCGCGCCGGTCCTCTCGCGGCGGTGCGAGTCGAAGACGGTCCCGCGCCGCCGGGTTACCTCCTCGTCGCCGACCGGCGGGCGCGGCGGCTGACGCCGGCGACGGCCGCGATTCTCACCGATGCCGCGGCGCTGGCGTTGCCGCTGCTTGCGGCCCGCGCGGCGCCGCCCCAGCCACGGAGTGGCGCGGAGGCCGCCCTCCGCGGCGCCGTCCGGCTGCGCTCCGCGGCCGAGCGGATGATCGACGCGGCGCTGCTTCGCGGCCGCGGCGCGGTGCTGATGATGCTCGACCTCGACCGCTTCCGCTCGATCAACGAGGCGCTCGGCACCGGGGCCGGCGACGCGCTCCTCGCCGCGACCGCAACCCGCTTGGAACAGGCCCTCGGAGCGGCGGGTCGCGTCCTGCGCCTCGACGGCGACCGCTTCGTCATCGTTGCCGTACCCGATTCGGGCGAATCGCCGGCGGCGGCGGAGAGGGCCCGGGAGCCCGCCGCCGCCCGCGCCCTCGCCCGCCGCTTGCTGCAGGCGGTCGGCCAGCCGCTCATCCTCGGCGGGCGCAGCGTCGCGGTGCAGGCGAGCATCGGCCTCGTCACCGGCCTCGACCCCGCCACCCCGACCCCGTCGCTGCTCATGCAGGCCGACGCGGCGCTGCGCCGCGCCAAGATCGACGGCCGCAACCGCTTCGCCCTGCACGAGCCGGCCGCGGCAGTCGCCTCGGTCGAGACCAGCCGCCTCGAGCTCGATCTGCCCGGCGCCCTGGCAGACGGCCAGCTCCGCCTCGTCTACCAGCCTTACGTCGATCTCGCCGACGGCAGTGTCAGCGGCGTCGAGGCGCTGGTCCGCTGGCAACACCCGGTGCGCGGCACCCTGCTCCCGGCGAGCTTCATTCCGCTGGCGGAGGCCAACGGCCAGATCCTCCCGCTCGGCCGCTGGGCGCTGCGCACCGCTCTCGCCACTGCCGGGCGCTGGCCGGTGCGCTTCGGCCTCTCGGTCAACATCTCGCCGCTGCAATTCCACCAGCCCGGTTTCATCGCCGAGGTGGACGCGGCGCTCGATGCCACGGGCTTTCCGCCAGAGCGGCTGGAACTCGAGATTACCGAGACCGTACTGATGCGCGACAACCCCGAGACAACGGCGCAGCTCCGCGCCCTGATCGCCCGCGGCATCCGCATCGCCCTCGACGACTTCGGCACCGGCTACAGCGCGCTCGCCTATCTCGCGCGGCTGCCACACCACCGGATCAAGCTCGACAAGGCCTTCGTCCAGGATCTCGCCAACCCGACCACCGCCGAGCTGATCCGCGCCATCATCGCGCTGGCCCGCGCCCAGGGCGTCGCGATCACCGCCGAGGGAGTCGAGCGGCCCGAGCATCTCGCGCTGGTCCGCCGTGCCGGGTTCACCCATGCCCAGGGCTACGCCATCGGCGGCCCGGTCCCCGACCCGGTCGCCCTGTTCGCGGCCAGCCTTCCCGCGGCGATCGTCGCCGGCCCGGCGGCCGCTGGCACCGCGCTGGCCTGAACGCCGCTTCGTCAGGCCCTTGATCCCGCCGGCGGCGCGCGCCACGACGGAGGCCACCCGTCGAGGAAGGCCGCCCGCCATGCACAGCCTCCGCCAGTCGCCGCGCGATCCGGCCTTCGTCCAGGACCCCTACGCCTTCTATGACCGCGCCCGTGCGTGCGGGCCGCTGTTCCTGTGGGAGGACTTCGGCTACCCCTGCGCCGCGGGCCATGCCGAGGTCTCGGCGCTGCTCCGCGACCGGCGCTTCGGTCGTGAGCTTCCGGCAGCGCTGAAGCCGGCGCGCCCGGCGCACCTCGCCGACTTCTATGCCCTCGACGATCGCTCGCTGCTCGATCGCGAGCCGCCGTCGCACACCCGCCTGCGCGGGCTGGTGCTGCGCGCCTTTACCTCGCGCCGCATCGCCGGGCTCGCGCCGGAGATCACCGCTCTTGCCGCCGGCCTGCTCGACCGCCTTCCCGACGGCGAGACCGACCTGCTCACCGACCTTCGCCGAGCGCCTCCCCGTCGTCGTCATCGCCCGCCTGCTCGGGCTGCCCGACGCCTCCGCCGACGATCTCCTCGCCTGGTCGCATGCCATGGTCGCGATGTATCAGGCCCGCCGCGACCGGGCCGTCGAGGACGCCGCCAACGCCGCCGCCCGCGCGTTCGCCGCCTTCCTGCGCGCCCACGTCGATGCCCGCCGCAGCCGGCCAGGCGACGATCTCGTCACCGAACTGATCGCCGCGGAGGAGGCCGGCGACCGGCTCGACACCGAGGAGTTGATCGCGACCTGCGTGCTGCTCCTCAACGCCGGCCACGAGGCGACGGTCCACGCGATCGGCAACGGCGTCGCCACCATCCTCGGGCAGGGGCTCGACCCCGCCCGGCTCTTCGCCGACGCGCAGGCCACCGACGCGACCGTCGAGGAGGTGCTGCGCCACGACCCGCCGCTCCACCTCTTCACCCGCCATGCGCTCGTTGACGTCGAGGTACTCGGCCACCGCTTCGCCCGGGGCGAGACCGTCGGCTGCCTGCTCGCCGCGGCCAACCGCGACCCGGCGCGCTTCACCGCTCCCGCCCGCTTCGATCCGCGCCGCTACGAGAGGGGCGGGGGGGCCGCGACGCAGCTCTCCTTCGGCGCCGGAATCCACTTCTGCGTCGGCGCCCCGCTCGCCCGGCTCGAACTCGCCATCGCGCTCCCGCTGCTTTTCGCCCGGAGGCCGGGTCTGGCGCTCACCGCCCCGCCGCGCTTCGCCGACCGCTATCATTTCCGCAGCCTCGAGGCCCTGCACGTCGTCTCCCGCCGCGACCCCCGTGCCCCCTGAGAATACTTCTGCGCCGCGCGTAGAAACGTCGTGAATACTGTTTTGCGCCGGTCTAGTGTCCCGCCGTCTTGATTCGCATTCGGGAGCGAGGGATCGTGATAAAAAAATTGAGCGCCGAAGCCTTCGGCACATTCTGGCTGGTCTTCGGCGGCTGCGGCAGCGCGGTCCTCGCTGCGGGCTTCCCTGACCTTGGCATCGCCTTTGCCGGCGTCGCCCTCGCCTTCGGCCTGACCGTGCTGACCATGGTCTATGCTGTCGGCTGGATCTCGGGCGGGCACTTCAACCCGGCCGTGTCGCTCGGCCTCGCCATTGGCGGCCGCTTCCCGTGGAGCGATCTCATCCCCTACTGGATCGCGCAGGTCGTCGGCGGCTTCGTCGCCGCCTTCGTCCTCTACCTCGTCGCCTCCGGCCAGCCCGGCTGGGTTCCCGGCGGCTTTGCCTCGAACGGCTACGGCACGCTTTCGCCGGGCGGCTACAGCCTGTTCTCCTGCCTGATCATCGAGGTCGTGCTGACCGGCTTCTTCCTGATCGTGATCCTCGGCGCCACCGCGCCGCAGGCGCCGGCCGGCTTCGCCGGCATTGCCATCGGCCTCTCGCTGACCCTGATCCACCTGATCTCGATCCCGGTCACCAATACCTCGGTGAACCCGGCGCGTTCGACGGCGGTCGCCTTCTTCGCCGACACCGGTGCGGTCGGCCAGTTGTGGCTGTTCTGGGTCGCCCCGCTGATCGGCGCCGCCCTCGGCGCGATCATCTGGAAGTCGCTCCTCGCCCGCGAGGACTGATCCCGCCGGCCTTGTCCCGTGCGACGCGCCCCGGCGCATCGCACGGGACTGCTCCTTCAGATCGCCCGCCGCGCCATCAGCGCCGCCCCGATCGTCCCGTCGTCGAGATAGTCGAGTTCTCCGCCGATCGGCACTCCCTTGGCCAGGGAGGTCACCGGCATTCCGAGCGGGGCCAGCTGGTCGGCGATGTAGTGGGCCGTGGTCTGCCCGTCGACGGTGGCATTGAGCGCGAGGATAACCTCGCGCCGTCCCTCGCTTTCGGAGCGGGCGACGAGTTGCCGGAATGCGCAGCGCCTCCGGTCCGACCCCGTCCAGCGCCGACAGCACGCCGCCGAGGACATGGTAACGCCCGCGGAACGCCCCGCCCCGCTCCATCGCCCAGAGATCGCCGATCGTCTCGACGACGCAGAGATCCCCCGTCGCCCGCTCGGGGTCGGCGCAGATCGCGCAGAGCTCGGCGGTGGCGATGTTGCCGCAGCGGCTGCACTCGCGCACCGTCGCCGCGACTTCGGTCATCGCGGCGGCCAACGGTTCGAGCAGGCCCTCGCGCTTGCGGATCAGCACGAGCGCCGCCCGCCGCGCCGAGCGGGGCCCGAGCCCCGGCAGCCGCGCCATCAGCGCGATCAGCCGGTCGACGGCGGCGTCGCCTCCCGCTGGATCGGAGCGCATCAGAAGGGCAGCTTCAGCCCCGCCGGCAGGTCGAGGCCGTCGGTGACCTTGGCCATCTCGGCCTGCGCCGCCTCGACAGCCCGCGCCTGCGCGTCCTGGATCGCGGCCACGATCAGGTCCTCGACCACCTCGCGCTCCTCCGGCACGAAGAGCGACGGGTCGATGGTCAGCGCCTTGACCTGACCCTTGGCGGTCGCCGTCGCCCGCACGAGCCCGGCGCCGGCCTCGCCGGTTACCTCGATCTCGTCGAGGCGGGTCTGCACGTCGGCCATGCGGCTCTGCATTTCCTGGGCCTGCTTCATGATCTTGGCCATGTCGCCGAGCTGTCCGAGTCCCTTGAGCATCAGTCGTCCTCCTCGAAGGGATCGAAGGGATCCCATTCCGTGTTTCCATCCTCGTCCGGTGCCGGTGCCGCGGCGCCCGCGTCGGGGGCCTCCGCCGGCCGCACCGCCCTGATCTCCGCGCCCGGGAAGGCCGCGAGCACGGCCTGCACCAGCGGATGCGCGTGCGAGCGCGCATGCAGGTCGCCGCGCTCGGCCTCGCGCACCTCGGCAATCGTCGTGCCGCCGCCCGAGCCGACGACGGCGACGCCCCAGCGCGCGCCGGTCCACAGCTGCAACCGCTGCGCCAACCGCGCCGCGAAGTCGGGGGCCGACCCCGCCGCCGGCTCGAACTCGATCCGCCCGGGGGAATAGCGCGCCAGCCGTACGTTGCTCTCGATCTCGACGAGCAGGCTGACGTCGCGCCGCGCCCGCACCAGCGCCACCACGTCCTCGAAGGTCGCGTAGCGCGCGAGCGCGCCCGGCTGCTGCGCCGGGGCCACCGCCGGCGCCACTGCCGCCGCCTGAACCGGTTGCCGCGCCTGCACCGCCTGAGGCACCGCCGCCGGCGCCTGCGCCGTCATCGCTCCGCCGCGTTGCGCTCGCAGGCCACCGCCACCGCCACCGCCGCCGTCGGGGGTGGGGGCAGGCGGCTGCGGCTCCTCGGTCAGCCGGCGCACCAGCTCCTCCGGGCTCGGCAGCTCGGCGACGTGGGTCAGGCGGATGATCGCCATCTCGGCCGCCATCATCGGGTTCGGCGCGGTCGCCGCCTCGTCGAGGGCCTTGAGCAGCATCTGCCACGCCCGCGACAGCGGCCGCATCCCGAGCCGCCCGGCGAAGTCGAGCCCGCGTGCCCGCTCGTCCGGGCCGACGGTCGGATCGTCCGCGGCCTCGGGCGCGAGTTTGACCATCGACACCCAGTGCGTGACCTCGGCGAAGTCGCGCAGCACCGCCAGCGGGTCAGCCCCGGCCGCATACTGCGCGGCAAGCTCGGCGAGGGCGCCCCGTGCATCGCCAGCCATCACCGCTTCGAAGAGATCGAGCACCCGCCCGCGGTCGGCGAGCCCGAGCATCGCCCGGACCTCGGCCGCGCTGGTCTCGCCCGCCCCGTGGGCGATCGCCTGGTCGAGAAGGGACAGCGCGTCGCGTACCGAGCCCTCCGCTGCCCGCACGATCAGGGCCAGCGCGTCCGGGGCGACGGCGACCGCCTCCTTCGCGGTGATCGCCGACAGGTGGGCGAGCATGGCCTCGGGCTCGATCCGCCGCAGGTCGAAGCGCTGGCATCGCGACAGCACGGTGACCGGGACCTTGCGGATCTCGGTGGTCGCGAAGATGAACTTCACGTGGGCCGGCGGCTCTTCCAGCGTCTTCAGGAGGGCGTTGAACGCCGAGGTGCTCAGCATGTGCACCTCGTCGATGATGTAGACCTTGTAGCGCGCGCTCGCCGCCCGGTAGGCGACCGAGTCGATGATCTCGCGGATGTCGTTGACGCCGGTCCGGCTGGCGGCGTCCATCTCCAGCACGTCGACGTGCCGCCCTTCGGCGATGGCCCGGCAGGCGTCACAGACCCCGCAGGGCTCGATCGTCGGGCCGCCAGTGCCGTCCGGCCCGGTGCAATTCAGCCCCTTGGCGACGATCCGCGCCGTGGTGGTCTTGCCGACGCCGCGGACCCCGGTCAGCACGAAGGCGTGAGCGATGCGGTCGGCCTCGAAGGCGTTGCGCAGGGTGCGGACCATCGCCTCCTGGCCGATGAGATCGGCGAAGGTCGCGGGCCGGTACTTGCGGGCGAGCACCCGGTAGGCGCTCTCGGTGGTCTCTGGCACGGGAATCCGCTGGTTCTGAAGGTCGGCACCGCCAACCTAGGTCCGCGCCCCGCCGGGCACAAGGCAACCGGTGCGCGCTTCCCCCGGGCCGCGCCCGATCCATCGCGGCGCGCGCGTTCCGTCTGGGGAGTGCTTGCTGAAGGTGCCCGATGCGCCTGGAGGACGTGCCGTCGAACGGGTTCTTGCGCACGCGTGCGCAGCGGGTCAAGCTATTGATATAGAAACATATTGGTCGGAGAATTAACGTTTGATTCAGGTTCTTTACGTGCGACGGGACGGGTGCGCGGGCCTCTTTTCAGAGGTCTCTGAAGCGCGGGTGCGGGCCTCGCGTAGCGCGGGGGCGTGTCACTGGCGGGACCGCAGCACGCCGGCCGGGCGGGCGGCGAGGGGGCGGAGGGCGAAGGCGAGGCCGGCGAGGAGGCTGGTGAGCGCGCCGCCGGCGACGATCGTGACGGCGGTGAGGGGGTCGAAGCGGAAGCTGGCGTCGAGGACGAAGATCATGACGGCCCAGGCGACGATGGCGCCCGCCGCGAGCGCCACGAGGCCGGCGGCGGCGCCGATGAGCGCCGAGCGCAGGGCAAAGCTGGCGAGGATGCGGCCGCGTGTGGCGCCGAGGGTCTTGAGGACGGCGGCCTCGAAGGTGCGGTGGCGTTCGCCGGCCGCGGCGGCGCCGATCAGGACGAGGAAGCCGGTGAGGAGGGTCGCGGCGGCGGCCCAGCGGCTGGCGGCACCGATGCCGGCGAGGGTGGTGGCGGCGCGGTCGATGGCGTCGCGGACGCGGATCGCCGTGACGCTCGGGTAGGCGGCGGCGACGGCGCGGAGCAGCGGGGCCTCGGCCTCGGGGCTGGCGTAGACGGTGGCGATGTGGGTGGCGGGCGCGCCGGCGAGGGCGGCGGGGTCGAGGATCATCAGGAAGTTGATGCCCATCGACTGGAAGCGCACGTCGCGAAAGCTGGTGATCGTCGCGGTCAGGTCGCGGCCGAGGATGTTGACCGTCAGGCTGTCGCCGAGCTTCAGGCCGAGTTCGCGGCCCTCCTCGGCGGCAAAGCTCATCTGCGGCGGGCCGGTGTGGTCGGCGGGCCACCAGGCGCCCGCGGTGATCGTGGTGCCGGCGGGCGGGGTGGCGGCGTAGGTGACGCCGCGGTCGCCGTTCAGGGTCCAGTGCGGACCGGCGACCTCGGCGGCGGGGCGGCCGTTGATGCGGGTGATGATGCCGCGGAGCATCGGGGCGGTCTCGACCTCGGCGACGCCCGGTGTCGCGTGGGCGATGTCGAGAAAGCCCGGCAGCTGGTCGTTCTGGATGTCGATGAAGAAGAAGGCGGGGGCGCGGGTGGGGAGGTCGCGGGTGATCAGGCTGCGCAGGTTCGAGTCGATCTGGCCGATGGCGGCGAGGACGCTGAGGCCGAGGCCGAGGGCGAGCACCACCGAGGCGGTCTCGCCGGAGGGGCCGCCGAGGGCGGCGAGCGCCCAGCGCAGCGCCGGGCGGCCGCGGGTGAGGCGGCCGCGACCGGCGCGGCGCGCGAGGCTGCGCAGGCCGCGGGCGGCGAGGAGGAGGAGCGCCAGGGCGCCGATGACGCCGCCGGCGGTGCCGAGGGCGAGTTCGGGCGCGCCGGAGAAATAGGTTGCGGTGGCGACGAGGAGGAGGGCGAGGGCGGCGGTGGCGGCGATGGTGGGCCAGCGCGGCCACGTCCGGCGGATGGCGGTGAGGTCGCGAAAGAGTTCGGCGGCGCGGATGTCGCGGGCGCGGGCGAGGGGCCAGAGGGTGAAGAGGAGGGCGGTCAGGAGGCCGTAGAGCGCGGCCTCGGCGAGGGCGGTGGGGTGGAGGCCGGGGGTGACGGGGACGGGGAGGCGGTCGGCGAGGAGGGGGATGGCGATGGCCGGAAGGGCGGCGCCGATGGCAAGGCCGAGGGCGATGCCGACGAGCGAGAGCAGGGCGATCTCGGTCAGGTAGATCGCGAAGACGGTGCGGCCGGTGGCGCCGAGGGTCTTGAGGGTGGCGATGGTGGCCGTGCGCGCCTCGAGGTGGGCGCGGACGGCGGCGGCGACGCCGACGCCGCCGACGGCGAGGCCGGCGAGGCCGACGAGGATGAGGAAGGCGCCGAGGCGGTCGACGAAGCCGCGGAGGCCGGGGGCGCCGTTGCGGCGGTCGCGCCATTGCAGGCCGGAGTCGCCGAACCGGGCCTTGGCGTCGGCCGCGAGCGCGGGCAGGTCGCTGCCGGCGGGGAGGCGGAGGCGGTAGGACGAGTCGAAGAGCGCGCCTTCGGCGAGGAGGCCGCTGTCGGCGAGATCGGCGCGGCGGACGATGAGGCGGGGGCCGAAGGCGAAGCCGCCGCCGGCGGCGTCGGGCTCGGCGGTGAGGATGTCGGTGAGGCGGAAGTCGGTGGTGCCGAGGCGGACGACCGCGCCGGGGGCGAGGGCGAGGCGGTCGACGAAGGTGCGCTCGGCGACGAGGCCGGGGAGGCCGTCGCGGGGGGCGAGGGCGTCGGCGAGGCGGCCGCCGCCGGCGAGGGTGACGGTGCCGTAGAGCGGGTAGCCGTCGTCGACGGCCTTGACCTGGACGAGGGTCGGGGCGGCGCCGGCGGGGGCGGCCATCGAGCGGAAGTCGACGATTTCGGAGACGGCGGTGGCGTGGGCGTCCATCCAGGCGCGCTCGTCCGGATCGGCGAAGCGGTAGGTGAACTCGACCTCGGCGTCGCCCCCGAGGAGGCTGGCCGCCTCGCGGGCGAGGCCCTGCTCGATGGCGGCGCGGACCGAGCCGACGGCGGCGATGGCGGCGACGCCGAGGGCGAGGCAGGCGATGAAGATGCGAAAGCCGGCGAGGCCGCCGCGGAGTTCGCGGAGCGCGAGGCGGATGGGCAGGGGAAACCGCGCGGTCGCGGTCATTCAGCCGCCTCGGCGTGGGGGGCGAGGCGGCCGTCGCGGAGCGTGATGATGCGGTCGCAGCGGGCGGCGATCTCGGGGGCGTGGGTGACGAGGACGAGGGTGGCGCCGTGGCGGTCGCGGAGGCCGAAGAGCAATTTGATGATCGTCTCGCCGGTGGCGCCGTCGAGGTTGCCGGTCGGCTCGTCGGCGAGGAGGATCTCCGGGCGGGTGACCGCGGCGCGGGCGAGGGCGACGCGCTGCTGCTCGCCGCCGGAGAGCTGGGCCGGGTAGTGATCGCGGCGGGTGGCGAGGCCGACGGCGTCGAGTTCGGCGGCGGCGCGGGAGAAGGCGTCGCTGTCGCCGGCGAGTTCGAGGGGGATGGCGACGTTCTCGATCGCGGTCATCGTCGGGATCAGGTGGAAGGACTGGAAGACGACGCCCATGTGGGCGCGGCGGAAGCGGGCGAGGGCGTCCTCGCCCATGTGGGTCAGGTCCTGGCCGAGGGCGACGATGCGCCCGGCGGACGCGGTTTCGAGCCCGCCCATCAGCATGAGGAGCGAGGACTTGCCGGAGCCCGAGGGACCGACGAGGCCGAGGGTCTCGCCGCGGCCGACCTCGAGGCTGACGTTTCGCAGGATGTTGACCGGGCCGGCGTTGCCTTCGAGGGTGAGTGCGACATCCTCCAGGACGAGGACGGGAGCCGGCATATGGGAACTTTCTCGACGTGGGGCGCTACGCTCCGTGGATATGGGGCAGCGGGGGCGTTGCGCAACCTCGCCGCGGCCGCTGCGCTGTTCGTGCTGGCGATGCCGGCGGCGGCGGCGGCGGAGGTGCGGCTCCTCGCCTTCGGCGATTCGCTGACGCAGGGGTACGGCGTGCCGGAGGCGGATGGCTTCGTGCCCCAGCTGACGGCCTGGCTTGCGGCGCACGGCGCCGGCGACGTGGTCGTGGTGAACGGCGGGGTTTCGGGGGATACCTCGGCCGGGGGGCTGGCGCGGATCGCGTGGTCGCTCGACGACGGGATCGACGGGGTGATCCTCGAACTCGGGGCGAACGACATGCTGCGCGGGATCGATCCGGGCGTGACGAAGGGGAACCTCGACGGGATTCTCGGCGTCATCGGCGAGCGCGGGCTGCCGGTGATCGTCGCGGGAATTCAGCCGCCGGCGAACTATCCTCCGGCCTATCGGGCGGCTTATGCGCCGCTCTTCCGCGACCTCGCCGCGGCGCATGGGGCGATCTACTACCCCTCGTTCTTCGGCGGACTGACCGAGGGCCGGACCCGGCGCGAGATGATGGCGTTGCTGCAGCCGGACGGCCTCCATCCCAACGCCAAAGGGGTGGCGGCGATCGTCGAGCGCATCGGGCCGGTGGTGCTCACGCTGGTCGCCGAGGCGCGCAAGCGCTCGTAGGGGGGCCTCCGGGACAGGTCCCGGAGGCGACCGGAGGGTGTGCCGTCGCACGGGAGTCGCACGCGTGCGACTCTGGCTAGAGGTTTGATATTATGAGATTTTTCGTGGCGCGCTAACCAAATCTTCATGAGTGTTAACGGGCGGCGGCGCGGGTGTGGGCGGCTTTGCGGAGGTCGCTTGCGTCAGATGAAATAGATGCGGTCGGGCAGCTCGTTGGGGCTGTCCTCGGTGCTCGGGAACTCGCGGGCGAGGACGTCGGCGCAGAGGTCGATCGCGGCGACGAAGCCGTCGGCCACCCGGCCGTCGCGGGTGTGCTCGATCAGGGCGTCGACGGCGCCTTGCCAGTGGGATTGGGGAACGCGCGCCGCGATGCCGTCGTCGGCGATGATGCGGGCGTAGTGCTCGGCGAGAGAGACGAAGATCAGCACGCCCGAGCGGTCGTGCTTTCGCGAGATCGAGCGGGTGAAGAACTGTTCGGTCGCGACCCGGAAGGCCATCGCCCGGCGTGCCCGGCGCGGGATCAGCGCGATGCGCACGCGGGGGAGGCAGAGCAGCAGGGCCGATGCGACGAAGATCAGGACCTGGATCGAGAGGATGGTCACCACCGGCAGCGTCGTGAAGGCGACGAGGAGCCACGGCGCGGCGAGGGCCGCGAAGGCCGCGAGCAGGATCGGCAGCGCGCCGCTGTCGGAGGACTGTTCGGCGACCACGCAGACGATCTCGCCGGTGGTTCGGGCCTCGACCGCGCGGATGGCGGCGACGATCCGGTCGCGATCCTCGGGCGACATCTCCATCACCAGCTCCCCGACGCGCCGCCGCCGCCCGAGGAGCCGCCGCCCCCGGAGAAACCGCCGCCGCGGCCCCCTCCGCCGGAGTAGCCCCCGCGCGAGTAGCCGGTCGAGCGCCCGCTGCCCGAGGTCAGCAGGATGCCGAGGAGCACGTTGCTCACGAAGCGGCGGAAGCCCGCGGAGACGACGAAAAGCGCCATGAACGCGACGAATCCGCCGAACACCAGCCAGTTGGGCGGCCCGGTATCGGGGGCGCGGTCGAGCCGCAGCTCCGGGCGGGATTCCCATTCCGAGGCATCGGTGGTCAGGACGGTGATGATGTCGTCGACGCCGCGGGTGACGCCGCCGCTGAAATCGCCGGCCTTGAACCGCGGCGTGACGGCATTGGTGATGATGACCTTCGACAGCGCGTCGGTCAGCGTGCCTTCGAGGCCGTAGCCGACCTCGATCCGCACGCGGCGCTCGTTGGGGGCGACCAGCAGCAGCACGCCGTTGTTCTTGTCGGCTTCGCCGAGCTTCCAGGCGCGGAAGAGCGCATTGGCGTAGTCCTCGATCTCCTGCCCTTCCAGCGAGGAGACGGTCGCGACGACGAGCTGGATGCCGGACTTTTCCTCGAGCGCCACGAGCTTGGGTTCGATCGCGGCCGTTGCCGCCGGCGAGAGGATGCCGGCCTGATCGACGATGCGGCCGGTCAGCGGCGGAAAGGTGAGGGCCGCCGCCACGGTGGCGACGAAGACGAGCGCGAGGGCGAGCAGAAGCCGGCCCGGAGGGACGCGCGCGAGACTGCCGTTCCGCATCGGGGCGGCCCTCACTGCATCAGAACTTCACCACGGGAGGGGTCTGCGCCGCGTCGTTGGCGGTGAAGTCCGCCATCGGCTTGCTGCCGCGGAAGATCGTCTTGGCCCAGAGCACGCCGGGGAAGGTGCGCAACGCGGTGTTGTAGGCGCGCACCGCCTCGATGTAGTCGCGCCGGGCGACCGTGATGCGGTTCTCGGTGCCTTCGAGTTGCGACTGCAGGGCGAGGAAGTTCTGGTTCGACTTCAGGTCGGGATAGTTCTCGCTCACCGCGATCAGCCGCCCGAGGGCACCGCTGAGCTGGCCCTGCGCGTCCTGGAACTGCTTGATCTTGGCCGGATCGCTGAGGTCATCGGTCGAAACCGTGATCTGGGTCGCCTTGGCGCGCGCCTCGACCACGGAGGTCAGGACGTCCTTCTCCTGCGCGGCGTAGCCCTGGACCGTGGCGACGAGGTTGGGGATCAGGTCGGCGCGGCGCTGGTAGTTGTTCTGCACGTCGGACCACCTGGCCTTGGCCTGCTCCTCGAGCGTGGGGATGGTGTTGTAGCCACAGGCCGAGAGCACCAGCCCCAGCAACGAGACCAGAAAGAAAGCGCGAACGCGCGCGACTTGGGTTGTCATGATCCCGTCCTTCGAGGGCTGAGAAGAGAGCCGCAGCTGCCGGCGCGCCAGTGTAGAGCAAAGATGCCGCCGGGTGCACCCTCGCTCTCTCCGGCGGGTTCGACCGGCCGGCGTGGCCTGACGGCCGCCGGCGGGGTCGCTTCAGGGACCGGACGCGCCGCGCGGACGGCGGGCTGGCTTCAGACCATTCCGGCGAGGAGGCCGACGCCGGCGACCGCCATCAGCCCGCCGCCGGCCCCGGTGGCGAGGCGCGCGCGGGCGGTGCCGAGGCGGCTGGTCGCCTGGCCCAGTCCGATGCCGGCGCCATGAAGCAGCGCGGTCGCGAGGATGAAGCCGAGGGCATAGGTCAGGCCCGAGGCCGCGGCCGGCATCTCGGCGCCGTGGGCGTGGCCGTGGAAGATCGCGAAGAAGCCGACGAGACCCATGGCGGCCGCGGTCGGGAGGGTCCACCGCAGGGCCACGGCCAGCCCGAGGACGACGACGGAGGCGCCGATCCCGGCCTCGACCAGCGGCACCTGCACCCCGGCGATGCCGAGCGCGCCGCCGACGGCCATCATCGCGACGAAGCTCAGCGGCACCAGCCAGAGCGCCCGGCCGCCGAGGAAGGCGGCGTAGAGCCCGACGGCGACCATGGCGAGGATGTGGTCGAGGCCGACCATCGGATGGACGAAGCCGTGCGCGAAGCCGTGGGTGGCGCCGATGCCGGTATGGGCCATGGCGGCGGCGGGGAGCCCTGCGGCCAGCGCCCCGAGCAATCCTGCGTTCAGTCTCGCTGACATATCCTACCCCTGTCGCCGCTCGATCCGCTCTCCGGGGGCGTCGCCGACTGTTCAGAGCCTGACATGGCGCACCGGTCCCGTTACCTCGACAAGAGGCCGAGAGTCATGGGGGCCTGTCAAGGGTCGTCGCCACCCTCCGCGGACCGGCGCTGGCCGCCGAGGGGAAGACGCCCGGCCGTCAGGGCTTTCCGCTCGGGATCTGCTGGGTGATGCAGTGGATGTTGCCGCCGCCGAGAAGGATTTCGCGGGCGGGGACGCCGACGACCTCGTGCTCGGGAAAGACCGACTGCAGCAGCGCGTTTGCCGGGGCGTCGGTCTCGACGCCGAACTCCGGCAGGACGATCCGGCCGTTGGTGATCAGGAAGTTGACGTAGGAGCCCGCCAGACGCTGTCCCGCCGCCCGCTCCATCCCCGGGCCTGCGGTCGCCACCGCCTCCTCCGCCCGGGTGAAGAGCGGTCCGGGCTGGTGGAGCTTGTGGACGGTGAACCGGCGGCCCCGGGCGTCGGTTTGCTCCTCCAGTGCCGTGAGCGCCTGTTGGGAGCGCTCGAACTGCGGGTCGGTCTCGTCGTCCGTCCAGGTCAGGACGACCTCGCCCGGACGCGCGAAGCAGCAGAGGTTGTCGACGTGGCCCGAGGTCTCGTCGTTGTGGACGCCGAGCGGCAGCCAGATCACCTTGTCGATCCCGAGGTAGTCGCGGAGGTAGCCTTCGGTCTGCTCCCGGGTCAGCGCCGGATTGCGGTTGGGGTTGAGCAGGGTCTCGGCGGTGACGAGGCAGGTGCCGTCGCCGTCGACGTGGAGGCCGCCGCCCTCCATCACCAGCGGCGCCTGGTAGCGGCTGATCCCGTGGTGCGCGCAGATCTGCGGGGCGACCTGCTCGTCCCTGTCCCAGGGCGCGTAGAGCCCGCCCTTGAGCCCGCCCCAGGCATTGAAGATCCAGTCGACCCCGCGGCGCTCGCCGTGTCCGTCGATGACGACCGTCGGACCGCTGTCGCGGACCCAGGCGTCGTCGCTCTCCATCGCGACGAGGGTCACGCCGGCGGGCAGGATGCGCCGCGCCTCGGCGAGGCAGGCCGCCGGCACGCCCATGCAGACCGGTGTCGCGCCGGCGATCGCGTCGGCGACGGCGGCGAAGGCGCGCTGGGCCGGACGGGCGTCCTCGCGCCAGTTGTCGGGGCGGTAGGGCCAGAGCATCCAGACCGCCTCCTGCGGCGCCCATTCGGCCGGCATCCGGAAGCCGTCGCCGCGCGGGCGGCTCGCGAGCGTGGTCAGGTCCATGTCAGAGCCCGTTCGTCGTGGTGAACCGGCGGCGGCCGTCCGAGGTCAGCAGCGCGCCGTACATCTCCGGCCGCCGGTCGCGGAAGAGGCCCCACCAGTCGCGCTGCTCGGCGATGGCGTCGAGGTCGAAGGTATGGGTGTGGAAGCCCTCCGTCTCCCGGTCGGCCTGAACGACCAGCGCGCCGGTCTGGTCGGCGATGAAGGACGAGCCGTAGAAAGTCATCTCCAGTCCTTCGGTGTAGCGGCTGCGCTCGGTGCCGATGCGGTTCGCCGCGATCACCGGCGTCATGTTGGCCGCGGCCGCCCCCTGCTGGACCCGCGTCCAGTGGCCGGAGCTGTCGTAGTCCTCGACGCCCTCGCCGGGCTCGGAGCCGATGGCGGTCGGGTGGAAGATCAGCTCGGCGCCGAGCAGCGCGAGCGAGCGCTGGGTCTCGGGGAACCACTGGTCCCAGCAGATCGCCGCGCCGATGCGCCCGACCTTCGTGTCCCAGATGCGGTAGCCGGTGTCGCCGGGCTTGAAGTACTGCTTCTCCTGATAGCCGAAGTCGTTCGGGATTTGGGTCTTGCGGTAGAGGCCGAGCGTCGAGCCGTCGGCGTCGATCATCACCAGCGAATTGAAGTAGGCGTGGTGGGCCTTCTCGAAGAACGACAGCGGCAGCACCACGCCGAGCTCCCGGGCGAGGGACTGGAAGTGCCGGATGAGCGGGCTGTCGTCGGCCGGCTGGGCGAGGGCGAGGTGGCGCATGTCCTGATCGATGCAGAAGTAGGGCGTGAGGAACAGCTCCTGCAGCAGGACGATCCCGGCCCCCGCCGCATGGGCGCCGCGGACCAGCGCTTCGGCGCGGGCGATGTTGTCGTCGGCATCCCAGCTGCAGCGCATCTGGGTGGTCGCTACGGTGACGTTCCGGGCCATGGCTTGATCCTCCGACTCTGATCACCCGGGCGATCTAGCGTCTGGAGGGCCGTTGCGCCATCCGGCGGTGTCGGTGCGTGCGGCGACTCAGGCGACCGGCCCCGCGCTGCTCAGCTGCTCGAAGAGCCGCGCCACGGCTTCGGCTCCGGGATCGACGTGGCCGCGGATTCTGGTCGGCGCTCAGGTAGGAGGCGCGGCCTGCCCGGGCGCGGAGGATGCCGGCCGTGCTGTCGGCGCCGCGGCGGGCGGCCTCGGCGGCGGTGGGCAGGCCCTCCCCGAGGGCGGCGATCGCCGGTTGCAGGGCGTCCACCATCGTCCGGTCGCCGAGCTCGGCGCCGCCGATCTCCTGGAGGCGCGCGAGGCCCGCCGCGAGCGAGTTGCGCATGGTCAGGCCGCCCGAGGCGGCATCCCCGGCGGCGGCGAAGAAGATCGCGAGCAGCACGCCCGACGAGCCGCCGACGGTCTGGCCGAGTTCCTGCCCGATGGCGCGGTAGAGTTGGGTCTGGTCGGCGAGGGGCAGGCGATCCATCGCGGCGAGGATGGCGCGCGCCGCGGTGGCGAGCGTCGAGCCGGTGTCGCCGTCGCCCGACTTGGCGTCGAGCGCATTGAGGTCGGCCTCCGAGGCGATGAGGATATCGCAGCACCGGGTCAGGAAGTCCCGGGTCTGCGGGTGCGACGAGGGCAGGGGGCGGATCGGCCGCAGGCCGTCCGGCAGCTGCACCACCTTCACCGCGGCCAGCCGGCTTACCCCGGGCCAGGCGCTGAGCGGCGTCGGGGCGTTCAGCGCCAGCAGGTCGTCGGGCGTCGCGGGATAGACCGAGAGCGAGAAGCCGTGCATCCCGAGCGAGGTCATCATCGCCGCCGGGCCGATGACGTGGGTCAGGCGGTCGGCGATCGACGAGCGGGCGAGTTCGTTGGCGAGCACCGACATCTCGAGGACCGACGCGCCCCCGAGGTTGTTGAGGATCGCGACGTGGGGGAGGTTGGCGTCCATCAGCGGGCCGAGCTTGTCGGCGACCATGGCGAGGGCGGTGCGCGCGTCGGAATAGTCGACCTGCTCGATGCCGGCCTCGCCGTGGATGCCGAGGCCGAGTTCGGCCTTGCCGTGGGCGATGCGCATCTCCTTGGGCGAGCCCGGGATCGTGCAGGTGTCGAGCGACATGCCGATGGTGCGGGTCGCGGCGATGATGCCGTGGGCGGCGGCGGTCACCCGGTCGAGGTCGGCGCCTTCCTCGGCGAGCGCCCCGGCGATCTTGTGGACGAAGAGCGTGCCGGCGAGGCCGCGCGGCTGGGGCAGGTCCGGCTGGGAGATGTCGTCGTCGACGATCACCATCGAGACCTTGAGGCCGAAGGCCCGGGCGCGCTCGGCGGCGAGGCCGAAGTTCAGGCGGTCGCCGGTGTAGTTCTTGACGATCAGGAGGCAGCCGGCGGGGCCGGTGACGGCGAGGATGCCGGCGAGGACCGCATCGACCGAGGGCGAGGCGAAGATGTCGCCGCAGACCGCCGCGGCCAGCATCCCCGGGCCGACGAAGCCGGCGTGCGCGGGCTCGTGGCCGGAGCCGCCGCCGGAGACCAGGGCCACGCGGGACCGGTCCCAGTCGGCGCGGACGACCACCCGGATGTGGGGGTAGCCGTCGAGCCGGGCGAGGCGGCCGCCGGAGAGCGCCAGAAGGCCGTCGACGGCCTCGGTGACGATGGTGTCCTTGGCGTTGAAGAACTGGGTCATCCTTGCCTCACTGGGTCCGCTGGCCGGTGGCGTCGAAGAAGTAGGGGTTCTCGGGTCTTATCCGCAGGATGTCGCCCGGTTTCAGGCTGGTGTGGGGGTCGGTGACGGTGACGATCTCGTGGTCGCGGAAGGCGAGGTGGAGGCGCGTCTGGTCGCCGAGCCGTTCGATCCGCCGCACGGTGCTCGCCTCGCCCTCGCCCTGCCGGATGTGCTCGGGGCGCAGGCCGATGGACCGGGCGCCCGCCGGGGCATGGCCGAAGAGATCGGCGGGCAGGATGTTGATCTTGGGCTGGCCGAGGCGGCTGGCCGCGCTGATCGACACCGGGTTTTCGTAGATCTCGCGCGGGGAGCCGAACTGGATCAGCCGTCCCTGCTCGAGCACGCCGACGTGGGTCGCCATGGTCATCGCCTCGATCTGGTCGTGGGTGACGTAGAGCAGGGTGGCGCCGGTGTTGGACTGGATGCTCTTGAGCTCGATGCGCAGGTCGGCGCGGAGCTTGGCGTCGAGCGAGCTCAGGGGCTCGTCCATCAGGTAGATCGAAGGGCTGCGCACCAGGGCCCGCCCGATGGCGACACGCTGCATCTCGCCGCCCGAGAGGGCCGTTGCCTTGTTGTCGAGCTTGTGGCCGATCTGGAGGATCTCGGACACCGCCTTGACCTTGCGCTCGATCTGGTCGGCCGGCGTGGCGAGCAGCGGCGAGCGGAGCGGGAAGGACAGGTTCTCGCGCACCGTCATGTGCGGGTAGAGCGAGTATTGCTGGAAGACCATCGCGACGTTGCGCTGGGCCGGGGTCAGCCCCGCCATCGGCCGCCCGCCGATCGATACGGTGCCGCCGTCGGGCTGGTCGAGGCCGGAGATCAGCCGCAGCGTCGTCGTCTTGCCCGCGCCGGTCGGCCCGAGCAGGACGACGAAGGCGCCGTCGGGGACGGTCAGCGACACGGCATCGAGCGCCTTGTGGTCGCCGAAGCTGCGGGTCACGCGGTCGAGCACGACTTCAGCCATGGCGGAGCACCCTTTCGTTGGCGGCCGAGGCCAGCACCCGGCCGCGCTCGGCCTCGAAGACCGAAAGGGTGCGGGCGTCGAACGCGAGGCCGGTGGTGGCGCCGACCGCAACCGGATCGGCCGAGGCGACCCGCGCCTTGATCGCGCCGTGGGCGGTGTCGAGCGTGACGATCTGCGTCGTCCCGAGATACTCGGTCGCCGCGACCCGGCCGCGGTAGGGCGCGGCGTCGTCGAGGCGGATATGCTCGGGCCGCACCCCGAGCGCCAGCCGCCCGCGGGCGCCTTCGCGCAGGTCGGGCACGGCGACCTCGGCCGCGCCGAGGCGGATGCTCTGCGCCCCCTCGGCCGCCACCCCCTCGAAGGGCAGGAAGTTCATGGACGGGCGAGCCGATGAAGCTCGCGACGAACATGCTCGCCGGCCAGTCGTAGATGTCCTGCGGCCGCCCGAACTGCTCGACGACGCCGTGGTTCATCACCACGATCTTGTCGCCCATCTGCATCGCCTCGATCTGGTCGTGGGTGACGTAGACGGTCGTCGCCCCCATCCGGTCGTGCAGGGCGCGGAGTTCGCCCGCCATGTGCTCGCGGAACTCGGCGTCGAGCGCCCCGAGCGGCTCGTCCATCAGGAAGGCCTTCGGCTGCCGCACGATCGCCCGGCCGAGCGCGACGCGCTGGCGGTCGCCGGCGGAGAGGCCGCCGACCGGACGGTCGAGGATCGGCCCGATCCCGAGGATCTGCGCCACCTCCTCGACCTTGCGCCGCGCCTCGGCCCGGGCCATCCCCTGGCTGATCAGCGGATAGCTCATGTTCTGGCGGACGTTCATGTGCGGGTAGAGCGCGAACATCTGGAAGACGAAGGCGATGTCGCGCTGGCTCGCCGGCTTCTGCCCGACCTCCTCGCCGCCGAGGAAGATCCTGCCCGAGGTGGGGAGTTCGAGCCCCGCCATCATGCGGAGCGTCGTGGTCTTGCCGCAGCCGGAGGGGCCGAGGAGCATGAAGAACTCGCCGTCCTCGACGGTGAAGGTCGAGCCCTGCACCGCGGTGAAGGACCCGAATTCCTTGCGGACGTTCTCGATGCGGATCTGGGCCATCGTTCAGGCCCTGAAGTGGCTGACGACGATGAACATCACCGTCCCGGTCAGCACGACGACGAAGGACCAGGTGAAGAGCCAGATCGCGAAGGGCTGCATCATCATGAAGACGCCGAGGGCGATCAGGATCGAGGCGACCATCTCCCAGGGACCGCGGCGAAGGCGGGTGAGGCCGTGGAGGAAGCCGGTCATTTGCGCACCGCTCCGAAGGTGATCCCGCGCAGCAGGTGCTTGCGGAGGAGGATGGTGAAGACCATCACCGGGACGAGGAAGAGCGTCGCGCCGGCGGCGACGGCGGGCCAGTCCTGGCCGCCGACGCCGATGATCGTCGGAATGAAGGGCGGCGCGGTCTGGGCGGTGCCCGAGGTCAGCAGCACCGCGAAGGCGTATTCGTTCCAGGCGAAGATCAGGCAGAAGATCGCGGTGGAGGCGATGCCGGTCGCCGCCTGCGGCAGCACGACCTTGCGGAAAGCCTGGAAGCGGGTGTAGCCGTCGATGAGCGCCGCTTCCTCGTACTCCACTGGAATTTCGTCGATGAAGCCCTTGAGAAGCCAGACGGAAAGCGAAAGGTTGACCGCGGTGTAGAGCAGGATCATCCCGAGGTGCGTGTCGCTGAGGCCGAGCTGGCGGTACATGAGGAAGATCGGGATGGCGACGGCGATGGGCGGCATCATCCGCGTCGACAGGATGAAGAACATGAGGTCGTCCTTCAGCGGCACCTTGAAGCGCGAGAAGGCATAGGCGGCCGCCGTCCCGAGCAGGATGGCGAGGAAGGTCGAGCCGAAGCCGATGATGATCGAGTTCAGGAAGCGGGCGCCGTAGCGGGACGGGCCGGTGATGACCATGTCGTACTTGCGGACGATCTGGTCGTACCAGGTCTGCGGCGGCCCGAGGTCGGCCAGCATCTCCGGCGTCGCGCGGGTGCGGGAGGTGAAGAGGTTGACGTAGCCCTCCAGCGTCGGCTCGAAGACCAGCTTCGGCGGATAGGCGATGGAGTCGGGGGGCGACTTGAAGCCGGTCGCGATGATCCACAGCAGCGGCAGCAGGGCGACGAGCGCGTAGACGATGACGAGCGTGCCCGCGATCCACTTCTGCCGCGCCGAGGGTTCGGTGATCGAGGTGCTGCTCATCGTTCCTTCACCCGGTTGAGCGCCTTCACGTAGATCGAGGCGAGGCCGAAGACGGTGACGAAGAGGATCACGGCATAGGCCGAGGAATAGCCCGTCCGCCACTTCTCGAAGGCCTCGCGCTTGAGGTTGATCGAGGTGAGCTCGGTGGTCGAGCCCGGCCCGCCGCCGGTCAGCTGGACCACGAGGTCGAACATCTTGAAGTTCTCGATGCCGCGGAACAGCACGGCGAGCATCAGGAAGGGCAGGACCATCGGCAGGGTGATCGTCCAGAACTGCCGCCACTTGCTGGCCCGGTCGCATTCCGCCGCCTCGTAGAGGCTCTCGGGGATCGAGCGCAGGCCGGCGAGGCAGATCAGCATGACGAAGGGCGTCCACATCCAGGTGTCGACGATGACGATCGCCCAGGGCGCCAGCGTCACCGAGCCGATCATCGAGAAGCTGGACGGATCGATGCCGGTGAAGAAGCCGATCACGGCGTTGAACAGGCCGATCTGCGGCTGGTAGAGGAAGGTCCAGAAGTTGCCGACCACCGCCGGGCTCAGCATCATCGGCAGCACGATGATCGTGGTCCACAGGTCGTTGCCGCGGAACTTCTTGTTGAGCAGGTAGGCGAGCGTGAAGCCGATCAGCACCTGCAGCACCAGCGTCCAGACGACGAAGTGCGCGGTCGCCTGCATCGTCGACCAGATGTCCTCGTCGGTGAGGATGCGGACGTAGTTGCGGATGCCGACGAACTCGACCGGCGCGTTCGGCTGGTTCGTCCGGTAGTTGGTGAAGCTGAGCCGGACCGTCCAGATCAGCGGGAAGATGTTGACCGCGAGCAGCAGCACGATCGTCGGCGCGATGAAGATCCAGGCGATGGCCCGGTCGGAAAGGCCGCGGATGCGCCGGGCAACGGGCTTCGGCGTCGCTTGCGCGATGGTGTCGAGCGCAGTCGGGGACATGGCGCGTCCTTGAGCGGGAAGAGCGTTTGCGGAGGGCGCGATGTTGACCCTGTGCCGTCGCGGGGCCGCCGGAGCGGCGGCCCCGCGGGCGCGGGTCACATCTTGCCGGCGTCCTCGAAGACCTCGGTCCAGTCGGCGACCAGTCCGTCGAGCGCTTCCTGCGCCGTGCCGTTGCCGGCGACGACATAGTCGTGGAAGCGGCGCTGCGAGGCGTCGAGCAGCGAGGCGTAGTTCGGGTCGGCCCAGAAGTCCTGCACGATCGCCATCGAGTTGAGGAAGGTCTGCGCATAGGGCTGGCTGGTGGCGAAGCCGGGGTCGTTGACCACGGCGTTCAGCGCCGAATAGCCGCCGAGCTTCCACCACTTGGCCTGCACTTCGGGCTGGGCGAACCACTTGATGTAGTCGAGCGCCGCTTCCTGATGCTTCGATGCCGCGACGACCGAGATGCCCTGGCCGCCGAGCTGGGCGAACTGGTCGCCGCCGGGGCCGGCCGGGTTGGCGAAGTAGCCGGTCTTGTCGCCGCCGACGGTCGGGTCGGCGTTGATGCCCGGCCAGATGAAGGCGAAGTTCATCTGCAGCGCCACCTGGCCCGACTTGTAGGCGTCGATGTCCTCGGACATGTACCAGTTCGACGCGCCCGGCGGCGTGCAGCAGTCATAGAGCGCCTTGTAGTATTCGAGGCCGGCGACCGCTTCCGGCGAGTTGACGAAACCGTCGAGCTCGTAGGGCTTGTCGGGGTTCTGATACTTGAAGCCGAAGCTGTAGAGCACGTCCATGGCGCCCATGGTGATGCCCTCGGAGCCGCGCTCGGTATAGATCGCGGCGCCGTAGACCTTCTTGCCGTCGATCTCGCGGCCCTGGAAGAACTCGGCGATGTCCTTGAGCTCGGCGAAGGTCTTCGGCACGGCGAGGTCGCGGCCGTATTTCTCCTTGAACGCGGCCTGCAGCTCCGGCCGCTCGAACCAGTCCTTGCGGTAGGTCCAGCCGACGACGTCGCCGAAGGCGGGCAGCGCCCAGTAGTTCGGCGTCCCCTTCGGCCACTCGGAATAGCCGGTGACGGTGGCCGGGATGAAGTCGTCCATGCTGATCTTCTGCTCGGCGAAGAAATCGTTCAGCTTGACGTAGAGGTTGCTTTCCGCGGCGCCGCCGATCCACTGGCTGTCGCCGATCATCAGGTCGCAGAGGCCGCCGCCGGAGTTGAGCTCGTTCAGCATCCGGTCGGCGAAGTTCGGCCATGGCACGAACTCGAAGTTCATCTTGTTGCCGGACTGCGCCTCGAACTCCTTGCTGAGTTCGACCAGCGCGTTCGCCGGGTCCCAGGCGGCCCAGCATAGCGTCAGGTCGTCCGCCTTGGCGGTCCCCGCGGCGGACGCGGCCGCAATCAGGGACACGGTGAGCAGTCTCTTCATCTGGAACCCCCCTTTTGTCGCAAGCGGCCGTGTTCTCCGGCCGGATGAGAATATTGTTACATGAGGGGCGAACCTCAGCGCAACAATTTTCTGACGTGCGTACCTCATGGGCCTTGCGAAAGCGGTGCGGAGCGGGAAAGGATCGGTGTGAGGAGCGGTTTATCCGGAATGCAGATGCGGCCGACGACCAAGGATCTCGCGCGCACGGCCGGCGTCAGCCTGGCGACGGTGGACCGCGTCCTCAACGGACGGCCCGGCGTGCGCGAGGAAACGGTGCGGGCGGTCAATCAGGCCATCGACGCGCTCGGCTTCGTGCGCAACCTCTCGGCCGCCAATCTCGCCCGCGGCCGCGCCTACCGCTTCCTGTTCCTGCTGCCGCGCCACGGCGACCAGTTCCTCGGCACGTTGACCGCGCGCATCGAGGAGGCCCGGGCCGGCTTTCTCGTCGACTCGATCCTGCTCAGCCACCTGCGCGTTCTCGACGAGGACCCGCACCAGAGCGCCCGGGTGATCGCCGAGCAGACCTCGGACTCGGTCGACGGCGTGGCGATCATGGCGCCCGAGTCGCCGCAGGTCCGCGACGCGATCGTCCGGCTCATCGAGCGCGGGGTGCAGGTGGTGCAGCTCGTCTCCGCCCAGTCGCTCGAGCGCCGGGTGGACTTCGTCGGCATCGACAGCTGTGCCGCCGGCGCCACCGCGGCCCGGCTGCTCGGCCGCTTCGCCGGCGCGGCGCGGGGCCAGGTGCTCGTCGTCGCCGAGACGATGAACGCCCGCGACAGCCTGGAGCGGCGGCTCGGCTTCGACCGCGTGCTGACCCAGGACTTTCCGCGCCTCGAGGCGCTGCCCTCGCTCGAAACCCACGGCGACCCGGCGCGGGCCCGCCGCGTCGTCGCCAACGCCGTCGCCAGCCATCCCGAGATCGTCGCCGCCTATATCCTCAGCTCCGAGGCCCGCGCGCCGCTGGAGGCGCTCCGCGCCGTCTGCGATCTCCGCAAGGTCATCGTCGTCGCCCACGAGCGCACCCGCTGCACCGAGGAGGCCCTCGCCGCGGGCGACATCGACGCCGTGATCGCGCAGGATCCCGGCCACCTGATCCGCAGCGCCATCCGCCTGCTCCGCGCCCGCAGCGACGATCGCGAACCGATCGCTTCGCAGGAGCAGGTCCGCATCGACATCCTGATCAACGAGAACGTCGGGTCCGCCGACACCGGCTGGACGGCGCGCTGACGGTCCGCCTTCAGAGCTGCATCCGCACGTAGCGCTCGCGCATCTCCCGCGGCGACACGCCATAGGCGGCGCGGAAGTGCTGGTAGAACTGGCTGATCGAGGCGAAGCCCGCCGCCTCCGCCACCGTCGGGATCGCGGTCGAGCTTTCGACCAGCAGGGCGCGGGCGCGCATCAGCCGCATGCGCACGACGAACTTCTTCAGGGGCATCCGCATCACCCGGGTGAACAGCGCCAGCGCATAGTTCTCGTGCAGCCCGGTCGTCGCGGTGATCTCGGCGTTGCGCAGCGGGCGGTCGAGGTTCTCGAGCGCGAAACGCACCATGGCGATGACGTGGCGGATGTGGGTCGAGGACAGCGACCGGTCGGCGCCGGCGTCGGTGCGCGGCTCGTGCAGGTAGGCGAGCGGCGTCAGCAGCAGGCGGCGAAAGACGGCGTTCATCTCCATCCGCACGATCTCGCAGCGTTCGAAGTCGCCGGAGCGATAGTCGGCATACCAGCGGTCGAGCATCGTGGTGTCGCAGAGCGCCGGCGGAATCCGCACCAGTGCAGCGGAGAGCAGCACCACCTGCAACCGCGCGATGAAGCGCATCAGCAGGAAGGAGTCGACCGGCAGGTAGATGTTGCAGAGCAGGGGCTCGGCGCTCCCGTCCGGGTTCACCGCCACCAGCCGGTGCGGCACGCCGGCCCAGAAGCAGACCAGCGTCCCGGGCGGCACCACGATCGCGTCGCCGTTGAAGTCATAGTGCATCGCGGCGGCGCGGCAGAGGTTCAGCTCGATGTGGCCGTGCCAGTGCGGCGCGACCATCGTGACCGGCTTGAAGCGGCGGATGCCGAAGCGGCCGAAGGCGCGGTTCTGCGCGTAGAACTGCCGCTCGTGGGTCGGCAGCCCGGCCTGGCGGTCGGAAGGAAGGTCGGCCTCCATCCCCGGCCGCCCGTCGGCGCCCTTGTGGTCGGCAGGATGCGGCTTGGACGGTCATCATGGCGCCCCGGATCTTAGAAACCCGGAAGACAATATCTCGAAACTACATTGCCCGGCCAGTGGGCCCCATGCGAATACTCGGGTGTCGCGGCGCAGCCCGGGGCGGAACGAATAAAACGGGCCGAACAAGCGGCCTCTGGAGGAACGATGACACGAACCATCAGGCGCGCCGCGCTGGCGACGCTGCTCCTCGGCGTATCGGTGATCGCGGTTCAGGCCCAGGTCGTCGGGCCGGCGCCGGTCCCGACCCCGCCCGACTTCCCGGCGATGGTCAAGCCCGAGCTGGTCAAGCAGTCGGACATCCTCGAGTTCAAGGCGCTGCCCTCCTACTCGGAGCCCGAGTGGGTGACCAAGCAGTTCGTCGACACCGGCAAGCTGCCCCCGGTCGCCGAGCGGCTGCCCAAGGAGCCGATGGTCTACAAGGCCGGCAACATGCCCGACGGCATCGGCGTCTATGGCGACGTCATGCGCCACGTCATCGGCGGCCGCCCCGAGGGCTGGAACTACATGGCCGGCCAGAACCAGGGCTGGGGCGGCATCGACATCGGCATGTTCGAGTGCCTGACCCGCACCGGCCCGCTGTTCATGGTCGAGGCGTCCGAGGCCGAGCCGCTGCCCAACCTCGCCAAGAGCTGGGAGTGGTCGGAGGACGGCAAGGCGCTGACCCTGCACCTGATCGAAGGCGCCAAGTGGTCGGACGGCGTGCCCTTCAACGCCGACGACGTGATGTTCTACTGGGACGATCACGTCATGGACCCGGAGCTGACGCCGCTGAACGGCGCCTCGCCCGAGACCTTCGGCGTCGGCACCACGCTCGAGAAGGTCGACGACAACACCGTCCGCTTCCATACCGAGACGCCCTTCCCGGACGGCCTCGTCTTCGCGCTCGCCTACGGCACCTTCTGCCCGGGACCGAGCCACATCATGAAGCCGATGCACCCGAAATACTCCGAGCACACCTACGACGAGTACACCAACGCCTTCCCGCCGACCTATCTCAACTTCCCGGTGATGGGCGCCTGGGTGCCGGTCGAGTACCGGCCCGACGACATCATCGTCCTGCGCCGCAACCCCTACTACTGGAAGGTCGACGAGGAGGGCCACCAGCTCCCCTATCTCGACGAGCTGACCTACCGCCTCTCGACCTGGGCCGACCGCGACGTGCAGGCCGTCGCCGGCACCGGCGACTTCTCCAACCTCGAACAGCCCGAGAACTTCGTCGAGTCGCTGAAGCGCGGCGCGCAGGACAGCGCCCCGGCGCGGCTCGAATTCGGACCGCGGATCATCGGCTACTCGATGTTCCCGAACTTCTCCGCCAACGGCTGGGGCACCCCCGACGCCCGCGGACAGGCGGTGCGCGAGCTCAACCGCAACGAGGACTTCCGCCTCGGTCTCACCCAGGCGATCGACCGCCAGCGCCTCGGCAACGCCCTCGTCAAGGGCCCGTTCACCGCGATCTATCCGGGTGGCATGGTCGCCGACTTCGACCTTCTACGACGCGGCGAGCACGGTCTATTATCCCTATTCCGTCGACAGCGCGAAGGCGCACTTCGAGGCGGCGGGGCTGAAGGACACCGACGGTAACGGCTTCCTCAACTTCCCGGCCGACGTGCAGGGCGGCGCGGACGTGCAGATCGTCCTGCTCAACAACGCCGACTACCAGACCGACAAGACCGTCGCCGAAGCCGTCATCGCGATGATGGCCGAGGCCGGGCTCAAGGTCACGCTCAACACCATCGGCGGCAACGCCTTCGACGCGGACTTCCAGAACGGCCGCTACGACATGGTGGTCCGCCGCAACGACCCCGAGCTCATCACCCCGGTGCAGCAGCCGTCGCGGCTGGCCCCGGTCGGGCCCAAGACGGCGCGCATGCACATGGCCAACGACGCGGGCGAACTCGACCTGCTGCCCTTCGAGGAGAAGCTCGTCGCCACGGTCAACGCCTTCACCAGCAGCCGGGACCCCGAAGAGCGCGCGGCGCTGATGCAGGAGTGGCAGAAGCTCTACACGGAGAACGTCTACGGCATCGGCCTGACCCAGTATCCCGGCGCGCTCGTCGTCAACAAGCGCTTCTCCAACGTGCCGCACGGGGCGCCGATCTTCATGTACAACTGGGCCGAGGACAGCGTGATCCGCGAGCGCCTGTGGGTTGCCGCCGACAAGCAGCCGGGTCTCGAGTTGCACCCGAAGATGCTGCCCGGCGCCCCCGGCGCCGCCGGCCCGGTCTCCGAGTAAACCGGACCTCGTGCTGATACCGGCTGCGGCGCCCCCGCCGCAGCCGACACCCACATCCCCGCAGGGGCGCATCGCGCCCGGCCGGTGGAGGCATCCCCCATGCTCCGCTTCATCCTCGTCCGGGTGCTCCAGTCGATCCCGGTCCTGATCGTCATGAGCATGATCACCTTCGTGATCATCAACGCCCCGCCCGGCGACTACGGCGACTATATCCGCGACAACATGATCACCCAGGGCAACGCCAGCCTCGCCGCGGCCGATGCCGCCGCCGAGCGCTACCGCGAGGCCCACGGGCTGAACGACCCGCTGGTGGTGCAGTATTTCCGCTGGGTGGGCGGCATCGTCACCCGCGGCGACTTCGGCTGGTCCTACTTCTACAACCGCCCCGTCGCCGAGGTCGTCGGCGAGCGCCTGCCGCGGACGATCGCCCTCGCGCTCACCTGCCACCTGCTCGCCTCCTTCTTCGGGATCGGCTTCGGCATCCTCGCCGCGACCCGGCAGTACTCGTGGGTCGACGCGACGCTTTCCTTCATCTCCTTCCTCGGCATGACCATCCCGCGCTTCCTGCTCGCGCTGATCATCCTCTACGTCCTGGCCTTCAAGCTGAACGTGCAGGAGATCGGCAGCTTCTACTCGTCG
Source organism: uncultured Alphaproteobacteria bacterium (assembly GCA_963798235.1). Taxonomy (GTDB): domain Bacteria; phylum Pseudomonadota; class Alphaproteobacteria; order Rhodobacterales; family Rhodobacteraceae; genus Amaricoccus. The sequence goes on along the minus strand of CAWCSN010000001.1, from coordinate 110,705 downwards.
CAATACGGCGGTGCGCCGTGGAGCTGGGCCAAGTTCGTCAACCTCGTCCAGCACGTCTGGCCGGTGGTCTTCGTCGCGACGATCGGCGGGCTCGCCTACAACATGCGGGTGATGCGCGGGAACCTCCTCGACACCCTCAATGCCCAGTACGTCGAGACCGCGCGCGCCAAGGGCCTTTCCGAAGGCGCCGTGATCATGAAGCACGCGGTCCCCAATGCGCTCCATCCGCTGGTCGCCTATCAGGGCGTCGTCCTTCCCTACATGCTGACCGGCGAGATCGAGGTCGCCATCGTCTTCGCCCTCGCCACCATCGGCCCGGCGATCGTCTCGTCGATGTCGATCGGCGACGTCAACGTCACCGCGACGCTGCTCCTCGTGCTCGGCGCGACGCTGATCGTCGGCAACATCATCGCCGACCTGCTGCTCGCCGTCCTCGACCCGCGCATCCGGGTGGGCAACGACGCATGAGCGACCATCGCCACCTGCCCCCGATCGAGGATCCGCTGATCCCCGAGCGCAGCCTCGCCGACCAGATCGCCCCCGAGGTCGGCGACGTGGACCCGCTTCCGATCCCCGAGGAGGAGGGCGCCGACGCCCGTCTCAGCACCGTCTCGACCGAGAGCCAGAGCTATGCCAGCCTCGTCTGGCGCCGCTTCCGCAAGTCGATCCCGGGGATGATCGGCTTCGTCATGGTCGCGCTGCTGCTCATCGTCTCGATCTTCGCCGACTTCTTCGCGCCGGTCGCCCCGAACCAGCCCGGCGTCGCCTTCGCGCCCCCCGACCGGATCACGTGGTACGTGCCCGAGCAGGGCTGGCGGCTGACACCCGTCGCCTTCGCCATCACCGAGACCGACGAGCTCGACCCCGTGACCTTCCAGCCGCATCGTCGGCCCCGACTTCGCCAACCCCCGGCCGATCCGCTTCTTCGTCCCCGGCTGGGACTACAAGCTCCTCGGGCTGATCCCCGCCAGCCGCCACTTCATCGGCCTCGAGGACGGCACGCCGCTCCACGTCCTCGGCACCGACAAGCTCGGTCGCGACATCTTTTCGCGCGGCATCGTCGGCTCGCGGATCTCGCTCGCCATCGCGCTCTCGTCGATCGCGCTCATCACCATCATCGGCACGCTCGCCGGCATCACCTCGGGCTACATCGGCGGCAAGTTCGACCTGTGGTTCCAGCGTTTCGTCGAGATCATCCTCGCCTTCCCGCAGCTGCCCTTCTACCTGACGCTCGCGACCCTGATCCCGGTCACGGCGCCCTCCGGTCTCTTTCTCACCTTCGTCGTCCTCGTCATCGTCTGCCTCGGCTGGGCGCAGCTCTCCCGCGAGGTCCGCTCCAAGACCCTGGCGATGGCCCGCGTCGACTACGTCCGCGCCGCGATGGCGGTGGGCGCCGGCGACGGGCGGATCATCACCCGGCACATCCTGCCGAACGTGATGAGCCACGTCATCGTGTCGATCACCCTCGGCATCCCGTCGATCGTGCTGCTCGAAAGCTTCCTCGGCTTCCTCGGCTTCGCGGTGAAGCCGCCGTTGATCTCCTGGGGCCTGATGCTCCAGGACGCCGGCACCTTCTCGGTGATCGGCTCCTATCCGTGGATCCTGTCGCCGGTCGGTTTCGTGCTCGTCACCGTCTTCGCCTTCAACGCGCTCGGCGACGGCCTGCGCGACGCCATCGACCCGTATTGAGGCCCCGAGTGAAAAGGTCGTGCGCATGAACGCCCCCACCAAATCCTTCGGCGACATCGTCCTCGACGCCAGCCGCGTCGGCGTCCGCTTCAAGGTCGACGGCGGCGTGATCGAGGCGGTCCGCGACGTCTCCTTCCAGCTCCGCAAGGGCCAGACCATCGCCCTCGTCGGCGAGTCCGGCTCGGGCAAGAGCGTCACCGCCCGCGCGGTGATGCGTCTGCTTTCGAAGCGGGCAAGCGTCAGCGAAGGCACGCGGATCACCTACGCCGGCGAGGACATGGCCCACCTCAGCCTCCGCCGGATGCGGGGCCTGCGCGGCAACCGCATCTCGATGATCTTCCAGGAGCCGATGTCGAGCCTGAACCCGGTCTACCGGATCGGAGCCCAGCTCTGCGAGGGCCTCATCCTCCACCAGAAGCTCTCCCGCGCCGCCGCGATGGCCCGGGCGCAGGAACTGCTCGCCGAGGTCCAGATCCCCGACCCCGAGGCCCGCCTCCGCCAGTATCCGCACCAGCTCTCCGGCGGCCAGCGCCAGCGGGTGATGATCGCGATGGCCCTCGCCAACCGCCCCGACGTGCTGATCGCCGACGAGCCGACGACCGCCCTCGACGTGACGGTGCAGGCCCAGATCCTCCATCTGATCGACGACCTCAAGGCGCGCTACGGCATGGGCGTCGTGCTGATCACCCACGACCTGACCGTCGTCCGCCAGTTCGCCGACCACGTCTATGTCATGCAGCACGGCGAGGTCCGCGAATCCGGCCCGACCGAGCAGATCTTCACCAACCCGCAGAACCCCTACACCAGGCGCCTCCTCGCCTCGGAGCCGAGGGGCGTTGCCAACCCGCTCGACACCACCGACGAGACGGTCCTCCGCGGCGACGACATCCGCGTCACCTACACCCTCCGCCGCGGCGGCGCCTTCCGCGGCTCGAACTACGCCCTGCAGGCGGTCGACGGCCTTTCCCTCGACCTCAAGCGCGGCGAAACCCTCGGCATCGTCGGCGAATCCGGCTCGGGCAAGACCACCTTCGGCATGGCCCTCATGCGCATCGGCAAGCTCACCGGCGGCGCGGTCACCTTCCTCGGCGAGCGCATCGACGCCCACTCCCGCCGCCAGATGCAACCGCTGCGATCGCGGATGCAGATCGTCTTCCAGGACCCCTTCGCCTCGCTCAACCCGCGCATGTCGGTGCGCCAGCTCATCGAGGAGGGCCTGATCGTCAATGGCATCGGCACCGGCGCCCGCGACCGCTTCCAGCGCGTCAAGGCGGCGCTGCGCGACGCCGGCCTGCCCGACACCATCACCGTCGCGCTTCCCGCACGAGTTCTCCGGCGGCCAGCGCCAGCGCCTCGCCATCGCCCGCGCCATCGCGCTGGAGCCCGAGTTCATCCTGCTCGACGAACCCACCTCCGCCCTCGACCTGTCGGTGCAGGCGCAGATCATCGAGCTCCTCCGCCGCCTCCAGCGCGAGCGCGGCCTCTCCTACCTCTTCATCAGCCACGACCTGAAGGTCGTCCGCGCCCTCTGCCACCGCGTCATCGTCATGCAGGACGGGCGCATCGTCGAGCAGGGCCCGGTCGCCGACGTGCTGGTGAACCCGCAGACCGACTACACCCGCCGCCTCGTCCGCGCGGCCTTCGACATCGCAGTTGCTTGAGGCAGACATGACCAAGATCACCTTCATCGGCGCCGGCTCGACCACCTTCACCAAGAACATCGCCGGCGACATCCTCCAGCGCCCGGCCCTCGCGAACGCCGAGATCCGGCTGATGGACATCAACCCGCAGCGGCTGGAAGAATCCGAGATCATCGTCGGCAAGCTCGCCCGGACCCTCGGCGGCACCGCCACCGTCAAGACCTACCGCGACCAGCGCGCCGCCCTCGACGGCACCGACTTCGTCGTCTGCTGCTTCCAGGTCGGCGGCTACGACCCCTGCACGATCACCGACTTCGAAGTCCCGAAGGCCTACGGCCTCCGCCAGACCATCGCCGACACCCTCGGCATCGGCGGCATCATGCGCGGCCTGCGCACCGTCCCCCACCTCTGGTCGATCTGCGACGACCTTCGACAGGTCGCCCCGAACGCGATCATGCTCCAGTACGTCAACCCGATGGCGATCAACACCTGGGCCATCGCCGCGAAATACCCCGACATCCGCCAGGTCGGCCTCTGCCACTCGGTGCAGGGCACCGCGATGGAACTCGCCCGCGACCTCGACGTGCCGGTGAAGCGACCTCCGCTACAAGGCCGCCGGCATCAACCACATGGCCTTCTACCTCAACTTCGAGCAGCGCCAGAGCGACGGCTCCTACAAGTCCCTCTACCCGGCGCTCTTCGAAGGCTACCGGGCAGGGCGCATCCCCAAGCCCTCGCACTGGAACGTGCGCTGCCCCAACAAGGTGCGCTACGAGATGATGACCCGCCTCGGCTACTTCGTGACCGAGAGCTCCGAGCATTTCGCCGAATACACGCCGTGGTTCATCAAGCGCGACCGCCCGGACCTGATCGAGAAGTTCGGCATCCCGCTCGACGAATACCCCAAGCGCTGCGTCGAGCAGATCGCCCGCTGGGAAAAGCAGGCCGCCGCCTACAAGACCGCCAACGACGATCGAGGTCGAGAACTCGAAGGAGTACGCCAGCCAGATCGTGAACTCCGTCGTCACCGGCGAGCCCTCGGTGATCTACGGCAACTTCGGCAACCGCGGCTACATCCCGCAGCTCCCCGACGGCTGCGCCGTCGAGGTCCCGACGCTGGTCGACGCGAACGGCCTCCATCCGACCGTGGTCCGCGACATACCCCCCCAGCTCATCGCCCTGATGCGCACCAACATCAACGTGCAGGACCTGACCGTGCAGGCGCTGCTCACCGAGAACCCGGCGCACATCTACCACGCCGCGATGCTCGACCCGCACACCGCGGCCGAGCTGGACCTCGACCAGATCTGGGCGCTGACCGACGACCTCCTCGCCGCCCACGGCGACTGGCTCCCGGCCTTCGCCCGCGTCGAGAAGCGCAAGGCCGGCTGATGGCGCAGGGCTGGCCCGCGCGGATCGCCATCGTCGGCGGCGGCACCGCCGGCTGGCTGGCGGCGCTCGTCCTCGGCGACGCCGCCCGCCGCGCCGGCCGCCCCTCTGCGATAACCGTCATCGAAAGCTCGAAGATCGGCACCATCGGCGTCGGCGAGGGCACGACCGCGGTCTTCCGCACCATGCTCCAGCATCTCGGCATCGACGAGATGCGCTTCCTTGCCGAGACCGACGCGACGATAAAATACGGCATCCGCCACCGCGACTGGCGCCGTCTCGGCCACAGCTACGACGGCCCCATCGACGACCCGCATCTGGTCGCCGGTGGCGGCCGCGCCGACACCTACCTCGACCAGTACCAGATCGCCCACGGCCGCCCGGTCGCCGAGACCCACCTCTTCGCCCACCTCATGGAGCGCCGGAAAGGCCCCTTCGCCCGCCGCGGCGACCGCCCGCGTTCCCATCGGCCCCTTCCACCACGCCTACCACTTCGATCAGGCCGAGGCCGGCCGCTTTCTCCGCCGCCAGGCCGCCGGTGTCACCATCATCGACGATCAGGTCACCGGCGTCCGCCTGACCGAGACCGGCACCATCGCCAGCCTCGCCCTCGAAAGCGGCGCCGAAGTCACCGCCGACCTCTACCTCGACTGCACCGGCTTTCGCCGCCGCCTGATCACCGCGCTGGGCGCGCACTGGCAGTCCTACGCCGACGTCCTGCCCGTCAACCGCGCCATGCCCTTCTGGATCGACCTGAAGCCCGGCGAGGAGATCGACCCCTTCACCCTCGCCTGGGCGCAGGGCTCCGGCTGGCTCTGGAAGATCCCGACCGCCCGCCGCTACGGCTGCGGCTACGTCTACTCCGACGCCCACACCACGCCCGAGGAGGCGCAGCGCGAGATCGAGGCGAAGCTCGGCCACCCCATCGAGCCGCGCAACGACATCCGCATCGACGCCGGCCGCCTCGACCGCCCGTGGATCGGCAACTGCGTTGCCCTCGGCCTCGCCGCGTCCTTCCTCGAACCGCTCGAAGCGACCTCGATCCACGGCACCGTCGTCCAGCTCATGTGGCTGACCGAGCTTCTCCGCCAGCCCGACGCCCGCAACCCGCAGCGGTTCAACGACTGGACCGCGCGGCAGGTCGACGACTTCCGCGACTTCATCCGCCTGCACTACGTGACCGAGCGCCGCGACACCCCGTTCTGGCGCGACGTCGCCGCCACCCACCCCGAGCCCGTCACCCGCCGCCTCGCCCTCTGGTCGCGGAAGACCCCCGATGCCGGGGACTTCGCGCCTTTCCCGATGGGCCTGCCCCACACCGGCCACACGCTCCACACGCCCGTCCTCGACGGCCTCGGCCTGCTCAGTCCCGCGGCGGCCAAGGCCGAGCTCGCCGCCCGCCCCACCCTGCGCGCCCACGCGCGCAAGACCGTCCCCGACCTGATCCGCGAGTACCGCATCGCCGCGGGCAAGGCCGAGGGACATCGCAGCTTCCTGGAATCGCTTCGCGAGGAGATACCCGCATGAGCTTCAAGATCGCCATCATCGGCGCCGGCAGCGTCGGCTTCACCAAGAAGCTCGTCTCCGACATCCTCAAGGTGGCGGAGTTCGCCGAGATCGAGATCGCGCTGACCGACATCAACGCCCACAACCTCGACATGATCGCCCAGATCATCCGGCGGATCGTCGCGGTCAACGGCCTGCCGACGAAAGTCACCGCCACCACCGACCGCCGCGCGGCGCTGACCGGCGCGCGCTACATCATGAACTGCGTCCGCATCGGCGGCCTCGACGCCTTCGCCGACGACATCCGCATCCCGCTCAAGTACGGCGTCGACCAGTGCGTCGGCGACACCATCTGCGCCGGCGGCATCCTCTACGGCCAGCGCGGCATCGTCGCGATGCTCGACTTCTGCCGCGACATCCGCGAGGTGGCCGAGCCGGACGCCCTGCTCCTCAACTACGCCAACCCGATGGCGATGATGACGTGGGCGGCCATCCAGCACGGCGGCGTCCGCACCGTCGGCCTCTGCCACGGCGTCCAGAACGGCCACCGCCAGATCGCCCGCGCCCTCGGCGTCCCCTTCGAGGACGTCGAGATCGTCTGCTCCGGCATCAACCACCAGACCTGGTATCTCGACATCCGCGTGCAGGGCCGTGCCGTCGGCTTCGACGAACTCCTCGCCGCCTTCGAGCGCCACCCGGTCTTCTCCCGGCAGGAGAAGGTCCGCATCGATGTGCTGAAGCGCTTCGGCTACTACTCGACCGAGTCGAACGGCCACCTCTCCGAGTACCTGCCGTGGTACCGCAAGCGCCCCGACGAGATCATGAACTGGATCGACCTCTCCGACTGGATCCACGGCGAGACCGGCGGCTATCTCCGCTACACCACCGAGAACCGCAACTGGTTCGAGGAGGACTTCCCCAAGTTCCTCGCCGAAGCCGACAAGCCCCTCTCCGCCCACGAGCGCACCGACGAGCACGCCAGCCACATCCTCGAGGCGCTGGAGACCGGCCGCGTCTACCGCGGCCACTTCAACGTGCGCAACGGCGGCACGATCACCAACCTCCCCGAGGACTGCATCATCGAGAGCCCCGGTTTCGTCGACCGCTTCGGCATCAACATGGTCGAGGGCGTCACCCTGCCGCTCGCCTGCGCCGCCACCTGCTCGGCCAGCGTCAGCGTCCAGCGCATGGCCGTGCAGGCGGCGCGTCACCGGCGACGTCACGCTGCTCAAGCAGGCCGTCCTCCACGACCCCCTCGTCGGCGCGATCTGCACCCCCGAGGAAGTCTGGCAGATGGTCGACGAACTCCTCGTCGCCCAGGCCGCGTGGCTGCCCCAGTACGCCGACGCCATTCCCGCCGCCCGCGAGCGCCTGAAGACCCCGAAGGTCGCCACCCGCGACTGGCAGGGCGCCGCACGCCAGACCGTCCGCTCCGTCGAGGAACTCCGCTCCGGCGCCCGCGCCGCGCCATCGGAGGCGCTTGGCACGAAGGTGATGGAGTAGCGCCAACCCCGCGCTGATGCCGTCGCTCCGGCTTCCTGCGCCGGAGCGACAAATCCGGCAGGGAGGCCGATCCGCCGCGCGCCGCCGTCAGTCCCGGAACTCGGCCCGCAGCCGGTCCGTCGCCTTCACCAGCAGGGCCGCGTCGATCCCGACGGCGGTGAAGGTCGTGCCCGCCGCGATGCACCGCCGCGCGAAGTCCGGATCGGGCGTGAGCACCCCGGCCGGCTTTCCCGCCGCCACGATCCGCCGGATGGTATCCTCGATCACCGCCGTCACCTCGGGATGCATCGCCTCGCCCGGATACCCGAGCGTCGCCGCCAGATCGCCCGGCCCGATGAACATGCCGTCGATGCCGTCCACCGCCGCGATCTCCTCGATCCGGTCGAGGGTCTCCTTCGTCTCGACCTGCACCAGCAGGCAGATCTCGCTTTCCGCGGCCTTGGCATAGCCCGCGACGCGCCCGAACCGCGTCGCCCGGCTGATCGTCGAAATCCCCCGGATGCCCCGCGGCGGATAGCGCACCGCCGCCACCGCCGCCTCCGCTTCCGCCACCGTCTGGACGTAGGGAATGAGCAGCGTCTGCGTGCCGATGTCGAGGAAGCGCTTGATCAGCACCGTGTCGTTGCTCGCCGGCCGCACCACCGGCGCCACCGGATAGGGCGCGACCGCCTGAAGCTGGCCGAGCATGGTGATCGGGTCCGCCGCCGAATGCTCGGTGTCGAGCAACAGCCAGTCGAACCCGGCCCCGGCGAGCAGTTCCGCGACCACGGGATCGGGCATCGCGTTCCACAGGCCGATCTGCTGGCGCCCCGCGCGCAGCGCCTGCTTGAAGAGGTTGACGGGTAGGTCCATGGGGCTTCTCCGGGTCGGCGCGCTACTCCGCACGCAGGATGGCGAGAAAGGCCTCGCCGAACCGTTCCACCTTCAGCGTCCCCATCCCCTGGATCGCCTCGAGCGCCCCGAGCGACCCCGGCCGCTCTTCGGCGATGAGGGCGAGGGTGCGCTGCGTGCAGCTCAGGTACTTGCCGAGCCCGTCGTCGCCGCGCGCCAGCGACACCTGCGCCGCCTGCAGCAGGTCGAAGACCCCGCCCTCCGGCCCGCCGGCGAGCCGCATCCGCGCCGGATGCACCGGCGCCGGCGCCGCGCCGGTCAGCACCGCGAGGAACTCCGGCCCGAAGCGCGACAGCTTGACGTCGCCAACCCCGGTGATCCCGCGCATCGCGTCGAGCGTCTGCGGCCGCCGGGTCGCCATCTCGACCAGCGTCCGGTCGGGGAAGATCACGTAAGCCGGCACGCCGCCCGCATCCGCCAGCGCCCGCCGCTTCGCCTTCAACGCCGACAGCAGCCCCTCGTCCTCGGCCGAGACCAGCGCCGCCGGCGCCGCCCGCACCGCGGCCCGCGCCGCCCGCCGCACGGTATCGGCCCGGAGTTCCAGCGTCGTCTCGCCGCGGAGCAGCGGCCGCGCCTCCTCGGTCAACCGGAAGGCGCCATGGCGCGTCGGGTCGGGCCGCACGAGGTCGAGCCCCATCAGCTGGCGGAAGATCGCCTGCCACTCGCCCTTCGATCGCGCCGCCCCGACCCCGAAGGTCGGCAGCCGGTCGTGCCCGCGCTGCAGCACCTTCTCCGTCCGCTCGCCGCGCAGGATGCAGATCAGGTGCTCCGCCCCGAAGCTCTCGCCGGTTCGCAGCACCGCCGAGAAGGCCATCCGCGCCGCCTCGGTCGCATCGAAAAGCTCCGGCACCTCGCGGCAGAGGTCGCAATTGCCGCAGGGCTCGGCCAGCGTCTCGCCGAAATAGGCGAGCAGCGTCTGCCGCCGGCACCGCTTGGCCTCCGCCAGCCCGAGCAGCGCGTTCAGCCGCTTGTGGTCGGCCTGCTTGCGCTCCATCGGCGCGGCACCCTCGTCGATCTGGGCGCGGCGCAGCCGGATGTCGTCCGCCCCGTAGAGCGTCAGCGTGTCCGCCGGCGCCCCGTCGCGCCCGGCCCGGCCGATCTCCTGGTAGTAGCCCTCGATCGACTTCGGCAGGTCGGCGTGCGCCACGTAGCGGATGTCCGGCTTGTCCACGCCCATCCCGAAGGCGATCGTCGCGCAGACCACCAGCCCGTCCTCGCGCTGGAACCGCGTCTCCGCCAGCCGCCGGTCGTCCGGCGACAGCCCGGCGTGATAGGCGAGCGCCGTATGCCCGGCCGCGCCGAGCGCCGCGGCGAGGCTCTCCGTCCGTGCCCGGCTCGCGCAATAGACGATCCCCGACTGCCCGCGCCGCGCCCCGACGTAGTCGAGGATCTGCTGCCGCGGGTTGTCCTTGGGCAGAAAGGCGAGCGTCAGGTTCGGCCGGTCGAAGCCGCGCAGGAAGATCTCCGGCACCGCGCTCCCGAACAGACGCGCCACGATCTCCGCCCGGGTCTCGGCATCGGCCGTCGCGGTCAGCGCCACGGTCTGCACGCCCCCCGCCTGCCGGCGAAGGTCGCCGATCCGCAGGTAGTCGGGCCGGAAATCATGCCCCCACTGGCTGACGCAGTGCGCCTCGTCCACCGCGAGCAGCGCGAGGTTCATCCGCTGGAGCAGCCGCGCCGTCCCCGCCGCCGCCAGCCGCTCGGGCGCCATGTAGAGGAGCTTCAGCCGCCCCTGCGTCGATCGCCGCAAAAATCTCCTCGGTCTCGTGCGCCTCCGACTGCGAGGTCAGCGCCCCCGCCGCCACGCCCGCGGCGCGGAGCGCGCGCACCTGGTCGCGCATCAGCGCGATCAGCGGCGAGATCACCAGCGTCACGCCGGGCCGGAGCAGCGCCGGAAGCTGGTAGCACAGCGACTTGCCGCCGCCGGTCGGCATGATCGCCAGCACGTCGCGCCCGGCCTCGACCGCAGCGACGATCTCGCCCTGGCCGGGACGGAAGTCGGGAAAGCCGAAGACCTTGCCGAGAAGGGCCCTTGCCTCGCTCGTGCCCTCGTTCGGGCCCTCGCCCATGCCCCCACTCGGGACCGCGCTCATGAGTCGGGCACGGGAAGCGGGGCGGTGCTGCGGAAGATCGAGATCATGGTCTCGCCATACCGGCGGGAGTCGAGCAGGGTCAAGCCGCTCGGCCGCAGCGGGCTGACGCCTTCCTCCCAGATCACGAGCGCCCCCGGCGCAATCCAGCCCCCGGAGAGCGCCGAGGCGATCGCCGGCTCGCCGAGGCCGCGCCCATAGGGCGGGTCGAGAAACACGAGGTCGAAGGCCGCCCCCGGATTGCGCCCGAGCCGGGTCGCGTCGCGACTGACCACCCGCGCCTCCGCCTCGACGCCGAGCTGCGCGAGATTGCGGCGGAGCAGGGAGAGCGCCGTCGTCCCCCGGTCGACGAAGGTCGCCGCCACCGCCCCCCGCGACAGCGCCTCGATCCCGAGCGCACCAGTCCCGGCAAAGAGGTCGAGCACGCGCCGTCCCTCGGGCGGCGCCGGCTCGCCGTAGGGGCCGTGGGCGAGCAGGTTGAACAGGCTCTCCCGCACCCGGTCGCTGGTCGGCCGCAGCGCCGCCGCCGCATCGCCGGCCCCGAGCGCCGGCCAGCGTCACCCCGCGCCAGCGCCCGGCGATCACCCGCATCAGGCGAGCGCCTTGAGGTCGGCACCGGGATCGGCGATGGCGGCCGGATCGGGCGAGACCCCGGCCTCGATCCAGCGCTTGGCCGTCATGTAGGCCCGCGGATCGTTCATCGCGTCGACCGAGAGCAGCCGGTCGCCCTGCCAGTACCAGACCGACTGGCTCCCCGGCCGCGCCCCGGCCCGCACGCTCGTCCGCTCCCAGCCGGCGTTCAGCCCGGCGATCTGCAGCTTGACGTCGTACTGGTCCGACCAGAACCACGGCCGCGCCACATAGCCCGCCGGATCGCCGAGCATCGCCGCCGCCACCGCCTCGGACTGGTCGATGGCGTTCGGCACGCTCTCGAGCCGGACCCGGACCCCCGCGTGCGGAAAGCTCGTCGCATCCCCCGACGCGAAGATCGCCGGGTCCGAGGTCTGCCCGCGGGCATCGACGGCGATGCCATTGTCGATCGCCAGCCCCGCCGCCGCCGCCAGCCCGGTGTCGGGCTCGACGCCGATGCCGACGAGCACGAGATCGGCCGGCAGCTCCGTCCCGTCGGCGAGCAGCGCCCCCGTGACCGCCGCTTCGCCGGTCAGCCGCTCCAGCGCCGCGCCCTCGCGGATCTCGACGCCGCGCGATCGGTGGAGGGTGCGGAAATAATCCGCGGTCGCCGGTGCCGCGACCCGCGCCAGAATCCGCGGCGCCGCCTCGACCAGCGTCACCGCCAGCCCCTTCTCGCGCAGCACCGCCGCCGCCTCGAGCCCGATGTAGCCGCCTCCGACGATAACCGCCCGCGCCCCCGGCCGCACCACCGCCGCCAGCGCGTCGGCATCGGCGAGCCCGCGCATGACCAGCACCCCCGGCAAGGCGCCGCCGCGCTCCGCCGGCAGGCGCCGCGGCCGCGCGCCGGTGGTCAGCGCCAGCAAATCCCACGGCAGGCGCCGGCCGTCCGCGAGAACCACCGCGCGCCCGGCCCGGTCGATCGCCGTCGCCGCCGTGCCGGTCAGCAGCGTGATGCCGGCGCTCTCGTAGAAGCGCTCCGGTCGCAGGAACAGCCGCTCGCGCACGGCCTCGCCCTTCAGGTAAGCCTTGGACAGGGGCGGCCGCTGGTAGGGCGGCACCGGCTCGTCGCCGACGAGGGTCAGCGGGCCGTGGTGCCCGAGCGCGCGCAGCCGCGCCGCGAGCGCCGCCCCGGCCTGTCCGGCACCGACGACGACGATCCGCGCCGCCTTCGGGTCGAGGCTGTCTTCGCTCACGCCCGCGGCTCCTTCCGGTTGGCTTGTCCGCCCAGTCGTCTATATGTCGGCCGACCTATCCTGCAACCGGCGAAAGGGCGAGCCGATGACGATTGCGACCGGGGACAAGCTGCCGCAGGCAAGCTTTCTCGAGAAGACCGCCGCGGGCATTGCCCCGGTCACCAGTGACGCCCTCCTCGCCGGCCGCAAGGTCGCGCTCTTCGGCCTGCCCGGCGCCTATACCGGCACCTGTTCGACGCTCCACGTCCCGAGCTTCATCCGCGTCGCCGACAAGCTTCGCGCCGCCGGGATCGACGACATCGTCTGCGTCTCGGTCAACGATCCCCACGTCATGCTCGCCTGGGGCGAGGCGACCGGCGCGACGGAGGCCGGCATCCGCATGTTCTCCGACGCCGACGGCGCCTTCACCCGCGCGCTCGGCCTCGACTTCACCGCCCCCGCCGCCGGCCTCTTCGGCCGCTCCAAGCGGTATGCGCTCTATGCGGAAGACGGCGTCGTGCGCATCCTCCACCTCGAGCCGTCGCCGGGCGAATGCGACATCAGTGGCGGCGAGAGCCTCCTCGCGGCAATCGAGGAAGCCGCCTGACAACCGCAGGCGTCAGGCACGACCGATCAGTCTCCTGACGCCTTCACCTCCAGCGCGTAACACCCGTGCTACGCGCGCCTTTCCCCTTCAGAAGCGGGTGTGCGTGGCGGCGTAGGGCGCGATGAAGCCCGCCTCGCGGGCGACGGTCAGCGCCTGATCGAGCGCCCCCTGGCTGGTGAACGGCCCGATGTAGAGCCGTCGGCCGAGGCCCTCGGCGCCGATGCCGCGCGAGCGATAGCCGAGACCGCGCACGAAGTGGGTGACACGCGCCTCGTCGTAAATGCTGGTGACGATGCCGAGATGGACCGGGGTGGCGCGGATCGCCGGCCCGCTGTCGGCGATCGCGAAGGGGGCAAGCCGCTGCGCGAGGCTGTCCATGCCGTCGAGGTCGTACGAACCGGTCAGGCAGCCGTTGCTCCGCAGCTGCACGATCCACCGCGACAGCGGCGCCGGCGGGACGATGCGGGTGCCGTAGTTCGAGGACACGCCGTAGACGCGGGCCGCGGTGTCGTAGCCCGCGAAAAGATCGGCGCAGACCGCCGCGTTCGGCGGACGGCTCGCTGCGGCGCAGGCTCCGGTCGCGGCGATCAGCGCGAGGGCGGCAGCCAAGCGGCGCATCACAACCCCCGGCTCGGATAGGGGGCGGAGAAGCCCGCGGCGACCGCGAGGTCCCGGGCCTGGTCGAGCGCCCCCTGCGTGGCGAAGGGCCCGAGGTAGATCCGCCGCCCGAGGCCCGGCGCCCCGATGCTGCGCGCCCGCGCGCCGTGGCGGTTGAAGAAGGCGAGCGCGTTGGCCTCGTCGGCCATGTTGGTGACGACCCCGGCATGGATCGAGGTCGGCTGGATCGCCGCGCCGCTGTCCGCGATCGGCGGGCGCGTCGCCGTCGCCATCGGCGCGAGCTCGTCGGAGAGGGTCAGGCAGCCGAGGCTCTGGATGCGTCCGACCGGCACCTGCAGCGCCGGCGGAATGCTCATCCGGTCCGCCCGTCCGCTCGGCGTCGACATCGACGCCTCGACGCTGTCGTACCACTGGAAGGCCGCGACGCAGCTCGCCGAGTCCCCGCGCGTCGCCTCGGGCCCGGTTGTCCCCGCGCATCCAGAGAGCGCGTATCCCGTGAGAACGAGCACGGCGGTGGTGGCGAGGGTGGGGAGATGACGCATGGCTGCCTCCTTGTGTCGAGCGGCCGGGGATAGTATCCGGCGATCGCCGCGCCGGCGCAAGCGGGCGCCACCTAGGAACGCACGGAAGCAGGAGCGGCTCCATGGACAAGTCCGTCGCCCAGACACGGGACTGGATCGCCACCGCGCGCACCCTCAGCGAGGCGCTGCCCTATCTCCAGCGCTACGACGGCGCCACCGTCGTCATCAAGTTCGGCGGCCACGCGATGGGCGACAACGACGCCATGGACGAATTCGCCCGCGACGTCGTGCTGATGAAACAGTGCAACGTACACCCGATCGTCGTGCACGGCGGCGGCCCGCAGATCAACGACATGCTCAAGCGCCTCGACATCAAGTCCGAGTTCGTCGAGGGCAAGCGCGTCAGCGACGCGGCCACGGTCGAGGTCGTCGAGATGGTCCTCGCCGGCCGGATCAACAAGCGCATCGTCCAGGCGATCAACGCCCAGGGCGGCAAGGCCGTCGGCCTGTCCGGCAAGGACGCCAACCTCATGGTCTGCGAGAAGGACATGATGACGGTCGTCCGCGACGGGCAGGAGGTGGCGATCGACCTCGGCTTCGTCGGCAAGCCGGTCGAGATGAACACCGAGATCCTGCGCACCTTCCTCGCCTCGGACTTCATCCCCGTGGTGGCGCCGATCGGCACCGGCCGCGCCGGCGAGACCTTCAACGTCAACGGCGACACCGCGGCCGGCGCGATCGCCGGAGCGATGAAGGCCGACCGCCTGCTGCTCCTCACCGACGTCGCCGGGGTCAAGGATGCCTCCGGCACGGTGATGACCGCCCTCCGCGCCGCCGACGTCCGCGAACTCACCGCCTCCGGCGTCATCGCGGGCGGGATGATCCCGAAGACCCAGACCGCGCTCGACGCCATCGAGGGCGGGGTGCGCGCCGTCGTCATCCTCGACGGCCGGGCGCCGCACGCCGTCCTGCTCGAACTCTTCACGGCCCACGGCGCCGGAAGCCTGATCCGGGCCTGAGCCGATGCCCACCCTCGCCGGGGTCGCCGAGGCGGCGGCAGCCGAGGGCCTCGCCGTCCTCGGCGCCCTCCACCCCGCCGCGGCGCCGGAGGCCGAGGAGACCATCGTCCTCCTCGGCCCCGACGGCCCGAGCTTCTGGAATACGTTCCAGGCCGCCCCCGAGTACGGCGACGGCGCCCCCGACCCGATGAACCGCTGGTCCGAGCGCGTGATCGGCGCCCTCGCCACAGCGCTCGGCGCGGCACCGCTCTTCCCCTTCGGCGGCCCGCCGTGGCAGCCCTTCATCCGCTGGGCCCGCGAGAGCGGCGAGGCATGGGAATCCCCCGTCGGCCTCCTCGTCCACGCCCGGCTCGGTCTCTTCGTCTCCTACCGCGGCGCGCTCGCCTTCCCCGGCCGTCTCCCCCTGCCGCCCCCGTCAGTGCGGCCCTGCGACACCTGCGCCCAGCCCTGCCGCACCGCCTGCCCGGCCGGGGTGCTCGGCCCGGCCGGCTACGACGTGCCCGGCTGCCACGCCTTCCTCGACACTCCCGCCGGCTGCGACTGCCACACGCGCGGGTGCGCCGTGCGCCGCGCCTGCCCGGTCGGGCGCACGCTCAGGCCCGAGGCGCAATCCGCCTTCCACATGGCCGCCTTTCATGGCAGGCAGTCACCATGCGACGTCTGATCCTCATCCGCCACGCCAAGTCGAGCTGGGCCGACGCCGGCCAGCGCGACCTCGACCGCCCGCTCAACAAGCGCGGACGCCACGCGGCGGCGCTTCTCGGCGGCTGGCTGAAGAAGAAGGGCTACCGCCCCGATCAGGCGCTGGTGTCGAGCGCGCGGCGGACTCAGGAAACCTGGGCCGGCATCGTCGCCGAGGCGGGCCCGGCCGAGACCCGGTACCTGCCCGAACTCTACCACGCCGGCGCCGAGACCCTGCTCGAGATCGTCCAGCGCGCCCCCGACGTGCCCTGCCTCCTCATCCTCGGCCACCAGCCGGGGCTCGGCGCCTTCGCGCAGCGGATACTGGCAGACCCCCCGCCCGACGGCGATTTCGAAAAATTCCCGACCGGAGCCACCGTCGTCGTCGACCTCGACGCCCCGACGTGGTCCGCCGCCGCCTGGGGCGCCGGAGCACTGGCCGCCTTCGTGGTCCCGCGCTCGCTGGAGTAGGCGTCAGGCGGCCCGAAGCGGCACGCCGCTCTTGCTCCTGCACGCCTTCTCAAATCCGCTCAATCGTGGGTGAGGATTCCCCACGGACCTGTCACCGGACAAATCCCTGAAGTGACTGCTGAAGCATCTCGCCCAAAGCAATAATTCCAACGGCCGTCCGCTGACTCCTGCGGCATCTTCGCCCTCGCTCCAGCCCGCTGCTTGCGGAAACGGTGCAGCCGCCGGATTTTGGCCGTCGACAAAATCCGGCCGCGGCCGCCCCCCCAAGGGCGGCCGCGAGACGCGTCCACCGGGGCAGCCGCGTCCGGATTTGGAACCGCCGCGCGGGTTGCAGACCCCTTCGCCTCCGCGCTCACGCGCTCCAGCGAACGGCCCGGCCGAAGCAGTGCTTCGGCTTTCTCGGGCCGTGGACTCGCGGGCAAAGCCCGCTTCGGTCGTCAGGAAGGCGAGCGGTCATCCAAGAGGGCCATTGGTATAAGGCGGATCCCGTTGCGCCAGCCGCCGCCCTACCGCGCGCTCGCCCAGGCCGACCACTGGGCGCGGGAGCCGCCGAAGACGTTGAGGTCGGTCGGGCCGTCGATGCCGTTGACGAGGCCGGTGCCGGTGTACTGCCAGAAGTGCCAGCTCTGGCCGGGGTAGACGTCCGACGGATGCGCGGCAACCGAGCGCAGCCAGAACGGATAGTCGAGGTGCCAGAGTTCGTTGTCCTTGTAGAAGTCGACGGTCGTGTAGACCACCGGGCGCCGGCCGTAGTAGGCGGTCAGCGCCGCGAGGAAGATCCGCGCCTCCGACTGCACCGTCGCGGCGTCGGGGCGGAAGGTGCAGGTCTTCGACTTGTGGGTCCATTCGAGGTCGAGGACCGGGGGCAGGGCGCTCGCGTCCTTGGGCACGTGGTTGATGAACCACGCCGCCTGCTCCAGCGCCGGCCGGCAGAAGTAGTAATAGTGATACGCGCCCCGCGGCATCCCGGCGGCCCGCGCCGCCGACCAGTTGTCGAGGAAGCGTTCGTCGGCGTGGTCGCCGCCCTCGGTCGCCTTGATGAAGGCGAAGTCGATGCCGGCGCGGCGCACCGTCGTCCAGTCGATGTCGCCCTGATACTTGGAGACGTCGATGCCGTGGATCGGGTATTGCCACGGCACGACCCCCGACCAGGCGTAGGGTTCGGCGTCGGCGAAGCGGGGGGTGCCGGCGATCGCGCGGCTCGCCGGCGGTGCGCTCTGATTGTGCCGCCCGCCGCAGGAAAGCAGCAGGCAAGCAACTAGGACGACCATTATGGATCGCATGGATTACTGCCCTCGGTAGTCTGCCTGTCGTTTTTTGTGGCATCATACTGCTGCACTTGTGCTGCGTCACCAGCTTTGTGAGGCCGGGCGTTCGCGGGGTCCGTTCGCCCGCGGTGAGCCTTGCGCTGACGGGGCTCCTGTCCCTAGAAACGGAGCAAAGCAAAACCGGGAGGATGATTCAGGTGCAAACGATCAAGGGGCCGGGCCTCTTCCTCGCGCAATTCGCGGGGGACACGGCGCCGTTCAATTCCTGGGACGCGATCACGAAGTGGGCCGGCGAGATCGGCTACGTCGGCGTCCAAATCCCGACGTGGGACGGCCGTTTCTTCGACCTCGCCAAGGCCGCCGACTCCCAGGACTACTGCGACGAGATCAAGGGCGTCGCCAAGGCCAACGGCGTCGAGGTCACCGAGCTTTCGACCCATCTCCAGGGCCAGCTCGTCGCCGTCAACCCGGCCTTCGACGGGCCCTTCGACGGCTTCGCCGCGCCCGAGGTCCGGGGCAACCCCAAGGCCCGGCAGGCGTGGGCGGTCGATCAGGTGGCCAAGGCGCTGAAGGCGTCCAACCGCATGGGCCTGACCGCAATGGCGACCTTCTCCGGCGCCCTCGCCTGGCCCTTCGTCTACCCGTGGCCCCAGCGCCCCGCCGGCCTGATCGACACCGCCTTCGACGAGCTCGCCCGCCGCTGGAAGCCGCTTCTCGACACCGCCGAGGAAAACGGCGTCGACGTCTGCTACGAGATCCACCCTGGCGAGGATCTCTTCGACGGCACCACCTACGAGATGTTCCTTGAGCGGACCGGCAACCACGACCGCTGCTGCATGCTCTACGATCCCTCGCACTACGTCCTGCAGTGCCTTGATTATCTTGATAACATCGACATCTACCACGAACGCATCCGCATGTTCCACGTCAAGGACGCCGAGTTCAACCCGACCGGCCGGCAGGGCGTCTACTCGGGCTACGCCCCGTGGGTCCAGCGCGCCGGCCGCTTCCGGTCGCTCGGCGACGGGCAGGTCGACTTCGGCGCGGTCTTCTCGAAGCTCACCGCCTACGACTTCAAGGGCTGGGCCGTCGTCGAGTGGGAATGCGCCCTCAAGCACCCCGAGGACGGCGCCCGCGAGGGCTCGGAGTTCGTCAAGGCTCACATCATCCGCGTCACCGAGCGCGCCTTCGACGACTTCGCCGGCGGCGGCACTGACGAGGCGGCGAACCGCAAGCTCCTCGGCATCGGCTGACTGCGATGAAAGCCGGCTTCTGCATGCTGCTCTGGTCGACGCATGTCACCGAGCAGCACCTCCCCCTGCTCGCCCGCATCAAGGCGGCGGGGTATGACGGCATCGAGGTGCCGATGTTCGAAGGGGAGCCGGAGCACTATGCCTGGCTCCGCGGCAAGCTCGCCGACGAGGGCCTCGCGGCGACGGCGGTCGGGGTCATCCCCGACGCCGCCCACAACCCGATCTCGGCCGATCCGGCCGAGCGCAAGGGCGGGCAGGCGCATCTCGACTGGCTCGTCGACTGCGCCACCGCCCTCGGCGCCGAGGTGCTCTGCGGCCCCTTCCACCAGCCGCTCGGCGTCTTCACCGGCAGCGGCCCGACGCCCGACGAACTCGGCCGCCTCGCCGAGGCACACCGCAGGATGGCCGACCGCGCGCCCAGCCTGACCCTCGCGATCGAGCCGCTCAACCGCTTCGAGTGCTACGTCCTCACCACCAACGCCCAGGCGGCGGCCCATGTCGCCGCCGTCGGCCGGCCGAACTTCGGCTACCTCTACGACACCTTCCACTCGAACATCGAGGAGGCGGACCCCGCCGGCTCGATCGCCGAGACCATCGACGCGATCACCCACATCCACATCTCGGAGAACCACCGCGGCGCCCCCGGCACCGGCCACATCGACCTCGCCGGGGCGATCCGCGCGGCCAAGGCCGTGGGCTACGACGGCTGGTTCACCGTCGAGGCCTTCGGGCAGGCGCTGCCCGACCTCGCCGCGGCGACGCGGGTCTGGCGGCCGCTGTTCACAAGCGAGGACGACGTCGTCACCGGCGGCGCGCGGGTGATCCGCGGCGCCTGGGCGGACCGACAGGGAGAAGACCAATGAGCGACACCAAGCCCCCCCGCATCCGCCTCGGCATGGTCGGCGGCGGCAACGACGCCTTCATCGGCGGCGTCCACCGCATCGCCGCCCGCATCGACGACCAGTTCGAACTCGTCGCCGGCGCCCTCTCCTCCACCCCGGAAAAGGCCCAGGCGTCCGGCCGCGCCCTCGGCCTCGCGCCCGACCGCACCTACGACGACTTCGCGACGATGGCCAAGCGCGAGGCCCGGCGAAAGAACGGCATCGAGGCGGTGGCGATCGTCACCCCCAACCACATGCACGCCCCCGCCGCGAAGGAATTCCTCAAGCGCGGCATCCACGTCATCTGCGACAAGCCGCTGACCGCGACCCTCCCCGAAGCGAAAAAGCTCGCCAAGGCCGCCGCCGAGTCCGACGCCCTGTTCATCCTCACCCACAACTACACCGGCTACCCGATGATCCGGCAGGCCCGCGCCATGGTCCGCGACGGTTCGCTCGGCACCATCCGCGTCGTCCAGGTCGAATACGCCCAGGACTGGCTCGCCACCCCGGTCGAGGAGACGGGCGCCAAGCAGGCCGAATGGCGCACCGACCCGGCCCGCACCGGCGCCGGCGGCTCGACCGGCGACATCGGCACCCACGCCTTCAACATCGCGAGCTTCGTCACCGGCCTGACGCTCGACTCCCTCGCCGCCGACCTCCAGTCCTTCGTCCCCGGCCGCCGCGTCGACGACAACGGCCACGTCCTCCTCCGCTTCGAGGGCGGCGCCCGCGGGATGCTCTGGTGCAGCCAGGTCGCCACCGGCAACGAGAACGCGCTCCGCCTCCGCGTCTACGGCGACAAGGGTGGCATCGAATGGGCGCAGGAGGACCCGAACTACCTGTGGTTCACCCCGCTCGGCGAGCCGAAGCGCCTGATCACCCGCGGCGGCGCCGGCGCCGGGCCGGACGCGGCCCGGGTCAGCCGCATCCCCGGCGGCCACCCCGAAGGCTACCTCGAGGGCTTCGCCACCATCTACGCCGAAGCCGCCCGCGCCATCCGCGCCAGGCAGGCGGGGCTCCCCATCCCGGAGGAGGTCCTCTACCCGACGATCGAGGACGGCGTGACCGGAGTCGCCTTTGTCGACGCCTGCGTGCGCTCCTCGTCGCGGAACGGAGCCTGGGTCACCCTCTGAACCTTTATCGCCGCGCGCCCGTGACTGGCGCGCGGCGCAATCCTGAGCGGCATCAGCGACGACTTGGGCGGGGCCTCGGCGCAGTCGGGCGTCAGCGCCAGCAGATGCCGGGCGAGCGCAACTCCGACCGCATCGAGATCGGCCTGGAAGTGGGTGAGCGCCGGGACGATGCCGCGGGTATCGACGGCCGGAAAGGCCGAGACCACCGAGACGTCGCGGCCGATGCCGAGCCCGAGCGCGCCAAGCTCGGCATAGAGCGCCGCGGCGTGGCCTTCGTGCGTCGCGAGCAGGGCGGTCGGCCCGCTGCCCTCGGCGAAGCGCCGGCGATCCGCCTCCGCAAGCTGTCCCGCCGCCAGCGGCATGAGGCTCACCGCCTCGCGGGGTAGGCCGAGCCGGACGATCTCGTCGGCGAAGGCGGCGAAGGCGAGCGTCTCGTAGTTCAGGAGTTCGGCATGCGTCGCGAGCGCCAGCCGGCGGTGGCCGTCGCGCACGAAGAGACGTGCCGCTTCGGCCGCCATGCCCTCGACATCGAAGTCGACATAGGGAAAGTCCGTCATCCCGGCGCTGCGGCCGAAGACGACATACTCGACCCCGGCGGCCTGCAGATAGGCGAGGCGCGGATCGTGGGCGACGGTCTCGCTGAGGATGACCGCATCGGCGATCCGGCGCTGGACGATGCGCTGGAGGCTTTCGAGCGGACCCTCCTCCGGGCCGCGGAACATCAGGATCAGGTCGAGCGCCTCGTCGCGGAGCGTGCGGCGCACCCCCTCGAGCACGGCGAGCAGGCCCGAGTTCGGCCGTCGGCGACCGCGACGGAATGACAGCCGCGACCATCCCCGTCCGGCCGCTGCGCAGGCTGCGCCCCGACTGGTTCGGCACGTAGCCGGCAACGGCGGCCGCCGCCTTGACGCGCGCACGGGTCTCCGGGTTCACGTCCGGGCGATCGTTCAGCGCCCGGGACACGGTCCCGATCGAAAGACGCAACTCGTTCGCGAGCTGACGAATGCCCATCCTACTCCTCCTGCAGGCGTCCCCACGGGGGTGCCGCTCGCCTCAATTAGGACAAGCTCGCCCTCAGGTGCAATGCACACGAAGGCGCTGCAAGATAATTTTGCCGGAGATTGCTCCGGCCGGCGTTAAGGATTAACGCATTTTTCACGTTTGCGCGTATCGCGAGCGACTTCGGCGTCACGGCGCAGTGACGCCCAGCATGGCTTTCTTGCTCCTGCCGGACGCAACGAGCAAGAACATGAACACAATTGCCGAATCCCAGAACATCTTCGGTCCCCCCGAGCCCCGCGAAGTCTTCGCAGGCTTCGGCGACGCCACGGAAGGCGACGGACGGGCGGCGCTCGCCCTGATCGCCGAAAAGATCGGCCGCACCCGGCGCCCCGGCGCCAAGTCGGACATTCCCGCCGGCGCGACCTACCTCGCCCAGTTCGTGGCCCACGATCTCGACCAGCCCTCACGCCGGGGTGACCGCGCCGCGGAGAGCGAATCGGTGCCCGAATCGCTGCGCGACTTCGGGCGGCTCGACCTCGGCCTCGTCTACGGCGACGGACCGCGCCACGACGCGGCCTGCTACCGGGTCCCGGTCACGCCCGGCGAGGCGCGCCACCTGCTCCGCATCGGCCGGACCCGGCCCAAGCCGGGGGCACCGGCCTGGGGTGCCCTGCGCGACCTGCCGCGGACTTCCTGCCCGCATCTCGATCCGCGCGGGGTCGAGGGCCGCAGCGAGGTGCTGGTGCCGAACGCGCTCTCCGACTCCAATCTGCTCCTCGGGCAGATCCACGTCCTCTGGTCGCAGCTCCACAATGCGATCGCCTCGCGCCTCGCCGACCGGATGCCGGCCGGGCTCGCCTTCGAGGCTGCCCGGCGGATCAACCGCGGCATCTATCACGACGTCATCCGCCACGACCTGCTCGGGACCTGGCTGATGCCGGGGTTCCGCGACCGCTACGTCGCCGCCGAGCCCCGCCGTCTGTCGGGCGGCGTCTTTCGCGCGCCCAAGGAGTTCATGGCCGGGGTCGGCCGCATCGGCCACGGTCTCGTCCGCGAGATCTACAGCCTCAACGACACGATCGAGGTCGCGGGACTGCGGACGCTCGTCCGCCAGACCGGCGCCGGCCGGCCGCACGAGATGCCGCTGACCGACGACTGGCTCGTCGATTTCTCACGCTTTTTCGCCATCGGATCCTCGGTGCCCCAGCGCGCCCGGGCGATCGGGCCGCACGTCGCGCGCCCCTTCGCCGCCGGCAACGGGCTCGGTCTCGACGGATTTGCCGATGGTCTTGTCCTGCGCGATCTTGTTGCATGTTCGCGCGGCGGGGTGCGTTCGGTGCGATCCTTGATCCACCAGGCGTCCCGAGGGGAGCCACGCCTTTTCGAGGGGTGTTTCGCGCAGGACGAGACCGTTTGGCGGGATGCCCTCGCCGTCTGGCTGTCCGATACCGGGCTCGACGCCGGCGAGATCGAGCGGCTGGCCGGCGACCCGCCGCTGACCCTCTTCCTGATGCTCGAGGCCGAGGCCGACACCGGGGGCAGGACCCTCGGCGCGCTCGGCTCCGTGCTGATGGGCGAGACCCTGGCCGCGGCCATGCCCGCCCCCGAGCGCGACCCGGCCCTCGACGCCGCGCGCCGTGCCGTCTTCCGCGACGCGGTCCCGGCGACGATGGCCGACCTCGTCCGCTTCCTCCAGCGCCACTACCGCTTCCCGGAGGGCGCCCGCCTGCATTCGTCCGAAGACGCCCCATCCCCGGCGCCTTCGCCCCGCACTCATCCCGGAGACAGGACCATGTTCGACGTCCAGAGCGTCAAC
Organism: uncultured Alphaproteobacteria bacterium; assembly: GCA_963798235.1. Classification (GTDB taxonomy): domain Bacteria; phylum Pseudomonadota; class Alphaproteobacteria; order Rhodobacterales; family Rhodobacteraceae; genus Amaricoccus. The sequence continues at coordinate 86,922 of CAWCSN010000001.1, read as the reverse complement.
CGACAGCCGATCGCCCAGATCGAGGTCGCGGACTACATCGAGCTCGGCCGCCTCGTCGCCCAGTGGGCGACCGACCCGGCCACCCGCCCGAACAGCGTCGCCGAGCTCCGCCTCCAGCTCGACGGCATCGCCGTCATCCCGGATCGGATCAAGAAGATCGAGTTCTCCCAGAGCTCGCTCGACACCCTGGTCCTCGCCCTGCCGCCCTCTGCCATCGTCGAGGAGAGCCTCGAGCGCGTCACCGACCCGATGGGCGACGGCACCTACCCGCTGCCGCAGTTCTACGCGGACCACTACCGCCCCGGCTACGGCCCTGTGATGACCCCGCTCGACACCATGCTGGCGCGTGTCGCCGACTACACCATTGCCCAGGGCCGCTAAGGCCCCCGGGCTCCACCCGCAAGCCGTGCGTCCGGTTTGCTTCCTCCCTGCGTCCACTTGGCGGCTGGCTTCACGCCAGCCGCCCTTTTCACGCCCATGCCGTCGCACGTTAACGTCCATGAGCGCGTGATGAAAGAGGAAACGAGAGGTTAACGCGCGAAACAATATCGATTAATATCAATACACTTGACAGTGTCTGCGCACGCGTGCGCAGAGCGTGCCACGGCACGGCCCCCGGGCGCATCGGGGACCCTGCAGACACCCCTCAGACCTTGTTCATCCGGTTGTCGATCAACTCGTCCACCACCCCCGGATCCGCCAGCGTCGAGGTATCCCCCAGCGCCCCGTAGTCGTTCTCCGCGATCTTGCGCAGGATCCGCCGCATGATCTTCCCCGAGCGCGTCTTCGGCAGCCCCGGCGCCCACTGGATCAGGTCCGGCGAGGCGATCGGCCCGATCTCCTTGCGCACCCAGGCCACCAGCTCCTTGCGCAGCTCCTCGCTGTATTCCTCGCCCGTCATCAGCGTGACGTAGGCATAGATCCCCTGTCCCTTGATCGCGTGCGGATAGCCGACCACCGCCGCCTCCGCGACCTTCGGATGCGCGACCAGCGCCGACTCGACCTCCGCCGTCCCCATCCGGTGCCCCGAGACGTTGATCACGTCATCGACCCGCCCGGTGATCCAGTAGTAGCCGTCCGCGTCCCGCCGGCAGCCGTCCCCGGTGAAGTAGTAACCCTTGTACTGGCTGAAGTAGGTGTCGACGAAGCGCTGGTGGTCGCCATAGACCGTCCGCATCTGCCCCGGCCAGCTGTCGCCGATGCAAAGCACCCCCTCGCAGGGGCTCTCGTGGATCTCTGCCCCCGACGCCGGTTCCAGCACCACCGGCTGCACCCCGAAGAACGGCAGCGTCGCCGACCCCGCCTTCGTCGGGATCGCCCCGGGCAGCGGCGTGATCAGGATGCCGCCGGTCTCCGTCTGCCACCAGGTGTCGACGATCGGGCATTTCCCCTTGCCGACGACTTCGTCGTACCAGTTCCACGCTTCGGGATTGATCGGCTCGCCAACCGACCCGAGGATGCGGATCGACGACACGTCGTGCTTGTCGACGAACTCCCGGCCCTGTCCCATCAGCGCCCGGATCGCCGTCGGCGCGGTATAGAAGATGTTGACCTTGTGCTTCTCGCAGACCGCCCAGAACCGCCCGGCGTCGGGATAGGTCGGCACGCCCTCGAACATCACCGTCGTCGCCCCGTTCGCGAGCGGCCCATAGACGATATAGCTGTGCCCCGTGACCCAGCCGACGTCCGCCGTGCACCAGTAGATGTCGCCCTCGTGGTAGTCGAAGACATACTCGTGGGTCATCGACGCATAGACCAGATACCCGCCGGTCGTATGGACGACGCCCTTCGGCTGGCCGGTCGAGCCGCTCGTGTAGAGCACGAACAGCGGGTCCTCGGCGTTCATCGCCACCGGCTCGCAGTGGTCGGCGACGCCGTCCATCGCCTCATGCAGCCAGACGTCCCGCTCCGCGTCCCAGGCAACGTCGCCGCCGGTCCGCCGCACCACCAGCTGCCGCACCCCGGCCAGCCCCGCCACGGCCTTGTCCGAGTTGGCCTTCAGCGCCGTCCGCCGCCCACCGCGCGGCGCCTCGTCGGCGGTGATGACCAGCTTCGCGCCTGAGTCCTCGATCCGCGAGCGCAAGGCGTCGGCGGAGAAGCCGGCAAAGACGATCGAGTGGATCGCCCCGATCCGCGTGCAGGCCAGCATCGCATAGGCCGCCTGCGGGATCATCGGCAGGTAGAGAACGACGCGGTCGCCCTTCCTCACCCCCATCGTCAGCAGCACGTTGGCGAACTTCGACACCTCGGCGTGGAGCTGCTTGTAGGTGATATGCTCCGAGACGTTCGGGTCGTCGCTCTCCCAGATGATCGCCGTCTGGTCGCCGCGGGTGGCGAGGTGCCGGTCGATGCAGTTCGCCGAGACGTTGAGCTTGCCGTCCTCGAACCATTTGATCGAGACGTTGTGGTAGTCGAACGAGGTGTTCTTCACCTTGGTATAGGGGGTGATCCAGTCGATACGCAGGCCGTGCTCGCCCCAGAAGGCGGCGGGATCGGCGACCGAAGCCGCGTACATCTCGGCATACTGGTCGGCATTGACGAGCGCCCGGGCGACGACCTCGGACGGCGGCTGGTGCATCTGGTCGAGCATTGGGGTCTCCACTCCTGTCGGTCCTGCGCCCCGGTGCGGCAATGGCTCGGGGCGTTCTCTCGGGGCGATCTGCGAAGCTTACGCCGGCGCGGCGCGAATGCAAAACCTCGCCGTCCTTTCCCGAACCGGTCGAACGCCCCCCGTCCGGTATGACCGGACCCTTGCCGTCCGGCGGCATCCCTCGCAAGCCAGACCAAGGTCGGGCGCCCGACTTTCGCACCCTCGCCGCTCACCGCCCGGCGGCGTCGACATCTTCCCGCGCGGCCGCGATCGCCGTCATGATCCGCTCCCCGACCAGCAGCGCCCCGGTGTTGTTGAGGTGGTCGTCGTCGAAGTAGAGCGGCTGGTCGCCGATGCTGTTCACGCAGCGCCCGGGCAGGATCTCGCCGCAGAGCAGATCCGCGGGCCGCACCCGGAAGAGGTGCGGGTCGTCGATGGCATCGAAGGCCGCCGTCACCGCCGCCTGCCGCACCTCGTAGGCAGCGAGCGGCGTCGACAGCGTCTGCGGATGGCCGGTCTCCTCGCGTCGCCGGGCGAGTTCTTCCGGCACGTTCCAGCCTGCCTCGGGGACCGGATAGACCAGCACCACCCGGTGCCCGGCGGCCAGGAGGTCCTCGATTGTCGCGACGTAGCGGGCGATCACCAGCTGCGCGCGCTCGGCCTCGTCGGCGGGGTGGGCCCCGATCGGCACGAGGAAGTCGCCAGGCTTGGCCTCGACCCCGCCCTCGCCGTTGTCGAAGGCCTCGCTCGCGACCCCTGCGGTCCACCGTGCCGCCAGCACGACCACCGCGTATCCCGCTTCGTCGACGTAGCGCTCGACACCCCGCACGAAATCGTCGCAGCGCAGGTCGCCTCCGCCGGGGCCGGTGCGGGTCAGGCCGGGGATCGGCGGGCAGGCGCTGCGGGTGACGGAGTAGAACGGCAGCCCCGCCCGTTCGACGAGCGGGAAGAGCCCGCCCTGCAGCGCATCGGCGTGGCTGTCGCCGTAGAAGGCGACACGCGGTCCGCTGCCCTCGCGCAGGCAGCCGGCGACCGGATGGACCGGGTTCGCCCCCTCGAGGTCGGTCTTGCAGGTCGCGCGCCACGGGTTGAAGTCGGTGACCGAGGCGAGGATGGCGCGCACCGCCACCGGCTTGGCGACTTCGAGCCCGCCGCTCAGCACGCCGGCTCCGCCGAGCGCCGCCAGCCCGGCCAGCGTCGCCGCCGCCACGGTCAGCGGCCGTCGCGGCGTGCCGCCGGCGGGGTGACGGAAGGGCCGCTCGACGAAGGCCCAGGTCGGCCACGCGAGCAGGATTGCCGCGGCGCCGAGGGCGAGGACCGTCGGGCCGGAAAGTTCGCCGAAGCGGATGCGCGCGAAGGCGAGGATCGGCTGGTGCCAGAGATAGGCGCTGTAGCTGACCAGCCCGATACCGACCGGCAGCGGGCTTGCCAGCAGCCGCCAGGCCAGGCCGCCAGGCGCCGTGAAGAGGAGGACGAGCGCAGTGCCGGCGCAGGCGACCACCATCGGCGCCACCCCGGTCAGCCATCCCGGCGGCACCGCCGCCATCGCCGCGAGCACGGCGAGCAGTCCGGCGAGCGCGAGCGACCCCGAGGGCCGCGGCACCACCGCCATCGCCGCCAGCGCCCCGACCAACAGTTCCCAGGCCCGGAAGGGCAGCAGGAAGAAACCGGCCGAGGGATGGGCCCGCGCCGCCCAGGCGGCGAGCGCGAGGCTGACGGCCAGCGCGACCGTCAGGATCGCCAGGGTATGCCGCCGCTCCCACCGCCACAGGGCGGCGAGGGCGAGGGGGAAGAGGACATAGAACTGTTCCTCGATGCCGAGGCTCCAGGTGTGGAGGAGGGGGAGGCTTTCGGCGGCGGGGCCGAAGTAGTCGAGCTGCTGCCAGAAAACGAAGTTTGACACCGAAAGCGCCGCGGCGGCGAAGCTCCCCGCAAAGTCGCGAAGTTCGGGCGGCGACATCCACGCCAGCGCGAAGGGCAGGCAGGCGATGAGCACGAAGGTCAGCGCAGGCAGGATGCGCCGGGCGCGGCGCTCGTAGAAGCGGGCGAGAGAGAAGCGCCCGGCCGCCAAGTCGCGGAGGAGGATGCCGGTGATCAGGTAGCCCGAGATGACGAAGAAGATATCGACGCCGAGATAGCCACCGGCGAAGGCGGCGAAGCCGGCGTGGAAGAGGATGACGGGGACGACGGCGACGGCGCGGAGGCCGTCGATCTCACGGCGATAGCCCGCCCGCGCCGCGCCCGACGGGGCGGCCTCGGTCGGTCCGGCGAGGGTTGCATCGGCCTCGGTCAGTCGCTCTCTCGCTCGGGTTTCCAGCACCCGGGACAATGCGCCACCGCCCCGTCCGGCGCAATCCGGACAGGACGGCTCGGCAGGGTTGATCGCGTGAAGGCGAGGGGGCTTCCGGCCCGGCTCGCTGGCGCGGAGGGGTTGCGCCTTCGGCGGGTGCGTGCAATCGAGCGGGGTCCAGATGCGCAAGGAGGCGGACGCTTGGGCAGAAAGCCGGGCTGGGCAATCGAGCGGGAGAAGACGCGGCGCGAGACCAGCACCGTCTGGCTGTTCGGTATCCACGCGGTCGCTGACGCGCTTTCCAATCCTGCGCGGGTGCGGCGGCGGCTGATCGTCACCAGAAATGCCGCCGAGCGCCTGCGCGAGCCGATCGCGGCGGGCGGGATCGAGCCCGAGATCGCCGACGCCCGCCACTTCCCGGCGCCGATCGACCCGCAGTCCGTCCATCAGGGCGCGGCGCTCGAGGTCGAGCCGCTCGACTGGGGCTCGGTCTCCGAGGTCTGCGCCCCGCATGGCGAAGCGCCGGTTGTGCTGCTCCTCGACCGCGTCACCGATCCCCACAACGTCGGGGCTATCCTGCGCTCGGCCGAAGTCTTCGGGGCCCGCGCGGTCATCGCCCCGCACCGCCACGCCGCCCCCGAGACCGGCGCCCTCGCCAAGACCGCTTCGGGCGCGCTCGAGCGGCTGCCCTACCTGCGCATCCCCAACCTCGCCAACGCCATGGGGAGCCTGCGCGAGATGGGCTACGCGCTGGTCGGCCTTGATGGCGCGGCAGACGATAGCCTCGCCCCCGCACTCGCCGGCTTCGTCGGGCGCCCGCTCGGACTGGTGCTCGGTGCCGAGGGCCCCGGCATGCGCGAGCTGACCACCAAGCTCTGCGATCGCCTCGCCCGGATCCCGGCCGCCGGCACCTTCGGCTCGCTCAACGTCTCGAACGCCGCCGCGGTCGCGCTTTACGCCGCGGCCAGCCGTGACGCAGGCTGACTGAAGCTCTCTTCACATTTCGCTGTCCTGCCTTTTCCGAGGCAGGACGCGTCCCATATTAGTAGCGAAGCAGCCGGTGTTGAGCCGCCCTGCTTCATCTCACTGTCCCTCGTTCAACTCAGCGCCCGACATTTGATCGGGCGCTTCTTTTCTGTCCGGGCCTCACCGCAACGACCTCGGATTTGGGCCTGCCATCTGTTTCAGCGACGGACGGCAAGCGTCAGCTGGTAGTCGGTGGCGGCGTCGATGCCGCGGACGAGGACGTAGTAGCGGCCGGCGTCGAGCTTGCGCTCGAGCGTCGCCTTTCGCATCGCGAGGGCGTCGAAGGTGGTCGCGATGCCGAGCGTCTGGCCGGCGTCGTCGAAGAGCGAGATAGCCGCCGCAGCGTTTCCGACGGTGATGTTGGCGACCACCGTGCCCCGCGCCTTTGCGGGCATGTCGAAGCGAAACCAGTCGCTCTCGCCCGGCGTAACCGTGCCCGTGATCGCCGCGCCGAGGGGCGCCGAGTTGGCGGCGGCAAGGGTGTCGTTCGGCTCGGCCTCGCTCGCCTCGATGTCGATGACGGCCGCCAGCCGGCCGGGGAGCGGTGGCGGCTTTGCCAGAACGACGGCGGCTACGGTGCGGCCAGCCTCCGCGCCGATCGCAAGACCCTCCGCGAGCGCCGGGCGGGCGGGCGGTTCCCCGGATCGCCGGTGGCAGCGCGGGCGGCAGCAGCCGCGGCAGGGCGAGGAGGGCAGTTCCGGCGATCAGGACGGCCAGGGCGACGCCGGCCCGCGACCCGCGGACCAGCATCCACAGAGCGCCGAGCGCGAGAACCGCGCCGACGACGACGGGGGCAGCAGCGAGCGCGCCGCCGAGGGATGCGCCTGCCTGGGGCACGGTTCCCGGGGTCTCCTCCCGGGAACCAGTCTACGCCCGCGCGGCCCTCCGGCAAAGGGCCGCGGTTCGTCGCGCTTCCGGGATCAGTCGCGCGTCCAGATCGTGTGGTCGATCCCGTCGCCGAGCTCCGGATAGTCGTGGCCGTGGAAGGTCGGCTCGACCCCCTTGGCGCGCTGGCCGAAGTAGTCGCGGGTGAGCTTCACCACCGTTCCCGAGAGCGCGACGATGGCGATCAGGTTGATCGTCGCCATCAGACCCATCGAGGCGTCGGCAGTGTTGAAGACCGTGGCGACCGCCTGGAGGGCGCCCCAGACAACCATCAGCAGCACGATGACGCGGAGTGCCATAAGGCCGCCGCGGTTTCCGACGCCGAGGTAGGCCATCGCCATCTCCGAGTAGGAGTAGTTGCCGATGATCGAGGTGAAGGCGAAGAAGAAGATCGCCACCGCTATGAAGTACGGCCCCACCCAGCCGATGTGCTCGGCCATCGCTGCCTGGGTGAGCTGGGTGCCGGTGAGCTCGCCGCCCGGGGTGTAGACGCCCGAGAGCAGGATCATCAGCGCGGTGCACGAGCAGATCACCAGCGTGTCGATGAAGACGCCGAGTGCCTGGACGAGGCCCTGGCTCGACGGGTGGTGGGGGACCGGCGTCGCGGCTGCGGCGATGTTCGGCGCCGAGCCCATGCCGGCCTCGTTGGAGAAGAGGCCGCGCTTGACGCCGTTCATCATCGCTGCCGCCACGCCGCCGACGACTCCGCCGCCGACCTCGGCGAAGCCGAAGGCGCTGCCGATGATGTGGCCGAGCATCCCCGGCACCTCGCCGATGTTCATCACCAGGACGACGATCGCGACGAGGAGGTAGCCGCCCGCCATGAAGGGCACGACGTATTCGGCGACGGTGGCGATCTGGCGGATACCGCCGAAGATCACGATCGCGGTCAGCGCGGCGAGGAGGAGGCCGGTCGCGAGCTTCGGGACGCCGAAGGCGCCGACCATGGCGTCGGCGATCGAGTTGGCCTGTACCGCGTTGAAGACCAGACCGAACGACAGGATCAGGCAGACCGAGAACACCGCGCCGAGCCAGGGCATCCCGAGGCCCCTCGCGATGTAGAAGGCCGGGCCGCCGCGGTAGATGCCGGACGAGCCGTCGGCCTTCTCATGGACCTTGTAGAGCTGGGCGAGGGTCGATTCCGAGTAGGCCGTCGCCATGCCGACGAGGGCCACCATCCACATCCAGAAGATCGCCCCGGGGCCGCCGAGGTTCAGCGCGACGGCGACACCGGCGATGTTGCCGGTGCCGACCCGGCTGGCGAGCGAGGTGCAGAGGGCCGCGAAGGGCGAGATGCCCTCCTTGTCGGTCTGCGGCGCGCTGACGATTACGCGGAACATCTCCCCGAAGTGGAGGATCTGCTGGAAGCGCAGCCGTATGGTAAAAAAGATGCCGACCGCCAGAAGGCCGTAGATCAGCACGTAGCCCCAGAAGATCGTGTTCAGGAAGTCGATTATCGCGTTCATTCCGTCCCCCTTGCCGCCCATCGCCGGGAGCCGGCTCGCGCCCCCGTGATCAGCCTAACCCCGCAGGATCCGTCCTGTAAACAACGGGTTCCCTCGCGTGGTGGCGCGGGCGTGTGCCCTTGCGCGGCTTCGGGCCGCTCCCTATGGTTGGCCGCAGAGCGGCGGGACGGCGGGAACACATGGACATTCAGCGCGTAGGCGTGATCGGCGCCGGCCAGATGGGCAACGGCATCGTGCATGTCTTCGCGCTCGCCGGGTTCGACGTGGCGCTCCACGACGTCTCGGAGGAGGCGCTGTCGAAGGCGACCGACCTCATCTACGGCAATATCGACCGGCAGGTGAGCCGCGGCAAGGTCAGCGCCGAGGACCGCGACGCGGCGATGTCGCGGATCGTGATCGAGCGCGACCTGCCCCCCCTCGGCCAGTGCGATCTCGTCATCGAGGCGGCGACCGAACGCGAGCCGCTCAAGCACCAGATCTTCAAGGCGCTGGTGCCGCACCTCGCGCCGCATACTATCCTGACCTCGAACACCTCGTCGATCTCGATCACCCGCCTCGCCTCGGGCACCGACCGGCCCGAGAAGTTCATGGGGTTCCACTTCATGAATCCGGTGCCGGTGATGCAGCTCGTCGAGCTGATCCGCGGCATCGCCACCGACGAGCCGACCTACAAGGCGCTGCTCGAGGTGGTCGGCAAGATCGGCAAGACCGCCTCCGCCTCGGAGGATTTCCCGGCCTTCATCGTCAACCGCATCCTGATCCCGATGATCAACGAGGCGGTCTACACGCTCTACGAGGGCGTCGGCTCGGTCGCCTCGATCGACATGGCGCTGCGCCTCGGCGCCAACCATCCGATGGGTCCGCTGGAGCTTGCCGATTTCATCGGGCTCGACACCTGTCTGGCGATCATGAACGTCCTTCACGACGGGCTGGCGGACACCAAGTACCGGCCCTGTCCGCTGCTGGTGAAATACGTCGAGGCAGGCTGGCTCGGTCGCAAGACCCGCCGCGGTTTCTACGACTATCGCGGCGAGAAGCCGGTTCCGACGCGGTAACCTGCGCCGCCGCGGGCCGCGCCTCGGCCGCGATTTGACAATCCCTCAGCGCGGTAGTCCACAGTGCAGCGACGGGCGGCGGGAGGAGCGATGCAGCGGGTCTTCGACGGACACAACGATGTTCTTCTTCGCCTCTGGCGTCACGGTGACCTGGCCGGGCGCCGCTTCCTCGATGGCGATGGCGAGGGCCATCTCGACCTGCCGCGCTGCCGGGCAGGGGGGCTCGCCGGCGGGTTCTTCGCTGTCTACGTCCCCGGCAGCCTGACCACGCTCACCGCGCTCGGGATCGGCGGCGGCGACGACAACGATGGCAGCGTCGTCGACTTTCCCCATATCGGGCCGGTCGATGCCAGCGACGCGCGGCGCGTCACGTTGGAGATGGCGGGTATCCTGCTCCGCATGGGGCGCGAGGCACCCGAGTCGCTGCGCATCTGCACCTCGGTCGACGCCATCGAAGCCGCGGAGGCCGCGGGGGCGATGGCGGCGATCTTTCACCTCGAGGGGACGGAGGCCATAGGCCCGGATCTCGGCGCGCCTCGAGGTGCTCTACGCAGCTGGCCTGCGCTCGCTCGGCCCGGTTTGGTCGCGCCCGAACATCTTCGGCGTCGGAATTCCGTTCCGCTTTCCGGGCGATCCCGACGAGGGGCCGGGCCTCACCCCTGCCGGGAAGGCGCTGCTCCGCGCCTGCAACCGCCTCGGCGTCCTGTTCGACCTGTCGCACCTGAACGCCGCCGGCTTCCGCGACGTGGCGGCGCTCACCGACAAGCCGCTGGTTGCGACCCACTCGAACGCCCACGCGCTCTCGGCCGCCTCGCGCAACCTGACCGACTGGCAGCTCGACGCCATCGCCGAGAGCGGCGGGGTCGTCGGGCTGAACTATGCGGTGAGCTTCCTGCGCGACGACGGCCGCCGGGTCGCCGATACGGCGCTGACCGTGATGATCCGCCATCTCGACCACCTCCTCGCCCGGCTCGGCGAGGATGGTGTGGCGCTCGGCTCGGACTTCGACGGGGCGCTGATCCCGCGGGAGATCGCCGACGCCGCCGGGCTTCCGGCGCTGGTCGGCGCGATGCGCCAGGCCGGCTACGGCGAGGCGCTGGTCGAGAAGATCTGCTGGGGGAACTGGATGGGCGTCCTCCGCCGCACCCTCGGCGGCTGAGGGCCCGCGCCGGTCCCGGGCGCGGGTCTCCTCAGGCCGTTCGACCGGGGGCCAGGGCGAAATGACGCGAAAACCGCGGCTATGGATGGAGACGAGGCAAGAGCCTGAAAGGGCGCAATTTTCCTTGGGTGGAACCCGGCTGAAAAGCGGCTGGAAAATGGCTTGCCACTTTTCAGGATTCAGGACGGGTTCGGCACGAGTCAGGGCACCCAGGCCGTTGGTCTCAGCCGTCCTTGCGGAAGAACTTCTTCTCGCGCGGCTTGCCGTCCCAACCGGGCTTGCCGCGCGGCTTGTCGTCCTCGGAGCGCGGCGGATAGCGCTTCGGCGCGCCGTCCCGATCGCCGCCACCACGGTAGGGCTTCGGGCCGCTGTCGCTTCGCGGCGCGCGCTCTTCCTCGCGGTGCTCCCACTTCTTGAGCAGCTTCGCGTCGAAGCTGTCGCGGCCGATCCGGCCCTCATGGCACCAGACGCAGGCGACCTTGTCGTCACCGAGTGCCTCGACCGCCATCCGCATCGATCCCGACGTCAGGACCACGAGGTCCCCGATCTCGAACTTGTCCATGATGTAACCCCCGCCAGGACCTGAGAAGGCGGCGGTCTATCCCCCCCGGTCCCCCGCCGCAAGCGAGAAGCGTCTAGCCTGCGGCCGCCCGGGGGAGCGCTTCGCTCATCAGGTCCTCGATGAACAGGCTGAGGAGCTGGGTCCGCCCGCCCACCCCGGCCTTGCGGTAGATGGCGTTCGACTGCGCTTTGACAGTCCCATCGCTGGTCTGCCGGAGGCGCGCGATCTCGGCGAGGGACATCCCCTTGATGGTGAACCACGCGACGTCGCGCTCCGAAGGCGTCAGCCCCCACTCGGCAAAGCGCTCCTCGAGGAGCGCCGCGAAGGCGGTCGAGGCCCGGCGCAGCTGGCCCTCGATCCGCCGGTTGTGCCGAAACGTCCGCACCAGCAGCACTGCGCCGAGCGCCACACCGAGAGCGAGGCCGATCGCGGCGCCGATCTCGATCAGCTCGCGCATCTCCCAGGCGATCGGCGTCCGCCGCAGGCCGAAGACACCGGCGGCGATGTCCCAGATGAAGAAGAGCGAGCACAGAATCTGGACGGCGACGACCAGCACGAGGGCCGCGCGGCCGCCACCGAAACCCCTCCACGCCGGCGGCCGGCGCTTAGTCGTCATCGCCACCGCCACCCTCGCCGCTGCTGCCGCTGTTGCTTCCGCCGCCGCCGCTGTTGCCGCTTCCGCCGCCGCCGCCGCCGCCGCCGCCGTGGCCGCTGCCGCTGCCCGCTGCTCCGCTGTTGCTGCCGCTGCCGCTGTTGCCGTGGCCGCTGCCGCTGCTCCCGCTGTTGCTGTCGCTGCCGCTGTTGCCGCTTCCGCCGCCGCCCCCGCTGTGGCCGCTGCCGCTGCCGCTGCTACCGCTGTTGCTGCCGCCGCTGCCGCTGTTGCTGCCGTGGCCGCTGCTGCCGCTCCCGTCGTCGCCGCCGTCGTCCGACCCGCTCTTGCTCGTCCTGGTGCTTCCACTGCCCGGCGACGGGCTGCGCGAGTCGCTCGCCGGGCGCTCGGTCCGGCGCTTGGACAGATAGTCGCGAAGGATCTCGCCCGTCACCCGGTCGAAGACGATCTCGCGCTGGTAGCCATCGTTCACCGCCTCGATGCGGATGCGGCCGAGCCAGGTGCGGTTGACCGCGCGCACCTCGTAGCCCTCGGCGCGCAGATTGGCGGCGATGTCGTCCAGCGGCGCGGCCGCGGCCGGTCCGGCCGCGGCGAGGGCGAAGAGCAGGGCTGCAATCAGCTGTCTGTGTCGCATCTGTCCGATCCGGGGGGAGGCGCGTCTTCCCATAGCGCGGGAGGGCGCGCCTGTAAAACTGTCAGGTCCGTGGCGCCGACCCGATCCCCCGGCTTTCCTGTCCGAGGTCTGTCCGGTCAGTCGTGCCCCGGCCCGTCGTCGTGACCGCCGCGCCCCGACCCGCCGCCCGACCCGCTACCCGACCCGCCGCCCGACCCGCCGCCGCGTCCCGAGCGGTCGCCGCCGCGATCGTGACCCGGGCCGTCGTCACGACCGCCGCCCCGCCCGGCTCTGCCGCCGTGATCGTCGCCCGCGCGGTCGTCGTTCTGGCGCGCGCGCCCATGGTCGTCCCAGCCTCCGCGCGCCCATGGTCGTCCCCAGCCTCCGACCGGGCCTGACGGACGGGGCCGGTGGTGCGGTTGTCGCTCCGCCCGGTCTCGTCGCGGAGCAGCCGACCGGTAGCGGCGTCGTAGATGAGCTCGCGGTTGGTCTCGCCGCTGCTCGCCTCGACCTTGACCTGCCCGGCCTCGCGGCTGATCTCGAAGCCGCTGAAGCCCTGGCGCGTCAGCGCCGACAGCACGGCGCCAAGCGTCGGCTCGGCGGAAGCCGCGCCCGCGGTTCCGAGCGAAAGGGCGACCAGCGCCACACCTGTCCTGAACATGTCGTTCTCCTCACGTTGCACCGACCGTCGTGGCCGGTGAGGAGAGGAGAGCGCTGCGCCGACCGTCCGGCCATTGCCCGCAGGTTTAGGCGGCGACGGCTCGGCGCTTTGATTAGAGGGCATCGGCGCTTCGATTAGGCCGCGTATACCCTTGGTTTAGGACCCTGGCCCGCCGGCCGGGCTCACATCACCGTCCCGAGCGCCTCTGCAACGGTGAAGATGTCCTTGTCGCCGCGGCCGCACATGTTCATCACCAGGAGGTGGTCGCGCGGCAGGTCGGGGGCGATCTTGGTAACGTGGGCGAGGGCGTGCGCCGGCTCGAGCGCCGGGATGATTCCCTCGGTCATGCACGAGAGCTGGAAGGCCTCAAGCGCCTCGGCATCGGTCACGCTCACGTATTCGACCCGCCCGATGTCGTGCAGCCAGGCGTGCTCCGGCCCGATCCCCGGGTAGTCGAGGCCGGCCGAGATCGAGTGCCCCTCGATGATCTGCCCGTCGGCGTCCTGCAGCAGATACGTCCGGTTGCCGTGCAGCACCCCCGGCCGCCCGCCGGTCAGGCTCGCCGCGTGCTCCATGCGCTCGTCGACGCCGTGCCCGCCGGCTTCGACGCCGATGATGCGGACGTCCTTGTCGTCGAGGAAGGGGTGGAACAGCCCCATCGCGTTCGAGCCGCCGCCGATGCAGGCGACGAGGCTGTCGGGCAGCCGGCCCTCGCGCGCCAGCATCTGCTCCCGCGCCTCCTTGCCGATGATCGACTGGAAGTCGCGGACCATCGCCGGATAGGGGTGCGGCCCCGCGACCGTGCCGATGCAGTAGAAGGTGTCGCGGACGTTGGTCACCCAGTCGCGCAGCGCCTCGTTCATCGCGTCCTTGAGCGTGCCGCGGCCGCTGGTCACCGGCACGACCTCGGCGCCGAGGAGGCGCATGCGGAAGACGTTGGGCTTCTGGCGCTCGACGTCGGTCGCGCCCATGAAGACGATGCACTTGAGCCCGAACTTCGCGCAGACCGTCGCCGTCGCCACGCCATGCTGGCCGGCGCCGGTCTCGGCGATGATCCGGGTCTTGCCCATGCGCCGGGCGAGGATGATCTGGCCGAGGACGTTGTTGATCTTGTGCGCGCCGGTGTGGTTGAGCTCGTCGCGCTTGAAGTAGATTTTCGCCCCGCCGAGCCGCTCTGTCAGCCGTTCTGCGAAGTAGAGCGGGCTCGGGCGGCCGACGTAGTGGGTCCAGAGGTCGTCCATCTCCGCCCAGAAGTCGGCGTCGGTCTTGGCCCGCTCGTACTCGGCCTCGAGGTCGAGGATCAGCGGCATCAGCGTTTCGGAGACGAAGCGCCCGCCGAAGTCGCCGAACCGCCCGCGCTCGTCGGGTCCGGTGCGGAAGGAGTTCGGCGCGTGCGTGGTCATGGGGCGGCCTCCGGGTTGCGAGCGGGGTTCTACAGCCGGCGCGGCGCCCCGTCGAGTCGCGGAAGGCGGATCAGGCTTCGAGGCGCTCCGCCTCGCGCGCGGCCTTCACGAAGGCCGCGACCCGGGCCGGGTCCTTGTAGCCCGGTCGGCTCTCGACGCCCGAGGACACGTCGACCTGGTCGGCGCCGGTCAGGCGCACCGCCTCGGCGACGTTGGTGGCGTCGAGCCCGCCTGCGAGCATCCACGGACGCCGCCACTGGCGGGCGCGGATGATCCTCCAGTCGAAGGCGACGCCGTTCCCGCCGGGCCGGTCGGCGCCGGGCAGGGCGCGCGCGTCGATGAGGAGCTGGTCGGCGACCTCGGAATACACGTCGAGCAGGGGCAGGTCGGCCTCGGACGCGATCCCGATCGCCTTCATCACGGGCACGTCGAAGCGGTCGCGAATCTCGGCAACGCGGTCGGGGGTCTCGCCGCCATGGAGCTGGATCAGGTCGATCCGCGCCGCGTCGAGGATCGCGGCCAGGGTCTCGTCGTCGGCGTTGACGGTCAGCGCAACCCGGATCAGCCCGTCCGGTATGCCGCCGGAGATCCAGCGGGCGTCGGCGAGGGTCACGTGCCGGGGCGACGGCGGAAAGAACACCAGTCCGACGTAGGCAGCCCCGGCCGCGGCCGCATCGGCGACCTCGGCTCGGGACCGCAGCCCGCAGATCTTGACCCGCATGCTCAGCGGCCGAGAAGCGCCAGGACGTCGTCCTCGTGCCGGCCGGTTTCCTTGCGGAGCTTTTCGACCTCGCGGTTGAGCTGCGCCGCCTCGCGCGATTTCCGCGAGGCGTGCCGCCGGTGCTTGTGCTCCCGCAGCCATTCCAGCAGGTAGCCGATCACCATGCCAACGCCAATCGAGACGAGGCTCACCACGAAGAGCGGCACCTCGATCGACAGCGGCATCACCCGCGCCAGCCCCTCCGGCAGCAGGTGCAACGTCACCATCCCGCGGTTGGCCAGCGCCAGCAGCACGATCGCCAGCAGGATCAGGCAAAGCAGCAACAGTTTCAGTATTCGCATGTCCCACCCCGAAGAAGCGACCGATGCCGCGCATCAGTCGGTATTCAGCCTGTCCCTGAGCAGCTTTCCGGTCTTGAAGAAGGGGACGAATTTCTCCTCGACCGTCACCGAGTCGCCGGTGCGCGGGTTGCGGCCCTGCCGCGCCTCGCGCTTCTTGACCGAGAAGGCGCCGAAGCCGCGGAGCTCGACACGGTGGCCGGCGGCCATCGCCTCGATGATCTCGTCGAAGACCGTGCCGACGATCCGCTCCACGTCGCGCTGGAAGAGGTGCGGGTTCTCCTCCGCAATCCTCTGGATGAGCTCCGACTTGATCATCGATACCCCTGCTCCCCCTTCGCCGCCGCCGCCTTGTCTGGCGGCGACAGGACCGGTCCGGTCCCACGCGCCGCCATACTGGCAGGAATCAGGGAACGATGGAATAGAGCTTCGGGGCCGCCCGGAGCGATATTTCCCCGAGAATCCCGCCGCTTGAGGCCATCTTGCCGAGGAAGGAGCCGACGAACGACTCGCGCCGCTCGACCTCCCAGTCGCGGATGGGGAGCCCGTCGAGGCCCGCGTCGCGCGATTCGAGCCAGGCCAGCGCCTCCGGTTCGCCGCCGAGTTCGTCGACAAGACCGTTGGCGAGCGCCAGCCGTCCGGTGAAGACCTGCCCGTTGGCCACGGCGTCGAGGTCTGCGCCCTCGATCCCGCGCCGCTCGCCGACCAGCCCGCGGAACCAGGCGTAGCTGTCGGCGACCATTGCCTCGTCCACCGCCCGCGCTGCGGGACTGGTCGGGCGGAAGGGCGAGGGCTCGGCCTTGAGCGGCGACGAACGCACCGTCTCCATCGCCACGCCGATCTTGTCCATCACCCCGGTCAGGTCCGGGTATTCCATGATGACGCCGATCGACCCGGTCAGGGTATTCCCGCGCGCAACGATATGGTCGGCCCCGATCGCCGCGACGTAGCCGCCGGAGGCCGCGACCTCGGACATGACCGCCACGACCGGCTTTTTGGCCGCCAGCGCCCGCAGCGCGGCGTAGAGCGCCTCGGATCCGGCCGTCGAGCCACCGGGCGAGTTGATGCGCAGGACAACGGCGCGCACCGCGTCGTCGTCGGCGATCTTCGCGAGCATGACGTCGCGCTCCCGGTCGTCGGTGATGATGCCGTTGACCGCGACGCGGGCGATCTGCTCCCGGCCCGGCGCGAGCGCGCTTGCGCCGAGCCAGACGCCGACGATCACCGCCAGCGCCGCTGCGACGAGAAAGCCCCGCCAGAATGCAGAACGGCGCCATCTCCGGCGCCGTTCCTCATAGAAGTCGCGGTTAAGCGGCTCCATTCTATCAGACATTGTCCCGCTTCTTCAGGGCGGCGCCGAGAATGTCGCCGAGCGAAGCGCCCGAGTCGGACGAACCGTACTGCTCGACGGCTTCCTTCTCTTCGGCGATCTCGCGCGCCTTGATCGACAGGCCGATCCGCCGCGTCTTGGCGTCGATGCTCACCACGCGGGCGTCGACGTGATCGCCCTTGGTGAAGCGCTCCGGCCGCTGCTCGCCACGGTCGCGGCTGAGGTCCGACCGGCGGATGAAGGACTTCATCCCGTCGTATTCGACCTCGATGCCGCCTTCCTCGATCGAGGTCACGGTGACCGTCACGATCTCGCCGCGCTTCACGCCGGCAATCGCCTCGGCGAAGGGGTCACCCTCGACCGACTTGATCGAGAGCGAGATGCGCTCCTTCTCGGTGTCGACGTCCGTGACCACGGCCTTGACGATGTCGCCCTTGCGGTAGTCCTGGATCGCCTCTTCGCCCGACCGGTTCCAGTCGAGGTCCGAGAGGTGCACCATGCCGTCGATATCGCCGTCGAGACCGACGAACAGACCGAATTCGGTGATGTTCTTGATCTCGCCTTCGACCGTCGTGCCGTTCGGATGGCCGGCCGCGAAGTTTTCCCACGGGTTGCCCTGGGTCTGCTTCAGGCCGAGGCTGACGCGGCGCTTCTGGCCGTCGATCTCGAGCACGATGACCTCGACCTCCTGGGAGGTGGAGACGATCTTGCCGGGATGGACGTTCTTCTTGGTCCACGACATCTCGGAGACGTGCACCAGGCCCTCGATCCCCGGCTCCAGCTCCACGAAGGCGCCGTAGTCGGTGATGTTGGTGACGCGACCGGTGTGCTTGGAGCCGATCGGGAACTTCGACTCGACGGTATCCCACGGGTCGGCCTGCAGCTGCTTCATGCCGAGGCTGATGCGCTGCGTCTCCTTGTTGATCTTGATGACCTGGACCTTGACGGTCTCGCCGATCGCCAGGATCTCGCTCGGGTGGTTGACCCGGCGCCACGCCATGTCGGTGACGTGCAGCAGGCCGTCGACGCCGCCGAGATCGACGAAGGCGCCGTACTCGGTGATGTTCTTGACGACGCCGTCGATGACGTCACCCTCGGCCAGACGTGCGACGATCTCGGCACGCTGCTCGGCCCGGCTCTCCTCGAGGACGGCCCGGCGCGACACGACGATATTGCCGCGGCGGCGGTCCATCTTGAGGATTCTGGAAGGGCTGCGGCATGTGCATCAGCGGGCCCGCGTCGCGAACCGGACGCACGTCCACCTGCGAACCCGGAAGGAAGGCCACGGCACCGCCGAGGTCGACGGTGAAGCCGCCCTTGACCCGGCCGAAGATTGCGCCCTCGACGCGCTCTTCCTTCTCGTAGGCCTTTTCGAGGCGATCCCACGCCTCTTCGCGCCGCGCCTTCTCGCGCGACAGCACCGCCTCGCCGCGGGCGTTCTCGACCCGGTCGAGGTAGACCTCGACGGTATCGCCGATCTCGATCTCGGGAGCGCGGCCGCCCGGGGGGGTGAATTCCTTGAGGTCGACCCGGCCTTCCATCTTGTAGCCGATGTCGATGATGGCCTGTCCGGCCTCGATCGCGAGCACGGTGCCCTTTACGACCGTCCCCTCCTCGGGGGTCTCCAGTTCGAAGCTCTCGTTGAGAAGGGCCTCGAAGTCGTCAAGCGTTGCCGCTGATGGCATGCAGTTCTCCGGTTTCATGTGTTTCTGGCCGTGCGGTTGGCTCCGCAGGTCTTTCACGCGTCGTCACGATCGTCGCGAATGGCGATCCCGGGAGCAGGGCTCGGAGCCCCTCCCTCAGCGAAATCGACTGTCCACGTAGGCGACGGCCCTGGCGACGGCCGCGTCTATAGAGAAGATCCGTGGTGTCGAGCAAGAGCGCATCCTCGGCCGCGACCATCGGCGCGACGTCGCGGGTCGCGTCCCGCGCATCCCGCGCCCTGAGGTCGGCGAGCACCTGGGCCACGCTCTCGGTCCCGAGTTCGGCCTGCCGGCGGACGGCGCGCGCCTCGTCGGAGGCGACAACGAAGAGCTTGGCCTCGGCGTCGGGGCAGATCACCGTACCGATGTCGCGCCCGTCGAGCACCGCACCGCCCTCCCGCCGCGCAAAGCGCCGCTGGAAGTCGAGAAGCGCCGCGCGCACCGCGGGCAGCGCCGCGACCTTGGAGGCCGCCTGTCCGGCCCGCGCCGTGCGCAGGTCGCCGCGCTGGACCTGTTCGGGGGTCAGCCGCTCGGCCAGGACCGCGGCCCAGTGCGGATCGAGCACGCCTTGCCCGTCCTCGAGCGCCTGCACCCCGACGGCGCGGTAGAGCAGGCCGGTGTCGAGATGGGCGAAGCCGAAATGCGTCGCGACCGCCCGGCCGATCGTCCCCTTGCCGGACGCTGCCGGCCCGTCGATCGCTACCGTGAAGATCACGGCCGCCCCGCCGGGTGCTGCGGCAGCCCGTCGGCGATCTCGTAATAGTCACCCTTCTCGGCGACGAAGATATGCGCCGTCAGCCGCACCCCGCTCGCGCCATCGATGGTGCCGCACCAGATGTCCATGGCCGGTGAGGCGAGCCGGTCGAAGAAGAGGTTCGAGCCGCACACCGGGCAGAAGCCGCGTCGGACCGCCCCCGGCGTCGATTCGTACCAGCCGACGCGGCCTTCGACCGCAAGGTCGGCCCGGGCCACGCTGACGCCGGCGATGAAGTGACCGCTGGCGCGCCGGCACTCGACGCAGTGGCAGGCGGCGGCGGACCCGAGCGGCCCGTCGACGCGGTAGCGGACCGCGCCGCAGAGGCAGCCCCCGGTCGTCACTTGGAGCCCGGCGTCACTCACCGATCCGCGCCCCGAGGCCGCGCATCAGCGGCATGAAGCCGGGGAAGCTCGTCGCGATCGGGCCGCCGTCGTCCACCGTGATCGGTGCCTTCGCGGCGAGGCCGAGGCAGAGGAAGCTCATCGCAATGCGGTGGTCCAGCCGGCTCGCCACCGTCACCCCGCCGGCGACACTGCCCGGGCCGCGGCCGTGGACGATCATGAAGTCCGGCCCCTCCTCGACGCCGACGCCGCAGGCCTCGAGCCCGCGGACCATCGCGTCGATGCGGTCGCTCTCCTTGACGCGCAGCTCCTTGATCCCGCGCATCACCGTCGCCCCCTCGGCGGTGGCGGCGAGGGCGGCGAGGATCGGGTATTCGTCGATCATCGACGGCGCCCGCTCGGGCGGCACCTCGATGCCCTGCAGGGCGCGGAAGCGGACGCGGAGGTCGGCGACCGGCTCGCCCCCCTCGATCCGGCGGTTCTCGAAGGTGATGTCGGCGCCCATGTCGACCAGCGTGTCGTAGAGCCCGGCGCGCGTCGGGTTGAGGCCGATGCCGGGTACGACTATCTCGGAGCCCTCGACGAGCAGCGCCGCGACCACGGGGAAGGCGGCCGAGCTCGGGTCGCGGGGGACGGCGATGGTCTGGGCGCGGAGCTCCGGCTGGCCGACGAGGGTGATGACGCGGCCGTCGCGGCTGTCCTCGCTGTGCACCGTGGCGCCGAAACCGCCGAGCATCCGCTCGGTATGGTCGCGGGTCGCTTCCTTCTCGATGACGATCGTCTCGCCGGGGGCGTTCAGGGCGGCGAGCAGGACGGCGGACTTGACCTGCGCCGAGGGCATCGGGGTGGTGTAGTGCACGGGGATCGGGTTGGCGGCGCCGGTGAGGGTGATCGGCAGGCGGCCGCCGCGGCGGCCGCGGGCCTCGGCGCCGAAGAGGGCGAGGGGGTCGGTGATCCGGCCCATCGGACGGCCACGCAGGCTGGCATCGCCGGTGAAGGTCGCGGTGATGTCGCTGGTCGCCATCGCGCCCATGACCAGACGGACGCCGGTGCCGGCGTTGCCGTGGTCGATGACGTTCTCGGGCTCCTGGAAGCCGCCGACGCCGACGCCCGAGACGCGCCAGGCGCCGGGGCCGGTGCGTTCGACTTCGGCGCCGAAGGCTTGCATGGCCTTGCCGGTGTCGAGCACGTCCTGGCCTTCGAGCAGGCCGGTGATCCGGGTCTCGCCGACGGCGAGGGCGCCGAGGATCAGCGCCCGGTGCGAGATCGACTTGTCGCCAGGCACTTCGACGCTGCCCCGAAGCGGCGATCCCGCCCCGGCGCGCATCGGCCGTGCCGCCCCGTGACCCGCCATGCCCGTCTCTCCCCTGTGAAGGTTTCGGCGCCGTCTTTACGCAATCAGCGCGGCCTGGTCCATGCGTCGCCGCGCGGCGGGGTGTGGTGGCGCCGTCAGCCCTCGCGGATGAAGGTGAGGTATTGCGGGACGCGGCCTGCGGTGAGGGCCTTGGCTTCGTAGCGCGTGCCGGGCCAGTCGGACCAGGCGCGGGCCGGATCGTCCGTTACCTCGTGGAAGCCTGGCGCGAGATGCCCCGCTTCGCGGGCGTGGTCGGCGTAGTCGGGGATGTCGGTGGCGACGCGGAGTTCGGCGCCTGCGGCCATGGCGGGCGCGAGGAGGGCGAGGTTGTCGGGGTTCATGAAGCGGCGGCGGTGGTGGCGGGCCTTGGGCCAGGGGTCGGGGTAGAGGAGGAAGACGCGGGCGAGGGAGGCGGGGGGGAGGACCTCGATCAGGTCGCGGGCGTCGCCGGGGTGGAGGCGGACGTTGGGGACGCCGGCCTCGTCGAGGTGACGGAGGGCCATCGCGACGCCGTTGACGTAGGTCTCGCAGCCGATGAGGCCGACCGCGGGGTTCGCCTCGGCCTGGGCCACCAGATGCTCGCCGCCGCCGAAGCCGATCTCGAGCCAGACCGGGGCCGTCCGGCCGAAGAGGGCCGGGAGGTCGAGGGGCGTGCGGGCGGGGTTTTCGGCGGGGGAGACGAGGGGGATGCGGAGGCGGGGCAACAGGTCGTCGAGAAGCCGGCGCTGGGTCGGCTTCAGTTTCTTGCCGTGGCGCCGGCCGTAGAGGTTGCGCCACGGGGCCGGGGCGCCGTCGCTGTCGGTCATTCTGCGTCGGTCCTGTTGCCCTTGCCGGGGCCGCTGAGAGACCTCGGCAAAGGATCCCCGATGTGCCCGGAACCCGTGCCGCGGCACGGCTTGCGCACGCGTGCGCAAGCAGTCAAGGCTTTGATATTGCATCATACTTGGTCGCGAATTAACGCCGCGGTCATTCAGGTTAACGCGCGACGGCACGGGTGGCGGCGCGCTTGCAGAGTGCGCTCAGACGGCCTTGGCGAGGGCGTCGGCGAGGTCGGTCCGCTCCCAGGAGAAGCCGCCCTCGTCGTCGGGGGTGCGGCCGAAGTGGCCGTAGGCCGAGGTCCGCTGGTAGATCGGCCGGTTGAGGCCGAGCTGGGTGCGGATGCCGCGCGGGGTGAGGTCCATCACTTCCGCCACCGCGCGCTCGATCTCGGCCTCCGGTGCCACGCCGGTGCCGAAGGTATCGACGTAGATCGACAGCGGCCGCGCCACGCCGATGGCGTAGGAGAGCTGGAGGACGCAGCGCTGGGCGAGGCCGGCGGCGACGACGTTCTTGGCGAGGTAGCGCGCCGCATAGGCGGCCGAGCGGTCGACCTTGGTCGGATCCTTGCCCGAAAAGGCGCCGCCGCCGTGGGGGGCGGCACCGCCGTAGGTGTCGACGATGATCTTGCGCCCGGTCAGACCGGCGTCGCCATCGGGGCCGCCGATGACGAACTTGCCGGTCGGATTGACGTGCCAGACGGTCGCGTCGGTCAGCCAGCCCTCGGGCATGACCTCGCGGATGAAGGGCTCGGCCATGGCGCGGACGTCGGCCGAGGTCATGTCCTCGTCGAGGTGCTGGGTCGAGAGCACGAGGCTCGCGACCTCGACCGGCTTGCCGCCGGCGTAGCGCAGGGTGAGCTGGCTCTTGGCGTCGGGCCCGAGGCGTGGCTCGGTGCCGTCCTTGCGGACCTCGGCGAGGCGGCGGAGGATGGCGTGGGCGTAGTGGATCGGCGCCGGCATCAGCTCGGCGGTCTCGTCGGTGGCGTAGCCGAACATGATGCCCTGGTCGCCGGCGCCCTCCTCCTTGTCGTCGGAGGCGTCAACGCCCTGGGCGATGTGCTCGGACTGGCCATGGAGGTAGTTGTGGACGCGCAGGTTGGCCCAGTGGAAGCCCTTCTGCTCGTAGCCGATGTCCTTGACGCAGGCGCGGACGATCTCTTCGATATTGGCGAGGATGTCGCCGGGGCCGCGGACCTCGCCGCCGACCACGACGCGGTCGGTGGTCGCGAATGTCTCGCAGGCGACCCGGGCCTCGGGCTCGGCCTCGAGGAAGGCGTCGAGGACCGCGTCCGAAATGCGGTCGCAGACCTTGTCCGGATGCCCTTCGGAGACGGACTCGGAGGTAAAGAGGTAGTCGCTACGGCCGCTCATAGGATCTCCCGTACGGGTCAGTTCTTGGCGAGTGCATCCCTAAGCACCCGCGGCCTGCGGGTCAACGCCTCCCCCGAGACCGGCATCGGACAGGAAAGGGAGCCCGACAAGGGTCCGAACCAGCGCGGGAGCGCGCGGAAAGCGGCTGGGCCCCGGGACGGCTTCGGACGAGAGCGAAACGCCGCGGGATCGCTCAGCTCGAGCGGCGGCGGCTGGCGTCTCCGGCGAGGGAGCGCACGAGGGCGAGGACGGAGGCCCGGGTCTCCTCGTCGCGGATCGTGGCGAAGGCGTCGTTCAGCGTGCGGATCTCCTCGATCCGCGCGTCATCTTGCTGGACGGCGGCACTGTCGCCGCTGGCGTCGAGGCCGATGAAGAAGTGGCCCGGCGTTACCCCGAGGAAGGTGGCGATCTGGTAGAGGCGCCCGGCCCCGATCCGGTTCGTGCCCTTTTCGTACTTCTGGATTTGCGAAAAGGTCAGGCCGAGATGGCGGCCGAGACGACCTTGGCTGATGCCGAGTGCCTCCCGACGTTTTCGCATCTGCGTCCCGACATGAACGTCGATATCAATCGCGGACATCTTCACCGAATGCACCCCAAAGATCCTTCAGCCCGGCGTCGGCGCCCCGGATTTCGTCCGATGCGCGCAGCCAGCTGTCCCCCCACATACTGCGAGGTCAAGTTATCTTGGACCTCTCGGGACATTGCCATCGTAAAGATTTATAAGAGTTAATCCCAAAACTGCATAGATTGCAATCAAGGCTAAGAGATCGCCCAAATGGGTATATAGCGTAGGGGCAAGGGCACTCGGCAAAGTCGCATCGACCGATCCCATTTCACCCAAACCTAGAGAAGCGAGTACACGCCCGTACGGATCAACCATCGCGCTAATGCCAGTATTGGCTGCTCGGGCAAGCGGTAGCCCCTGCTCGATCGCCCGGACCCGGGCCTGGGCGAAATGCTGGTACGGACCGGACGCCTCGCCGAACCAGGCGTCGTTGGTCACCTGCACCAGCCATTCGGGCCGGCCCTCCGGCGCCTTCAGTCCCTGCGGGAAGATCGCTTCGTAGCAGATCAGCGGCAGGAAGCGCGGAACCCCCGGGACGTCGACGAGGTGCGGCCCCGGACCGGGGGTGAAGCCGCCGCCGGTCAGGGCGGTCAGCGCCGGAATCCCGAGGCGGGCGATCAGGCCGGGGAAGGGGATGTACTCGCCGAACGGAACGAGGTGGGCCTTGTCGTAGGTGGCCGCCGGCGTTCCGTCCGGGTTGAGCACGGCGAGGGAATTGAAGAACTGCTCGCCTCCGCCGGGGGCGGGCTCGGAGCGCTGGATGCCGAGGATCAGCCGCCCCGGCGCTGCGGCGGCGGCGGATTCGGCGAGGAGGTCCGGGGCGGCGTCGAGCAGGAAGGGGACCGCGGTCTCCGACCAGATGGTGACGTCGGCGCGCGGTTCGGCGCGGGTCAGGGCGAGGTGGCGCTCGTAGAAAGCCTGGGCCATGCCCGGCTGCCACTTCGCCGCCTGGTCGGCGTCAGGCTGGACGAGGCGGACGGTGAGCGGTTCGGCGCGCGGCGGCAGCGGCTGGGCGAGGCGCCAGGCGCCGAAGCCCCAGCCGGCGGCGACGAGCGCTGCCGTGACGGCGAGCGCGCGGCGGGAGAGGGTGGCGGGGAGCAGCGCCGCGACGAGGGTGAGCAGGCCGAGCAGGTGCGGGCCGAAGAGAGAGACGGTCTGGATCACCGGCGTCTCGACCCAGGCATAGGCGGGCAGGCCCCAGGGGAAGCCGGTGAGGGCGTAGGAGCGCACCATGTCGGCGAAGGCCCAGAGCGCGGCGAGGGCGAGGAGGCGGCGGACGCCCGCCGGCCAGAGCGCGCGGGCTAGCGCGAAGGGGACGGCCCAGAAGAGCGCGAGGCCGCCGGCCATGCCGGCGAGGGCGAAGGGCGCCATCCACCCGAAGATCTCGGGCTCGACGAAGAAGGGATCGACGATCCAGAAGAGTGCGGCGGCGAAATGCGCGGTGCCGGCGATCCAGCCGAGGCGCAGGGCCGCGCGCCAGGACGGCGATCCGTCGAGGAGCCAGGCGAGCGGGGGCAGGGCGAGGAAGAGCACGACCGGCCACGAGACCGGCGGCTGCGCCAGCGCCGTCACCGCCCCGAGGGCGGCGGCAAGGGCAAGGCGCCGGGCGCCGGCGAGCGCCGAGACGCGTCTTCGAAGAGGGATCACGAAGGACTACTCGGCGGCCGCCGCGGAGGCGCTGGCGCGCGGGTCGAGCCGGACGCGGACGCGCTGGATCTTGCGCGCGTCGGCGTCGAGGACCTCGAATTCGGGGCCCTCGGGGTGGACCACCACCTCGCCGCGGACCGGAACCCGCCCGGCGAGGCGGAAGACGAGGCCGCCGAGCGTGTCGACTTCCTCGGCGTGGCTGGGGTCGGCGAGGCCGAGGCCGGTGAGTTTCTCGAAGTCCTCGAGGTCCATGCGGGCCTGGACGAGGTAGATGCCGGGGGCCTCCTCGACCCAGAGGTCGCCTTCGGCCTCGTCGTGCTCGTCGGAGATGTCGCCGACGATCTGCTCGAGCAGGTCCTCGAAGGTGACGAGGCCGTCGACGCCGCCGTACTCGTCGATGACGAGGGCCATGTGGACGTGGGCGACCTGCATCTTCTGCAGGAGCACGCCGATCGGCATCGACGGGGGCGCGTAGATCAGCGGCCGGAGCAGGGCGTCGACGTCGAAACCCGCGGCCTCGGCGCCGAAGCCGTAGGTCAGCGCGAAGTCCTTGAGGTGCAGGAGGCCGAGCGGGTGGTCGAGGGTCTCGCCGAAGACCGGAACCCGGGTGAAGCTGTTGGTCCTGAAGACCGCGACCACCTCGTCGAAGGTGGCATCGGCGGCGATGGCGACGATGTCCGCCCGCGGCACCGACACGTCGTCGACCCGCATGGTGCGGAGCTTGCGGAGGTTGAGGCGGAAATCGCGTGCGGACGCGGTGGCGTCGCGGCCCTCCGCCGGCGGCGCCTCTTCCTCGTCTTCGGGGGAATCGCGGCGGAAAAGCCGCGAGAAAAAGGAAGATCGGGCGCTACTGTCCGGATCCTCGTCGGGGGCACGCGGCGTGCTTTGCGCCGGCCCGTCAGTCTGTTCGCCCATCACTCCAGTCCGGACGCCGCGCCCGAGGGGCGCTCCTCGGGCGAATATGGGTTCGCGATACCCATGCTGGCAAGCACATTCGTCTCGATTTCTTCCATCGTCACCGCCTCGGCATCGTCGGCGTGGTCGTGGCCGAGGAGGTGGAGGACGCCGTGGGCGACGAGGTGGGCGGCGTGATCGGCGAGGGGGATGCCGGCTTCCTCGGCCTCGCGGAGGCAGGTTTCCCAGGCGAGGGCGATGTCGCCGATGAAGAGCGGCCCCTCGCCGGGGAGGCCCGGGGGCTCCTCCGGGGCGGAGCCGTCGAAGGCGGGCCAGCTCAGGACGTTGGTCGGTTTGGGCTGGCCGCGGAAGTCGGCGTTGAGGGCGGCGATGCGCGCGTCGTCACAGGCGAGGAGGCCGACCTCGTGGAGGTCGGGGTCGCGGCCGACGGCGGTGAGGGTGGCGCGGGCGGTGCGCTCGGCGAGGGCGGGGAGGTCGATGGTCTCCCAGCGGGGGTCTTCGATGACGGGCTCGACGACTTCAGGCATGAGGCATGGCTTGAAGAAGGGGCGCGCCGGCCCGGGGGCGTGGCGCGCCGGGGGTGGGGGCGTCAGGCATCGTCGGGGCGGGCGCTCTCGTAGGCGCGGATGATGCGGGCGACGAGGGGGTGGCGGACGACGTCCTCCGCGGTGAAGCGGGTGAAGCCGATGCCGGGTACGTCGCGGAGGATGCGCTCGGCCTCGATCAGGCCGGACTTGACCCCGCGCGGCAGGTCGATCTGGGTGACGTCGCCGGTGATCGCCATGCGGCTGCCCTCGCCGAGGCGGGTGAGGAACATCTTCATCTGCATGGTGGTGGCGTTCTGCGCCTCGTCGAGGACGACGTAGGCGTTGGCGAGGGTGCGGCCGCGCATGAAGGCGAGCGGGGCGATCTCGATCTGCTTCTCCTCGATCAGCTTGGCGACCTGCTTGGGCGGGAAGAAGTCGTTCAGCGCGTCGTAG
Organism: uncultured Alphaproteobacteria bacterium; assembly: GCA_963798235.1. Classification (GTDB taxonomy): domain Bacteria; phylum Pseudomonadota; class Alphaproteobacteria; order Rhodobacterales; family Rhodobacteraceae; genus Amaricoccus. The sequence goes on along the minus strand of CAWCSN010000001.1, from coordinate 59,762 downwards.
AGCGGCTGCATGTAGGGATCGACCTTCTCCTTCATGTCGCCGGGGAGGAAGCCGAGGCGCTCGCCGGCCTCGACGGCCGGGCGGGAGAGGATGATCTTGTCGACGCGACCCTCGATGTACATCGCGACCGCGGCGGCGACGGCGAGGTAGGTCTTGCCGGTGCCGGCGGGGCCGAGGCCGAAGACAAGCTCGTGCCGGAAGAGGTTGCGGACGTAAGCCTTTTGCGAGGCGGTGCGCGGCTCGACGAGCTTGCGGCGGGTGCGGATTTCGAGGGGCTCGCCGGAGAACATGTCGAGCTGGCCGGGCCGGGCCTCGGGGAGGGTGCCACTGCGGCCGGGGAGAGCCCGGAGGGCGGCGTCGATGTCGCCGGGCGTGACCGGGCGGCCCTGTTCGAGGCGGGCGTAGAGGGTCCGCAGCACCTGCTCGGCGGCCTCGCGCTGGTCGGCGCTGCCGTGGAGGGCGATGTGGTTGCCGCGTCGGCGCACCTCGACGCCGATGCGCGCCTCGATCTGAACGATGTTGCGGTCGAGTTCGCCGCAGAGATCGATCAGCAGGCGGTTGTCTGGGAACTGAAGGACGCTATCGGAAGGATCATCCGGTGTCGTGGCGGGGTTCGGGGCGGTAATCGCCAATTGGCCTCCGGCAGGTTCGAGGACGTGCGCTCCGCCTCCGAGACTGCCCCACGCCGCGACAGCACGCAAGCGTCTTGGCGGCGGTCAGGGCCGGGTTGCGGCGGGGGTCCGCGCGCGGACGAAGACCGCGATCATCCAGCCGAGCATCAGGGCGTTGAGGAGATGCCAGAGGAAGTGCGTGCCGAGGGGGAAGGCGGCGCAGACGGCGGTGTCGATGGTGCGGAACACGAGGGAGACGGCGAGGATGCCGGCGCCGAGGGCGAGGCCGCGGGCGGTCGCCGGGGCGCGGCGGCGGAGGAGGGCGGCGAAGGCGAGGATGAGGAGCGGGACCGGGGCGTAGGAGACCGAGCCGTTGAGCGGGCCGACGACGGCAGCGATGGCGCGGGCGGCGAGGGCGGCGGCGGGGATGAAGGCGAGGGCGGCGAGGAGGCCGGCCCACCACGGTGCGGCAAAGAAGCGCACGGTGGCGAAGGCGAGGTAGACGAGGATGAAGACCTGGATCGGGACGACGTCGGCGACCATCGCCCAGACCTGGGCCTCGGTGTGGAAGAGGAAGGAGCCGATGCCGATGACCGCGAGGAGGGCGCAGAGGATCTGCGCGGGGCGGTCGCCGGCGCGGCGGGCCATCGGCCAGCAGACGAGGGCGGCGACGAGGAAGGCGGCGTTGGAGAGGGCGTTGACGGGCTCGGACCAGAAGCTGGCGTCGGTCCGTTCACAATAGCCGTTGACCGCACGAAACCAGTCCACCGACAGTCCTCCCCGCAAGCGGCCCCGCGCGGGGCCGGCGCGAGCATCACACGGGAGGACAGGCGATGCGACTGCTTTGGCTCGGACATTCGGGGTTCCGCATCGAGATCGCGGATCAGGTGCTGCTGGTCGATCCCTGGCTGACGGGGAATCCGATGTTCGACAACGGCCGCCGGGCGGAGGCGATCGCGGGGGCGACGCACGTGCTCCTCAGCCACGCCCACGGCGACCACGCCAGCAACGCGATCGAGATCGCGACGGAACTCGGGATACCGGTGGTGGGGATTTACGACCTCGTGAGCTTCTGGATGGCGAAGCACGGGATAGAGGGGATCGGCTTCAACCGGGGCGGGACGGTGCGGCTCGGGGAGGTGGCGGTGACGCTGGTCAACGCCGTCCATTCCTCGTCGTTCGAGGGCAGCGAGGGGCCGGTCTATGGCGGCGCCGAGTCGGGGTTCATGATCGCGGGCGAGGGGAAGACGATCTATTTCTCCGGCGATACCGACGTGACGATGGACATGGAGCTGTTCCAGGACCTGCACCATCCCGAGATCGGCATCCTCTGCGCGGGCGGGCACTTCACCATGGACATGGAGCGCGCGGCCTATGCGGCGAAGCGGTTCTTCGACTTCGAGACGGTGATCCCCTGCCATTACCGGACCTTCCCGCTGCTCGCGCAGAACGCGGACGTGCTGGCCGCCGGCCTGCCGGGGGTGCGGGTGATCGAGCCCGAGGTGCTGGAGGCGATCGAGTTGTGAGCGGGCAGGAAGACCGCGTTGGGGGACCGGGGCAGGATGCCGCTTCGGTCGGTGGTGGCAAGCGGCTTCCACGCCATGTAGGGTGAGCGGCTAACTGCGAATTCATCTCCGGCGTGATCCGGAATCTCCGAGGAGTGAACGATGGCCAAGGGTCAGATGCGCAGCAACAAGGAAGCGAAGAAGCCGAAGCAGAAGAAGCCGACTCCGGCAGCGCCCGCCTCCTACGAGAAGGGCCTGTCGGTCGGCAAGGCGCCGAAGAAGTCCTGAGCTTCGGCTCGCCTCGTGCGGGTCTGAGCAGCGGCAGGGCTTCTGGCTTTTGCATCGGTTCCGCTCAACCTCGGTCCGATTGCTTGCCGAAACGGTGCAACCGTCGACTTTGGCAGTCGAAAGAATCCGGACGCATCCACTGGAGTGGCCGCGTCCGGATTGAAGCCAAGGTGTGGGTGGCCTCCCCCCGGGCGGATCAGGACTGCGAGGCGAGCAGGTTGAAGAGGCCGCTGGTGCCGCTGCTGGTGCCCTGGAGCAGGGTGAGGGCGGCGGAGCCGCTGGTGGTGGCGCCGGCGGCGACCTGGGCGCGGGCGAGGAAGCGGGTGATCATCTTCTCGACCGCGGCGGGATCGGAGAAGGCGGCGACGGTGTCGGTGCCGAAGATCGTGTCGGTCTTGTCCGCGAGAATTTCGCGCTGGCGGTCGATGTCGATGTTCACGAAGGACGACGGCAGGCCGTAGGCGGTCTCGAAGACCTCGCGCAGCGGCTTTGAGCCGAGGATGGTGTACCAGCTCGCCCCGTCGGTGCCCTTGTTGGCGAGGGTCGCCATCTCGCGGCGGAAGTTCATCGCGAGGCGGAGGTCGTTGTCGGTCTCGCCGACGGCGCCTTCGAAGGCCCGGGTCTTGTAGGCGGAGACGATCGTCGCGGCGAAGCCGGCCTCGCCCGTGCGGGCGCCGCCGTCGCCGAAGCCGAAGGCGGCCGAGAGGCTTTCCCATGCCGGGTCGGAGAGGCGGACGGCGAGGGCGTTTTCGGTCGTGGTGCCCTCGTCGAGCACCTTGCGGATGAACGCCTTCTTGTCGATCTCGCCTTCGAGGCCGAAGGCGGTCAGCGCCACCTCGAGCAGGCGGCGGTCGCCGACGAGGTCGGCGGCGCTGGTCACCGAACCGATGTTTTCCTCGAAGTAGGCGATCTTGCGCTTCACGTCGGCGCTGCTCGCGAAGGCGTCCTGCTGGCGCTCGCCGGTGCGCTCGAGGAAGCGCCAGCCGGCGACGCCGGCGAGCGGGATGGTCGGGACGTAGCTCACGAGGCTTCCCGGTAGCCGAGGAGCCGCGCCTCCCGCGGCAGGAGGCAGCGGAGGGCGCGCATCGCCTGGTAGAAGCGGTTCTCGCCGACCGCGGTGGTGGCGGCGTCGAGGTGGGTGCGGCTGTCGGGGTCCTGGAAGACCTGGGAAAGCTGCTCGATGCCGCGGATGAGCTGGCGGCGGGCCTCCTCGGGGTCGGCTTCGCCGGCGAGGACGAGCTGGGCGATGTAGCAGACGCGGCGGACGGGGGTGTTGACCTCGTCGGGGTGGATGGCGTCGCGGAGGCGCAGGACGTTGGCCTCCGGGGTCATCACGTTGAGGCGGGCCCGGCGGTCGCCGTTCTCGATGACGACGCCGTTGATCATGATGCGCTCGTGCGGCCCGAGCTTGAGGACGAGGCCGCTCATGCCGCGGCCTCGACGTCGCCGCGCAGGCCCCGCATGATCATGGTGTTGATGTCGATGAGCACCGGGAGCGACGCCTTGCCGCCGAGGACGGCGAGGCTGTGGCGGCGGACGAACTCGGAGAGCGAGACGAGCTGGGCGCGGAGGGGAAGCGGCAGGCTGTTGCCGTCGTCCATCAGGTCCTCGGCGAGGGTCGCCCACAGGCGCTGGTTGTCGGTGACGGCCGCGGCGAGGCGCGGGAAGGCGCCCTTGTCGCTCTCGTCGAGAGCGGTGAGCGCCTGGGTGACGGCCGCGAAGACGGCGTATTCCGCCGCGCGGGGGCTGCGGACGGCGGCGGCGGTGTAGGCCGTACGGGCCTGGGAACTTGGGTACATCGGTCACGGCCTCTCGGCGGGGAAAGCCGGCGGCTTTTGCGCGCGCGGCGTCGAGGGGAAGGCGGCAAGGCGAGGCGAAGGTCGGGACGGGTTGGCCGGGGCGGTGGACCGCCCCGGCCGGGCTTGAATCAGCGGAACAGGGTCAGGACGTTCTGCGGCGCCTGGTTGGCGATCGAGAGCGCCTGGATGCCGAGCTGCTGCTGCGTCTGCAGCGCCGTCAGCCGGGCGGAGGCTTCCTCGAGGTCGGCGTCGATGAGCGCGCCCATGCCGGCCTTGATCGAGTCCATCTGCTTGCTCAGGAAGGTGTTCTGAGCCTCGATGCGCGTCTGGGCCGAACCGAAGGCCGCCGCAGCACTGACCGCGGCCTGCAGCTGGGTCTCGATTGCGTCGACGTCGGACTCGTCGGTCGCGTCGGCCACGAGGGTGACGTCGGCGGCCGCGTCGGTCGCGAGATCGACGCCATCGACGCCGAGCACCTCGAGGCCGACGTCACCGGAGCCGACGCGGGTCAGCGACACCGCGAAGCTGCGGGTCGTCGTGTTGTCGACCATGTTGATGCCGTTGATCTGCGCCGAGGCGGCGATCGACTGCATCGTCGCGGTCAGCGCGTCGACGTCGGCCTGGAGGGCGACGAGATCGGCGCCCGGCTCCTTGGCCTGCACGGCCTTGGTCTGCACCTGCTTGAGGATGGTCACCATCTGCTCGGCCGCATCGCGCGCCACGCCGATCGTCTCCGACGCCGAGGTCAGCGACTCGGACATCTTCTTGTAGACGCCGATGTCCGAGCCCATGGTCGAGGCGATCGCCCAGGACGAGGAGTTGTCCTTGGCGGTGGAGACGCGCAGGCCGGTCGAGATCTCGTTCTGGACCTGGCCCATGCCCTTGTTGATGTTCTTGAGGGTCTGGAGGGCGACCATCGAGCTGGTGTTGGTGAGAATCGAAGCCATTCGAATCGTTCCTTCATTGGCGCGCGGCGCCTTCGACGCCGCCTTGTGTCACGGTGGGTCCCGGAGGTTCCCGGCACCCGACGAACGCCATTCTGTGCTCTGCGGCATTGCTCCCTTCGGAGCCGACCGCGCCGACCAACTGGCCGCGTGAGGGCACATTCCGCGAACACCGTGAAGCAAGGGTGAACGGCGGACGCTATGATGCTTAATGAAATACCGTGAAAACAGAGACTTGTAGAGATCCGGCCCGTCGGTCGCGTCCGCGGGTCCGGGATGCGGCTCAGGCGAAGTAGGCGGCGAGGACGCGGGCGTAGATCGCGGAGAGCTGGCGGATGTGCGCGACTTCGACGTGCTCGTCGGACTGGTGCATCGTGGTGCCGACGAGGCCGAACTCGACGACCGGGCAGTGGTCCTTGACGAAGCGGGCGTCGGAGGTGCCGCCGGAGGTCGAGTATTCCGGGGTGACGCCGGTCTCGGCGGCGACGGCATCGCGGACGAGGGTGGTGAAGGGGCCGGGCTCGGTCAGGAAGCTCTCGCCGGTGACCTGGAAGCGCGCACCGATGCCGATGCCGAAGGCGGCGGCGGCGCGGTCGGCCTCCTCCTCGATCCAGGCGGAGAGGCTGGCGGCGCTGTGGGCGTCGTTGAAGCGGATGTTGACGGTGGCGCTCGCCTCGGCGGGGATGACGTTGGAGGCCGGGTTGCCGACGTCGATGGTGGTGATCGCCAGCGTCGACGGGCCGAAGTGGTCGGTGCCCTCGTCGAGGGTTCGCGCGGCGAGGCGGTCGAGCAGGCGGACGAGGCCGGGGAGCGGGTTCTTCGCGCGGTCGGGGTAGGCGGTATGGCCCTGCTTGCCGTAGGCGGCGAGGGTGGCGGTCAGCGAGCCGCGGCGGCCGATCTTCATGGTGTCGCCCATGCGCTCCGGGCAGGTCGGCTCGCCGACGAGGCAGTGGTCCATGCGCTCGCCGTTCGCGGCCATCCAGTCGAGGATCGCGGCGGTGCCGTCGACGCCGTCGGCCTCCTCGTCGCCGGTGACGGTGACGATCAGGCTGCCGGCGGGCGGGGTGTCGGTCACGAAGTCGATGGCCGCGGCGACCCAGGCGGCGACGCCGGACTTCATGTCGGCGGCGCCGCGGCCCCAGAGGCGGCCTTCCGCGATCTCGCCGCCGAAGGGGTCGTGACGCCAGCTTGCGCGGTTGCCGACGGGCACGACGTCGACGTGGCCATTGAAGCCGAGCACCGGTCCTTCGCTGCCCCAGCGGGCGAAGAGGTTGGGGATGCCGCCCCGGTCGGCGCGAACGGTGCGAAAGCCCGCGGCGGCGAGCATGTTGGCGACGAGGTCGATCGCCTCGCCGGCGTCGGGCGTGACCGACGGGCAGCGGACGAGCGCGGCGGTGAGGTCGACGGGATCGGTCATGCTGCCCTCCATGGTGCTTCGCTGCTTAGCGGGGCGCGGGCGGCAGGGCAATCGCGCGGCCAGGCGCGCAAGGGCGTGCCCGCTCGGCGAGGAGCGCGACGAGGGCCCGGGCCTCGGCGGGCGTGGCGATCCGGTGAAGCGCGAGGTGCGGCGGCGGGTCGGCGAAGATCGCGGCAATCGCCGCGCGGGCAGAATGCCGCGTGCGCCAGACGAAGGCGAGGAAGGCGGCGAACTCGCCGTCGATCCGCTCGGGGCAGCCTTCGGGCATGTCGGGCCGGGCGCGGCCGTAGCCGAGGACGACGCGGCGGAGGATGCGCCACAGCCGCAGCGTCAGGCCAACGTCGATCCAGACGAGGGTGTCGGCCCGGTCAAGGCGCTCCGGCCACGTGGACGAGTGGCCACCTTCGAAAATCCACGTCTCGCGGGCGTGGACCTCGCGGGTCAGGCGGTCCTTCTCCGCCGCGTCGCGCGGGACCCAGCCGTCCATCCAGTGGATGCGGTCGATATGGACGACCGGGAGGCCGGACGCGGCGCCGAGCATCCGCGCAAAGGTCGACTTTCCGGAGCCGGGCTGACCGACGACCATGACCCGTCGGAGCGGCGCGGGGACCAGGGCGGAGGAAGCGGGCATGGCCCGCGGTTTCTCACGGGAGGGCGCCCGCGGGCAAGGGCGCCCTCCACGCCGGCGTAGGCCGAGCGGTGCGACACGGCGTTCTTCGATGGTCACGACGGCGTCGGTGGCGCCTCCAAAAGGCCCTTTCGGCCGCCTCGGAAGAGGGTGCCGAAAGGCGGTTTCAGCCGGCGCGGGCGGCGCGGTCGCTTCCGCGGCGGGTGCGCTCGGGGCGTTGCGGGCGCTCGGCGAGGAGGAGCTTGTAGGCGCCGTCGTCGCCGATGCGCTCGCTGTGGCGGAAGGCGGCGGCGAGGGGCGCCTCGTAGGGGAGCTGGCGGTTGGCGACGAGGAGCAGGCGGCCGTCGGGCCGCAGGATGCGGGCGGCGGCGGCGATGAAGGCGGCGCCAAGCTCGGGCTCGGCGGCGCGGCCCTGGTGGAAGGGCGGGTTGGCGATGACCGCGTCGTAGCGCAGCGGGCCTGCGGCGAGGCGGGCGACGTCGGTCCAGTGGAAGCGGGCGCGGGGGTCGGTGACGTTGAGGCGGGCGGCGTCGAGGGCGAGGGACTCGGCCTCGTGGAGGTCGAGTTCGACGATTTCCGGGCAGGCGGCGAGGGCGGCGTGGGCGAGCCAGCCCCAGCCGGCGCCGAGATCGGCGACGCGGCCCTTGAGGCGGCCGGGCAGGGCCTCGGCGAGGCGGCGGCTGCCGGGATCGGCGTGGTCGGGCGAGAACATACCCGGCGCGGTGACGAAGCCGTCGGCGTTGCGGCGCGGTGCGGCCTCGGCCGCCCAGGTGGCGACCTCGGTTGGCAGGACGGCGGGGCGGGTGAGCGAGAGGACGCGGCCGTGGGCCTTGATGTAGGTGCCGTCGACGGGGAGGGCGGCGGCGATCTGGCGGGCGATGGCATCGACGCCTTCGCTCTTGCCGCCGGTGACGACCAGCGTGCCGCCGGGGGCGAGGAGGGCGAGGGCGCGGGCGACGTTGCCGAGGCTCTCGGCCCGGCTCCGGGTCAGGACGACGATCGCCATCGCGGCCGGCTCCGAGGCCGGGTCGGGCTCGGCGGTGACGGGGGCGCCGAGGGACTCGAGCGCATCGACAGTCGGGCGGAAGGTCTGGACGCAGTGGAGCCGGCCGTGCGGCACGAGGTCGAGGAAGGGCGAGGGCTCGGCGCGGAGCACGACGACGGGGCCGCTCTCGGGGAGCGCCAGCGCCCCGGTCTCGAAAGCCAGCGCGAGTCTGTCGGGGGCTGCCATGTCGGTATCCTGATCGCGTGCGGGGAGGGGCCGGCTGCGTGCCGGCGAAGGCGAGGGGCCGCGGGGTGCGGCTATTCCTTCTCCATGGTGCACTGGAGCGGGTGCTGGTTGCGCCGGGCGTAGTCCATCACCTGGGTCACCTTGGTCTCGGCGATCTCGAAGGAGAAGATGCCGACGACGGCGAGGCCCTTGCGGTGGACGGTCATCATGATGTCGACGGCCTGGGACCGGCCGATGCCGAAAAAGCGCTCGAGGACGTGCACGACGAAATCCATCGGCGTGTAGTCGTCATTGAGGAGCATGACCTTGTAGAGCGGCGGGCGTTCGACCTTCGCCCGCGTCCGGGTCATCAGACCGGTCGCGTTGCCGGGAGTCCTCTGTGCTGATTCTGCTGGTATGAAAGTCACTGCGCCACGACCCGGTACGCTGAACGCCTCCAATATATTCGAACGGGGCGATTAGAAAAGGGGCCGGGGGGACACTTTCCGGAACCTTCTCGCCGGAGGCGCCTCCGCGTGGTGCCCGAAACAGAAAAAAGCCCCGATGGCACGCGCCATCGGGGCAGGACTGATTACTCTCGTCGAAGCGGCCCGCCAGGGAGGAGCAGCGCGCGCCGACGCACCATGCAAAGAACTAGGAGCTCAGAGGCTGAACGTCTTCATCGCCTCGGTGGCCGCGGTGACGCGGGCGCCGAGCGGGGCGGTGATGTCCTTGGCGGCGGCGACGTAGATCTCGTTCATCTTGGTCGCCTGGCTGACGAAGCCCTCGAACGCCGACTGGGCGAAGGAGGTCTGCTTCTCGAAGAGCTCGGTCATGGTCTTCGCGGCGGCGAAATCCTGGGCGGCGGCGACGCCGTCCTCGAAGGCCTTCTTGGAGTAGGCGCTGATCTCGGTGCTGATGCCCTCGGCAGCCTTGGCGGCGATCTCGGACGACTTGACCATCGCGTCGACGTTCTCCTGGCCGAAGGTGGTCAGGCCCTCGAAGCCCTTGGAGAGCTTCTCGAAGTGCTCGGTGGCGTTCTTCTGCGCGTCGGCGACGAAGGTCTCGACCTTCGCGGAGGCTTCCTGCATGGCGTTGTTCACGTCGAGGGTGGCCTTGTCGGCAACTTTGGCGGCGGCGGTGCGGGTGGTGGACATTTCTCTCTCCATTGAGCGTTGTTTGATGCGATGAAGCCAACATAGGCTTTATGCTGCAGTGCGTCAAGACCCTATGTTGCACTGCACCAAAAGCGACCGTTGCCGATTCAACGCAGTCCCGCCACCCGTTGAAACAAAAGTGTTTTCGATCATAAACCTGCGTGTTAGCTTAACTCAAAATAAAGCAATCGCCACGTAGCGTTTGCTGAATCCTGAGGTTTGGCGTGGCAGCGCCGGAGGGCAGTTCATGATCAGGACGGTATCGCGCGGGGCGATTCTCGCGGCGTGTTTCTTTGTCTATGCCGGGCTCGCGCATGCGGCCCAGTATGCCGCCATCGTCATGGACGCGCGGACCGGCAAGGTCATCCATTCGGTCAATGCCGACACCCGGGTGCCCCCGGCGTCGCTGACCAAGATGATGACGCTCTATATCGTCTTCGACGAGATCCGGCGCGGTCGCCTGTCTCTCGACCAGAAGATCACCGTCTCCGAACATGCCGCCAGCGAGCCGCCGTCCCGGCTCGGGCTCCGGCCCGGCCAGAAGATCGAGCTGCGCTACCTGATCCGCGCCGCAGCGATCAAGTCGGCCAACGACGCGGCGACCGCGATGGGCGAGGCGGTGGCCGGCAACGAATCGGCCTTCGCGGCGAAGATGACCGCCTATGCCAAGGCGATGGGCATGGAGAACACCACCTTCAAGAATGCCAACGGCCTGACCCGCGACGGCCACATGTCGTCGGCGCGCGACATGGCGCTCCTCGGGCGGCGGCTGATCTACGACTTCCCGCAGTATTACAACATCTTCAGCCGGACTTCGACCTCGGCCGGCATCGCGACGGTGCGCAACACCAACCGGCGGATGCTCGAGGACTATCCCGGGGCCGACGGAATCAAGACCGGCTACACCCAGGCCGCGGGCTTCAACCTCGTCTCGTCGGCCCAGCACGGCAACAAGCGGGTCATCGTCGCGCTGATGGGCGGCAAGTCGACCGCCGCGCGCAACGCCGAGGTCGTGCGGCTGATGGACCTCGGCTTCGCCGAGATGCCGGCGACCGCCAAGCTCAACCCGCCGCCGCCGCTGCAGAACCACCGTCGCGATGGCCGGCCCGGTGCCGGTCGGTGCACCCACGGGCGCCGGTGCCCCGGTTGCCGCCGTTCAGGTCGCCAGCGCCGCGGTGGCCGCGTCCGGCGCCAGCACGGTCGCCGATTCGGTGGCGATCGCCGCCGCCCGGCCGCTGCCGCGGGCGAACGAGGACGGGTCGATCGCGCGCAACAGCGAGAGCATCGCCGCGGCGATCGCCGAGGTGAACGCCGACCTCGCCGCCACCCAGGCGACGCGCAACGCCCCCGGCTCGCTCGATCCGGACCGGCCGATGCCGCGGCCGGGCCGCACGACGACCGTCGCGCGTTCGACAATCGGCTCGGCCTCGACCTTCGGCGTGGCCTCGACGGTCCGGCCGCGCGCGATCGAGGCCGCAGAGACGATCTCCGTCGCCAATGCCGGGACCGCGACGACCGGCGGCAACGAGTGGGGCGTGCAGCTCGGCGCCTACCGCGCCAAGGGCGACGCCGAGCGCCAGCTGCTCACCACCGCGCTGATGGACGTGCCCGAGCTCAACGGCGGCCTGCGCCGCGTCGAGGCCGCCAAGGTCCAGGGGGTGACGGTCTTCCGCGCCCAGTTCGTCGGGCTGAGCCAGTCGGACGCCCTCGGCGCCTGCGAGTTGCTTGCCCGTCTGCAGGCGGATTGCCTGCCGCTGGCGCCGGGGATCTGAGTCGGGGCGCGCGCGCCTGACGGAGGTCGGCGCGCGTTTCCTGCGTTTGCACAAGACTGTCGGACTCTTGCCGCGGGGCGCCCTAAGCGCCCTCGCCTGCCAGGATGCGGGCAGCGGCGGCGACGAGGGTGGCGTTGCTTGCGGCGACGGCGCCGCCCGGGAGGACGTGGCCGTCCTCGAAGCCGACGCGGGTGGCGAAGCCGAGGCGGGCGGCCATGCGCACCAGCGGCCAGACGCTGCCGCCCTCGCCGTGGAGAAGAACGGGGAGGCCGACGCCGGCCCCGTCGAGGATGGCGATGATCGCCGCCGCCTCGGTTTCGGCGGCGTCCGGGTCGTCGGCAGTGACTTCGACCAGCACCCTGAAGCTGTAGCGCGGCATCCGCGTGGCGACGAAGCGCTGGGCGGCGGCGCGGGTCCAGAGGCCCGCTTCGACGGCGATGCCGCGGGCCTGCATCAGCGCGACGATCGCCTCGGCCTCCGGCTCGTGGACGTTGACCGAGACGAAGTCCGGCAGCGCGCTCCAGCCGCGCATCGGGCCGAGGCGGGCGTTGCCCGGCGGTCCGATCCATGCCCCGGTGCTGATCCCGACCGGCATGCCCGGCACCGCGGCGCGCACCGCCTCGAGCGCGCGGGCGACGTCGGCACCGGCGAGGGTCTCGCGGCCGGCGGCGTCGCGCGGGTGGATGTGCAGCGATTCGGCGCCAGCCCGGCGGCAGGCGGCCGCGTCGCGGGCGAGGGCCTCCGGGGTCAGCGGCACCCCGGGATGGTCCCGTGGCGTCCGCGCCCCGTTGAGGCAGGCCTGCAACCGCATCAGGCGGCGGCGGCCACCGCGGGCAGGTCGAGCGCGCGGACGAGGTCGCGAACCTCCTGGCGGGCCGCGATGTTCGACATCGTCATCGCCTGCGGATCGGTCTCGCGAAGGTCGAGCAGGGTCAGCCCGGAGAGGAAGAGTTCCCGGAACACCACCCGCTCGGAGAAGCCGGGCACCAGCCGGAAGCCGATGCGGTTGGCGAGTTCCCCGAGCGCCGTGGCGACGCGGCGCTTGTTGCGGGCGTCGAGCGTCGTCATGCGGTTGCGCAGCACCACCCAGTCCATCGGTCGGCGGCCGGTGGCGCAGCGCGCCTGTCGGGCCTTCCACACCATCTCGGAATAGACCGACGGCCCCTTGATCTGGCCGCTGGCCGGGTCGAGGCGGGCGAGCATGTCGAAGTCGACGAGGCTGTCGTTCATCGGGGTGATCAGCGTGTCGGCCATCGAATGGGCGAGGCGCGAGTAGGTCGAATAGGAGCCCGGGCAGTCGACGACGATGTAGTCGCAGCCGGAAAGGTCGGCGATCGCCGCCTCGAAACGCGCCTGTTCCTCGGCCTCGGCCTCGGCCCGGCTGTCGCGGGGGCTCGGGTCGAGGACGATTCGCCGCGGCATCGGCAGGTCGATGCCGTGGCGGCCCATGTAGCTCTCGCGGTTGTCGAGGTAGCGGAACAGGCTCTTCTGGCGGAGGTCGAGGTCGAGCGCCCCGACGTCATGTCCCGCGCGCACCAGCGCGGTGATCAGGTGCATGGCGGTGGTCGACTTGCCCGAACCGCCCTTTTCATTGCCCATCGTGATCAGTCGCGCCATCCGCCGGCCTTCCTCCAACCACATGACGCGCCCCGGAGCGCGTGCTGCCCAAGATCTAGACGAACAAGATGATTCCTGAAAGCCGTTTTCAACGGGCCGACACAAGCTTTGGGCGCAAGCTTCGGGCGCAGGCATCAGGCGGCGGGCACCGGCCGGCGCCGGCGCTCGTCGAGCAGGACGACGGCGAGGCCGCTGACGCAGACGAGGAGGATGCCGGCGAGCGCCAGCCGGTTCGGCAGGTAGCCGAAGACGAGGGCGCCCGAGACCACGGCCCAGAGGGTGAAGGTGTAGTAGAAGGGCGCGACGACATGCGTCGACCCGGAGCGGTAGGCGGTGAAGATGAAGAAGTGGCCGCCCATCAGGAAGAGACCGGACAGGGTCAGGAGCAGGACGTGGCGGGCGTTGGGTGCGACCCATTCCTCGGTGAGGAGATGCGCCGCCGCGGCCGCGACGAGGACGACGCCGGCGGCGGAAAAGGCGACGATCAGGCCCGGAACCTCGGGGCGCACACCCCGGCTGACGATGTCGCGGGCGGCGCAGAGGACGGCGTTGCCGAGGGCGAGGAGCGCGTAGATCGAGATCCCGGCGCCGCTCGGCTGGGCGACCATCAGCGCCCCGATGAAGCCGGTGCCGATCAGCGCCGCGCGCACGCCCCCGATGCGCTCGCGGAACAGGAAGGCGGCGCCGAGGATGATGAGGAGCGGGGTGATCTGCCCGAGGGCGGTGGCGTCGGCGATCGGCATGTTGGCGAGGGCGATCACGTAGCAGAGGATCGCCGCGGTCTCGCAGAGGTTGCGGGCCAGCACCCGGCGGTCGAGGACCATGGGCAGCTGGCGACCGTAGCCGAGCAGCAGAAGCAGCGGCAGGCCCCAGAGCGTCGCCGCGACCCCGCGCATGGTCAGGACCTCGTAGGGCGGCAGGCCCTCGGTCGCGAGTTTCATGAAGGTGTCGTTCACGACGTAGGAGCCGGTGGCGATGGTCATGAAGAGCGGGCCGCGGAAGCGGTGTCCGGCCGGCAGGGTCACGATCGACGGCCGGGGAAGTCGGGGGGCGGCGCGGGCGGCAGCGAGGGGGCAGTCCCGGCGCGGCCTGGGCGGCGGCGGGGCGGCGCGGTCGAGGCCGTCGTTCCAGCCGTGGTTGCGGCTGACGCGCGGCTCGGGCCGCTCGCCGAGGAGGAGCGCCCGGAGCGAGCGGCCGGCCGAGATCAGGCCGAAGACCGCGGCGCCGACCCAGACGAGGAGGATGAGCGCCGCGACCGGCTCCCCGGAGAGGGCCGCCGCCCCCATGGTCCACAGCGCGATCAGGATCGCGGCGAGCCAGAAGGTCATCCACAGGATGAGGAAGGCCGAACCGGCCTTGTCCGGACGACGGCGGCGCATGGCGTCAGCGGGTCACTGGTTGTGCTGGCGGTAGTGGATGCGCCGCACCGACCCGGACTTCGAGCGCATGAGGATCGTCTCGGTCTCCATCCACTCGCCGTCGCGGCGGGCGCCGTGGACGAGGCTGCCGTCGGTGACGCCGGTGGCGGCGAAGATCACGTCCTGGGTCACCATCTCGTCGCGGTTGTAGATCCGGTCGAGGTCGGTGATGCCGGCCTTCTTGGCGCGGCCCTTCTCGTCGTCGTTGCGGAAGAGGAGCCGGCCCCACATCTGGCCGCCCATGCACTTCAGCGCGGAAGCGGCGAGCACGCCCTCGGGGGCGCCGCCGGAGCCCATGTAGATGTCGATGCCGGTCTTCATGGGCTCGGCGCAGTGCATGACGCCGGCGACGTCGCCGTCGGTGATCAGGCGGATGCGGGCGCCGGACTCGCGGATCTCGTCGATGAGGGCCTCGTGGCGCGGGCGCTCGAGGACGCAGCACATGACGCCGCGGCTGTCGGTGCCCTTGGCCTTGGCGATCGCCTTGATGCGCTCGGTCGGGGTCATGTCGAGACTGACGATGTCGGTGGCGTAGCCCGGACCGATGGCGACCTTGTCCATGTAGACGTCGGGGGCGTGCAGCATCGAGCCGCGCGGGCCCATGGCGATCACCGCGAGCGAGTTCGGCATGTCCTTGGCGCAGAGCGTGGTGCCCTCGAGCGGGTCGAGGGCGATGTCGACGCCGGGGCCGTTGCCGGAGCCGACCTCCTCGCCGATGTAGAGCATCGGGGCCTCGTCGCGCTCGCCCTCGCCGATGACGACGACGCCCTTGATGTCGAGCAGGTTGAGCTGCGTGCGCATCGCGTCGACGGCCGCCTGGTCCGCAGCCTTCTCGTCGCCCTGGCCGACGAGCTTCGCTGCGGCGATCGCTGCCGCCTCCGAAACGCGGGCGAGGCCCAGGGACAGCATACGATCGGCGAAGATTTCGTCGGACATGGGAAAAAAGGACCTCGTTGCGGTAACGAAAACCCTTCTAGGCGAGGGGGTGGAACGGGGCAAGCCGCAAGCCGTCGCCTGGCGCCGCACGGCTACCCTGCGCCCGGCCCCCGGGGGGCGCCGCGTCAGCCGCCCGATGGCCGCAGCGTTTCGCCCGCGGCGCGCTTCATCGGGGCACCCGGCCTCGGCGTCTCTTTTTCGACACGCTTCCCGGCCGGGGACAAGCCGCGAAGGTTCGGCGTCCTCGCGTTGCCCGTATCGACGGTATGTCGGGTCTTGATCCGTGTGGATACCGGGCCGTCGCACGCGTGCGACTCCAAGCAAATAACTGATATTGCATTATATTGTCTGGGAAATTAGCGGAACCGTTCATACTCGTTAACGTGCGACGGCGATTCGGGCATGGTCAACGCCCCCTCCCGCCCCGAAGCGCCATTTCAGGCGCGTGAAGCGACCCGAACAAGGACATCCGACAGGTCCGAACCGTCGGGTCCGCGGCTATTCGCCGTCCGCCACGCGACGGGGCGCCTTCAAACAAGGAAATCGCAGTAGCCCGGTGTCGGGTCAGTCGCCTCGATGCATCCGTTTCGGCGGGCGGCCGACCGGGGTGGCCTTGTGCGCCGGGTCCTGCCGCTTGTTCGCGGGTCCGGTGGCGGATAGACCCTTGGCCATGTCCGATCCCGATCCCGACGGCGGTCCCGAGGCCGGGGCGCGCAAGAGCTACCACCATGGCAACCTGCGCGAGGCGCTGGTGCGGGCGACGCTCGGCCTGATCGAGGAGCGCGGTCCGCTCGGGTTCACGCTGGCCGAGGCGGCGCGGGTGGCGGGGGTGAGTGCCGCGGCGCCTTATCGCCACTTCCGCGGGCGCGACGAGTTGATCGAGGAGGTGGCGCGGCTCGGCTTTCTGATGTTTGCCGAGCGGCTGTCGCGGGCGTGGAACGACGGGCGGCCGTCCGGGCTCTCGTCGTTCATGGCGATGGGGCGGGCCTATCTCGACTTCGCCCGGGAGAATCCGGGCCACTATGCGGCGATGTTCGAGAGCGGTGTGGCGATCGCCGGCAGCCCGGAGCTCGCCCATGCGGCGGACCGGGCGATGTCGGTGCTGGTCCGCGCCGCCGAGCGGCTGTCCGAGCCGCTGCCGCCGGCGAGCCGGCCGCCGGCGACGATGGTCGCCAACCATGTCTGGGCCTTCTCCCACGGGGTCGTCGAACTGTTCGGCCGCGGCAAGCCCGGCGCCCGGGCGCCTTATTCCGCCGACGAGATGCTCGAGAGCGGGACGGTGATCTATCTCCGCGGACTCGGCATCGTGCCGCAGTAGGGGTGCGCCCTCCGGGCCGCAAGGCGGCTTGTCGGGATAGCCGGACGACTTTGCGAGCCGGGCAGAGAGAGCGCGGCCGAGGTCGCGGATTTCTCGGGGGCCTTCACGCGGGTGGGCTTCGTGGCCGCAGGCTGCTTTGCGACCGGCTTCGGCTCGGGCTTCTTCTCCGCGCGACGCAAGGGGCGCGGCTCGACGACCTCGGAGGACGGCAGGTCGGGGCAATCGGAATGCCCCGTCCCCGGAAGGGAGGCGGGGGAGCCGGTCAGTTGGTCAGCCGGTCAGTAGTCGCGCTCGTAGAAGAGCCCGATGGTGGTGTTGCCGTCGGACGCGACCGAGCCGCGGGCCGTCACGCTGTCGCTGATGTCGAGGTTGATCTCGGCCTGGGTGACGCCGGCGGTGTCGGTCTGGACGTTCACGTAGAGATTTTCGTCGAGGTACTTGCCGGCGCGCACCGCCGTGGAGCCGTCGTCCTCGGTGATGACGTCGAGGTCGTCGAGCCCGGTGGCGTCGCGGATCTGGGACATGATCCCCGGCCCGCCGTTGCCGGCGAGTTCGGCCGCCGCGGCGGCGAGCTGGGCGAGCTGGAAGGCCGAGAGGTTCGAGGTGGCGCGGTTGAAGAGGATGCGCGCCAGCACCTCGTCCTGCGGCAGCGGCGGCTCGGACGAGAAGACGATCTCCGGCGCCGAGGCCCGCCCGGTCACGGTGACGATCGCGGTCACGTCCTCCGATTGGGTCCGGGCGACGAAATTGATCAGCGGGTCGAGGTTGCCGACCAGCTGCACCGAGCCCTCGGTGAACTCGATGCGCTGGCCGAGGATCAAGAGCCGGCCGCGGCGGAGGTCGAACTGGCCGACCGGCTGGATGTCGTTGGTGCGCCCCTGGATGCGCACCGACCCGCCGACCTCGACGTCGAGGCCGCGGCCCCGGACGAAGATCTGGTTGGGCGCGTTGATCCGGATGTCGAGACGAATGCCCGACTGGCTGGTGCTCGCGGTCGTCTCGGCGCGGGATTCGCCGACGTTGGCACGCTGCAGGGTGACCTTCACCGGCCCCGGCGTGTTGACGTGCTCGACCTGATCGAGGGCGGCCTGCGCCTGGCCGCCGAGGCCCTCGGCGATGGATATCTCGGTGCGGCCGAGGTCGATCTGCCCGGCGAGCAGACCCTCGCCACCGATCAGCGGTCCGCGCATCGTGAGATCGCCGGACAGCCGCGTGGTGATGAGGGTGCCGTCGGTATAGCGGACGTCGTCGATCCGGCCGGTGAGGTCGGCGGGATAGCCGGCCGCCGCGTTCAGCGTCACCCGGCCCTGGGCGGTGATCCGTCCCCCCGAGGCGACATTGGCGCTGAGGGTGCGGAGCACGGCGACATTGCCCTCGAGGCTGGCTTCCAGGGCAATCGCCTCGAGCCGCAGGTTGGTCTGCGGATCGACGAGGGTGCCGCCGGCGAGCGAGACCGTGCCGCCGAGCTGCGGCGCGGCAAGAGAGCCGCGGGCGGTGGCGTTGATGCGAAGGACGCCCGCCGCCTGTGCCGAGCGCTGCTCGAGGAAGGGGTTGGCGATCGAGAGCGGCGCCGTCCCGGCGATCTGCACGTCGAGACCGGGGCCGGAGAGCGGGATGCGGCCCGAGCCGGTCAGGTCCATGCCGCCTGCGCCGGTCGCGCGGGCGGTTTCGAGGGTGACGGCGCGGTCGCGGAAGGTGCCGTTGGCGACGAGGTTCACCGCGGGGATGCCGTTGGTCGAGAGCACGTCCGCGGTCAGGCCGTCGCCCTGGACGTTGAAGGTCACGTTCGGGTTGGCGAGGGTCCCGCCGACCTGCGCCCGCCCGGTCGCGGTACCGCGCAGGCCCCGGTTGCCGGCGAGGCGGTCGATCAGCGCAAGCGGGAAGCTCTGCAGGTCGACGGCGAGGTCGAGGTTGCCGGCGCCGAGCGGGACGCTGCCGCGCGCTTCGGCGGCGAGGCCGCCGCCGGCGGTGACGCGGGCGTCGAGCGCGAGCCGGCCGTCGCTGGTGGTGCCCTGCGCGGTCAGCGACACCGGCGGCAGGCCGGCGTTGCGGGTGATCGCCGAGGCGACGTCGGTGGCGGCGAGGTCGAAGCGCACGTCGGGCGCGGCCCGCGGGCCGGTGACGCGTGCGGTGCCGTTGATGACACCGGCCAGGGCGAGGCTGGGCTGGATGGCGTTGGCGATCGCGAGCGGCATGGTCTTGATCGCGACGTCGATGTCGAAGGTGTCGGCCATCGTCCCCTGCGCCGTCAGGCTGCCGGTGCCGAAGTCGAGGTTGAGCGGGGTCAGCTCGACCGTGCCGCCGCGAAGGGTCACGGTGGCCGGGGCGGTCAGCGTCGCGGCGACGCCCTGCTGGCGGATGCGCAGCGTGTCGAGGCGGGCGGCGAAGCCTTCGTCGAGGCGGTGGAGTTCGCCCGAGAGGTCGGCGAGCGTCCCGATCGCGAGGCGGCTCTGGGCCGAAAACTGCATCGTCGTCTGGTCGGACTGGGTCGCCTTCGCGCCGAGCGAGGCGATCTCGATACCGCCGACGACGAGGTTGCCGGCGTCGAGCGTGCCGTTGACCAGCGGCAGGCCGAGGGCGTCGGCTACCGTCGCCTTGGCGTCGAGCTGCCCGACCCGCGTTCCGCCGAAGACGATGTCGCGGGCCTGCGCCGACAGGTCGACGCCCTGTCCGACGTCGGCGGCGCTGAGGGTGATGTCGGCGGAGACGGCGCCCGTCGCCTCGGCCAGCGCCAAGGCGGCCAGGGGGGCGATGTCGGGCGCGTCGAGGCGGAGGGTGCCGGTGGCGGGCGCCGTCCCGTCCTTGGCGACGTCGCCGGTGAGGCTGTTCGGCCCGACGCGAACGTCGAGGCCGGAGATCGACCGCTTCTCGCCGACGGAACTGATGTCGCCGCCGAGGGCGAGGACGAGGCCGTCGAGGCCGCCCGAGCCGGTGACGCTGCCGGTGACGTCCGCACCGTCCACCTGTCCGGTGAAGCCGACGCGGGCGTTGGTCAGCTTGCGCTCCATCAGCCGACCCTCGGGCACGGCCGCGGTCAGGGCGACGTCGATCGGGCGACCGTTGCCGGTGGCGCGGCCGTTCGCGGTGATCCGGCCCGAGAGGCGGGGGTCGAGGAGGCCGAGGTCGGTGAGCGCGGCTTCGAAGCCGATGTCGGTCTTGGCGCTCGACAGGATGCCGTTCGAGGCGAAGTTGAGCTGGGCATTGTCGACGCGGAGGTTCTCCGTGCGGATGCCGCCTTCGTCGCGGACTGCCCGGCCGGAGAGGGTGGTGGCGCCGGCGAGGAGGGGGTCGAGACGGGCGTTGCCCATGCCGACGTCGGTCATCCCGCCGTCGAAGGTCAGGTCGAAGCCGCCGCTGAGGGGCGAGACGCTGCCGTCTGCGCTGATGTCGATGGCGCCGGAAAGCGGGCGGTTGGCGACCCCGGCGAAGACCGCGAGGTTGGAGACGCGGATGGCGTTGCGGCCGGTGTAGACCGAGTTCTCGAAGCTGCCGGCGCTGAAGATCGACAGGCCGTTGCCGCTGATCTGGAGCTGGCGGAGCTTGATCGGCGCGTTGGGCGGCAGCGCCGCGTCGGCAAAGAGGTCGATCCGCGATCCGAGGGCCTGCGCGACCTTGGGATCGGCGGACCAGACGCCGGTGGCGAGGCCCTCGACGTTGACGGTGACATTGCGCTGGGCCGCGTCGTCGAGGTGCTCGGCGAGGCCGCCGAGGCGGAGCGTCACGTCCTCCATCTCGATGTTGGCGGCGTTCAGCCGGTCGAGGACGACGAAGCCGTTCCAGCGCGTCCCCTCGCCGAAGCGGACGTTGAGGGCCGCCGATTGCAGCGTGGTCTGTCCGCCCGGCACCGGCAACACGACCGGCGGGGCGGTGGGGTTGCCGAGCGTGCCGGTCAGCGCGAGGTCGCGGAGGAAGCCGTCGCTGCCGGTCTCGAGGTTGCCGGTCAGGTCGAGCACGGCGCCCGAGATGGTGATGTCGGACACCCGCAGGCCGCCGGCCGCCTTGCTGACGCCGGCTACCCGCACCTTGCTGTCGCCGGCGAAGAAGTCGCGGTAGGGCTGCGGGACCAGTGGCGACAGCGCGCCGGTGAAGTCGACGTCGAAGCCGAGGCCGGTGTCGTCGGTCTTGAGCGCGACCCGGCCGTCGATGATCCGCTCCGCGCCGGCGTCGAGGGCGACGGTGACGGCGACGTCGTCGAGCGGGCCGGAGCCCTTCGCGGTCAGGTGGATCGCCGGCGTACCCTCGATGCGCAGCAGCGTCGCGACGATACCGCCTTCGGGCTCCTGCAGGTCGAGATCGACGTCGAGCTGGCGGGTTTCGTTGGAGAATCCCGCGGCGAGGGTGAGCGCGCCGCCCGGTCCGTCGAGCCGCTTGATATCGAGGTCGGTGGTGAGCTTGCCGCTGGCGAGGTCGAGCGAGCCGTTCAGCGACAGTTCGGCCGCCTGGCCGAAGACCGGCTGCTCGAAGGCGATGCGATCGAAGGCGAGGGCGGCGATCTGGATCGAGACCGGCAGTTCGGGCAGCGCGAAGGGCTGGGCTTCGGCCTGAGGCAGGGCACGCGCCTGCGGGGAGGCTTGGGGCAGACGATGCCAGACGACGCTCTGGGCGCCGAGGCGGTTGACCGAGACCCGGCCGCGCAGCAGGGCGAGCCGGCTCCAGTCGAGTTCGACATTGTCGATTTCGAGCCACACGCCCTGGGTGTCGGCGATGGTGACCTTTTCGATGCGCGCCTGCGACGAGAGCGCGCCGCTGACGCCGCTCAGGCGGATTCTGGCGATCCGGCGTCGACAGCTGCCTCTCGAGCAGGTTGGTGAGGAAGCCGTTGTCGCTGCCACCGCCCGCTTCGTCCTGAGCAAGCGCAGTGAGGCCGACGAGCAAGAGCCCGACCAGGATAAAAATAACCCGTTTCACGACGCCCGCCCGATCAAAACGCTTGTCCGATGCCGATGTAGAGGGCGATGCGCGAGTTGCCCGGATCGGGGTTGATCGGCGTCGCCAGATCGAGGCGAAGCACGCCGATCCCGGTGTAGTAACGCGCGCCGAGGCCGGTGCCCGTCTTGAAGTTGGTATCGCCGCCGAAGGCCGCGGTCTCGGTCACGTAGCCGGCGTCGAGGAAGCCGACGGCGCCGAAGCGGTCGTTGATCCGGTAGCGCACTTCCCCCGACGCCTCGGCGAGGCCGGCACCACCGATGAGGAAGGTGGTGAAATTCTCGTCGTCGGCCGTGTCCATCGTGGTCACGCCGATCGATCGGTAGGCATAGCCGCGCACCGAACCGCCGCCACCGGCGAAGAACAGCATGTCCGGCGGGCTCTCGGCCGCGTCCGGTCCGAAGTAGTTGCCGATCATCGCGCGCCCGGCCAGAACCAGGTGACGGTCCTCGCCGAAGCCCTTGTAGTACCGGCCTTCGAGCGTCGTCTGCAGCGCGGGGTTGCCGTATTCGAAGTCGTACATCGGCGTGGCCGTTGCGGCGACATAGTAGCCGCGGGTGGCGTCCAGCGGGTTGTCGCGCCGGTCGAGCTGCCCCGATCCGATCAGCGAGAGGATGCTGAAGTGGCGGATGCCGAAGTCGTCCACGTACCTTGCCCGCGAGGCGCTTCCGAAGATGCTCCCGGTGAAATCGCGACCGAACTGGCGGCTGAAGCCCGCCCGCGCCGCCACCGACCGTTCCTGATAGGTGTCGTAGTTGACCCGCTGGCCGATCAGGGAGGTGATGAAGTTGGTATCCGGGTTGAAGACGCCCGGCTTGGTGTAGGTCACGCCGAGATTGTAGTCGTAGTCGTCCGGATTGAGCGAGCCGCCGAGTCCGTCGACCCCGACTTCGAAGCGCAGCTGCTCGGCGCGGCCGAAGAGGTTGCGGTGGACCCAGAAGGCGTTGACGCCGACGCCGTCGATCGTCGAGAGCGTCGCGCCGACGCCGACGGTCCGGGGCCGGCGGTCCTCGACCTGGATGGTGATCGGCAGGCTGCCGTCGGGGCCGATCTCGTCGGCCTCGGTGAAGCGCAGCGACCGGAAGATCTGCAGGGAGGTCAGCCGCTGCTGCGCGGCGTCGATGTCATCGGGGTCGAAGGGCGCACCGCGCGGCAGATCGGCCATGTAGGCGATGAAATCGGCATCGGTCCGGTTGCTGCCCACCGCCTTTACCGGGCCGTAGACGGCGGCGCGGCCGGGGTCCATCGTCAGGGTGACGTCGAGCTTGCTGCGGGCGTGGTCCGCCACGACGTCCCGCTCGGCCTCGCGCGCCTTGGCGTGCGACAACTGCCGCCAACGCTCGACCGACAATGCCGAAGCCCGGTTGATGACGCCGGAGAAGGCGCGTTCGCCGGTCTGGAAGCCGATCGACGCCATGGTGTCGACCTCGTCGTCCATGTCGTCGGTGACGGGCGGGGCGTTGACGATCTCGGTCCGCCCGAAGTTGAACCGCGGCCCGGCCTGGACGGTGATGACGACGGGAACCGTTGCCGGAAAGTTTACCGCGAGCGTCAGGTCCGAAACCTCCTGCCCGGCGGCGACGATGCTGATCGCCGGCCCGTAGAAGCCCGCCGCGTAGAGGGCGGCGAGCAGCCGGCGGTAGTCGCCCCGCGCCTTGGAGAGAAGCCCGCCGGTTCCGGAAGCGGGCTGTTCGCGGTCGCTCCACAGGGATGAGGCATCCTGGATTCGGTTTGCGGCGCCGCCAGTTACCCCGGTGATGTTGAAGGTCACCGTGTAGGGAAGCGGATCGATGATCTCGAGCTGCTCCTCCTCCGGGCGAGCGCCCCAGAGATGGAACCCGAATAGCGAGAACGCATGGGCAGGACTGATTGCGGCCGATGCCAAAAGCAGGCCTAGAAGGAATCCATTCCTTGATGCGCTCGCCATACGTCCGCCTGCCAGGGTATTTTTTCGTTAACGGATCATTACCGGATAAGTTTCAGCGAACAAAGGCAGTCCAGCCCCGGACGGGCGCTTTCCCGCCGGGGCTTGCAGCGGTGCAACGCTCTATGGTGCAGTGCGGAAAGGGTATGGACGCCCCGGGCGGCGATCCGTTATTCCGAGGCCATGGATATCCGAGCGACCGCCCTTCCCGACGTGAAGGTCCTGACACCGCGCCGCTTCGGCGACGCCCGCGGCTACTTCAGCGAGACGTGGAGCGCCGCACGGATGGGCGACGCCGGCCTCGCCTTCGAGTTCGTCCAGGACAACGAGAGCCTCTCCGCCCAGAAGGGGACGCTGCGCGGCCTTCACTATCAGGCCCCGCCCTTCGCCCAGACCAAGCTGGTGCGTGTCGGCAAGGGCGCGATCCTCGATGTCGCGGTCGACGTCCGCCGCGGGTCGCCGACCTTCGGCCAGTGGATCGCCGAGGAGATCTCGGCCGAAAACGGCGCGCAGATCCTCGTGCCGCGTGGCTTTCTGCACGGCTTCGTCACGCTGACCGAGGACACGCTGGTCACCTACAAGGTCGATGCGGTCTACGACGGCACCAGCGACGGCAGCGTCGCATGGGACGATCCCGACATCGGCGTCGACTGGGGCGTGAGCGACCCGGTCATCTCCGACAAGGACAAGAAGGCGCCGGCCTTCCGCGACTGGTTTTCTCCTTTCGAGTACGGGGTGTTCTGATGAGGCTTCTGGTGACGGGAGGGGCGGGCTTCATCGGCTCGGCCGTGGTGCGGCAGGCGATCGCCGATGGGCACGAGGTCATCAACCTCGACGTCCTGACCTATGCGGCGAACCTGGCGAACCTCGACAGCGTGGCGGGCTCGAACCGCTACGCCTTCGAGCAGGCGGACATCCGCGATGCCGCAGCGCTCGACGCGATCTTCGCCAAGCACCAGCCCGACACGGTGATGCACCTCGCCGCCGAGAGCCACGTCGATCGTTCGATC
Source organism: uncultured Alphaproteobacteria bacterium (assembly GCA_963798235.1). Taxonomy (GTDB): domain Bacteria; phylum Pseudomonadota; class Alphaproteobacteria; order Rhodobacterales; family Rhodobacteraceae; genus Amaricoccus. The sequence continues at coordinate 35,282 of CAWCSN010000001.1, read as the reverse complement.
GACGGCCCGGCGGCGTTCATCGACACCAACATCACCGGGACCTACACCCTGCTCGAAGCGGCCCGCGCCTACTGGGGCGGTGGGCGCGGCAAGGAGGGGCGGACGTTCCGCTTCCACCACATCTCGACCGACGAGGTCTTCGGGACCCTCGGCGCCGAGGGCAAGTTCACCGAGACGACGCCCTACGCGCCGAACTCGCCCTATTCGGCCTCGAAGGCCGCGTCCGACCACCTCGTCCGTGCGTGGCACGAGACCTATGGGCTGCCGGTCGTGCTTTCGAACTGCTCGAACAACTACGGCCCCTTCCACTTCCCGGAGAAGCTGATCCCGGTCGTCATCCTCAACGCGCTGCACGGGCGGCCGATTCCGGTCTATGGCAAGGGCGACAACATCCGCGACTGGCTGTTCGTCGAGGACCATGCGACTGCGCTGCTCGCCGTCGCCAGCAAGGGCGTCATCGGCGAGAGCTACAATATCGGTGGCAACGCCGAGGCGGAGAACATCGCGATCGTCCGCCGCATCTGCGCGCTGATGGACGAGATGCATCCGGCCGGTGCCCCGCACGAGTCGCTGATTTCCTATGTCACCGACCGCCCGGGCCACGACTTCCGCTATGCCATCGATGCGACCAAGATCCGCGACGAGCTCGGCTGGCAGCCTTCGGTGACGCTCGACGAGGGCCTGCGCCGCACGGTGCGCTGGTATCTCGACAACCGGGAATGGTGGCAGGCGATCCAGGAGCGCGGCCACAAGCTCGAACGGCTCGGCCTGACGCAGGCGACGGCCTGATGCGCGCCCTCGTCTTCGGCGAGACCGGGCAGGTCGCCCGCGAGCTCGCCCTGACCGCCTTCGGCCGTGGCATCGACGCGACCTTCGTCGGCCGCGCCGTCGCCGACCTCGGCGATCCCGAGGCTTGCGTCCGGGTCATTGCCGATGCGGACGCCGACATCGTCGTCAATGCGGCCGCCTATACCGCCGTCGACCGCGCCGAGGACGAGCCCGAACTCGCCCGCGCGGTCAACGCCACCGCTCCGGGCGCGATGGCCTTTGCGGCTGCCGCGAAGGGGCTGCCGTTCCTGCATATCTCCACCGACTACGTCTTCGACGGCGCTCCCGGCCGTCCCTGGCGCGAGGATGACGCGACCGGGCCGCTCGGGGTCTATGGCGCGACCAAGCTGGCGGGCGAGCAGGCGGTTGCCGGGGCGACACCGGACCATGTCATCCTGCGCACGGCCTGGGTCTTTTCCGCGCACGGCGCCAACTTCGTGAAGACGATGCTGCGCGTCGGCCGCGGCAAGCCGGAGATGCGCGTCGTCGGTGATCAGGTCGGCGGCCCGACGCCCGCGCGCGACATTGCCGGGGCGCTCTGGACCATCGCCGAGGCGTGGCAGCAGGGCCGTGGCGTGCCGGGCGTCTTTCACTACGCCGGCGCCCCGGCCTGCAGCTGGGCGGAGTTCGCTGCGGCGACGTTTGCCCGCAGCGGCTGGAGCGAGACGCCCGCCGTTACGGCGATCGCCACCGCGGACTGGCCGACCAAGGTCGTCCGGCCGGCGAACTCGGTGCTCGACTGCACGAAGATCGCCGGGACCTACGGCATCGTCCAGCCCGACTGGCGGGCCGGTCTCGATGCGGTGGTCGACGATCTGGCGGGAGCCGAGGCATGAGCGGGCACCGCAAGGGCATCATCCTGGCCGGCGGCTCGGGCACGCGGCTTTATCCGATCACCCACTCGCTGTCGAAGCAGCTGCTGCCGCTGTTCGACAAGCCGATGATCTACTATCCGCTGTCGGTGCTGATGCTGGCCGGCCTTCGCGAGATCGCGATCATCACCACGCCTGACGATCAGGAGCAGTTCCGCCGGCTGCTCAAGGATGGCAGCCAGTGGGGGATGCGTTTCGAGTACGTCGTGCAGGCCAAGCCCGAGGGGCTGGCGCAGGCTTACCTGCTCGCCGAGGACTTCCTTGCCGGCAGTCCGTCGACGATGGTGCTCGGCGACAACATCTTCTACGGGCACGACCTGCCGAACCTGCTCGAACGCGCCGGCGAGCGGCCGGCGGGCGGGACTGTCTTCGGCTATCAGGTGGCGGACCCCGAGCGCTACGGGGTGGTCGCCTTCGATCCGGACGGCCGCGTCCTTTCGATCGAGGAGAAGCCCGAGACGCCGAAGTCGAACTTCGCGGTCACCGGCATCTACGTCCTCGACGGCAGCGCCCCGGAGCGGGCCCGGGCGGTCGTGCCGAGCCCGCGCGGCGAGCTCGAGATCACCGAGCTGCTCAATTCCTACCTCGCGGATGGGCTGCTCAACGTCGAGCGCATGGGCCGCGGCTTTGCCTGGCTCGACACCGGCACCCATGCGAGCCTGCTCGATGCCGGGAACTTCGTGCGGACCATCGAGGAGCGGCAGAACGTCAAGATCGGCTGCCCCGAGGAGATCGCCTTTCTTCAGGGGTGGATCAGCGAGACCGACCTTCGCGCCATCGCGGCCCCCTATCTCAAGACCGAATACGGGCGCTATCTGATCCGCATCGCGGACGGCGGCTGACCGGGCGGCCTGCGCAGGGCCGGCCAGGTCCGTCCGGGGGCCGCGTCTGCGCACGCTCTGCGCACGCGTGCGCAGACAATCAAGTGCTTGATAATGAACGATATGTCGTCGCGCGTTAACCCCTCGTTCATGACGGCCGAGGGGCGACGGCACGGGCGGTTTTGAGGGACTGGAAAGAGCGAATGCCGTTCGTCAGCATCACTCGTCTTCGCCTGCGGACCTGGCGGTTTCTGCCAGCCTTCGGGTTCCATGCATGGAAAATCTCGTCACAGACGAGGATGGCGGAAGGCTACATCGACGGCTCGCTGCTGCGCGATCGGCGGCTGACGTTCTGGACGATGACGATATGGCGCGAGGAGGCGGACATGCGCCGCTACATGACCAACGGCGCGCATGCCCGGGCAATGCCGAAGCTCAGGGAATGGTGCGATGAGGCAAGCGTCGTTCATTGGTCGGAGGACGGTGAAACACTGCCGGACTGGGAAGATCGCCGAGAGTCACATGCGGCGGGATGGCAGACCATCAAAGGTCCGCAATCCAAGCCCTGACCATCAGACGATGACGTATCGCTCACCCCGAACATCGCAAGCCACGCCCTTGAAGGCTGGCGGATGATTGCGGGATGTCAGGCTCAATCCTTCACTGAGCGTCAAAACCCTTCGGTTGTGATACCAAAGAGTTCAGCCAAACGCGCCGCTGATAAATGCAGTTGCGGTCATTTTGCTCGCCGAAATCCTCCGCCGAGCAGAAAGGCCCTTACGCTGGGATCGCTGCTGAGCCCGGCGGCGGTCCTGGCAGCGGCCCAAGCTTCATCCTCGTCACCCGCCAACCAGCACACGCGCGCCCGCGCTGCCCACCATGGCTGATAGTCGGTCCCCTTCTGCACATCGTGCAGTTGCCGCAGGGCACTTACTGACGCGCCATTTTCGGCATGGGCGACGGCACGAGCCGCCAGCACGCCCGTCGTCGGCGCGAAACGTGCGAGAACGTCGTACAGGCGCGCCAGCGGTTCGGTGAAGCGCTCTCCGGTCATGCGCTGATGAGCATGAAGCGACTGGATTGCGGCCTCGGTCTGGAAGCGGCCCGGTGCTGCAAGCAGCGACGCTGCGCGGAGCAGCGCTTCCGCCTCGCCGATCATCGTGCCGCTCCATTGGGACGCGTCCTGCCGGTCGAGGGGTACAAACACGCCTTGAGCGTCACGTCGCGCACCACGGCGCGCCTCGCAATGCAACATCAACGACAACAGACCCATGACCTCAGGGTCATCGGGCAGCAACTTCTGAAGCAGGCGCGCGAGCCAGATTGCTTCTGACGCCAGCCCGCCAAGCTGGCTGTCGGTGCCGCTCACGTCTTCCCAACCCGTGCCATAGGCGGCGTAGACGGCCGACAGAACCATATCGAGGCGACCGGTCAAATCGGTGCGGTCGGGAACGACAAACGCTATCCCGGCATCGCGTATTTTCCGCTTCGCCCGCACCAGCCTCTGACTCATGGTGCCGCTGGATACAAGGAAGCACGCGGCAATGCGGGCCGCATCAAGCCCGAGCACTGTCTGAAGCATCAACGGTGTTTGAACGTCGCTGTCTATCGCCGGGTGCGCGCAGACGAACATCAGCGCCAACCGTTCATCGCCGAAGGCGCTGGCTACCGTCGCCTCGCGCTCATCCTGGAGCAACTGGACAAGCTTGATGGCGGCTTCGGCCGTTTGTCGTCGCCCTGCGGCATGGCCGATGCTGCGCCGGGCAACCGTCAACAGCCAACCAAGGGGGTTGGTCGGCGTGCCATCACGCGGCCACTGCGCGAGCGCGGCAGCGAAGGCGTCGCCGAGTGCATCCTCGGCGACTGCGATGTCGCCGCATCGCTTGGCGAGGATAGCAAGCAGCTTGCCATAGGACGAGCGCGCCACGACTTCCGCCTGATCGGCAGCCTCGTGGCGCGCGCGATCCATCAGGCGCTCGGCGGCGGCAGCACGGGGCGAATCTCGACCGAGCCCCCTGTCACGCACGGCGCGCGCGACGCCCATTCGAGCGCGGCGTCGAGGTCGGGGACATCGACGATGACGTATCCGGCAAGCATCTCCTTCGTGTCCGCGAACGGACCGTCGACAACGTGGCGCTTGCCGTTCTCCACCCGGAGGGTCGTGGCGACGTCAGGCGGTTGCAGGCCATTTCCACTCACCATCGCGCCGCTCTGCGCGATCGCACCGACGTACGCGGTCCAGGCACCCCAATAAGCTTCCGCTTGAGCCGGGTCGTTGGGCTTGGCCCTTTCCGCAGACGTTTCATTGAACAGCAGCATGTAGTGCATTGGTCGCATCCTTATACCAGGCTCGAGCCGCTGGCGTCATGCCCGCGACGAGCGGCGCGACGGCCGCTCGAATAGATGTGCGGCGAGGTAAAGGGATTCAGACCGACCGCTTCAAGAAAATTGGTCTGCCCCCTGAAAAGGGGTCGTCCCTGAAGCAGGCTTTGGAGCCTCAGCCTTTCAGCCGTCGGCCCGCGGTGAGGCCGCCGACGCGGGCGATGATGCTGGCGGCGTCGATGCCGAAGTGGCGGTAGAGGTCGCCGATGGTGCCGGTCTGGCCGAAATGCTCGACGCCGAGCGCGATCGTGCGGTGGCCGTGGACGCCGCCGAGCCAGGCGAGGGTCGCCGGGTGGCCGTCGATCACCGTGACGATGCGGCAGTGGGGGGGCAGGTCGGCGAGCAGGGTCTCGACGTGGGCCTCGGCTTCGGTCCGGCCGGCGGCGCGGGCGCGCTGGGCGGCGGTCCAGCCGGCGTTGAGGCGGTCGGCGGAGGTCACGGCGAGGACGCCGACGTCGCGGCGGCCTTCGGCGATGGCGCCGGCGGCGCGGATGACCTCGGGCGCGACGACGCCCTGGTAGGCGAGGACCACCTCGCAGTTCGGGCCGGGCCGGCGCAGCCAGTAGCCGCCGTCGATGGCGCCCTGGCGGAAGGCGTCGTCGGCGCGGAGCCCTGGCTGTTCGAGCGGGTTGGTCGAGAGCCTGAGGTAGACCGAGCCGCCGGTGCGGTCGCGGAGCCAGGTGCGCGGATCCTCGGCGGCGTCGCCGGCGCGCTGGAGGTAGTCGAAGGCCCAGGCCATGATGACGCCGAGCTCGTCGGCGAAGGCGGGTTCGAAGGCGGCGAGGCCGTCCTGGCTCATGCCGATCAGCGGTGAGGCGATCGACTGGTGGGCGCCGCCTTCGGGCGCCAGCGTCACGCCGGAGGGGGTGCCGACGACGATGAAGCGGGCGTCCTGGTAGCAGGCGTAGTTCAGCGCATCGAGGCCGCGGGAGACGAAGGGGTCGTAGAGCGTGCCGATCGGGATCAGGCGCCGGCCGAAGAGGCTGTGGGCGAGGCCGGCGGCGCCGAGCCAGAGGAAGAGGTTCATCTCGGCGATGCCGAGTTCCATGTGCTGGCCTTCGGGGGCGAAGTCCCATTTCGCCGTCGAGGCGATCTTCTCGGCGCGGAAGGTGTCCTCGATCGGGTTGCGGGAGAAGAGCTTGCGGCGGTTGACCCATGGCCCGAGGCTGGTGGTGCCGGTGACGTCGGGCGAGGCGGTGACGATGCGGTCGGCGAGCGGGCCGCCGGCGCGGGCGATGGCGTCGAGGATCTTGCCGAAGGCGGTTTGCGTCGAGATCTCGCGGTCGGTCTCGATCGACGCGGCCGGGGCGGGCAGGGCGGCGTCGGAGTAGCGGCGGGGTCCGCGGGAGAAGAAGGGCACGGCGTCGAGGAAGGCGCGGAGGCCGGGGACGTCGGTAACGGTGGCGAACGGCTCCCACTCGGCGCCGGCGGGGACGCCCATGTGCTTCTGCCAGCCGGCCATCTGCGCCTTGGTCATCAGCCCGCCGTGGTTGTCCTTGTGGCCGGCGATCGGCGTGCCCCAGCCCTTGACCGTGTAGGCGAGAAAGCAGGTCGGGCGGTCGTGGTCGATCGCCGCGAAAGCCTCGGCCATCGAGTGCACGCAGTTGCCGCCGAGGTTCTCCATCAGGGCGGCGAGGTCGGCGTCGGTGCGCCGCTCGATCAGGGCGGAGACGGCGCCCTGGTCGCCGAGGTCGTCCATCAGGCGCTTGCGCCAGACGGCGCCGCCCATGAAGGTCAGCGCCGAATAGAGCTGGTTCGGGCAGGCGTCGATCCAGTGGCGCAGGGCCTCGCCCCCGGGCTCGGCGAAGGCGGCGCGCTGGAGGGCGCCGTACTTGACGCGGACGACGTCCCAGCCGAACGCCTCGAAGATCCGCTCGATGCGCTGCCAGAGGCCCTCGCGGACGACGCCGTCGAGGGACTGGCGGTTGTAGTCGACGACCCACCAGACGTTGCGGAGGTCGTGTTTCCAGCCCTCCTGCAGGCACTCGTAGACGTTGCCCTCGTCGAGTTCGGCGTCGCCGAGGAGGGCGACCATGCGGCCGTCGGGCAGGGCGCTGCCCCAGTCCTTGGCGCGGATGTAGTCCTGGACGAGGGCGGCGAAGGAGGTGATGGCGACGCCGAGGCCGACCGAGCCGGTGGAGAAGTCGACGTCGTCGACGTCCTTGGTCCGCGAGGGATAGGACTGGACGCCGCCGTAGCCGCGGAAGTTCTCCATCTTCTCGCGGGTGAGGTTGCCCATCAGGTACTGCATGGCGTGGAAGATCGGCGAGGCGTGGGGCTTGACCGCGACGCGGTCCTCGGGGCGGAGGGCCGAGAAGTAGAGCGCGGTGATGATCGAGACCATCGAGGCGGAGGACGCCTGATGCCCGCCGACCTTGATCCCGTCGGCTTTCGGCCGGATGTGGTTGGCCTCGTGGATCATCCAGTGGGAGAGCCAGAGGAGCCGCTGCTCGATGGTCTTGAGAGGGTCGGTCATCGCGGGCTCCCTTTGGCGGTGTTCGCGCCTGCTCTAGCCGAGGGCGGCTGGCGTTTCGTGCCAAATCGTCCACGCGACGCGGCTTGATTGGCGGGAAACCCTACGCGAAGAGTGGCGGATGACGGAAGCCGCTCCCCTCGACGCGATCGACAGGCGAATCATCCGCGCGCTGGGCGCCGATGGGCGGATCTCGGTGATCGACCTCGCCGAGCGCGTCGGCCTGAGCCCGACCCCGGTCGCGCGCCGGCTGCGACGGCTCGAGCAGAGCGGGGTGATCACCGGGTATTCGGCGCTGATCGACGAGCGGGCGCTCGGGTTCGGGGTGTCGGTCTTCGTGTCGATCAAGCTCGACCGCCAGGTCGACGAGGCGCTGGTGGCCTTCGAGGCGGCGGTGGCCGGCTTCCCGGAGGTGGTGGATTGCTGGCTGATGACCGGGGGCGCGACTATCTGCTGCGGGTCGCGACGGAGGGGCTCGGGCAGTTCGAGGCGTTTCTGGTCGGCCGCCTGAGCAAGGTGCCGGGCATCGCCTCGATGGAAAGCTCGATCCCGCTTCGCCGGGTCAAGGGCGGCATCGCGCGGACCGAGTGAGGGCCTTGGTCCGAAGGGCGGAGCGCCGGTGCAACGTCCGGCCTTCGAGCGACGTTAGCAGGGCGTAGCCTCGCCCGCGCGCCCTGATCGACTGGACCTCTCTTGACCGGCACTCTCTATGCTCAGGCGGCGACCACCGACGCCGACCCCACCGCCGTCCTCGCCACCGCCCCCGACACGGTCGCCGAGGCGGTCCCCATCGACCCGGCCTTCATCTACGCCAAGATCGAATCGTGGGTGGTGGGCTTCCAGCGGCTGCTTCCCAACATCGCCGTCGCCCTCGTCATCCTGCTGATCTTCGTGCTGGTGGCGTGGATCGTCCGGCGCAGCTTCAACGCCTGGGCGACGCGCCATGACCGCGCCAATCTCGGCGACGTCCTCGGCTCGTTCCTTCGCTGGATCATCATTCTCGCCGGTCTGCTGGTCGCGATGACCATCGTCATCCCGTCGCTGCGTCCGGGCGACCTGATCGCGGGCCTCGGCATCGGCTCGGTCGCGATCGGCTTCGCCTTCAAGGACATCCTGCAGAACTGGCTGGCCGGCCTGCTGCTGCTGATCCGGCAGCCGTTCCGGCCCGGCGACCAGATCGTGGTGAGCGGGTATGAGGGGACGGTGCGCCGGGTCGAAACGCGGGCGACGATCATCCAGACCTACGACGGCCGCCGCGTCATCGTGCCCAACGCCGACGTCTATTCGAGCGCGGTCGTGGTCAACACCGCGCACGCGACCCGGCGATCCGAGTATGACGTCGGCATCGGCTACGGCGATTCCATCGACGGCGCCCGTTCCGTGATCCTTGCCGCGCTGGCGGAGATCGACGGCATCGAGGGCAAGCCGGCGCCGGAGGTTCTCGTCTGGGACCTCGGCGCGTCCAGCGTTCTGCTGCGGGTGCGCTGGTGGACCCACTCGATCCGCACGGATGTCGTCCACGTTCGGGCCGCCGTGCTGGAGGCGGTCAAGAAGGCCCTGGACAAGGCCGGCATCGACATGCCGTTCGAGACCCAGGTCCTGCTCTGGCACGACCAGACGGAGGATCTCGACGGCAAGCGCGGGAAGCAGCGCGAAGGGTGGCCGACGCGGCCGGATGGCGAGCAGCCTCGCCCGGCCCGCACCGTTGCGGACCCGCAGGCCGCGGACCGCGAGGATCGCCGAAGGCAGGGGTAGCGGGCCGGACCCGCCCGTCGGCGCGCGTGGCCGTTTCCAATCGGCGACCGACGTGATAGCCCGCCGCTTCGGAACCGCGAGGACGGGCCATGGCCGAGATCACCCTGTACAACACCCGGACGCGGACGAAGGAAGCCTTCGTCCCGATCGACCCTGCGAACGTCCGGATGTATGTCTGCGGGCCGACCGTCTACGACCGCGCCCATATCGGCAACGCGCGGCCGGTCGTCGTGTTCGACACGCTGTTCCGGCTGCTGCGCCACACCTATGGCGAGAGCCATGTGACCTATGTTCGCAACATCACCGACGTCGAGGACAAGATCAACGCCCGGGCGGCTGAATCCGGGCGTTCGATCAAGGACATAACCGACGAGACGACGCGCTGGTACCACGAGGACATGGCGGCCATCGGGGCCTTGCCGCCGACCAGCGAGCCGCGTGCCACCGCCTATATCGCCGAGATGGTGGCGATGATCGCGGCGCTGATCGCCCGTGGTCATGCCTACGCGGCCGAGGGTCACGTTCTTTTCGCCGTGGCCAGTTATCCCGACTACGGGAAGTTCTCCAACCGCTCGCTCGACGAGATGCAGGCCGGCGCGCGGGTCGAGGTGGCGCCGTACAAGCGCGATCCGATGGACTTCGTGCTGTGGAAGCCGTCGCCCGAGGGCACCCCCGGCTGGGACAGCCCCTGGGGCCGGGGGCGTCCCGGCTGGCATATCGAGTGCTCGGCGATGTCCGAGGCGCTGCTCGGCACCAGTTTCGACATTCACGGCGGCGGCATCGACCTGATGTTTCCGCACCACGAGAACGAGATCGCGCAGAGCGTCTGCGCCCACCCCGGCTCGACCTTCGCCAACGTCTGGATGCACAACGGCTTCCTGAACGTCGAGGGCGAGAAGATGTCGAAATCGCTCGGCAACTTCTTCACCGTCCGCGACCTGCTGGATCGCGGCATCCGGGGTGAAGTCATCCGCTTCGTCCTCCTCTCGACCCACTACCGCCAGCCGATGGACTGGACGGGCCGCAAGGCCAACCAGGCGCGTGCCACGCTCGAACGATGGTCAGCCCTGACTGAAGGGGTCACATCGGATACGCCGCTGCCTGATGCGTGTCGATGCGCTTTGCGATGACCTGAATGTCCCCGCGGCCATCGCCGCCATGCACGAGGCAGCGCGCGCTGGCGCGTATCCGGCCCTTCTCTCGACCATGACGCTTTTGGGCATCGCACGCGTGACTTCGCCTGCGCGGCGCGTCGTTCAGAGCGTCGGGGCGGATCACGCGACGGCAAGCGTCCATGGGGTCGGCGAGGCTGTCGAGGCTCGCATAGCCGAGCTTCTCCGGGAGCGCATTGCCGCACGGGGGCAGCGCGACTTCGTTCGAGCCGACTCGATTCGCGAGGGCCTGGTGGCTGCCGGGATAAAGGTGATGGATCGTCCCGGTGCAGATACCGAGTGGGAGCCTGCCCCCGACTTCGACCCCGCCAAGCTGGCCGCAATCGAATGACCCGCGAGCGCCTGTACCTCTTCGACACCACCCTCCGCGACGGCCAGCAGAGCCAGGGCGTCGACTTCTCCGCTGACGACAAGGTGGCGATTGCGCGTGCCCTCGATGCCCTCGGCATCGACTATGTCGAGGGGGGGTGGCCCGGGGCAAATCCTACCGACAGCGCCTTTTTCGACAACCCGCCGACGCTCCGGCATGCCACGCTTGCCGCCTTCGGCATGACCAAGCGGCATGGGCGGTCGGCGCAGAATGACGAGGTGCTGGCGGGGGTCGTCAATGCCGGTACGCCGGCGGTGACGCTGGTGGGCAAGACGCATGACTTCCACGTCACCACCGCTCTCGGCATCGAGCTGTCCGAGAACGTCGCGGCGATCCGCGAGTCGATTGCCCATGTCGTCGCGGAAGGGCGCGAGGCGCTGTTTGACGCCGAGCACTTCTTCGACGGGTGGAAGGCGAACCCGGGGTATGCGCTGTCTTGCCTCAAGGCCGCCTTCCATGCCGGGGCGCGCTGGATCGTGCTCTGCGACACCAACGGCGGGACGCTGCCGCATGAGGTCGGGGTGATTACCCGGAGCGTGATCGAGGCGGGGATACCCGGGGACCGCCTCGGGATTCACGCGCATGACGATACCGGCACTGCGGTCGCCAACACGCTGGCCGCGGTGGACGCAGGCGCGCGGCAGATCCAGGGGACGCTCAACGGTCTGGGTGAGCGCTGCGGCAACGCCAATCTGGTGACGCTGATCCCGACGCTGTTGCTGAAGGAGCCCTATGCCAGCCGCTACCAGACCGGGGTCGGGCGCAGCGGGCTTGCGGACATCACCCGGGTCAGCCGTCTGCTCGACGACATTCTCAACCGGGTGCCGGATCGGCAGGCGCCTTACGTCGGGGCCTCGGCCTTTACCCACAAGTCGGGGCTGCACGCGAGCGCGATCCTCAAGGACCCGACGACCTACGAGCATGTGCCGCCGGAGACGGTCGGCAATGCGCGGGTCATTCCGATGTCGAACCAGGCCGGGCAGTCGAACCTGCGCGAGCGGTTGGGCAAGGCGGGGATCGCGGTTGCGGCCGGCGACGCGCGGCTTGCCCATATCCTTGCGGAGGTGAAGCGGCGCGAGGACCGTGGCTTCGCCTATGACGGGGCTTCGGCGAGTTTCGAGATTCTGGCGCGGGAGCAGCTCGGGCTGATGCCGCGGTTCTTCGAGGTGGAACGCTACCGGGTCACGGTAGAACGCCGCCGGGGGGAGCGCGGCGACCCGCTGACGGTTTCGGAGGCCGTCGTCGTCGCCCGCTTCGGCGGCGAGCGGGTGATGAGCGTCAGCGAGAGCCACGACCCGGTGACCTTCGCCGATCAGGGGCCGGTCAACGCGCTGTCGCGGGCGCTGCGCAAGGATCTCGGGCCTTACCAGACCTTCATCGACGACATGCGCCTCGTCGATTTTCGCGTGCGGATCACCTCCGGGGGCACCGAGGCGGTGACGCGCGTGCTGATCGAGAGCGCCGATGGCGAGGGGCGGCGGTGGTCGACCGTGGGCGTCTCGGCCAACATCGTCGACGCCAGTTTTCAGGCGCTTCAGGACGCGATCCTGTGGAAGCTGCTCCGCGACGGCGCCCCGGTGGCGGGCGCGGCATGACCGCGGCCGCGCCGCAGGGCGAGGACGGCCCTGCCGCCCTCGTCGCCCGTGGCGACCCCGAGCGCTGGCGGACGGCGATGGCTGCGGCGCCGGCGGCGCGGCCGGGGCTTCTGGCGCTCTATGCGTTCAATCTGGAGATCGCGCGCGCCCCTTGGGTCGCCTCCGAGCCGATCATCGCGGAGATCCGCCTGCAGTGGTGGCGCGACGCCATCGCCGGGATTTACGATGGGCTGACGCCGCGGCGCCATGAGGTGGTCGAGCCTCTGGCTGTGGCCATCGCCGCCGGCGACCTTCCGCGCCGGCTTTTCGACGAGATGATCGATGCCCGGACCGCCGAGGCCGAGGGCGACCAGCGCCCCGACCGCGCCGCGCTCGAGCTCTATCTCGACCATACGGCCGGGCACCTGATGGAGCTCGCCGCCCGGAGCCTCGGGGCCGAGGGCGCCGCGCTGCCGGTCGTCCGCGACTTCGCCCGGGGGGCCGGTACGGCGGCGCTTCTGCGCGCGTTGCCGGCGCTGCGCGCCCGCGGGCGCGATCCGTTGCCGGCCGATACCGACCTCGCCGCTTTCGCGGGCGATGGGCTTGCAGCACTCGCCCGGGCGCACGCGCACCGGGACCGCGTTCCCCGGAGCGCGGCGGCGGCGCTCCTGCCGGGCTGGCAGGCGGGGCGGGTGCTGGCTGCGGTGGTCGCCGATCCGGCGCGCGCGACCGAAGGGCGGCTCGAGACCTCGGAGGCCCGCGCCCGCGCCAGCCTGATGGTCAGGGCGCTCAGCGGGCGCTGGTGAGCGGCGCCCGGCGCAGGACCAGCCAGAGGAGGGCGGCGCCGGCCACGGTCAGCAGCGGCGCCATGGCGAGGTTGACCGCGGCCCATCCCGCCATCGCGTTGCCGCCGGTGCAGTTCATCAGCCCGCCCGACGACAGCGAGGCGAGGCAGACGAGGCCCATGACCGCGAAGTCGTTCATCCCCTGCACGCGTCCGCGTTCCTCGGGGGTGTGGGCGGAGGCCAGCATCGCGGTCGCGCCGATGAAGCCGAAGTTCCAGCCGAGGCCGAGCAGGATCAGCGTCACCGTGAAATGGGTGAGGGTCACGCCCGACAGCGCCACCGACCCGGCGGCGGCGAGGAGGACGAGGCCGGTCGCGATCACCCGCTCCACGCCGAAGCGGGCGATCAGCGCGCCGGTGAAGAAGGACGGTCCGTACATCGCGAGCACGTGGCCGGAAACGACGTTGGCGGCGTCCCCGGTCTGGAAGCCGCAGCCGACGATGGCGAGCGGGGTCGAGGTCATCACCAGGTTCATCAGCGCGTAGCAGACCATGGCGCAGATCATCGCCACGGCGATCCGCGGTGTGCGGAGCAGCGCCCGCCGCGAGCGGATGCCCGGGCCGCCCGCCACCGGGGCCGGCGGGGGCGGGCTGTCGAGGAAGAGGAAGACCCAGACCCCGAGGAGGTTCAGCACCGCCGCCGCGACGTAGGCCCCGGCGAAGGGCACCGGGGCGAGGGCATCGGCGGTGTGGCGGACGATCTGCGGCCCGACGACGGCGGCCGCGAGGCCGGCGCCCATCACGATCGAGATCGCCGTCGGCCGGAAGGCGGCGCTGGCGCCGTCGGTGGCGGCGAAGCGGTAGAAGCCTTGCGCCGACATGTAGAGGCCGGAGAGCAGGGAGCCGGCGAGGAAGATGCCGAAGGACCCCTGCACGAGGCCCCAGGCCGAGAGCAGCGATCCGAAGCCGCCGCCCGCGGCGCCGAGCGCGAAGCCGACGCGCCGGCCCCGTCGCTGCATCAGGTCGGCGAGCAGGGGGGCCGAGAGCATCGAGCCGAGGATGATGACCGAGATCGGCAGGGTGGCGAGGCACCGGCTCGGCGCCAGCGTCTGCCCGGCGAGGCCGCCGAGGATGAAGGTCACGGGAAGCTGCGAGCCGAGGATCACCTGGGCCGCCACCAGCGCCCGGAGGTTCCGCCGCGCGCGGGCGTCGTTCGTGGCTTCGGTGTCGGCGGGGAGGGCGGTTGCGTCGGTCATTTGCGCCGTCTCTATCGTGCCGGGTCGGCGCGGCCAAGGCCCCGGGGGCGCGGCGCCCCGGCTTGAACGCTGCGCGATTCTGCGCTTCCCTGGGGCCGCCGATCTCGCGGACGGCCGATCTGTCCGCCTTAGGCAAGGGGGGGGTCGGGTGTCAGCTTGTCCATCGGGGCGACCGCAGTTCGAGCTGGCGCTCCGGGCGCTGCCCGGGTGGGAGCGGGGCGGACGTTCTGGCGCTGGCAGCGGATGACGGGCCGCATCATCGAGACCGATGCCGACGTGGCAGAGGGCGCGGCGTGGCTTGCCGCCGCCGAGCCGCGCTTTGCGGCGGTGCTGGCGCGCACCGGGGCTCTTCCTCTGCGCCGCAGCGCCGACGGGTTCGAGCCGCTGCTGTCGGCGATCGTCAGCCAGCAGGTCTCGACCGCCTCGGCCAACGCGATCTGGGGGCGGGTCGCGGCCCTCGGGGCGACGGAGCCGCTGGCCTTCCTTGCCGCGACCGACGAGGCGCTGCGCGCTGCCGGCCTGTCGCGCCAGAAGATCGCCTATGGCCGCGCGCTCGCCGAAAGCGGCCTCGATTTCGCCGCGCTCCGTCAGTTGCCCGACGCGGAGGTCGTCGCGACGCTGGTGGGGCTGAAGGGCATCGGGGTGTGGACGGCGGAGATCTACGCGATGTTCTCGCTCGGTCGCGCCGACGTCTTTGCGCCCGGCGATCTCGCCCTTCAGGACGCCGCCCGGGATGTCTTTGCGCTCGACGCGCGGCCCCCGGAAAAGGTGCTGCGGGCGATGAGCCTTGCCTGGACGCCGTGGCGCTCGGTGGCCGCCCGGCTGCTCTGGGCGCATTACCGCGTCATGAACCGTCGCGAAGGCGTGCGCAGCAGGTAGCACGCTGGCGGAGCAAGGCGGAGGAGTTAGGCGACATCGAGGACGAGGTATCGCGTGTGGGCAGGCGGCCGAGAACGCGGTGGTGCGGACCGTCCTGATGGACCTCCGTCGTCTCCACAGCAGGTCCGCGACGGCGCGATAGGCCGCTTGCAGCCCGCCGCACGCGCGCGTTAAGCGGGGGCGACCAGAGCGAGGACGGAGCGCCGCGATGCCTACCCTGACCGGCCCGGAGCGGCCAGCCGCCTCGGGCGAGGCGGATAGCCTCGTCGTGTTCCTTCACGGCTACGGCGCCGATGGCAACGATCTCATCGGCCTTGCCGAGCCGTTGGCCCCTTACCTTCCGAATACCCGCTTCCTGGCCCCGAATGCCCCCGAGCGCTGCCCGGGCAATCCGGCGGGGTGGCAGTGGTTTCCGATCCCGTGGCTCGACGGCTCGCCCGAGGCCGTCGCCAAGGCGTCCGCGGAGCGCTCCTTCGCGCTGCTCGACGGTTGGCTCGACGAGGTCGCCGGGCAGGGGGTCGGCCCCGGGCGTACCGTCCTCGTCGGCTTCAGCCAGGGGACGATGATGGCGCTTCACGTCGGCCTCCGCCGGCGGCAGGCGCTCGCGGGCATCGTCGGCTTCTCCGGCCGGCTTCTCGAGCCGGAGCGACTTGCGCCGGAACTCGGCGCCGCGGTGCCGGTGCTGCTGATCCACGGCGATCAGGACCCGGTCGTGCCCTTCGCCAGCCTCGGCGAGGCGGAAGGGGTGCTGAAAGCGGCCGGGGTCGAGACCCATACCCACGTCTCGCCGGGGGTTGGCCACGGCATCGCCCCGGACGGCCTCGGCCTCGCCCTCGAATTCATCCGCGGACGGTTTGGCTTCGAGGACCCCGCCTGAGGAGCGACGCGGCGCAGCGAGCGCCTGAAGGGGGTTGAGATATCCCCGTTTCGCGCGGTGTCCGGCAGGCGGGCTTTCGGCTCGTCGTCGCCGTTGTTTTTCGTCATCAGGCCGTCGCAGCCTGCGGCGATGCTGCACCTGCGGTGCGGCGAATATACCCTCTCTGGATCTGGGGCCTTGCCAGCCGGACCGGCCGAGATGTAGTTTCAGGCGTGGTCGAGCCGAAGTGTCGCCGCGGGCGGTGCGGACCAGGCAGGCCGCGCGAGGACCTGTCGATGCTGCAATGCACGCACATGCCCAGTTTCGTCCGACATCCGGGGAACGTCCGGGACCATCCGGCCCTTGTCCTCAATGCGGACTACCGCCCGCTGTCCTACCTGCCCCTGTCGTTGTGGCCGTGGCAGGAGGCGGTCAAGGCCTCGATCCTCGAGCGGGTGGTGGTCGTGGCGGAATACGATACTCTCGTGCACTCGCCATCGACGGAGTTCCGAATACCGTCGGTGGTCGTGCTGAAGGAGTATGTGAAGCCCGCACGCGCCACCGCCTTTACCCGCTTCAACCTCTTCCTGCGTGACGAGTTCACCTGTCAGTATTGCAAGAGCCGCGATCACCTGACCTTCGACCACGTCATTCCGCGTTCGAAGGGCGGTCGGACCACCTGGGAGAACGTTGTGGCGTCCTGCGGGCCGTGCAACCTGCACAAGGGCTCGAAGACGCTTCGCCAGGCCGGGATGCACCTCCGCCACAAGCCCGCCCGTCCCACGCCAGAGCAGCTGCAGAACGTCGGCCGGAAGTTCCCGCCGAACCATCTGCACGAGAGCTGGATGGACTTCCTCTACTGGGATGCCGAACTCGAGGCCTGAGGGGCGACCCTCGGCGCGGAACCGGTAGCGTTCGCTCGAATGGTGGCCTGCCCGGTCAGTCGTGCGCAGCGCTGGCGCGGAACCAGAGCAGGGCGATGACCAGCGAGAGGATGGCGTTCCACCCGGCCATCGACACGCCGAACAGCGACCAGGCGATCTGGTCGCAGAGCACGACAGGCGTATCGAGGATGCTGTCGAGGAGTTCGCTCGGCGAAACCGTTCCGGGCACCGGCGCGGTGCAGGTCGTCGGCCCCGCCCACCATTTCAGCTCGACGCCGGCGTGATAGGTCGCGATCCCGGCGCCGACCAGCACGGCGGCGCCGGCGAGGAAGGCCAGCCCGCGCCGCGGCCAGGCGAGGAAGATGAGGCCGACGGCGATCGCCACCCCGTGCGCCCAGCGCTGGTCGATGCAGAGCGGGCAGGGGGCGAGCCCGCCGATGTACTGGAAGCCGAGCGCGCCGAGAAGCAGCAGGACCGAGCCCAACAGCGGCGCCAGACCCCGGCGCTCGACGGCATTCATCGGATGTTGCGCGCCGCAGGGGCGGCGGCGTGAGCCGTTCGTAGCACTTTCTTCAGACCTTTGCCGGACTTTCCCACTCAAGCACCACGGGCGCGCCCGTGCGTCAAGGCCGCTGGTCGGGCGGGAGAGCGGAGGGAACCGGATGGTGAGCACGCGGACGGCGGCGAGGGCGACGCGCGGCGCTGTGCCGAAGCCGTGGACGCTCGTTGTCGGCGGTCTCGCCGTTGGTGCCGCGATGCTCGGCGCCGGCTGGGCCTGGGGCCGCTTCACGCCGGCGATCGGCCGGCCCGTGCTCGCGGTGAGCGCCGGCAATGCCCAGTCGATCGTCCGTCGCACCGAGATCGTCGTGGCCGACTCCGCCTCGGTCTGGCGGAGAGCGATGCCGGAGGGCTTTCGCCGGGGCTATGCCGACGCGGACGTGGTCTTCTTCTCGCGGGCGACAGGGACGCCCTGCGCGGGCGGCGGGATGGTGTCGGGGCCGTTCTATTGCCCGGAGACCGGCAGCGCCGTCTTCGACCTTGCCTTTCTCGACGCGCTCGGCGAGCGGCTGAAGAAGCAGCGCGACCTCGGGCTCGCCCTCTACGCCGTGCGTCTCTCGGCGGAACATCTGCAGCGGGAGCTGGGGCTGCTCGACGCTGCATCGCTCGAGATGGTCGGCGCCCGGCGCGACCAGCGGCGGGCGCTGCGCACCGAGCTGGCGTTGCAGGCCGACTGCATGACCGGGGTCTGGGCGGCGGCAGCGGCGCCGCGGATCGGGCAGGTGCCGGTCGATCTCTACGGCCAGATGGTCTGGTCGTCGCGCAACCTCGTCGCCGATCTCGCCCGCGAGGGTGTTCGCATCCCCGCCCAGTTCGATCCGATGTCCGCCGCGGCCGAGGAAGACCGCGCCGCGGCCTTCGCGGGCGGCTATGAAGCCGGCAAGCTCGCGGCCTGCACGACGGTCGCGGCGCTGCGGTAGGTCACGGCCGGTCGCGGTCGAGCGGCTCGATCGCGCCGCGGCGCGGGGTGCCGTCGGTCTGCACCGGCACGGGCTGGGTCAGGCAGGTGCCGTCGGGCACGAGGATCCAGGCGTTGCCCTGAAAGTCGACGGTGCTGGTGCCCGGCGCCTCGCTGTCGTCGAGGCCGTCGTTCTTGCCTGCCGGCGCCACGCCGAAGCAGCGCTCGTCGGCCGAGGCCGCCGGGGCGAGGGCGCCCGTCGTCGCGGCCAGCGCGAGCGCCGCCGCATATAGTCCCGTCCGTCGCAACAGCATTCCGATGCACTCCGTCGTTAACAGGCGTCTCTTCAGGCAGGGGAGATGTGGGCCGCCGGGGCCTGCGTGGCAAGTCCCGCCGTCCGTGGGGGCCGGGACTTCGCCGGCTTTCAGGCGCCCGAGGTGCCGGCCCCGGGCGAGCGGCCGAAGTCGGCGGCGGCGGTGTCCTGGCCGGCCTCGATGATGCCGCGGCGGATGGCGCGGGTGCGGGAGAAGTAGGCGTGGAGCTGGTCGCCGTCCCCCATGCGGATCGCGCGCTGGAGGACGAAGAGCTCCTCGGTGAAGCGGCCGAGGATGTCGAGGGTGGCGTCCTTGTTGGCGAGAAAGACGTCGCGCCACATCGTCGGGTCCGAGGCGGCGATGCGGGTGAAGTCGCGAAAGCCGGCGGCCGAGTAGTTGATGACCTCCTGCTCGGTGACCCGCCGCAGGTGCTCGGCGACGCCGACCATGGTGTAGGCGATGAGGTGGGGGACGTGGCTCGTCACCGCGAGCACGAGGTCGTGGTGGTCGGGGTCCATGGTGTCGACGCGGGCGCCGATCTCGGTCCAGAAGTCCCGGAGTGCGGCAAGCGCGGCGGGGTCGGTTTCGGGGAGCGGGGTCAGGAGGCACCAGCGGTTGTCGAAGAGCGCGGCGAAGCCCGAGGCCGGCCCCGAGTGTTCGGTCCCGGCGAGGGGATGGCCGGGGATGAAGTGGACGCCGGCCGGCACGTGCGGACCGACGGCGGCGACGACGGCGCCCTTGACCGAGCCGACGTCGGTGATCGTGGCGCCGGGGGCGAGGACGGGGGCGATCTCGGCTGCGACCTCGGCCATCGCCCCGACGGGGACGCAGAGGATGACGAGGTCGGCGCCGGCGGCGGCCTCGGCGGCGCTGTCGCAGATCTCGCCGAGGCGGAGGCGGGCGGCTTCGGCGCGGGTGGCGGCGCTGCGGGCGTAGCCGGTGATGCGGACGTCGGCGCCCGAGCGGCGGATGGCGTGGCTGATCGACGAGGCGATGAGGCCGAGGCCGATCAGGGCGACGTGGTTGTAGCGCATCAGGCGCGGACCTTCATGAAGGCGCCGACGGCTTCGGCGACGGCGGCGCAGCCCTCGGCGTCGCCGATGGTGATGCGCAGCGCGGCCGGCAGGTTGTAGCCCGCGACCCGGCGGACGATGATCCCGCGGTCGCGGAGCGCGCGGTCGGCAGCCTCGGCCTCGGCTGCGTCGGCGAAACGGGCGAGGAGGAAGTTCGCCTCGGACGGATCGGAGGGAACGCCGACCGCCGCGAGCGCGGCCGCGAGCCGGGCGCGGTTGCGGGCGTTTTCGGCGCGGCAGGTCTCGGTGTAGGCGGTGTCGAGCACGGCCGCCTCGGCGGAGACGAGGGCGGCGGTCGAGAGGTTGAAGGGTCCGCGGACACGGTTAAGCGCATCGATGACGTGCGCGGGGCCGTAGCCCCAGCCGATGCGCAGGCCGCCGAGGCCGTGGATCTTCGAGAAGGTCCGGGTCATCACCACGTTGTCGCGCGCGGCGACGAGGCTGGCGTGGCCGTCGAAACCCTCGACATACTCGGCGTAGGCGCCGTCGAGCACCAAGAGCGCCTGCGGCGGCAGGCCTTCGGCGAGGCGCTCGATCTCGCGCGTCGCGATCATCGTGCCGGTGGGGTTGTTGGGGTTGGCGATGAAGACCAGCGCCGTCTGCCCGGTGCAGGCGGCGAGGATGGCGTCGACGTCGGTGCGGCGCTCGGCTTCCTTTACCTCGACCGGGGTGGCGCCGGCGGCGAGGGCGCTGATCCGGTACATGCCGAAGCCGTGCTCGGTGTGGATGACCTCGAGGCCGGGACCGGCGTAGGTCTGGCAGAGGAAGGCGATGATCTCGTCGGAGCCGGCGCCGCAGACGATGCGGTCGGCGTCGAGGCCGTGCACGCGGGCGATGGCGCCGCGGAGGGCGGCGTGGCTGGTGTCGGGGTAGAGGTGCAGGCTGGCGGCGGCGGCGCGGTAGGCCTCGACCGTCGCCGGGCTGGCGCCGAAGGGGTTCTCGTTCGAGCTGAGCTTGAAGACGCGGTTGTGGCCCGCGAGCTTGCTTTCGCCGCCCTGGTAGAGCGCGATGTCGAGGATGCCGGGCTGCGGGCGGATCGTCGGATGGGGCTCGGACATGGGCTGGCCTCTGGCGTTCGGTGCGCGTCTCTATCCCGCGGGCGATCCGGTGAAAAGCCTTCGAGGCGGGGCGCCGGCGGTGCAACGCGAACGTGCTGCGGCGATCGTTGATTGCCGGGGGCAGGAGGGATAAAGCAGCGAGTGGAAACCGGGCACTAGACTTGGCCCATTCGGTGAGGAGACCATCGACATGCAGATATCGACTTTGAGAAGCGCGGCCGCGCTGGCGCTCGTTGCAGCATTGGCTGCCTGCGCGCCGCAGCAGAGCGGCAACGTCCTGTCGGCGAACCAGGCGCTGACCGCCTCGACGGTCTCGTTCGGTACGATCGTCAGCGCCCGCGACGTCCAGCTTCAGGGCGGTCAGGGCAGCCAGGCGGCCGGCGCGGTGCTCGGCGGCCTCGCCGGCGCGGCGCTCGGCCAGCAGGTCGGCGGCGGCACCGGCAAGGTGGTCGCCACCGGCGTCGGGGCCACGGCCGGCGCGACCGCGGGGCTCCAGGCCGGCAAGTCGATCGCCGGGCGCCCGTCGATCGAGTGGACGGTGCGCATGGACAACGGCGCCACGATCGCGGTCGTCCAGGGCGATCCGGTCTTTGCGGTCGGCCAGCGCGTGCAGGTGATCACCGGAGGCGGCCAGACCCGCCTCGCCGCGGGCTGAGCCGCTCCGATCCGGACCGCCCGCCGCTTCCGCGGCGGGCGGATTCCTGCTACCCCGGTCGGAACGCGGGGATCGGGTGTGGGAGCCTGCGCGATGGAACCGTGCGGTTTGTCTGCCGGAGTTGCGGTGGGCGTCGAACGACCGGAACCGGCCGGAGCCGGGGGCTGATCTGCGATGCGCATCGCCGGAACATTTCTCTCGGGCCTTGGCCATGCCGGCGTGCTCGGCCTCGCGGCGATCGGGCCGCCCTTTCTTTGGGCGCCGCCTGACCGGCCGCTGCCGGTCGTCGCGGTCACGACGCTGTCCGCAGCGGAGTTCGCCGTGATGGTAGCGCCGCCGCCGCCGCCCCCCGTCGCCGACGAAGTGCCGCCGGTTGCCGAGGGGCCGCCCGCGGTCGCGGTTCCGATGCCGCCGCCGCTGCTTTCCGCCGCGCCGGAGGAGGCGGACGTCGCTCCACCGGCCACGGGCCTCGCGCCGGCCTTCGATTCCGCCGAGCCGCTCGGGATGGCCGAGGCTCCGGCGCCGATGGACGAGGGTGGGGCAGGGGGCAACGCTCGACCTCGCGGCCGCGCCGGGAGCGGAGGAGGCGGCGGTCGATCCGGAGGACCTTCGCGCGGCCTATGCCGTGCAGGTGCAGAAGGCGGTGGCGCGGGCCCGGGTCTATCCGCGCGTGGCGCGGGACCGGGGGCTCGAGGGCCGCGTGCGCTTTCAGGTGGTGCTGTCGCCGGAGGGCGGGCTCCTCGCCTCGCAGCTGGTGGAGTCCTCCGGGGCGATGACCCTGGACCGCGCCGCGCTCGAGACCGTACGCAAGGCGAAGTATCCGCCGGCACCGCCCGAGATCGAGGCAGAGCGGCTGACCATCGCCGTGGAGGTCGTCTACGCCGGGAGCGATCGCTGAGGTCCGACTTTGGATGCTCTCGCGCGGGCCGCCCATCGCGGCTATCGTCGGCGCAAGGACAGGCAACAACGGGGGAGACGGCGCAATGGAAATGCAAGGGTCGCGGCAGATCGCGGCACCGCGGGCGGTGGTCTGGGCGGCGTTGAACGACCCGGAGGTCCTCAAGACCGCCATTCCGGGCTGCCAGACCCTCACCGGCTCGCCCGACGAGGGCTTCTCGGCGGTGGTCAAGCAGAAGGTCGGCCCGGTGAGCGCCACCTTCGAGGGCCACGTCCGGCTGACCGACGTCGTCCCGATGGAAAGCTATACCATTGCCGGCGAGGGCAAGGGCGGGGCGGCCGGCTTCGCGAAGGGCCAGGCGGCGGTGTCGCTTGCCGACCAGGAGGGCGGGACGCTGCTCACCTATGACGTCAAGGCCAACGTCGGCGGCAAGCTGGCGCAGCTCGGGTCGCGGCTGATCGACGGTTTCGCCAAGAAGACCGCCGACGCCTTCTTCGAGAACTTCGCCGTGGCGGTCGAACCGCCCGCCGAGCCGCCTGCCGAAGGCGCCGCCACCGAGGCTGCGGACAAGAAGCCGGGGTGGTTCCAGCGGGTCCTCGGCAAGAGTTGAGGCGCTTCGGGACGCGGCGCCGTTTTCCCCCTTCAAAGCCGGGCCGCGTGCGCCTATATTGAGCGCGTCCCTTCACGGGGACTATGGTGATAAACGCACGCGTAATAAGCGGATCGGACCCGGGGGCGGTACCCGGCGGCTCCACCAAGCACCCTCGTTGGGGGCGGAGGGGGCCGAAACAGGATCGACGGACGTGTAAAGGCGATCGCTTTCACTCGGCAGGATGCCACCGTTACCGGCTCAAAGCGTATAGTTGCCAACGACAACTTCGCTCCGGTTCGTATTGCCGCGTAAGCGGTAAGAAGGACCAATTCTGAAGTCCTGAGCCTTAGCCGGTTCAGGCGGGGTTCGCAGGCACCTGGCAACAGAAGCCTGCACTAACCCCTTTCTTCCCGTTGCGGCCGTGGATGCCGAACGGTTGGCGTCTGGCCCTGGGCTGACGGGCGCTTGCGTCGGATGGGCGGTTCGGCTCTCGTCCGGACCGAGGGAGGGCGTCCGATGCACATAAGCCACCACCACCGCTTCTATCTCGCGCTGGCGATCGGGCTCGTGGTCTACGCCGTGACGTTCGCGCTCGGGGTACCTCAGTCGACGGCGTTGCAGTTCACCATCGCCGGAGACGTGTTCTTCGTCCTCTATCTCGCGCTGACCGCCGGCTTCGTCCGCAGGACGACGGCGGCCGAGTTGCGCGCCCGGGCCGAGAATCCCGACGAGGGCCTTCCGCTCATTCTCCTCGTCACCGGGGCGACGGTGGCGATCAGCCTCGCGTCGGTCCTGATCCTGATCGAGAAGGGCGGCTCCGCCGGGCCGCTGGCGCTGCCGCTTGCGGTCGCTGCCGTGCCGCTGGGCTGGATGACCCTGCACACGATGGTCGCGTTCCACTACGCGAACCTCTTTTACGCCGGCGATTCCACCGGGGATGCCGGCCTCGTCTTTCCCGAGACGCCCGAGCCCGGGCTGTGGGATTTTCTCTATTATGCCTACGTCATCGGCATGACCGCGCAGGTCTCCGACGTTGCGGTCACGCGGGAGACGCAGCGGCGCACGACGCTGGTGCACGGGGTCTTTTCCTTCTTCTACAACACCGTGATCCTCGCGCTTGCCGTCAACGCGGCGGCGAACCTGCGGAATTGACCGGGCGCGGGGCGGCTCCGGGCAGGGGGCGGAGCGAGGGGCAGAACCGCCTTTCCTCCGGGGGAGAATCGGCTAAGGTCGCGGCAAGCGAACGGACCGGCGGATGATGAAGACGATCAAATACGGCCAGCTCATGCACAAGGCGCTGCGCCAGATGCTGGCTGACATCCTGAGTCAGGTGGCGCGCGAGGGTCTGCCCGGGGACCACCACTTCTTCATCACCTTCGACACCACCCATCCCGGAGTCGACATGTCGCCGGGGATGCGCGCGCGCTATCCCAAGGACGAGATGATGATCGTCATGCAGTCGTGGTTCGAGGACCTGGCGGTGATGAAGGACCGCTTCAGCGTGACGCTGAGCTTCGGCGGCGTGCCGGAGCCGATGGTTATCCCGTTCGAGTCGATCAAGACCTTCGTCGACCCGAGCGTCGAGTTCGGTCTGCGCTTCGACGCACACCTCCCTGCCGGCGACGGTGACGATCAGGATCCCCTCGACACGCCGGACGCTCCGGACGACGGCGGTGATGGCGACGGGACCGCATCAGGCCCGACGCCGGGCTCGGTGGTGAGCCTCGACAAGTTCCGCAAGCACTGATTGCGCAGGCTCTGACCGGGCCGACGGCGCCGGAGACGGGCGCGGGCCGGCCTTTCGGTCAGTATTCCCCGGTTTCGAGGAGGTCGGTGCCGTCCAGCACCTTGTCGAGCCCCTCCTCGATGTAGTCCGAGACGTGCGGGTGGGAGAGGAGGTAGGCGGCGGTCGCCCCCTCGTGGCGCTCGATGGCGAGTTCCGTTGCGGCGTCCCATTCCTCCGGCTCCATGTCGCCGCGCCCGATCCACATCAGCGCGACCAGCTCCGCCTGCTGGTCGGGTTCGAGGTCCTCGATCTCGGCGATGACCTCGGCGCGGGTCAGGTTGTCGGGGGTGTCCTGCAGCATTGCCGGACCTTCGTCGTCGGACGGGTTCGAGCCCGAGTTCGGGCGACACCTCCTCCTCCTGGGCCATCAGAGCCCGCAGGTTGAGCAGGAGGTCGCGCAGGAAACCGGGGCTGAGATTGAGGTCGTCCATGGTCTTGTCCCTCTGAGGTCGCCCGATCCCATCCGGGCCGCGGGCGTGTGGCAGGCGTTGGGTCAACGCCCGGCGGGAGCGAGAGATCCCGGTTGGACAATGGGGACAGGAACGCTAGAAGGGCAACGATTTCCGCAGCGCAGGGGGATAGGCGATGGCCGCCACACGCACCGAGACCGACAGCTTCGGGCCGCTTGAGGTGCCGGCGGACCGCTACTGGGGGGCTCAGACGCAGCGGTCGCTCCAGAATTTCCCGATCGGCTGGGAAAAGCAGCCGATTGCGATCGTGCGGGCCCTCGGCATCATCAAGCAGGCGGCCGCGGACGTGAACGTCGCCAACGGCAGCCTCGACGCGGCGCTCGGCGAGGCGATCGCGGCGGCGGCCGCCGAGGTCGTCGCCGGCAAGTTCGACGACAACTTTCCGCTCGTCGTCTGGCAGACCGGCTCGGGCACCCAGTCGAACATGAACGCCAATGAGGTGATCTCGAACCGCGCGATCGAGATGCTCGGGGGCGAGATCGGCTCGAAGAAGCCGGTCCATCCCAACGACCACGTCAACATGGGGCAGAGCTCCAACGACACCTTCCCGACGGCGATGCACATCGCCGTGGCGGTGACGGCGCGGGACGTGACGCTGCCGGGCCTGCAGAAGCTCCACGGCGCGCTCGCCGACAAGGCGGCGGCGTTCGAGCACATCATCAAGATCGGGCGCACCCACACCCAGGACGCGACGCCGCTGACCCTCGGGCAGGAGTTCGGCGGCTACGCGTTCCAGGTCGAGCAGGGGATCAAGCGGGTCACCCACGCGCTGCACAACATCTATCCGCTGGCGCAGGGCGGGACGGCGGTCGGGACCGGGCTCAACACTCGCAAGGGCTTCGCCGAGGCGATCGCGGCGCGGATCGCCGAGCTCACCGGGCTGCCGTTCGTGACGGCGCCGAACAAGTTCGAGGCGCTGGCGGCCAACGACGCGATGGTCGAGATGTCGGGGGCGCTGAAGACGGTGGCGGCGTCGCTGTTCAAGATCGCCAACGACATCCGCCTGCTCGGGTCGGGGCCGCGGTCGGGGTTGGGCGAGCTGATCCTGCCGGAGAACGAGCCGGGCTCGTCGATCATGCCGGGCAAGGTCAACCCGACCCAGGCCGAGGCGATGACGATGGCCTGCGCCCAGGTGATGGGCAACGACGCCGCGGTCGGCTTCGCCGGGTCCCAGGGGCACTTCGAGCTCAACGTCTACAAGCCGATGATCGCCTACAACGTGCTGCAGGCGATGACCCTGATCGGCGAGGCTTCGTCCTCCTTCACCGACAACTGCGTCGTCGGCATCGAGGCCGACGAGGAGCGGATCGCCAAGCTGATGCGCGAGAGCCTGATGCTGGTGACCGCACTCGCGCCGACGATCGGCTACGACAACGCCACCAAGGTGGCGAAGACCGCCCACAAGAACGGCACGACGCTCCGCGAGGAGGCGGTCCGGCTCGGCTTCGTCGACGAGGCGACCTTCGACCGGGTGGTGCAGCCGAAGGACATGCTCGGGCCCTCCGACTGACGGGGACTGCTGACGCCGCGCTTGCGCGGCGGTACCGCTTGGCCTCTGATGCCCGAAAAGCGGGCGACGGGACGGGCCGGGCTGTTCCCGGTCCGGCAGGCTCTGCTAGGCTCTGCACGATCGGCGAGGAGGAGAACGCGGCGATGGATTGGCGAGGTCGGCGCGAAAGCTCGAACATCGAGGATCGCCGGGGGTCCGGCGGCGGCATGATCCGGCCGGCGGGCGTCGGCGGGATCGGCGTCGTCGTCGTGGTGCTGCTTGGCATGTTCTTCGGCGTGGACCTGACGCCGTTGCTCGGCGGTGGCGGAGGGCCCGTGGTCAGCAACTCGGCCCCGGCCGGTCCGAACACCATCGACGATCCCAACGAGGAGTTCGTCTCGGTCGTGCTCGGCCAGACCGAGGATGTCTGGGGCAGGCTGTTCGAGGAATCGAACCTCAAGTATGCCGACCCGCGGCTGGTGCTCTTCACCGGGGCGACCGCCTCGGCCTGCGGCGCCGCGCAGTCGGCGATGGGGCCGTTCTACTGTCCGAACGACCAGACCGTCTATCTCGACATGGACTTCTTCCGGATCATGGAGCAGCAGCTCGGCTCGCGCGGCGAGTTCGCGCGCGCCTACGTCATCGCCCACGAGGTCGGGCACCACGTCCAGGACGAGCTCGGGCTGCTGTCGCAGGTCAACGCCCAGCGGAGCCGGGTCGGCGACCGCGAGTCGAACGCGCTGTCGGTGCGCGTCGAGTTGCAGGCCGATTGCTATGCCGGCATCTGGGCCAACGCGGTCCGCCAGAGCCTCGCGCTCACTGATGACGACATCCGCAGCGCCCTCGACACTGCCGCCCGCATCGGCGACGACGCGCTGCAGCAGGCGAGCCAGGGCCGTGTCGTGCCCGACAGCTTCACGCACGGCTCCAGCGAGCAGCGCCAGGAGTGGTTCCACCGCGGCTACAGCAGCGGCGACCCCGACCAGTGCGACACCTTCTCGGGCAGCAAGATTCTGAGCGCGCCATGGGTGACATCGTGAACCTCCGCATCGTCCGCAAGCGGCGGGGCCGCGCCGAAGCCCGGG
>CAWCSN010000001.1:0-2500 GCA_963798235.1 uncultured Alphaproteobacteria bacterium | reverse complement strand
ATGAAGGTGCGGTAACACGCACTGGAGGTCCGAACCCACACCTGTTGAAAAAGGTCGGGATGAGGTGTGCCTAGGGGTGAAAGGCCAATCAAACTCGGAGATAGCTGGTTCTCCGCGAAATCTATTTAGGTAGAGCGTCGAGCGAATACCCTCGGGGGTAGAGCACTGGATGGGCTATGGGGGCTTACCGCCTTACTGATCCTAACCAAACTCCGAATACCGAGGCGTACTACTCGGCAGACACACGGCGGGTGCTAACGTCCGTCGTGAAGAGGGAAACAACCCTGACCTGCAGCTAAGGCCCCCAATTCGTGGCTAAGTGGGAAAGCATGTGAGACGGCCAAAACAACCAGGATGTTGGCTTAGAAGCAGCCATCATTTAAAGAAAGCGTAACAGCTCACTGGTCTAGACAAGCTGTCTTGCGGCGAAGATGTAACGGGGCTCAAGCCACGAGCCGAAGCTCAGGGTGCACTCCGCAAGGGGTGCGCGGTAGCGGAGCGTTCCGTGAAGCAGCACCGTATTTGTTATGCCGCCGAGCGACCGGCGCGGGCAACCGCGCGCGGGCAGCGAAGCGGCAGCGCAGATACAGGTGCTCGACTGTGAAGCCGGCCTGTGAGGGATCCGGTGGAGTGATCGGAAGCGAGAATGTTGACATGAGTAGCGATAAAGCGGGTGAGAGACCCGCTCGCCGAAAGTCCAAGGGTTCCTGCTTAAAGCTAATCTGAGCAGGGTGAGCCGACCCCTAAGGCGAGGCCGAAAGGCGTAGTCGATGGGAACCGGGTTAATATTCCCGGGCCAGGAGGAAGTGACGGATCGCAGAGCTTGTCGTCCCTTATCGGATTGGGACGGCCTGTGAGCGGTTCCTGGAAATAGCCCTCCGTACGATCGTACCCTAAACCGACACAGGTGGACTGGTAGAGCATACCAAGGCGCTTGAGAGAACTGCGTTGAAGGAACTCGGCAAAATGCCTCCGTAACTTCGGGAGAAGGAGGCCCGGGTGTTGGGCAACCAGCATCCGGGGGCACAGACCAGGGGGTGGCGACTGTTTACTAAAAACACAGGACTCTGCGAAGCCCAAAGGCGACGTATAGGGTCTGACGCCTGCCCGGTGCCGGAAGGTTAAAAGGAGGGGTGCAAGCTCCGAATTGAAGCCCCGGTAAACGGCGGCCGTAACTATAACGGTCCTAAGGTAGCGAAATTCCTTGTCGGGTAAGTTCCGACCTGCACGAATGGCGTAACGACTTCCCCGCTGTCTCCAACGCAGACTTAGCGAAATTGAACTCCCCGTGAAGATGCGGGGTTCCCGCGGTCAGACGGAAAGACCCCGTGCACCTTTACTACAGCTTCACACTGGCATCAGGTCAGTCATGTGCAGGATAGGTGGTAGGCTTTGAACCGGGGACGCCAGTTTCCGTGGAGCCACCCTTGAGATACCACCCTTGACTTGCCTGATGT
The DNA here is from genome assembly GCA_963798235.1 of uncultured Alphaproteobacteria bacterium. Classification (GTDB taxonomy): domain Bacteria; phylum Pseudomonadota; class Alphaproteobacteria; order Rhodobacterales; family Rhodobacteraceae; genus Amaricoccus. The sequence continues at coordinate 1,043 of CAWCSN010000001.1, read as the reverse complement.
CTAACCGCGGACCGTCATCCGGTTCCGGGACCCTGTGTGGCGGGTAGTTTGACTGGGGCGGTCGCCTCCCAAAAAGTAACGGAGGCGCGCGATGGTGGGCTCAGGTTGGTCGGAAATCAACCGTCGAGTGCAATGGCATAAGCCCGCCTGACTGCGAGACTGACAAGTCGAGCAGAGACGAAAGTCGGCCATAGTGATCCGGTGGTCCCGCGTGGAAGGGCCATCGCTCAACGGATAAAAGGTACGCCGGGGATAACAGGCTGATACTGCCCAAGAGTCCATATCGACGGCAGTGTTTGGCACCTCGATGTCGGCTCATCACATCCTGGGGCTGGAGAAGGTCCCAAGGGTACGGCTGTTCGCCGTTTAAAGTGGTACGTGAGCTGGGTTTAGAACGTCGTGAGACAGTTCGGTCCCTATCTGCCGTGGGTGTCGGAGACTTGAGAGGAGTTGCCCCTAGTACGAGAGGACCGGGGTGAACGCACCACTGGTGGACCTGTTGTCGTGCCAACGGCAGTGCAGGGTAGCTATGTGCGGACAGGATAACCGCTGAAGGCATCTAAGCGGGAAGCCCCCCTCGAAACCAGGTCTCCCTTGAGGGCCGTGGAAGACCACCACGTCGATAGGCCGGAGGTGCAAGCGCGGCAACGCGTTCAGCTGACCGGTACTAATCGCCCGATAGGCTTCGATCCGATCCGGAAGCAGGCAGGTCCTGCCTCCCGGCGGAAGCCGACCAGACCTCGGTTCAGTGTCCGGAAAGACAGTCTCGTGTGTCGCGGAACCCGCGCCGGCCAAAAGGCCCGGACCCGCCCCCGTGCGCTTTCCAGGTCTGGTGGTCCTAGCGCGAGCGAAACACCCGATCCCATCCCGAACTCGGCCGTTAAGCGCCGCCGCGCCGATGGTACTGCGTCCCAAGACGCGGGAGAGTAGGTCGCCGCCAGACCTGAAAAGCCCACGAAAACATAACTCTCATCACGATACCACGACCTCCCTCCGGTGCTTCCACCAGAAGACAGGTCAAACACCTTGGCGCGGGGTGGAGC